>NZ_SBII01000004.1 GCF_004028155.1 Flavobacterium cerinum | reverse complement strand
GTAATAATTCAGCGGCAGACTATACTATCGAATTCTATTTTGACCAGGCAGCACTTGATGCAGGAACAGCACTTCCAAGGCTGTACACCAATGTAGTTCCAAACAGCCAGACCATTTTAGTGATGGTCACCAATAATGCTACAGGCTGTACTATTACCAAGCCTTTACAGTTAATTGTAGAAAAGGCAGCTATCGCTAATCCAATAGTAATCACAAAAACACCATTATTCGCTTGTGATAATGACGGAGTTAATGATGGTTTCACTGACTTTGACCTTACCATAGTAGAAACTGAAGTATTGGGAGCGCAAAACCCAAACCAATACAAAGTTACCTATCACCTTAGTGAGGCAGATGCAGATATCGAATCCGATATGTTCCCACAAGGGAAAAACCCGATCACCAGCCCAACAACATTTATCAACACCATTGCACCAGGCCAAACGATCTGGGTGCGCGTAACCAATATGAGCACGGTAAGTAAATGCCACGATATAACCAGCTTTGATATTGTAGTGGAGCAACTGCCGGAACCAAAGATACAGGGCGGAACGATCTGTATTGATAAGCAGACTAATGAAGTGTTACGCACCTATGAGATCACTACAGGCCTTGATGCAACAGACCACAGCTTTGTATGGAAAAAAGACGGTATTGTTATAGCAGGAGAAACAGGAGCATCATTAATTGTGGATGAGCCTGGTATCTATAGTGTAATTGCTAAAACTACTAATGACTGTGCATCGGCAGAAGTGTCTGCAGAAGTGCTACTAAGCAGTCCGGCAACCAAAATAGGAGTTGGTTATTATGTAAGTAACGCCTTCAGCGATAATCAAACTATTACGGTAGATGTAGATGGTTATGGCGTATACCAATACAAACTTGATGAAGGCCCATGGCAGGATTCGCCAGTATTTAACAATGTTTCTCCGGGTGAACACAGCATAACAGTAAGAGATACGAAAACTGACAATCCTTGCGAAGATCTTGTCATTATTGGAGCAAATATTATCGATTACCCTAACTTCTTTACACCAAACGGCGATGGCTTCCGTGATACCTGGAACATCATTGGATTAAATCAGCCTGATGCCAAGATCTATATTTTTGACCGCTATGGTAAACTCTTAAAGCAAATAAGCGCAGTAGGTGATGGCTGGGATGGAACATACAATGGCGAAAATCTTCCTGCAACAGATTATTGGTTTACAGTAACCTACAAAGAGATCATTGGAGACATATCTGTAACTAAAGAATTTAAAGCACACTTTTCCCTGTTGAGATAAAAACCTTAACTTTGAAACTATTGCTTTGTTATGAAAAAGATTACCCAACTACTCCTTCTCCTTTCTACACTTACTTTATTTGCGCAAAAAGAAGCAAACAACTGGGTTTTTGGCGTTTCGGCAGGTATCCATTTTGAAGATGATGGCAGTGTAAATATACTACCCGGTAATGCCATAGCCACAAATGAAGGATGCAGTTCAATATCCGATGTTAATGGTAATCTCCTTTTTTACACAGACGGCAGAAACGTTTGGGATAGAAACAATACAATAATGCCAAATGGAAACTATCCGGCGGGTACAGGTCTTTTAGGAGACCCATCCAGTACACAATCTGCAATAATAGTTCCCAACAAAAACAATCCAAACCTCTACTATATTTTTACTGTAGACGAACCCCATCAGCAAAATGCAGAAGTATACCCTAACCAGTTTACAGGGACTTATACTGAAGGCGGCAGCGTACCTTTAGAGGACGACGGCTTTAACAACGGACTTAATTATTCTATCGTAGATCTTTCTCTGGCAGGAAGCAACGGAAGCATTGGAGATATTACCACCCGTAATGTACATTTAGTCACTTACAATCCTACTGATACTGAAGAAATCAAATACAAGTGCTCAGAAAAAATTACCTCGGTCAGAAAAAGCAATGGTACAGGATATTGGGTAATTACACAGTTTATAGATAAATTTTATGCCTTCGAAATCACAGCAGCTGGCGTAAACCTTACACCTATAGTGACTCAATTAGCTCCTCTTATACCTACCTCAGGTTATAGAAGAAACGCTATTGGATGTATAAAAGCATCACCAAATGGTAAAAAAATAGCGATAGCACATACCCAAGTAGCCACTATTGAAGGATCTACAGAAGAAAATGGCACCGTTTATCTTTATAATTTTAATGACCTAACCGGGCTCCTCTCTTCCCCTATTGCTATAAGTACAGATACAATGCCATATGGTGTAGAGTTCTCTCCAAAGTCAAAAAAACTATATGTTACTTATAACAATTCAACTTCCGGTTTTGGCGGAGTACATCAGTATGACCTTTTGAGTAACGACATTCCGGGATCAGATGTATTAATACAAAATACAAATCAGGCAGGAACATTGCAGCTTGGCCCAAACGGAAAGATATACAAAGCTGTTGTTAATTCGAAAATACTCGATGTAATCAATGATCCTGAAGAAGACGGAGCATTGTGCAATTACATGCCGGGCGAAATTAATCTGGGAACAGGCATTTG
This sequence comes from Flavobacterium cerinum, assembly GCF_004028155.1. GTDB lineage: Bacteria > Bacteroidota > Bacteroidia > Flavobacteriales > Flavobacteriaceae > Flavobacterium > Flavobacterium cerinum. Next base: position 300,591 of record NZ_SBII01000004.1, on the reverse strand, counting down.
TTTTTTTGGCCTTCCGCCCTTTATAACCTCATACTTTTTCACCAATATAGTAGTAACCCATAAATGTTTTGGCAATGCAACCAGCTTTGCGCTTAACAATAATACTGATGTTTTCGACAGTATTTCATGGAATTTTGGCGATGGCAGCCCCGCTTCTACAGCTATAAATCCCACGCGCATATATACAGCTGCCGGTAATTATACGGTAACCGCATCGATTATGCGGCAAGGGCAGGTTACTGTAGTAAGTGCCGATTTTAGTATTACTCCAGCGCCGGTTGCCAATACACCAAACACTCTTAAAGAATGCGACCCGGATAATAACAGGGTCACAGCATTTAACCTCTCTAATAACACCCCTGTTATACTGGGAGCACAAAATGCTGCCAACTATGAAGTAAAGTATTTCAACACACAGGCAAATGCCGATGCCAATACCGCTTCGCTAAACGATACGGCATACAATAATATTAGCGATCCGCAAACCATATATGCCCGTATACAGAGTGTTGTAAACCCGGAGTGTTATACCTCCGTTAATTTCCAGATACAAACATTATCCAGTCCTGTAGTTAGTAGTACCGCCAATGCTACTGTATGCCTTAATACAAAAGAGTTTATAACTCTGGAAGCCTTAGAAACCCCTGTTCCTGGATATACTTACAGCTGGTCTACAGGAGAAACCACACCAAGAATACAGGTAAATACTCCGGGAGTTTATGTAGTAACCGTAACAAACAGCCTGGGCTGCAGTACTTCAAAAACCATTACAGTAACAGCATCCAATATCGCTGCCATTGATGATATTATAATTAACGACCTGCGCGATAACAATACAGTAACTGTAATAACAAGCTCAACTGCCAACGCAGGTACTACTTACCTTTACAGTCTTGATAAACCTAACGGACCTTATCAGGAGTCTAACCTGTTTGAGAATGTTACCCCAGGCACACATACCGTTTATGTATATGACACCAAGGGCTGCGGCGTAGTACCACAAAAGATCTCTGTACTGTCCATACCAAAATTCTTTACCCCTAATGGCGACGGAGTAAACGAGACCTGGAACATTATAGGTATTAATGCTTTTTTCTACAGCAACAGTAAGATTTATATATTTGACCGTTATGGCAAATTATTAGCTGATGTAAACCCAAAAGGATTAGGCTGGGATGGCACACACAAGGGCTTTAAGCTCCCTTCTACCGATTATTGGTATGTAGTGCAATTAGACAGCGGAAGAACCGTTAAAGGGCATTTTTCGTTGATACGCTAATCCTGAAAAAAAAGCGGCCTGTTACAGCAACCATTTATATTATTGCTTCACTAAAAGATACTCTCCAAAAGGAACTGTATAACTAGTGTAAGGCAAGAGCTCATCGTTTACAGTATAAGGCCCTTCCATCATTTTAAAAGTTAAAAACAGCTTTTGAGGGTAGTTATTAACATGATCAAAAAACATTGCCTGCGTCATACCTTGTATTTTTCTGTTTGGATCCCTAAAATTAGTTTGCAAATTTTTGTTTGTTGATTCATAGAAAATATTTCCAACAATATTATATTCATAGGGATCTTTACTAACCAATAATTGAGGAAGCGTATTAATTTTTTCCACTCCATTTTCAATATATTTATATTCCCCAACAATAATATCCTCATAATAACTGATGCTTTCATCCATTAATGGTTGCATCACTTTTTTTATAAGTGTAATTGTTAAAGATGTTGTACCATTAGTGTACTTCCAAGTCCCTACAAATGTATCTAGTTGATTATTAAAGTCCTTATAATAAGCCCCATCTAATTCTCTAGAATCATTATAAAGTGATTTAACAGGCGTTTGTGCTTTACAATTCCAAAAAGGAAGTATTATTAAAAATAAAATTAGTTGTTTCATAAAATGAGTAAGGCTGCCTGTTACAGCAGCCAGTTATTTATTGCTTCACTAAAAGATATTCTCCAAAAGGAACTGTATATTCACTATAAGGAGGCTCTACCCCTTCTTCAACGATCATACCTGAAGTAGTCCTAAATATCAATTTTAACTTTTGTACCCCACCACTATCCACACGTTGAAACATCATTTCAGGCTCATAACCTGGTATAGATCTATTTGGATCAACAAATCCTAAAACTAATTTTCTATCGTTAGGTCCGCAACCTAAACAATATACAGAATTGGGACGGGCAATAAGAGATCCCGCAATATGATATTTATAAGGATCATCGAAATTTTGAAAAAGAAAAGGAAGTGTATTAATTTTTTCTACTCCATTTTCAATATACTTATACTCCCCCACCATTACATCTAAATAATAATCATCTCCATTACTAAAAAATTTATGGTATTGTACTTTTTTTTGTAGGGTGATTGTTAAAGATGTTGAACCATTAGTATATTTCCAGGTACCAATAAATTTATCAAAATCGTTATAGATATCTTTATAATAGGCACCATTTATATCTGTGTCATCATAAAGTGACATAATTGTTGTTTGTGCTTTACAGCCGAAGCCCAACATTATAACTACTATTAAAAACAACTGCTTCATATCGAAAACTAGGCTGCCTGTTACAGCAGCCATTTATATTATTGCTTCACTAAAAGATACTCTCCAAATGGAACTGTATAACTGGTATAAGGCAGTGGCTCATCGTTTACGGTGTAAGGCCCTTCCATCATTTTAAACGTTAAAAATAATTTTTGAGGATCATTATTAACATGATCAAAAAACATAGCCTGAGTCATGCCCTGTATTTCTCTGTTTGGATCACTAAAATTAGTTTGCAGGTTTTTATTTGTTTTTTCATAGAAAATATTTCCAACAATATTATATTTATAAGGATTCTTATCAACTAATAATTGAGAAAGCGTATTAATTTTTTCCACTCCATTTTCAATATATTTATATTCTCCAATAAGAATATCTTCGTAGAAATTAACATCCCCATCACTAAAAAACTGCATCACTTTCTTTTTAAGAGTGATTGTTAATGATGTGGAACCATTAGTATATTTCCAAGTCCCTACAAATGTATCTAGCTCATTATTAAAATCTTTGTAATAAGCACCGTTTTCCTCTTGAGGGTCATTATAAAGTGATTTAATAGGAGATTGTGCTTTACAATTCCAAAAAGGAAGTATTATTAAAAATAAAATTAATCGTTTCATAATGAAAACAAGGCTGCCTGTTAAAGCAGCCATTTATTATTTATTGCTTCACTAAAAGATATTCTCCAAAAGGTACTGTATATTCACTATAAGGAGGCTCTACCCCTTCTTCAACGATCATACCGGAGATAGTCCTAAATATTAATTTTAACTTCTGTACTCCTCCACTATCCGCACGCTGAAACATCATCTGGGGTTCATAACCTTCAATTTCCCTAGTTGGGTCACTAAATTGTAATACCAATTTTCTATCATTAGGACCACAACCTAAACAATATATAGAATTTGGACGGGCAATAAGAGATCCTGCAATATTATATTTGTAAGGATCATCGAAATTTTGAAAAAGAAAAGGAAGCGTATTAATTTTTTCTACTCCATTTTCAATATACTTATACTCCCCCACCATTACATCTAAATAATAATCATCTCCATTACTAAAAAATTTATGGTATTGTACTTTTTTTTGTAGGGTGATTGTTAAAGATGTTGAACCATTAGTATATTTCCAGGTACCAATAAATTTATCAAAATCGTTATAGATATCTTTATAATAAGCACCATTTATATCCCTATCATCATATAAAGATTTTACTGGACTTTGAGCTTTACAAAGCATTGTGAATAAAATTAGTATTATAAAATTTATTTTTTTCATAGCCTTTTTATTTACAGGGAATTTCTTTAATTACTTTATTTATTTTATCAAAAGACATTTTTGTCCAATTAGATAGATTCTGCTCTGCTTTATAAATGCTTACACCATTTATATTCTGCTTCTCCATAAATTTAAACAATAATTTTAGATAACTATTTGTACCATCATATTTACCAAGTGTTGAATACGATGTCTGTAACTCATCACCTAATGATTTTTTTTGTTCATTAGTCATTGCATAATAATTGTTTGCAAAAAAACTAAATGCCTGCCAATTATCAATTTTTAATGCAAAAGTTTCTGTACTTGAAGGTCCTGTCTGAACCGTTAATGTAAAGATAAATTTACTATAATTTTTAAATCCTCCCTGATACCTGATAGCCATAACAGCTAACATATAAATATCTGACACCGAAAACATTGGCATAAATTCTGTCGTTAGAGGATTGGGATGATCATGTGATGCACCATAAATTAATCCTCCAGAAGGCACAAGAACTAGAAATTCTGACCTAGGGTCGCTTTTTAGCACTTCCGGATCTTTATTATCACTATAACTATAACCATTTTCTTTTTTGTTATCAGCAGTAGTTTTTAAATTATTTAAAGATGCTAAATTTTTTGCATTCTGAGCAAATTTTTTAAGCTCATCACAGTTATCTTCATGGATTTTCTGCTGAGCCAACACCCCTATATCCTCGCCATCCCCACATGGGTCAGTTTCGCCATTTACACTCGGGGTTTTTATTATGTAGCGATCAAACACTCCCGGGAAAGTTCCCGGTATAGTTCCTCCTCCGTCAATTCCACCCTCTATTGGCCCAACTTCAATAGAAGATGATTTAACTGTCATAAATTTCAACGCCATCATTTTAATATTTACTAAAAGCTGATTATAAGGAACGCCCGAATTACCTGGATTAATAGGTCCGTCAATCCCATCACCGCTCCCGCCGCCTCCATTTCCGCCCCCGCCTCCACCACCAACGGCACCAATGCCTCCACCACTTACGGGTGTCGGTTTATTTGGTTCATCCTCACAAGGAAAATCATCACTCATCGCCACAACATCAAATTCGATTTCTCCGGAAAAATGTAAAATATCACTGCTATTTTGATATTCTTCGGCAAATTCCTTACTTAAATTATAGGTTAGCAGCACGGTTTTGCTGGCTGCACCGGCAGTTTTAACTACCAGGTTGTAAAATTTGTTATCACCAACATCAGGCATGTTTACCCTATAGGTATAATTTATATTACCATTAGCCTGTTCAACTTTAAATATTTCGCTATCATCGATATATTCTTTTATATCCATCAATTGGCGAAAGGCAGGATCTGTACTTCCTCCTTTTAATACATTCTGGAGCTTAGAGAGTCCTCTGCCTCCATCATTATTCAGTTTAATAAGCAGTTCTGCTTTTTTGGCTCGTGCCGCCTCCCCCGTAAGGATAGTGTATTTCGATCCGTTTTTTTGCTGTACTGCAGGTTTGCTCTCCTCGAGTTCTTCCTGGCAGTTTGTGAGCAGGAACAAAGTAGTAAGCAGCAGCAAAGGCCGTAACTTTTTAAGGTGTTTTTTCATACGTTAATATATAGTTATTGGTTAATAAACAAGCAAATAACACAAAGCAACTTTCTTGTTATCAACGCAATAATAAATATTTATTATATAACTTAATTACGGGTTTTCCGCACATTTTAGCCAACAGCCTTAAAACCCCAGCAAACACTGGATATTTTTTTTGTGATATTTTACATACAAATTAAAAAAATCCGCAAGCTTCACATATAAGAATTGTCATACAACAAAAAAAGTCCCGCCATTGGCGGGACTTTTTATAGTATAGTACTAAATTCTAATTAGAATTTAAAACGTTTTCTGTCTGTTTCAGTCAGGTAGATTTTACGTACACGTAAGCTCTTAGGCGTTACCTCTACATACTCGTCTTTCTGAATGTACTCTAATGCTTCTTCTAATGTAAAAATCATAGGAGGTATAATCCTTGCTTTTTCATCATTTCCTGAAGAACGTACGTTAGATTGTTTTTTCATTTTAGTTACGTTCACAGTCATATCATCACTACGGCTGTTTTCACCAATAACCTGACCTTCATAAATTTCGTCATTAGCACTAATGAAGAATTTACCACGATCCTGTAATTTATCGATTGAATATGGAATAGCTTTACCATTTTCCATAGAGATCAATGATCCGTTGTTACGTCCAGGAATTTCTCCTTTGTATGGTTCGTAACCTATGTAACGGTGTGACATGATTGCTTCACCTGCAGTAGCTGTAAGCAATTGGTTTCTTAAACCGATGATACCACGTGAAGGAATATTAAATTTCACGATCATACGCTCACCTTTAGCTTCCATTGAAAGCATTTCTCCCTTACGGATAGAAACAAATTCAACAGCACGACCTGAAAGGTTTTCCGGTAAATCGATTGTTAATTCTTCAATTGGCTCACATTTTTTACCATCAATTTCTTTGATGATAACCTGTGGCTGACCAATTTGTAATTCGTATCCTTCTCTTCTCATTGTTTCGATAAGAACCGATAAGTGTAATACACCACGACCGAAAACCATGAATTTATCAGCAGAATCAGTTTCACCTAACTTCATCGCTAAGTTTTTCTCTAATTCTTTTGTTAAACGGTCTCTGATGTGACGCGATGTTACAAATTTACCTTCTTTACCAAAGAATGGTGAATCATTGATCGTGAACAACATACTCATTGTTGGTTCATCGATAGCAATTGTTTGTAATGCTTCCGGATTTTCAAAATCAGCGATAGTATCACCAATTTCAAAACCTTCTACACCAATAATCGCGCAAATATCTCCGGCAATTACTTCCTGTACTTTTTTACGGCCAAGACCTTCAAAAGTATGTAATTCTTTAATTCTTGATTTTATAACTGTACCGTCTCTTTTTACAAGAGAAATTGGCATACCTTCTCTTAAAACGCCTCTTTCTAAACGACCGATAGCGATACGTCCGGTAAATGCTGAGAAGTCTAATGATGTGATAAGCATTTGAGGTGTACCTTCAGATACTTTAGGAGCAGGAACGTGCGCAAGTACCATGTCAAGAAGTGGCTCAATATTATCAGTAATAACTCTAAAGTCATCACTCATCCAGTTGTTTTTTGCAGAACCGTAAACAGTTGGGAAATCCAGCTGCCATTCTTTAGCTCCTAGTTCAAACATAAGGTCGAACACTTTTTCGTGAACTTCCTCTGGAGTACAGTTTTCTTTATCTACTTTATTGATTACCACACAAGGCTTAAGACCAAGGTCGATAGCTTTTTGTAGTACAAAACGCGTTTGAGGCATAGGGCCTTCAAAAGCATCAACCAAAAGGCAAACACCATCGGCCATGTTAAGTACACGTTCTACTTCACCACCAAAATCGGCGTGACCTGGGGTATCAATAATATTGATTTTAGTTCCTTTATAAGTTACCGAAACGTTCTTAGAAGTAATAGTAATACCTCTTTCACGCTCCAGGTCATTATTGTCAAGGATCAGATCACCTGTATTTTCGTTTTCACGAAATAATTGGCAATGGTACATGATTTTGTCAACCAGTGTAGTCTTACCGTGGTCAACGTGAGCAATAATCGCAATGTTTCTTATGGATGCCATCTGTATTTTTTTGAAGGTGCAAAGGTACACATTTTTTTGATAAAAAAAACTTTAGTTATGAGCAAGTTAGCACAAAACTCTAAAACTAAACGTTATATATACGATTTCGTAACTTTTTACGGGTTATTATAGGCTTTTTAATAATTCACCTCCAAAGCAGTAAACACTATTATTTAAGATAATTACTAGAAAGTCTACAGCCAAAAAAGGAAAAGAACAAGAAAACAGTAAACCGAAATAAATTAATGCAAATACTTAATTCCCCTATCTAATAAAAACAAAAAATCCCCGAAGACTATTCTTCAGGGATGTTCATTTTTAACGAATTATATTTTATTTCTCTTTCAACATATCCTGTAGGGGTTTAAGCTGAGATATATCTAAATTTGCTTTTTGCAACAACCCCACTATCGTCATTACATTATTAGGTGTCATATTTTCGCCCATTACTCTTATCACTCCAAAACCATTCTCTTTTCCGTGTAAGAACAATACGCACTCTTCAATATGCTCTCCTTCTCCTTTAGTATTTACAGACAAACCTCCGTCTCCGCTATTCACTTTCATCAGTTCATCATATTTATCTGATTTCAAAAGCGCTTTAACGGCTGTTTTTTCAGTATCATATTCTTTTTCATTTGTTTTGTTTCTCTGAAAAACAAGGACATTTAGTTTATGCAGCGATTTAAGTGCCGCCTGCTCATCTGCAGATAATTTAAGCCCATCGGTTTTAATAAAGCTTGGTGCAATATCTACTGTCATAAAGTCTTTCGCATTTCCTTTCTCTACAAAATACTTTTGCAGTGTAGGTTTCTGGTCGCAAGAGACAAATAACAGCATTACAAGTCCTAATAAATATAGATTACGTTTCATAATTACGATTTTTTAGCTGCTCTTTTAAGTTCTATCCCACCCGGAATTTTCATATAATCGGTAAGGAATGATATTTCACTAAGGTCAAAGTTTCCGGTAAGCGACATTAATACAGTACTTGATTTGGGTCCGCCACCCTCTATAAACATTAGCAGCTCTTTTACTTGCGAAGATGTAGCCCCGGATTTTACATATATCTTAATCGTTTTTCCATCTTCATTAATACGCATAAGTTCTTCTAACGGATATTTTTTTAAATAGGCTTCGACAGTGCCTTTCATCTCTCCAACAATTTTACTGCTTGTTGTGGTAAACACTTTAAGATTATCCAGCTTTTTAATAAGGTTAAGGTATTGCTGGGCATTTTTATCTTTAGGGTCCATTTTTACATTACCCATTAGTTCAAACATCTTCTTATTAACGATAACAGCATCTACACCATCTTTTTCAAACTTATCAAACGCTGTTGTCTGGGCAAAAAACAATGAGGGTAAAATGGCTAACATCAGGGTTATTATAAACTTTTTCATTTTTGTTCTGTTTTAAAAATATTTTGTTTTTGGTGTGTTTTGTTTATCTAAAGTCTTTAAGGTCTTTTAGTTTCTCTGCATCTTTAAGGTTTATGTTGCCTGTAAAAGATAAAAGCACTACTCCTTTGTCGTCTTCATCTTCAATAAACACTAAACCTTCTTTAATGATGGATGCATCGTCTCCTTTATTCACATAGATTTTAATCTTAGCCTTTTCATTGGTAAAGCTCATTAACTGCTCTAACCTGTTTAACTTTAAATAATCTGTTACTGCAGTTTTTATTTCTTTTCTGTACTTTCTTTGTGAAGTAGAAAATACTTTAAGATAATCCATACCTTTTATAAGATCCATAGTCATCTTTGATTTTTCACTATCAGTAGATACTTTCATAGTGCTAACCATATCAAACATGTCTTTACTAATGGTTAGGCTTTCTATACCATCTACATCTTCAAATTTACTAAATGCAGTGCTCTGCGCAAAGGTAACAAATGGCGCGATTGCCAATACCAGGGTGATTATAAACTTTTTCATTGTTTTATTTTTTAAAGATTGTTTTTCTTGTTTTTTCGTACTCTCCAATATAATGCATACTACCTACGCCTACATTTACATTTTGAGACAGCATATTAAGTGCTTTCTGCGTTTCCCTAAAAGCTACTTCAGGATCGTCATAAGTTCCTAAATCTTCCTGAGAAGGCTGCTGCGTGTTAAAAAATGTAAACATCCCGAACAATAGCACAACACTTGCTGCTATCGATATCCATGCTGCATAATGCCTTTTGGTTTTTAATGGTATCGATTTTTCAAACTGTTGTGATCCTGCCTGCGATATATATCCAAACAAAGATTTGTAATGCTCCAAATGCGGCGCCACATTAGGTGAAGAAAAATAAGTTCTCAGTTCTTTCTCTTCGGCCGTACTAGTCTCGGCTTCAAAATATCTATCCAGTAGTTTTTCAATTGCTTTTAATTCCATAGCTGTGTGTTTTTGTAAGTTCTTCCCGTAACGCTTTTCTTGCTCTGGAGAGTGCCACTCTTACGGCAGTCTCATTCATGTCCATTATTTTAGCGATCTCTTCAAATTCATATTGTTCTATATCCCTCATCTGCAGGATTAACTTTTGTTGTTCTGGCAGCTTTTCAATGATCTTTTCTACCCATTGCCAGCTGTCCCTGTCTTCGGTCTGCTGCTGCAGTCCCGGCTGCCTGTCGGTATAATTCGAATGAACTATACGCATCTCTGTCGCCCGTTTGGACTTTAACTGGTCCAGGCAGTAATTTTTTGTCATGGTCATAGCCAGGGCTTCTACACTCGAATAAGCTTCAAGCTTATTCTTATTATTCCACAGCTTGACCAAAACTTCCTGCGTTGCATCTTCTGCCTCTTCGGTACTCACAAGGAGCCGTTTTGCCAACCGGAATACCCGGTCTTTAAAAGGAGAAATGACTTTTATGAAATCTGATTGATTCATAACTGGTCTTAGGGTTTGTTATTGGTTTATAAAAGGAAGACGAATAGTAGTAATTTTTGTTACAAGGAATATAAAAATAATTAAATTTACGTTCTATTATTATTTAAACCTCTAAATGAAAAAGATAAAAATACTTCTGGCATCCCTTGTATTGGGCGCACTTGCTTTCCAAAGCTGTGAAGACATGGATGACAATGCAGTTCCTGTGAACGACTTTATATGGAAGGGACTTAACCTTTATTATTTATGGCAGCAAGATGTACCTAACCTTGCCGACGATCGTTTTGCAACACAGCAAAATCTTAACTCGTTCCTGGAAAGCTACGCTTCGCCCGAAAGTCTTTTTGAAAGTTTACTATACAGAAAATTCCCTGATGGTAGCAATGCCGACAGATTTAGTGTACTATTTTCAGATTTCCGTGTTTTAGAAAATGTTTTACAAGGAGTTTCTACAAGCAATGGTATCGAGTTTGGCCTGGTATACGCCGATGAATCTAAAACCACAATATTTGGTTATGTACGCTATGTACTCCCGGGTACTGATGCAGCTACAAAAAATATAAAAAGGGGTGATATTTTTTATGCAATAAATGGCACAACACTTACAGCCAGCAACTACCAGGGACTTTTAGGTACCGACTCATACACTCTTAATCTTGCTGATTATAATGATGGTGTAATCACTCCAAATGGTCAGGAAGTAGCGCTTATTAAAAAAGAATATGCCGAAAACCCCGTGTATGATATAAAGGTCTTCAATGAAGGCAGCCATGTTATTGGTTATCTTATGTACAATGGGTTTTACAGTAATTATGACACTAACCTTAATGACGCTTTTGCACAATTAGCATCTCAGGGAGTAAACGAACTTGTACTTGATCTTCGTTATAACTCAGGTGGGTCTGTGAGGACTGCAGCCTATCTTGGCAGTATGATAACCGGACAATTTAATGGGCAGGTATTTGCGAAACAACAATGGAACTCAAAGCTGCAAAAATATTATGAAGAAAATAATGCTGCATCATTACTAAACCTGTTTTCTACACAACTGAGTAACGGCACAGCCATAAATCACCTAAACTTAAACAGGGTGTATATTCTTGCTACAGGATCCACAGCATCTGCAAGTGAACTTGTTATTAACTGTCTTAAACCTTATATAGGTGTTACGGTTATTGGCGACACTACTGTTGGTAAAAATGTAGGATCGGTTACTTTATATGATTCTCCCGATTTTTCCAAGAAAGGACGTGACGGCAGCCATAGATATGCCATGCAGCCTATTGTATTAAGAACAGTAAACAAAACAGGTTTTGGAGAATACAGCTCGGGTATAGCTCCGGATATCCAGCATAAAGAAGATATTGCTAACCTTGGCGTTATTGGTACAGTGAATGAACCTCTTCTTGCAGAAGCTATTGCGGCAATTACCGGAACAGGACGCGCTGGAAGGTTTAAAGAATCGAAACAATTCATCAATATAAAAGACTCTAAAAGTATGCGCCGTTTTGGTACAGAAATGTATCTTGACGAAATACCTGAAGGTTCTCTCAATCTAATTAAAAACTTACAATAAATAAAAAAGGCTTCCCAACGGAAGCCTTTTTTATTATTTAAATAGTATCAAATTATTTGATAATAACCTGCTTTACATTGCGGACATTTTTTGTAGCTATTTCTACAAAATAGATTCCTGCATTTAAAGTAGATATATCAAAGCTTTGTGATCCTGACAATGAACTTACCAGTACTTTTCTGCCAGACACATCATATAGTGTTATGCTGGCTGCATCTTCATTTACTAAAGAAACAGTAAGCACCTCATTTGCAGGGTTAGGATAAACCGTAAACTGTACTGCACTAAAATCATCAGTGCTAAGTGTTCCCTGATTAATGACACCTACACCGGTAAGATCAAATCCTCCCGAATAAAAAGGCGTAGGATAAGGATCATTTATTAAATTCCCCAAGCTGTCAGTAGTACCATATTGAGCTTCTACAGAACCTACAACATCAACTAATTTAACGTGCGTAATCCTGCTTTTGTCTAATAATAAATTATCCGGTATATTATCTAAGTCAAAAGGTGTTCCGTAGTCTGCCTTATACTTACCTGCCAGATTATTAAGATTTCGTGCATCTAAGGCTCCAAACCCACCTATAGATGTATCGGTTTGTGTCTCGCTGTGCGCCGGAAACCTAAAAAAATTAGCACCATCAGAACTAACCTCAACAAAAGCTAACTCAAGAAAGGTATTACTACCATTTTCAAAAACCGCAAAATCATAACCAGGGCCATTAGTTATTGGTGCTGCAAATGTTACAATTGCAGTACCGGCATCACCAAGGCTAACAGCGCCAAGATCAGGTATACCAATCGCATCGGCAGGTACACCATAACTAGCTTTATTACTCCCCATATGTACTATTGACGGATCTGATATCTGAATATATCCTCTTACAACCTCAACACCTGTAGCCCAAGCTACAAAAACATTACTGTTTTGGCTGATAGCCGTTGTACCTTCTGTATCTGCATTTGGCGGATAAGAAAGCTGCGCATGAGATACTGAAGCTGTAAGCAAACAGATATATATGAAATTTTTAATCATTACTGGATTACAATTTGTTTAATGCTTTTTGCATTTTCTACAGTAATCTCTGCAAAATAAGTACCTGCTGGTAAAGCCGAAACATTGATTCCAGAAGCGGTGTAGTTCTCATTTGCTACTATTCTTCCTGCAATATCAAATATTCTTACTTCAGCCTGTTTATCTGTATTAACATATAAAACTTCTGAAACAGGGTTAGGATATACAGAAACAGTTAGTTTATTTACATCAACTGTACCTGTAACAGTCTGAACTGATTTGTAAAATCCGTTTGGTGAAATACCTACAGTATAGGTTTGAACGTGCGCTCCTGCCGCTGTATAAACATGAGCAACACCCGGAGCTACAAAACCTCCTGCGTCACCAATATAAAGTTTACCGTCTATTACATCAAATCCATAAATACCATATACTCCCTGAGGCTCTATAGAAAATAACGGCGCTACAGGCAATGTAGCAGCTGCAATATCTGTTTTGTATATGTCTGCACCTATTGTATAATATAAATCATTCCCATTCACTCCAAGTCCTGAAGGATGCTGAACACCAAAGAACGTTAATGCCTCAGCAATAGTGTTATCTGCAAGGTTTATTTTTACAAGTTTTCCTGAACTTTCTCCAGCACCAGACCATGAAGGTCTACCACCGCACATTACATATAAAAAGCCTCCTTTTTCAACCATAGCATTAGGTACATCTCCTACTTCGATAGTTACTACAGCATTTGTTGCTGGATTTACAACAGACACTAAATTATTATCGCCATAACCTCCTTTATGAGCAACATATAACTTATCGCCAATCGTTATGATTTTCTCTATACCTACTGCTACAGGAATATTTCCTGTTACCGCATTAGTAGAAAGGTCAATTACTGCAATATAATCATCTGTATCGGACTGAGCATTACCCCAACATGTCACATAGGCCTTTTCACCATAAAATGCGATATATCTTGGGTTTACAAGACCTTCGGTTATTCTTGCAGTTTTTACAAGTGTAGTACTGTTAGCAACAACTACTTCATTAGATATGTTTAGTACAACATACACCTTATCGCCTTTAAAGCCCATGCTTTGTGCGGTATCACCTAATTTATCACCATTGTTTACACTACCGTAAACATTATTTTGCAAAGTACTGTTTGCTAAAAAAGAAAGGGATGAATTATCACTTCCTGCTCCGCCTTCATTAAGAATAAAAACGCCATCTGTGTATTGCGCTAAAGCAGAAAAAGTAAATGTGGCCGTTAATACAACCGAGAGTAAAAATTTTTTCATTTTTTTATAAAATTTAGTCATTAAAATAGAAACCTGCAGGTATTAAACCCACTGTAGTAGAATGTTGTAATGCTCCCTGTAAAGAATAAACATATACTTTACCATTAGAATTAAAATCTAAAGCATCACCAACATAAATCCTGCTATCTTCCACAGCAAAACAGTTAATGCCATTTTTAACCCCTTGTGCAGTAGTAGAGAATAAAGATGTTGCTGGTAATACAGATGGAGCTAGTGTCATAGTGTAAACATCATTATTTAGGGTATAATAAATCCTATTATCCTCTATAACAAGGTTAGATGGATGTGTTAATCCTGTAAAGTCTAATGTTGTTGTTACTTTATTATCATTTAGAGTAATAATGTGAAATTTACCGGCACTTTCGCTTCCTGAAAATTCTGATTTACCAGATGTTAACACATACAGTTTTCCGTTTTCCGTTTCAATAGAATTAGGTACATCCCCCACAGTAATTGTAGTTTCGATAGTATTGTTAGCTGTTTTTATAACCGTAATAGTATTACCGTAACCAAAACCTCCGGCATGAGCTACATACAGTTTCCCGTTTTCCTCAATAATCCTTTCCGGACCTTCAACAACAGGAATTGTACCTGTTACAGTATTTGTTTTTAGGTCTATTACAGCTACATAATCATCTGTTTTTATATTTCCGTCACCCCAATTCGTTACATAAGCTTTATCATTATGAAAAGCAATGTATCGTGGGTTAACAAGACCATTACTAATAGTAGCAACTTTTGCAAAAGTATAGCGGTTAACTATTTCTATTTTATTAGAAACATTAAGTACGATGTAAGCAAGATCGCCCTTAAAACCAATATCCTGTCCTGTATCACCCAATACTGCACCGTTATTTACAGTCGAGAAAATGTTGTTTTCAGTTACAAATGAGTTCGATAAAAACGATATTGATGCATTACCTTTTAAAAAGTTACCCTGATTAAGCACAATAACTCCGTTATCATAAGCACCACTAGGTTTGCTGTCGTTATTATCATCACTTGAACATGATACAAACAAAAATGATCCTAAGATCACTGTTAAAAGCAGTTTGTGTAGTTTCATATATTAAAAATTAAAGTTAAGATACATGTTATAGTTACGTCCAGGCATAGGTCGCACATCCACATTCTGGTATTCTTCGTTCCAAAGATTATTTACCTGAAAGCCAAGTCCGAGTCCGGAAAACAATTTAAAATCATACTCAGCCCCTAGAGACGAAACGTTATAAGGGTCAATTTTATATTCGTTATCAGACGTTGTAAATACTTCCCCATTAAACAAGTGTCGGTAATACACCGAAACATTTTTCCATCCATAAGCTAATGAAGCTGTAGCTTTGTGAAAAGGAACATAAATAAGCTGTTCACTTTTACCATCCTCACGTGAAACAGTATACGCATAAGTACCATTAAATTCTAACGTACCTGCACCTATTCTTTTGTGCCAGTTAAGTATCGATTCTGCTCCAAATGTATTTACCCTTCCTACATTTTCAGGACGCCAAACACCGTCTTTTGAGGGTATCCAACGCAGCATATCACGTAATTTTATGTAATACCCTGTAACTGTTAAAGTAGTATTGTTGAATTTAAAAACATTCCCAATTTCAGCCTGATACGATGTTTCAGGGTTCAGCTCAGGATTCCCACTGCCTGACCAGTAAAGGTCATTATAGGTTGGCATCCTGAAGTTTCGGGAAGTATTTAATTTTATAGTATAAAAATCGGCTACTGCAAAATTAGTTCCCACAGAGAAAAGCAAAGGACTGTCATAAGTATCGGTGATCTCTTTGCGAACACCTAGTTCATATTGAAATCTTGTGCTGACACTATGTTTCATCAACAAACTGCCCGATCCGATATTTCTTTTTTTATTGATAATATCAGATCCATCTCCATTGTTCTGTGTATAATCTACAATAGAATTCAGTTTGATGGAGTTCGAAACATCATACGTCAGATCATATCGTACTATGAATGTTTTTACATTACCAAAAGTGAAAAAGTCATTTTTATAATTTTCAAAATATTTGTATTTTTCATACAGGTAAGCTGTTTTTAATCTTGAGGTAAAACGGTTGTAATATCCTGTCCATTCCAGCATATTGCGCATATTGGTATCCTGATACTTGCTTTTTGAAGGTGCTGCCAGTGTACCCGAAAAATGCCTTTCACCATCAAACAGGTAATTGTAAAAGCGAAGGATATTTTTTGAATTTAGCTTATAAGCAAAAGCAAGGTTCATGCTGGTATTATAGTATTGCCCGTTCTCATTTTTCATATCCTTCCCCGGATATTCATAATCATTATCAGAACTATTACGGCTTATACTCACATTGGTACTAATCTTATCTGTACCTGCTTTAAGGTTATAATGTGTACCAATAGTATTATAACTGCCATAATCAAAACGCAGGCTGTTTTTAAATTGATCTCCAAAGGTTAAATCATTATTCAGGTGGATACTTCCGCCAATAGCACTACTACCATATACAACGCTCCCACCCCCTGCTTTTACACTAATAGAACTAAAATCGCGAGTATTGAGTACGTTAAAATCGGTCTGGCCAAGAAGCTGAGAATTGATGTTGATACCATTCCATATTATAGCCGTTTGCTGTGCAGTTGTACCTCTAAAGGACGGCGAAGACACCATACCCAATCCGTTTTCTTTAAAATAGATAACTGTATTGTAATTCAATAATGATGTTAGCGAAGGTGAATTCCTGCTGATAACAGAATCGTTTAATTTCTGGACCGACTGCGTATTAGAAAAATCACGCAATTGCGTATCCGAAATAACAACTGCTTTAAGTTTGATAACGCTATCGCTCTGCGCTGCAATAAATTGGCACAATAAAAGTAAAAACGGTAAGAATATTTTTTTCAGTTTCATAATCCCTGAACCTTTTTCCCGAAAGTCCGATATTAGTTACACTTCAAGGCAGGTCTCCTGGCTTGCGTATTGTTGTTTACCTTCCCGTACGCAGATCGCACAGTGGTTTGCAGTTAACAACAACCTTCCGCCGCAGCGGAATAAGCTTACAGTTGCGGGAACAGCTCAGGTATTAAACCTGATTCCCTTTTAATGTGATACACCGTATTGCATATCACAACCTTAAGTTGGCGCAAATATAGAACATATATTGAAATATTTAATTTATACATTTGCATCACATTCAATATTTTTATGAAACTATTCTATCCTCTATTCCTTTTTGTGGTTTTAGCATTCACCGGATGTAAAAAAGAAACCAGTGCAGATACAGGTTCTGCGGCGAAACCTGAAAACACAATAAAACACGCAAAAGGGCTTGAAATATACCGTTATAAAGGCTTTACTGTAGTAAAAGTGACCAATCCGTGGCCGGATGCTAAAGAAACGTTTACCTATGTAATGCAGCAAAAAGATGGTATTGTACCGGATAGCCTTAAAAAATATACTGTGGTATCTGTACCGCTTAAATCGGTAGTAGTGACCTCTACAACTCATGTTCCTTCACTGGAAATGCTTGGTGTAGAAAATACATTAGTCGGTTTCCCTACCACAGATTATATCTCTTCTGAGAAAACAAGAGCACGTGTAGATGCCGGAAAAGTAAAAGAAGTAGGTACTAACGAAAGCCTGAATACTGAAGTAATGATAGATTTGGCTCCCGATGCTGTAGTAGGTTTTAGCATTAGCAGTAACAACAAAACCATGAACAACCTGAAGCAAAGCGGTATGGTTATTTTATACAATGGCGACTGGACAGAACAAACACCGCTGGGCAAAGCCGAATGGATTAAATTCTTTGGTGCCTTATACGATCAGGATGACAAGGCTGCTGCTTTGTTTAATGATGTCGAAAAAGAATATAACAATGCATTAGCATTGGTTAAAAATGTAACCGGTACACCTACTGTTCTAGCAGGTGCTTTATATCAGGATCATTGGTATTTACCACAAGGTGGTAGTTGGCCGGCACTATTTTTAAAAGATGCAAAAGCAAAATATCTTTGGGCAGATTCTGAAGGGACAGGCAGTCTTAACCTTTCTTTTGAAACAGTTTTAGATAAAGCCCAAAACGCTGATTTCTGGATAGGTCCAAGCCAGTTTACCTCACTGAAGGAAATGACAGACTCCAACCCGCATTACGGAGAATTTAAAGCTTTTAAAACACATAATGTATATTCGTTCAGTACTAAGAAAGGTAAAAAAGGCGGACTTATCTATTACGAACTTGCGCCAAACCGTCCGGATCTGGTACTTAAAGATATGATAAGCATTTTACACCCTGACGTGTTACCTGATTACAAACTTCATTTCTTCGAAAAACTAAAATAGTTTCAACTCTTGCAGCACAAAAAAAACATACTGCTATTTACAATTTTAGGTATTACCCTTACAGTGCTGTTCCTTGTCAATATCTGCCTCGGATCAGTCAAAATACCTATGTATGATGTAATTCAAAGCCTTACTGGTGGCGAAGCAAGCAAAACAGCATGGGAATATATTGTACTACATTACCGCTTGCCTAAAGCAGTAACGGCTGTACTCGTAGGTATTGGTTTATCAATAAGCGGATTGCTTATGCAAACCCTTTTCCGTAATCCCTTAGCTGGCCCTGATGTATTAGGATTAAGCTCTGGCGCCAGCCTTGGTGTTGCCTTTGTTATCCTTGGCGCAGGTATGCTTTCCGGAGTATTCGCAGGATTTTTCCTTTCACCATATGGAATTGTGCTGGCAGCTATAGCAGGAAGTTTTATTGTACTGCTTGCTATACTGGTCGTAGCACAAAAACTACGCGATACTATGGCAATACTTATTATCGGGCTGATGTTTTCCAGCTTTACCGGTGCCATTG
Organism: Flavobacterium cerinum; assembly: GCF_004028155.1. Lineage (GTDB taxonomy): Bacteria > Bacteroidota > Bacteroidia > Flavobacteriales > Flavobacteriaceae > Flavobacterium > Flavobacterium cerinum. The sequence continues at coordinate 281,459 of NZ_SBII01000004.1, read as the reverse complement.
TAGGCGTATTGAGTTACTTTAGTACTGCAGAACAATTGCAGAAGTTTACGTTTTGGGCTTTAGGCAGCCTTGGAAACCTTCCTTGGTCTAATATTATAATCTTGGCCGTTGCCTGCTTTACTGGCTTATTAATGGCTGCCCTATGCATAAAACCACTGGATGCTTTACTTCTTGGTGAGCGTTATGCAAAAAGTATGGGAATTAATTTTAAAAGGACCAGAATACTAATTATAATCGCAACAAGTCTGCTTACAGGAGCAATCACTGCTTTTACAGGACCTATAGTATTCATAGGGCTTGTAGTGCCACATATTGCAAAATTGATCTTTAAAACCAGCAGCCACCTTGTATTGTTTTGGGCAACCATACTTATAGGTGCAGGTATACTGCTTTTTTGTGACACATTTACGCAGCTTCCGGGAAGTGAATATGTACTGCCTATTAATGCTATAGCTTCTATAATTGGTGCTCCAATAGTAATATGGCTGTTACTTCACAAACGAAAAGGAATTTTTAGCTAACCTTATGGAAAGAGATAACATCATATTATCCGCTGAGCAATTAAGCATAGGATATTCCAATAAAAAAGAATCGGCCGCTATAGCAGATAGTATAAATATTACCTTATCGCAAGGAAAACTAATTGCATTAATAGGTGCTAATGGTATAGGTAAATCTACCCTGCTAAGAACCCTCACAGGTATTCAGCAACCTTTAAAAGGCACTGTACTTTTAAAGGGTAAAAAAGTAAATGACTACAACGCTAAAGAACTGGCGCAAACATTAGGCATTGTACTTACCGAAAGCCTTCCGCCAAGTAACCTTACCGTTTTTGAACTTGTTGCACTGGGCAGGCAGCCCTATACCAACTGGCTGGGCACATTATCTCCCGAAGATATACAACAGGTTAACAAAGCCATACAGCTTACACAAATTGAATATCTTATCCATAAAAGGCATTTTGAAATCAGCGATGGCCAATTGCAAAAAGTACTTATTGCCAGAGCACTTGCTCAGGATACTCCGCTCATTATTCTGGATGAACCCACTACACACCTCGATTTACTACATAAAGTAAATTTGCTAAGACTTTTAAAACGATTAACTTCCGAAACCGGAAAATGTATCCTCTACTCTACTCACGACCTTGATCTCGCACTACAGCTAAGCGACGAAATGGTAGTAATGACTCCCGACAGTGTAACACAGGATACTCCTAAAAACCTCATTACAAACAAAGTATTCGACAAATTATTTAATGATGAGAATATTTCTTTTGACGTCCAAAAGGGCGGTTTTGTTATAAAGTAAGAATAGGTTTAACAAAAGCTAAACACTTATCGGTTTTGTATTGATTAAATTTACGTATTAACGTAAAATATAATGTTATGAGTCAGTTTACAGTAAATTACCCCGGAGACAAAACACAGCTTCTAAGCAAGATAAAAAGTACAGTAGGCGATAAAGGCAGCCTTGCCGGAAATGAACAGGAAGGAACATTTGAAGGAGATACAATGTTGGGAAAATTTGAAGGCAAGTACAGTATTAATGGTGATGATATTACGATTACCATAGATAAAAAGCCTTTTTTCTTATCTACAGATATGATACAGGACGAGTTTAAAAAGGCATTAAACAAAGCCGGATAGTCATGCAAAAACTCCTGCCTATACTATGTCTATTTATTGCAGGAATTGCAATAGCCCAACCACAAATGGTTTTAATGCCGTATGGTTTCGATCCTGTAGAAGTACAAATACCATCTATTTCACAGGAAAAATTCATCGAACTATCCAAATCGTGGGCAGCAGAGTTTAATAGAGGTCAAAAAGGATATGATGTGTCAGATGTGACATCAAACTCACTAACTATAACCGCATATAAAAGAAATGCCTTTTTTTACAGGAATCTTGGCGAAACTTTTCAATATACTATACGGTATAGCATGAAGCTTAACTCGTATGGCACTTATTACAAATTGGTCTTCACTATAACCGATATTTATGCTAACGATGATGTACTTATAAACTACAAGATACCTGATTACTTCTCATCATCAGGGCAGCTTAAAGATGGTTATAGTGACATTAAACCTTCCTTAGAAAAAACAGTGAATTATATTGCAGCATCACATTATAGTGCCATTGCAAGTTATAAGTAAACTATCAATTTCAAGTAAAAAATCTGATTCTAAAGATTCAAATAACAATCAAAATTATTTATTATGGCAGCAGATACAAATGATCCTAAAGATCTGGGAGCACAAAAGATAAACAATCAAGGCAAAGTGAGTGAAAAGAATGAAGGCTTTAGTGGTGATAATCTGCCTAGAAATTACGATCCTGCAGCTGCAAAACTAAAAACTGAACTGGATAAAAACAAAGACGGCAGTACAGAAGTTGTAAAAAGAGCCAGGGATGTTGACGAAAAGAAAGCATCTCCTGTAAGCCAAAACGAAAAAGCCGTTGAAGATAATGGTGAAGTAGTGAGTAAAAGCAGAGGAACAAAAAACGAAGCAGAAGATAAGAAAACAGCCGAAAACCGCGATTTTAATTCTGACATAAATGAAAAGCGCTACCCTTCCTCCCATGCTGATAATAAAAAACAAAGAGGAAATATAAACCCCGGAAAATAAAAAAAGAGCTTAAAGCTCTTTTTTTATGCATAAAGTCACAGTTGTGAACTTAATCGATATCATAAATAAACTGAATATTGGCTAATAATTTAATTTCTTCGCCTAGTACAAGCCCTCCGACCTCAGTAACGTCAGGTGCATGGATATCAAAATCATTCCTGTTAATAGTACCTGTTATCTCAAAGCCTGCTCTGTTAATACCAAAACCATCTTTAGCTTGTCCTCCAAAAAGCACATCAAAGGTTACCTCTCTGGTAATTCCTTTTATAGTTAATGGTCCTGTAAGTTTGTATTCATCTCCATGTATATGTTTAAATGACGTAGAATGAAATTTCATTTGCGGATATAGGTCAGCATTAAAAAAATCAGGAGATTTTAGATGTTTGTCTCTATCAAGATTATTGGTATCAATACTATACACATCAATAAGCATATCAAAAGCTGCATTGGCAAAATCATTATGATCTACAGTAACGGTTTTAAGCGAACCCGAGAAAATAGTAAACGAGCCCGTTATAGTAGAAATTACCAAATGTTTTATTTTAAAATGCACTTCAGAATGTGCTAAATCAAGTGTCCATATTTTTGTTGACATACTATTGTATTAAAAATTAGTTGATTGAGATATAAGAAAGGAATCGTCGTTTTCAAGATTCTTTAATCAGTAAACACGTACTAAGCCCTTACTAATTTAATTATTGTTACTCCTTTATTCACAATGTTTTACGTGAATTATTTGTTAAAACTTAAATTAACACACAATGGTTTAGCAAACGTTATCCCTTTCTATTACTTCAAACTACGGTCTTTGTTAAAGTTTTCTATAACATTTTCAATTAAAAAGAGTGTTAATTGGCTATTATCTCCTTCTTGATTTTTAGAACTTTATAATGTAACCATCTAAAAATCAATAATCATGGCATCAGGAAATCAAACCCCGGCACCTAAAGTATCAAGCGGCAAACCATTAGAAGAAAAAAAACCTTCTAATTTAAAAAAGACAATGGCAGAAGCAGAAAAAGGAGCTGCTAAAAAAACAACAGCCACCAAGACACCTCAAAAAATACAGGAGGGGAGGATGGATAAACATTGAATAATTGAATAGTAACATCTAATAAACTATACCATTATGCGAACGAATAGAAATGATGATCCGGGCCAGGACAGCTGGGAACATCAACATGAAAATGAATCTAAAAAAATGGATCGTTTTAATAAAGACAGGGATGATGACTGGAATACTATTTTATCTCCCGGTTCGAATGACGAATCGCAGGACATGAGAAGCGATAATGACGATTTTAATGATTCCGGCTGGGACATAGATAATAAACACAGTAACAGCGAAGATTCCCGTAATATGCAATCGGCCGGAACTTTTTATAAAGACGAAACCGAATCTTCTCATGGACGTTACAGTGATACCGACCTGAATCGTTACACTACCGACTATAACCGTAGAAACAGAGAAGAAATGGAATAATAATCTGACCTTTAAAGAAAAACGGCTCCTTTATGGAACCGTTTTTTTAATTATATGAATTGTATTTATACCCTTCGATTATCTGCTTTCCAATGTTTAATGGATTTTTTTATCTTGTCAGCAGAAAGGTTTTCATTTATTGCTTTTTGTGTTAGTGCCACCAGTTCTTCATCAGGAGCAAAACGCAGGGCAAACAGTTGACCTTCTGTCAATTTTTCTTCCAAGGATTCCAGTCGCTGTCCTGTAACTACAAAATAACGATAACGAAGTTCCATAAGCACGATCCTGTTTTGCAGTGTAAGTGCGTAATGCTGACGCATCATAAAACTTAACATCGTAATGGTAATAAATACGGCTGTTATAAACAACCACACTATAGTGTTTTTTTCATCTGTCCAGGCAAACCATGCCGAGGCAATAATGAATACCAGCATTACCGGATAAAACACAAAATGATGCGGTGTGTAAAAGCGTATGTGATTGAAATAACTTTGATCTGCCATTAGTATTATTTTATTTATTTAAGAAAATGCAGCACAACACCTGCGGTCTCATCCTAAACGTAGTTCCAATCCATTTGTGCTATACGAAATCTATTTACCCGATAAGATTTTTGCCTTTTCATTATCAAACTCAGATTGTGTCAAAATACCAAGATCCAACAGATCTTTAATATCCAAAAGTGCTTTTTTCTTATCTGTAGCGGCAACTGCATCACCTTGTTTTGTATCTTGTACATTTGGTTGTGCAACTTTTTGAGATTGAGGCTGACCGCCCAGCAAAAGCTCAACAATCTCATTATAGCCCTTTATGGAAGCATAGTCCACTGCGCGCTGCTCTTTAACATTTACTACAGCTGTATCGGCTTGCTGGTCAATTAGGTATTTAACTATATCTTTTTTACCATTTGAAGCCGCATAATGCAGGGGTGTATTGCCTGATTCATCCTGTATATTAATATCTGCGCCTCTTTCCAACAAAAGCTTAAGCATGCTTAAGTGTCCGTTCTTTGCTGCCACATGCAACAGGCTTTCCCCTGCATAGCTATATGTATGGTTTAATGTAAAAGAACTGCTCATAGACAGGCTGGAAGCACTTTCTACCCAATCCAGATAACTATACATGCTAACAGTATCGCCTGATGCCGGCATGCTGAAATTTACGTTCACACCATTATCTAAAAAGAGGCTTACAATTTCTTTTTGGTTGTTCGCACAGGCATACCATACAGGCGAGAGTCCGTCTTTGGACATAGCCATTACATCTGCTCCCTGTTCTACCAATAAACCGGTCAGAATCCTGTTAGTATCATAGCAGGCAATAAGAAGCGCCGATTCACCGGCATGGTTTGTATGATTAATATTTGCATTATTTTCAAGCAGGCAGGTTACCATGGGTGCATTTTTAGACCTTGCAGCAATAATAAGGGGGCTATCGCCGGCTTTGTTAGTTGTGTTTACATTGGCTCCTTTGTCAATAAGCATTTGCACAACCTCTTTGTTTCGGTATGCTGATGCGATAAACAAAGGCGTTTCTCCATTATTATTTTCCAAATCCACTCCAATATTGTGTTCAAGCAGACTTTCTATCACTTCTTTTTGGCCAGTTTTTGCTGTTAGATGCAGTAAACTGTTTCCTTGCAAATCATTGATTGTTACTTTGGCGTCTTTTTCCAACAGAAAAAGGGCTGTTTGTTTTTGTTTTTGAAGACAGGCAAAATAAAAAGGCGTCTCGCCATCATGATCTTCATAATCCAGGCTGGCCCCTTTATCAATAAGCAGCTTAACTAAATCCAGATAGCCATGATGAGCAGCATAATGAAGCGCTGTCCTTCCCTTTTCATCTGTATAGTTAACATCTACTTCGTTATTAACCAATAATAGCTCTGCAATTTTTCGTTTACCGCCTTCACAAGCAATGATGAATGATAAGGACATAATATAGTTTTAAGATTTTAATAATAGTTCTACTGTTTTTGCCTTTAAGTTGTCTTGTGCGGCAAGCATCATAGGTGTCTGGTCCAGGTCGTTTGTGCTATTTACGTCCGCTCCCTTTTCTATAAGCAGCTTTGCCTTCCTGTAAACTTGTCTGGCAACTTCCTGGTCATAGTTAACATTATAAGCACATACTTTATGTAATATAGAATTGCCTTTGTTATCTTTCCTGTCTATATCTATACTTCCGGTTTCAATAATAGCCTCTAACATTTGCCCGGGCATTTCTGCTATCCAGTCTAATGCTGATTTAGGTTCTCCATAATACGGTGATTCCTGATATATATCCGCTCCGTCGGCAATCATTGATTTTATTACATCTATATCAGCTTCAGAAGCACGACTGCGCATTCTTAAAGTACTAGCCAGCAAAGCTATACCTTCATTGTTAACCATATCAAAGTCCGGTTGTGCATATTTCGTTAATGTCCTGTACAGGTCATTGTTACATACCTGATATGCTAAAGCGCAGTAAAAAGGACTCTCGCCTCTCTTATCCTGCTGATTTGGATCGGCTCCATTAGCAAGCAATAATTCAATATATTTTTCTTTTGATTTATTAACGGCAAAATGAAGCGGAGTTTCATCAACTACATTTCCTTCATTGATGTCTATGCCTTCTGACAGGAACAGCTCGATATAAGCGGATCCAATATCTTCTTTGATATTAAATTCCTGTATTATCCTATGCAGGTAATTTGCTTGGGAATTGTCTCTATAATTTACATCACAACCCCCAACTATTAGTTTTTTAACAACCTCAACAGGAACATTATGGTAAAGGGCGAGGTCAAGCAGGGTTTTATCCTGAACAGCATCATTAACATTATCCAACGCTGCAATAAATGTTTCAATAAACTCCAGCTCTTCGGGACTTTCGCCCAGATTCCTAAATAAGGGAACAAAAATGCTGAAGTCATAACTCTCATATTCATACATGTCAGTTTCAACAAATCCGTCTTTTATTAAAATCTCAATAAGATCGTACGCTTTTTTTATTGTCAAAGCTAGGTAAACCTGGTTCTTTTCAGAATAAGGAAGATTTTTCTGCAATTTTTCGCCTTGTTTGAATAATTGCCTTGCTTCATCTATTTTTTGTCTTTTTATTACTTCTAAAAGCGTCCCTTCTTCCATAGCTACTATAAAATTTATTACAGATAATTTTACTACAATATAGGATCATTTTACATTTGATCTCATTTCATTTCATTAAAAATCTGTTAATTTTTCATAGGGATTAAGCTTATTGTCTTTGATTACTTTTTCTTCATCCTCTCTTATGCTGGCAAATATTTTTGGTTCACCATCTTTTTCCCGGAGCAGATAAAAACACATAGATATCAATTGACACCTTTATTTTATCTTTCTTCTCATAATCTGCTTGCCAATGCATTTTTACTATACTGTAAAAATCATATAAAAGAGTAATTTCTTTTGACTTTTAAAACCTACATTTTTAAAACCTCTTCTTGTTTTACCTCAGATTCATCCATCAATTGTTGGAAACGCTCAATAAACTGACCAACATGGTAACCATCCATTAATGCATGGTGCACGTGAACCGATACCGGCATTGTTTTAACACCATTTGTATCAGTCATTTTACCAAAAGATATTTTAGGAATACAATCGTTAAAGCTGAAACTACGGGCATGCGACAGAGAAGTAAAATTGATCCACGGAATTGATGAAAAATGAATTACATTTTCACCCGAAACCGCCGGAACAAGTCCTTTACTGTTTTGTACTCTTTCGGTTTCTTTTTGAGCTTCGTCATAAAATGTTTCAAAATCATTATGAAAATCCATATAGGCAAATCCAAAAGAACCGTCAGGGCGGTTTATGGTAGGCGATGCATGTAACTCATCATATACTAATACTTCATTCCCTTTTATACGATAACGGAAAGCTTCCACTGTATTGGCTGCAGCCAATGACTTATGGAGATAGTAAAGGAAAAAAGAAATACCGTCCTCTTTTGCTTTATTGTAAGCTTTAGTACAATCAATTGTTACTGTGACACCAAAGAAAGGTTCTTCAAATTGTTTGAAAAAATTAAAATGATCTTTTCTTGGCCAGTTATCTAAGTCTAATAAATATTTCATGATAGTAAAAGTGGCAATAATTGTGTTATAGTATCCATCTGCCTAAAATTTGGATGTTCTATCGTATGATCTATCTGCTCATGTGCCCAGGTAGTGTGAAAAGGAATATGGCAGGCATGTCCGCCAATTTCCAATACAGGGAGTACATCGGATTTTAATGAGTTTCCGATCATGTAAAACTCAGACGGATCAACTTCCAGCCTTTGCAGCATTTTAGAGTAATCGATCTTCTGCTTATCTGACATCACTTCAATATGGTGAAAATAATGCCCAAGCCCAGATTCATGTAACTTTTTGTGTTGGTCTTTAAGGTCACCTTTAGTCGCTACCACCAGTTTGTATTTGCCATGCAGTGCTTTAAGCGCATCTTCTACGCCATCCAGTAATTCTATAGGTTTGTCCAGCATTTCTTTACCGTACTGTAATATCCTTTCTATTGCTTCTACACTGATCGTTTTTTCAGAAATATGAAGTGCAGCCTCTATCATGCTTAGTATATACGCTTTGATTCCGTAACCGTACAAATCAAGATTGGCAATTTCTATCTTAAACAGCTCTTTTGCTACACTGTGCGCCGGAAGATAATCTTCCATAAGCTGATAGAATTTTTTTTCAGTTTCCTGAAAAAAAGGTTCATTTACCCAAAGTGTATCATCAGCATCAAAAGCAATAACTTTAATATTCATGGCAAAAGTATTTTTTCAAATTTAAGGAAAATTCTTGTTTTTTATTATCCTGCAAGTTCCATATGCAGTATAGGATACGGCTTGCCCATACCATCTAAATCCGATCTACCTGTAACGGCAAATCCCATTTTTGCATAAAAGCCGGTTGCCTGATCGTTCTGTTCATTCACATCTACTTTAGTAATCTTTTGGTCATTTACAGCAAATAATAATAAGGCTTTACCAATTCCGCTGCCTCGAAACGAAGGGTGTATAAACAGCATTTCTATACTGTCTTCGCCCAGTCCCATAAAACCGGCAATAGCGCCGTTATCAGTCTTAATACAATACAAATTGACAGCCTTAAGGTATTCATTTAAGATTAAAGGCTTATAAAACTGTATATCCTCTTCCTTAAGAAAATCATGTGTAGCTCTTACAGAGGCTTCCCAAACAGATACAAGTTCTGCAAAATCACTTGAAGCGGGAACTTCAATAATTATATTTTTCATAATCAGCATAAGTAGTCTGCAAATTAAACCAATTCTACTTTTCTTCCTAAAAATTTACTGTATTTTTCTATCGCGGATACTATCAATCTGTCTGTGGCTTTATGAGGTTTAAATAACTGTAGATCCAACAATACACTGTTTTTTTTCAAGGTACGCTTCCAGGAACCGGCAATCATTCCGTTTACAATAATAACCCTGTCAAACTGGTTTTTATTGCCTGCCGAACCCTGTTCAAGGAGTACGCTCCTGTCTTTATATCCCATACCGTATTCATCATAATCAGGCATCAGGAAATCAAATTGCTTTTTTACCATTGGCGGCATATCCGATAAATAATAATACTCCACACCTTCAATAGTCGTTTTTTCAAAATCCTGTGCGATCATGCCTAAACCATCTTTAGCATCTTTAACGGTTAAACTGCTCCAGGTAGTAAAGTCTTTAAGCGATGCCGGACCTCTGCTTTTAAAATACCGAAGGCACAATTCACGCAGGGCTTCTTCCCCGCTTAGTCGTTTTGCATTGGGAGCGCGTTCATCTATCAGGGCATAGGTAAATTGATTACCCTGTCTTGGGCCACTACAGATAAGACCTTCCAGTTCTGCCTGCATCATAATGAGACTAATTCTTAAACCATCACCTTCAATGCCTTTATTAGCAAGTTCTGTTTTTATTGAATCTCTGGAGAGGTAATTATTATCCCTAAGCAATTGCTCTAAAATCGTATTGCATTTATTGAAGAGAGCCGAATCTAATTCACATTTACGATACATAAAAGCATTAGTAGTAATAACACGTGGTGCGGTAATATCGAGCATCCATCGGATATCTTCCTGCGTTACAAAATGCCAGGTAGACCGTAGTAAGTGAGTACGCAATATCCTGCCGTCATTAAATGCTTTTTCAACTTCAGATTCTACAGTTTCCTGCATACGCAATGCTACAGCCCATTTTGCCATAGCATATTCCTGAGCCTGCATACCAGCCATATAAGAAACCACCTGTTCCGGGGTTGTAAAATCGGATTGTAATAATTTTTGATTGTACTGCCTGCGCAGCCTTATCTCTTCCGGCGACATCTTTTAAGAAACTACCTGTGTTGAATGCGCCGCAATAATCTGCCATTGTGCACCGTGGTCTTTCCACACTCTTGTAAAGCGGTAAAAACCAACTTCAGTATTCCCAAAAAAAGAACCGCTTATTTCCAATAGCACCGAAACAATAGCAACATTCCCTTCTATTCGTATCTTTTGTTCTGAAGGCTCGATACTAAAGATCTCAATATTGCCTGATGCATGAGAATCCAGGTCATCTTGTTTTGTAAACAATAGCCCTGTGTGTGCAGTAAATACAAGATCATCTGCCAATAGCACATCCAGTTCCTGAACATTACTGGTTTTCATGGCTTCAATTAGTCTGCTTTCGAGTGCTGCAATGTGTTGGGTATCCATATTACGGTTATTTAGGTTGTATCATATCAAACATTTTTGGATAATGGGTAACGAGCCCATCGGTATCCACATCTATATCAGCTGTAAAATTGGTGCTGTCATTCTCAAAACGATAGCTGTTGGTTCCAATTCTTGTATAGCGCTGATGGTCTTTTCGTATTGTATTTCTCATTACGTCGACATAAACCAAATTAAATTCATGGCTTTGACCTAGTGCAAGATTGAGTCCGTTTATTGGGAGTGTATTTGTAAATGGAGTGAGCGAAATATCGATATACTGGCATTCGTCAAATTCAGGATATTCATTATCCTTACCATCAATCCAGCCACCCAAAGCATTTCTTTTAAAATGATGTATATGCTCAATATCACTTATATGGAAAATCACTTCAAACTCCAGCACATTCCAATGGACATCCAGTTTAATGGTATAGTCAAGGTAAACGGGTTTTCCCTCTGCCCATCCTTCTACTTCAGATCGCACCATGATGCCTTTATCAAGATAATTTACAGCACAATGCTCTTCTGTATCATTTAGTAAACCGTTCCATAAAAAGCTCTTTTGCATAAGATGGTATTTTACTGCAATTTAATTAATATCCCTTAATTTGCGTTTCATTTTATGATTAAACCTTTGTGAATTAATATACCTAAAACAGAAAAGGCAGGGATATCCCTGCCTTTTCTATAAAGATATTCTGTTTATATCAATTTTAGAATTTTAACTAAAACCGATACCACTAATACAATTATCCCTAAAATAAGGATGTTTTTACCATGCATCCTGTCGGTTGCAGAATAGGTAGGAACCATATCGCCATTAGGCAGTGTTTTTTTAGACGACCATAATACATATCCTGTAATAACACCAAAAAACCCGCCAAGAAGTGATAAAATGTACCCTATAATAATCCAGCTTTTTTGATCGCCTTCCGGCTTGGCAAGATCAGCAATACGTTGTTCTCTTAAACTTTTAATGTGAGCTTCATCAATTGATTTACCTCTTTCGTCAAGCAGTTTGCGGGCAAGCATATAATCAAACTCACTCCATTCATCATGTTTTAAAACAACATCATGCAATTCTTCATCAGTGAACGTGAAAAGATAATAATCTTCTGGAACGTCTTTAAGAAAATTCTCAGCATGCTCTTCTAAAAGTGTATTGGCTTTTTCAAAATTATCCGGGTGCATCTGTATTTCATATTCTTTAAGCAGATCGCTCGAAAAGCTGCTGCCAAGACTCGGTGAATCATCAACAAAAAGGCATTCAATACCGTTTTCTATTAGAAATTGCTGTAATCCTTTAGCTTGTGTTGCATCAGGAAATTTTTTGAAGGTTACGTAACTATTACTCATTTATGTTTTACTTATTAAGGACTAAATTTGATTTTTGAGTTAAATTTGACAACGCAATAAGTCCTCCAATAGTAAGTATTGTTCCTCCTACAAAAGGGAATCCGGCACCTACCAAATCTTCTAATGACGATGAGAATAGATATGGAAGACAAAATAACATCCCGAAAACACCTGATATCATTGCTAAAAAAGCACTAAATCTAACAATTTTGGGTATCGAAAAATGACTCCTATTTATTTGATTATCAGTTATTATTTTTCGCATATCTATTAATTGTTTTTCTCCATATACTTCAATGGTCCATGAACTTATTGGATGAACTACACGCCCTCTCTTAAAATCTTCTGCAAATATGAGCCATTTATGTGGTAAAAGCAGCATTCCAAAAATAAGAATCGCAATACACGGAAAAGTATAATTGCCATTTCCCAGCATAAAAGCCTGCATTCTTATTTCATCTAAAGGAGTCATTTTATACCCCAGCACTATATGTTTAAGATCATGACTTTCATAACCGGCAACCAAATCAAGATTGTTTTCATCAAGACAATTTGCTATTTCTTTACCGAGGGTCCCAATTGGCAAACACCTTAATTCATTCAACTTTTTATCTAAGACCTTTTTATCATTAAATTGTCTTATTATCCATACTGATATATTGAAGGACTTTTCGATTATATTATTCGATACAAAATTTAAAAAATTCATACTTTTCAGTTTTTGATATTACTTCTATTCTTCCAATTTGTAACTCAATCAATTTATAAAAAATTAATAATCCAAATATAAACTTTTTACAATATGGCGTATCCAAAATCTTAATACCATCTCAATATTTTCCTTACTTTTACTTTCCAGCAAAAACAACTTAAATGCCCGATACAATCTCTCTTTTACTCGCCTTTATTATTGCCCTTGCCATAGGTATTTACATTGGCAAATTGGTGTTTTCATCTAAAGCAACTTCAGACAAAAAAGTGTTTGAAGAACGCAACAACAGCCTTCAGCTACACATTCAGCAATTAAAACAGCAAGCACAAAACGAGCTTTTGGGTCTGGAAAAGCAATTGGTACAATCGAATGCCGATCGCGACAGCCTTCGCCAGGCTAAGGAAGCATTGACTGTTCAGCTGACTAAAAAAGAAACTGACTTTGATAACCTCTTTGAACGCATGCGCGAACAAAGACAGGAAACCGATGAGTTAAGGGAAAAATTCACCAAAGAATTTGAAAACCTTGCCAACAAGATCCTGGAAGAGAAATCGACCAAATTCACTGAGCAGAATCGCGAGAATATGAAAAACATACTTTCTCCGTTACAGGAAAAAATCCATCTGTTTGAAAAGAAAGTAGAAGATACCCACAAGGAAAGCATTGACTATCATGCTGCACTGCGTCAGCAGATTATAGGCCTGCGTGATATGAATGAACAAATGAGCCGTGAAACCCTTAACCTTACGCGAGCCCTTAAAGGGGATACTAAAATGCAGGGGAACTGGGGCGAACTTATACTGGAACGCGTACTGGAAAAATCAGGGCTGGAGAAAGGCCGTGAATACTATGTACAGCAAAGCCACACTAACGATGAAGGCGCACGTGTATTACCGGATGTTGTTATAAACCTTCCGGATGGTAAAAAGATGATTGTCGATTCTAAAGTATCGCTTATTGCTTATGAGCGCTATATCAATGAAGAAGACGAACTACTAAAAACTGTTCACCTAAAAGAGCATATTGGTTCTATAAAACGCCACGTTGACCAACTTGGTGATAAAAACTACCATGACCTTTATAAAATAGAAAGCCCTGATTTTGTATTGCTGTTTATACCAATGGAGCCTGCTTTTGCCATTGCGCTTAATGAAGACACTTCGCTTTACAGTAAAGCTTTTGAACGTAATATTGTAATTGTAACGCCAAGTACATTACTTGCTACATTACGTACTATAGATAGTATGTGGACCAACCAGAAGCAACAGGAAAACGCTTATGAGATTGCCCGACAGGCAGGTGCGCTTTATGATAAATTTGAAGGTTTTGTAAACGACCTTACGAAGGTGGGTAATAAAATGAAAGATGCGCAAAGCGAATACCAAAACGCCATGGGTAAACTGGTAGATGGCCGTGGAAACATTATCACCAGCATAGAGAAGCTAAAGAAAATGGGAGCTAAAGCAAAGAAATCGCTGCCCGAAAACATACTCAGCCGCGCTCTTCAACAAGAAGAAGATGCAGAAGATAACGATTCAGAAAACACAACCGATACGCTGCTAAATCCTTAAATCATGGATATTACATACAAAAAAGTAAGCCAGTCTAAAATTACCATATCAGAGCTAATGCTCCCATCGCACACTAACTTTAGTGGTAAGATACATGGCGGTTATATACTTATGCTCATGGATCAGATTGCTTTTGCTGCTGCTTCAAAATATTCCGGTACTTATTGTGTCACAGCATCGGTAGATACGGTAGATTTTTTGAATCCAATAGAGGTTGGTGAACTAGTTACTATGAAAGCTTCTGTGAATTATGTGGGAAATACATCTATGGTGGTAGGCATCCGTGTAACTTCAGAGAATATACAAACAGGTAAGGTAAAACACTGTAACTCATCCTATTTTACAATGGTTGCCAAAGATGCCGATGGAAACAATATGAAAGTTCCCCATCTTATCCTTACCAGCAGTGAGGATGTACGTCGTTTTTGCAATTCATTGAAAAGGATCAATCAAAAGAGAGAACACGACAAACATGAAGAAACTTTTGATTATACTTCTCCCGAAGCTTTAGAAGGACTTTTAAAATACAACATCAGGCTCGATCTATAAATTTTATACCGGCTTACTTTTTATATAAAAATTTCAATATCCCTACCAGCGAAGACTGTATTAGGTGCCACGCAAACGGTAGAACACATATACCAATAGATCCTAAGCCGAAAATCTTTTTAAAAATTTCACTTATGTAACAGGTGTGTAAAACCAGCTCGTAAAGTGGAAAGAAGAAGGTTACTTTAATTCATTTTCGCAAAATATATTAGCAACAGTAAACTTGAAAAACATGATTGCGTTTCTTGATGCTGCTTACCAATTTACTCAGGAAAAAGTGCTTATTAAGAAAAGCTAATTACTTTTATGGAATAATAGATATCAAAAAGCCCCAACATAAATTATGCTGGGGCTTCTTTTTAAAAAACTATTATTTCTTTATTATCGTAATGTTTTCTGTTTTGTCTCCAATAAATACTTTTACGAAATAAGTACCCGCAGTATAATTTGCCATGTAGACTTTACTTGTAGCATTACCTGATTTTGAGTTCATAACCTGTCTGCCTGTGCTATCATAAATCTCAATGTTATCAATAATTTCTCCCGCATTAATCGTTAAAACATCTGTTGCTGGATTAGGGAAATATTCAAATTTCATTTTGTTATTTTCGATTACACCTGCAACAGCATTTGCGGTTATAGTTCCCTGCATCATTGCATGAACATTACATTTATAACTTGAAACTCCAGCATTAGCAAACGTATGCGAGAAAGTTTGTCCATTTCCAGAAATATTACCGCTATTAAAAGAATTTGCTGCTCCTGCATTACTTGTTATAGTATGAGGAAGATTATCCGTTACTGTCCATGTGACAATATCGCCCTGATTAATCGTTAAGCTGGCATCAGTACTGGTTACACCCATGAACCAGTCAATATGATGTGTTGTTTGTGCACTTAATCCTAAAGAGACCAATAGCATTCCTAAAAGTAATTTTATTTTCATAATGGTTAGATTTTAGAGTAAAGATCATTTTTTTAATCAAATTAAATAACTACTAATGAGTAAACAACACTTTTGAATTAGTATTTGCAGGATATTACCTAGTATCCGTATAATAAAAAAAATCCTGCTTTAGTAAAGCAGGATTTTTCTTATTACGGTTCAACTCGTTTATTGTTTAATGATTTTTTCTATTGTATAACCTTCACTATTAAACACTTTTATAAAATAAATTCCCGATGCGTAACTGCTAAAATCTATCGTTACAGTATCGGCATTTTGATTTTCGCTGTGAAGCTTTTTCCCTGACATATCATAAACTTCTGTTACTTTTATAAGATCTTTAGAACTAATAGAAAGCACTGTATTTACAGGATTAGGAAATACCTGCATCTGTGTTACAGCAAATAAATTGGTTGAAAGACTAACATCTGATACTGTCCAGCTCGCTGCAAGGCTATTGTCTAATGATGTATTTATAAGTTGAAGATAACTTCCGTTACCATCTGCATTAGGCCATGGTGCACTATCAAAATATTCTACTTTGTCAATTTGATTTCCAAATGCATCAGATAGAACAAGCTTTTGAGTACTATTAGGCATATAACGTAAAAACTGTCCAAAAGCGGCTATACCATATCTCGCCTGAAATACAGCAGGATTACTCGCTAAGTAAATTTTTTGTCCTCCGGAAACTGTAGCATTTGCCGGAAACTGATAGGATATCCCCAATTCACTTAAATAAACTCCGGAAAGGTTAACCGCAGTTGTTCCTGCATTTGTTATTTCGATAAACTCCTGATCATCTGATTCAGGGAACTCATTACTTTCTCCAGGGTTATAATTAATCCTGCTTATTACTAATAAAGGTAAAACCGGATTATTGCATGAAGCAAACGAGCCTAAATTAGTCGTAATCCAGGCCAACCTTGCCTGTATAAATGTTTTTATATCGGCTATTTCCATAGCATGATTAGGTACTGTCCCCCATCGCTCTTCTTCTCTTACGGCAGCTTCGCTAATTAGTGCGACAGTTTGATCTATAAATGCAGTAATACTGTTATAATTCAACGGACGACCTGTAGCTGTTACTTCATTCCATCTTTTAGAAAGATAGCATTTGTATGTCGGGTTATCAAATAAGTCAGTCCAAAACTTAGCGCCATCATTACTGCCATTGCTAAATTGCCAGGTATTCGTTTTACTACGGTCTCCAAAAACATCAAGACCTAAGGTAAGATTAAAATCCCAAACCGGTCCGGCCCTCAATTTTCCACCTCTGTCTTTATGAAAGAAAGTACTTATTTGATAGGCATCTACATTTGCAGAAAACTCATTCATTATCATGAAATCTATAAAAGTAGGAACATCTATTATAGAAGGATAACCCGTTATAATATCAGCATTATCATTTGCTGTAGTAGTAGCTAAACTTGTAAATTGAGAATGAATATAGTTGTTCTGTGCTGCTGTAACATCTTCCGGTTTAGGTAATTCATGGATAAAGTCAGTCCATTCTGCATACGATTCCATTGTCCAGGCAACTGGATCACCCCCGGTAGTTTTATCGGCCTTCGTGATATAACCTCCCGTAAGTTTTACACCTTCAGTATCCTGTTGGGTTATTTTCTCAATATTAACCCGGTTCGTATTATCCTTAATTTTTTCCTGAAGTATATATAGACCTCTATAGTCTCCATTAATAATAACTTCGCAAAACTGTGTTCTTGTTGCATACTGCCCTAACTGTCTCGCAAGGTTATAATTAAGATAGTCTCTTATTAAAGAAGGATCATAAGCTAAACCATTAAGTATCCAGTCATTTTCTTTTGGCATTCCCATGATACTGACTTTTAATTTAGTCGTACCATCATCTTCATAGGTTGTCCAGCCGTATTGCTTTTTCTCCAGCCATTGTGATGTAGAGCCTCTCAATTCTATCTTAATCTTACCATCATAATTAAGATACTCCTCATTACTTTGATCGGTAATATAATTACGACTCCCGTCCGGCCTGAAAATAATTTTCATATCTGCCAGTATTTTAGGATCATCTGGAATCTCTGTTGGTTCCCCTGTTTCAGGATCAATAACTGTATTAATAATCACAATAGGCAGGTTACTATCTGTAAAATCTACCTGAGCATAAGCGAATACCTGAGAGAGTAAAACTATACCCAGCACTTTTTTTCGCTGCAATAAAGAATCTGTAATAAATAAAAATAGCTTCATAATTAACCGATTAATAAATCAAATATAGTGTTAATAAATTAACACTATATAGTTATTTTAGCAACAACAAGCAGTTTTTATTTGAATTACCTTAATAATCTACCTCTCCTTCGGCTGTATTAATCGGTCTACTCTCCATATAAAGAATATAGAACATAATGTTACCGCTGCGATTACATATCCAAGAGTATCATAATGCTCCAACGGACTTGATTTTGTTTCCTGGTGCACTATATAACCTGCACAAACCGCTGCAATACCTCCCGCAATTTGCTGTAATGATGCTGTTATCGCCATATAGGCACCGCGATCTTTCATTTCGGGTACACTTGTATTTAGTGTTGTTGCCGGAATCATACGGCTCATAATACCCATAAAAAGAATCATATTGATTACCACAATTTCCCATAAAGGAATAGGATCTAAGTTTGTATAGATCACAACCATAATGATCGATATTATCGAGCCAGCTGTAAACAGCCTGAACTTACTCACCTTATCACTTAATTTCCCAATGAGCGGCATGATAAAAAACACCGACAATCCTGTAAAGAAAAATACCATTGGTAATTGTTCCTGACTTATGTTGATATTATTGATCAGGAAAGCGCTTCCAAACGGCTGCAGCATAAATCCTCCTACCGACAGGAATGCAATTGCCGCAAACCCTACCTGATAGCGTTTATTGCTTAGCGTATGCCAAAGGTGTAAGAAAGCATTTTTGTCTGATTGCAAAGCAAGGTGTTTGTTTATAGGCTGCATTTTTAGGATGATTGAAATAAGAATCAATACACCTAAACCTGCAATCATAAGAAAAGAAGAATGCCATCCCCAGTGGTTAGCAAAATAAAGCCCTACCGGGATACCCAGAATCTGGCTTGTTGCAAATGCCATTTGTATATATCCCATAACACGACCTCTTTGATGAACTACAAACAAATCGGTTACAATAGCTAAGGATACCGAGCCGATAACACCTCCAAAAAGACCTGTTACTATTCTTGCCGAAAGCAGCGTAAAATAACTTGTTGATAAAGCACAGAATACCGTACCTATAATAAATCCGGTATAAAAGAATATCAGCATTTTTTTGCGGTCAAACCTATCGGCAAAACCGGCGGCTAATAGTCCCGATATACCGGCACTAAAAGCATAGGCAGATACAGCAAACCCAAAGTTCGCCGTTGTCATATCCAGGGTTTTCATCAGGATATCTCCCAACGGGGAAATAACCATAAAGTCTAATATGATCGTAAATTGCAAAAGTGCCAGTAATGCAATGATAAATTTTTGATGCCCCGTAAAAGGCGGGATTTCTAATTTTGTTTTTTCCATTCGTTTAATTGATTGATGATTGATTGTATTTTTCGGTTAGGACAATTCGTGGCATTGGTGTCCTAATTGATTGATGATTTCAATAATCATTGTTGGTGTAAGCGTATCTGAAACAATACGAAGTACACAGTCTTTATCTTCGGCGTCTATAGACCATGACTGGATATCATTATGATTATCGAGCGCTTTATGTACCGCACAATTGGCACAAAGAGGGCCTATGTCGGTTCTAAAAATAAGAGGTTGGGTATTTGTCTTCATTGCAATAGTATTAAGGTCTTAATCCTTTGAGTGTAATTTTAAATGCTTCTTCCATGATCTCTTTGGTTAATGTAAATGGTTTTCCTCCCAGGCTTTTTCCTTCGCGGTGAAAACGAAGCAAGGCATATAAAGGTCCGTAAGC
This sequence comes from Flavobacterium cerinum, assembly GCF_004028155.1. GTDB lineage: Bacteria > Bacteroidota > Bacteroidia > Flavobacteriales > Flavobacteriaceae > Flavobacterium > Flavobacterium cerinum. Next base: position 261,513 of record NZ_SBII01000004.1, on the reverse strand, counting down.
AACGCTCCAAAAAACATCCATAGGTAATGGTACCAGTTCATTATTACGAATAGCATTTTCAAAAAACTCGGTCATTTGAATTTTAAATTGTGATAACTGCCCTACCGCTAATATCGATTCCCCATGAGGCGAATGTTTAATAACCTCAAAGCAGGCAACTTCTGTTGGAAACTCTACAGCAAAAGCCGCACGGTTCTCCCATTGTTTCCAAAGTCCTTCAGCAAACGACATGGAAGGTGAAAAATCTTTTATTGTTCTCGAAAAGAAATTAGAACTAATTTCGCCTCCTATCTTTTTAATAAGATCGTCTTTATCCTGGTAATAGATATATAATGTAGCTACAGAAATATTGCAGGCTTTTGCGAGCTTGTTCATACTAAACCCCTGAAAGCCATCCTGAACAATCTGTTCTATGGCTTTTTCAATAACCAGCTTTTCTTTATCTGTATCTCTTGTACGCATCTATAATTTTTTTACAAATGTAATATAATAAATGAATGATCATTTATTTATAGTGAAATATTTTTATAAAGTACAGAGTAAGTAGTTGAAAGCACATTGCAGCTACAATAATTTCAATATCAAGTCTATACGCATCAAATCATACATTACGGTTTTACCGCAATTAACATACAATTAACACATTGCTGGTTATTTATAAGTTTAAAATAGAATTATATTTCACAATTGTTAATTTTTCACAAAACCCCCGAATACCCACCAAAAATGAAAATTAATTTTAAAAAACTAGCTGTCCTAGCATTTTTTAGCAGCTTTATGCTGCTTGTTGGATGCCAAGTCGAGGAAGGACTTCCTATTCAAACAGAAGAACAAAATACTAATAAATCTTTTGGAATTACAGAATCTTATATAAGCTTAAAAGACCTGGATCAACTTCCGGAAGCAAAAGCGATAATCTCCAGTATCATTGAACAAAATAAAATTGATCCTAACGGAAGAAGTGTATATAACCCAGAATATGATTTTTTTATTGATACAGATAGAATTTTAAGAATAGATAATGGAAATTACCATTCATTAACTTTCCCGATCTACCGATTAATAGACAATAAGAATATCATCGAAAATTTAGTATTAAGTTTAAAAGATGATGGTAAATATCTTGCCTCAATTTATAAATATGAAGTAACTGAGCAAGAGAAAACCGCTCTTCTTAATAATGAACCCACCAATATTCAGGGATTCGTTAGTAGAACAATTCTAAAAAATTTTAATCCAGATGATATAAATGCAAGAGTAATCCAGGTTTGGTTTACGCAAATAGTAGTAATTCCGTGCAGTGAAAACAGACATACCGTTAAAAACTTTGGAGCATGGCCCGAATGTATAGCAGCAGGCAAACCCCAGGTTTTGGCAATAACGCGATCTGTTTTAATAGATGTAGGTGATGATGGAATAAGCGGAGGTTCCGAAATAGGATCTGGCGGCGGCGGCGAGGTTGGAGGTAATGGCAGCTATACCCCACCGGCATTTGATCCTGGTAGAGATTTCGCTTTACTACAAGGCGGATTAACAAAACCTCTTGTAAATATTAAAACACAGGAACAAATATTTTACTACGATTTTTTAGGCGATAATGCACGTAGAGTAATGCAAAATGAAGCTTACAGAGTTCCTATACTAAGATATCTTAACGAAAAAAGTTGGAACAATGAGAGCAAAGCTCATGCAAAACAGTTATTAGATTATATATATGATGGATATGGAGATGAATCATTTATTAATTGGGCAATAGAATTACTCCAAAATTATTCTGAAATAACACCTACAGAATTTGGGAATTGGTTAAACGAATCTAAAACTGTCTCGGGAAGCAACGAAACTTTTAATGTAAATAATTATCCTGGTAAAAATAAAGGGATGCCATTTGAATGGTGGAATAATACGGACTATATGCTGGAAAATATAAAAATTCATTCTGAAATTCCTACAGAACCCGCTGGAGGCCCTAATTTAAAAGAAATATTTTGGTTCAGATTATTCCCAAGGCAGGCTCTTTTACATATTGAGAATGCTGTTACAGCATCCAGTAAGGCTTCAGAACTAGTTCAGAATTCAACATTGACTCAAATTCACAACGGAAAGGGTGACGCTTTTAGACATGCTTATTGAAATGCTTTAGATACTGCAGAATTTGGAGGGTCACTTACAAAATATTTACTGAGGCACATGAATGGAATTCTGGAAATCATCCGCTCGAAACACAAATGGATCTTTTTAATAATTTAATAGGAATAGAAATTGGTAAACTTTTTTCATTTTGGACAGGTGATGAGGCAATTTCAAATAAAGTACTTGAATATATGTCGACAGGAAAATTAAAGTATCTTGCACCATTAGATAAAGATGGAAATATAGTTTCAGTAACAACAATAAAATATACTAACCAATAACTATGAAATCATCACTCCTTTTATTAGGCATAGTAGTGCTATTCTCTTGCAACTATAAACAAGATTTTACTGTACAAGTAAAAATTGAGAATTTATCTAATATTGAATACGATTCAATAAGATTATATGTTTATCCTGATAGAGAAATTACATTTTATAATCTCAAACCTAACAAAAGCATTATTAAAAATTTTGAGTATACAAATTTTGAATACAAACGAGGTGAGGCATTAGCCTCTGGTATTTCAGTTTTTAAAGGAGATGAATTTTACATTACAGAAAATGGTTTAATTGACGTTCCTTTTTCACATTTAAAAAATAATTACGAATACTATATTTATGATAATTATGCTACTATAAAAAAAGGTTATAAGCCAGAAAATTTACCGAAGAAGCATGAAACATCCGAATTTCCTGTGGTATATGATTAATTAATATCAATAAACTTTGTAGTTGCTTATTCTATTCATATAGCCAATAACTTAAACTAAATAAATTGATAGAAAAATTGAAATATCTTGAATCACTAGGTTCAAGTGACACTATTATATCAAACACGACTCTGCGATGGACAAATCAATAAAATTTATTTATTTAGCGTTAATTGTTTTGGTAACAGCTTCATGCAAAAGCCAAGAATTTGAAACAGAATTGACCATTTATAATAAAACTGGAAAAGCGCTCGACTCAATTAAAATACATTCATTATTTGATAAAGAAATAACATATCATAAAGTTAAATCTGACACTATTATTAATCTAAAATATAATGATCATTACTCAAAACTTCCCCGTGGTGAACGGGAGTATTTTACTTAACAGTTTTTGATAGAGGGTTTTTTTATGGCAGTTCTACAGGTTTCATCGGTTTTCCAGGAACAAGATTAGAAAAAAAATATGAATTGTATGTATACCCTAACAACATAGTCCAACAAAAAGATTTCAAACCATCGTACCCAGCTGAAAAGAAAAAAGTATCCGAATATATTTCAGGAAATAAATAAATGAAGAATATGGGTACTAAACTAAAACTTTTATTTATTGCATCCTTTTTATTATTAATTTCTTGTAAGGCTAATAATTATAATAGCGAAAGAGCTTTTAACAAAAGGGTTAAAGAGGGGAATATTAAATACTTCAAAATGCAGGTGTATTGTTCTTGCTTAAATAATGCATACGAAAACAAAGACATTATTAAGAGTATTAGAACAGAGGATCTATTAGCTGTATTTGATGATTTAAGTAGTCCTGATATTCAAAAAACCGTTGATAGCTTAGGAAAGATTGTTGCACAAACAATCAAACCGGAAGAATATCCAGATTTTGAAGGAAAAAAAAGAATAACCGTAAAATGCCTTGAGTATTATACAAGCAAAGAACTCGACAATATAGCGCGCAAAAGATTTCGGAATTACTAGTTCTTTTATCTGGTTTTTCTTTAGATTTTACCACAAACTATTTATATAAAAAAAGCCCTGCAATTGCGGGGCTTTTTTTATATGTAAGCTATAATTATCTGCTTAAGTACATTTTTCTTCTTGAGTACAGCTCGTAGAACTGGTCGTCTTTAAGATCATCAATGAACAGGATGCTCTCCCCTGTCGACTTCATCTCCGGACCTAACTGTTTGTTTACGCCAGGGAATTTGTTGAAAGAGAATACCGGCTGCTTGATCGCGAAACCTTTAAGCTGTGGGTTAAAGGTAAAGTCGGTCACTTTATTGTGACCTAACATTACTTTAGTCGCATAGTTTACATAAGGCTCACCGTAAGCTTTAGCGATGAATGGTACTGTACGTGACGCCCTTGGGTTAGCCTCGATTATGTACACGATATCATCTTTAACTGCAAACTGTATGTTGATAAGACCTACCGTTTTAAGTGCTATAGCAATTTTCTTCGTATGGTCTTTTATCTGCTGCATTACAAACTCTCCTAAGTTGAAAGGTGGTAATGTTGCGTTACTGTCTCCTGAGTGTACACCACATGGCTCAATGTGTTCCATGATACCGATGATGTATACGTTCTCGCCATCACAGATTGCATCTGCTTCAGCTTCTATCGCTCCATCAAGATAGTGGTCAAGAAGCAGCTTGTTGCCCGGTATGCTCTTTAAAAGATCGATAACGTGCTCTTCAAGTTCTTGCTTGTTGATAACAATTTTCATACCCTGGCCTCCCAGTACATATGATGGACGTACCAGTAGCGGGAAGTCTAATGTATCAGCTAACTTAGAAGCCTCATCTGCGCTTTCTGCGATACCAAATTGAGGGAAAGGAATATGCAGACTTGAAAGCAGTTCAGAGAAACGTCCTCTGTCCTCAGCTAGATCCAGTGCATCAAAACTGGTTCCTAATATTTTTATGCCATACCTGTCCAGTTTCTCAGCAAGTTTAAGAGCCGTTTGGCCTCCTAACTGTACGATAACACCTTCAGGTTTCTCATGGCGGATAATGTCATAGATATGTTCCCAGAATACAGGCTCGAAGTATAGTTTATCTGCCGTATCAAAGTCGGTAGAAACCGTCTCCGGGTTACAGTTGATCATGATCGTTTCGTAGCCACATTCTGAAGCTGCAAGTACACCGTGTACACAAGAGTAGTCAAATTCGATACCCTGACCTATTCGGTTAGGACCCGATCCAAGTACTACTACTTTTTTCTTATCGCTTACAACACTTTCATTGTGTACGTAACGTGTTCCGTCAGGTCTTTCAATCTCCGCTTCAAAAGTAGAGTAGTAATATGGTGTTTTAGCTTCAAACTCTGCTGCGCAGGTATCAACCAATTTATATACACGTTTAACTCCCATTTCCTCACGCTTGTTGTATACCTGGCTTTCAAGGCATTTCATCATGTGAGCGATCTGCCTGTCGGCAAAACCTTTTTGTTTCGCCTCAAGTAAAAGCTCCTTTGGAAGGTTCTCAATAGTGAAGGTAGCTACTTCTTTTTCAAGAGAATAAAGCTCCTCATATTGCTTAAGGAACCACATATCGATCCTTGTAATCTCATGGATACGGCTTAATGGTATACCCATTTGTATTGCATCGTAGATTACAAATACCCTGTCCCAGCTTGCATTGGTTAGTTTTTCGATAACCTGTTCATAGTTCGTATATCCTTTACCATCTGCACCTAGCCCGTTTCTCTTGATCTCAAGAGACTGTGTTGCTTTGTGAAGTGCTTCCTGGAAAGAACGTCCGATACCCATTACCTCACCTACCGATTTCATCTGTAGTCCAAGAGTTCTGTCGGCACCTTCAAATTTATCGAAGTTCCAACGTGGTATTTTCACGATAACATAATCCAGTGTAGGTTCGAAAAGAGCCGATGTAGATTTTGTTATCTGGTTTTGCAGTTCGTTAAGGTTGTATCCTAAAGCCAGCTTAGAAGCTATTTTAGCAATAGGGTAACCTGTAGCTTTAGATGCCAGTGCTGATGAACGTGATACCCTAGGGTTGATCTCGATCGCCACTATATCTTCTTTATCATCCGGGCTTACAGCAAACTGAACGTTACAGCCTCCGGCAAAGTTACCGATGCTGCGCATCATCAGGATAGCCATATCCCTCATTTTTTGAAAAGTAGTATCAGATAATGTCATGGCAGGTGCCACCGTGATACTATCTCCTGTATGGATACCCATTGGATCCATATTTTCAATAGAACAGATGATTACTACGTTATCATTTTGATCACGAAGTAACTCTAATTCGTATTCTTTCCATCCCAAAAGTGCCTTATCAATAAGTACTTCATGAATTGGCGAAGCTTCAAGACCGCGTGTAAGCAGTTCATCAAAATCTTCTTTATGGTGTACAAAAGCTGCCCCTGTACCACCCAGTGTAAATGACGGGCGAATAACAAGTGGGAAACCAAACTCCTGAGCGATCTCTTTTCCTTTAAGGAAAGAGTTAGCCGTTTTAGCAGGTGCTGCAGGTATCCCTATTCTCTCAAGAAGCTGTTTAAACTGCTCCCTGTCTTCGGTAATGTTTATAGCATTAACATCAACCCCTATAAGCCTCACATTAAAATCGGCCCAGATTCCTTTTTCCTCAGCCTCAAGGCAAAGGTTAAGTGCAGTCTGTCCACCCATTGTAGGTAGTACGGCATCGATATTTGGGTGTGCCTTCAATATCTCCACAATAGATTTTGTGGTAAGCGGTTTCAGGTACACGTGATCGGCCATCGATGGGTCGGTCATAATGGTTGCCGGGTTAGAGTTTATAAGTATAACCTCTATTCCTTCTTCCCTAATGGAACGTGCGGCCTGAGAGCCTGCATAGTCAAATTCGCAAGCCTGGCCAATAATGATTGGGCCGGAGCCGATAATTAAAACTGATTTGATAGAATTGTCTTTAGGCATTTTCTGTAGTGTAGTAGTATTAAGGTTATTCCGTGTGTAGCGTGTGCAAATTTACTATTTTTTTTTCAAAAAAATCCCCCTTGATGTTGTCTATCCTAAGGGGGGTGATTTTTCGATTAGGTATAAAAAAAGGCGTTACCATTAATAGTAACACCTTTATGTATGTTTTATTCAAACATTATTTTTTATGTCTTGGTTCAGAAGATACAGTAAGCTTATGTCTTCCTTTAGCTCTTCTACGAGCAAGTACTTTTCTTCCGTTGGCAGAAGCCATTCTGTCCATAAAACCGTGTTTGTTTCTTCTTTTTCTTTTCGATGGTTGAAATGTTCTCTTACTCATTGCTTGTATCTTTAAATCTTAATTGAATATCTTCTTTGTTGGTGCCGTTAAGAAATTGTTGTTATTCCAAAACCGCGTGCAAATATACAAAGACTTTTTATGTCTGCAAGTAGTTTTTTTAAAAATATTTTCTACTCCCTTTAATTTTTACACTTATACATTATTTTTAAACGAAATAAAGCTGCTTTAAGCCCCCTGCATTTCTTAAAAATCACTGTATAATTAGTACTAAAAACAATGACTCACAAATTATTGGATAAATATTAAGGAGTATCCTAATCATTTATTCCGTTTTGCTACCTTTGCAATCGCAAAAATAAAACAATTATGTTCAATAAAAACATTAAGCTGGCAATAGCTGCACTAATCATCATTACAGCCGTATGGCAGTTTACAGAAAGTAATATAGGAAACGGTATCTTTTTACTACTCCTTTCTTCTGTATTCATATTATTGTATTTTAAAAATGAGTTCATACTTCTTGCCTTCCTTAAATTAAGAAAACAGGATTTTGCAGGTGCTACAAAACTCCTTAATAATATAAAGAACCCTGAAACAGCACTTGTGCGTAAACAACAGGGATACTATAATTACCTTCACGGATTAATGATCTCTCAAACCAACTTAACTCTGGCTGAGAAATATCTTAAGAAAGCTGTAGAACTTGGCCTTAGCATGGATCAGGATCTTGCTATGGCAAAATTAAACCTTGCCGGAATTGCAATGAGTAAAAATCGTAAGATTGAAGCCGAAAAACTTCTTACAGAAGCGAAGAAGCTTGACAAACAGGGAATGCTGAAAGAACAAATCACAATGATGAAGAATCAGATAAAAAAAGGTCCTCAAACACAAATGAGAAGATATTAATATAAACCGCCCCTCGAGGGCGGTTTTGTTTTTATAGCTGATAATAGTATTTTGTATATTTGAATAAAAACAACCCACATTGTCATTACCCCCTAAAATAAACATCTTACAACTCATAGAGCCTTATCAGCTTGAAAAGTTAGCTGTCCCCGCACGCACGATACTATTGCATGAGGGTAATATAGCACAACATGTTTATTTCATAATATCCGGATGCCTCCGCATGTGGATAAACCATAATGGCAACGAAATAACCACGCAGTTCTTCTTTGAAGGCAAAGCTATTGCCTCTATGGAAAGCCTTTTATCCGGACAGCCAAGTGACTTTACGCTCGAGTCTATAGAGCCCAGTACATTATATGTAATGGATAAAGAACAGTTTTTACAACTGATAAAAGAGGATCAAAATTTTAAAGACTGGTTCAACTCACTCCTTCTCGATCGTTTTTTCTATTATTCCAAACACCTGCTTTCCTACCTAAAAAATAAACCGCAGGAACGTTATAACGAACTTTTAAAGAAACACCCGGAGATTCTGCTTCGAATTCCGCAGCATTATATAGCTTCTTATTTAGGAATCACTTCTGTATCCCTTAGCCGTATACGAAACCGTAAGTCTTGATTTCTTAACAATTGTTATCGTTTCACCCATTCACTGCTGTGTAGTTTTACTTAAAATTAAAACATATGAAAGCAGCCGTTTTACATCAACTGGGCACTAACCCTAAATTTGAAACCTTTAACGATCCGCAACCAAATACTGAACAAGCCATAGTAACTGTGAAAGCAGCTGCCATTAAGCAATTGGACAAGATAAAAGCAAGCGGAAAACATTATACAAAATACCCTCACCTCCCTATTGTTATAGGCACTGACGGCACTGGAATTCTGGAAGACGGCACACCCATTTATGCATGGGGAATTACTGGAATGCTGGCCGAAAAAGCTTTGGTACAAAAAAACAACTGGACCGTTTTACCTGATGGTATTAGTTTTGAAACAGCCGCCGCTTTACCAAATGCATTAATAGGATCGGATATGGCATTATTGTACCGAGCCAAAATGGAAGCAGGTCAAACCCTTCTTATAAATGGTGCTACAGGTGTTACAGGAAAAATTGCCGTACAAATAGCAAAATACAGAGGTGCGTCAAAAATTATAGTTACAGGACGTAATGAAGAAATACTAAACGAACTTAAAACATTAGGCGCTGACGAAGTGATCTCCCTTAAACAGGATGATGAATCTATTATAAAACAAATACAGCAAATCCATAATGATTCTCCTATTGATATTGTACTGGATTATTTATGGGGGCGTCCTGTAGAACTCATTCTTCAGGCATTTAAAAGTCTTCCTCCCCGAAAAATGAAACTGGTTACTGTTGGCGAAATGGCAGGCTCAACTATTTCGTTGACATCTGCAACTTTAAGAAGCACGCAAATAGAATTATTAGGATCCGGCATAGGAAGTATTACAACAGAGGAAATGGCGTCATACGTTAGAGAAATTTTGCCTGTTGTATTTAAACTCGCCGCTTCAGGAAAACTCGTTATTGATATAGAAACTGTTCCACTAAGTGATATTGAACAGGTTTGGAGTAAACAGGAAGCGCCGGGTAAACGTTTTGTAGCCATTATTTAAAGTATGAAAACAAAAAAAGTACCTTCTTTATCAGACATAAATAAAAAGATAATAGCCGAAGGTGAACAACTGCCATTAGTTCAATTAAAAGACGGTGCATTTGTACAAACCGGAACTGTAGCAACGATGCTTCATAATATAAAACTGTATAATTCAGGAGAAAGAGGTACGATAGAACAAGAGCTCATAACTTCAATACCCACGCTTATCAAAGTTGGCCTTTTTGATTTATTCAATACCGAAGAATGGATCAAAGGAGATAATCCGGGTAGAAAATTCATTGGAACTAAAGCAAAAGAATTCATAGCAAACAACTCATAAAACACTATATAAATTAACAACCACCCTTTTGGGTGGTTGTTCTTTGAAACTAATATCCTTTTCTAAGCATATCCGCATACTCATTTGGCAGCGGACTATCTTCAATGGCTTTTGCCGCTTGTTCTATATCATAATCAAAACGAATAAACTCGACTTCAATACTTTCTTTATCCAATACTGAGCTGCTCTCATTTAGAGTCAGTAAAACATAACATCCTCTGGCATCATTGTCTTTTGGTTTACCTACAGAACCTAAATTAACAGCATGCCTGTATCGGCTATTGTCTATACCTGAACTTAAAATCCTGTGATAAGGCTTATGTGTATGACCAAAACACATAATGTCAGCATCAGCCTGTTCCATGATCCTTAAAAGACTTTTTTCTTCTCTATCCTCAAACAGGTATTCGTTTACTTTTCTGGGACTTCCATGAACAAGTAACAGGTTTAGTTTATCTTCATTCAACTGAAACTCCACCCTGATATGAGCCGGTAATGTTCTGAGGTATTCTCTTTCTTCATCTTTCATGATCTGATTTGTAAAGGAAATAGAAACACTTCCGCTAGCCTTATCATGATCAGTCTTATAAGCACACCCGCAGTCACTACTTGTTCTTCCAATCCCAAAATCATAATTTCCTGCTATGGTTGGAATATGTCGTTTACGAATTTCGTTCACAACCTCATTAGGCCAGATATTGTACCCTACAAGATCACCAAGACAATATACTGAATCTGCATTTCTGGTGTCTAAATCTTTAAAAAAAGACTGCAATGCAGGCAGATTAGCATGAATATCACTGAATAATGCTATTTTCATTATCTTATTTTTTATTTATTAAACCCACACTATTTATAATAGCCGGCTTTGTATAATATTTTTTCCTAAGCCAAAAAGCCAGGTTTACTAATGCTATCAGTGCAGGTACCTCAACAAGAGGACCAATCACACCAACAAATGCCTGACCGCTATTAATTCCAAATACACCTATCGCCACAGCAATAGCCAACTCAAAATTATTACCCGTTGCCGTAAAGGCAATTGCTGTATTTTTAGAATAATCGGCACCCATTTTTTTTCCAATGAAAAAACTTACAACAAACATCAGGGCAAAATAAATAACCAAAGGAATCGCTATCCGAATAACATCTAATGGAATCTTAACTATCAATCCTCCTTTAAGGCTGAACATTACAATTATTGTAAACAATAAGGCGATTAAGGTTACGGGAGAAATAAAAGGGATGAATTTATTCTGAAACCAATCTTTACCTTTTAATCTTATTAATCCATAATGAGATACTATACCTGCCAGAAACGGGATTCCGAGATAAACACCTACACTCTTACTGATCTCAAGAATAGTAATATTAACTTCCAGACCGTTTATACCAAACAAAGGAGGCAAAACAGTAATAAATACATAAGCATACATACTATAAAGCAATACCTGAAAAATACTATTTAGCGCTATTAATCCTGCTGCATATTCCCGGTTGCCTTCTGCCAGATCATTCCAAACTACCACCATTGCAATGCAACGCGCTAATCCGATTAGGATTAAGCCTGTCATATATTCGGGATAATCAGAGAGAAACATAATAGCCAGAAGAAACATTAATACCGGCCCTATAATCCAGTTTAAAACTAAAGAGGAAGCCAGTATCTTTATATCCCTAAAAACTTCAGAAATTTTACTGTACTCTACTTTAGCCAAAGGCGGATACATCATTAGAATAAGACCAATTGCCAATGGAACATTTGTAGCACCAACCGAAAAAGAATTAATAAACACAGCTGATGCAGGCACTATACTGCCTATAGCAATACCTGCAATCATGGCAAGAAAGATCCACAAAGTGAGATACCTGTCAAGAAAGCCTAAGCGCTTTCTATTCAAGGCAGGAGCACAATTATTCATGCTGTTTATTGTTTAAGATATTAAAAATTAACAGCATTCGCCGCCTGGTGTACATGAAGCTCCTTCATCTCCTAACATAGATAAACTAACTTTTGGTTTAACAGGAATACCACATTGTTTCTGTGCCAAACAGGCTGTTTGTTTTGCCAGTAAAAGAAAATCTTTACCATCAAAATCCAGATCATATCTTCCAATCGTACCTGATTGATATTCAACCTCCACTTCAAAATCACCCATACCCAAAACTCTTTCTGAAAGAGCTATTATATCCAGCAACTTTTTAGGTTTTAACCTATGTTCAAAATCGTCTGCATCCCATAATTGAAAATTCGCGATTTCTTCCTTTCTCACTGTACCACCACAATCAATAAAGTTTCTGGTTACAAAGCCTACTTCGGTAACATGAAAATGTTCCGGCACATACGTCCCGTCCTGAAGTTTAAAATTCACTGATTGAGCATTTACCAGCAGGTTTTTAATTTCTGATAATTTCATAATTTAAAATTTTATATTAACAGCATTCGTTTTTCTTTATTTCAAGGGTATTCATCATAATCTCAAAATAATCTTTAAGTTTCCCTAAACCTTTTTCGTCTATACAATAGCAAATTGCATTGCCTTCCACATTTCCTTTTATCAATCCCGCATTCTTTAATTCTTTTAAATGTTGTGAGATCGTTGGCTGTGCTAATGGCAGCTCATTTACAATATCACCACAAATACAGGCATTGACTTTTAATAAATAATCCAGAATCGCAACCCTTGCAGGATGTCCCAATGCTTTTGCCAGTATTGCAATTTCATTTTGCCTTTCTGTAAAATGTTCTTTTTTTGTTGTTCCCATAATTACCGTAAAACTATATCGCAATATTACGATAAATAATACAGTGATTTTAGAATATATAAAAATTTAACATCTGAAAACATTTTTCATAATCATGTCACATATAATAATCTGTAGGATTTTTACGTTAGAGTTTTAAATCACCATTATTATGAAAAAAATCAAAAACATTGCATTAATCGCTTCATTTATTATCGCTGTTTCTTGCGGAAAAACAGAAAAAACAAAAAAAAAAGGTTATGATTTTGAAAATGAAGATCCTAAATCTGAAATCTATAAAGAAAATTTAGCCAACTATATCAAAACAGCTAATAAAGATGGACTGGCTTTTTACTTTGATGGCTATACAAATAAAGATGGACAGCATTATGTTGATGTTACTATAGAAGGGGATATTAATGCAAAAACGATAATGAAAGTTAACAAACCAGAAGGAGAACTGGCCGATATTATAAAAGTAGAGGGAAAAAGCTATCATGGAGCTGAATTTAAAAATCTTCAACTCGATTTTGTAAAAGATTCACTTAAATCTGAATTTATATACATCAGCTCAGATGATATTGTAGACTAAATCAGTTTGTAATTTAGAAAAAATCCGCTAATTAGCGGATTTTTTATTATAATGATTTCATAACGTAATTAACCTATATTTATTATTCAATTTGTCTAAATTTTAACTAATTTTACTCATAGTTTTAACTTTTTATATGAGAAAATTATTAGCCATCATAATTAGCTTAGCATTTACGGCAACATTTTTTGGACAGAACCTGCCCGATAGCCTGTATTTCTCTAATGCAATAAAAATAAATTTTCATAAATATAAAAAGGAGAGCACATTAGCTTTTATTTTAGGCAATACAGAAAGAGGACAATTCCTGTTTGATTCACTGGTGCAGCATCGATTAATAGGTACGACATTCGATAATTTAACCTTTAAAAAAAATTCAGGATCCAGGCTTAAATTGAGTTCTATTGAAAAGCCAATGCTCTTATTAACTTATGCTTCCTGGTGTGTCCCTGCACCGGGTGAAATACCTGCTCTTAACAAGCTGGCACGAAAATATGGTAAGGATGTTAAAATGGTAGTTCTTTTTTGGGATCGAAAGCAAAAAATGAAAAAACTGGCTCGCAAATTCAGTAGTAGAATTACAGTTTGCTATGCCCATGAATATTATAAAAATGATGCTATAATTGTTTCAGCCTTAAAGCACACTCTGGGCTTCCCAACAATGTATTATCTGGACGAAAACCGTAAAGTTGTAGACATAAGACGCTGTGGAGTTTATCAGCAGTCTTCAAGAGAAAACTACAGTAAATCCTATGCTTTAAATTACAATGCTTTTTTAGATGGACTAGCAACAATATTAGTTAACAAAGACGTTTCTAAAGAGCATTTGGAAACGAAATAATCCAATACACCTTGAATCCCCAAATACATTTTTTCTATAAAAAAACATCCGCCTTCATAAAGCGGATGTTTTGATTTTTATTTAACAGCCGGATATTAATATCCGTTAAGTGGAATATCTAATATATATCTTTTACCCGCAGCAACATCAAGTTTCCTGTCTCTTAGCCAAGGGTTGTGTATTTTAAGTATTTTATAATTAATTCCCTGTTCTTTAGAAAACACAGCAAGATCTGGAATAGAAGCGGTCACTTCTACCTTTTTAACAGGTAAAATTGGGTATAATTCACTTGGCTTAAGCACAAAATTATACTGTTCGGGGTGCTGCATTATCTCCTTAAGAGCTAGTATTCTAAACACATAACGAGCCGTTTCATCCGTTAGTAATAAGTCATAATAATTATCTACTCCCTGAAAAGTAATTTGCTTATTCACTCCGCCAAATCCACCATTATAAGATGCCGCCGCTAATGTCCATGAACCAAATTTAGCCTTAGCAGATAAAAGATAATTACAAGCCGCTTCAGTAGATTTTTCAAGGTGGTAGCGTTCATCAACAATATCATTAACTTCAAGTCCTCGTTCTTTACCTGTATCCGGCATAAACTGCCAAACACCTCTCGCTCCTGCCGGAGACACTACATTTACCAATCCACTTTCTATAACAGCCAGGTATTTAAAATCGTCCGGTACACCATAGCGTTTTAGTATCGGTTCTATAACCGGAAATGCCCTGTTAGCACGTTTAATGATTAATCTTGTAGATGCGTCTAGATTAGCGTTTACAAGGAGTTCGCGATCCAATCGTTCACGAACATCAGATATATTTAAAGGCGCTTTTTCACCTGCAAAATCAATTTCAGTTGGAAAATGCTGTTCTGTTTTTGTTATTTCTTTACCGATCTCTTTATCAGAAACAGCGTGAATAAACATTCCGCTCACCAATACTACCGATGCGATAATACCTGTTTTTTTAATCAATTCCATGATTTCTGTTTTTTAATTCTGTTATTCTAAATACCTGTTTCAATTATCAAGCCATAACCTAATCCTCTACTATAATACGAGGAAGGTTTTCATTAATCCATTTGAACTTATTAATGATCATAATATGAGTACCGCCATTTACCGGGATGTAACCTTTAAGGTACTTTGGCGGGAAAACCTCATCGTTATCACCATGTATATGCACTACTTTGGCATCCGGCACTGCCCTATCCCAAAGTAATATAGTTTTAAACGCCCAGTCCAGATATTTCTTATCTCTAACCGATAGAAATTTTTCATACAGCTGCAGCTTTCTGGTTATTACATTATTGCCTACAGCAATCTTAGCCAGCCAATCCACACGCTGCATCATCCGGGTTGGAAAAAGCCTGTAAATATGCGTTTTCTTTGCAAATCGCATACGTCTGGGAAATTCTGCATTGCATTTAACACTGGAGATGATAATTACTTTTCTAACCTTAATAATCTCAGCCATTTCCTGTACCAGTACACCTCCAAAAGAAACACCTATGAGCACCGGATTTTGGTGTGTAATATGCTGTACCATCCGTGCCGCATAATCTTTAATCGACTCGTCATCAAAAGGAAGGCACCATTCCAAAAAGATTACTTCGAACTGATCTTCTGGTAATTTAATATTTTCAAATATCTTAGGACTAGCTGCCATTCCTGGCATAAAATAAACCGGTATTCTGTCCATCTGTTATGTTTTATCGCTGATAAGCCGAAACAATCAATTTTTATTCCGAAATTTGTATAAAATTAAAATTTTTATCCTTCACAAGGTCAGCCTTTAATTTTAATTTATCAAGAAGTTATGAAGTCAAGATTATTTCCTAAAAATGAAAGGGGTACGGCAAATCATGGTTGGCTACAGGCCAATTTTTCGTTCTCCTTTGGCAGCTACTACAATCCTGACATGGCACAGTTTGGAATGCTTCGCGTACTAAATGACGACACCATTGCTGCCGGTATGGGTTTTGGCACACATCCTCACGATAACATGGAAATTATTACCATTCCACTTGAAGGAGGTCTTACACATCAGGACAGTATGGGTAATAAGGCAACTGTAAGGTTTGGAGAGGTACAGGTTATGAGTGCGGGTACAGGCGTAGAACATAGTGAAATGAATGCCAGTGGTACAGAACAGGCAAAAACACTTCAACTATGGATCTTTCCTGAAGAGCAGAATGTAATTCCACGTTATGATCAAAAATCATTTGACCTTGAAAAAAATAAAAATTCATTTATAACAATAGTATCTCCGGAAGATAAAAATGATGGCAACGCTTTATGGATTTACCAACAGGCATTTTTACAACTGGGTATTTTTGAGGAAGGACAGACCATACAATACAATGTGAATATCCCAAATAATGGAATCTATATTTTCCTAATAGAAGGAGAACTTGAAATTAATGGCCAGATCATACACGAACGTGATGCCTTTGGCGTAATCGAATTTGAAAATATTGAAATAAAAACCAAAGCACTTTCCAAAATATTATTAATAGAAGTGCCTATGAAGTATAACGATAACTATGGAAATTAAAGACAACGCGTTCTCAAGACAGTTTGAAATTACAGTAGATGGTAAATTACTGTCCATTGAATATTCCTTTCAGGAAAAAAAACTGTTCCTTACCAAGATCCATATTCCCGATGGTTTTGAATTTGAGGAAATCATTTCAGATTTTTTAAAAGCCATCATGGCATTCGCCATAGAAAAAAGATATAAAGTTATGCCCACACATCCAAAAGTGGTGGCTTTCTTTAAGAAAAATCCGGTGTATAAAGAATTACTGCCTCCCGGAATTAGATTATAATTAAATCCAAAAAACATCGCAATAATGCAAAGCTTAAAAAACAAAAATGCGCTTATTACCGGCACAGGTAAAGGTATTGGCAAAGCTGTAGCGCTAGCCCTAGCAGCCGAAGGAACAAATATAATTTTATTAGCACGTACAAAAGCTGATCTTGAAAAAACAGCTGTAGAAATAGAAGCTTTTGGTGTAAAAGCCTTTATTGTTACGGCAGACATATCTGATATTAAATCGGTTAATGAAGCTGTTGAGAAAGCACTAGCCGAATTCAAAACTATTGACATACTAATAAACAATGCGGGTATAGGGAAGTTTGGGAAATTCATGGATCTAACACCCGAAGAATTTGAACAGATCATTAAAGTAAACCTTATGGGGGTATATTATGCTACACGTGCGGTATTACCGGGAATGATAGAGCAGCAGAGCGGTGATATCGTTAACATATCGTCTACTGCAGGATTAAGAGGTGCAGCAACTACAAGTGCTTACAGTGC
The DNA here is from genome assembly GCF_004028155.1 of Flavobacterium cerinum. Taxonomy (GTDB): domain Bacteria; phylum Bacteroidota; class Bacteroidia; order Flavobacteriales; family Flavobacteriaceae; genus Flavobacterium; species Flavobacterium cerinum. Next base: position 244,054 of record NZ_SBII01000004.1, on the reverse strand, counting down.
TTCTAAGTTTGCCGTTATAGGTCTTACAGAATCACTTATGCAGGAGGTTCGCAAACACAATATCAGAGTTACAGCTCTAACACCAAGTACAGTAGCTACAGATATGGCAAAAGATCTAAACCTTACTGATGGCAACCCTGACAAAGTAATGCAGCCTGAAGATGTTGCAGAACTAATTGTTGCTCAACTAAAGCTAAATAAAAGAGTATTCATTAAAGATAGCGGCATTTGGTCTACCAATCCTTAAGGATTTCTATTTTAAAACTTTAAAAGGCAAAAATGAGTATCATAAAACTCATTGTTGCCTTTTTTTATGCCATTTAATTACGGGAAAAGCACATATTTTTCGATATCACAAATAAAATAGATTTTGTGATAGCTACTTTTTAAATTAAGTAAAATCTTACGGTGTATGATTTTTTTTTTAGTTGATTTGAATTATGAATATCAAAATAATTAAATTATAAATAGTAAGAAAAAACCCTAATTAATTATTGCGATGTTATTTGTTTAGTTTTATGATAATTAATTAAAACAACCTTATTTATTATGAAAAAACAAATCCTTACGCTCGCTTTTGCTCTATGTGCAACCTATGGTTATTCTCAAAACACTTTCCCAACCTCAGGGAATGTAGGTGTTGGAACATCTGCTCCTATTAATAAACTTGATGTAGTTTTATTAGGTAATTTTATAATTGGCCCTAATTTATCAACCACTAATATGGCATATTTTGGCCAAAGAGACCTTGTATTGGGAGGTCAAACAGCAACGAATACTGGCATGTATATTCAACGTCTTCGATATCCACTTAGTAATCCCGGTGTGTCTACAAAATTATTAACCACAAGTGCTGATACCCCTACAGCTTATGCTGAGTTCAACGCTCCAAAAACTACTAATACTACCAGAGCTTCAGTATCTTTTGGCCATAATAATGTCGAATTAATGCGTATCAATACAGATGGTAAAGTAAGAATAGGTAACGGTTTAAATGACATAAAAACACCTGATGGATATACGCTTTTTGTTGAAGAAGGTATTCTTACCGAAAAAGTAAAGGTTGCTGTTAAAACAACTGCGAACTGGGCAGATTATGTTTTCGCTGAAGACTACAAGCTAATGCCACTTACCGAGGTTGAACAATTCACTAAAAACAATAAACATTTGCCTAATGTACCCTCTGCAAAACAAATGGTAGAAAACGGTCTTGATGTAGCTCAAATGGATGCCAAACTAATGGAAAAGGTAGAAGAATTAACTCTTTACTTGATTGAACAAAACAAACAAATAGAATTACTTAAAACAGAAATAAAAACGCTAAAAGAGCAAAAGCAATAATATAAGTTTAAATCTAAAACCATAATTATGAAAAACTTATATTTATTAATCTGTACAATACTATTGTGTTATGCAGATGGATATTCGCAAAACATCGAGTATATAAAACAGGAAAACACCAGACTCATTAAGGCCAGAGAAATTGAGAGCGATATTGAAAAATATATAACTCTCAATCTAAAAAGTTATACCCTTACATCTGATAAGGAATATAAAATTAAAGAGGCTATTATTACAGAAAGTCGTGCTCATGGAGAAATCTTAAACGATAAGAAAATACAGGATGCATTAATAGATGTCAAGAAAGCTGAACTAAGGAACCTTTATTTTAAAAACAATCCTGGTATAGAATCGGTAATGAAGGCAACTCCAATAGTATATACTGTACCCGCAGATTGTAACAATGGGAATTTTGAGCAAGGATTAGCAGGTTATACATTTACAAGGAGAACTGCCAAGCCTTTTGATATTTTAAATTGTGAGATAACTACTCGAAACGCTCCCTTTTTTAATCCTTTTGTCCCTTCTATAAATAATTTTACTACTGAAGGCGCTACATTAATAACACAACCTGGATTTGACCAAAGCCTATTACCTTTTAATATTCAAGTTCCTATGATACATTCAGGTAACAGTTCAATAAAACTAAACAGAAGTACCGGAGGGACTGATATAACCACTATGACGAGTACTATTAGGCCATCTACTAATGAAATTGGTTTTTCTTACTCTTTGATCGTTGAAAACCCTCATCCAGATATACCGGCAGATCAGCCTTTTTTTACTGTCAGAATATATCGTGATAATCAAATAGTCAACACAAACAACATTTGTTTGACTGCTGATGAAAACAATCCACTATTTTTTCCAAATGTTCCCAAACCTGCTAAACCAAGTATTTTATACACTGGCTGGCTATGTGACAGAATAAAAATACCCGATGAGATGGTTGGTTTAGATTTAATATTAGAGTTTGTAATTGCTGACTGTGGCCAGGGCGGACATTTTGGAACAGTATATATTGACGATATATGTGATACATGTGAACGTCCGGGATTTGGATCTATTCAAATTGATAATAAAGGATTTAATTGTCCTACAACTCCATTTAATGTATGTGGATTAATAACCATGCCTGTAGAAAATAATGGCAATCCTGTATCAGTAACGCTAAATGTTGTAGAGGAAAATACAGGACAGATCGTTAATACATATACTAATGTTGTAATTACTAATCCAACTGCATCTTTATTTGAAAGAAGATTCTGCTTCACAGTAGATCCTTCAATTTATTCTAACGGAGATTACACATTTGTAGCTATTGCTAACTTTGGTACACATGAAGTCTCGGATTTTGGCGCAACAAATTCTATTGATCTAAGTTTTAACAGCAATGCAGCTGTTTTAGATTCATTTGTTGTGCGAGGTGACCTATACTGGACAGATTCCGAAGAAAGTTATGACCTGGAGTTTTTAGTAGATTCTGTATGTTGTCCAAATAGTACGGTTATTGATCCAATACCTGCATATTATGCTACGACAGTAACTGAAAATCATATTAATTTATATTCTGTTGCTGCAAAGCTTAATTATGAATGTTTCAGATGGAGAATAAAGACAAGTTGTGGATGGTCTGAGTGGTGTTGCCTTACTACATATTTTGGTTATGATTTCCCTTCAAATGCCTATTGGGGAAATGCTTACGAGCCAGCATGTTATGATGGAAGTATAAATCTTTGTGAGCCTTTCTTATATGAAGCAGATCCAGTTGCAGCAAATAGTTCTCAGTTTGAACAGCGTGAACAATACATTACAGCCGTAAACATTATAAACAACAATGCTAACGTTATGTATCAAGCAGGAAATTATGTTGAACTGTTGCCAAACTTTAATGCCTTAAATAGTTCAGTATTTACAGCACAAATTGAAGATTGCGTAGCGCAAACTGTATTTACAATATCTGGTGATAGAACAAAAGATGATACAGAAAACAATATTTATCTTGTAAAGCAATCCGCTCAACCTGATAATGGATTTAATGTATATCCTAACCCAACTGAAGGTATGCTATCTGTTAGATCTGATATTAAAGTAAATCTATTTACACTTACAGATATGACTGGTAAAGAAATTAAGAGAATAAGTAACAATCAAACATCTGGTGAAGTAAGAATAAATATATCAGAGTTTCCAAGTGGTATTTATCTTTTAAGTGCCGATGGACAAGTAATCCAAAAAATTATTAAAAATTAAGGTAACTATACCTTATTTACATAAGATTTTCAAAATTAAATTTCCCTAACTGAATTGCAATTTTATTTTCTCGATATTCTTTAATTTTTAAGTTATCTACGATTTCTATTACCCTTTTTAAATTACTATATGTGTCTATTTCTTTTGCGGAAATTTCTATTATATGTAATTTGATTTTTTCATCTGTCCATGATTCATATGTAGGATTATACTCTGAGCAGATATTTTTTCTATCTTCGTAAGGAATGATTTTTATTTCCATAAATTATGAATGAAGTTAATAGTTATAAAAAGTTAAGAGGACGGGTTATCACTGTAACGTGTGTAGTTTTAACCAAGACTGGTGATAGATATACAGAATATATTCAAGGTGTTTTACACTCTGTGGATGATATAGGAATTGAAATAGAACAATATCTATCCTTGTTCGATTATTTAGACGGCTCAAATCCTCCGAGTAAGATAAGAAGATTTGGATTTAGAGATATTACTTTTTTAGGTAACTTACCAGCTTAGTTTTTAAACTGAAAATAAAAAAGCCACTCATTTCTGTAGTGGCTTTAGTTTATATTATGCTTTTCCTTTTGGTGCGGGAAATTTGTCTAGTAAATCTTGGTTCTCTTCATAGCGAGTATAATCGCCAATTTTTCTGATTTCTTCAAACATTTTGACCAACTTCTCATTTATACCTAGAAAGTTGTTATTAGATTTTCCATCAAGTTTGTCAACTTTATTGTTAACTTCTTGAAGACTGGAAGTTAGTAGTTCTAAACTTTGAGTAATTCTTTCATTTGCATCATGCATCTTTTTAGATATTAAATCAAGTTTAGTTGCTAGTTCTTCAACCTTTACATTCAGTTCTTCCATCTGTACGTTTTGTTTGTACAAAAGTAGATATTAAATCTAATATATCAAAATTAATAATATCAACATCTTATTTCTTATTTCTCATCTTCAATAAAGCTTTATTAAACTCTGACAGTTCTTCTTGTTTTCTTCCTTTTTCAATGTTTTCTAATGTTGCTGTTTTTATATATTCTCCACCAATAGGAAGAGTTATTGTTTCTACATTAGATAAATCTTCATTTATAGCTTTTGCAACATCTTCTACATTGAAGTACCAATCATTATCAAACTGTATCTTTTTTACAGCTTCATTATTGAGCAATTCTTCTTTCTTTAATTTAAGCATTAATTAAATCTTTATATTTTGTTCTTACATTAGAATTCAAAAGTAAGTAATTAAATCTTTCTCCGCTTTTTATTTGGCGGGTATTGTATCTGAATACAAATTCATTAACATAAGCTTGTAAATGCTTACGAGAAACGTGGTTATACATGTCTCTTAAGCTGTTCTTCATTATTTTCCAACTCCCTTCGATATTATTAGTATGTATAGTACTATCATAATCGCTTTTATAACCTTTATCAGCATGTTTTATACTGTAATGATGTACGTGGCTTTCTATACCGTGATAACCTTTCCAATCGTCTGAAATAAGTGTACTACCTTTTGCTACATACTTTCTAATAATTGGTTGTATAGAATCTTTCTGTGTATCTTTTGTTACTATAGCAGTCATCTTACCACCTCTTTGTATCAGGCCTACTATAGGGGTTTTATCTTTGAAAGATCTTCCTTGAGAGTTTTTAACCTTTTTATTTGCGTGTCTGTTTTTATTCTTTCCGCCGTAAAAGGATTCATCAGCTTCTACAATCCCCTCAAGCTCGTTATAGTTTTCAATACCTAAGGCTTTACGTATTCTCATTAAAAGGCACCAACATGTTTTCTGCGACCATTTACCACCTAAATCTCTTTGAAGTTGTAAACTTGATATTCCTTTCTTATGGTTTATGACTAAATAGATACTTGCAAACCAAGCAGTAAGAGGAATGCGAGTCCCATCAAACATAGTTCCTGTTTTAACTGTAAAATACTTGCCACTTTCTTTACAACGATATTTACCGTTCTTACAGGTGTAAACTTTTGATCCTTCAACAAATGGACTGGTAGGTACACCTTGCCAATACAATTCCTCTAAATGTTTTATACAAGCCTCTTCTGTTGAATACTGTTGTATTACTTCTATTAATGAGTTGAATTCTTTATTGAACATTTTCTTGCTGTTTTTCTTTCTCAAATATAGTCAAAATTTACACTTAATAAAAGTATTTGGTGTAATTATATTCTAACTATTACAGCTCGAACTACAAATGTAGCCTATGTTTTTGATGTTGGCAAAACCATAAATTTTGAGGTAATGAAAACAAATAATGTCTATATTGCATGCTGAAAATATTTGTAAAGCGTTAGCTTTCATTCTGTCAATTAGGAATCTGGTAAATTCAAAACAACGACTCAGAATGAATAGGTTAAACGCTCACGCCTTGGCGTGGGTGTACTTATTCTATGTCGTAAGGTTTACCAGAACCTCTAATGATAGTTTAATGTTACAACCCACGCTTTTTCGTATCTATAACTTTCATTCTGGGTTGGGATGATTAAAACCAACCTTATTATGAAAAAATTATTGTTTTTACTTCTTTCTGTTTCTTTATTCTCCTGTTCTGGATCTGATGACAATTCAACAAATTCACTACATCCCCCTACTTGGATTCAAGGAACTTGGGGGCAAGATTATGGAGACAACATCACTGTTAAAACTTTTAGGTTCAGTGCAAATGGAGCATATATTATTTCTTCAAATTCTGAAATGTCCATTAACCCCAACTCTCTTTTAAAAATAAAGGAAGAAATAACCAATACAAAGTATGATATTAATTTATCTGGAGGAGGGACTAATCTCTACTTTAGATTTGAAAAAATTGGCACTAATAAGATCAAATACTACAATCAACAAAGTTCAGCTTTAAATGTAACTCTTGTCAAACTTGACTAATTATGAAAACTTTTAAGATTATTTCAGGAGCTATCCTAGCTATTGTAGCTATCAATGTTATGATTACAATGGCAGGGGAAGAACAAGGGGCAGGATTAGCTGGAGCTGTAACTGGATTTATTATAATAGGTAGTATATCAGCGTATTTACTTTATAGTGGACTAAACTCAAAAAATTAATATTATGTTTGGATTATTTAAATCATCAACACCAGAAAGTAGGCTTTCTGCCGATGTTAAAAAAAGCTTACAGCAAGAAATTACCGTTATTCTTAGAGAAACTGGTAATAATGAATTTCTTGCTGGTTTTGCCATTGAGGCAGGAATAAGTAGTGTATATAAAGCTTATATAGATAACGCCGTATTATTATCAAAAGGTCATGGACTAACATTTGAAAAAACAATATCAATAATTAAAAAATCTACAAATGAGATAAGAAATAAATATTTGGTAAACCCTGAGCCAATTAAATAATAAACCCCATTATGAGTATAATATTCAGCATTATTGGATTTACTATCTTAGGCGCATTTATAAGAGCAATATTTAAAGATAAATCAATTAGAGATAAACCAAAAGATACATCAGAATGGGTAGTACAACTGATATTTTGTCTTATTGTAGGGGCGATAGTTTGGGCATTTATTCCTAAAAATTGTGGTGGGCATAAAAATGAAGATTATGATCCTTTTGAACATCGAAAACTTAGTAGAGATTAAACCTTAAAACCAATTATAATTATGGACTTATTGAAAGAATTAGAAATTCACAAAAATGATATTCAATCCCTGATTGATGAAAAATTAATAGATTACCGTTCAACTTTATTCAATGTATCTCCACAAGATCATAAAAATACATCACAAATGAGAGAATACTATAACACACAGTTTGAAAAAATAAGAGAAGGTATTTTTATTGATATTGATCGAAGATCTTTTAAATACGATTATATAGCTAAAACTCCTTTTAGTGATATCAATATTAAAGATTACATCAAGTTCATACTAATGTCAGAGTTTACTCAAAGGTATAATGAATTTTACAAGATAAATGAGGATTATCAGGATGAATTTTTCGATACTCAACAGTCTTAACCATTGATAAGATGGTTTCTAACTCTAAAGCTAAATCTTTAGTTTCAAATAGCTCTGGGTGTTTGATGCTTGCAAATCCAAATAATAGATCGTAGAATTCGCAAGTACTTATATTTATTGTTTTCATTTTTCTATAAATTAATAAAGCCACTTCAATTAAAGTGGCTTTTGTTTTTTAATTAAACTCTACTACTAACAGTTACTATAGTTTTTTCTGTTATTGTGTAGATAGTTTTTCCTGTTTTATTAAATTCTTTTTGCGCCGTTTTCGGCATATTTTTTAAATGTTTTACTTGTCCTATAGCCGACAAATTTTTAATATTTATCATTCCTGATTTTCCGTGTATTGGAATTTCTTTAGGAATTGATTCTTGTCCTAATTTTACTTTTGTATATTTAGTTGCAATAATTTCAATCATAATCTTATTTATTATGCCTTACAATCCTGCATTCTTCTCTTTAAAAAGTATTGAGACTTATATTAATCCTTTTACTATTAATGATATTAAATATCAAGAATACATACACTGTAAAGTTGTTGAGTATTTAGAAGTTGATAGGAGCAACCGCCCCGAAAAAATAAAAGTCCTGCAAATACATAATTTGGAAGACTTTTTAAAAGGTGATGAAACTAATACTTCAGAAAGAATTTTAGAGATATATAAAATACAACCTTTTATCAGTCATAAGAGTTCTGTGTAATTAAAGTATACTTACCAAAATTAAATACTCCTTTTAAATAAAAAAAAGGACCGTCTAGTTTTAGACGGTCCTTTTTTTTATTACAATTATCTTTTATAAAACATAAACAGGTTCATTAACAAATTCTAACCGTACAGAACCATCATCATCAATTTTTGTTAGCTTTATTTCGTGGAGCGTATTTACCAACTCTGGGTTCCAAGGTGTTTTTACTTTCACGTAGTTTTCTGTAAAACCATGAATGTATCCTTCTTTATTTTCACTTTCAAACAAAACCGTTCTTGTAGTTCCCAGCTGGCTTTCATAGAACGCTCGACGTTTTTTAACCGATAACCCTCTTAACATCTTGCTTCGCTTAGCACGTACATTAGCAGGTACTTCCCCAGACATGTTTGCTGCAGGCGTATTATCCCTTTCAGAATAGGTAAACACATGCAGATAAGAGATATCCATCTCGTTAAGGTAGTTATAGGTTTCAAGGAAAAGTTCATCTGTTTCTCCTGGAAAACCAACAATTACATCTACACCTATACAAGCATGAGGCATTACTTCTCTTATCTTATTTACACGCTCAGTATATACCTCACGAAGGTATCTTCTACGCATTAATTTTAGGATATCATTACTTCCAGATTGCAATGGGATATGGAAATGCGGTACAAACGTGCGACTTTTAGAAACAAATTCTATTGTTTCATTTTTAAGAAGGTTCGGCTCTATAGAAGATATTCTTAAACGCTCAATTCCTTCTACTTTGTCCAGCTCCTGAACCAGTTCGTAAAACGTATGCTCGTGTTTTTTATTACCAAATTCGCCCTTACCATAATCACCAATGTTAACCCCGGTAAGTACAATCTCTCTTATATTTTGTGCTGATATTTCTTTAGCATTCTTAAGCACATTCTCTAATGTATCGCTTCGGGAAATTCCCCTTGCCAGCGGAATGGTACAATAGGTACATTTATAGTCACAGCCGTCCTGTACTTTAAGGAAAGCACGGGTACGGTCGCCTATTGAGTAACTCCCTACATAAAAATCGGCTTCCGAAATTTCGCAGGAATGTACCTCTCCCATATCGTTTTTAGAAAGGTCATTGATATAATCAGTAATCTTAAATTTTTCTGTTGCCCCAAGTACAAGATCTACGCCATCAACAGCGGCAAGTTCTTCGGGTTTAAGCTGTGCATAGCAGCCAACGGCAGCTACAAAAGCCTTATCGTTATTCTTAAGTGCTTTTCTTACCACCTGTTTAAACTGCTTATCGGCATTTTCTGTTACCGAGCACGTATTGATAACATATATATCGGCCACGTCTTCAAATTCAACCCGGTCGAAACCTTCATCCTGAAAAGTACGGGCTATGGTAGATGTCTCTGAAAAGTTCAGTTTGCATCCTAATGTATAAAAAGCGACTTTTTTCCTGTTTTCCATTGTATAAGCTACTTGTAAAGTAGTAACTTTAGTTATATTTACCTCTGCAAAAAAGAGTTTGCAAATTTACACACAAAAATCGACTTGATGAAATCAATAATATACTATATATCAATTTGTTGCTTAATATTATTTTTCTCTTCATGCACAAAAACCAGTACCGAAAACCGTGACAACCTTGTTTTTCGTTATAACGAAAATGCTGCGGTTAACTCTTTAGATCCCGCATTTGCAAAAATCCGCCCGTCTATATGGGTTTGCAATCAGTTGTTTAACGGATTGGTACAGCTTGACGACAGCCTAAACATTAAACCGGATATTGCTAAATCATGGACTATTTCGCCAGACGGAAAGACCTATACTTTTGCATTGCGTAATGATGTGTACTTTCATAAAAATATCATTTTTGGAAAAGACAGCACCCGTACCGTTAAGGCATCTGACTTTGAATACAGCCTAAACCGCCTGCTTAATGAGGATATTGCTGCTCCAGGGCGCTGGATCTTACAGAATGTGGAGAAATTCCATGCGGTGAACGATACCGTCTTTGAGCTACAGCTTAATAAAACATTTCCTGCTTTTCTTGGACTGCTCACAATGAAATATGCATCGGTAGTACCTCGTGAAGCATTTGACAGAAAGGATTATGATTTCCGATCTAACCCTGTCGGTACAGGACCATTTCAATTTAAAATATGGGAGGAGAATGTAAAATTGGTATTGCGAAAAAATCCGCTTTACTATGAAAAGGATGAACAAGGCATACAACTACCTTATATGGAAGCGGTCGCAGTTACTTTTTTACCAGATAAACAAAGTGGTTTCCTTCAATTTGTACAGGGCAAACTGGATTTCGTTTCCGGTCTTGACCCTTCTTATAAAGATGAGATCCTTACGCCAAAAGGCGAATTACAACCTAAATACCGTAAAGATGTAAGGATGATTACCGGTCCGTATCTAAATACAGAGTATATGGGCTTCAGGCTTGATGGTGCTGATAAGGCCGTTAAAGACAAGCGTATCCGTCAGGCTTTGAATTATGGCTTTGATCGCGCTAAGATGATCCTGTTCTTACGCAATGGTATGGGGACAGCAGCTACAAGTGGTATGATCCCTACAGGACTGGGAGGTTTTGGTGCTAAAGGCTATATTTTTGACAGCGCCAAAGCAAAGGAACTGGTTGCCGATTATAAAAAACAAACCGGAGACTACAAACCTAAAATACAAATGAGCACCAGCGCATCATACCTTGACATTGCTGAATACCTGCAACGTGAATGGCAAAAAATAGGTCTTGATGTTCAGGTAGATGTTAACCCGCCTTCTACCCTTACCCAATCTATCTCTACAGGAAAGGTTTCTTTCTTTAAAGCCAGCTGGATTGCCGATTATCCTGATGCCGAAAATTACCTGTCGTTATTCTACAGTAAAAACTTTTCTCCGGGTGGTCCTAACTATACCCATTTTAAAAACGATAAATTCGACAAGCTTTATGAGCAGTCCTTTTTTGAAACAGATGATAAAAAAAGACAGGAACTCTACAAACAAATGGATGCTATAGTAATGGAAGAAGCACCTGTAATTCCTTTATTTTACGATAAAGCTTCCCGTTTTACACGCAGTAACATTAGCGGACTGGGCATAAACCCACTGAACTTACTCGTTTTAAAAAGAGTTAAAAAAGAATAAGCATTCCTAAATCTTTCCAGAATCTCATAGTTCCTTGCAGGCTTAATCAGTATATTTGATATACTAAAACGCATCGGCAGCATGAAAATCCTTATCATAGAAGATGAGCAGGGCCTTAGGGAAGTAATACAGGAATCTCTTGAAAAAGAAAAATACATTGTAGAAACCGCACATGATTTCATATCGGGCTTTGAAAAAATAGGCTCATATGATTATGACTGCGTGCTTATTGATATCATGCTTCCCAACGGCAGCGGACTTGATCTTGTACGTGAGCTTAAAGCACTACGAAAAAAAGAAGCCGTCATTATAATCTCTGCCAAAGATGCTGTAGATGATAAAGTAGCCGGGCTTGATCTTGGAGCCGACGATTACCTTGCCAAACCTTTTCACCTTGCCGAACTGCATGCCCGTATAAAATCGGCTATACGCCGTAAAAACCACGATGGTGATACGGCTATTGTTTGGAACAACCTAAAGGTATCTCCCGAACAGCGCACGGTTTTAGTGAATAATGAACCTCTGGTGCTTAATCGCAAGGAATTTGATCTGTTGTACTATTTTATCATCAACCCTAACCGACTGATCAATAAAACTGCCCTTGCTGAATCGGTTTGGGGTGATTATACCGATCAGGCCGACAGTTTGGATTTTGTGTATTCGCAGATCAAAAATCTCCGAAAAAAATTAAAAGAAGCCAATGCCGAAACCGATATACAGGCGGTTTATGGTATGGGCTATAAAATGAGCTAATGAAATTACAGGTTTATACATTACGCTACCTTGTTATTGCCTTGCTGGGAGTAGTCGCAGTATGGGCAGGGCTTTTCTATGCCGTAATACTCGAAGAAGTATATGACAATATTGATGACGGACTTAAAAATTCGAAAATACTTATTATAAGAGAAGCTGAGACCAATAAAAAAATACTGGACACTCCCGAATTTGGTATCAACCAATTTAAAATTGAGCCACTATCCAAAGAAAAAGAATATGACGATTCCAATAAATTCATCAGTACTACTGAGTTCATGGAATATGATGATGATGATGAGCCTGTGCGCCTACTGCAAACCGTTTTCTATGATGTTGATGGCAATCCCCATAAATTAACCATAAGAGCCTCAATGCTTGAGGAAGATGAACTATTGGAAGATTTGCTTACCGCGCTTATAGCATTGTATATTATGCTTGTAATAAGTGTTGCTGTTATCAATCATTTGATCCTTAGAAAAGTATGGAAGTCCTTTTATCAGTTGCTTGAACGATTAAAAAGTTTTAAACTGGGAGCAGATACGTCCTTTAAATCACCTCATTCTCCTATTGAAGAATTCAAGATATTAGGAAAAGAACTGGAAGATATGCTAAAACGTAATGAAGCTATTTATTCGAGCCAAAAACAGTTTATAGAAAATGCATCACACGAACTGCAAACTCCACTTGCTATAAGCCTAAATAAACTGGAACTTTTTGCCGACAACAACACGCTACCAGACGAGCAGATGATGGAACTCGGCAAAATAAGTGATACGTTAAACAGGCTGGTACGCCTTAACAAATCGCTGCTTATGCTCTCTAAAATTGAAAACAGACAATATGCCGAAGAAGAGTTTGTCGACTTTAATGAGCTGCTGCAACAGCTCGTTTTAGATTATGAAGACCTTGCCGAGTATAAAAATATTACAATAAATATAGAATCTAAATCTCCCCTGCTTTTTAAAATGAACAAGGGACTGGCGTTAACCTTAGTAAGCAACCTGCTCAAAAATGCAATACTGCACAATCATAAAGGAGGTGTAGTTAATATTTTTACTGACGACAACACTGTTACTATTAATAATACAGGGATTAATAAAGCTTTGAAAACAAATTCCATATTCAAACGTTTTTACAGGGATTCCAATAGCGAACAGTCTACCGGACTTGGGTTATCTATTGTAAACTCTATTATTACGAATTACCATCTTACTGTAACTTACTCTTTTAACGGCATGCACAGTTTTAAAATAGTTTTCCCTAAAAAACATCCGTAAAAGAAAACAACCACAAGTGGTTTTCTCATTTATCAATACTAATTTATTGTTTATCAATAAATATTTATTACTTTAGTGACATAATTTAAATCTTTATGTTATGTCTAAAAGAACTAATTTCATATTTAAAGTGCTGCATATTGTAGCGTGGATCATCTTTGTTGGCTTATGTATTGAAGCCGGAGGGTTAGTTGTTAATTTTATATTCAGTATCTACAAGCCTGAATTTATTCCGAACCTATATCAAAAATTGGACTTAATAGAAATGTACAAACACAGCCAATGGGCATTTTTTGGGATGTATGCATTTATCATCTCGATTGCTATTTTAAAAGCATATCTGTTTTACATAGTCATTATACTAATACACAAACTTGATTTATCCAACCCTTTTAACAGCTTTGTTTCTAAACAAATAACACGAATTAGTTCTTTCACTTTTTTAATTGGTATAGTAAGTTTCATTGGGCAGGAAACCGCAAAAAACTTACAACATTCCGGTTATAGGACTGATAACCTAAACCCATTTTGGGAAGAGAGCGAGGCATTTATCCTAATGGCAGCAATCATCTATATTATTGCAATTATTTTTAAAAGAGGTATTGAGATCCAAACTGAAAATGATTTAACGATATAACTTATGCCAATAATAGTAAACTTAGATGTAATGATGGCAAAGCGAAAAATGTCATTAAACGAGCTCTCTGAAAAAGTAGGCCTGACACTTTCTAATTTATCTATTTTGAAAACAGGAAAAGCAAAAGCTATTAGATTCAATACATTGGAAGCAATATGTGAAGTATTGAATTGTCAACCCGGAGATATTTTAGAATATGTACATACAAAAAAATGAATAACAAGCACCATTACAAAATGGTTCTAAATAGTAGTTTACAACTTTACACCTTCCTCACTGCAAAGTACTTTTGCGCCTAGTGAACTTTTCCCAAAAAATTATTAAAAAAATAAAATTCCTAATTGTTTCCAGATTCACGTTGTAACTTTACTATAGAATTTAAAACAATACATTATGCAAATTAAAAAGAAATCCGGTTTATTTACTGCAATTTTAGCGGTAGCATTATCTCTAAATTTATCTGCGAATGCTCAGGACAAGGTTGTGCCAGCATCAGAGTTACCTGCTCCTGCACACGCTTTTATTAAGCAGCATTTTAAAGGCCAGACCATAGATGTTGTACGCAAAGACAAAGGTTTGATAAGCACCGATTATGATGTAAGATTATCTAACGGTATCGAAGTGGAATTTGACGACAAAGGCAACTGGGAAGAAGTAGACGGGAACCATATTGCAGTACCTGCAACTATAATTCCAAAAACGATAGCAGCCTATACAGCTTCAAACTACAAAGGGCAGGCTATTGTAAAAATTGACAAAAAACGTTCAGGTGATTATAAGATAGAACTTGCTAATGATATTGAATTAGTATTTGATAAAACAGGTAAATTCTTAAGAATAGACGACTAATTTCATCTATAGTATATAGTAAAACAAATCCCGGAGTAATCTTATTACTCCGGGATTTGTTTTTAGTTTCGGTTATAAACAGTTCCCTTATTTTTTCTCCATTGCCATGGATCGATAGGATCTTCATCCGCCCAAAGTCCTTTCTTTTGTTCTCTGGCTTTATTTTCCAAGGTATAAAGGATTTTATTCTTTGAATACTTATACCTCCATGCCATCCCCGATCGGATAAGCTCTTCGTTTACATTAAGGCTGTCTTTTGTCATTACAATACCTAAAATACGGCCGTATTGATCCCTCCTTTTTTTCGGAATTACAATAACTGTTTTACCATAGCACAGATCGGAAGCAAACTTTTTTGCTGCTTTACCAAAAGGCTGAGAATTTTCAGGACAGTCGATGTCTGCAAGGCGTATTCTTTCAGATTGACCATCATATAGTACTTCGAAAGTATCGCCATCTTTAATGCCCACAACTTTACCTTCAAAAGTAGCAAGAACCTCAGAGTTGTTTCTATTATTCGACCTGCGGGATTTCTTTATCTCCGTTTCCCGTTTTTCATTGTGAGGTTTTACTTCTTTCTCCTCTTTGGTATTACAGGCTATATAAAATGAGAAAGCCAGCAAAATAAGCAGGCTTCCTATGGTATATTTTGGTTTGGTTTTACGTGTTCGTTTTGCCAACTATTCTAATTATTTAGCGATTACTATTCGTCTTTTCTCCATTTTTTACTTTCTTCAAACACATGTTCCATTATGGCAGCATCTTCTTCGGTAAATTCAATATTACGTCTTGACATTACAATTTTTGCCGTTTCGAATGCTTTTTTAGTAACATAGGTTGTAAAGCCCGATGCTCCACCCCATGAAAAGCTTGGCACAAAGTTTCTTGGAAACCCACTGCCAAATATATTAGCGCTAACCCCTACTACTGTCCCTGTATTGAACATAGTATTGATACCGCATTTACTATGGTCTCCCATCATTAATCCGCAAAACTGGAGTCCGGTTTTTACAAATCCTTCTTTCTCATAACTCCAAAGTTTTACTTCTTCATAGTTATTCTTCAGGTTCGAATTATTTGTATCGGCACCAAGATTACACCATTCCCCTAATACTGAATTTCCTAAAAAGCCATCATGTCCTTTGTTAGAATAACCAAACAGTACTGAGTTACTCACTTCTCCACCTATTCTACTGTGAGGCCCCACCGTTGTAGCGCCATATACTTTAGCACCCATTTTCACCTGGCCTTCTTCGCACAATGCAAAAGGCCCTCGTATAACAGAGTTTTCCATTATCTCGGAGTTCTTACCAATATAAATAGGCCCTGTTGAAGCGTTAAGGGTTACAAACTCAAGCTTGGCACCTTCTTCAATAAAAATATTTTCGGCTGCAATTACATTTACACTACTTGGAATTGGCTGTGAAGTACGACCTTCGGTAAGCAATTCAAAATCTTCACGTATTGCTGCGTCATTCTTTTGAAAAATATCCCAGGGATTTTCTATCCTTAGGCAGTCATCACTATATTCAATAATCTCATACGTATCAAAATCCACTTCTTCCTGCGAATCTTTAGAGTAGAATGCAATTACTTCGTCTCCGCAAAAAATCGCCTGATTCTCATCTAACGCCATTACCATTTCAGCCAGCACTTCTGTAGGAAGAAAAGAAGCATTTATCATTACATTCTCTTCCAGTTCTACCATTGGATATTTATCCATAAGGTATTCTTCGGTTAAGGTTGTAGTAGTATAGCCCAGGTGTTTTTCCCATTTTTCACGAATGGTAAGAATACCAACACGAATATCGGCAACAGGCCTTGTATAAGTAAAAGGAAGCAGGGCGTTGCGCACAGTTCCGTCAAATAGGATATAGTTCATTGTTGTGAGTCAAAAGTTATAAAGTCTCAAAGTTACAAAGTTTCGATGCAAAACAAAGAGTTGCACAAAGTTTTTACTACAGCTTTAAATAGCTTAGCAAGGAAGTAACTTAAAAACTATAAGCATAAAAAAAGCCCTCCGTTTCGGGAAGGCTTTGTATACTATAGAACTTAAAACTATTCTTCAGTTTTAGTTTCTGGCTTGCTGAATTTAGCATATTTGTTTTTGAACTTGTCAATACGTCCTGCAGTATCGATAAGTTTAGATTTACCAGTGTAAAAAGGGTGAGAAGTTCTTGAGATCTCCATTTTCACTACAGGATATTCAACTCCTTCGTGGATTATTGTTTCTTTAGTATCTGCAGTAGATTTTGTAATGAATACGTCTTCGTTAGACATGTCCTTAAATGCTACTAATCTGTAATTTTCCGGGTGAATACCTTTTTTCATCTTGTAAATTTTTATTGTTTGGCTGCTGGGCGTTTCGAGGCTTCCTGTTTATTGAAAGGTGTAAACGTTTTACAGCTTTTTGTTTTTTAAACTTTTATTTGAGAGTGCAAAAATACATTTATTTTTCTAATATCAAATAGCAAAATAGTTTTTTTTTCAATGTAACGTCTCTATGTTTTTAGCTACTCATTAATATAGTAATTTAGTATATTTGTAGATTAAACTAACCAATCAAAATTTAAGACATGGAAAACAAAGACGCAATTCAAAAAACATCTCTTGCTAAATCGACATTACCTTACGGTATAATTTTTGGTGCAATACTTATTCTTGAATTTGTAATATCTTATATTTTAGAGCTCAATTCTGCTGAAAATAAAGGTGTTGGTGTTATAATGAGTTTATTAAACTATCTGATTCTTCCCTTCCTTTTTATTTTTCTTGCCTGTAACAATTACAAAAACAAGCTTAATGATGGTTATATAACTTTTGGACAATGCATTAAAGCGGGTATCTCCGTATCTATAGTAGCTGCACTTTTATCTTCTATAGCAACTTCAGTATTTTACATGATAGTACCTTCAGCTAAAGAACAAATACTTGAACAAACTAAAATTTCGTTGGCAAGTAGCCCTGGAATGACGGCAGAAGGAATGAAAGCAGCATTAAAAGCTACAGAAATGTTCATGGAACCTTACCTTCTAATTCCTATATCAATATTAATGTTTATCATAGTAGGCCTTATTATCTCATTAATAGTGGGTGCTATTGTTAAGAAAGACAATCCGGGAGCATTTTAATACATGAATTTATCTATTGTTATACCCCTTCTCAATGAGGAGGAATCTTTAAAAGAATTACACCAGTGGATCGTAAAGGTCATGGCTGAAAATAATTTCAGTTATGAAGTTATCTTTATAGATGACGGAAGTACTGACGGTTCCTGGAATTCAATACAGCAGCTTGCAGCACAGAATACAAATACAAAAGGCATCCGTTTTCAACGAAATTATGGCAAATCGCAGGCATTACATGCCGGTTTTGCAAAAGCTCTGGGTGATGTTATCATTACCATGGACGCTGACTTACAGGACAGCCCGGATGAAATACCCGGCTTATATAACATGATAACGACACAGGGTTTCGATCTTGTGTCGGGTTGGAAAAAGAAACGTTACGACTCTGTACTTTCTAAAAATATGCCATCAAAATTGTTTAACTGGGCTGCCAGAAAAACATCGGGCTTAATTCTAAACGATTTTAACTGCGGCCTTAAAGCCTACAGAAATATTGTTGTAAAAAATATAGAAGTATCGGGAGAAATGCACCGTTACATTCCGGTTTTAGCAAAGAATGCAGGTTTTAGCAGAATTGGCGAAAAGGTAGTACAGCACCAGGCAAGAAAATATGGTTCTACAAAATTTGGTATGGAACGTTTTGTAAACGGCTTTCTTGACCTTATTACTATTTGGTTCCTGTCCCGCTTTGGCAAAAGGCCTATGCACCTTTTTGGTGCTATGGGGGCATTTATGTTCTTTATAGGATTAATGTCGGCATTATATATAGGTTTCCTTAAGCTTTATAAACTATACCATCACGAAAAAACAATACTGGTAACCGATAATCCGTGGTTCTTTATAGCACTTACAACAATGATCATCGGTACTCAGTTATTCCTTGCAGGTTTCCTTGGCGAAATAATCCTTCGCACAAAAAACAATGAGGAACGCTACAAGATCAGCGAGACACTATAACAAATTTTAGATCTTACATTACAAATAAGATCAAACTAATATTTTTTGCATAAAATAAATTTTATGGAAATTGAAAAATCGATACTTGACAAAGTAAACATATGGCTTTCACCTGTTTTTGACAGCGAAACACATAATGCTATAAAAGAAATGATGACCTCTTCTCCTAAAGAACTGGAGGAAAGCTTTTATAAAAATCTTGAATTTGGTACCGGCGGTATGAGAGGTATTATGGGTCCGGGTACAAACCGAATTAATAAATACACACTAGGAAAAGCAACTCAAGGCCTTTCCGATTATTTAAAGATATCTTTCCCCGGAGAAGAAATTAAAGTTGCCATTGCTTATGACTGCCGTCATAATAGCGACACACTGGCTAAAACCGTAGCCGATGTTTTTTCTGCTAACGGAATTAAAGTGTTCTTATTTTCTGAACTACGCCCTACTCCTGAGCTTTCTTTTGCCCTTAAGTACCTTAACTGCCATTCGGGTATTGTACTTACGGCATCACATAACCCTCCGGAATATAACGGCTACAAAGTATACTGGCAGGATGGCGGTCAATTAGTACCTCCACACGATAAAGAAGTTATCAATATTATTGAGGCACTGCCTTATGATAAAATTAAATTTGAGGCTAACGAAAGCCTTATAGAATATGTAGGTGATGAAATGGATAAAGCATTTATTCAATCGTCATTACAAAACGCTACATTTAATACTCCACAAGAAGCTAAAAACGAACTTAAAATCGTTTTCACTCCCCTGCATGGAACATCGGTAAAACTAATTCCGGACTTACTTGAAGACGCTGGTTACAGCAATGTACACATAGTAGCCGAACAGGCGGTACCCAATGGTGATTTTCCAACTGTAAAATCGCCAAACCCGGAAGAACCCGAAGCGCTTTCTATGGCAATTGCCTTAGCCGACCAGGTGAATGCCGATATTGTTGTAGGCACTGATCCTGACAGCGACAGACTGGGTGTTGCCGTGCGTAATGGTAACGGTATCATGACACTGCTTAACGGTAACCAGACCATGGTTTTAATGACTCACTTTTTATTAGAACAATGGAAAAAACAAGGTAAGCTTAAAGGTAATGAATTTGTAGGCTCTACTATAGTATCTACCCCAATGATGATGGAACTGGCTTCTGCTTATAATGTAGAATGCAAAGTAGGTCTTACCGGATTTAAATGGATCGCTAAAATGATCGTAGACTTCCCGGAAAAGCAATTTATAGGCGGTGGTGAAGAAAGTTTTGGTTTTATGGTAGGTGATGCTGTACGCGATAAAGATGCCGTAACTTCTACCCTATTGCTTTGCGAAATGGCTGCACAGGCAAAAGCAAATGCAAGCTCGCTTTACCAGGAGCTATTAAAACTATACGTAGAATTTGGTTTTTACAAAGAATACCTTATTTCATTAACGAAGAAGGGTATGGATGGTGCAGAAGAAATTAAACAGATAATGAACGGACTACGCGAAAATCCTCTTAAAGAAATTAGCGGACTGCGTGTGGTTATGGTAGAAGATTATCTTGCCTCTACTGCCCTTAACTTATTTACAGATGAGAAAGAGGTACTGAATTTACCAAAAAGTGATGTACTTATTTATTACCTTGAAGACGGTACTAAAATATGTGCCCGCCCAAGTGGTACCGAACCTAAAATTAAGTTCTACTTTAGCGCAAATGAGATGCTTAACGATGTAAAGAACTTTAAAGCAGTAGAAACAGCACTGGATGCAAAAATTAAAAATATCATCGAAGCGATGAACCTGATCTAATGAGTTATTATAAAAAAATTTTCCGGTTTGCAAAACCTTACAAAAAACATATATACTTAAATATTTTTTTCAATGTATTATATGCTTTATTCAGCGCTCTTTCTTTTGTAGCTCTGATACCTATGATTACTGTACTGTTTAAGGAAGAAACTAAAAAAATTCCGATCAAGCCGGTTTATGAAGACATATTTTCTTTGGGATCCTATCTTGAAAATTATATGGGTTATTACATTAGAACAGCTTCAGATGAACACGGACAACAGTATACTCTTTCTATAATGATTATATTTATTATATCATTATTTCTGCTTAAGAATTTGTTTAACTATTGGGCAATGTACTTCATTACTTTTTTAAGAAATGGAGTTTTAAGAGACATACGTGACTTAATGTATAAAAAAACTGTTGAACTACCATTATCCTATTTCTCAGAGAAAAGAAAAGGTGATGTTATTTCCCGTATATCTTCTGATGTAGTAGAAATACAACATTCATTCCTTTCCATTATGGAATTAATTGTACGAGAACCGCTTACCATACTTTTTACAATTATAACAATGTTTGTAATAAGCATTAAGCTTACTCTTTTTGTATTTATATTTATTCCTGTATCGGGTTATATTATCTCCATTATTGGAAAATCACTAAAGAAAAAATCTACAAAAGCACAGGAAGAACAAGGTTTTTTTCTTTCTATAATTGACGAAACTCTTAGCGGACTCAAAGTAATTAAAAGTTTCAATGCAGAGAAATACTTTAATGACAAATTTCAGAATTCTACGCAAAAGTTTTATATAATGTCAAATAGTATTCTTAACCGCCAAAACCTAGCTTCGCCAGCGAGCGAATTTTTAGGCATTGTGGTTATTGCAGTACTTCTGTGGTTTGGAGGTCATATGGTATTGATAGAAGGCACACTTACTGGAGCAAAATTTATAGCCTACATGGGACTTGCATATAACATACTTACACCTGCTAAAGCTATATCAAAAGCATCCTATGGAGTGAAAAAAGGTAATGCTGCGGCAGAACGTATTATGGAAATACTGGAACAGGAAAACACCATCACTGATAAGCCAAATGCAATAGAAAAGCATGCTTTTGAAAACAATATAACGATTGAAAAAATCAATTTCCGTTATGATAAAGAAAACGTATTAAAAGATTTTTCACTTACAGTACCTAAAGGGCAGACTGTCGCTCTTGTTGGACAATCCGGCAGTGGAAAAAGTACTATTGCCAACCTGCTTACACGTTTTTATGATGTACAGGAAGGTGCTATAAAGATTGACGGTATTGATGTACGTGATTATAAGTTAGAATCTGTACGTGGTTTAATGGGATTAGTCACTCAGGACAGTATCCTATTTAATGATAGTATTCGCAATAACGTTTCTTTTAGTAAACAAGATGCAACTGAAGAAGAAATAATCGATGCATTGAAAGTAGCCAATGCTTATGAGTTTGTAAAAGACCTACCCGAAGGTATCGAAACAAACATTGGTGATAGTGGCAATAAGCTATCGGGTGGACAGAAACAACGCCTGAGCATTGCACGTGCCGTACTTAAAAACCCTCCAATTATGATATTGGATGAAGCTACATCTGCACTGGATACCGAAAGTGAAAAATTAGTACAACAGGCGCTGGAAAACATGATGCAGAACAGAACATCTGTAGTTATTGCACACCGATTATCTACTGTTCAAAAAGCAGATAAAATTGTTGTTATGCAAAAAGGACAGATCGTAGAGCAGGGAACTCACGATGAACTTTTAGCAAAGAATGGTACTTACAAGAAGCTCGTCATGATGCAGTCTTTTGAGTAAAAAAAAAACAACTAATAATTTTAGTTGTTTTTTTTTTAACATTTGTTAATATAAAGGCAGTTACTATAGGCTTTATGACATTTAGCCAGTCCCTCTTCTCTACCCAGTCCTACAAACAAATTAAAAAAAGCTTCAAGAGCATCGCTTGGCTCAGTATTTAATTTATCACTAAATTGTTTATTCACAGCATCTGTACAAGCTCCTTGTACAGCTTGACATTTTTCTTGACAAGTTTTGTCGCCATATTCAGGTTTTTTTAATATATCATAAAGTTTATTAGGCCCTACCAAAACTAACTCTTTATAAAAAAAATCATTAGTACTCATATTTTTACTATTTAAAGACTTTAGATTATTCCAAGCATTATTTGCTGTTTCAAGTGTCGGATATTCGGTTTTATCAATATTCAAATTAATCCAGTCTACCATTTGCTTATCAGTTCTCAACACATAAAAATCACCATCATAGTTAATTTTACTGACAAAATCTTTTAAAGCATTATCATACATAATGTATTCTGGTGAATTTATCATTGTATCGTAATACAAAGCTAATTTGTCCGTTGTAGTCTTTTGTTGAATACTTTTGGAGTTCGAATCATTTAATTCAATATCTTTTTCATTTGAGCAAGAAAAAATTAAACACATAGACGCTAGTAAAAAAACTTTTTTCATTTATATTCATTATTAAATTAACCTACTTTCAAGTTATAGTCCTGTTTCGGCATGTCAGACTTTATATTATTTAAAACAAAAAACATAACTACTTATTAGATAATCATCAAAAGCAATAACGTTATTTTATAACATAATTAACGAGAATTTTTTTAAAAAAGTATATAAAATTAAATAATATCATAAATTATTATCAAGTAAATTTCTACAATATAAAACCCCATCCAAAGATAACGCATAAAAAAATTACCTTCCAACTATTAGCCTTATCGGCTTTTAGCCTGCAAACTCAAAATTATTACACCATTTCGACCTCACAACAGAGTTATGGCAATCTTGAAAACAACATTTTTTTAAAAAATAAGATCTAGTGATAGCACAATTAAATATCTTATTGGTCTAAATAATAATATTATATTAAGAAATAGCTGCTCATTTGCAGCTATTTCTTTTATGCAGTATCTTTATCTGTAAAATATTTTTACATGCCGAAAAAAGCTATTATCTACGACCTTGACAATACCATCTATCCTGTAAGTTCTATTGGTGATAAGCTCTTCGGCCCTTTGTTTGACCTTATACTACAAAGCGGTAAGCATAGCGATAGTATAGAAGATATTAAAAAAGCTATTATGCGTACTCCGTTTAGACTGGTTGCTGAGCGCCATAATTTTAGCGATGAACTTACTGCCAAAGCTATTGAACTTCAGGAAGCGATGGATTATAAATATGTTATACATCCTTTTGAAGATTATCCGGAAATTAAAAATATACCCGGCGAACGTTTCTTAGTCACTACAGGATTCAAAACCATGCAGATGAGTAAGATAAAACAAATGGGGATTGAAAATGATTTTAAAGAAGTACACGTAGTTAACCCAGCAGTATCCAGTAAGAAAGAAGTTTTTGCCGATATATTACAACGCAATAACTACAAACCCGAAGAAGTTCTTGTTGTAGGTGATGACCCGGAATCTGAAATACAAGCCGCTAAAGCATTAGGTATACCTACAGTATTATATGACAAACACGAAGAACAGGATACAGGATTGGCTACCTATAAAATTTCTCATTTTGCAGCATTAAAAGATATTTACCTTAATTCTTAATCGCCTATGTATGTTTCTAATAACGAGATAAGCCAACCTGAAGACGATACTATAGTCTGGAAATACCTGGATCTGTCAAAGTTCCTGGATCTCCTGCTCTGCAAACAGCTTTTCATGTCGCGATCTGATAAATTTGAAGACCAGTATGAAGGTACTTTTAGTGAACCTACATTTGAAGAAATACGTAAAGTATCAGACAATAATCCGGAATTTCTTGACGAATACAAGACCCGAAGAAAAAATGTAGTAATAAGCAGCTGGCACATTAACGAATATGAATCGTATGCAATGTGGCATATATTCACCAAAAACAATGAGGGATTAGCAATCCAGTCGACTATAGGAAGGCTGCAGGAAGCTCTAGGTCCCGAAAACCGTTATGATCAGTATATCGGCGAAGTAAAGTATATAGACTACAAAAAAGAGTATCTACCTTTTGACAACAACTTTTTCCCATTCCTTTTTAAACGAAAAAGCTTCCAATATGAACGCGAGGTACGTATAGTATCGGATCTTAGCGACCATAACCTCAACATTAATGAAGGCGTAAAAGCAAATGTAGATATTCACCGTCTAATTGAGAAAATATACATTCACCCAAAATCCGAGAATTGGTACAAAAATCTTGTAATACAGCTAATGCAGCAATTGGGTTTTGATTTTGAAATTGAAAAATCTGACCTGGAAAGCGATATACTTATTTAAAGTAAAGCATGTCGTTATTTATGTAAAAGCAACCTATTTACTAATATGTCCATTTCTTTATCTTTATGTTTGAAGATTGAATATAAAATTATTTATAGCTCGATATATTAATCGAAAACACAAACCTCTAGTTCCTAATTTGATGAATACTAAGATACAGATCCAAAGAAATTGCCTTTATCTGCTTTTACTTTTATCTATCAGTTCAAGCACACAAGCACAAACTGATGCTGCTAAAAAATATCTTCTATCGGCACTCGATCTAATGAAATCACGATCTATCAATAAAAACAAACTGGATTGGAACTCAATATATAAAACATCATTGGAGGAATTGAAGGATGCCAGGACAATTAAAGACACCTACCCTATCATTCGGTCAGCACAAAGCAAACTTGAAGACTCTCACTCTAACTTTTTTCCTCCCGAAGCTGTAGCCTCTTTACTTTTGGGCTATAAGCAAACAGGTCAGGCTTTTCCTTATGCAAAATATAAACTGATCGATGGAAATTACGGATATCTCTCTGTTCCGGGTATTGGATGTTATAATTTTAAAGACTGGGATGAATATGCTTCCCATATTCTAAAAGGAATTAAAGAACTTGACAATAATGAGCTGCGCGGCTGGATCATTGATCTTAGAGAAAATGATGGAGGAATGCTGCAGCCCATGTATGCAGGTTTACATCCTTTTTTTGAAATGCTCCAACTAGTTGGCTCAAGAGATGCTGATGGTATTGATGGCTATTATGGATTTAAAAACCATTCTGTTTATTATAGAGGAGAAAAACAACATACTTTTAATATTCCAACCGTAAAATTAAGGAATAGAGATAAAACAATAATTGTACTTACTTCCAGAACTACGGCGAGCTCGGGAGAGTTTATAACCATCGCTTTTTCCAGCCTGCCTAATGTTAAGCTCCTTGGAGACCGTACTAATGGTCTAACTTCAGACAATACCGAGCACAGACTCTCTGACGGTGCTTTTTTGGTTTTAACTGAAGGAACCATTATTAATAGTAAAAAAGAACTATTTGATGAAGTAGGAAAAGGAATTCAACCGGATATTCTTATTTTGGATACTCAAAATCGGGAAAAGATTATTGACGCTGCAAAAAACACTATAGATCAAATGAAAAAAAAATAATTACAGTATACTCTGTATAATTATATTTTGTTTTATACATTTACATAACCAGTTATGTAACTAATTATATAGATATGAATATATTTAAAAAAACAGGAAAAATGGCTCTAGGAAGCAGATTACGCCTGCTTACAGCTAAAATAACAGAAGACGCAGCGCAGATCTACGCACTATACAATGTAGAATTCTCTCCCAAATGGTTCCCCGTATTTTTTGTTCTTTCGGAAGAAGGAGAAAAGACAATTACAGAAATCGCAGCAGACATTGGGCACTCGCAGCCATCGGTTACCAAAATTGTTCAGGAAATGCTCTTGGCAGGACTGATCGATGAGAATTTAAAATCGAACGACAAACGCAGAAATGTTGTTGGCTTAACCGAAAAAGGCAAGGTACTTTCAGAAAATATTAAGGTACAATGCGGAGATATCGATGTTGCTATTGATGGAATTATAGCCGAAGCAAATCATAATCTTTGGGAAGCCATTGAAGAATGGGAATTTTTACTCGAACAAAAATCATTATTAAGGAGAGTACAGGAACAAAAGAAATTGCGTGAAAGTACAGACGTTCAGGTGGTGGACTATGAGCCAAAATACCAGACAGCTTTTAGAACTCTAAATGAAGAATGGATCTCAAATTATTTTGAAATGGAAGAAGCCGATTACAAAGCTTTAGACAATCCTGAAGAATACATTTTGAATAAAGGCGGGAAGATACTTGTTGCGCTTTACAATAACGAGCCTGTAGGTGTTTGCGCCCTTATAAAAATGGACGATCCCGATTATGATTTTGAAATGGCAAAGATGGCTGTTTCTCCAAAAGCACAAGGTAAAAGTATTGGGTGGCTGCTTGGAAAGGCAATAATTGAGAGAGCTAAGGAACTAAAAGCTTCTAAATTATACCTTGAAAGCAATACAATTTTAAAACCCGCTATCAACCTTTACATTAAGATGGGCTTTCAAAAAATTGTTGGTCGCAGCACTCCTTATAAACGCTGTAATATCCAGATGGTATTAGACCTTACAGAAAAAGAATAAAGAATATGAGTTTTTATTAACTGAAGGAGATACCTATTCTATTCCAGCCAATATTGAACATTCGCTAGAGATTATTGAAACAGGAGAAGTTGTCGATGTATTTACACCTATAAGGCAGGATTATTTATAAGATATAAACAAAATGCCCGAAAAAGTAAAAATCTAGCCTATATATTTATCGAATCTTACTCATTATCTTTTAGGCATCATTTTTACAAACTAAAAAACCCGACACTATAAAGTTTCTACGCCATATTGGCCATATCTTCTCAAAATTGGATCTTTCAAAATTATAGAATTCTATTAATTTATCCTTTGCTTCCTGTATAGAAGCACCTTCTTTGATACAGTTTAAAAAGTAGTACTGATCTATACCTAAGTTGAATAGTCCGAGTTTATAATTTTGCCTCGAGACGGCACAATGGCTTTTCTGAGGAAAAGGTAAGTTAGGTGAAAGGTTTGCGTTGAAATCGAGGTAATAACTACAAATAGGAAATTTATATTCAAAAAGATGAAGCGTAGGTGATGTAATAAGTAAATGATCCGGAGTATTGCTGTCCGGAATATTGATATCATCTGTTCCCTGCATGTCGAATATTTCTGATAATGCATATTCAAATGCAGCCAGTTCTATCATAAAATCAGGCCATTCCTCCTTCTCTTCACTTTCAGCGTCAGGACGGTTCATTTCAAGAAATAAAGGAAATTTTTCTCCCAGGTTATTTAATGTATAGCTTGCAGATGGATTGCTATCCAGATACTCATCTGCAAAATCCTGGAAAAGTAATTCACCAAGTGCATGCGCTAAACACTTAAACTGACTCTGCATGCAGGCACGCAGCCTGGCGATATAACTTTGCCTGTAAATTGTTAGGTGTTGAGCAGCACTCAATCGTTTTGAATCGTTCACCATATCGGCCGTTGTAACATCTAAATGAGATATTGGCACATGCTGTATAAGCATTGCCTGCATCCAGTTTTGGATCTCTGCTATTGGTAATACCTCCTTATTGATCATATAGTATAGAGGTTGTTAAAATTTAATATCATTAACTAAAAAGCTAACAGGGTTCGACACTGTGAAATTCTCCTTCTTTATCTGTATTGGGGTAGTACTTGCATGCTCCATACCATTCATAAACTGTTTTGCTTTTAAAAGCTCGGCATGATAGGTATTAAAATCAGGGATATTACCATCCCATTCCAGTAAAGTTGCAACACCTCCTGTTAACTCCCAGGCAAGAGAGAAGAGCTTCCAGACATCATCTACAACATTTCTATCGTGCGTATCTATAATATAATCTCCACAATGCTGATGCCCGGCTATATGCATCTGGACTATCCTGTCATGTGGCAGCTGTTTGATATAGTGTACCGGATCGAAATCATTATTGAAAGCCGATACATATACATTGTTTACATCGAGCAGTAAGCCGCATCCCGTCTCTTCGGCCATATAGCGAAGGAAATCCCATTCTGCTATAGAAGACTGCTTAAACGTAAGGTAGGTGCTTGGATTTTCTATAACAAGCGGTCGTTCTAAATAATCCTGTACCTGTTTGATGCGCCCGATAATATGCTTGAGTGATTCTTCGTTTAAAACAACGGGTAACAGGTCATGGGTATTTAGCATATTAATGCCTGTCCAGCACAGGTGGTCACTTACCCATAATGGTTTTATTTCGGCAGCTAATGCTTTCAATTTGGCTAGATATTCCCAATTGATAGGATCGGTACTGCCAATAGAAAGAGATACCCCATGCATTACTACGGGGTATCTGTCTGCTAATTTTCTTAAAATATGACGCGGCCTTCCGCCGGAGTCCATAAAGTTTTCTGAAATGATTTCGAACCAGTCTACAGGTGGATTATGTTCAAGAATATAATCAAAGTGCATACTCCTTAACCCCAAACCAAGTCCGGGATTAGATATCGTTTTGACGATATCACTATATGTTGAAGCCGGTTTTAAAATTTCGCTCATATTCAATTGAATTTACTCGGCTTTACCTTCGCAAAGCTTTTTAGCATTATCGTCCGGGTTGTTGAAACCGAACGAACATCTTTTATTGCCACTGTTTCCGCACGAATCATAAGACCCTAACAGCGACACCAGCCAGTTTTGAGGCGGTCCGCACTCATAAGGTGAAGGTCCGACAGTCCTGTTTGCCTCATTCATTCTTTTTTCGAATAATTGACGCGCCAGTTTCCATGTACTTTTCCCCTTATTGGTTCCTAAGGTACTAAAACGTTCGGCTTGTATTGGTACAGCACAGCTTCCCTGCCATGCGCAATTGTTATTTCCCGGGTTTTCCTGCTGCAATGCGTCGCCATACAGGCCGCATCCGCCCTGATTACGGCAATTGTTTAGGGTTTGGCAGCTGTGTTGTTGTGCTGTAGCACAATAGCCTGTTCCTGCGCAATTGTTGGTTCCTGTTCTGTCATGCCCTTTACAGGCGTTTAATCCCATACAAACATGTAGTTCTACAGGAGGAGTAATACTTGCCGGTGCTCCCGGTGCAGCTGGTTTAGGTGCGCTGCCGCCACACATTGATAATTCCTTGTTATTTTCTATTGTAGCCATAAGATTTTCAGATAAATGTTTGCGAATAATTGTTAATGATCGGTCTATTTTAAATCTACATCCGGCAGGTCATCGACCCTGTTACCAAGATAAGAAATAGCCGGATATACACTTACCGCTGCACTATATAAATCCTGCAACTGTGCTTTTGGCCTGGCCAACGGACTAAACGTATAGTTCTCAAAAGTTGGCGAAGCATAACACTCACCATATCCTTCTTTATGGTATTTCAGTTTCATGATATCGCCACAAAGCGAGTTCAATATAAAGATCATCGATTTATGTATCCCGAACATGAAAGTTTCATATTGTGTACTTCCCGATTTACGGTAACACTCTTCGATCATTACAAAAATATAAGTGTAAACACCATTGATAAGATCGGATACAGGAGCAATATTAGCCGGATAATCGGCAGTAGCCGGATTACTTGCAATATCCGTTATAAAAAGATTATCGAAAGTAATGTCTTTAATATCCAGAGCTTCAAACTTTTTACCCATTTCATAGTACGTTTGGTAGATCATAGCAAACTTTTCGAAGTGAGAAGCTTCCTCCCCTTCTTTTGGGGTAAAGTCGTATTGAAGCAAGGCCGCAAAATCAAGGTTATTGTCTTTATCCAGATAAGGCGCATCTTTAACCAGCTGGCCTTCCCCCTGCTCTACAATTAAGTTGATGGCAGCCAGTGCCGATTTTTTATCGGCTACACAGATAAGATCACCGGAATCATCCTGATTTGTAAATACAGGATTATGCTGTTTGTCATAATATATGGTATCGATATTGTTTTGCGCATAATAACCCTTACCCGGAACCAATTGTGGTGAATGGGTATTGTACGGTATATTCGGGTTTTTATCAAGGCAGTCGATAACCATTTGGTAGAAATCCCCTATGGTAGGATACGGAATAAAAGCCCTGCGTGCTTTTAAATTAGTCACTTTAGGCTTCATGGGTTTCTCTATATTAAGAAACGTCTCTAACTGCTTTAACGACAGTTTAGCCGTATTGATCTTAAGTGCAGGTTTGTGTCCCGGAAGATCGGCGGGCCAAACGGCCGGAGATCTGCCATATAGTATCGGCATCCCCGATAAGGCTTGTTTCAGGTTTGAAGAAAGTGCCATGTGCAGCATCTCTTCGATAGCTACACTCATGATAAGTGCACCTGTCCTGTTAGCGAATACCATAATATCGGCAGAGAAATTTAAAGCAATTTCTGAAGCTTCATCAAAAGTATAGCGCGGTTCTTTGTCAATTTTAAGCAGCGCATTGGTCAATGAATTAATCATATTTTGCTGTGATGGTGACCTTACTATAGAATAGTAGGTAAACAGGTAGGTAGGAATCGTTGAGATCTCGATCTCAATGGCCTGCTGTAAGGCCTCGCCAAGGTTTTCAGGTGTGACTTTTTCGGCCTGATCGCCAAAAAATTTTTGATGTATCATTTCAGTTGGATTTAGGATATCTATTTATAGTAAAGGATCCTGAATCGCTCTCAGATCATAGGCTGTAAGACAGCACTACTTTACGTTGAAGACCAGGTCCTGAAAAAAACATATGGCAATTCCTTATTGTTACAACCAAATTTAAAGAATGACAACTGAATGGTTACAGGTAGAAATACCTGTTTTAAAGTGCGTGGAGAAATACGTAGAATTGCTGCATTTTACTCACATAAAACCATATAAAAAAAACACCAACATCTAGAATTTAACTATATTATCTTAAACATAAATAACGGGAATTTTATTACATTTGGGTTTATAGATAAATTGACTGAACATAAATTACAGGAATTTTGTTTGAAGAATTTAACAGAAGGATAATTAGAAAAATAGGAATCAATGGTAATGGACAAAATCCCCGTTGATTTAAATCATTAACACTACAATTTAAATCCTGATGAATTAGATATAATTCACACAAGAAACAAAAAGACAAATGAAAAAAACGGCAGCATTACTCTTATTCCTGCAAATATTCCTTTCCTGTAACGGACAGGACACTAAAGTTACCTATGTTCAAAAATTAGAATATGGACTTAAAGGAACAGTAAAAAAAGTAACCAGTTACATATACAGAGCAGAAAACGGTAAAATACCTGCAAATACTGGTAACTACATAGGGATAATCACGATGTCACTGGATAGCTTAGGCAATGTCATAACAATACATAAATTGTGGGATTTTGACAGAAATGCCAGTACCAAAATTGATAATGCGGAGTTTACGAGCCGTTTTTTTGGCAAAGGAAAAGACATATCCTTTAAAGAAACATCACGTTATTCAGACGGAGATCTTACGGAAATCAGCCACAAGTACGTTTGGTCTGATGATTACAACTATACAATTATCACACAGGATGACAACACCCATTCAACACTTATTACATTAGATAAAGAATACCGGTTAAGTAAAAGTGTTTTTAATGGAGATGATATGCAATCAGTAGAAGAATGGGAAACGATCTCCAAAAACAACAAAATACAGGAAATTAAAACCAAAATAACTGAAGACCTGGAGGGCGAAGTGACTGTAACTTATCAAATACAAGCAGTACAGGAATATGACAAATATGAAAACCCAACTGTAATATATGGATACCACGACCTTAGTAAGCAAAAAGTGGAAAACGTTATATATAAAGAATATAAATATTATGAATAATGAAAATTATTCCCTCATACAGAATTTGAAAAAGACACAAATAGCTGTATAATTGATTCCAGGATGGCGTGGCTCTGGTCAGGAAAAACCGAATCTGTTTTTTAAACAAGGAAAGTAATTATCTTAAAAATGAAAAAACTATTAGAAGAAAAAGAGTGGGAATATTATGTTTATGAAGAAAAGGATACTATTGAGTTATCTATTCCCATTCCTAAACCCACTCCTGGATTTGATATCATTTATACTTTGAACGCGTCTGAAAAAGAAGAATATTTAAATACAGGCATTAAAGCTCTTGAAGACAGGATAGAAGATATGAAAATAAATTTTTCGAATTATAAAATGAATTCATGGAGATAATAAACTTCATAACAGTAAACCATTGATACCAAAACAGGTGATCCTGCCCTAATGGGAAGCAGTAAATATTTCAAATAAAAAATAATTTCATGAAACTATTCAATATCATTTTAGTACTACTTGTAGTAAGCGGCTGTAAAAATAGTAACACATCTGAAAACAAGCTATCTAATGCTATAAAAGTTATAGGAGCTGTAAAAGCTCAGGAAGAACAGGAAGCTATAGATGCTATGGAAGATACCAAAGCTATGGAAACTCTGGATTGGCAAGGCACTTATTTTGGCATTACCGATTGTGCGAATTGTGATGGAATTGAAACCGAACTCGTACTAAAGGACAATGAATATATCTTATCATTAAAACCTACTAACACTGACGAAGAAAAGTTCGTACAAAAAGGCACATTTACATGGAAGGGCAGTATTATTATTTTAGAAGATATAATAGGATCAGCCTCAATGTATAAAATAGAAGAGAATCAGGTAAAACAAGTCTACTACATAGATAATAAAATACAAGGAGAAGACTGGAAGGGTTATATTTTAAAAAAAATGACCAATAGTAAATAATTGAAAAAGAAACCTATGGAAAACAACAACCAAAATATATATACACTTACCTGTAGAAGCTGGATTGGAAACCTGAGCAGGAAATGTATAAAGGTACAACAGCCAAAATTCGATTTATTTACAAGTGTTTTCTGAGACTTATGAAGGTGCAGATATTTTTAATTTTACAGACCACGGGGAAATTGGTGTTACCCAAAAATTTCTTGATGTGATCAAAGATTTTAATTGCCCTGACAATGTTATCATTCCCGCAGAATGGATAGACAGCGAGGGAACTATTATTAAATAAACCAATAAGCTTAAAGATCATGAGAAATGGAGGAAATTTATAGCAAATTAATGACTCAGGGAATATTAAGTTCATCTGTTGAAGGTGAATATTTTGAAAATTCATTGAATAATTTTTTTAAAGATTTATTACGGAATTTTTATAACCTCAATTTATATGACGAATATAAAAATTTTGAAATTCCGAAAGCGTATATAGCCTTTATATAAGAAGTAGAAAATAATACGGTTTCCTTTTCAGAAATAGATCACCATATTTATGGATTGTATCAAATGATATCTTATACAATTGATTATATGAATGGTGATGGAAATCATGAAAAAAAACCTGCTTTTTGGCTTTCTGTAGGGCATAGAAACGATAGAGGTTATTTTTTTATTTGTTGCGACAAAGAATCTGAGTTATATGGTCAGGTAGCCGAATTTTATGATGCAAGCTCATTTATGAACGAGGAATATGGCTATTAAATGGGTGATTTTCCAACATTTTGTAACGCTATTTTACATGAAAAAACTTCTTGATGTGGTCAAAGATTTAATTGACCCGATACTATTATCATTCTTGCTGAATAGATATACAAGGGAGAACTATTATTATACTGTTTAAATATCATCAGTCTTTTAAGACTATTTTTGAAAAAGTAAAATACCTGAATTAACTCCTATTTGCAATACCAAATTTTTAAAAAAATATAATGAAACTTGATCTTTATCAAATTGACGCATTTACAAACAAAACATTCGGAGGAAATCCTGCATGCGTTGTACCATTGAACAAATGGCTGGCAGATGATATTTTATTGAAAATAGCAAAAGAAAATGCTGTCGCCGAAACAGCATTTTTTGTAGACCATGGAGACAGGATACACCTACGATGGTTTACGCCTGAAATTGAAATGGATTTGTGTGGCCATGCTACTCTTGCAACAGCACATTGCCTAAAAACAATTCTTAATTATAAAAGTGATACGATTGTTTTTGAAACCCTAAGCGGAGATCTAACTGTTTTTATGGACAACGGGTTTTACAAAATGGACTTTCCTTCGAGAATGCCATTATTGGATACTTTACCGGAAAACATTGAAAATTCACTGTATTAAACCTAGAGAAGTTTTAAAATCAAGAGATTATGTGTTAGTCTATGATAATGAAACCGAAATTAAAAATATTCAAATAAACCGATTATTATTTGACCAGATAAACCTTGACCCTGGCGGTATAATTGTAACTGCGCCAGGCGATAACTGCGATTTTGTTTCCAGGTATTTTACTCCGCAGGCTTCCATCTTAGAAGATCCGGTAACAGGTTCTGCTCATTGCTCATTAATTCCATTTTGGGCAGCAAGGCTTAATAAAAATGAACTTTATGCACTCCAGGTTTCAGAACGGGTAGGAAATCTGTTCTGCGAAAACAAAGGCGAGCGGGTAATAATTAGCGGACAGGCAAAAACGTATTCTATCGGAAGTTTGTGGATCGATTAGGCATTTCAGGTTTGGCTAAACTTAATAATTAATAGCTAGTCTTTTGTATTAGTATTGGATGCGGTTGTCATTACACTTTTAAAGTGTGCATTAAAAAAAACTTTAAAAATTGTATTTTTGTTCTGATCGGTAAAATACATACAGCCGTCTGTTTTTTACTTACAGATAATTTCTGACAGAATAATTACTATCTTTGAATTATGAGCACATCAACAAACCACATAGGAAGAAAGATAAGCCGCATCAGGGAGCTTCGCGACATGAAGCAGGAAGCTTTGGCGCAGGCTTTAGGTACTAACCAGCAGGCAATATCTATTATGGAAAATAGTGAAACCATAGAGGAAGCTAAGCTTATTGCAGTAGCAGAAGCTCTTGGGGTAACACCGGAAGCGATAAAAAACTTCTCGGAAGAAAGCGCTATAAACTATTTTAATAATATCCATGATAATAACTTTACGAATAGTAATGGTGCAATAGCTCAAAACCATAGCTGTACCTTCAACCCGTTGGATAAACTTATGGAAGTAATAGAAGAGAACAAAAAGCTCTATGAACGTTTGCTACAGTCTGAAAAAGAAAAGATAGCTTATTTAGAAAAGCTTATTAAATAATAAAAAAAGTCCCGCCAATGACGGGACTTTTTTTATGTCTTGCTCTTGTCTTGCTCTAAGTAATGTAAAAAACTTAAAAAGTAAAAAATTGCAGTTTTTTTTATTGAATATCAGCAAATTGAGGCTGAACTCGAAACTCATTTTACTACTGAATTTTAATAGGACAAGCCCCTTATATAGGCTATAAAATGAAATGTACTTAAACCTCTTAAACAAAAAAGCTCGAAAAAGCCTTTAAAATAAGGCATTCGCACCGAAAAAGGTTTAAACGAATAAAAAATTAAAATGTACATTTGTTACTGTTAGCTACTATTTTACTACCATTCTTAAACGCCTTAAACGATTCATTTAAACGGTTACTACCATAAAAGGCAAGGCAAACCCAAGTAATAGCCTTAAACTCGCTTAAAACAAAGCCTTATGAGTTCATGAGCAATAATTAAACACTATTTAAACACTGTTTATCAAACCTTCCAACACGGAAGGTTTTTTGTTTTAGATCAATTCCAAAAACAATGCACAATTCACTAAGGATATTCATTAGGGTATGCGTTAGGATATGCAGTTTGTAAAATTAAGTGCCTTTTAAAGCATCCCTTATTATCCTATTACGTGTTAAATATGCCGTAAAAATCAATAATGTACCCCCTTACGGTCTTAGCAAATTCATTATAAAAACAACGTAACGATTTAGTATATAGGGTTTTAGTTTAATTTTTTATTTATACTGTTCTGTAAAAAATACAGCTGAGCTTCTAAATCTGACACCCTGTCGTACAAATCGGCTGGATTAGGCAACTCAAAACTGAGCATACCTTTGCATTCCCATACCTCAATTATATCTTCAGGCTGTACTGCGAAACTCGGATACTCTTTTCTGTTATCACTTTTACAGTATATAGAACCATACTTTTTAATCCTGTTTAAACAGCGTTTAACGATAATGCCGTCATTCCTTGAAACAATAACATAAACCCGATCTTCTTTTATATCCTTTACCCAGTTTTCGACAAACTGACCTACTACATACGAACCGTTATGCAGCGTTGGAAACATTGAATGTCCGTTAACCTGAAACATTCTGAAAACCCCGTTTTGAATATTAGGAAGATTATATGTCGGCAGTTTTTCTACAAACTCAGGATCGCCATAACCATTCAGGTAACCGGCTGCTGCTTTCACCGGTACCAATACAATTGTATTACGGCCATCAACGTCAGTCGTAACGACCTGCGGTACCCGATGAATTATTTGTTCAGG
This sequence comes from Flavobacterium cerinum, assembly GCF_004028155.1. Classification (GTDB taxonomy): domain Bacteria; phylum Bacteroidota; class Bacteroidia; order Flavobacteriales; family Flavobacteriaceae; genus Flavobacterium; species Flavobacterium cerinum. The sequence continues at coordinate 206,921 of NZ_SBII01000004.1, read as the reverse complement.
TTCTTTAACCGACAAATTTGATGTTGCTTTTTCGGAGTATGAAAATATCATACTTCCCATGCCGGTTGCAATCCAACTGATATTGATTTCAGGGAATCGAATGGCCAAATTTGTCAAATTTTCGAGTGAGACCTTCTTTCTGTCGGCTTTTATGTCTGACATTCCAGCCTTGTTAGTACCAACTATATCAGCAAATTCCTGCAAATTCTTTACAGAACCCATCTCTTTTAAGTACTCAAAAGCCTTGAAAAACCTATCCTTTACATTCATAATCGAAAAAAGTATGAAATTTTCATATTAATTTTGATACAGTATGAGATTTTCATACTATATTTGTCCTATACCAAAAGACAAAATATACAATGAGCAAAGAAACGAAAAAAAGAAACAAGTACAATGAGGATATTCTCGAAGCGGTTTCAATTCGATATGGTGTAACTGTAGACTATGTCAGAAAGTGCTTAAGAGACGTGCGTGTGGGTATAGTTCCTGATCAAATTAAGAAGGAATATAACCAAGGGGCCAAGGCTCTTGAAACGGTTGTTGAAAAAACTGTACAGAACTTTATAAATAAGTAATCAATATGTTCGAGTATTATAATAATTCATTATGTGTGCAGGGCAATTGGTTACTTGAAGCTGGTTTAATAAACAGTGAAGGTACTTACAGGAGCTTAACACAACGAGGCAAGTTAAAAGTGTTACGACGTGGTGGTGGCTTAGGCACACCGGCATTAATAGAGTTTGAAACTATCCGTAAAGACATTAAAGAGAAAATTATCTCTTTAATTGGTGACCCCACAGAGAAAACTAAAAACATCATTTTTAAGGACTACTTAAAAGCAGATTCTAAAGCGATTGAATTTTTCAATAATTACACTTTAGAAAATGGTGATGCATTACCACAAAAAAACATATCCGAATATATTGCCAATGCGGAAATTTTGAATGCTGTAGATATAATTTTAGATACAACAATGAATAAACGGAGGGCTTTAGGTTCAAAAGCTAAGCCGTGGGAAAAGATCGCACAGGTTATAACTGAGTTACCTCTTCACCAGTGGCCTCATTCATTACCTACAAACCACCGCCGTTTAAAAGACAAACTTACAGCTTACAAAAATGAAGGATACCAAAGTTTAGTGCATAAAGGCTTCTGCCATAAAAATTCAGAAAAATTGGGGGATGATGCTAAACCGTGGGTATTGGCAAGATGGTGTGACCGAGTACAGCGATGTGCAACGCACCTGCAATTGCTAAGAGAGTATAACGAAATGGCCCTGCAAAATGACTGGAAGCAATTAAAAAGCGAACAAACGCTTATTAACTTCCTTCAAGACCCAAAAATTGAACCACTATGGTATGGTTTCCGTTTCGGTGAACTTAAGAGCAAAGAAAAATACAGTTTGCAGTTCTCAACTAAGTTACCAAGCATGCGAGACAGCCTTTGGTATAGTGACGGTACGAAACTGAATTACTACTATTTAGATGCAGCAGGAAAAATGGCAACATGTCAGGTATATGAGGTCTTTGATGCCTACAGCGAGGTTTTCCTTGGTTATCACATCAGCAAAACAGAAGATTATGAGGCACAATATCAAGCCTACAAAATGGCAATACAAATTTCAGGTCACAAACCTTACGAAATTAAATTCGATAACCAGGGCGGTCATAAAAAACTTGAAGCAAACAGTTTCTTAGGTAAAATATCAAGGCTTTGTACTAACACCGCACCTTATAACGGTAAATCGAAAACCATTGAAAACGCATTTTACAGGTTTCAGGCAGGATATCTAAAACAGGATTGGTTTTTCACCGGTCAGAATATCCAAGCTAAGAAAAATGAAAGTAAGGCTGATATGGAAATGATATTACGTAACAAATCAGAACTTCCAACACTTTCAAAATTAAAGGAGATCTATGCAAAAAGGCGTATGGAATGGAACGAAGCCCCGCACCCAAAAACAGGCATGTCGCGAATAGAAACCTATTTAAACAGCCACAATCCTGAAACCCCTGCAATACAAATTTGGGATATGGTTAATATGTTTTGGATACAGCGAGAAAAACCAGTTACCTGTACGGCATACGGTATAAGCTTTACAGAGAAAACCCAAAAATATACATACCTGGTATACGATGAAAATAGAAACCCTGATGTAATGTGGCTTCGCGAAAATATTGACAGGAAATTCATTGTGAAGTTTGACCCTGATGATATGACCCTGATACATCTTTATTTAGAAACCCCCCTTGGTTTAAGACATGTTGCAGCAGCCGAAACAAAAATCGAAGTTCATCGAGGTACACAGGAACAGGAAGATTGGGAAAACTCATTTATGAAAAATGTTGAAAATGAGAATAAACGCATCAGGATACAGGAGCGTGATAAGATGGAAAGCATTTTAGTAGATCATGGCAGATCGGCAGAAGATTACGGATTAAGAAACCCTCTAATTCATGGTGTTGAAAGCAGCAGGAAGCAACAGGGAAAAAATAAAACAGAAAAAACCGACATAGGTCACTTTCAAAAAGAAGCTTCCAATACGGTTTTAGCTGATAATACCGAACGCGATATTTATTCATTAATGTAAAACGAACCGGCACGGCCTGAGAAACTTAACCGGACTAATACCTACCAAAACTATGACAAATTTTGACAAACAACAAATTGTTGATGCCCTTAAGGAATACATTGCAAAATTCGACAGCCAAAATAAAGCTGCAAATTCATTAAAAAATGTAAGCGCTGCTACTATTAGCCAAATGGTCAATAGTAAATGGGATTTAATTAAAGAAGAGATGTGGCGCAACGTAAGCGCACAAATAGGCGGTAGTAATACCAATGAGTGGGTAATTGTAGAAACGTCCTCTCATAAGCGTTTAAACGGTCTTTTAACAGATGCGCAAGAGCATTCAAATGTGTTCGCTGCAATAGGCGATGCAGGTTCAGGGAAAAGTAATACGATGAAGCATTATGCAAATAATCCAAATGCTTACCGCCTCCAGTGCTCCGAATTTTGGAATCGAAAAATCTTCCTTGCAGAATTGCTTTCTGCAATGGGTTCTGACCATTCAGGTTTGACTGTTGCCGAAATGATGTACGAAGCTGTAAGCAGGTTAAAGAAAAAAGAAAAACCATTGCTAATGCTTGATGAAGCTGATAAGCTTAGCGATCAGGTGTTATACTTTTTTATAACACTATATAATGAGTTGGAGGATCATTGCGGAATTGTCCTGTGTGCTACCGATCATTTAAAGAAGCGTATAAAAAAAGGCATTGCTCTTAATAAAAAAGGCTATAACGAGATATATAGCCGTGTTGGCAGAAAATTTATAGAACTATCATCTGTAGATTTTACAGCCGTAACCCAAATATGTGTTGCCAACGACATAATAGAAAAATCACAAATAAAAAAGGTGTGGGAAGATTGCGACAATGATTTGCGCCGTGTAAAACGCAAAATCCACGCATTAAAAAACCAAAAACCGCATGCAGATTAACAGGGCCTTATCAGTTGACCAGATTTATAATAAAAAGTTCATTGAATTAAAGCTTGATGGTGAATGGTCGGCAGCATTAGGAGAGCCTGAGGCAAGTGGGATATGGCTTATTTGGGGTAACTCAGGTAATGGTAAATCAAGATTTTCCATGATGCTCGCTAAATGCTTGGCCCAGTATGGCAAAGTTGCTTACAACTCCCTTGAAGAGGGCGCGCGAAAATCATTGCAAAAAAACATGATTGAATGCCGGATGCATGAGGTAAAAAAGAAGTTCACCATCCTTAATAGGGAACCAATAGAGGAACTACGAAAAAGGCTAAGCAAAAAGGCGGCACCCCGATTTGTATTTATTGACAGCTTGCAATATACCGACCTAACCAAAAAGCAATACATCGCTTTAAAAGAGGAGTTTCCCAATGTTCTTTTCATTTTCATAAGTCATGCTGAGGGCAAAGAACCTAAAGGAGCTTTAGCAGGATTTATACGGTACGATGCGGATATAAAAATCCGTGTAGAAGGTTATAAGGCTTTTCCCCTCAGCCGTCTTGGCGGTGGTGAACCTTACACGATATGGCCGGATGAGGCCAAAAAGTATTGGGCTGATATTAAATAAAAAAAAATTAATCATGACTACAACGACATCAATATTAAAGCTTATTCATATGACAGATGATGAATACTGGAAAGAATACCTGTCACGATATATGAAATGGTGCTTACAGTTTTCCCAAAATAAAGAAACTGATCTGCAAAAATTATTAGCTAACACAGCGATCAATAATTACTACACAGCAAGGCACGAAGATTTAGAGCATCAGGCAATTCAGATTTTAAAGCCTCAGGATGGGAAAATAACAACCGAATTAGCTCGCAGGTTATATGCAGATGTTATGGTTGACCTTTTTACAACATTCCCAAAACCCTTATTTGATGCTGCACGAAAGTTAAACGTAATAGGAAACCAAAATTAGCCATGACAAAAAAACAGATTGAAAATAAAATTGTCGAGCTAAGTTTTTGGCTCACAAGTAATCCCAACCATCCTAACGTGAACCTTGTAATGAATGATAAAAGGGCTTTAGAGCTACAATTAATGAACCTTGAAAACGATAATAAAAACCCCGGCTAAAATAATGGAGCAAATTTTAAATCAACTGGAAGAACTGCAATTAGTTCTACAGTATTCATCTGAACACGCCACGCTTGAAATATCCCTAACAGTTGGTGAGCGAATTATGGTAAATCAGGAACGTGCCGCACTTTTTAGAGCCCTTGACGGCATTAAAACTGATTTTACCCAAAGTGTCACCATCATAACTAAAATAAACAGGATGCTGTATTTAATAGAACGAACTGACTGGAAACCGAAAATATACAACTATGGAAGCTAACGAAATTGAAGTACAGGAACCCGAATTTTTAACACATAACAATAAATAAAATGAGTGATACAGTAAAAACCATTGCAGAGCTTGAAGCTGAATTGGCAGCTGCAAGAGATAGGGAAAATAAAAAATTAGTTCAGGCTAAACAAGCCTATGAAAAAGATCGTGATGATGTGGTTTACTCCATAGTAAATACCGCACAGGCTTTAGCCAAAGAGCTTTTGGAATTTAAAACTAATTGCCATATAAAAATGGATACTCAGGCAGTAAAGCTTTCCCAATATGGAAAAATAAGGAGCAATTCAAAAGGTGGTTTTAATCTTACACATAGTGATGGTGAAATGAGGGTTACCCGCAGGCGTGATACTGAACCGGCATGGGATGAACGCTCACTAAAAGCCATCGAATTAATAAAAGATTTTTTGGGCGATACCATTAAAAAAAGAGATATCAAGATTTATGAAATCCTGATTGGATTTTTAGAGCGAAATGATAAAGGGGATTTGGAATATGGCCGTGTAATGGACTTATACCAGCACGAGGATAAGTTTGATGATGAACGATGGAAAGAAGGCTTACGCCTCATTAAAGAATCGTATAGCAATCACATGAAGGGTTATGGGTATGAGTTCAAGATCAAAGGCTCAGACGGTAAGTGGCAAAGCATATTATTAAACTTTTCAAGCATATAGTTATGGCAGTGAAAAAAGAAAAAGAGATACAGTTTAAGAAATTGTCTCTTTCAGAATTACAGGCTACGGTTCACGAATCATATGAACAAACCGTTGCCAGGGCATTAAAGGTCAAAAAGAGTGAAGAGAAAACCCGTGAGCGTTACGCGCTTGCAGTTTTAGGAAGTATGAAAGAGTATTTAGCAGAATTAGAAACCCTTAAAAGTTGCGTCAATGTCAGTGAAAATAATTGAAGTCGAAAAAGATGAGCACTACAATGTAAATGATAAACCGGTTTACAAAGATGCTAACAACAATTGGATTGCTGAAGTAGAACTAACCACTTATGAAAGGGAAACATTTACAAAGCACTTATTCAAATTAAATGAAGAAAAATTAAAATAAGGTTGGTTGGCGCCTTGATGGCAGAGTGGTTATGTACTGGTTTCGGGGGGAATCAGGCACGCGGGTTCGAGTCCCGTTCAAGGCACAAAATTTAAAACAATGGAAGCAACTAAAGACCAAAAGCGATTAATCCATATCAATACGGCTAATCGCGATATAAAGGAAGAGTTTGTACAGTGGGCCACTGATGATAACAAAAAAATAAGCTGTGACGATCTCTCTTTTGATGAAGCTAATAAAATCCTTGTACATATAGGCCAAAAGCCTCACAAATTAGCCTTCAGGGCAAAATTTGATAAGACCAACCCACGCCACAAATACATACTTTCTTTATGTATCCAGCGCGGTATGAGCCATCGATCAGGTAAGTATGGATACATAGCCGACCTCGATGCATTAAACGAATGGATGCACTCAAATAAGTGCCCGGTGCAAAAAAGGCTTATGGATATGGATAATGATGAACTCTCAACGTTTATAGGCGCACTCGAAGGCATGACCCTCTCAAAATATAAGAAACCAAAAACCGCTAAAAAATGATAACACTACCCCTTGAAATGCCTCTTATTTACTTGATCGGTTTGATACTGCTTTCCTACATGTTTGCAATGTGGATGGCCTACACCTTTGGCAGGTTTATAGAGCGCAATTATCCTGCAATACAGAAACATACCCCTAAAGAGGATAGCCGATTAGCAAGTTTACTCGAATGTAAGCTGAAATGTGACCCTAACCAGTGTGATACCTGGTGCAAAACGAAAGAACGATTTTCAAGAGATCATTAATTATGGAAAAACAACCAATAAACACACCCGATGCACATAAGGACTGTAAACACGAAAGAACTTATATGCGATTAATTGAGTCGGTTGTTACATGTGAGAAAACAGTACTAAGCTGTTTGGACTGTTGCACCGACCTCGACAACCCTAAAACCGATTGTAGATGATAGAAGATAAAAGTTTTTCAGGAATAAACGCCCTAATTCAAGGAGACGAAAAGGAAGCAAAAAAAGCCCTAGTAAAAATTATTAAGGAATCTTTAGATGCTACACAGGAAAGTAAAAGACTAGAACAATTGCAATGGCAGGTTAACGCTCAAATAGGTGATTGCAAGCAAGGTATTAAACACATTTGTCAACATATAAAATTAGGTGTCCCATTCACTTTAATTGCATCAGCAACGCAAGTATACTATATAGATGAACATTTTAATATAACCCAACAAAACAATGTTTTATGAAAATAGAACTTGAATTAACTACCCCGCAATTCGTTTACCTGTCGGCTGCATTTCACAGTTACTGTGAATTCAACAAACCTAAGTTTCACACACTAAGCGGACAGCAAAAGGCAATATATACCATATCACAAGCCGTAGCAGATAAGCTATACACTAGAACCCGCGGATTAAGCCGACAACCATCACCCAGTAAGACAAAAAAAGGTAAACCAAAACTGCATAAGCTTACATTAATATACCATGAGGCACGCGCTGTATCAGTTTATATGTGTGAAGCAAAGGACATAGAACCTGACGAATTTTTTAGGGCATTGGCAAATAACATTTATTCACAATTAGATCAAAAATTATAATGAGAAATGGAACAATACACCACTTACCGCGTAAAAGGCAAAGAGATCGGACTTACATTCCTGTTTAAATACACTTTAAACGGTGATTTAAATGGGTTTGAAGTTGCCGAGGGGGTTCTTGAAGATAAGCAAATGAGTTGGCTGTTTTCGCCCCGTTTCCCTGCTACAGAAAGCCTCATTAAAGCCAACTGGATTAACAACACTGATATATGCTCCAAATTTGATATATCCATTAAACCCGCTGATATTTCTTTTAATGCAATGTGGACAATCTTTGAATACAAAGTTGGAAAACTGGAAGCTGAAAAGGAGTATAAAAAAATGAAGGAAGCCGAAATAATTGAATGCATGATAGCAATACCAGGCTATTTAAAACATATTCGAGAAAACTCAATAGCTCAAATTCATCTTTGCAGATACATCAGTAAAAAGCGATATCAGGACGAACTACCAACATCACCCAAAGGAAAAAATGAAAACCCATTGCTGAGAAACTTAGCATACAAAAAAACAGAAAAGTAAAATGAGTATAAAGAAATCAGATAACCAATATAATGTACTGAGCCTGCTGCAACAGCAGGCAACTAGTACAGATGATGATGTAATAACAGCTGCCGATTTCTTTGCAGGTGGCGGCGGTGTGAGTGATGCCTTGTATGATATGCCGGGCGTTAGATTGGACTGGATTTTGAACCATGATAAAGTTGCTATAAAAACTAATAGTTTTCATCATCCTAATATTAAAACGTATTGGTCGGATATATATGTACAGGATGAACACGAGCTTGACCCTGTGGACTTAGTTTGGGCATCAATCGAATGTACGCAGCATAGTAGAGCTAAAGGCGGTAAAGATAAAGAGCTTGGTTCTTATACTATGGGTTGGGAACTTCAGCGGTACATTAAACACCTTATGCCAATGGTTATTGGTATTGAAAATGTGCCTGAATTTAAAAAATGGTCGCCCGTTTGCGAAAATGGGAAACCAAGACCTGACCAGGTAGGTGCAGAATTTGAAAGATGGAAAAATGCAATTTGCGCTTTAGGGTACAATTACGTTGATAGTATACGTAATGCTGCTGATGATGGCCTCCCAACCCGTAGGGTTCGATATTTTGCATTCTTTTACCGTGATGGTATAAATGTAAGCTTTCCTGAACCTACCCACTCTAAAAAGGGAGATAATGGAAAAATTAAGTGGAATGCCTGTTCAGAACACATAGATTTAGCGAATGAGGGTGTTAGCATATTTGGCAGACAATATAACGAAAACTTAAGGCCTCATCTTAGAAAACCCCTATCGCCAAATACATTGAAACGCATAGCCGGTGGTATTAAAAAATATGCACCTGATCTGAACCAGTTTATTTGCAATTTTTATGGCGGTAAAGATACCCATAGGCGTTCACAAAGCATTGAAGAGCCTTTAAATACAGTACGAACAACAGCCAATCAACACCAGTTGGTAACCCTCAAAGAAAAACTGCAGTTCATACAAGACCATTGCCATACTGATAACTTCAATACTCCTGACGAACCGCTCAACCCGCAGCTAACAAGGCAGACAAAGCAACTCGTACAGTTTATTTGTCAGTATTACGGAACAGGCGAAAATTCACAGGCAGTCACTGCACCTTTAAACACTGTTACCTGTAAAGACCGTCACCAACTGGAAACCTTAATTTTTAATGAGAAAGTACAGTTCATAGCACATCACTTTAATAGTAGTGGCAATCCTGGCAGCCAAAACCAATCACTTGAAAGCCCTTTAAATTCAGTTTTAACTACAAATAAGGCATCCTTAATATCTATCCTTAATGGTTTTGACGTAAAGACCAGGTTCCTGAACCGTGAAGAGCTCGCAGCGTGTATGACCTTTAAACGCGACTACTTCAGTAAGCCGGGTTTAAAGCTATCCAATAAAGATGCTGTACGAATGATAGGCAACGCTGTACCGCCTGAATGGGCACGACTGATAATAGAACCAATCATACCCGAAATAAAAGCATTCAAACAACGTCAAAAAACAGCATAATGAAACCAAATCACAACTGCGATTGTAATGTATGCCTTGAAAGCGACATTGAAGATGTTTGCGAGTTCTGCGGTGGCTATATAGATTAACTAAAACCAAATTATATGAAAACAAAATCAATCTTACTTATGCTCCTTACAATGATAATAGCAGCTTGTGAACCGGAAGAGGTTAACCAGTTCAGAAATGACGAGCTCACACCAGTTAGCAGCTATGAAAACAAATTGCCTGACTTTATGATCGGTGTATTTGGAATGAAGAAAAACCAACCCTTTACTGAAGCTGGAACCATAATCATTAAACAAGACAGCATAATAATAAATACTGTCAATCATAAACAGGCTTTTCAGATTACGGAAAACTTTAATTTTTATGACCCTGATTGCAGGTGGGTAATTGCTGTAAATGGTATCGAATACATCTTTACAACGTCCTCATACGGACAAAAAACATGGTTTAAATACAGGCATATTAACGATGCATTTTATACGCCTGTAGGCACTTACTACAAAGATTACATAGAACCTGAAACCCCTGAAGAACCTATATATAATTAAAAAATGAAAAAAACAAATAAGAACATAGGTAAAGAGGCAATAATTGACTGCCTTACCGAACAATTAAGAGAAATAAGTATAACCAGCTTTCTACCTGGTACAAAGGTTACAATCATTAAGTACGATGGCTATTCTGATAACTATGGAGATTGTTATGAAGTTACGGACGGTATGATTAAAAACTTCGGATATATAATACCAAGAAGATGGTTAAACATTATTGAAGAATGACACTAGCATTTAGCACACAATTATCCGGAAAGCCAACATATTTTGTAGAAAAGATATGTAAGTCACTTAGAGAACACTGCCTTTCTTTACGACCAACAGCAATGGCAACAGAAATAATTCATTTGTCTATTTACCATAAATGCAAACCTAAAAATCATACAATACGTGTAGATAAAAAGGACAGATGGAAAGTAGGTACGCTAATTCATTTTGTTATAAACAACAGGACTAAAAACCGAATACAGTTTGCCTCCGTTGTATCAGTGGAAAGCATTCAAAAAATTGACATTCACTATATCCCCTTAACACGTCCACTAGGAGAATTTAGACCTTGTGTAAAAATTGATAACAAATTGATTTTTGGAATGGATGGTTATGACGATGGTACTATGACAGCACTAGCACACAATGACGGCTTTGATAGTATAGAAGACTTCTTTGCCTACTTCAATACAGATTTTAAAGGAAAAATTATTCATTGGACTGATCTAAAATATTAAGTATGTCGGGTAACAGTAAAAAATTAATAGCATTCAATTACTTTGGGGGTAAGTTCACATGGCTGGAATGGCTATATGCTTACTTTCCAAATGATTTTATACACTTTGTCGATGGCTTTGCCGGTTCCTTAGTAGTATCACTAAATTTTGAGGGTAACGTTATCAGGACGGCAAATGAGATTAACGGTGACATAACTAACTTTTTTTATGTGTTACGTGATCATCCCAAAGAACTGATTGCATTGCTTGAGCTAACGCCGTGTAGTGAATTGGAGTATCATAATTCATGGCAGCAAAGCACTTGCAATATTGAACGCGCACGAAGATTTTATGTAAGGGTTCGCCAGTCTTTTTATGGACTGGGAGCCCAACGTAAAAATAAAGGATTCCATTTAGCCAAAAGTAAGCTGATGGCTAAAGGTGGTGAAACCGTATCGCGATGGAACAATTCACTACCCAAGCTCTTAAGAGTAGCAAAAGAGATCTCTACTAATTTTCAGATCACAAATGATGATATATTTAACATTATAAAGCGACTTGATACAAAGAGAACCTTTTTTTATTTAGACCCGCCCTACCTTTTGGAAACCCGAGGCTCACAGGATGATTATAAATATGAATTTGGGATTGAAGATTATAAACGGCTGGCCATGGTTTTAAATAACATAAAAGGCTATGCAATGATATCGGGTTACGATCACGAATTAATGAACGAGCTTTTTGAAAGTAAGGGATGGATAAAAATTAAATTTCCCAGTAAGAAAAACAACATACGTTCTAAGCAGGTTACTGAATGTATTTGGATTAACTACCCACTTTCAAAAACAAAAAGCGGAAAACAAGAAGTATTGCAGTTAGAACATTCATAAAATTATTATTTTAGCGACATGGATATAAATATTAGAGAACAATATGTTGACTCAATTATGGGGTTTATGAATGTCGTAGGCCACAAAGCAGCTGAGCATTTTAATGATCTTGAATTACGTCAGGAAGAATTAAAAATTGCAATCCCATCCTATTTTTATAGAAATTGGGTGGCAACTCAAAAAGCAATGTTCAATGTTGGAACCGTCAATTTTGATAAATACATGGGAATGCAAATTGTAGAAGGTTACGAGGACAAAATTGTTGTTTATTTTCCTGATTGGATTTACTGCCCTAAATTTGAACCTATAAAATTTGAAATACCGCAAAATATAAAAGCCACTTTATAAGTGGCTTTTTTTTTATTTTTTGAATGGCTTAAGGTTCGATTTTGTGACTGCAGCTGTATTAGCGTTTTCGATCTTAATTGCTAATAGCTTCTTTATTTCTTCTGAAAGCCCTGCGTTATAAGTATCAATATCAGAATTAATCGCGTTAACGTAACCTTCTATAATTGAAAAATATTCTTCAAAACGTCTTACTATCTGTTTTTCTAATTTTTCATTCCCTGAAAAAATAGTGTTTTCAGTAATTTCGGCAATAAGTTCTTTAGCTTTTATTTCTGCTTGCACAGTTAGCGGATTTCTGTATTTAATGGGATGTTGAAGGAAAAGATCTTTATCACCGTTGAAAGGGATTTTAAAAATTGCAAATTCTGTTTGTACGCCTCTTTGTGAGAAATCAAATCTTCTGTTAGGATGATTAAATACCTTTTTTACATTATCAATGTTTTCGCATCCTTCCTTATCCAATACAAGTTTTCCGATTTTAAATTTTTCTGCAAGTGTATCAGAATGGGTATTTGCATTTAATCCTAAAAGGGTATTATCACTATACCCATTAATTTCTTTAATAATTTTTGAATTGTTACTATTAAAGTACAATTGCATCCTACTACTGTGAAATAATTTTGTCATAATTGGGGGGTTTAAAAATTTCTTACAGAGTGTATTACAAAAACTTAACCAAATTTATAGTACTGACATTGTGGCAATGAACTTATTATTAGATTTGCAGTATGGCAATTAATGAAAAGGATTTTAAAGCGATTGAACGCATTTTAAATTATGTGATAAAGGCGAACATTGAACCGGTGCAAAAGTATGATGCAATTGACGAATACAGGCCGTTAAAGATGATCGCTAAAGACCTTAAATATAAAGATGATGATTATTGCAGCGAAATTTATGTAAATTTACACCAGCTTACTGATTGGCAAAAGAAAACCTTTTTAATGAGAGCTGCCAAAGCTCTACCCAACAGATGCTATATTGAGGAATACAAGGATGCTAAAATTATAAGAATCGGTTTTAAATAGAATATGAAAAAATTACTACTCACAGCCTTACTATTTACCACGTTGCTTCAGGCACAGGATAAGGCTTTTATTGATGGCCTCAGTAAAATGGATTTTGACCAGGCTAAAAGTTTCGCTAATGAGATCGTGGCAAGCTCCCGCACTAAATGGGTACCGCTTTACGATAAGGAAAATGATAAAAGTGCTGCAATATGGTTTGTTGATGCTTCATTAAGCCCTGAGCGCATCGATAAAATTAAATCGGGTAAATCGGTTTGTGAAACTGGCGAATGCCTAAAAGTGGCCTTTACTGCTTTCTATGAGGGCGAAAATAAGAACCTTGAAGTAAAAGGCACAAAAAAATATAAGTTCAATTCGGTTGTGATGAAATACCTTGATATTTTCCCAGTTTGGCAAAAGTATTTCCAGCCAACAGCCGATGTAAGCTCTTTGCCGGATAATTATAAATTACAGGACTATAAACAGGGCAATACCCTCTATAAGTTCAAGCAGGAAAACACGCCTTATTGGTCGTTGACAAAGTTTTATTAACATATGAAACCCACTTATTAAAGTGGGTTTTTTTGTGTAAAAAAAATGTTATATTTGCCATTATGTCAGTTAAAGCAAAAAAGGGTGTCAGTATTAATAAGCTTAGGCGTTATAAGCTTATCATGGATATTTACAACGAGCATAAAAATAAACACATCCCACTCACAAAGATTTTAAGCGAGTATATTTATCCAAAATATCCTATATCCCGCAGCACCCTTTACAACATCCTTTTTACACCGGTTGAAAAAGAATTAAAAGAAGCTGAGGCCAATAGGCAGCAAACGCTTTTTTAAACGTTATGCAACCCGATTGTATAAACTACCTGGTGCATCTGCACACCATCATCGCGCCTTACTTTTCTTTGCCCGGTTCTCATTAGCTTACCATGACTTTGTACCGGCCTGAAACCGTGTATGACTTCATGAGCTTTCTCTATAATATCATGTATCAGCCATGCAGCCTGTTTTTGGCTTTCAGGGGCTTTACCGCTTGAATTGGTTAGCTTCAGGTTAGCAAAAGTAAAAACAACCGTTGCAGTGCCTTCCTGCCTGTTTTGAGGTTTAGCGCTCTTATGCATTCCCAAATCGCTAAATGTTGCGCCTTGAATGTCAATTAGACAGCAGGGCCATTTAACTGGAAAGTTAGGGCTGTAATCATCTAATTGCCCCCAATCTTCATCAACATAATTAATTTCGGCTACTTCCATAACCTTTGCCTGTGTGGCAGCTAATAGTTCTTTCATTATCTAAAGGTTTTTGCAAGCTCATCATTAAAAGCCTGCATGTTTTCATCAATAACAATCTGGACGGCCATTTGTACCGTTGGGTGATCACCTACCATTTGCCTTTTTGGTATCTTTATAATATGTCCTTCTTTCATTAAAGCGAGTGCCTTCCATTGTGCAGCCTCATTGGTAAGATTTACGTTTCGTTTGCTCTTACTTTCGCCACCATCCTTTTTTGTTGTAACTGCACCCGCAGCCTTATAGTACATAGCCCAAAAAAAACGTTTCATCTTTTCTGTTACCTTAATTTCGCCACCTTCGTTGTGTATCGATGCATAAGGTAGTGAGCTGCTAAACTTAATTTCATTATCTATAATATTGTATTTTATTGATCGCCTCAGCTTACCGCTTCGCATCATAACCGACCCGCGATTATTTCTCAATTTTGTAGCTGGCCATGGTTCGTCAAAGAAAGCCTTACGTTCAAAATTACGGTCAAATTCATCGCCCAGCTCCACAGCCAAATCACGGGTAATTCTATTTTCTAACTCGCTGATATTCATTAATAGGAATTTTTATATATCTTTGTATTTATGTCTGAAAACTCTAAAACATATAAAGAGGAATTAACTACGAAAATGCATTCGGAATTTACTGTATCAAATGATACTGATAAAAAGCACCGGGCGTTTTCTGCAATTACTTCTATGCGTTCACTTGACTACTCCATAGATCAGGTGGCAGAACTTTATAATGTTTCAAAAAATGACATTGAAAAGTATTTACCCGAATACGATCTACTTACCGAATAGGTAACTTTCAAACATATCTTTTTGAAGATTGTTTTTTAAATCTACTTCACCATACCAGTCTGTACCTAAAAGTAATTTTTTACCATATCCGGTGCGCGCAATATCATACATAGGAAAGCCCTCTTTTTCCTTATTATCTTTAAAGAAACTCTTATATACCCCTGTAAAATGTTCGTGTTCAGTTTTACTTATCATACCTTCTTCAGCCATATAATCAGCTTTTTTTGCCACACGGTCAACATAATAACTATCTGAGGCAGCAAAGCCATATTTAGCCCACGCGTAACCACCGACATCAATATTAGCATGTACCTTAACTTTTTCTATCCCTGCATTTTGATATTGATTATACCAAACTTTAAAGAGCTCTTTTGATATACCTTTGCCCTGCATTTTATTATCAAGTGTAAATAAGCTGTGTTCTATAGTTTTACGTTTCTTATCAAGCTCGAGGTTTCGTGTAATAGTAAATCCTTTGCTTGGGTTTGAGAAATTTATAACAACTTTGTCAGACTGAAACATGATAAATTTATTGGTGATCTCAAGATTTACGCCTTTTGTAGCATTGATCATATCCTCATTAAGCTGCTCAATATTGAAACCTTTAAAGTTTTTATTAAAGAATGCTTGATCGTTACCTACTATAGAGAAACCTAATTCCTTAAGTCGTTGTTGTGCTTTATCATCTACCTGATAGGGTTTTTCATTTGCCTTAATAGCCTTTTTGACCACTTCAGCCCCTTTAACTTTGTGATACGGATGTTCAGGAGGAAAAACCACTTGTTTCGCTCCCGGATTAAATCGGAAGATAGCAAGTTTGTTTTTGCCGTCAGCTCCTATTTGGCTGGTTGCTTTTTCGCCTGCTTCTATTGCCTTGTCACTGTTACTTTCAGTGTATTTGCCTTTACGAACCTCAATAGAGTTGCATCGGCATCGCCACCCGTTAGGCGGGTAATAGGAAAGCCAAAAAGCATCATCAGCCGGTAAAGTAATTCCATCCAGTGCTGCATGAGATTCTCTTACGCGATCATCGCCCGCAGTTCTGTACTGTAAATTATAGTCTTTTGAAACCGAAGCCCATTTTCCAGCCATCTGTGATGATGTGATCGCAAACTCATATTCGGCCTCCAGGTAATTTTGGTTATAGTCTTTTTTTAGGTTAGCTGTATCCTTTGAAAAGATGGCAAATGATTTTACTTTGCCCTCATCAGTTAATAGTAATTTGGAAGCTTCGAGCAATTGTGCATTGGTTTTAAGCCCTGAAAAAATAAAAACATCATTCTTTAGCTTATCCAGCATTGGAGCCGGTATATCATTATCACTGAGAGCGCCATTAAAGATATTTGCAGTTTCATCGATCAGCTGTTTGTATTCTTTAATTTGTGTAACCTCTTTAGGATTATACTTGCCATCTGCATGTAAACGTTTAAATGCCTTTTCAGCACTGTTTAAAGCCTTTTTAAACGTGCTGTTTGCCGCCAAATTTATAATATGCTTTTCGTGTTTACAATCATCACAATCGCAATCATACAAATAGGATAACCGGCTATTCAAAGCCCCAAAATACCCAGTCCAGGCTTTGGGGCTTAAACGAAAAAATCAGCACCAAAATTAAGCCCGGTGTTTGCCGGTACTTGTTTTTTTGGTTCTACAGGAATACCAAAAGTATCAGTTACCCATTCGGCAGGCACATCATATTGTGTCCATGCTTCTTTTACCATTTTCCACAATTTGTCTAAATCTTCTGCCTTTGGATATCCATAAACTACGTCGCCTTTAATCTCAGTATAAATCTGTACTAAAGAAGGTATTACGGTGCTGTTCCAATATTGTTCTAAAAGTGTTAAATCACTATCCACTAAGTCTTGTAGCATAGATTGTGAGGCTTGTTCTTTTGAGCGATTCCCGTTTACAGTATCCTGACCTATAACAACGCCTGAAACGGTTAAACTCATTTCATTGTTGCACAAGCCAATAAGGTTTTTATAAACATCGCCATTGGTGCTTACACCTTGTGCAAATTGAAAATCTTCGCTGCTATCAATGATGAACCAAGATGCAGCTCCCATATCCTTCATCATCTTTTCACCCCTCCTTAGCATGTTTGTATCATGCGTATTGGTTTTCATTACACGGGGTGGTATTCCGTATATCTCGCACAACTCACTCCAACACGATTGCGCAAAACGTTTCATAAGAACGTGCGGCACGCAGGTATTTAGTAGCCCCAAATTTGTAGAGTCGCCAAATTCGATAATCCACGAACCGTATTCTGCCATTTTACGGTATTCCACAAATTTATCATCTGCATAATCGGGGTATACCCTGCCATTAACCGGGTCTACATTTGTACGTGGTATCAGATTCGTTTTAAGCATGCCGTTAACATAGGTAAACTCAATTAGAGAGTGACCGTAAAAACGGCTGTTAACGATATGCCTGTTAAGGTCAGCTATCCATGTTTGATTTTGCAATAGAGCTGTTAAATCCTCAATTAGGGTGCCTTTAAGATCATTAAAGATAAAAGGAGTTGAAAGGCTTTTAAGCCTTCTATTTTCTAATTGTGAGGAAAGCAGTGCATCGTTAACAATTTCGTTATATAGGAGCTGTAAAGCGTAAAATTTAGGGTTCTCAGCTGTGCGCGCCTGATTAAGCGCCATATTCCACGAAAGTATATCCTGACGTGTACGAGAAATACTTTTTGGTGAAATAGTTCCGCTTAATTTCGGTGCGGTGGTTTGACCTCCTGTCTTAGCGGCAGCGAGTACAATATTTTTACGGGCGGCGTTTATTTTTCTGCGTGACATACTTATTCGTGGTTAAATTTTAAACGTGAACCTGAGCTAAAAGGCAAAAGAGTACTGTTATCTTCCAATGAGATTGTTGGTAAAGATGATAGCGTTATTTCGCCTCGTGATAGTGATTTGAGCCATGATATCGCCCTATCATAGCGATCCTTTGCCTGTTCATACAGAATATCCATATTTGAGAGCTGTATCACATGCCATTTTGCGATTGTTATGCAATGCTGCACGATCAGAGCGTGCCTGTCATTACCTGTTGCAGAAAATATTGCAGCAACATCGTATAATAGCCTGCCATCAAGGCTTCCCATCTTGTTTACGTTATTCTCTAAATAACTGCGGGTTTCCTCTTCAGCAGCAGCCAATGCCTGCAATACAATTCCTTCATCACCTTCGGTAATTTCCTGTACCTGGTATCCGTATATTGCCTGTCCTAAATCATCCGGTTGTAAAAACATTTTGTGCGGTATTAATATTTTTGATTTTGCCTGAAACCAACACTATATTGGTTTGTGCTCATTGTTGCTCTATTCTGTAATAACCAAACACCTCCTTCGAGCATATCGGGACCATCCATTTGGCTTGAATTTGGAGATACCCCAATAAACTGCTCTTCCATTGTTTGCATGTGTGGGTTATCTTTTTCTTCTTCATTAAAAATCAGATCACCACCGCGCCATATAGGTTCAAGGGTTGCCTCAATACGAGTGTATTTGTCTTTTTTATCCCTTGAATCCAACGAAACCGAAAGCCTCATTTTTTTAGTTTCACCCACTTTAAAAATCAGTGGTTTTAATACCTGTTGGTAGTGTGGGTCTTGTAGCGAATTGTTTTCAAGCCATGTATGGTTGGTGTCTATACCACCATTCATTACGTATGCCTTTGAATCATATAAATAATCCACAAACTCTAATTGCCTCATACTTGCTACCCGAACCCAATACAGGTAATATTTGCCTGCTAAATAGCCTATAACACCAACGGCTTTTGTAGATGCATTTGCGCTTTTCTTATCGGATGGTGCAGGGTCAGCATAGGTTAATATTTGTTCACAGGTCGTTAACGGCGGACATTTGCCCCAAATAACCTTTTTAAAGACCTTTCCAATTTTAATTGGATTATTAAAATATTCCTTTTGCTGTGAACCTATGCTGATGGGTTTTAATGCCCGGTCAATCATAGCTTCAGTATTTTTTTGAGGCCATGTTGAACGGCCTTTTTCATCCCGGATATTTACTATTTCGTGGATATCTGCCTTTTTTGCCATTTCAGTAATACAGCAATATTTCGCAATGATATTACCGCAGGCAATTATTAAAAGAGGTACTGATATTGATCGTGTTGGTATCAAAGCCTGTTCAATCCAATCCATCTTGTTTTTAACCCTGTCAGGGTTACGGCACTCTTCGTCAGTATCAATATCATCAATCAGTATTGTATCGGGTCTTGCAGCATCATTTCGGGTACCACGTGGCGATTGACCCGCTCCGATGGCTCTAAAAGCCACCCCGTTTTTAGTTATAAACTCGCCAGCTTCCCAGTTGCCAATACTTTCCTGATCTCCATAATCATTTATTAAGCGATTATTAGCTTCCAGTGTTGACCTATACGGCAAAAGCAATCTTTCGGCTGCATCATAGGTTGATGATATTAACAGGATGTTTTTCTTTTTTCCTGTCATGGCCAGCTTTATAACTTCCATCATCGTACGTGCAGATTTTGCAAGCTCACGCGACCATGAGCGCACCTCGAACCACTCCATATTATCCATCACCCTTTGAGTGGCTTTCTTATGGAACGGTGCCGGTTCTGAGGTATAGAAGTTTGGGAAATAATATTTAAACCATGCCTCATCATCAGCCTCCAGCTTCTTAATACGGTTTGCCTTTTGGGTTGCGGTTTCGTTAAGGTCTACCGGTGTAGCTTTTCGGGTATTATCCCTGAACTCCTGCCAGCTGTCAAAATATGATTTATCGGTTTTTTTTGCCATACTACTTCGTTAATGAGGTTATATAGCCGTCAAAGTAATTTGTAAGCTGTGCAGCAAATGCTACATCCTGAGAACGGACAAATTGTATTATTTTCTTTGCTACTTCTACCGTATCACCGATAGAGGTTTCAGTTTCGAGCCTGTTTATGGCAGATGTAAGCTTACTGATGATATCAGCCTCTTTAGGTGTAGCAATTTTAAATTCACGTCCCTTAATATCAGTATTTAAAAAATCCAACTGGTCATACATCATTGTAAGCTGATTTTCCTTAGTGGTAAGCATAGATTTTTTCATGGTTTCCCAATTACCATCCTTTACCCATTTACCGATTGTTTTTTCTGTAACTTTTAGACGTGTTGCGATCTCTTTTTGCGAAATGTTTTCATTTACAAAAAGCGTTTTTGCATAGTCCTTTT
Organism: Flavobacterium cerinum; assembly: GCF_004028155.1. Classification (GTDB taxonomy): domain Bacteria; phylum Bacteroidota; class Bacteroidia; order Flavobacteriales; family Flavobacteriaceae; genus Flavobacterium; species Flavobacterium cerinum. Next base: position 186,513 of record NZ_SBII01000004.1, on the reverse strand, counting down.
CTAACTGCTTAGTTTTTGCCATTATGCCATATTTATAGACAAAATTCCACTACATAATGGTTGTAAAAAAAAAGGTGTACAATTTCTGTACACTTCTGTAAAGTCTTTGTACATAGGTGTTTTACAATTGCACAACTTCTTTTTTAAGCAAAATACCCGCCTAATCTTTGCCACTCTAAACGACCACAATTACGATGGCAAAAAGTAACAAACCCTTTATACTGAATGATGAGAATGTAGAAAATTCCTATGGCTTCTTTGTGTCCACTGAAGGCATAAACCTAAGCCGTTTTGAAAAAAACCCGGTGATGCTTTCTAACCACCGTAACGGTAACGAATTTGTATTAGGCCGTTGGTTGGACCTCAAAAAAGAAAATGGCCTGCTTAGCGGATATCCTGAATTTGACAGTGATGATGTAGATGCCGCAAAGATTGAAGGCAAGGTTGAGCGTGGCTTTATAAAAGGTGCATCTATGGGCCTTCTTTTTAGTCATGAAGACATGGTATACCTGGGCGGTAAAATTTGGCTAAAGGAATCAGAATTAGTTGAAGGTACAATTATACCCGTGCCATCTAATCCTAATGCTTTACAACTTTACTTAAAAGGTAAGGAAGATACACCACTAACTGAGGCCGAAGTAAAAAGCCTATGCCTTTCACTTGCAGCCGAACCCACACCCGAATTAAATCTAACAAATAATATGAAAAAAATAATGTTGAGCCTTGCAGCCTTTTTGGCTTTAGGCTTTAAAGATGTGCCTAAAGAAGGCGTTGATGAAAGCGAAATTGAAAACAAAATCATGGGGCTTTCTGCTGAGTTATCAACTACCAAAACAGAGCTTGAAAACCTGAAAAAGGAAAACGAAACTCTTAAAACCGAAAAGGAAACTGCAAGCCTTTCAGAAGGAAAAGTATTCCTGCTTTCAATGGTTACTGCTGGTAAGATAAAAGCCGATCAGGTTGAAGCTTATTTAGGCATGTACAAAACCAACCCTGAACTGGTTAAGGCTACTATTGAGGCTATACCTGCAAAAACTGAATTGGGTGCAACTGTAGCTACCGGTGGCACTGCTACTGATGCTGAAATCAAAACCCTTGATGATTTTCAAAAAGCACCAACGGCCACGCAATTAGCTTTCAAAGCTAACAAGCCGGAAGAGTACAAAAAACTATTTAAATAACCCAAACAAAACAGTATGGAAAACTTCCCTGAGGTATGGTTAAACCGCGTTATCCAAAACCTCTCTAATCAAAATGTAGCGCCGTGGCTTGATGGTATTGCCGAACTGGATACCGAAGTAATAGAAGTTGGTTCAGGTGATGCCAGCGAATCTAATATCATCCACATACCGCGCACAAACTTTAACCCTGAGGTATTAATTAACAACACTGCTTACCCAATCGCATTACAGGGTTATACCGATGATAGCGTAATCGTACAGCTGGATAAATACCAAACGAAAGTTACCACGCTTAGTGATGACCAGACCATTGGTGCATCTTATGATAAGATCGATGTTGTAACAAAAGGTCACACACGATCTATTACTACCAAAAAGAACCAAAAGGCGATACACTCTATTGCCCCTCAGTCTAACACGGTTGCAACACCGGTTCTTATTGCTACAGGTGCACCGCTTGCAGGCAGCACGGTACCAACATTAGTTTATGAAGATTTAGTAACCTTCAAAGGCATGTTGGATGATATCGAGGGCATTTCAGATGATGAAAGACGTTTGGTGCTTTGCACACGTCACTGGAACGACCTTTTACGTGACCGTAAAAACTTTGGCGATCAACTGGTGAATTACAACACTGGTAAACCTGCACCGCTTATTGCCGGATTTGAGATTTTCCAATATGGTGGTAACCCGCTTTACACTGATGCAGGTGTTAAGAAAGCGTTTGGAGCAACTAAAAACTCAACAGACCGTCAGGCATCTGTTGCATTCTGGAAACCTGGTATCGCAAAGAAAACAGGTTTAACCAAACAATACTTTGCTAAGGCAGAGAACGACCCTGAAACTCAAACTAACAAACTAAACTACCGCCACTACTTTATCGCTGTTCCATTCCAGAACATGTTTATAGGGGCAATCGTTTAAACACCATTTAAACAATGAACGAATACATATTAACGGCAATTATAGGCATTGCCACAAGTTGTGTAGGATGGTTTGCCGCAAAGCGTAAAAACCTTGCTGAGAGCCGTGCAACGGAACTGGAGAATGTTGAAAAAGCCGTTAAGATGTATCGTGAAATGGTTGAGGATTTGGGCGCAAAATACAAGACAGCAATATCAGATGTTGATGCCTTGAGCGCAAAATATAAGGATGCCATTAGCCAGCTTCATGAAGCAAAAGACCAACTTAAAAGGGCTGATGCACAGCTTCAGTTAATGATGGAGGAAAACAGGCACCTTATTGAAGAGTTACAAAAATTCAAACAATTAAACGGAAAACAAAATGGATAGATTTCAAATTGGATGCAGTTGTGCGTTTGCTATTGTCTATGCGGCATCAATGTCAGCAAATGTGACAGAGAGCCGAAACGTCATAAGCATTGCTATGACAGGTGCAGGAACCCTAAGCCTTTCAGGGGATGCACAACCGGTTATTGGGGATGAAATAATACTAAAGGTAACAAGTGACGGAACCGCACGAGATCTGACTTTTAGTACAGGATTTACAGCACCGGTGCTTGCGGGTGTGATCAGCAAGACTAAAGTACAAACATTTGTTTACGACGGTGCCAGTTTCATTCCAACCGGCTCACCTGTACAAATTAACTAAAAACAAAAAATGATGAAGGCCGTACTCATACGTGGAAAATCGGACACTAAACAAACATTAGGCAGTCTTGAGCTAAAAGATGCAACCGGTACAACTGTATTCACGTGTAAAACGCTTGAACTTGACTGGGAAAACAACAAAACGCAAAAAAGCTGTATCCCAACGGGGAATTATAAAGTAACTGCGAGAAAATCCCCAAAGTACGGCTCTCATTTTTTAGTGAATGATGTACCTCACAGAGATACAATTTTAATTCATCAGGGTAATTACCATACTGAAATTTTAGGCTGTATCCTGGTAGGAGCTTCACACACCGATATCAATAAAGACGGTTTTAAAGATGTAACATCAAGTAAAGCCACATTGAAAAAACTTTTAACAATAGCCCCTAAAGGCTTTGAACTTACAATAAAATGAAAAACGCAAAATTAATTGCTGTTTCTGCATGGTTCCTTTTCCTTTTCACATTAGCCGGGCAATCGATGTTAATGATAAGCTGCACAACTCCAAAGAGCAATTTTACGAGCTCACAAACTGTCAAGGACAGCACGTGGGTTAAAAAGACAGTAACGCCCTTTGATAGTATCATTAAACTACCAGGTACAAAAGTACAGGTATCAGCTGATCTTAACAATTTGAAAGATGGCGATGTTATACAGCAAAAGCTTGACAATCTAACAGCCACATTGAGCCGTGTGGGTAATACCGTAACTGCTGATTGTGATCAGGCAGAACTTGAAATGATAATCCAGCTCCAAAGAGAGTTGATTGAAATTTACAAGACTCGGGATACTGACACCAAACAGGCTGAGACAATACCCGTACGGGAACCATATATACCCTGGTATATATACCCTCTTTTATGTTTGGGAGGCTTAGCCATCCCTTACGTAATCTTCCAGATCATTAAAAATTATTTTAAACCAAAAATCTAATATCATGGCAAAAGACCAAGTATTTGAAAGCAACCCGACCATATCTGTTTACTACAAAACAAGTGATGGCGAAACCTTTTATAAAGAAGGCGATGCTAAGTTTCATGCACGCAGTCTGAAAGATAAATCGGTGCAAACGGTTACAAAAGGCACTGAGGCTGCTGCTTCAGAGGGTAAAGATAAAGATGCGAAGCCTGCAAAAGCTGAAGACCTTATCAAACTTATACAAGCTGCTACAACACTTGAAGCACTTGACGAATTTAAAAACGATACCAGGAGTACCGTGTTAAAAGCTATTGAAGCTAAAACAGCTGAGCTTACACCGGTTCATGGTGCCGAAATCCTTAAAAACGAAGAGTAATGTCATTACCTCGCGTAGATATACAATTTCAAAACGGCCAATCCGGTCAATTGCTTGATACCCCTGACGGTGTATTCGGGTTTTTGGCCAGTGCCGTAACGGTTAGCACTACATTTTTACTTAACACGGCCTATCAGGTGCGTGGTATGGTAGATGTAGCTGCGTTGGGAATTGTTCCCAGCACCGACAATTATGTTTTGTATAAAGCTCTAAAAGAGTTTTATGCTGAGGCAGGCGATGGCACTGAGCTTTGGATTATGGGCCTCGCGAGAACCACAAAAGTAAGCGACTGGTTTACACCTGATGTTACAACCGGCACGACTCCAGCGGAAACGTTACTTAATAAAGTAAACGGAAAGCTTACTATGTTATGGACTGCATTTTCACCTTCAGGGTCTTATACGCCAACTATAGTTGATGCAATTGATGGTGATTTATGGCTGGCCATGGCAAAAGCACAAACGCTTGCTGAAAATTATACCGATCAGAAATATGCGCCTTTTTATACCCTTTTTGAGGGGTATGCTTATACAGGCATTAAAGCTGATCTTAAAGATTTATTGGCAAGTGACTACAACCGATGCCAGGTAATTATTGGAGATACCGAAAAGCGCACTGGCACACCAGTCAGCAAAGGTGCTGCCATTGGTGTACTTGCAGGCAGAAAAGCAAAATCACAGGTTCAGGTTAATCCTGCAAAAGTTCGTGATGGTGCTCTAAGCAATATTAATGCATTCGTGCTTGATATCCCTGCTGAGGAATACGATATAACAGCCATCCACGATAAAGGCTATGTAACCTTTAGAACCCACACAACCAAGTCAGGGTATTATTTTACTGATGACCCTTTAGCGTGCCCTATTGCTGATGATTACCATTATGGTACAGGCAGAAGGGTTATTGATAAAGCCTACAGGCTGGCTTTTGGTGTGCTTGTGGAATATATACTGGATGATAATACTATCAATCCTGATGGAACCATATCGCCTATTTATGCTAAAGGAATTGAAGATAATGTGATCTCAACAATTTTTCAGCAAATGACCACAGCGGGTGAGCTTAGCTATGACCCGAACGACCCTAAAAGCAAAGGTGTGATCTGTAAAGTAGACTTAACCAATAATGTAAGGTCTACATCCACATTGAAACTGGCGCAGCTTCAGGTATTACCAAAAGGCTATAACCGATACATTGACGTACCACTGGGCTTTGTGCCTATAACCACCGAATAATATGTTTGATTCAAGAGAATATGAGTGGGCTGATATCACGCTGTTGATTGGAGGCCGTGACATGACAGGCATTAGAGCCGTAAAATATGAGGAAGACCCTGAAATGGAGGCGCTATATGCCAAAGGTCGCTTTCCGCATAGCATCCAATACGGTAACGTAAAGTATGCCGGTGAAATAGTATTGCTTATGAGTGATTATTTAGCACTTAGGGCATCCGGTGGCGGCACAATAAGAAACTTGCTTGCTAACGCCCTGGTAAGTTATGGCAATCCAACCGATGGTGATGCCATTGTAACTGACAGGCAGGAAGGCATACGTTTCGGTAAAGTCGAAATGGGAATGAAGCAAGGTGATAAATTCATGGAGGTAACCATTCCATACCTCTTTTTAAGATTAGTACCTAACGTTTAAATTATTATCCAAAAATGGAAAAAGCAAATATTACTAAGCCTACACAGGCAGATATTGACGGATGGAAAGCACAACATGGTGACATTTTCAGAATAACATCTGAATGCGGAACCAAAAGCTGTATCCTGAGAAAGCCCGGCAGAAAAGAATTAAGCTTTGCTTCAATAGCAGGCGAAAAAGATGCTCTTAAGTTTAATGAAAGCATCATTAAAAACTGTTGGCTTGGTGGCGATCTTGAATTTCAAACTAATGATGATCTATTCCTTTCGGCAGGTAAAAAACTGGCTGAAATCGTAAAAGCACAGGAAGCCACACTGGAAAAGCTTTAAAGGCTGCGGTAGTAGACCCGGATGATTTTATACGGATTAGTAACGCGCAACTGCGTTACTATTTCCGTATTGATGACCCTGACAGCCTTAGTGATGCTGAGTGGTCTGCAAAAATAAAAGAACTGGAATATATCCGAAAACTTGAAACTGGTAAATAGAAATGTCTAATACACTATTCAACTATATTTTTAAAATCACATCCGATGCAAAGAGCGTTGCCGCTGATATGGGTAAGCTTCATGCATCGGTTGTTAAGGTTGATACCGGTGCAACACATATGGATAAAAGTTTTACAGCTGCTTTTAACCATATGCGAAATGATATCAAAACCATTAAGCTTGATTCTATTTTAAACCAAATTGATCGCACAGCTGCGGGTATTGAAACCCTGAACCAGCCCGGTATGGATTTGAGTTCTAATATGTTTGAATTAAGCGCAATGACGGGCGTGGCAGGTGCAAAACTAAAAGAGATTGAAGGTTATGCCCGTGCTACGGGTAAAGAGTTTGCACTTGGAGCTGCTGGAGGTGCAGAATCTTTTAAACTTATCCTTGGCCAGCTATCCCCTGAGATCGCAAAATTCCCAACAGCACTTGATGCAATGGGTAAAAGCGTTGCTGTCACTTCTAAATTAATGAAAAATGACCAGGTAGGCGCTGCTAATTTGCTTACCACGGCAATGAACCAATACGGGGTTAGTCTTGAAGACCCTGTGCAGGCCAGTGCCGAAATGGCAAAAATGATGAATACAATGGCGGCAGCTGCGGGCGAAGGTTCGGCAGAGCTACCGGCACAGCAGGCAGCATTGGAGCAAAGCGGTATGGCAGCGAATGCGGCCAAAGTATCATTTGAAGAAACGGCAGCATCAATACAGGTTTTGGATAAAGCCGGTAAAAAAGGAAGTGAAGGCGGTGTGGCTTTACGTAATACGTTAGCCAAACTATCCGAAGGACGTTTTTTACCTAAAGATGTTCAGGCAGAGTTAGCAAAAGCGGGTGTAAATATTAATACGCTTGGTGATAAATCTTTATCACTTGCTGACAGGCTTACACCATTAAAAAAGATAATGGGAGACAGCGCACTGATCACAAAGCTTTTTGGAACCGAAAACAGCAATGCTGCATTGGCATTGATAAGTGGCATTGATGAACAACGAAGACTGACTGCAGCTATTACAGATACAAATGCTGCCTATGACCAGGCTGCCATTATAATGGAAAGCCCAATGGAGAAAAACAAAAGGCTTCAGGCGCAAATCGATGATTTTAAAATATCCATTTTTAACGGCACTAACGGTCTTATTGGCTATGCAAGTGTTATTGGTAAAACTGCAAGTGATTTTGGAAACCTGTTACCGGTTATCAGTGGTGCAGGTAAAGTATTTTCGACTTTAACCAGTGCAACCAAGCTTCAGGCATTATGGACTGGTATTGTTGCTGGTGCCACTTCTATATGGACGGGTGTACAAGGCGCTTTTAATGTTGTTATGGCAATGAATCCAATTGTGCTTATCGTGCTTGGTGTTATGGCTTTAATAGCAGCTATTGTTTGGGTGGCATCTGTAACAGAAGGTTGGGGTGAAGCATGGGACCATACCGTAAAAGGCGCAAAACTTATTTTTCAGGCTTATGTGGAAGGGGTTAAGCTGTATTTCAGTACGATGGTTAACGGTATTATGATTGGTATCAACATGATCAAAGAGGGTTGGTATGAATTTAAAAATTCAATGGGTATTGGCGATGAAGCCGATAATAACCGAATGTTAGCCAAAATACATGCCGATACAGAAGCCCGAAAAAAAGCAATAACCGATGGCGCTAAAAAAGTGGCTGATCTTGCTGTACAAGGTGCAAATGAATTTGCCCTTGCTGCTAACTCTATTAAGATGAAACCAAAAGAAGAGGCAGGCATTAGCGACCCGGCAATACCAGGTATTGCCAAAACAGCTAATTCGGGAGGCGGTGGCGCTGCCAGTTCAGAAAAAACAAAAACCAATCAGGCTATTGCCACCGGTGGCACAAAACATAACTACATAACCATCAATTTAAAAGATTTGGTGGGCGTGTTGAATATTAAGGGTAGTGATTTTAAAGACAGTGCTCAACAAATGGAAACGCAGGTAGCTGATGCATTAGGTAGGTTACTGGCCATGTCAACAACAGCATCAAATTAATTATGGCATTTAACGAAAACGATCTATTATTCGCGGCTTTAGTTGGGAATGGTCTTGTAAAAACCATACCAAGATTAAGCATTATACAAAATGAGCTTCAAAAGCATGTTTTGCCGGTTCTGCCTTTTATACCATTTAAAAATACTGTTAATGTTGCCAAAGTAGAAAGCGATCTATCTGACAATCTTGGCAGGGCTGATGCACCGACTCCAGCGGAAAAACAATTTTTCCCTTTGTCATTTTCTATTGATGAAGGTAATACGTGGTTTTTGCTTCCTTATGAAACAATGATATCAATAAGCGGTAAAAATACACTGATACGCAGGAATGTTGCAAAGTGGAAAGAGATACCAGGAATACAACCTCGTAAAGGGAGTGTAAAGGAGCGTTGGAATGAAGGCGATTACGAAATAACTATTACAGGTGTATTGATCGGATCGCTTATACATGGAAATTTTGAAGACTGTTTTCCGAAAGCCGATTTTGAAAAGCTGAGACAGGTTTTAACGCATGCACAGGTTGTTATGGTTAGCAGCCCGCCATTAGAACTGTTAGGCATTCAAAGAATAGCCATTGAGGATTTTAATTTTCCTTTTACCAAAGGCGAAAACGTACAGGCTTACGACATAAAGGCATACTCAGATTTTAGCTATAACCTAATTCTTACGTGATATGTATTTTGACATGGATTGGGAAATATTTTTTTATACCGATGGTGTAGAACGTAGGCTGCTTACACTGGCCGAATGTGAAATTGATTGCAGTGTTGATAATCTTGCTGATGTAGCTACAATTGTATTGCCTGAGGCATTTATGAATGAGGTCATTTTAAAAGATATTGAAAGTAAAATTGGTCGTGGTTCTGAGGTAATAATAAGATTGGGTTATGATGGAAACCTAGAAACTGAGTTTACTGGCTATGTGCAGGATATAAGGACTAATGACAGTACTCTAAAGATACTTTGCGAAGATGCCTTATACCTCTTTAGAAAAACGGTTAAAGATGTAGTAATGAAGCCTACAAGCATTAAAAAAATTGCTCAATCACTCGTTTCTCAAATTGATGCTTCATTCACTGTAAGCTGTGATTACGATATCAACTATGAAAAATTTACAATACACCAGGCTACAGCCTACGATGTACTGAAAAAATTGCAGGAAGAGACAAAGGCCAATATCTATTTTGATACGGCTAAAAAGGTACTGCATATACACCCGCCTTACATTGAAAAAGGCGGTGAAACAAAATATAATCTGCATTTGAATGTAGAACAATCATCGCTTGAATACAAACGGGCTGTTGATAAAAAAATTGAAATAACAGTTGAAAGCACTGACCTGAATGGTAAAGTTACAAGCGTAACAACCGGTGCAACCGGTGGCGATAAAACCACATTGAAGGTTGGGCCAATGAGTAAAGCCGATATGCTGAAAATAGCAGAATCCGCTTTAAAGAAAAACAGTTTTGACGGTTACGCAGGTTCTTTTGATACATGGCTTATACCAGTTGTAAGACCTACATACACAGCAGAAATTGAGGATTATGATTACGAGTATAAAACTGGCCGGTACTATGTTGTTTCTGTGAAAACTGCCTTTAGTCCTTCAGGAGGTATCAGGACAGTAACGCCCGGTATAAAATTGAGTTAATGACACCAGCTGATATAAAACAAAAATTGCGTGAAGTTGTAGGCGCTAATCCAAATCATCCCATTCGTGGGATTGTGACGGCGACAAACGGGCAAACATGTTCGGTAAAGCTGATAAGTGGCTTGGAGCTGCCTGACGTGCGACTAAAAGTAGCAATAAGCGATAGTGGTGATTATATGCTTATAACTCCAAAAATCGGTACAGATGTATTACTGATCAGTGGTGACGGCACACTCGATGACCTGACCATATTAAAGGCTGACCAGGTTCATAAAATTGAAATTAAGCAGGGTGGTTTGGTTGTTCTCTTTGACAGTGCTGATAATAAGGTATCGATAAAAAATAGCGAGGTAAGTCTTAAAGACATTTTTACCGATCAGGCTGCATTATTAAAACAGCTAAAAGTAAGTACCCCTCAGGGGCCAAGCGGAACGCCATTGCCTAACACAATTTTAGCGATAGAGCAATGGGAAACCAAGTTTAATAAGCTTTTAAAATAAGATTAAATGGCACTTGATACACCAGGATTAGAAACGGACTTTATTAACCTCATGCTGGACATGAGAGAAAAGACAGAGATCTCGGATAATGAGTATGCTCATCGCTTTTCCATGATGATGGAAAAATATGTAAAAACAGCTGTGATAAAATATGTCGGAGGTCTTGCAGCTCCAAACGGACCAGTAACAGGAACTTTTGAAGGAACATTGGAATAATGAAAAAAACAGGAATACAGCTAATTGACAATAACGATGCAGGTAATGTGCTTGATTTAAAGGTCAACACTGTATATGATGCTTCAGGTAAAATTATTTCGGGGCTGGTAATTGGTGACACTTTAGAGCAAAATAAAGCTTTGATATTAATTGCACATCCGGGTGACTTTAAGCACCGCCCTGATATCGGTGTTGGTTTAGGCGATATACAGTTTAGTGAAGACTATTTAGAATACAGGCATCGCATAAGAGAGCATTTCGCAAAGGACGGGTTAAGGGTAACAGAATTGGATTTATACGAGAATAAGCCAATCAGAATAATTGCTGATTATGAATAAAATAGTTAAACAGGGTCAGTCATTCTTTGATAAAGTTTTAGAGCTGACCGGTAGTATAGAAAATTCTTTTGATATGTCATTAGCCAATGACTCCAGCTTAACAGATGATTTGGCTATTGGTGATGAAATTCTCGCTACAACAGTAACAAATAAAGCTGTTATAGCCATTTGGTCAGGATTAAATGAACCTGCAACAATGATAACAGATAATAGCGTAGTAGCTCCGCCTAGCGGAATTGGTTACATGCAAATAGGGACCACTTTTAAAGTTAGTTAATATGGCAAGGACACAGGCGGAAATTAAACAGGAAATTACAAAAGCATTTATGGCTAATGCCATATTCTCTATGGTTTACGGCTTTCCTGTGGGTGGTTCTTTTGAGGTTCATTTTAGTTTGTTGAGCCTTGAAAACCTTTGGTTTGATATTATCTCATTTGCACATCGGGTACATGAACAATTCTTTGACCAACACACTAAAGAAGTAAACGAAAAGCTTGCCAATCAAAAAGCGGGCACATTGCCTTGGTATCGAACAATGGCTCTTAGGTTCTTGTGGGGGTTTTCATTGGTTATAGATCAGGATTACTTTAATACTGCAGGAGCTACTACAGAACAAATTGAAGCTGCTAAAATTGTAAAATATGCTGCAGTTGACCAGGCTACTTTAAGCAGCAGGGTAATTATTAAAGTGGCAGGCGAAAACAACGGTAAACTTGAGCCTATTCAACCTGAACAAAAGGAAGCTTTAGAGGCTTACATCAATGAGGTGAAATTTGCAGGTGTAACGGTAAACATTATAAACTATCTCCCTGATAGGCTTTACCTGACTATAGAAATTAAAAGGGATGCTCTTGTACTAAGCGCATCCGGGCAGAGTATTCTGAACGGTAACTATCCTGTAAATGATGCTATAGCCAAATATATGAAAGAGCTGCCATTTAACGGGGAACTTAGGTTAAGCGCGTTGGTTGATAGATTACAGGTTGTACCTGGTGTAATTGATGCAACCATATTAAACGCTGAGAGCGCATGGATAAACCCGGACACCAACGGTTATGGGGATGCTGAGCAGATCACAATAGCTGTTATACCTGTAAGTGGATATTTTGAGGTAGTAACCTTTGATAATATAACCTATGTGGTATAAGATAGACTGGAATCAGTTTGCGGTTAATATGCTCCCTACTTTCTTAAGGAAACCTGTTAACTCAGCATTTGCTCAACTCTTTTTAAGGGCAGTAATATCAATTTACATCAAGTGGGTTAAATGGAGGAGCTTAAACCTCTATAAGCTTGAGCACACGGGGCAGGTATGTTCTTTAAGAAAATCACTCAATGACAATTTTGACTCTCTTGAGAGGCGCATCTATATTGGCGAGGGTAATGCTTTCGATACTGTGTACATCTACACTGAGGCAGAGGCACAACAGGTGTATATAAATGATACGATCTATTTGAGAACTGAGGGCGAAACGGCAGACACAGGATTAGATTTTATTGTTTGGGTTCCGCTTGAAGTATTTAACACCGAGATACACGGACTTAAAGCACACATAGAATTTTATAAAGCAGGTGGTAAAAGATATTCAATATTTATAATTAATGGATAAGCAAAATTTTAATCAGACGGGTGGTTTTCCACTTAAAACCGAAAGGCTTAGTGATATGCAGAGCTCATGGAGCATATTTAATCAACTCGGTTACATAGCGGGTAACTTAACTATTGTTCAGGGGTGTCTTGTATCAGGTTTAAATACTGGTCCTGGTTATGTTTTTATAAATGGTGAACTATACCCATTCGATGGCGGTTCAACTCTAAGCCGTGTAAAGATCATAGAGGAAAAGACAGCAAAAGAATTTGAAAACGGAGATAATAAAGATGTGGTTAGCAAATTCAGGGTTGTATTTACCAATGTTGTTCAAGATTCTATTTTGTGGGCATCATTTACCCGGATAAAAGATTTAAAAACATTACAGGCAGAGGTTGCAGCTAAAGCAGCAGCAACAGCGTTGAATACAGCTATTACCCGAATCGAAAAACTTGAAAAAATGACTAGGGTATTTGTTGAAAACGGATGCATTATGCCTTGGGGTAAAGCTGCGAATACTATTCCTCCCGGATGGTCGGCTTATGAGCCTGCTCGTGGTAGAATGCTTGTAGGACGTGATGAGGCAATTCCTGATTTTGATACAATTGGCGAAACGGGTGGTCAAAAAACCAAATCACTTACCAAAGCTAATTTACCTGCAAATAATCCGACTACAGATGCAATTAAACTCACTGCAGCTAATTCGAGTTTTGGTTTAAAAACGGGTACTGATACTTGGGTGCATCCTGCTCTTATAAATGGCGATGGTGGTACTGCTCAGGCTATCGATATTATGAACCCTTATCAGATTGTTGAATTTATACATTATACCGGATAATATGGCAACTCCAATAGAAACAATACTTAAATGGTATAAGGAATTTGATTTCCCAACCGAACAGCAGTTTAGACAATCGTGGACATCATTTTGGCATAAGGATGAAAAAATACCGCAGAGCAGTATTGAGAATCTTACCATCGATCTAGACAATAAAGCAGAGAGAGAACAATTAGACCGCCACACAACCGACCCTGATGCACACGCAGACCTTTTTGCTCAGTTTACCACACCTTACAAATATTTAACCAATGTGCCAGGTGCTGACGCGGATAACCTGGTTATACCTGAGCTTATAGGCGCGGAGCTTGATGCAGTAATGTATCGTGGTCAGGTTGTCGATGCGGATGAGATAACCCTTGATACTGTAACCGGCACGTTATCGAATTGGGATTTTAAAGCCGGTGTTAAATACATAATTTTTTACACTAAAATATGAAAAAAGGATTTTTATTTATTGCATTAGCCATGACAGTATGTAGTGGCTTTGCCCAAAATGGTAGAACCATTAGAAAGGGCGATGAAGAGGTAAACGACGAATACAGGGGCGGTATATCTGCAAAAACTGTAATGCTTGTGCCAGAAGATAGTTTAGACCATGTGTTACCGGGCATCCCAGTTGAGAGGCGTATCAGGTTTAACCCTGCCTTACAGCGTTATGAGGGCGGTATTGGTACTGAGTGGACACCTTTAGGTGGTGGCGGTGAACCGCAAGGACTTCAAGAAACTGTTGAAAACGGTGGCGTTTATCAATCAGGAACTGGAATACGTTTTGCATTAGGGGCTGATGGACAAGACTTTCAAATTACAAAACCTGCGGTTAATGGTGGGACAGCATACCAATATGTAAATAACAATTTGGAACTATCTGGGGAGGGCGTTGAACAATCTACAAGGGTTGTATCTTCTATTCAGAACACGGCCGTAAATAGTTTAGGGGTACAATCTTCATCTGTATTAGGCGTAATTGCGGGTTTAAATCCTGATGGTTCAGCCTATTCAGTTTGGGAATTGATAGGCAGTAAAGATGATTCGGGCGAAACTACATCGATAAGGTATTACCATGACCCATCAGTAGAAAGTGTGGACAACTCTAACGGTATAGAGATTACCGATGGTGTTTATAATAAAGGTTTGGTTGCTAAAACTGAGTTCCCTATAACCGAACCTTTGCAATATGTATATAAGAAATATGTTGATGATGCAATTACAGCCGGAGGCGGTGGCTCTGACACCGCACAAAATGTTTATGGCAGGGGCAGTGAGGTAATACTTGAAAGTAGTGATTCCTCTACCCCAAAACAAATTGATCATTATGTTAAGAATGTATTTTCTTTTAATAAAACGGCAGGTACATCAGTATTTAACAACGGACAACTATTTTCGGCTGAGGGCAATGTTTATTTAACAAATGATTCAGGAGTAATTGCAGCGCACTCTTTAGCAATAGGTGCGAATATAACTCCGGCTGATCCATACACTTTTTTCCGAGCAAGCCTTACGGATATAAACAATAATATATTAGGTATTAATTATAATACTGTTGGTACAACAAGGCTTACAAAAGGCATTGAAATTACAGACGAAATAGACGAAACGGGTATAACTTTTAAAGAAGATTATTCAGATAATCAAGTATTGGACCCTAAAGCAGCTACTTCTACATTGGCAGTTAAGAAGCTTATTGCTGAAGCAGGCTTACAAGGCGTATTATTTTCTAATCCTACAGCCATATCTCAGGATGAGGAAAGCTCTTTTACTATACAACCACTGCTAGGAGGCTCAGAAGAATTTCCTTATGTCGATTTTAAAAGTAGTGGAAATCTTGGAGGCGGTAGAGTTACAACGCAATTAGGGCTTGATTGGAATAGATTTAAAATTAGGAAGTTTAAGGCTGACGGTTCTGAGAAAGTTTTTGACATGGAAGATGAGAATGTGCATTTACATTCTTACGCAAGTGACGGTTCCGGGTCTGTTCTAAATCTTAATGATACAGGTTTTGGTATTGGTTATACACATTCAAATTCAGGCACAACTACTTTAAGTACCCGTAACCCACAAACTGGAATATCAACAGGCATATTCTTACCTGCTGCTGCTACATCAATCAATTATACACTACCTGTAGATGTTAACGGTAAAACTGCGGGCAATGATGGTAAGTTGGTTTTAACACCTGGCGATATTGGTGCAGCTGAAGACACTATTGTAGTAAAGAAAAGCGGTGAATCTAGTCAGTCTATTGCCGGCACTTTAATATTAGGTAGTGGAGGCGTAAGTATTACCAGTGGCGGTAAAATGAATACTAACCAAGATATTGAGGTAGTAGGGTCTACAAAAGGCTTTATACTCGAATCCCCTGACGGCACACGCTATAAATTAACAGTTGCAAATGGCGGCACTGTAACCACAACCGCAATGCCATAACAAAAGAATAATTCAATCAAATAAATACAAATATGGGAAAATTCAGAAATTGGATATTAGCAGCAGTGCTGGTAATATTGGGAACGCTTGATTTAACAACCGACCTGATACCGGTCTTACTAAAGCAGGTTAACGCGCCCGAATGGGTAGGAACTGCGTTAAGGGTGGTGGCACTGTTTTGTACAGTCGTTAAAATGAAGCTCACACCCGCAAGCCTTAAAGAGGCTGAAAGCAAAGCGCAAGCGTAATCCTTTGGAGGCAGGATAAAAAAGCCCTCCGACATTAAAAAACTTTCTCACGGTATTTTTAATAGCACAAAGCCACAGTCGGAGGACAAAAGTCTTCCTGATTGTGGCTTTGTTATGTCTATTAGTACCGTGAGAGCTGCAAAGGTAATCATCAACAATCATCAATCAAAAAAGAATGAACAAATATCACGAAATACTAAGTAAAATTATGCTTAAGGGTAAAGAGCAGCAGCCATGCCTTAGCCTTATACAGTTCCAAATTGAAAACGGTAAACTGATTATAAGCGCATATCAGCGTAGTTCAGATGCAAGTTTAGGTTTGCCTTCGGATATATACCACTTGTACCTTATAAGCAAGCAGGTGAGCTGTAAACTTAAGAGTATTACCTTATTCTTAGGTAATGTGCATATATATAATAACAATATTGAGAGTACTAAAATGCTTTTGAATGGTCACCAGGCTACATTTAATTTAAATGTATAGCATCTCAATTACTATATAAAGATATAGAAAACCAATTTAATAACCTAATAAATATCAAAGAAAAACCGCTTATTACAGCGGTTTTTTTGGTTTTTTTTGTGATCATTTAATATCGATTAAACAGTGTTTAAAAACTGTATATTTACCTAAATGTGTACAATTCATTTTATATTTTTGTACAATTCAATTTTGCGATTATACTTATTCTACAATTTTGCATGATATCTTTATAGCTTTTGCACAAAGCTTTAACTAAAAATATGATAATCTTATATATTTGATTGCTCTCTTATCGTTTATTAAAGCGTACATTTGAAGTAAACTTCTAATGAATAACAAACAGAATGTAAGGGTTTTATTAACCGATGATGATGAAGATGACAGGGAGTTTTTTGCTGATGCAATTACAGATCTTTACCTCCACTACCCCGTTGAATTTTGTAAAAATGGTTTAGAACTTTTAAATCGGCTTTACGATAAAAGTCTTCATGTTCCGGATATTATTTTTTTAGACCTTAACATGCCAATAATGTCGGGTTTTGAAACTTTGCAGCAAATTCGTAATGATGTTCAGTTTAAAGACATTCCTGTTATTGCTATTTACTCTACCTCTGCAACAGAAGAAGCTATAAAAAACACTTTTGGTTTAGGTGCCAATGCCTATATCGTTAAACCTGTTGTTTTTGATGATTTAAAGGAATTATTAAAAAAGGTAATCGAGATGGATTGGAATGAAAAATTAAACAATTCTCAAATAGAATCTTTTATCATTACTATTTAGATTAAAAGAGACTACATATCTATAACACAAACCTTTTGATAGTGACGTATTAATTTATGTCAATTTATACTATTAAATACCAACTGAAGAACTCAATAAGAGAAATCATGGAAACACAAGAGAACATCGTTCCTAAGGCTACAATTCAAGACTTCCCTATTGTTGGAATAGGAGCTTCGGCAGGCGGGCTTGATGCCTTTAAGGAGTTTATTGGTGCGATTCCAAATGATTCTGAAATGGCTTATGTTGTTGTACAGCATTTGCACCCTATGCATGACAGTATGCTTACAGAGCTTCTTTCCCGTGTACCTACACTACCAATTAATGAAATAACAGATGATATTCATTTGGCTCCCAATACCATTTATGTTATTCCGGAAAATAAAATGCTTACCTCGTATGATGGTGTTTTAAAGTTAAGCCCGCGAATAAAAGATACCAAAAACAAGGCTATAGATATTTTCTTTAAGTCATTAGCCGAAGTTCACCTGAAGTTAGCTTATGGTGTATTGCTTTCCGGAAATGGATCTGATGGAACAATTGGTTTAAGAGCAATAAAAAAGCATGGAGGAATTACTTTTGCTCAGGATCTTGATGCTTCTAATAATGAAATGCCACAAAGTGCAATTAATGCCGGAGTGGTAGATTATGTAATGTCACCCATTCAAATTGTGGAAAAACTTGTGGAGCTATCAAAAACAAGAACGATTGTAAATGAAAATGAGGATGCAAATGATGAGGAGATAATAAAAGAAATTATTAAAATTTTATGTAACCATAGTGGTGTAGATTTTACTTATTATAAGCAAAGTACAATTAGACGACGCATTGCAAGAAGAATGGCTTTGAACAAAATTATTAATTTGAAGGATTATCTAAACTTCCTGCAAGGAGATAAATCGGCATCCAGAGATCTCTTTAACGATATGCTTATACCGGTTACAGAATTTTTTAGAGATACTAAAATATTTCAGACAATGCGGGAAAAAGTTTTCCCTTTGTTAAGTAATAGAGTAACTGAAGGAAACGCAATACGGATTTGGATTGCAGGATGCTCTACAGGCGAAGAAGCTTATTCACTGGCTATTTCACTTCATGAATTTTTAGGTGAAAACTTAGAAGGAAAAGAAATTCAGATTTTTGCTTCGGATATTTCGGAAGTCGCTATTGCTAAGGCACGAATTGGGTTTTATAGAAAATCTCAGATGAAAAATGTTTCTGAGACGATCCTTACAAAATACTTCACAGCCAGCACCAATGGCTATAAAATTAAAAGGCAAATTAGAGATCTGTGCATTTTTGCTGTCCATAATTTTTTAGCAGATCCTCCTTTTGCAAAAATGGATTTAATTACATGTAGAAATGTATTTATTTATATGGATTCATTTCTACAAAAAAAATCACTCACCACATTTCATTATGCTTTAAAAGAAAATGGCTTTTTACTATTAGGAAAGTCAGAAACGACTGTCCCGGCAGGCGAGCTCTTTCAATCCTTTGAAAAAGCCGATAAAATATATACCCGCAAACAGGTTTCAGGAAGGTTTCTGCATTCAGATATGGGATCTAATGATAAATCGACAGCATCTAAAACAGATGTTCAGAGAAAAGAGATTGTAAAAGAAGATTTTAGAAAAAGCGCAGAATCATTACTGCTTTCAAAATATACTCCGGCCAGTGTTATTGTAAACGAACAGCTGGATATTGTACATATTAATGGGAATATTGCCGACTTTATTGAGTTCTCGCAAGGTAAACCTACCTTTAATCTTTTAAAGATGGCACGTGACGGACTTGCTTTTGAACTTCGTAATGCATGTCATAAAGCAAAAGAAACTTCATCACTCATTATAAAAGAAGACATTCAGATTAAAAATAAAGGCCTTATAAGTGAAATTAGTATTGAAGTACAACCATTAACAAATACTATAGAGCCTCACTTTTTAGTGGTTTTTTACAAAAGCTTAGTCAAAAAAGAATATCTTATTTCTAAAGAATTTAGTGCTGAAGAAATACATAATAACATCAATTTAAAAAGAATTGCGCAACTTGAAAGAGAACTGGCAAAAATACATGCAGATGTAAATGCAATTAGTGAAGAACAGGAAGCCTCTAAAGAAGAATTGCAAAGTGCCAACGAAGAGTTATTAAGCGGCAGCGAGGAATTACAGAGTTTAAACGAAGAATTAGAAACTTCTAAAGAAGAATTACAATCCAGTAATGAGGAGCTTCTTCAAATTAATCAGGAGCTTTTAAATAAACAGCAGCAGATTAATATTTCTAAAAACTATACCGAAGCTATTGTCGCAACGCTTAGGGAACCAATAGTGGTGCTGGACACCAATTTAAGGATAAAAAATATTAACAGAGCCTTCTCGAAAAAATATAAGATTGACAAAGAAGAAGCTACGGGTAAACTGATCTACGAAATTCAAAACCATCTTTTTGATAACATACCCATGCGGGCGATGCTTGAAAAAGTACTTCCCGAAAAAACACAGCTTGACGATTATCAGATCTCTGTTAACCTTTTACCTTATGGCGAAAGTATTATGCTGCTTAATGCCCGACAGGTTACAAATGAAACAAGTAAAGAGCAATTGATTTTACTGGCTATTGAAGATATTACAGAACGTAGAATTATCGAAAAAAGATTACAGGTATTATCTGATGGTTTTGAGAGCATGGTTCAGGAACGAACTTCAGATCTATTAACCTCAAATACTGAATTGGGAAACACAATTAAAAATTTGTTTGATGCCAATGTTCAACTACAGGAATATGCCTATGTAGCCAGTCATGATTTACAGGAACCACTCCGCAAAATACTAATGTTCATTAGCAGGCTATTAGGAATGGAAGAAAACATTTCTAAAGAAGCACTTGTGCTACTCGAAAAAATTAGTAAATCATCAACAAGAATGAATACTCTTATTAAAGATCTACTGGCTTATTCGTATCTTAACAATCCTGACACACAATTTGTAAGCACCGATTTAAATGTGATTTTAGCCAATATTTTTATTGATTTTGAATTATTAATTGAAGAACGGAATTTGAATATAAAACTTGGAAAATTACCCGTTATAAATGCTATTCCATTACAGATGAATCAGCTTTTTTACAATCTGGTAAGTAATGCTCTTAAGTTTTGCAAAAATGACGGTTCAGTATCAAAAATAGAGATCACGTCATCTAAACTTACTAAGGCAGAAGTTAAAAAGCATTTATCTCTAGATCCAGCCTTATCTTATTATGAAATAGTTATTAAAGATAACGGCATTGGCTTTAATGAAAAATACAAAAACAAGATTTTTACAATTTTTCAGCGGCTTCATAATAATGAAGCTTATACCGGTACTGGTATTGGGCTTTCAATTGGTAAAAAAATTGTAGAAAATCATAAGGGCATTATTTTTTCGAAAGCAGAAGAAAATGTTGGTGCAGAATTTCATATTATATTACCGGTATAGTAATGATTTAGACCTCATACTTTGAGCGTTTTACAGATTTTAATGGCGTAGTCTAAATAATAAAAGCCCTGCTAATGCAAGGCTTTTATTATTTGATATACTGTTAAATTAGTCCTTTTACTATTTGTATACTTTTTTCTAAATCTTCTTTTGAAGAAGATGCAAAACCAAGCCTGATGGCATTTTCATCATAACCAGGATATTTATGCGCTTTACCATCGGATAAATATAACCCTTTGGCATAGGCCTGCCCTGCTAATGTTTCCAAATTAATTGATCTATCAAATTTTGTCCAGACTGTCATGCCTCCTTCGGGGATACTAAAATTTACCGCTTCATTGAGTTCGCTTTGCAATACATTACAAAAGAAATCCCTCCTGTCTTTATAGACTGCCAGTGCTTTTCTGATATAACGCGATATTGTTCCGTCATTAAGAAGTTCGGCCATTGAATTATCTAAAATATGATCTCCCTGCCTGTCCAGTAAAATACGAACATTTGCAAGGTGTTCGATCACGTTTTCTGATGCTGCCAAATAACCCATCCGAAATGCTGGAGAAAAACTTTTACTGAATGAACCGCAATAGATAACCATCCCGTTTTGATCGGCACTTGCCAGAGGTAATAATGGACTGTGATTGTAATGGAAATCAAAATCATAATCATCTTCAAATAGTATAAAGCCAAACTCATTAGCAAGCCGCAGTAATTCCAGTCTTCGATCAATCCTAAGCGATACTGTGGTAGGATAATGATGATGAGGCGTTACATATACCATTCTGACTTTTCTTGCAGCACAGATCTTTTTAAGCTCATCGACAACTAAACCATGCTCATCAACAGGTATCCCAATATGTGTGGCTTTAGCGTGTAAAAAATTGTGCTCTGCCCTTTGCCAACCGGGGATTCCGGAAACAATAACATCACCGGGGTTAATTAAGGCATTACAAACAAGGTTTATCCCCATTAAAGTACCCCGTACCGACAAAATATTTTTAGCTGTAGTTTTTAACCCTCTGGTTTCATTGAGGTAACGGGACAAAGCATCTCGATAATAATCAGGTCCGTCAGGATGGCTGTAACTTCCAAATTTGGAATATAATCCGCTTCTGGTTAACTGGCTCCGATAAGCTCTGTACAGTTCTTTTATGGGTGCTAATTTTGGATCAGGATAGCCATCATCTAAATGAAGTTGAGATGTAGGCACAAAAAAAGGATTATTTATATGACGTTTTGTATCGATATCAAATCCTGCTTTTTGCTGCGATTTTGGTCTGACTGTATTTTCTAATTCAGTAGGCTTTAATTCCGGTATATGTGCCGATACGAATGTACCACGGCCTACATAGCTTTCCAGCCAGCCCTGCATTTGCAGTTCATCATACGCTTTTGATACCGTAATTCTGTTCATTTGCAACATACCTGCAACATCTCTCGTACCAGGCAGCTTTTGTCCGGTACGAAACTCCCCTTGTTTAATGTAGTATAATATTGCATCGACCAATTGAAGATAAAGTGATCTACCAGCCGTAGGATCAAGCTTTATAGTGCTAAATACATGTGCTGAAATTGGACTATTCATTATCTCGATATTGGCCTATAAATATAATCCATTATAGTGCTAATTTTGATCTTGTAAAGAAAATAATTTAGAGATATGTTTGTACCGGACGATTTTGACTTTAAAGACAAGGCAGAAAAAATTGCATTCATGAAGAAATACAGTTTTGCAACCATCATTACTGTCAAAGGCACTATTCCTATAGCGACGCAGCTCCCGTTTATTATAGATGATACTTCCGGAAAGCTATTACTCCGCTCCCATTTTGCCATTGCCAATGAGCAGGTTGAGCATATTGTTAATAATACGTCTTTAGTTATATTTACAGAACCTCATGCCTACATATCGCCTTCATTGTATGAAAAACGCGAAAGCGTACCTACATGGGACTACATAGCTATACATGCTTATGGGAAAGCCAGAATTATTGAAG
Source organism: Flavobacterium cerinum (assembly GCF_004028155.1). Lineage (GTDB taxonomy): Bacteria > Bacteroidota > Bacteroidia > Flavobacteriales > Flavobacteriaceae > Flavobacterium > Flavobacterium cerinum. Next base: position 163,740 of record NZ_SBII01000004.1, on the reverse strand, counting down.
ATGTAGATGGTAAAATCGAGCTATTGGAACAGATGATTTCTTATTATGAAGAAGAATATATGGAGCAATGGAAAAGCCTCTCTGAAAAGTTTAAAAAAGGAATGATAAGAGGTATTACTGCATTTGAGCTGGAAGTAACCGATTTTCAGGGACAAAAGAAATTAAGCCAGAACAAAAGCAAAATAGAAAGACAGCGCATTGTAGAACATTTGGAGCAAAGCGAGAACACTACAGAAAAGGATATTGCCGCATACATCAAGAACGAATTGGAATAACATGAATTTATTGAATCAAAATATGGAATCTATAGAAATTAAAAAAGTAACGCTAAGCGATATTGAGCAATTGCAAAAAATAGGAAGACAAACATTTTTTGAAACCTTTTCTACCAGAGGTGCTGATGACAATATGACAAAATATTTAAATGAGAGCTTTTCATTAGAGAAACTTACTATTGAATTGAATGAAGAATGCTCTGAATTTTATTTTGCCTTGCTTGACAACAATGCAATTGGCTATTTAAAACTGAATGTAGGGCAGGCACAAACAGAATTAAAAAATGATAAAGCTCTTGAAATTGAAAGGATCTATGTGCTGCAGGAATTTCATGGCAAAAAAGTTGGACAGCTGCTTTATGATGAAGCTATACGAATAGCAGAACAAAAGAAGGTTGAATATGTTTGGCTGGGCGTTTGGGAAAATAACCTAAGAGCCATTGGCTTCTATGCAAAGAATGGTTTTGTTGAATTTGATAAACATCTTTTCAAATTAGGGGACAAAGAGGAGACAGACATTATGATGAAAAAAGTCTTGGTATTGAACTAACGATTTGAATAAAAAAAGCCTGCTCACATAAATTGAGCAGGCTTTTTTTATTTTTACTTGACCTTCTTGTATTCTAATGTTCCTAATTGTTCATGGGTAATAATACGCTTGCCTTTATCAAAATAATCGATTTGAAATTTTACGGGAATAAGATCAACTGTTATCGTTAATACATCGTTATCTTTAGAAAGCTTCCATCTTCCTTTAGCAGTTTTATCCCCTACGATACCCTGGAATTTTCCGTCATCAGTAAAAACCTGAAATACCTGATCGGTTTTATAAACATCCTGCAGGCTTTTTTCTTTACCCTTTTTGGTTAGTTTTACAAGCTGCCATTTTCCCACTAATTCTTTTGAAGTTTGTGCATTTACCGTAAATGCAGTTAAGCTAATCAGCAACAAAAAAATAATTTTTCTCATATAATTAGTATTTAGATTTTAAAAAAGAATACAATCTATGCTCCAAGATTTGGATCATACTAAAGATAAAAAAAATTGAGATGCTCTTCGTTACTTGTGAAATAAATTACTGAGAAACACATATGAAGCCATTAAACACAAAAACCTATTTCTTTTAAATCATCATATTCCTTCATTTTGTAAATATTTAATTAAATTTGGCAACACGATTTTACCTTAATAAAACGTCGAATCCCGTAAAAGAATACTATTATCTGCACTATCCAAAACCCAAATTAATGAAGGAAAAAATTAAAATTTACACTGTTCAATTTATTAAAGAGATTATTCCGGTAATTGCAGGTATTCTAATAGCTCTTTTTATTGATAACTGGAATTCAGAACGAAAAGATAAAGTTTATATTGATCAGGTATTTTCAACTATAAATAATGAGTTAAAGGATTCTAAAGAAGATATTAAGTCCACTATTCCTCAACAGCAATCTTTAATTGATTCATTAGAATTTTATGCTGACAACAAAAATGTTACAATTTTAGATATTGTAAAGAAATCTAAAGGAATATTTATTCCACAAGTTAAAATTAATGCGTGGAGATCTGTTGCTAACACTAAAATTGATTTAATTGATTATGAAAAAGTAACTACACTTTCTAATATTGAAGCACTAAAAGAAACACTAAATAATAAAAGTGAATTTTTAACGAGTTTTATATATTCAAACATAAATGAAACTGATAAAAATATAAAACAGACTTCAAAAATGATTCTTTTGGATATTATTCAAACCGAAAAAATGATGGAGCAAAACATTGCTGTATTTGAAAAAAACAATGCATCCAAATAACATATATTGGCAATATCAGTTCAAGACATAATTATTATTGAAACAAGTAATAAGGTATTTTTTTTCATCTATTTAGTTTCGTTAGGATGATCTTTTAATTACTTTCAAAATTTGCCCAACATCGTTTTATACATACTTTAAAGTCAAAATATTGAGATAATCGAACCGGGGGAAACAAAAATTTAGTTTACAGGTTCGTAGCTTGTAACATTCCAATCAGGGGAAAGCAGGTCTACAAAGTGGTAGTGTACTTTATCATTTTTATCGAAAGCACCATTTTTATTGATGTCTTCAATAGTACGGAAATATACTCTTCCTTTAACCTCTACCAGATTCCAATCAAGCAATTCCTGAACGTCATGTGATAATTTTTTGAATCCTTTTCCGCTTATATCACTTATGTATAATGACCTGATATCATTAGAGTCTACTTTACCATCTTTGTTGGTATCAGCATCTACAAGCGTATATATTAATATATGGGCTTTATATTTAGCTGCAATAGTATTTAGGTAAGTAGCGGTTTGAATCTGGATCTTATTTGTTGTAAGCGGTCGCATTGCTGTAGAGTCGATATGCTGGAATTTTAAATTTTCAAAATATCCTGTTATCTCAAAACGATTGTAATTGGATATGGCATAGCTCACAGAACTATTGGTCCTGCTGCTTCCATAACTCTTGTTACTATCATCATATATCCTGATGTCTCCTACGGGATGGATAAGGTATTTTGTACCTTCCATATATACTGGTAGGTCGGCCACTTTAATCTGAGTGGAGTCAACTTTTTTCGTTTGCTCTTTAGAAGATTTAGCTTCTTCATAAATAACCTTTGGCGTTGGCTGTTCATCCTTACAGCTAGTAAATACTAACGAAGAAAGGGTTATGACTACTATTAGGGCTTTTTTCATTTTTGAGAAGATATATACCAAAATTAAGCAAAATGTTTCAATAATTAGATGCTTACATTAAGCTTAAGACTGAAAACACGGCTGGTTAGGTAATTAGGGATGCCATACTGACTTTTAGTATATACATCGCGGACCCATGTATTGGTTATGGAGTTTTGGTTATTAAACATATTGTATATCTCAAGACCTAGTGTAAGTTCTTTAAATACGGCTAGCCAATGCCCTTTAGGATAATCTTTTTTAGCATCGGTAAACACATAAGAGAAACCGGCATCTACACGACGGTAATCGTTAAGGCGGGACTGGTATTTATACGAATCTGCATAAGAAGGCGAACCACCCGGAAGACCTGTATTGTAAACCATATTAAGATAGGCTTTCAGGCTAGGGATATTAGGTACATAATCCTGAAAAAGGATACCAAATTTAAGTCGCTGGTCTGTAGGTCGGGCAATGTAGCCCCTATCGTTAATGTTTTCTTCTGTTTTAAGGTAACCAAAGGTTAACCATGATTCTGTCCCCGGAACAAATTCCCCATTTAAACGGAAATCTAACCCATAAGCATAGGCCACAGCATCATTATTAGCACGGTAACGCACACGAACGTTCTCTAGCGTGTAGGTATTAACATTATCCAGTTTTTTATAATATGCCTCCGAAACCAGTTTAAATGGCCTGTTCCAAAGCTTAAAGCTATAATCGTTACCTAAAACTATATGTATGGACTGCTGGGCTTTAACATTAGGCCTAACTCCACCTATAGAATCTCTCAACTCTCGGTAAAATGGCGGCTGGTGGTAAAAACCTCCCGAAAGGCGGAAAAGCATATCCTTATTCCAGCTTGGTTTTATTGTAAACTGTGCTCTTGGGCTAACTGTCATTTGACTGTCGCCATGCACATCTCCGGTTACCTGCCATTGGTGTGCCCTTACCCCTGCGTTAATCCAAACATCTGCCGTACCAAGTTTTGCTCTATGGTTCCATTGCACATACCCTGAAAATCGATTGATCTGTACAAAGTTTGTGGCTCTTATGCTTTGATAAGGAACCAATTCTCCTTTATAAGGATTGTATGGCTGATCGTTTCTAGGCAGATCGATAACCGGCGGGCGTAATGAAAACCCAGCAGAATCGATTACTTCCCATTCTAATAGACGGTCACGAATATCTTCACGGGTGTACTTTATACCCCACTCTAATCTGTCTTTTTTAATATTGTGATACCCTTTTACCTCTATATTCGCGATAAGCGCATCCAGATCGTTACGGGCATGGTTAAGCTGAGAACCTACAGCACGGGCAAACTTGATATCTCCAAAGGTTTCAGACCCAATGTTCGTGTCTACTTCTCCTAAGGCATATTGCGCCAGGATATCGAAATGTTCCTGCTCTTGTGTGTGATATAATGACCCAATTACTTTAAAAACAAAATTCTCTGATACTTTATAAGTCGACTTTAAGGCTCCGAAATAAGTTGTATACTCATCTTTTTCCCTTCCGTCATAAAATATTTGTAATGCGATAGGATCATCTATAGTACCAAAATTTGTTTGCCTGGTAAGTGGCTGATAATGGTATTTGTTTTGAGAAATATTTCCTAAAAAGCTTAGTTCCCAGTTAGATGTAGGCATAAAATTGATCATCGACTGGATATCAGTATACGTAGGTTTGAAGTTAGACTTCGTTTCCTGGCTGTTAACCAATAAGCTGTTATCTCTGTATCTCGCACCAATAATACCGCTCCACTTTTGGTTTTTAGAAGCGTTTTCTACGGTTACACTACCGCCAAGAAAACTTGCCTCGGCCTGTACTCCAAATTTTAAAGGCCTACGGTAGGTAATATCCAATACTGAAGATAATTTATCACCATATTTTGCCTGGAATCCACCGGAAGAAAACTCTACGTTCTCTACCATTGAGGTATTGGTAAAACTCAATCCCTCCTGCTGTCCTGAACGGATAAGAAATGGACGGTAGATCTCAATATCTTCAACATATACAAGGTTTTCGTCATAACTACCGCCTCGTACAGAATATTGGGTACTTAACTCATTATTGCTGTTGACCCCTCCAAGGAGCTTTAATATATTCTCAACACCAGCATTAGCTCCCGGTATCTTTCGAATTACTTCCGGAGAAATTTTTGTAATTCCCTGAACCCTTGTTCTTTTAGTATCTCCTTCAATAACCAATTCATTCATCACTTTAGCACTAGGCTGCAATACTACATTTATCTCGCCCTTGCCATTGTTACCAAGAGTTTGCGCTACAAATACCGTAGTAAAACTAATGTGTGAAAAGTATATGGTTACCTCCTTACCTGTTGGTACTTCGAGTTTATAGAATCCGGTTTTATCGGATGTTGTTTGGGATCTAACCCCGTCATTATCATAAAAAACGAGTACTCCTTCTGCCGGATGGCGGTTTTCGTCTATCAATACTCCAAATACAACGGGGGCACTTTGTGCAAATGCCGTAGCGCTGAGTAATATAAGAATGAGCGCAAAGAATTTATTTATTGTTTTCAACAGAGGCTGGGTTTTGTGTTCTGAAAAAATGCGTTTCAAAGGTAGTAGAATTTCCCACACTATCCGTAACCGTGACTTTTAAATCATTACGGCCTTCGGCAACGATACCGTCGCTAAAATTGTGGAATATATTTTTGGTTTTATAATCGTAATGCATAAGTATCCATTTTCCGTTTAACCAGGCATCTATCGTAGCAATTCCCGAAAGGTTATCGCTTATTTTCATACTAAACATCTGGTTTTTGGTAAGCCATTTGCCTTCTGCAAAACTTGGGCTATAAATTTTTGGTGCTATGGTATCCTGTGCGAGTTTAAAATTACCCAATGTTTTTACTTTGGCAGTTAGCCTGCCATCTTCTATAACACTGGAATTATAAGATATTTTTTTATCGGTAAACCCGGCAATAAACGTTTTTTTAAGTACTTCTTTAGAAAGATGGTTTACATTAAATGAAACCGAAACTGTAGTATGTACCGGTACTGTAGCATTGTGCAGGTAAAGAATCGAGTCTTTCACATCAAAATCCATATAGAAATCTTCGTAAAAAGCATTCGCAGGAATAAATACCGATACATTATTCTTTGTATAATTATGATCGTTACCCGCTTTAACGAAGTAAGGTGTTATTCTTTTTGGGTTGGCAACTGCTGCCGGCTTATCTGAATATTCAATACTGCCGTTGATTATACTCTTGTTACCATGAAAATCGGTCACTTCTATCCTGTAGTTCTTAACCTCTCCAGGTGTTATATCCAACTGTCCATTTGACGTATTGTTTTTTACCAATGACAAACTATAAGGCGTTTTTACGAATAACTTCTGGAAACGCTGCCCCGTATTGTAAAAACGGGTATAGTCAATAAAATTATTAATGAAACGTGACTCGTTAAACGCAAAGGTGCTAAATATAAAATTAAAGCCCGGACTGCCGTTATAAAAAGTTTCGATCTTATAGATACCGTTACTGCCTACACTTCCTGTAGATTTATCTGACGTGCTGATTGAAAAGCCTATTTTACCTCTTGCTGCTATTTTATCGGCAAGATAAGTACCATCACCCTGAAGCTTCAAACCTACAAGCATTGGCTTAGCCGATTCATTCGTTACAGCATCATCGCTAACAGGATAAACCATTAATCCGGAGATAGTAGGTGCTTTTGTATCCTGCATTTTTTTATCAAGACCAAAAAGCAGCGGATTAATCACCCATTCTGTTTTAGTATCGCGGTATTCAAAATGTAAGTGAGGCCCTCCCGAACCACCGGAATTACCCGAAGATCCTATAAGTTCACCCTTAGTTATCTTTATTTCACCGGCTGGTGGAAAAATTTCGATGTCAAATGTTTTCTTTTCGTATTGCTTCGCTCTTACATACGCATCAATTCTTGGCGAATATTTTTGCAAATGTGCATATAATGTGGTGTATCCGTTAGGGTGGTCTATATACAAAGCCGTACCATAACCATAGCTGGAAACCCTAATACGCGAAACATAGCCGTCGGCAGCGGCAAATACCGGCAGTCCCTCCTTCTGTTCTGTACGGAAATCAAGCCCTGAATGAAAATGATTAGTACGTAATTCACCAAAAGTACCCGACGGATGTATGGGAATATCCATTGGGGAGCGGAAGTAATCCTGCGGATAAGGCTGCTGCGCAAACAGTGCCGTTGTAAACAAAAAGAATAAAACAAACAATCTCATAAGGCTAAAATATAAAAAACCACGAAAAAAACAGCAGGGTTTCGCCTAAACTTATAACTGTTTACATCCCAATTTATTACAGTAAAAACTAAAAAACTGTAATATTTTTTAGTTAAACTATTGTTTCTAATTAAAGTAATACTAACTTTGTAAAATCATGTAATGAAAGTTGACTGTTATGAGCGGATTATCCGAAATAGTTGATTCTCTTGAGATTAAACTCGAAAAGCTTGCCCAGAAAGTGGAAAAGCTTCAAAAGCAAAATCAAGAGCTGGAAAACGAGGTTTCCCGGTCAGGTTCAGCCTTCAACAGGCAATCTGAAGAAATTGTTCTGCTTAAACAGCAAAATGAGTCTTTAAGAATGGCCAATTCATTACTAGGCAGCGACGAAAACAAAAGAGAGACGAAACTCAAAATAAATTCATTGATACGCGAAATTGATTATTGCATAGCACAACTTTCTGATTAGAAGGAAATGGATGAAAAGCTGAAAATAAAGATATCAATTGCAGATCGGGTATACCCTTTAACGGTAGATCCATCTCAGGAAGAAGGACTTAGAAGTGCTTCTAAAAAAATTGATGCCATGATGCGGCAGTTCGAAGAAAACTATGCAGTACGCGATAAACAGGATGTTCTGGCCATGTGTGCATTACAATTTGCATCGCAGGTAGAACAGAAACAGATAGATAAATCTACCGACCTGGAAGACGCCTTTGAAAGGCTTCGTAAAATGGATGAAAAAGCGAGCGAAATTCTCTCAAAATAATAAAATACGTTCTTTACATACGTCAATAATACTGCCTACATTAGTACATATTTGATAAACTCAACACTAACATTTTAAAATGGGTAAATCGCCGCTTCTATAGCATGCTGCCTCGAGCAGATCCTTGAACAGCGGGTTAGCCCAAAACTTGTCTAAACGAGTTTATACAATTCTTTCTGATGTAGGCTTTTTTTATATATTTCATACACCAAACTAACTTATGGACATTACATTAATAATAATTATCGGAATCGTAGGAATAGCAGCCGGATTTGGTATCGCAAAATTCCTCGAGAAGAAAAACGTATCTGCCCTTATTAGAAACGCTAAGAAAGAAGCAGCATCAATTTTAAAAACCGCTCAAATAGAGGGAGAATCAATAAAAAAAGACAAATTACTACAGGCTAAAGAAAAATTTTTAGAGCTTAAAACAGAACACGAACAGGTAATATTAGGTAAGGATAAAAAAATTGCTGAAGCAGAGAAAAGAACCCGTGATAAAGAATCGCAGGTATCTAATGAATTGGCTAAAGTAAAGAAAGTAAATGACGAGGCTGAAGCTAAAATTTTAGACTATAGCAACCGTGTTGACTACCTTGACAAAAAACAACAGGAAATAGACAAGCTTCACAAAAGCCAGGTAGACCAGCTTGAGCTTATCTCAGGCCTTTCTGCAGATGAAGCTAAGAACCAACTTATAGAGAGCCTTAAAGCAGAGGCTAAAACAAGTGCTATGTCTCACATTCAGGAAACGATTGAAGAGGCAAAACTTACAGCACAACAGGAAGCTAAAAAAATCATCATCAGCACAATTCAGCGTGTCGGTACAGAAGAAGCGGTAGAAAACTGCGTATCTGTATTCAATATTGAATCGGACGATGTAAAAGGACGTATCATTGGACGTGAGGGTAGAAATATCCGTGCACTTGAAGCTGCAACGGGTGTTGAGATCATTGTAGATGATACCCCGGAAGCGATTATCCTTTCTTGTTTTGACCCTGTAAGAAGAGAAATTGCTCGTCTTGCTCTACACAAACTTGTTACTGACGGTAGGATCCACCCTGCGCGTATTGAAGAAGTTGTTGCTAAAACGGCAAAACAAATTGAAGACGAAATTATTGAAGTTGGTAAGCGTACTGTGATCGACCTTGGTGTTCACGGACTTCACCCTGAACTTATCAAAATCGTGGGAAGAATGAAATACCGTTCTTCTTACGGACAGAATTTGCTACAACACTCGCGTGAAGTATCTAAACTTTGCGGTATTATGGCTGCTGAGCTTGGACTTAACGTTAAGCTTGCTAAAAGAGCTGGTTTACTTCACGATATCGGTAAAGTGCCGGATGCAGAAAGTGATCTTCCACACGCTTTACTTGGTATGCAGTGGGCTGAAAAATATGGTGAAAAAGAAGAGGTTTGCAACGCAATTGGTGCTCACCACGACGAGATCGAAATGAAATCACTGCTATCGCCTATCGTTCAGGTATGTGATGCTATATCTGGTGCAAGACCGGGTGCAAGAAGACAGGTTCTTGATTCTTATATCCAACGTCTTAAAGACCTTGAAGATATTGCTTACGGATTCCCGGGTGTTAAAAGTGCTTATGCGATCCAGGCAGGTAGAGAGCTTCGTGTAATCGTTGAAAGTGAAAAAGTAACTGACGATGCAGCGGCTAACCTATCTTTTGAGATATCACACAAAATTCAAACCGAAATGACTTATCCTGGTCAGGTAAAAATTACCGTTATCAGAGAAACAAGAGCGGTTAATATTGCGAAATAAAGTCGCTGAGGGGCTTAGGCTCTAAGGTACTAAGAATACAAAAAACTCCGAAAGAAAATCTTTCGGAGTTTTTTTATGGCGTAAATTGATTCGTTTATTAATCACCACACCCTGCTGGCACCCCTCCAAAGGGTAACTATATATTAGTTTACACCAAGTTATGGTAGTATATTTAATTACATAAGATTTTCAAAATTAAATTTTCCTAACTGAATTGCAATCTTATTTTCTCTGTATTCTTTAATTTTTAAGTTATCTACGATTTCTATTAATTTTTTTAAATTACCATATGTGTCAACTTCTTTTGCGGAAATTTCTATTATATGTAATTTGATTTTTTCATCTGTCCATGATTCATATGTAGGATTATACTCTGAGCAGATATTTTTTCTATCTTCGTAAGGAATGATTTTTATTTCCATAAATTATGAATGAAGTTAATAGTTATAAAAAGTTAAGAGGACGGGTTATCACTGTAACGTGTGTAATATTAACAAAGACTGGTGATAGATATACAGAATATATTCAAGGTGTTTTACATTCTGTGGATGATATGGGGATTGAGATAAATCAATATCTATCCTTATTCGATTATTTAGATGGTGCAAATCCTCCAAGTAAGATAAGAAGATTTGGATTTAGAGATATTACTTTTTTAGGTAACTTACCAGCTTAGTCAATAATAAAAAAGCCCTACAATATGTAGAGCCTTGAGGTTATGTGTTTAATAAAACCTGTAAATAATTCAAAAATTGAAAGGTTTTATTTTTTGCTTTCTATTGTGGCTAAAAAGCCAGTAACAGCATAAGAAAACTGAGAAATGTCTTTTAAGTCGCTTACATTCCCTTTTTCGTTAAATAGCTCTAAGAGTTCATTATTGTACTTGACTTTATAATAAGCTTCACTCATTATCTGCGTTGCTTTTTGTTTATCACTTGCTAAATAGTAATCATCACAAAGATTGTCTATTTGATTTTTGAAATAGTAAAACTCATCATAAACCGATTGCCACTCTTCTTTTGTCATTGTTTATTTTTTGGATTGAAGTTTAATCCTTTTATAATGTTTTTGTCAAATTCTGACAACTGTTTGTTATCTTCTTTTGCGGCGATTATAGCCTCAAATGTGGCGCACTTGGTAGTCTTTCCTTTAATCGGCAGTTCTATTGACTGTATACCTCTTAAATCAAGTTCTATCTCTTCTATTGCATAGTAAGTAGAACCGTCAAACTCTACTTGGGTAATGTTTTTAAAGTCTTCTTCTTTAATCCTCGCCATTCTTTATTAAGTCTTTATATTTTAGTCTTGCATCAGAGTTTAAAATTAGCAAATTAAATCTTTCATGTGTAGTTAATTTTCTATAGTTGTAGTGCATAGTCATATAATCAACATACTTTTGAAGGTGCTTTGCCGATACAGAATGATGTATACCATCTATATTCCTTTTTAATAAACTCCAGAAACCCTCTAATGTATTGGTATGAAATATACCATTTACATACTGGTCTTTATTGTGATACACTATTTGATGATCATTAAAGTTTTTGTCTATTCCTTTATATGCTCCGTGGCCATCTGTAATAACCGTTGCTGTTTCTTTTATTTGCTCAAATAATATTGGTCTTATTGTTTTAGCGTGAGATTTATCTATTACTATTCCTTTTACATTCCCACCACGCTCTAACATACCTAATACAGGTTTTTTATCATTGTAGCCAGTTGTAAAACCATCCTTATGTAACTTTTTACGCGCCGAAACACTTCTGTTTTTATTCTCTCCGCCGACATACGTCTCATCTATTTCTACATAGTTATCCATTTGACTGTCGTCTAAGCCAAAACAGTTTCTAATCCTCTGTAACATAAACCAAGCAGATTTTTGAGTAATGTTTAGATCTCTGCCTAACTGTAAACTACTCATTCCTTTTTTATGAGAAGTACATAGCCATATAGCTATCATCCACTTTTGGAGCTCTATCTTACTATTATCAAAAATAGTCTTGGTGCGAACATTAAAATATTTACCTGTGTTCTTGCATTTAAAACGATTGTTTTTGCACTCATATACTTTTGAAGTAGGATCAAATGGAGATATTACAGTATTGCCCCAGCGAGCTTCTTCAAGATATTCTATGCAAGCCTGTTCATCAGGAAAAGCATTGATTACATCTAAAACAGAGGTGAAAGATCTATTAAACATAATACGGAGATTTTGTCTCATAAATATACGATTAAATTACACCATTTAAAAATTTTAGTGTAATAATCTTCTATATTTTTTACCTCTTCTTACAAATGTAGTTTGTCTTTTCTAATTAGACAAATCCATAAATTCACCTGTTAGAACTCTATTAAATCTCTAACTTTTACACCTAATGCCTGAGCGATTTTAATTAGAGTTCTCATTGTAGTGTTTATCTCTGCTCTTTCTATTCTGCCGATTTGAGATTTAGGAATATTACAATCATTGGCTAAATCCTCCTGAGAAAAGTTCTTACTTTCCCTGAATTCCTTAACCTTTTGACCTAAGCTAATTAAAAATTTATCCTCTGCAATATCCATATTCCAAAGGTCAAAACAATTCTTTTTTAGCTTGGACGCATATATGCGTTCGAATTACTATATTTGAACAAACCAAAAACCTTATTAGCATGAAAAATTTCTTACTTTTATGTGGCTTATTGCTGTATAGTGTGAGTTTTGCTCAAACATTGACAGAAAAATGGAATAGCTATAACAAACAATATGAATACTTTAATTCCAACAATCAAATGATCGGATATAAGAAGTATGACAGTTATACAAAATCATGGTTGTATTATGATGTAAAGCCACAAGTTTATGAACCAAAGAGTAATATAAACCTTGAATTAACTCAACAGGTTTTAGCATCTAAACAGCAACGATACAACTATAACAAAAGCTTAGTACAAAATGCAGTGAATGAAATGTACAAGGTAATTGATGAAACAGAGTCAAGCCAGGAGTCTGCTAAAGCGATTAAATCAATACTGAATAGAGACTATATTTCAAAACTAAACTCAATGCAAATAGATTTCTCAAATGATGTTACCACTGACAATATTGTATCATGGCTTTGGGACGGATTTAAAAAAGTATTAGAAATAGAATAACCATCACATTATGAGTATAATATTCAGCATTATTGGATTTACTATCTTAGGCGCATTTATAAGAGCAATATTTAAAGATAAATCAATTAGAGATAAACCAAAAGATACATCAGAATGGGTAGTACAACTGATATTTTGTCTTATTGTAGGAGCAATAGTTTGGGCATTTATTCCTAAAAATTGTGGCGGACATAAAAATGAAGATTATGATCCTTTTGAACATCGAAAACTTAGTAGAGATTAAACCTTAAAACCAATTATAATTATGAGTAAGCCATTATTTTTTGAACACGAAAACGTTTTTTACAATTTCAATCATATTGTGAAATTTGAAACACATGGAGTAGAACATATCATTACTTTATCAAATGGCGATACAGTTTCGATAAATACAGGACACCTAAAATTTGAAGAATTTATCCACGTAGCTAATCCATCTTACGGTGGTAATTACAAAGCTCCAAGTAAGTAGAGCATCTATTCAGGATTGATTTAGCATCTATTATGCTCATACCCTCTAATTGAGAGAGTATACTATTGATTATATTTTCTCTTTCCATATTCTAGTAAGTTAATAAAACCCTTTCATTATTTTCGAGAGGGTTTTTTGTTATTGTTTTTTAATCTGTTTTTTCAGTGTAAACTAATATATAGTTACCCTCCAAAGGAGGAAGAATATACGCAATCAATATTGATTCTCTAGGGGAAAAGAGTTGGATTGCTAGTTCTTTTGCTAACAAAATGGATTCTCGCAACATATAATCATATATCATTATGTAGTTATCGCGTAGCGATTTAATTTTGGTCGTAATAACATCCAAAATCTCTCTATTTCCCGTAGGGAATTAATCTATTTTCTTTTGTTTCAAGACAAAAGAAATAAAAATTCAAAGCTGAACTTTTTAGGCTATAAAGTTTAAAGCCTTGAGCTTCCTCAAACTTGATGCACCCATTAATTTGAACCACCCCACCCTACGGGTACCGTCTACATGCTTATCTTTTCAATTTATATTATCATATAATAACAAACCCCTCTCCTGATAAACAGATGAGGGGTTTCCACTTAAAACAATAACACCATTTATCTCCAGCCTCCGCCAAGTGACCTGTATAACTGGGCCACAGCGTTAAGCTGGTCTCTTTTTAATGCTGCCAGATCCAGTTCGCTTTGCAGCACATTACTTTGTGCTGTAATCACTTCCAGATAGTTGGCCATGCCGCTTTTAAACAGCATGTCAGCATTGGTTGTTGCTTTTTGCAGGTTGGCCACTCTTTCCGCCGCTAACTCCTGCTCTTGTTTAAGCTTATCTACTTTTACTAATGCATCGGATACTTCTCCTACCGCTATCAGTACCGACTGCCTAAAGGCAATTACTGCTTTTTCACGCTCTACTTTTGCTATTTCATATTGCGTTCTTAATTGTCTTCTTTGTAATAATGGCTGCGTAAGGCTTCCTGCTACCGTTCCAAATAATGATGCCGGCATATTAAACCAATTGTTCAATTTAAAAGAGTTCAGTCCGCCTGCTGCTGTAATATTAAGTGCTGGATACATAAATGCTTTTGCCACACCTACTTTTGCATTGGCAGCTGCCAGATCATATTCGAATGACTTAACATCGGGTCTGTGGCTTAATATCGCTGCAGGCACTCCCGCTGAAAGATTTGTATGTAATGTAGTCAGGTCTAAAGTTGTATTACGTACAATCTCTGATGGAAGTGCTCCTGTAAGAATGCTAAGTGCATTCTCCTGAAGTATAACTTCTTTTTCGAGCATTGGTACAATCTGTGCTGCTCTAAGGCGTTGTGCCTCGGTTTGCTGAACGGCAAGCGAAGTTACCTGTCCTGCATCAAACTGCATCTTAACGATCCTTGATGTGTTTTCGTTTAAAGCAAGGTTCTTTTTGGCAATAGCCAATTGCGCATCCAGCATTAATAAGCTGTAATACCCTTGCGCTACACCTGCCACAAGATTGGTCTGGATGGCTTTTCTTGCTTCTTCAGTCTTTAAGTACTGCGCCAAGGCCTCTTTCTTCCTGTTGCTTATTTTTCCCCAGATATCTGCTTCCCATGAAAGTGAAAGATTGGCATTGTAATCTTCAACATGACTGGTCTTTAAAAAGTTTTTGGCACTTATTCCATTCAAGCTGTTCTCTGCAGGAATGGTTGTATTTGCACTAACATTCAAGCCAACCTGCGGTACATTGCCCCATTTTGTCTGACGTAACTGCAAACCGGCAGCCTCAATGTTTTTAAGTGCCGTCTGCATATCATAATTATTGGTAATTGCTTTACCTATTAGCTCCTGTAAATTAGCATCCGGGAAAAACTGTTTCCACTCCAAATCGGCAATTGTAGCCGTATCTGCCGATGTTACATTCCTGAATGCTTCGGGAAGCTCGGGCTTAGGTGTTTCTATATCCCTGGACACTTTACAGCCTGTAAGTATCAGGAATGCTGCAAAGAGGAGATAAATATTATATTTTTTCATTGTTATATGGTGGTATCTTTTAAGTTTTCCCCTCCGTAGAGGGGAAGTCTTTATTTATTTTACTAAGTCTAACTCTTCTTTAAGATGTTCTACAGCATCGGCAGCTTCAGCTTTAAGTGGCTTCCCAGAAACTTTTTCCTGAAGGTACTGAAACACGATAAACAATACCGGAATTATGAATAATCCAAGTATAACTCCTGTTACCATCCCTCCTGCTGCACCAATACTAATAGAGTGGTTACCTTGAGCTGATGGCCCAACAGCACCCATCATTGGGATCAATCCTACTATAAAGGCGAGCGATGTCATGATGATAGGTCGAAGCCTTAGTTTAGCTGCTTCCAGCGCTGCAGACAGTAATGATTTACCTGCACGGCGTCGCTGGACGGCAAACTCTACAATAAGAATAGCATTTTTAGCGAGCAGTCCTATAAGCATTACCAGTGCTACCTGTACATAAATGTTGTTTGATATTCCTGTAAGACCGATGGCGGCAAAAACCCCAAAGACCCCTGTAGGTATTGATAATATTACCGCTAATGGAAGGATATAACTTTCATACTGCGCTGCAAGCAGGAAGTATATGAACAATAAACTAAGCATAAACACTACAGTAGACTGTCCTCCTGAAATGATCTCTTCTCTTGTCATACCGGAGAACTCATAAGAATACCCTTGCGGAAGGTGTTTTGCTGCTACTTCTTCAACCGCTTTAATTGCTGCACCTGTACTATAACCCGGTTTAGGAATAGCATTTACTCCCATTGAGTTGAACAGGTTGTATCGGGAAGCATTTTCCGGTCCGTAAACCCTTTGCAGCTTAACCAATGTACTAACAGGAACCATTCCACCTGTTTTATTCCTAACGAATACTCCGCCTAATGATTCGGCTGTAGAACGGTCGTTTTTATCTGCCTGAACTATTACTCGATAGTATTTACCAAATCGGTTAAAGTCGGACACCTGTGCACTACCATAATACGACTGTACTGTTGACATCAGCTCACGTACACTAACGCCTAGCTGTTCTGCTTTAACATCATCTACTTCCATTTCATATTGTGGGTAATCTGCCCTAAACGGTGTAAATGCAACGGCAATTTCAGGACGTTTCATCAGCTCCATAATAAAGTTATTACCGATACCACTGAATTTATCCAACTCGCCTCCTGTACGATCCTGTAACACAAAATCAAGTCCGTCAATATTACTGAAACCCGGTACGGTTGGGAAGGTAAACACGAAGAAGTTAGCTCCTTTTACAGCCGAAAGCTTTTGTCGCACATCGTTCATAATTTCATCGATGTTCCTTACTTTTCCTCGTTCCTTGTCTTCTTTAAGCAGTACGAAAGCTACTCCAAACGAAGGGCTCGACGATTGCGTAAGCATATTGAAACCTGCCAGTATATTTAGAGTACGCGTATATTCGGCCGGCCCTAAGATCTTTTCAACTTCGGCTAATGCCTGAGTTGTGCGTTCCAGCGATGTACCTGCTGGTAATGAAGTCGAAATTGCAATAAAGCCTTGATCTTCCGACGGAATAAATCCGGTTGGCGTTGTTTTTACCATCCATACGGTTGCTAAAATAACAACTGCCAGTCCACCAAAACTCACCCATTTGTAACGTATCAGGAAACGAAGGCTGCCAATATAACGGTTGGTTATATTATTAAAGCCAACATTGAATCCTGCAAAAAATTTGTCTTTAAAGTTTTTCTTAGGAGCTTCTGTACCATCTGCATGAGTATGAGCATCATGTCCTTTAAGGAACAATGCTGCTAATGCAGGGCTCAGCGTTAAAGCATTTACCGCCGAAATAACAATTGCTATTGCTAACGTTAAGGCAAACTGCCTGTAGAATACCCCGGTTGAACCATCCATAAAGCCTACCGGTAAAAATACCGCCGACATTACCAATGTAATCGAGATAATTGCTCCTGTAATTTCGTTCATTGCCGATGTAGTTGCCTGTTTAGGCTGATACCCCCGTTCCAACTTGGAATGGACGGCCTCGACGACGACAATAGCATCATCGACCACAATACCAATTGCGAGTACTAAAGCAAACAGGGTTAGCATATTGATCGAGAAACCAAAAAGCGACATGAAAAAGAAAGTACCTAATATCGCTACCGGAACTGCAATAGCAGGAATAAGTGTTGACCTAAAATCCTGAAGGAAAATATACACTACTACAAATACAAGTAAAAAGGCCTCTATAAGTGTGTGCTGTACCTGCTCGATAGAAGCATCAAGCATTCTTTTAGTGTTGTAAAGCGTTAGGTATTTTACATCTTTAGGAAAATCTTTAGACGCTTTTTCCATTAACGCTGCAATAGTTACCTGTATGTCATTAGCATTAGAGCCAGGAAGCTGCATAACCGCTATGTTAACACCCGCCTTACCGTCTACCCTGGTAAAGTTACCATAGGTATAGGCACCAAATTCTACTCGTGCAACATCTTTTAGACGAAGTATAGAACCGTCAGGATTGGTACGTATAATGATATTTTCATAATCCGTTGGCTTATTAAGCTTTCCTTTATATTTAATAACATATTCGAAAGACTCTTTACTGCTTTCACCAAATTTACCCGGTGCAGCCTCTAAGTTTTTATCCTGAATAGCAGCAGTTACTTCTTTTGGCGTAATATTATAGGTTGCCATTTGCGAAGGTTTTAACCATACCCTCATCGAGTAATCTTTACTACCTCCAAATATCATGGACTGACCAACACCTGGAATCCTTTTAATATCCGGAATAATGTTTATCTGGGCATAATTAGCCAGGAAAGTCTGATCGTAAGCCGATTCATTTTCAGTATACATGGATAATACCATGATAAGGCTATTTTGCTGTTTGGCTGTGGTTACACCTGCCTGTATAACTTCTGAAGGCAGCTGGCTCGTAGCCTGAGATACCCTGTTCTGAACATTTACAGCCGCCTGATCGGGATCTGTACCCAACTTAAAGTAAACTGTAATTACAAGTGAACCATCATTACTGGCAGTAGAGCTCATATAACTCATATTCTCTACACCATTTATGGATTCTTCTAATGATGGTGCTACCGATCTAAGTACGGTCTCGGCATTTGCTCCAGGGTAGAGTGCTGTAACCTGTACTGCCGGAGGGGCAATGTCTGGAAACTGCTGCAATGGTAAATTTGTAAGTCCAAGAACCCCTAAAATTACCAATAGGATGGATATGACCGTAGCCAAAACCGGCCGGTCTATAAATTTTTTAAACATGGTTTGTTTTTACTTAAGTGATTAGTATGTAATTATTTAGAAGCAATTTCACCCGCCATTTTTTCCGGAACGATAACCGTACCATCCTGAAGGGTTTCGAAGCCTTTAAACACAATTCTGTCGCCAGCTTTAAGTCCGTCTTTTACCAAATAATTGGTACCGCTTTTACCTAGAATGGTGACAGGTATTTTATTCACCTTATTGTCTTTACTAACGGCATATACAAATATTTTATCCTGTACCTCTGCTGTAGCAGATTGCGGTATAAGTATAGCATTGTTATAGGTTATCCCAAGGCGAATCCTTCCTGTATTACCGGAACGCAATAAGCCTTTTGCATTAGGGAAACTTGCTCTAAGTGTTATTGCTCCGGTAGTTTTATCAAATTGACCGTCTACCATATCAATTTTTCCTTTTTGCTCGTACTCCGAATTATCTGCCAGGACTAATGCCACCGGAGGAAGATTCTTAAGTTTATCATTTAGCGAATTACCTGCATACTTTTCTTTAAATGCAATGAAATCAGACTCCCCAATTGAAAAATACGCATGTACCTCGGCTATATCAGACAATAATGTAAGTGGGATTGGATCGGCAGCAGAAACAAGGCTTCCCTGTTTTTTAGGCAGTCTTGTAATGTAACCGTCTACAGGAGCAGTAATAAGTGTGTAGCCTACATTTATTCTTGCCGATGCAACAGCAGCTTCGGCTTGTTTTCTATTTGCTTCAGCAATTTTTAAAGAAGCTTTAGCGCTTTTTAATTGGTAATCAGATATTACCTTGCCTTCTACAAGAGGTGTCATTTTCTCTACCTCTAATTTCGCATTGATAACAGCAGCTTCGGCAGCATTTGCAGCTCCTTGTGCATTGTTTAGCAGTTCGCGGTAACGGTTTTCGTTAATTTTAAATAAAGGCTGTCCGGCCTTTACAAACGATCCTTCGTCTACATATACCTTATCCAGGTAACCATCTACCTGTGGGCGGATCTCTACGTTTACCCTGCCTTCTACCGCTACAGGATATTCCTGATATGTAACGGCTTCCCCAGATCCTATTGCAAATACAGGAAGTGCAATAGCCTGAGCCGCTGGTGCAGGAGCATTATTTCCTGAACATGCAGAAAGAAGAAGGCTTGCAGCTATGAGTATAAAAACTATTCGTTTCATAATGGTATTAAATTATTTAATGGTGTTAAGTGTAAGTTCAAAAAAATTATCGATTTTACGATGTTGTTTGGTTATGCCTAATAAATCATTTAACAGTGTTAAGCGATTGTGCAAAAAAATAGTTTAGTTAATTGTTCTCATGATTTCTAAGGGCATTAAATTATTTAATGATGTTAAATATTGGATGTGAAAATTGTTATTCTTTGTTAGTTTTTAATTTATTCTTTTAGATAACGGATAATTCCGCTGATAGCATCTTTAAGAATTTGTTTATTGATCTGATCTGATAAGCCGTTACCCACTATATTGATTGATATTAAACCATGTATTACTGAGAAAAACGTAAAATATTTTTGTTTAATGACCTCTGGGATTGGATTTTTATCTTTCATTATCTCTCCAATCACATTCGTTATAAGGACATAAGGGGCATCAGTATCTGTATTTCGTTGTGCACAGCATGTCATTTCTACCCCATACATTAACTGGTACATTTCTTTATTTTCAAGGGCAAAATTCCAGTAGGCCAGCCACATGTTCTCTAATTGCTCTGCCGGATCATTTGATATTTGCTTTGCCGTTTCCAGGTCTTTTGTCAGTATCCTAAAGCCTTTACAGGTTAGTTCCTGCAAAATCGCCTCTTTATTTGCAAAATATTCATAAATAATCGGGGCAGTATATTCAATTTTATCAGCAATCTTTCTCATGCTCAGGCCTTGCCATCCTTCATCCTTAACTATCTCTCTTGCAGCCTTTAATATATTAGAACGGGTTTCTTCCTTCTGTCTTGATATTCTCTCTTTACTTCCCATTTTTTACAGCTTTTAAATTACTTAACAGCGTTAAGCAAAGGTAATACGTTATAGTTTACAATTAATATTTTTTACTATCATTTTTATTTATAGTGGTCATAAGCAAAACTTATAGTCCTATAAAACAAAGATCTTTTGCAGATCTTCTTTGCAAATTGGCTTTAAAAAATAGCCTTTTACAGCACCTTCAAACTCCTTCGCTTTGTTAATATCTACATCATTATTAGATGAACTGATCATATAAATAACCGGCATCTTTGCAAAATCATTCGCAGTCGCTGTGAATTCCTCGAGAAACTGCCATCCATCCATAATGGGCATATTTACATCTAATAAAATAAGATCCGGTAATACATCTTCAGTATTATTTCCCTTCATATGTTCTATTGCATCATAGCCATTGCAGAAAAATGTAGATACAGCATCAATTCCATTTTGTTTGAATAGATTTTTTAATAAAAAATGATAAATTTTATCATCATCTATAACATACAAACTACTAATCTTCTTCATTAAAATATATTTTAAATGTAGTTCCTTTATTTAATTCGCTTACAACTTCTATCTTCCCTCCCATTGCTTCTACCTGGTTCTTGGTTATAAATAAGCCAATCCCTCTGGCATTTTGGTTTTTATGAAATGTTTTATACATTCCAAAAAGAGAATTGCCATGCTTTTTAAGATCGATACCCAAACCATTATCTGAAACACTAAGCGCTTTTTTACCATCTATAATTTCAAAATCATAAGAAAGCATAGGCTGCCTTTCCGGACTTGAGTATTTTATTGCATTTGTTGTAAAATTAAGCAGGATACTTTCAAGATAGGCAGGATTATAATCTACTGTTACGTCAAGCGGAATATTGATCTCTATAGTAACACCGTGCTTTTTAATTTCGTTGTGTAAAATATTAAGTATGTTCTTTAGGTAATGCCTTAAGTTTAGTTTTTCTTTTACAGTCTTTATCTCGGTCTGAATCTCTACCAGTTCTTTTAAATGGCTGATCGTAATTGTGAGTCCGTCAGATATCGATTCCAGATGCTGAAGCATTTCTTCCCTTTCCTTTTCGTTGGCAGTCTTTATAAGATCGAGCAGCATTTTGAGGTTACTGGCGTGTGATCTTAAATTATGGGAAACAATATGTGCAAAATTATTGAGCCTGTTGTTTTGGCTCACTATTATATTAATAGTGTTCCCTAGCTCTATCTCTTTTTCTTTAAGCTGATTGATATCTTTTAGCGTACCCATTGCCCTTACGGGACGTCCTTTAGCATCAAATTTTACAGTACGCCCACGGCTCAATACCCAGCGGTATTTGCCACTATCTGTAAGAATCCTATAGATACTTTCGTAGGTTGTGGTTTTCTTTTTTAAATGATCACCTTTTACTTTTTGGTAGTTATCCATATCATCCGGATGAATACGGCTTATCCAAAATGTGTTGGGATAATAAGCTTCCTTTTCTTTTTTTCCCAGTATTTTCATGAGCTGGGCAGAAAAGTAAACAATGTTTGTAGACATATCCCAATCCCATATTCCTTCAGAAGCTGCTTTTAGAGCAAACTGGAACCGTTCATCAGATAGCCTAAGCTGTTCTTCCTGCTCTACCTGATCTGTAATATCGCTTATCCTTGCATAGAAACTGACCGAGCCATCTTCTTTTCGTTCCGGATTTGCCATAACACGCAGCCAGCGCAACCCTTTTTTAGGCAGCTGCACCCTGAACCTATGATCCCACTTTGTAAGATTATTTTTTGATTCCTCCAGTTTATCAATGAAAGCTCCCTGATCTTCAGTAAAAATGCGCTCCCTGAAAAAAACATCTGTCTGAAATTTAAACTGGTCTACAGTAATTTCATAAATCTCATTAACGGTTTCGCTGGCAAATACGATAGAATACAGGTCGTCTTCTTTCCATATCATCTTAAAGATAAGATCGGGAACCTGGTCAAGAAGCTTTTTATAGAAAGCATTTAAGCTATCGCCGTCGCGAATTTCAGGATTATCGAAAAACTTCATGCTTTGTTTTTTGCAAAATTAGTCTACGTTTTAAAATTATAAACTTTTATTATAAAAAAGTTCTTTTTTAAGTATAAAATTATCGACGTGGATGATATGTGTTTAAAACTTTATTAAGGAATTTCCTGTCGAGATGCATGTAAATTTCTGTGGTAGTAATGGATTCATGCCCAAGCATTAATTGAATGGATCGAAGATCGGCTCCGTTTTCGAGTAAATGTGTTGCAAATGAGTGTCTGAAAGTATGCGGACTTATTGTTTTATTAAGCCCTATTTTCGCAGCCAGCTCTTTTATAATAGTAAATACCATAGCGCGTGTAAGGCTTTTACCGCGTCTGTTTAAAAAGAGTGTGTCTTCATGACCTTTTTGAATAATAAGCTTATTACGGTCAGTCTCCCTATAAAGGTTAATGTATTTCTGCGTAAAGCTGCCTATAGGAACGAAGCGCTGTTTATTTCCCTTTCCTGTTATCTTTATAAATCCTTCTTCAAAAAACAGATCGGATAACTTTAGGGTTACTAACTCTGATACCCGCAACCCGCAGCTGTATAATGTTTCCAGCATAGCACGATTGCGTTCTCCCTGCGATTTGCCTTCTTTATCTATTTTATTGAGTTCAATAGCCTTAATAAGCGCATCGATTTCGGCAGTAGAAAGTGTATCCGGAAGCTTTCTGCCAATTTTTGGCACCTCAATAAGCTCCATCGGACTGTCTTTTCGGCAGTCTTCGAACATTAAATAGTTAAAAAAACTCTTAAGACCCGAAATAATCCGTGCCCTTGACCTTGGATTGAGTTCTGTAGAAATATGGTAAATAAACTGCTGGATTATCTCTTCATTAATTTTTAGCGGAGATATATCCATACCTCTGTTTTCGAGATAGTTTACAAGCCTTTGCACATCAAAACTGTAATTTTCAATGGAATTTACAGATAGCCCACGCTCTATTTTAAGGTAGTATTTATAGTCGCTAATAAATTTAATCCAACTTTTCATACAGGTTAAAATTATGTGAATTAAGAATCCTTTGAGAATTAAGCCAATTTTAATGCTATAATTTTGAAGTACAAAACTAAAACTTATAAAATGAAGAAGCTATTTAAATTATTATCAGTGAGTGCATTATTAATAGGTACAGTAACAGTATCTAACGCACAGGACAAATCGAGTAATAAACAATCGATGACTCCGAGCTTTGGTATTAAAGGTGGGGTAAACTTAGCAACAGTAACGGGAAGCGATTTTGACAGTCCGGATTCCAGAACGAGCTTTCACGTAGGTTTAGTGGGTGAGCTGCCTATTGCAGATATTCTTTCGATACAGGCAGAGGTACTTTATTCTGGCCAGGGATTTGATTTCAGACCTTTACCCGGTGCAGACAAAGCAGAATTTCAGTTGGACTACATTAATGTACCTGTGCTTGCAAAAGTGTATGTATTTAAAGGATTAAGCCTTGAAGTAGGTCCGCAATTTGGTTTCCTTGTAAACGAAAAAGTTGATTTTAAATCTGGTGAAGATGTAGAACTGGATAATGCCAAAAAATTTGACGTTGGTGTTGCCGGTGGTTTGACATTCCAGACAGACATGGGTCTATTTGCTACTGGTAGATATGTTTATGGTGTTACTGATATTTATGATGATGTAAATATTAAAAACTCTGTATTCCAGATAGGTTTAGGATATAAATTTTAAGACATCCAGAATCTTAAAATGAAAAAGCCTCCCAATTGGGAGGCTTTTTATATAAATACAAAATTGTATTAGAATTTGTAAACGATACCAAATCTGATATCACTAAAGTTTGCACCGATATTAAAAGTATCTGTAGATTCAGCACCATCAACATCAGGTTTGTTAGTTTTGTAACCTAAAAGACCAAAAGTAGCCTCAAGAGCGATGTTCTTAGATACGAAATAGCTAATACCAGGAGCAACTCCTAAATTAAATCCGTTAGATTTGCTTTCGCCAGGTAAACCTTCGATCTCAGATTTTGAACTGTTGAAACCTGCAGAAAGTTCTCCGAAGAAAGAAAACTGACTAGCTGGCGTGAAGTAGTATCTACCAAAAGCGCCTGCTTCAAAAGTGTTTGTTTTAGTTTCAACAGATACAGGTCCTGCCTGTTCAGTCTGTTTTCCAGATGTGAAGCCTAATTTTACACCAACAGCGATATTGTTAGTTACAAAGTAACCTGCTTTTGGAGAAAAATTGAATTCATTGTTTTTGTTATCACCTGTTTTTTCAGATCCAAAACCAACAGAACCAGAAACAAATACATCACCTTTAGTAAATCCTGTTGTTTCCTGAGCATTAGCAAAGCCAAAAGCCATAATTGCTACTGCAGATAGTAAAATTTTTTTCATTTTTTGTGTATTGATAAATTGTTTTATACTGCGAAAGTAGTATTAATTTAATAAGTAAAAACTTAGTGAAAAAAATTTAACTTATCCTTATACTATTTTTTACACAAAGAACGAATACAGCTAATTTATCCAAAATCTTTTCACATTTTTTAGCGAAATAATGAAAATTTGATAATGAGGATTATCCAAAAAGATAATTTATTATGGATTTACTATTTTTAAGACTTCAGAAATGAGAAAAAAAAAGCTGCCTAAATTTAGACAGCCTTTTTTATTATTAGAAATCAGTTATTAGAAACGGTATCCTGCTCCAATCTGGAAACCTGAGTTTTTCACATCAACTCCATCAATATCACTGATATTAGACAAACCTACGTTATATCTTACGTCAAAGAATACACCCATCGGTAGTTCATAACCTGCGCCGGCTCCAAGACCAAAGTCGATTGATTTTGTTGTTTCGTCAACACCATCATCTGCGCCAACTTTAAAAGCGATTTCCGGACCTGCCTGAAGGCTTAATCCTTCCATTACATAATATTTTGCCATTACCGGCACTCTGATATAATCAATTTTAGCATCTTTAGCTCCTTCACTGGAGTAATGCAGTTCCGGCTGAACATGAAAATTTCCTGAAACAGCAAAATCTACAAGGCCTCCAACATAAAAACCTGTTTTTCCATCACCGTCAGCATCACCGGTGAAATTGGTAAAGTTCGCTCCGGCTTTAACACCGAATTTCATTTCTTCGCTCTGCGCCTGAGCTGCAAAGCTGAATGCCATAACTACAGCGGCCGATAATAAGATTTTTTTCATTGTGTATAGATTTAGGGTTATTTCGCACATTTATGCCAAACAAAAATATAAAAAAATTTAACATTTAAATATCCACCACCCCATACTATGTTGTAATTTTTTGTTAAAAAATGAGTTTTATCGTAATTTAACCGCAAAATAGCGTTGTTATTACATTATATAAAATTTAAATTACAGACAGTACAGATGTGATTATCTTTTATTTTTCAAATCATTATCAACGTTCTTTGATTGCAAATGCTTCATGATTAAAAAACATTTAACCTTTATTAAACCAAAAATAGGGTTAAAAATATTTTATTAGTACTACTTTTCCTTACTTTTGTTTACGGAAAACCGTATGAAATCCATGAGAAAAAATTTGCTGTTATTACTGATCATTTTTACAACCGGAATTACTCAGGCTCAGTCTTTTGGAATAAAAGCAGGTTTAAATTTTTCTAACTTTTCCGGGAGTGATACAGATGGATTAAAAGGACTTACTAGTTTTCATATTGGAGTACTAAAGGAGTTTATCATTACAAAAAAGGTTTCATTTCAACCTGAAATTTTATTTTCTACTCAAGGAGTTAAAGTTGAAAAAATGGATGACGATTATAAACTGAATTATTTTACGCTGCCATTAATGGTAAAGTTTTATATAAATGATGTGTTTAGTGTACATGCAGGGCCTCAATTAAGCTTACTGGCAGGCGAAACAAAAGATGTACTGCCCATTGAAGGTAAATCCTTTGAGTATGGAATAGCAGGCGGGCTGGAATATACCATATCGGGCGGGCTGTTTGTACAGGGAAGGTACTGTATGGGACTTTCAGAGATTAGTAACAATGCCGATGTAAAGAACTCGGTTATTCAATTATCTCTAGGATATTTTTTTTAAATAACTCAAACAATTATAACCATGAAGAAGATCATTTTTTTAGTAGCTGCACTTGCAGGTAGTTTCGCAATGCAGGCACAAGGCATAGACTTTGGTATCAAAGCAGGAGCTAACTTTTCTAAATTTTCAGGAGACTTAGACAGCGACGGAATTACAAACTTTCATGCCGGTGCCGTAGTAGAAGTTAATTTAATGCCTACATTTTCAGTTCAGGCAGAAGGTCTTTTCTCTTCTCAGGGAGGTAAAGCAAAATATGATGATGGTGGTGTTGTAGGCGTAGCTAAAGACATTAACCTTGACTATATATCTGTACCTGTTATGGCTAAGTTTTATTTATTACCGGATCGTTTAAGTGTTATGGCAGGGCCTCAGTTCTCTTTCCTTGTTAGCGATGCTGAAGAAGCTTTTGACACTAAGAGTTTTGATATGGCGGCTGCGGCTGGTGTAGAACTTAAAATTTTTGCAGGCCTTTTTGCACAGGCACGTTATACCGTTGGTCTAAGCAACGTATCTGATGTAAGTGAGGTAGACGTTAAGAATAATGTATTCCAGCTTTCTGTAGGATACTTTTTCTAGAAAACAAAATAACATACACAAGCCGGTTTATCTTTAAGATATACCGGTTTTTTTATTGGCCGGAATGTTAAAATTAGTATTAAACTACATACACACTGAGGCCCTAATACTTACATTTACAAAAAACACACATGAAAATTATTATCATAAACGGCCCTAACCTTAACCTTCTGGGAACTCGTGAGCCTGAAGTTTACGGAGCCCGTACATTTGAAGACTACCATGCCGAACTACAACAAAAATTTCCCGGTGTGGCATTAGAATACTACCAAAGTAATATTGAGGGTGAGCTTATTTCTAAAATACAGGAAACCGGTTTTAGCTATAAAGGCATTATATTAAATGCAGGTGCTTATACACATACCTCTATAGGTATTGCAGATGCTGTTAAAGCTGTTACATCGCCTGTTGTAGAAGTTCATATATCGAATACTTATTCCAGAGAAACATTTAGACATCAATCCTACCTTTCCCCTGTTGCTGCAGGCATTATTATAGGATTTGGGTTAAAAGGATATGAGCTTGCACTGCAATCGCTTATTATATAAAAAACTATGAAAAAAAACATTATACTATTCCTGCTGTTTTTAAGTATGCCTGCCATAGCACAGGTAAACGGATGGGTAACCTCAAAAAAAAGCGAGCCTGTAGCTTTTGCCAGCATTACAGTAGCTAATACGTATAATGGAACATCGTCTAACGAAAATGGAAGTTATTCGCTAAACATTAAAGAAAAAGGACGCTACACAATTATTTTCAGGTCGATGGGCTATAAAACCCGTGAAGTGACGATAGATGTAACCGCATTACCTCACACTTTGAATGTTACACTGGAAGACGAAAGCTATACGCTGAAAGAACTGGTAATTTCCAACACTGATAATCCGGCAGATGCGGTGATTAAAAATGCCATTAAAAACAGAAAAAACAATGCTGATAAAACTGCACGCTTTGAAGCTGATTTTTACTCCCGCGGTGTTTTTAAACTAAATGACATACCTGAAAAAATACTGGGACAGGAAATAGGCGACCTTGGTTCCTCTTTAAATAACTCCAGAAGCGGTATCCTTTACCTTTCTGAAACAGTTTCCAGAGTAAAGCACCTTAATTCTACCACTATAAAAGAACATGTTATAGCCTCAAAGGTAAGCGGTGAAGATAATGGCTTTAGCTTTAATAATGCCGCTGCTGCTGAGTTTGACTTTTATAACAATTATATTCCGTTTGAGGTAAACGTGGTATCTCCTATTGCCGATAATGCTTTTAATTATTACAAGTACAGCTTAGAAAGTACTTTTAATGAAGCAGGCGGCTATATCATAAATAAAATAAAAGTTACCCCAAAAATAGAGAATGAACCTGCCATGACAGGTTATGTTTATATCATTGAAGATTCCTGGGAACTTTATGCTGTAGACCTAAGCATTAAAGGAAGCCAGATTGAACAGGAACTTATAAACACGCTTACCATTCGGCAAAATTATGGCTATAATGCCAAAGCAAAACTATGGACAAAGAATGTACAAACTTTAAGCTTTGATGCCGGTCTTTTTGGCGTTGGTTTCTCCGGAAGGTTTACCCATGTGTACAGTAATTTTACAATAGATCCAAAATTCGACAAATACACCTTTAATGCAGAAATCCTTTCTTTTGAGGAAGGTGCGAATAAAAAACCGGATTCGTTTTGGAATACCATACGCCCTATTCCTCTTACCAAAGAAGAAAAGGCCGATTACATTAAAAAAGACAGCCTGCAGGATACAAGGAATACAAAAGCTTACATGGACGAGTCGGATAAGGCACGTAACCATTTTACATTATTCTCTCCTGCTTTGGGTTATGTATACCACAATAGCTATAAAAATTGGGATGCCAGCTATACCGGTATAGCCCGCCGTTTGGGTTTTAACACCGTACAGGCTTACAATCTTGAACCCGGTTTTTACTTTACAAAATATCATGACGATAAGCAGAATACATATACTACTATAGGTACCGACCTTAGTTACGGTTTTGCCGAGAAGCGTTTTCGTGCTACAGGGACGATTTCTAAAAAGTTTAATAATTTTTCTAAACGAATTATTACGCTTCGCGGGGGAAGCAGCATTGAACAGTATAACTCCGAAAAGCCCATAAACCGAATTGTAAACAGTATCAGCACCTTATTTTTTAGGGATAATTACATGAAATTATTTGATAATAATTTTATCCGTCTTAGCTATGAAGAGGAAGTTGTTAATGGTATTCACCTTTATGGCAGTGTTGAATATACACGAAAAAGGGCTTTACTAAACAATACTAACTTTTCTACGTTAAAGGATCTTTATCATCCCTATACCTCAAACAATCCATTGCTGTTATATGATCCGGCTACGATGTATGATAATACAACCCTGGCTTTTCAAAAACACCATATGTATAAAACATCTGTTGCGGCGCGTATAAGCTTTGGACAGAAATATAAAACCAGGCCTGATACTAAAGAAAATATAGCTAATGAGAAATATCCAAAGTTGTTTCTTAAATATGATAAAGGTTTTGCATCAAGTATAAGCGATTATAACTTTGATCACGTTTCTGCAAAGGTAACCTACGACCTGACCATTGGTAACAAAGGCGAACTGAGTACGAGCTTTAGAGCCGGTAAATTCTTTAATTCTGATAAGATCGCTTTTACTGATTATATGCATTTTAATGGGAATCAAACCCATGTAGGGAGATCTGAACGTTACATGAGAGTATTTAATTTTCTTCCATACTATTCACACAGCACTAATGATGCTTATTTTGAAGGGCACATGGAGCATAATTTCCAAGGGCTGCTTACCAATTCGCTTCCGCTTATCCATAAGCTCAACTATTATTTAGTTGCGGGTTATCATATACTGGCAACACCAAACCGAAGTCCGTATATGGAATTTACTGTAGGACTGGATAATGTAGGCTGGGGTAAAGCACGTTTTTTAAGAATCGATTATATTCGATCTTATGAAAGCGGATTTATTAGCGATGGGGTTATTTTTGGATTAACGTTTCTGGATATATTGGAGTAATATTCAGTTATATTGAGATTTCTCCACTTCGGTCGAAATGACAAACTTCAATTATTTTTTACCTCTATTTTTCAGAACACTTGTCCTAAAATTTTCTACAGGGTCTTTTTCAAGAAAACGCTGCAGGTCATCCCAGGTTGTACATTTTATAGGGTACTTTACTCCGTCAAAATCTAAAGGAAATGTTACTGATTCTATTCCTTCGAGATCTTCTTTGAGGTAATCTTCCAGGTCTTCTACTGAGTAGAACCACTCTTTATCAAATTGTATTTTGTTTACGGTAGTATCAATACGCAATATTGCTTCTGTAAGCTTCTTTATCTGCATTTTAAATTATTATTTGTTCTTTACAAACACGTGTTTCCTGTTGCTTTTGCCTGTATCTCTTTCGTCCACGATAAAATTATCGATGCTCTTGATCAAGGCCAGCATTTTTGGGAATCCGTAGTTACGGGAGTCGAAATCAGGTTGTTTTTTTAGTATAAAATTACCCAGGTCGCCCAGGAATGCCCAGCCGTTCTCATCGGCAAGATCATTAATACTGTCACTTAACATTTTTATAAGTCGTCTGTCTACTTTACTAAGGCTTTCTTTATGCTCTTCAACACGAGGTTTTAGTTCTTTATCATCTTTATCGTCCTCATGGTCGTGATCCTGATCGGTTTTATCGCGTCCCAAGATCTCTATATAAATAAACTTATCGCAGGCTGATATAAACGGTATGAGTGTTTTTTTCTCACCTATACCTATAACCTTCATTCCGGCTTCTCTTAATCGGGTTGCCAAACGGGTAAAATCACTATCGGAGGATACAATACAAAATCCATCTACCTTACCGGTATATAATATATCCATAGCATCGATGATCATGGCGCTATCGGTAGCGTTCTTCCCGGTAGAATAACTGTATTGCTGTATGGGCGTAATAGCATTTTCAAGCAGTACCTTTTTCCATCCGGATACGGTAGGCTTTGTCCAGTCGGCATAGATACGTTTAAAAGTTGGAGTTCCATATTTTGCAATCTCCTCAAACATTCCTTTTACATTAGCATAAGGCACATTATCTGCATCGATTAAAACGGCCAGCCTAAGGTCCTGTATTGTATTCATAGTAGGTTTATTTACTCAAATATACGCTAAAACGAAATAAAGAAACAGCGTATTAATATATGTTTATAATAAGGTTGTGGTAAGTAAAATTACTATTCCAAAAAATAATCTGGATACAATTCTATTCATATAGTGGTCTTCTAAAATAGAGGTAATTGTTCGTTTCTTATAAAGAAAAGGCCACCGTATAAGTGCACCAATAGTGTGAAGTAGGGTATATAAAATTAATTCGATAAAAAACTCAATTATAAACTCCATCTTTTTTATTACATAAGAAATCTCTTTCTAAACGCCAGAAAGAGGATAAATAGTATAATGCTTATTATAAATCCCCAAACGGCAATTGGCCTAAATCCTGCTGAAAGAAGCAATGCTAATCCAGACAGAAAAGTATAAGCCACCTGCCTCCATTTGCGCTGAAACAAATAGATCAATGCCGCTATCGAAAATACCAGGACGTTTATACAGAATGGTAAAAGGTATTTCCATCCGTCAAAATAGGCCTGCCTAAAAACAATGGCTACAGCATCTTTACCATAAAACACTGCCATCCCTGTAACATTAAGCAGCATTACATAAAATGCTATATTATTCCATTTAAATATGGTTTTCTTAGGTGCTAAAGGTTCGTTATTTATCTCCACTGATCATTTTTGATATAATACCTCTCTCTTTACCAGCATCGGCAAGAAGGACTCCTACGGTATGAATTAAAATAAAGGCTATTGAATAATACAATGACTGTACATGAATGTCTTCCATTAGATGTTCCATACTGTCGGGTCCGTTTACTTTCATGAATCCTGTAAATAATGAAACACCTAACAACATATAGAATACTATATACACCCACGATTTGAATTTATCTGAAGAAGAAACGCCTGCTTTTAACGGATTAGCAAATCCTAAGCCCTGTATCCACATTACAATAAGCCTAATCACAAAGAGCCCTATAAGCACATACCCTGCAATAACATGGGTTTCCCACATGGGTTTACGAACTTTTTTACCTAAAACCGCAGCTTCATCACTACTGATGGTTATTTTACTCTCGGCAAGGTTATCCTGTATAATTGCACCCATACTGTTTTTATTCATCCACCCCATGCGTAAAAACACCGTTAGCAGGATATATAAAAAAGTAAAGGCAATAGCCCAATGTAAAAGCCTGCTGGCAAGGTTAAATCTTTTCTTTCTCATACAGCAAATTTAATGAGTTATTTGGGGAATGCAACTTCTATCTTTATGCATGTTGTACTATATTTACTGAAATATTTGTAAGAAAATCATAGCCAATTACGTTATATGAAAAAACAACCAATAATTTTTCGCCTATGATGCAACCTTTTTAAAACAGAAAACGTCTTACCTATAACTAACAACCTTACCTAAACCAATAACCATGCACAAATTACTATCTGCCATTTTCCTTTTACTTGGTGTAGCTTCCTATGCCCAGATCAAAGGAAAGATTACATCATCAACCGGAGAAGGCATTCCCTTTGTGAGTATTACTATCGAAAATACCTACACCGGAACAACTGCCAACGAAGAAGGACAGTATGAACTTACCGCTAAAAGCGCGGGAAAATATATCGTTATCTTTCAATCGATAGGATACAAAACAAAAAAAGTAGCTGTAGATGCCCAAACATTTCCGCACACACTTAATGTGGAACTGGCTGATGACAACTACCAATTAAAAGAACTTACTATTTCTAATGCTGAAGACCCTGCGTATGAAATAATACGCCAGGCTATTGCTCATAAAAAAGAGAATTCTGCAAGAACAGGGCGTTTTGAAGCCGACTTTTATTCTAAAGGTATCTTCAGGGTAAAAGACCTTCCGAAAAAAATAATGGGAATGAAGGTAGAAGCTCCCGATGGTACACTCGATTCTACCGGAAGCGGGATCATGTACCTTTCTGAAACGGTATCACACATTACTTTTGAACAGCCTGATAAGCTTAAAGAGCGTATTATCGCTTCTAAAATAAGTGGTAACGATAATGGCTTTAGCTACAATACTGCCATGAGTACCTACTATAATTTTTATGACAACTATGTAGAATTCGATATCGAAATGGTTTCGCCATTAGCGACCAGTGCTTTTAGTTACTATAAGTTTAAAATGGAAGGGGTAACGTTTGATGACAACGGTAACCAGATCAATAAGATCAAAGTAATACCACGCCGTGATAAAGAACCTGTATTTGAAGGTTACATTTACATTGTAGATAACAGCTGGGCTATATATGCCATAGATCTTGATATTAAAGGATACAGAATGCAGCAGCCATTCCTGGAAACGATGAACCTGCAGCAAAACTTTAGCTATAATGCGATCAATAAAGTGTGGTCAAAAAACTCGCAGACGTTTGATTTTAAAGCCGGAGCTTTTGGAATAAAATTCACAGGGAAGTTTACCCATGTTTATACCAACTATGTTTTTCATGATAAATTCGAAAAGAAAACCTTTTCCAAAGAGGTTGTTTTTATAGAAGAGGAAGCTAATAAGAAAGACTCTGTATACTGGAATGCCCAACGACCTATACCACTTACTGATGAAGAAGTAACCGACTATACTAAAAAAGACAGTATTCAAACGCTTCACAAGTCTAAGCCTTACCTGGATTCTATAGACCGCAAACACAACCGATTTAAGATTGGTGACGTAATAGGTGGTTATAACTACAGGAACTCTGAGAAAAAATTCAGTTTTGATTATTCGGGACTGATACAGCTTCCTGGTTACAATACCGTACAGGGCTGGAACTTTGACTCAAAACTATCCTTCAATAAACGTAACGAAGAAAAGAAAAGTTACTTTGCAGGAGCTGCTACTTTTAACTATGGCATTGCCGAAGACCGCCTTCGCGTGAGCGGATGGTTAACCCACAGCCTTGGTAAAAAAGGTGGATCACTTTACCTTACAGGAGGTAATACTATCGATCAGTTTAATCCTGATAACCCGATCACACCAGTTATTAATAGTGTTAGTACGTTGTTCTTTAAAGACAACTACATGAAACTGTATGACAAAACTTTTGCAAAACTGCAATACAGTAAAGAGATCACTACAGGAGTGAATATGTATACCAGTGTTGAATACATGCGCCGAAGAGCCTTATTGAATAATGCAGACTGGGTACTTATTAAAAATGATCACGATTATACATCAAACAATCCATTAGAACCGGATAATTACACCTCTAAGCCGTTTGATACGCATACGCTTTACAAAGCAAGCATTGGCGGAACCATTCGTTTTGGACTGAAGTACATTACACGTCCTGATGGCAAAATAACCGTAGGCGATAACAAATACCCTACTCTGTCTTTTAAATATGATAAAGCTTTTGCAGGCAGCGAAAAACAATACGAGTATGACTTTGTAGCTGCACGTGCTACCTATAATACTACATTTGGAAATAAAGGTGATTTTGGTATTAATCTTAAAGCCGGTAAGTTCTTTAATGCCGATGGTATTGCATTTACAGATTTTAAACATTTTAATGGTAACCAGACACACATAGGTACCGGTTCAACCTATCTTAATGTGTTTAACTTACTGCCTTATTACAGCCACAGTACTAACGATTCGTACTTTGAAGCACACGTAGAGCACAACTTTAAGGGCTATATAATGAATAAAGTTCCATTACTTAACCTATTGCAATGGAATCTTATTTTAGGATACCACCAAATCGCTACACCCGCTTATAAGCCTTACCAGGAATTTACAGCCGGTTTTGATAATATAGGTTTTGGCAAATTCAGAATGCTGCGTATTGATTATGTACGCGCATATCAGGGAGGTTTCCAAACCGATGGAATTATGTTCGGCCTTAAATTTTTAGATATACTAGATTAAGCAATTCATTTATTTTAACATGTTTTTGTTAGAAAAAGTAAAAGTATCGTTATGATAATGAATTTTAAAAATGTGTTCTAACTTTTATTTTATATCCCACCCGCCTAAAGCGGATTTAAAACAGGCGGAATTGTATTAGGCCTGCATTTTTTCCTTGATTAAAAAAAAATCCCCATCAATACTGATGGGGATTTTTTTTTAAAAGTTTATTCTCTTTCAACATCAATAACTTCCCAATCGCCTTCAGGTTGTTTTTCAAGATGTACCGTTATTTCAATATCTTTTTTTGTTCCGTTAACATTGATTGATAATTCCGAAATACCATATCCGTTATGTATATTAACATTTCCGGATGGGAACATTCCAAAATCTTTAATGCCTCCTGTTTCTGCCTGAATTTGCGGATTTGCCATCAGGTAATTTTCGGCAGCAGCATAGGCATCAGAGCTTTTCATGAGAGTCATTGCCAATAATACCCCGCCAATAATAACAACACCTGCACCGATCAATACTAAAGCAATCTTCTTCCTTAGTTTTAGCTTTTGCTCTTTTCTTACCTTTAGATATTCGACATCGAGGTCACGTTGGTGTTGATCATTCATATATTTAGTTTATTTAGTTTTTGTAATATCTTTTTAAGCTTCTCCGGCTTTTGAGTACCTATCATAAGCTGGCTTCCATCATTAAATGTAAGCAATAAACCCTGATCACCTGAAGCATTATACGCACCATCGCGAATACCCCAGCCTCCATAGTCTTTTATTGGATCGTATGTTTTAAGTTCGCATTTTTTGATAGCATCCCACGGGTAAGACCGCCACTCGCTCTCAAAAGGAGCAAATTTCACATAGACAGCATTGTTGTCTATTTTTGTATTAAGTGACATAAAAAAAGTAGACACCAAAGCACCTACAATGACAAAAAAAACCAGATAAAGTATGCCTTTTGCAATTCTGTTACCGGTAGGCTGTTCCGGGTTTGGCTTAAAAGACCATATGCAATACCCAACAACAGCACAAAGGCCTAACAAGATCAGATAAAGTATAATTCCAAAAT
Organism: Flavobacterium cerinum; assembly: GCF_004028155.1. GTDB lineage: Bacteria > Bacteroidota > Bacteroidia > Flavobacteriales > Flavobacteriaceae > Flavobacterium > Flavobacterium cerinum. The sequence continues at coordinate 127,358 of NZ_SBII01000004.1, read as the reverse complement.
GTTGATTTTCTGTAAACACAAGATAGTTTTCCATACTACTGCGGTAAAATAATTATGCCTTTTTAAGTTTTCCTGCTTTTGCAAGCGCTATCTTAAGTTCTTCCGGCTTTTGAGTGCCAACCATAATGTTCCGCCTTTTTTTAAATTTTAGTAGCATACCCTGATTTCCTGATGCATTGTAAACATCATCAAGCATCCCCCATCCTCCATAATCTGTCATAGGATTGTATGCATCTACATCGCAGTTTATAATATCCTGCCAAGGATAAAATTTATCTTCTTTACGAAAGCTCCTGAATTTTATATAAATGCCATCCTCATCTATTGTTGTAATTAATACCTGCGAAAAAAAGAAAATTGTAAAAGCCAGGAATACGATAAAGCCCAGTATAAAAAAATCATCATCTACAGGAATATCACTAATGATTTCTCCCCTATAAACCTGAAAGAATAATCCATACAAAAGGAAACCATTCATGCCTATCAAAAGCAATATACTCCACCATTGGGTGAAACGTTGTTTTTCGGCAAAGAGAATAGGGCTTTTCATACGATTGATTTTGTTTGTGAAAAGTTGATTTATGGTTATGCTATTAAAGAGGTTATGTGGTTTTTAGTTTGCCCACTTTGGTTAATACTTTCTTAAGTTCAACGGGTTTTTGAGTACCGATCATAAGACTTGACCTGCTTTTAAATTTTAGCAGCATTCCTACTTTGCCCGATACATTATAAGCTCCGGCTCTTAGTCCCCAGCCTCCATATTCCAGCATTGGACTGTATACTTTTACATCGCAGTCTACAATTTCCTCCCATGGATAAAATTTCCATTTTCTATGGTAAGGCTTAAATTTTATATGGATCCCATTAGTATCAATTCTGGTAATCATTATCTGCATAAAAAACAGTACCGTAAAAATCAACTGGAATACGGCAACAGCGATAAGACCTTCATTGCTCATAGGTTTATCACCAAAGGTAATACCCATAAAAACCTGTGTTACTAAACCATAAATTATAAAACAGGCAGGACTAAGAAGCAACGCTAATATCCACCACTGCATGAACCTCTGTTTCTCTAAAAATAAAAGCGTAGTGTGCTCCATAGCAGATTCTGAATTTTAACAAATATATCAAAATGAAAATATTTTCGCCCGATTTTCTTTACAAAGGTCTGAACTAATTTTAAAATTTTACTGCAGGCATTTTTGCAGTAAAAGAACCTGTATTATCAATTGAAATCTCCAATCTGGTATTAAATGTACAAAAAGTGAGCAATTAATTTTTAACTATTTGATTTTAAAATATTTGAGTGTTTTTAATATTCCACTCAAAAAGGTCTTATTCAAAACAAAAAGTGGACAATTAACTTCATAAAAAAAGGACTACAAATTGCAGCCCTTTTTTCTATTCATGATAAAAATTTTCTTAGTCTAATCTTTCGATTTTAGCACCTAAAGCACGTAGTCTCTCGTCGATTCTTTCGTAACCACGGTCGATCTGGTCACTATTCTGGATCGTACTCACTCCTTTTGCTGAAAGTGCAGCAATAAGAAGCGATATACCGGCCCTGATATCCGGCGATGACATAAGGATACCCTTTAGTGTAGATTTGAAATCTAAACCAATAACAGTAGCCCTGTGCGGATCGCAAAGAATGATCTTAGCACCCATATCGATAAGACGGTCTACAAAGAACAAACGGCTTTCAAACATTTTTTGGTGGATCAGTACACTTCCTCTTGCCTGTGTTGCTACGACTAAAACGATACTTAAAAGGTCTGGCGTAAAGCCCGGCCAAGGCGCATCAGCAATGGTAAGTATTGAACCATCAATATAATTCTGGATCTCATAACCATCTGTATGAGCAGGGATATAAATATCGTCTCCTCTACGTTCCAGCGTAATTCCAAGCTTTCTGAACGTTCCCGGAATTACTCCCAGATTATCCCAGCTAACATTTTTTATTGTAATTTCACTACGCGTCATAGCAGCAAGACCGATCCAGCTTCCAATCTCGATCATATCCGGAAGTATGCGGTGCTCGCATCCTCCAAGAGAATCCACACCTTCAATTTCAACCAGGTTAGATCCTACTCCAGTAATTTTTGCACCCATGCTGTTAAGCATTTTGCAAAGCTGCTGCAGGTATGGTTCGCAAGCTGCATTGTATATTATCGTTTTGCCTTCGGCAAGTACAGCAGCCATTATTATGTTTGCAGTACCGGTTACCGATGCCTCATCAAGAAGCATATAAGCTCCTTTAAGCCTGTCTGCCTCTACGCCGTAAAAATGGTCTTCTTTATTATAACGGAATTTAGCACCTAAATTGATAAATCCTTCAAAGTGAGTATCTAATCTTCTACGGCCTATTTTGTCTCCGCCCGGTTTAGGTATATATCCTTTACCAAAGCGCGCTAATAGCGGCCCTACAATCATTATAGATCCCCTTAATGATTTACCTTCTTCTTTAAATGCCTCCGATTCAAGGTAAGTCATATTTACCTCATCAGCCTGAAAAGTATAAGCACCATGGCTTAGCTTTTCGACCTTAACGCCCAAATTGCGTAATAAATTAATAAGTTTATTAACGTCAATAATATCAGGAATATTGGTAATAGTTACTTTTTCAGGCGTTAAAAGCACAGTACACAAAACCTGTAATGCCTCATTTTTTGCGCCTTGTGGCGTAATATCACCTTTTAATTGTACTCCTCCTTCAATTTTAAATGTTCCCATGCAGCGTAAAGAAAATTAGGGTTTACGGTTTTTATTGTTATTCAAGTTTCTCCCGTTAGTAGCGGGTTTATGTATTTTTTGTTTCGGATTGCTAAACTGCGTTTTATTGCTGAGTTTTTTATTAATCCTCATCAGGTCGGTAGAGTTAGAAAGCTCCTCTGCAGTTGCCTGCAGGTTTATTTTCCCGTCTGACAGCTCATAAAGATGTTCAAATATCACATCATCCTTTACGGTATCTTTATTCCAGCTTAAATAAGATTTTTTCATGTGATTTGCAATCACCATGATAAGTGCATTCTTCATTTCCCCATCTTCCCATTTATTGGCAACATCGATCATATACTTGATGTTGTTGCCATAAAAGCGGTACTTCGGGAAGTTTTGCGGATAGGCTAATCTGTCCGGCTTTTGCTCTAACAATTCCCTTGATGGTATTGGGTAAGGCGAATCTACATCCAATTTAAAATCAGACATAATAAATATCTGATCCCAAAGCTTGTGCTGAAAATCAGGCACATCGCGAAGATGTGGATTTAAGCTTCCCATTACGGATATTATATATTTAGCGGCCTTGTTGCGTTCTTCCCTGTTGTCCAGCGCTACAGCCTGCTCAATTAACTTTTGCAGGTGCCTGCCATACTCAGGTATGATAAGATGCGGCCTTTCGGCATTGTATTCAAGGAAATTAACTGCTTCTTCGTTACTGTATTGCATCTTTAGTTTATAAGATTTTTATAATGATATGATGCCCTCTATAGTAGAGAGCAGTACATACTTATCTATAACCGCCTGTGCATTTTCCATCTTTACATTGATGGATACACTGGTATATTTACCGGTTTTAGACTGTGTAGTTTCTATGACCGCCCCCATGTTATCAAAGGATTTTTCTACCTCTTCAACATTAGCAGGTAATGACGGTACAATAAATTTAAATAAATATTCTGACGGCCACAAAGTAGAATCTGTAAGTTCCTGTTTTAGCCTGGCGTAAAATTCTTCGCTATTCTTATCCATTTCGTAATAAAAAATAAAAGCAAATATACGTATAACGCCCCAAGTATTTAAAAAAAAATGGCGATGTACTGCTTTATTTAGGTATTCTTATTTTTTTTAGCTTTTACCTGCAACTCATTATTAATATTGCAATTTATACCCTTTTCAACCCCGATAGTGAACGTTGTGTTTAATAGATTTCTATATCAGAATTAAAAAATAATTATTTTTTTCATTTCACACGCAACCTTTTCATTTCTTCTGCATCTCTAAAGTATAGGTTTAGGTTATGAATTGGTTATTTCGAAAAACCGCTGTCTCCATACAGCGGTTTTTCTATTTTATATTACTAACAATCATTACCGTTACTATTGCTGCAATTGCCATAAGTATGTACGAATAAAATATAATTTTATTCAATATTGTCCGGTTTTTAAATATCCGTATTACAATAAATAATGCCGATCCCATAACAAGATTAAGAAATATCCATTTCATGAACAATTGTGACAATACTATGTTTTCCTGGCCATACACATTTTTAATTGCCACATACATTAAGACTCCAAAGACCACTATCCATATAAAATAAAGCCCCACCAAAACATGGAAGGCCATGTGCTTACTATCAAATTTCTTCATTACCTGTTTTTGTCTATTACCAAAGTCTTTTTTACTACCTGTGCTTATAACGCAATTTTAGCTAAATTTATTGAAGTAAATTAGCCTCATAATCATTTTAAGTTGGCAAGATTCGGGTTGTTGACAGACTAAAGCACCTCTACATTTGTATTAAATCTTAAAGGCTTACTAATTATGAAAGAGCAAAATAATATAAATTTCGCCAGAATTGCACACGCTATAGGTTATCTTAAGGATAATTTTAAAGAACAACCCAATTTAGATGAAGTTGCCGAAAAAATACACATGAGTCCGTTTCATTTTCAAAAAATGTTTACCGACTGGGCTGGTGTAAGTCCTAAAAAGTTTGTACAGTACCTAAGTATAGAGCATGCTAAAAAACTACTTACAAGTACCTCTTCTACCCTTTTTGATGCAGCTTATGAAACAGGACTTTCGGGTACCGGAAGACTGCACGATCTTTTTGTAAACATTGAAGGAATGACACCCGGCGAATATAAAAATGGTGGAGAGAGTCTTCATATTAATTACAATTTTTCAGAAACACCCTTTGGCACTATCCTCGCAGCATCTACAGCAAAAGGAATTTGTCACCTGGCTTTTGCCGATAACGAAACACAAGCTTTAGATGTACTAAGACAGAAATTCCCCAATGCTGTCTATAAACAGATAACCGATCTGATACAGCAGCAGGCATTACACGCTTTTTCACACGGCCCATCTGAAACAGATAAAATAAAATTGCATTTAAAAGGAACCCCCTTTCAATTAAAAGTTTGGGAAGCATTACTAAGCGTACCTCTTGGTAAACTAGCTACTTATGGCAGTATTGCCAGCCGTATAGACTCTCCCAAAGCTTCACGTGCTGTAGGTACAGCTGTAGGCGATAATCCGGTTGCTTTTATAATTCCCTGCCATAGGATAATTCAATCCAGTGGTGTATTGGGCAATTACCACTGGGGAAGCACCCGTAAAGCAGCAATGATAGGCTGGGAAGCAGCAAAAACAAACTTATAACTGTTGCTTAAAATGAATACCATCGAAAAAAAAATAGCAACATTCTCATGGGATCAGATAGCCGAAGACCTCAACACAAAAGGATATACTGTAATTCCCAGATTTCTTTCAGGTCAGGAATGCGAAGTCATTACCAGCCTGTATGATACTCCTTCTCTCTACAGAAAAACCGTAATTATGGAAAGACATAGGTTTGGATTAGGCGAATATAAATACTTTAACTACCCCTTACCGGATACTATTGCTAGTATTAGAAAATCCATTTACCCTTACCTCTCAGCGGTGGCCAATTTATGGATGAAAGCTTTAAACATCAATACTGTTTTTCCTTCTCAATTAGAAACACTACATGAACAATGCCGTAATAATAACCAAACAAAACCTACTGTTTTGGTTCTAAAATATGGCAAAGGCGGATTTAACACCCTGCATCAGGATATATATGGTGATGTATTTTTTCCTATGCAGGCCGTTATTATGCTAAATGAACCGGGAGAAGACTATACAGGTGGCGAATTTGTATTAACAGAACAAATTCCAAGAGCCCAATCTAAAGCTATTGTATTAAAGCCCGTTAAAGGCGATATGCTTATCTTTACAACGAATTTCAGACCTGTAAAAGGAACAAAAGGCTACTATCGTGTAAATATGAAACATGGTGTAAGTGAAGTACATAACGGAAAGAGAATGGCATTAGGCATTATTTTTCATGATGCCACTACATAAGTCATGATAGCACATGCCAAACTATCTGATACTGAAATCAGAAGCCTTATAAGATCGGGAGTTATTACTTTAGGGGGTAACTCCCTATTAAAAATTTATGGGCAATTAAGATGCAAATCAGGAAAAAGAATGCATACAAAAAACCGTATGTTCTTTACATCCGTACATGATGCCAAAAATATGGGTTACAGACCCTGCGGCCATTGCATGAAAAAAGAATATACAATCTGGAAAAAAAGTGATGGATCTCTTTAACACAACTAACGAATACAATATCCTGCCCTACGACGGTGAGGTAATTTATTACGGTCATATAGTACCAAATGACATAGCAAAAAAATATTACGACATCTTACTGCAAGAGATACCCTGGCAGCACGATGAAGCCGTTATATATGGTAAACGGATTGTAACCAAAAGAAAAGTAGCCTGGTATGGCGATGAAAGTTATAATTACACCTATTCTAAAACAACAAAGAGCGCACTACCCTGGACAAAAGCCCTTTTGGAACTCAAACAAATTGTTGAAGATAATTGTGGTACAAAATTTAATTCCTGCCTGCTTAACCTTTATCATGATGGCGATGAAGGCATGGCATGGCACAGTGATGATGAAAAAGCGTTGGGCTTAAATACAATAATTGGCTCACTTAGCTTTGGAGCAGTAAGAAAATTCAGCTTCAAACACAAGAAGACAAGCGAAAAAAGAGAGCTGATCCTTGATAATGGAAGCCTCCTTGTAATGAAAGGGGCTACCCAAACCAACTGGCTTCATAGACTGCCAAAGTCAGTTAAAATAAAGCATCCGCGCATTAATTTAACCTTTAGAACTATTGTTTTACAGGAAGCTAAATAATTGATTTAAAATATTATTTTCTAAAAATTATTAACACTTATAATAATTCTTTATATTTATCCCGTTAATTCTTTGTTAAAAAAAAGAGAATTATGGCTCCCCGCCAAAAAAATACGTACTAATTTAATTATTGACAACAATGAAGCTAAAAGATCTCCAATTGTGGCTCAGCAAGCTGTCTGACGAAGAACTTGAAAAAGAACTTCTTTATAATTCCATGGATTATGGAATTTGCGGTCCTGTAAACGAAATAAACAAGAACGAAGACAATTTGTATTATGTAGGTGATGATCCCGTGCTATTGCATACAAGTGAAGAACTGAAACAAAGAGGGTATAATGAAAAACAAATTTCTGCTCTTGATGTTCAGGTTCCGAAAGGATGTTATTATTTTGAACTAAGCAGTGAATACAGTATTTTGGAACGATTTTCTGCTAAGATTTAAACCTTAACTATTAACACATTCTTATGGCAGGTACTGGATTATAATTGGTAAATTTGCTTTTAGCAAAGCGATCTTTACCTGCCATGATAAAAAAAATCCTTACAATAACGCTCAACCCTACTGTAGATAAAAGCAGCACAGTAGATTCTATAAAACCCGAAAAAAAATTACGCTGTTCACAACCGGTATACGAACCCGGTGGAGGCGGTATAAATGTTTCGAGAGGGCTTGAGCGCTTAGGCATACCGTCAGTTTCTTTTTTCACATCTGGAGGCCGTACCGGAGAATTACTGGAAAAACTCCTTCAAAAAGAAAATATAAATACAATTGCTCATAAAGTTTCAGGAGAAACCCGCGAAAACTTTACAGTAATAGACACTTCTAATAACGAACAATATCGTTTTGGAATGCCTGGTGAAGATATCTCTTCAAGAGAATGCAATACTATCCACGATGCTATACTAAGCACATCTCCTTTCCCTGAAATTGTGGTAATTAGCGGCAGCCTTCCTGAGGGTATGGATACCAAATACCTTAGCCAATTGATTAAGGAACTGAAGAAAAAACAGGCAAAAATAATCATTGATACATCTGGCGACGCACTTACCGAAGCCCTTAAAGAAGGTGTTTATATGGTAAAACCAAACCTTGGTGAACTGAGCCGTCTTTCAGGCAAAGAAGAACTGGATAATGAATCGGCCGATGAAGCTGCCCGTCAACTTATAAACGACGGCAAAGCCGAGATCGTTGCCGTTTCTATGGGACCCCAGGGTGCCTATTTAATTACCAAAGAAGAAGCTATCCACATAAATGCCCCATCGGTTAAAAAACTAAGTACTGTGGGCGCAGGAGACAGTATGGTTGCAGGAATGGTATCCATTATTGCAAAAGGCGGAAACCTTACTGATATGGCCCGTATGGGTGTTGCCTGTGGCAGCGCAGCAACCATGAGTAAAGGCACAGGATTATTTACAAAAGAAAATGCCGAAAAGCTATACAAATGGCTTTCAAAATAAAATATCAAATTTAATATTCACCATTAAAACCTTAAGATCATGAAGTATCAAGACGCACAGGATGTTTTTGAAGAACTAAAAAACTTTGAGGGCAACGTTACGTTTAAGGGAGAGGAAACCGTTATAGATTATTTTGTGCTATTGCCTAAAAGTGAAATTGAAGATTTTAACCTTACCAATTTTATAGAACGTTACCAGGCCAGCACAAGTTTTGAAATAGAGGGCAGCCATGAAGGGGAACCTTACACTATTTTAGGAATAAGCATACAGCACGAAAAGTATTCTAATGATGTAGATTATTTTATGAAGCTGCTCGTGTGGTAGCACTAATTAAACCAATTATTTCCATCGATAATAGGTAATGATTTCACCTTTATTCCAGCGTATGACCAACCTGTCTTTTTCGACAGACTGAATTACCCCTTTTCGATTGTAATAATAATCGTCTCTATAAACAGTAAGGGTATCATAATTAATAGTATACCTCATATACCTGTTACCCTTATATCCAAAAGCATAGTATATTTCTTTATCCAATTTAAAACCTTCCGGCGTTTTATCTCCATTTACCAGCCATACACCAAAGAGTTTATCTGCAGCATATTTTGGATTTGTAATAGCTCCAAAAGATGGCTTAGGCACTTCATGATGATCAAACATCAAATCTCCCTCGTTTTTGCTTTTTAAGATGAACTTGGTCGAATCTTTTTTTATCACATCAGCATATTCGAATCTTTCGCCTGCATGTGTCCAGACCATTGGTATGGTATCTGTCCGGAATCCTTCTTTAGAGAGAATAATATCGGGTAAGACACCCTCATTTCGTTTGAATTTAAAATACCCGTTTTTATCAGTCAGCTTTTTAAATGCATAGGTATCAACCAGATCTTCTTTAACCAGAACATTAGCAACAGGCCTGTCCAGTTCATCGACTATTATTCCCGAATAATAATCATTTGTAGTTTCAAAACACGAGGAAAGAAGAAGTGGTAGCAGGAATAAGAATAAATAATTCGATCTGGCCATTACAGTACATTTTTTTTATTTAAAATCCGACCAGTTACCTGAGTTTAGTTTCTCCAGTAATAACTTTTCGTACTTCGAATTACATATAAATAAAAGGGTTTCATTTATAGTACTCTTATGCACATCTTTAATAAATTCTTTATCTTTTTCATTTAATAAAGAATGCTCATTATCAAAATCATATTCACCTTCGGATACTATTTTCACAACCCTGTCCTTTAATCTCCATGTAAGCCTTTTAGTTTTCACAAAGCCTCTGATTTCATTATTTATTTCCGGCCTCCCATATTCTTTAACAAGACCCTTTATAAATTCCCCATAGTGATCATTATCAATAGTACATACGGCGTTTACCAGCATTAAACTGTTGTTTTCATCTGTCATAGCTGCCATGCGGGAAAAGAAAATACCCTTAAAAACAGCAACACTATCTTCTGGCGAATAACCTTTTACATTGTATTGAAAACCCACTATTTTTTCCCTGCTGCCACTCCAGTCAAGATCATATTCGGTAATCGTATCTTTTTCAACATACTGCTTCCCGCTTGTAAACTTAATATTTTTCCGATCCTGTGATTTAGAATAGAATTTATCAACGTTCAAGTTGAAGGTCAATTTATTAAGATCAAAAACACCGTGGTCATACTCCTGGCTCTGACAGGAATTCAAGAACAACAGACCAATAATTATTGTTACTATTTTCATAAACAGGCTTTATCAAATATAACTCAAAATTTTAAAAGCCTCCTATTGCAACAGCTTTAGTGCTTTTATGTATGTTTCCTCACTATTTTCAGTAAGGTATTTTGGAACAAAATCTTCTCTGGGCGTGCCATTTACATGATACATTTTTTCTCCCGGAATTTGAAAGTTGATACCCGTATTCTTCATACCAAAACCGTAAATGGCTCCCAGTAGCCCTGCCATTTTTGTCCCTACTATCTTAGCCCTTTTCATAGCATCAAAACCAATGACGATACCTTCCCCCATACTGCCTGTCCAATGACCTGCCATTACAACAAGATTACCTTTATAGGTTTGTTTTCTTGGCACGACATACTCTATCCATGAGCGTACAGTACCATATTTTTTTTCATCGATAACGTGTTTTTGATAAGCAAGTTCTTTATTTGTAAACCTTCCCATAATAGCGCGGGCAATTGTTGTGTTTCCACCGCCGGGAGTCTCTGTTACATCTAAAATCAAACCTTTGGTATTAGCCAAATCATCCAAAGCTTTATCAAACAAAGGTATCAGGTCATAGTTCCCTAACGAATTATTGATCTTAATGTACCCAATATTGCCGTCGAGTATTTTATAGTCTAATAAACCGGCTGAAGTATTCACTATAACATCATCCGGACTATAATTTTTCAGTACACCCTCTTTTTTTATCGTAAATTCTCTTTTCTTATCATAAGTGCCTGCAAGCAGCATATTAAGAGCATATTCATACATCGCAAAAGTGTAATTTGTAGTAGATTTAGGCAAGAATTTTTGCAGTTGTATTTCGACAGGTTCATTATTAAATAATACTATTTCCATATCTGGTTTTAACCCAATAGATTGAGCTTTAGACCCCAATCGTATATCGGTAATAAAATAACTGCCATCCTTCTTTTGAGCAAAAACGTCAGAACCGCTTGGAAGTATTCTGTTAGAGGTTGTATAATTTTGATTCAGAGATATATGCCCATTATGAAATTCATTAATTACCTGCTCCAAAAAACAGGTGAATTCATATTTATTTTTAATCGTATCGGTAGCCGGAAGGTAAATTTCCTTAATCTTACCCCAATTAATACCCTGTTCTTTAAAGTAGGCATAATGAGTATTACAATCTTCCCAAAATTCTAAAAAATCCTGTTTGTAAATATTCTGGGCAGATAAACTTTCAGGACATAGCGCCAACAATGATGTTAAAGCTGCTACTATAAAGTATAGGCGTTTCATTTACTTTTCTTACAAATATAAAAAACAGATATTTAACCTGCTATAATTACTGACCTACTGCTGTCTACAACAATTAATGATTCATTAATATTCACATAACTACCTATTAATGTTATTGTTATTAATTTGAATAAAACTTGGGATATGAAATATTTCAGCTTCAAATTTCTGACTTCTTTCAAAGAATGGCTTTTTTTAAGAGCCATGCAGTCTACTTTTCTTCATTAATCGTTTTAAACAGATACTTAGGAAGAGCATACCTGCTGAATGAATAAAACAGATAACTCAGAATTAAACAAAGCTCAATTTGGAGACAATTTCAAATGGGGTGTTTCTACTGCTGCCTTCCAAATAGAAGGTGCTCATGATGCCGACGGAAAAGGCCTCTCAATATGGGATGTTTTTACCTCTCAAAAAGGAAAGGTTAAAGGCGGCCATCATGCCATGACAGCCTGCGATTTTTATAGTTCGTATAAAAATGACATTCTTTTACTTGGCGAATTAAACATTCCTAACTTCAGGTTTTCCCTTAGCTGGTCAAGAATACTCCCTAACGGAACATCTCCTGTTAATCAGGCTGGTATTGACTATTACAATCAGGTGATCGATTTTTTACTGGAATGCGGCATAGAGCCATGGATTACTTTATACCATTGGGATCTGCCTCATGAACTCGAATTAAAAGGAGGCTGGACCAATCGTGACAGTATTGCCTGGTTTGAAAATTACACCGAGATCTGCGCCCAAAATTTTGGAGACAGGGTAAAAAACTGGATGATCATTAATGAACCTTCTGTATTTACAGGTGCAGGATATTTTCTTGGCATTCACGCTCCGGGAAAAAGAGGGTTATCCAATTATCTTAAAGCCGTTCATCATGTTACACTCGCTACGACTGCGGGAGCAAAAGTCTTACGTAACATTGTACCTGACGCAAATATTGGCACTACATTTTCGTGTACGCACATAGAACCCGCATCTACAAAAAAAAGAGATGTGGCCGCTGCTAAACGCGTAGACACCTTACTCAACAGAACGTTTATTGAGCCTATTCTTGGATTGGGTTATCCTCAGGCAGATTTACCTGTGCTGAAAAAACTTAACAGGTACATACTCCCCGAAGACGAAAAAAATATGGCTTTCGATTTTGATTTTATCGGATTGCAATGCTATACCCGCGAAATTGTAAGAGCTTCAATTTTTACGCCTTATGTGGGTGCCGCGCTCGTTACCGCAGAAAAGCGTAATGTTCCTTTTACCGAAATGAAATGGGAAGTTTACCCGCCCTCAATATACCATCTGCTTAAAAAGTTTGATACTTATAAAGGAATCAAAAAGATAATAATTACCGAAAACGGTGCCGCTTTTCCAGATACTGTTAGCAACGGAGAGGTAAAGGATAATGAACGTACAAAATACATACAGGATCACCTGCAGCAACTTCTTAAAGCTAAAAAAGAAGGCGTTAAGGTAGAGGGTTATTTTGTATGGAGCCTCACCGATAATTTTGAATGGGCTGAAGGCTACCATACCCGTTTTGGGTTGATCTATGTGGATTTTGATACACAGCAGCGAATAATAAAACAATCGGGACAATGGTTTCGGAAATTTTTAAGTAATCATATATAATGCTATAATATAAAAATAGTAAACCATGAAAATTCTATATGCAATTCAGGGTACAGGTAATGGGCATTTAAGCAGGGCAATAGATATTATACCATGCCTGCAAAAACATGGTGAGGTAGATATATTGGTGAGTGGCATACAGGGAGACCTTAAACTGCCTTTCCCTGTAAAGTACCAGCTTAAAGGAATGAGCTTTATTTTTGGTAAAAAAGGAGGTGTTGATCTATGGAAAACACTTGCAAAAGCCAGTCTTAGAAAATTAATAAAAAGCATTAAACAACTGCCTGTAGAAAAATATGATTTGGTTATTAATGATTTCGAACCCGTATCGGCATGGGCGTGTTATTTTAAAGGGAAAACCTGCATTGCTTTAAGCCACCAATCTGCAGTACTGGCAGGCTACTTCCCTTTGCCCGACAGCAGTGATAAAATGGGTAAGCTGATTTTACAAAACTATGCTCCTGCTGATTTTAAATATGGTTTCCATTTTAAAGGCAACAACGACAGTATATTCACTCCTGTAATTCGTCAGCAGGTACGCAGCCACGAAATTACAAATGATGGGCATTACACCGTCTACCTTCCCTCCTATGACGACAAGTCCCTTATTAAAAAACTTTCTCAATATAAAGATGTTAAATGGGATGTTTTCTCAAAGCATAACTCCAAAAAAATAATACATAAAAACATAACCATTCAACCAGTAAACAACGCTTTGTTTACAGCAAGTATGGCAGCATCAGCCGGAGTATTGTGCGGAGCCGGATTTGAAACGCCTGCCGAAGCCCTTTTTTTAGGTAAAAAACTATTGGTGATTCCAATGAAGAATCAATATGAACAGCAGCTTAACGCCGCAGCATTAAAAACAATGGGAGTTCCTGTAATTAAAAGCCTAAAGCCAAAGTATGAAGCTATTATTTCCGAATGGCTGCAAAACGGAAAGCCTATACCCGTACATTACCCGGATATGACGCAAACCATTGTTGACATGGCTGTTTTAAAGCATACAGCACAAGAAAACAACTTACAACTATCGGTTTGATGTCTTAAGAAAAATCATTTTTAGAATTGCTTTTCGGGGTAAGATAATGTTTAGTACATTCTTTACTCTGGAACATTTCATATCCTTCCTGCCACCACTGGCGCATATCATCGGCATCGAAAATATAAGAATGTGTTGTTAAAACCCTGTTGATATGGTAAAAGGAAACGGTTACATTTTGGCTTGCAGCTTCCAGGTTTGCAATTAGTATATCATCCAGTGCAATTTGGTTCAGCATAAAGTCATAGGTTCTAAAAAACACATCTAAGGCATTTCGCAGCGGCGGATTATTATAAACTCCATCCTTAATTTTTAAAACGATAACATCTATCGCTGTTGCTCCTTTCCTAATTGCTTGTTCAATAGGTATAAGGTTACCAAAACCACCATCGGCATATTCGCATCCGTTCTTAGAAACCAGGCTCATTAAGGGGACTAAATTTGCTGATGCCCATAACCAGTCACAAAAATCTTCATATCCGCAGTCATTAGACGATTTATGCTCTATTTGGTGTGTTGTTAAATTAGCAACGGTAACAACGATCTCTTTTCCTAAAGACCTAATCAATTCAAAATCCTTTTCTGTAAAATTTTCTTTGATTAGCAAACGTAAATTAGTACTATCGCCTAATGTTTTTTGTCTTTTAAAGAACTGCTTTACAATTCCCCAATGGTTTATGCCTGTTTTTACAATTCCGTTCTCTTTTTTGATCGTAATAGGACAGACACTAAAAATATCTTCCTGTTTTATTGTAGTGTAGATCTTTTTTATCCTTTCAATATCACCAATCGCCAAAAACGGAATTAATAAACTTCCTGTTGAAGTCCCAACAAAAAGCTTATAATCCTTTTTCTGAATTTTTAAAAGATATTCTGAAACTCCACCTGCAAATGCTCCTTTACTTCCACCTCCGGAAATTACCAATGCATTCATATTTTACATTTTTTTTAGATTCCAAGAATTAAAATAGTGCTTAGTTAAATATACAACAAGTTCATTACATAGCAATGTAAGCCTCGTTACCTTAAACTATTAGCAAAAAAAAGCCCCAGTAAACTGAGGCTTTATATTATCTTAACTGTAAAGTGATTTTATTCATGACGGTCTTCCGGCAAAAATTCTGTTTTTCTCAATACATTTTTATAAACAATTCCGCCAGCAATAGCACCTAATATCGGTGCTGCAATAAACAGCCATACCTGCTCTAAAGCCCAGCCCTGAACAAAAACCGCCTGGCTGATACTTCTTGCCGGATTAACCGAAGTGTTTGTTACAGGAATACTTATAAGGTGAATTAAAGTAAGAGCAAGACCTATTGCAAGACCTGCAAATGCCTCACGGGCACGGTCTTTCTCTGTAACACCAAAAATTATAATGATAAACATAAATGTCATAACAAACTCGCTCACAAAAGCAGCAGTCATATCATAACCTCCCGGAGAATGTTCTCCATAGCCATTAGCCGCAAAACCACCAATAGCACTTCCGTTTCCAGTGGCAATAACATAAAGGACACCTGCACCTGCTATACCTCCTAAAACCTGTGCTATAACATAAGGCAGTACTGTTGCAGCCTCTACACGTCCGCCGGCCCATAATCCTATAGTTACTGCCGGGTTAAGATGAGCTCCGGAAATTCGGCCTAAAGCATAGGCGATAGTAAGTACTGTAAGACCAAAAGCTAATGAGACTCCTACAAGCCCAATTCCAATAAAAGGTTCTGATGTAAAATTGGCTGCCAGTACCGCACTACCGCAGCCCCCCAGAACCAACCAAAAAGTACCGATAAACTCTGCTACAAATTTTTTTTTCATAAAGGATTGTTATTATAAATTAATAATTGGTTACTAACTAATTCCGTTAATCGATTAATTACGCCCTGTAGTCGATAACATCATTTAACAATCGGCTGAGGACAGCCGATACAGGTTAAAAAAACATAAATACCTGTTAAATAATCAAATCTAATTTATGATTTTTATTACAAAGTTGTTTACCAATACATTAAATAAATATATTTTCAATATAATTTTATTAGTATTTAAATATTTTATTTGTAATTCTAATCGGTCAAATGTTATGTTAAAAAATTTAATGTTTTATTGGCAATTCATTACCAAAACTTTAAAGGTTTATAGTTCATCTTTGTAAAACCAACCACCTAAAACTATTACAATGAAAAAGAACATTGACTTAGCCACGATCAAAAAATTTATTCTTGCCAATGCTTTAAGTGAAAACGTAATGCTTATGCTTCACCCTTCTAATTTTGAAAAATTAGTAGCAAAAGGTGCTAAAAAGGCAAAATCGTTTTGTATTTCAGGAATCAATATTATCGCCGATGAAAACAATGAAATCAGTGAATATGAAATTGATGTCTTAGAGGTAAAATTTAATTAATCCCTCTGTATGAGATATGCTATAAGCTATGATTCAGTACAGGAGTTTGTACTTGAACACGATCTAAAAGAAAATAATATTATTGTACTTCACCCTCATGACTATGATGTTGTTGCTGCTGAATTTGCTGACGAAAATAACATAACAATATACAGGTCTTTTCAAATACTGGGAATATCAGTAGTGGAAGATACAGCTGATGAGGTTAAGAAAAACCATATTTCTGTAATGGAACTTGCAGCTTCTTAATAACATATCTCTTAAATTATTATAACCATCCTTAACGGATGGTTTTTTTTATATCCTTTAACAAATACTCTTAATTAAATTCTTTTTCTACTGTAAGGCTCTTTCAAGGCACAAACTATTTAAGATTACTTCCCTCAATATCTTAAAAAGATGGAAAATACTAAAACCCCCCTTCTCTCCTCATCAAACTACTGATTTTATCTTAGTGTTTTTTACATCTGATTTACATAATGAAAAAAAATAATGTTAATTAAATTATCATTATTCCAAAATATCGGTCAAAAAAAGATTTTTTCTGATAAATCATTTTTATCTTATTTTTAATTAATCTAAATAAATACATTTGTCTCAGATTTTTTAAATACCATTACATGAAAAAAATATACCTTCTTTTAACAGCCTTAGCATTTGGTACTGCGCATGCACAAACACCTGCTACAGATCCTGCCCTAACAACAGGATCAACAGGAACAATATCTTTTACCTATGCTAACCAAACTGTACAATATACTACTGTTAGGGCTGCCGATGGGAATGTTTGGTCACAACAAAACCTGGGAAGCTCCCAAATAGCAACATCTGCTACAGATGCTGATGCTTTTGGGGATCTTTATCAATGGGGCCGCTGGCAGGATGGCCATCAATTACGCACTTCTGCAACATCAACTAATGCTCCCGTACCCAACAATCCATCAGGAATCACAGGAAACAGCAATTTCATTACATCAGATCCAACATGGTGGGATAATGGTGCTACAGACAACAAATGGGAAGCAGCAACTCCTGCTGATGCAAATGAATTCAATGGCTGTGATCCATGTAAAGCAATGGGTCAGGGCTGGAGACTACCTACAGAAGCAGAATGGCAGGCAGTAATGCAGAGTGAGAGCATAACCAATGTAGCATCTGCTTTTCAAAGCAACCTTAAACTTACTGTTGCCGGTGCAAGAAACTCAAGCGGTAATCTTTACAATGTAGGCGTTAGGGGCTATTATTGGAGCAACACCATTAGCGCAACAAACCCAGATTTTGCAAAATACCTGTATTACAGTAATGCTATTGTAAATGCAGGCGCAGGCGGATTCCGCGATCAGGGAACTTCAGTTAGATGTATAAAAGGTTTAGTTATAATTAAACCTGCACCAACAAGCCTTACAGTAAACGTTTATAACGGCACGCCGGCACAAATAACAACAAATGACGGTACTATACAATTAGTTGCACATGTATTACCGGTGGCTGCAGAGCAAACAGTAACGTGGAGCAGAATTGCAGGAGCAGAATTTGCATCGGTCAATGCATCAGGTGTAGTATTTGCTCTTGATAATGGAACAGTAACTGTACAGGCAGTAAGCACTGAAGATGCCACAATACTGGGCACTATTAATGTTGTAATTACAAATCAGGTAATTGCTCCCGAAAGTCTAACTATAACAGTACATGATAATGCTGCTGCACAAATAAATACAAACAATGGTACACTGCAATTAAATGCTGCTATCCTTCCGGCAGAAGCAGATCAATCATTAACATGGTTTATCGTTACAGGTTCAGAATTTGCAACAGTTGATACAAATGGACTGGTAACAGCGACAGCAAACGGAACAGTAACCGTAAAAGCCGTGAGTACAGCAAGACCTTCTATAGTACACACAATAGACATTACAATAACAAACCAAACCATCCAGCCAACAAGCCTTGATGTAACAGTTCCGGAGAATGCATCTCCACGAATTAACACTGTGGGCGGCACATTACAATTAATAGCAAATGTACTGCCTGCCGATGCAGGTCAGGATGTAACCTGGAGCATTATTGAAGGTGGTGCACTTGCTACTATTGACGAAAACGGGGTTGTAACAGCATCTGTTAACGGCAGTATTACTGTACAGGCAGTAAGCACAATTGATACTACTGTAGTTGACACCATAACTATTCTTATCATAAACCAGGACATGCTTTCTTCAGCTCCTTACTGCCAGGCAAGTGTAGAGTGGGATGTTGAACCGATTACAAGAGTACAGTTTGCAGGTATAGATAACACCTCTCCAGAAACGATTAATACAACGCCTGCCTACGAACGCTTTATAAACATTACAGGAAATGTAATTTTAAACCAAACTTACACGCTTAACGTAGAAGGTAACACTGCGGGTAGCTTTATACATGACATACGTGTATTTATAGACTGGAACCAAAACCATGTTTATGATATGGATACCGAATATTATACAACATCATTGCAAAGCTCTACAGGTATAGATGGTATTAAAGCTACTTTGGATATAACGGTTCCCCCAACAGCGCTAACAGGTACAACCAGAATGAGAATCACTAAAGACCAGTGGAATGTATATGAAGAAGGAGAATTTGATGCCTGTACAAGTGCCTATTATGGTCAGGTCGAAGAGTACTCACTTAAAGTTAATGCACCAGTAGCAGGAATAGATGAGATAAACAAAACAGACTTTACCCTGTACCCAAACCCAACAACTGATATTGTAACCATTCAGGCAGTTAATGAAATAAAAAGCATAGAAGCTTATAATCTTACCGGACAGCTTATCGCAGCCGGCACTACAAACAAAATAAGTTTAGGTAAAGCAGCAACGGGTGTTTATATCCTGAAAGTAAGCTTTACTGATGGCAGTACTGCCAATCAAAAAATTATAAAAAGATAGTTAGTAGTAGTTAGTTTTTGTTTTATTCCAATTTTTTTTGACCACTGTTCGAGAGAATGGTGGCTTTTTTTATGTGGTTTTATAACATCCTTAAGAATACTTTACCATATAATTACCACATTACGAGGGTTATAATGGGTAATTTTAGCTATAACAGTAACATTAAACAACCTCATTATGGAAGCTAGCAAAAATCTCACGGCAAACAGCCCAAAACGAAACTTCTCGAAGTATGATGTATCAGGTACAGATCCAAACCGCTATGCATCCGTTTCCAATCTTCAAGAAGCAGATAGTTACCTACATAAAGGTAAAAAAAGTATTGTTCCAGGACTTAGGGTCAATGTAGGGAAAACAGAACGTTTACTAATGATCGCAGCAGGTACTTACCTTTTATACCGTGCGCTTAAAAAGAAAGACGACAAAAAAATAATGGAAGGTATTACAGCAGGCACAATGCTTTTAAGAGGTATTACAGGCTACTGCCCTGCTTATGATATTATGGATAATACTAAAGCTCTTAAAGGAAAAAATGTATCCATTACAACATCATTATCTATAGATAAGCCTGTAAGCGAAGTATATAATGCGTGGCGACAGCTTGAAAACCTGCCGTTGTTCATGAAACATCTAAAAAGTGTAAATGTACTGGACACTGCAACTTCCGAATGGGCCGCCAGGATTCCCGGTGGGATAGGTACCATCAACTGGAAGGCAGAAATATTAATGGATAAGCCAAACGAACTGCTTAGCTGGCATTCGCTGCCAAATTCAAACATCGATAATGCTGGTAAAGTAAGATTTACAGACAATGGTACTACTACTGATATTGAAGTTACACTTTCCTATCATGCACCAATGGGTAAAGCCGGAGAACTTACTGCTAAATTGTTCACACCAATATTTAGAAACATGCTCCAAAAAGATATTGAAGGATTTAAAGAGTATATTGAGAGCGGCACAGTTGCCGCATCATAAAAAAAACAGATTTTTTTGTTTTAACTGGCGCAGGAGACTGCGCCTTTTCATTCTGATATTTTTTTTAAAAAAATCATAAAAAAAAGACGCGGATTCTACCGCGTCTTTTAATCTAATAACTTAAAATCCTTAATTAAAAATTCCGTAAATTCCTGCTCCTGCAATAAGCACGATAGCAAAAGTTACTATAATTTCTATATTTCTGATAATTGTATTTTTTTTAGCAATTGAAAAATGTTCGGGAAATCTTTTTTTTCCAACAGTTACATATTCAACATTTTCAAATTTTGTGTCACGTGGCGTATTTTTCATAGTGTATTCATTTATCATTAATGTCATTCCCTGTAAATATATACAACGAATCTCCTAAAAGAAAGTCGTTTAACAAAGTCTTATGTTATTTACATCCCTATAAGCCATGAATACCCAAATTCTTAGTAACTTCGTGCATCCTTTCTAAACAACTATGCAGCAGGCGCTCGATATCCTCAAAAAATACTGGCATCATGATACCTTTAGGGAACCGCAGGATAAAATTATCCAAACGGTACTTGAAGGTAAAGATACCTTTACACTAATGCCAACTGGCGGAGGAAAATCGGTATGTTTTCAGATCCCGTCCATGATGAAAGACGGCATCTGCCTTGTAATTTCACCTTTAGTAGCTTTAATGAAAGATCAGGTAGCCAACCTGGCAAAACGAGACATAAAAGCTATTGCACTTACTGGAGGTATATCCACTTCAGAATTAAGTGATCTACTGGACAATTGCCGTTTTGGTAATTATAAATTTCTATACCTTTCTCCGGAGAGATTACAATCCGACTGGATCATAGAACGGATTAAGGAACTGCCTATAAATCTTGTTGCTGTAGATGAGGCTCACTGTGTATCACAATGGGGACATGATTTTCGTCCGGCCTATCTTAAAATTTCTGCCTTAAAAAAGCACCTGCCCCACGTACCATTCTTAGCACTAACCGCTTCAGCTACGCAAAGAGTACAAGAGGATATCATTACACAGCTGGGACTGAAAGATCCGGTAGTATTTAAAAAATCATTTGCTCGGGAGAACATTGCCTATATGGTTTTTGAAACCGAAGACAAACTGCGCCGTATACAGCAAATCCTGACTAAAAACCCGGAACCATCTATTATATATGTACGCAACCGTAAATCCTGCCACGATATAGCCCATCAGTTACAGTCGCTAGGTTATACCGCTACGTTTTACCACGGTGGTCTCAAAGAGAAAGAAAAGGAAGCCAATATGCAGGCATGGCTGAAAGAAAAAGCACAGGTTATTGTAGCGACCAATGCCTTTGGAATGGGTATAGATAAACCCAACGTTAGAACTGTTATACACATACAGCTCCCTGAAAATCTTGAAAACTATTACCAGGAAGCAGGACGCTCAGGTCGTGACGGGAAAAAATCATTTGCTGTGCTTTTAGTCAGTCCATCTGACGTTGATATAGCAAAAAGTCAATTTATAGAAGTACTGCCCGATAAAAAATTCCTTAAAGAAGTTTACCTCAGACTAAACAGCTATCTCCAAATTGCCTATGGCGAGGGTATCGATGAAACTTTCCCTTTTAACTTTAATGAATTTTGCCAGCGCTACAAGCTTCCGGTTATAAAAACATATAATGCACTTCAGTTTCTGGACAGACAGGGAATAATGACCCTTTCTCAGGAATTTACAGAAAAGATTGCGCTTCAATTCATTATTCCAAGCAAGGAAGTAATGCGCTACATAAGCCTCAATCCTGCCGATGAAGAAACGATCCTGGTTATTTTACGAAATTATTCCGGTATCTTTGATATGGAAACATCGCTAAATACAAGCCTTGTCACAAAAAAAGCTAAGATAACAGAACAGGAATTACTCAACTTATTGCAGCGTTTACAGCATAAAGGAGTAATCACCTACCGCAGTTCCGGTAACGACAGTAGTATTACTTTTAACGAAGTACGCGAAGATAATCATACCATTAACCGTATCTCTAAATTTTTAGAGAATCAGAATGAGATCAAAACAAGGCAATTTGAGTCGGTTGTAAATTATACATCCAATACTACAAGATGCAAAAGCCGACTCATACTAGATTACTTTGATGAAAAGGAAAATTCAGATTGCGGCATATGCTCGTATTGCATCACAAAAAATAAAACGATAAAAAGCCCGCTTGAAATAGCTAATGCTATATTGGATTTACTAAAAATCAGCTCTTTAGACTCAAAGGAGCTGGAACAAAAACTGGAGTTAACAGCGCAGGAAATAGTATTTTCACTGCAGTTACTGCTGGAACATAACAAAATAAGAATAAACACTAATAATAAATATACGCTGAAGTAAATGGAACGCTTACGAATTGTTTTTATGGGAACCCCGGAGTTTGCCGTGGGCATACTCGATACTATATACCAACATAATTATGATATTGTAGGGGTTATCACCGCTGCAGATAAACCGGCCGGCCGCGGTCAAAAAGTAAAGTATTCGGCTGTAAAAGAATACGCCCTTGAAAAAGGCCTTAATTTACTACAGCCTACCAACCTAAAAGACGAAGCATTTCTTGAGGAATTAAAGAGCCTTGAAGCTAACCTACAGGTTGTTGTAGCTTTTAGAATGCTTCCTGAAGCCGTATGGAAAATGCCAAAACTGGGCACCTTTAACCTACATGCTTCTTTACTGCCACAATACAGAGGGGCTGCGCCTATAAACTGGGCAGTTATTAATGGAGAGACAACTACCGGTGTTACAACTTTCTTTATAGACGACAAAATAGATACAGGCGCCATGATATTAAAGCAGGCATTAGAAATAGGCCCTGATGAAAATGCAGGTGAATTACACGACCGCTTGATGGATCTTGGTAAAGATGCTGTAGTTAAAACGCTTACACTTATCGAAAATGGAAATGCCGAAACTACAATACAGCCAACAGATGATGATGTTAAAACAGCCTATAAACTTAACCGTGAGAATTGTAAAATTGACTGGACAAAACCAGGAAAAGATATCCACAACCTTGTACGCGGACTCAGTCCTTACCCTGCTGCCTGGTGTTTTTTTCAGGATAATGCTCAGGAATGGAATATAAAAATATACGAAACCTCTTTTATAGAAGAAAAGCACGATAAAATCGTTGGCAGCATTATAGCCGATAAAAAAGAAATAAATGTGGCAGTTAAAGATGGTTTTATAAAAATTAGCAGTCTTCAATTTCCGGGTAAGAAAAAAATGACAAGCCGCGAACTTCTAAATGGAATGAACTTTTCTGAGGGGGCAATGGCCGTATAACCCCCACAAACACTGATAGTTTCAAAAAATCCAATAAAACAAGTACCATTGTTAACATTGAGTCAAAAGTTATCAACAATTGAGGGTAAAATTACATAAAACGCTTGCGTAGTTTGGATTTCCTATTAAATTTGTAGGACAGGAAGTGTGAATACCAAAATTTTAACCAAACAATTAATAACAATTATTATGAACAAATCAGAATTAATCGACGCAATGGCTGCTGACGCAGGTATTTCTAAAGGTGCAGCAAAAAAAGCATTAGAATCTTTTGTAAGCAATGTTAGCGGAGCTCTTAACAAAGGTGGAAGAGTATCATTAGTTGGATTCGGATCATGGTCTGTATCTAACAGAGCTGCAAGAGAAGGAAGAAACCCTCAAACAGGAAAATCAATAAGCATTGCTGCTAAAAATGTAGTGAAATTCAAACCGGGAGCTGAGCTTGACGGAACTGTAAACGCTAAGTAATTCTTTTACAGAAAAATATAGAAGCCTCTCAATTTTTGAGAGGCTTTTTTTTTAAAAGTTTGTGAATTTTTTTGGAGGTCTGTTTTTTTTAATTTAAATTTATTACAAATTGTAAGAAGATGATTTCACTAAAACCAAAAAAAGGACACCTGCTAATTGCAGAACCTTCCACCATTGGGGATCTTTCTTTCAACAGATCGGTAGTACTACTGGCCGACCATAACGATGAGGGCTCTGTCGGATTTATCCTAAACAAACCTCTGGGCTATAGCATTCACGACCTCATCCCTGAGATACGCGGAAATTTTAAAATCTACAACGGAGGCCCTGTAGAGCAGGATAACCTCTATTTTATCCACAACATTCCGGAACTTATTCCGGAAAGTATAGAAATATCTAACGGCATTTATTGGGGAGGCGACTTTGAGTCGACCAAAGAACTAATAAACAAGGGGTTGATAAAAAAGAATAATATTCGTTTCTTTCTTGGATATACAGGATGGGATGCCCACCAGCTTGAAGATGAGCTTGAAGAAAATTCCTGGATCGTATCTGAAAACAGCTATAACAACAAGATTATAGGCAAATCCAGCACTTCATTCTGGAAAGAAAAAATTATGGAATTAGGCGGCGATTACCTTATTTGGTCTAATGCTCCTGAGAATCCTACCTTAAATTAACTAAATCGTATTTTGGCATTAAGTCGCTTTAAAAGATCTGATGCCATGATACTAACAAATTCTTTTTTACGGTATTTTGTTATCGGCTGAATACCTTTTATAACATTTGTAATGAATAATTCATCTGCTTTTTGCAGATCAAATGGCGATATAGATGCTTCCACTACTTCCAATCCTTCAACTTTTTGAGCTAAAGCCAGTACCTGCCTGCGCATAACACCATTAAGACAGCCATCTGAAACAGGCGGAGTAACTAATCTATTGCCTGTAAGCATAAATAGATTCCCCTGCAGTGCTTCAATTACATTTTTCTCATCATTAACCAGCAAACAGTTTTGAAGGCCGTTCTCGTGCGCAAAAACACTTCCTGTGATCTGAACCATTTTGTTAGTACTCTTAAGCGTAGATAATAATTGCTTAGTTACATAGAAATCTTTGAATAGATCAACTTCATAAGCACCTTCTGTAAACGAATATAAAGGTTCCTCAAGCGCAGAAGAAGTTACAATAAACTCAACATCGTTGTTTGTTGGGAGGTAATAGCCACCTGATTTTCTAAACACAGATATTCTTGCTCTGTAAGACGGAGCTGCAGCTAAAGTGTCTGTAAGCAGCAATACCTGTTCTTCCATATACTCCATGGTGAAATTCATAGGGATCTCCATCCTTACAATGCGCAGGGATGCCATTAACCTAAAGTAATGATCTTCAAGAAAAAGAACTTTACCATCTAACACTCTAAGCGTTTCAAAAATAGCATCGCCATAAAGAAAACCCCTGTTTTCGTGTATGGATATATTGGATTCGGTTACGAGAGTACCGTTATAATTAATCATAAAAAAAGCCCTGAATATTCAGGGCAAATATAGTTTTAAATACAAAGAATTCCTAAACTGAGCCTAAAACATGCTTTAGGTCTGACACCTGGTTTTCCCAAAGCTGTTTGGATTCCTGTAAATCATCTTCTTCTGCAAAGTCTACCACCATAAGCGAAACATCTTTTGTTATCTCGTCTACAAGTATACGAAGCTCAAAATAGTACTCACCATCATTATTATCGTCATCAACCCAACGGAATTTTACTTTTTCTCCGGTTTTTTTAGACGACATTCTTGCTTTTTCTTCAGAATCATCCCAAATGAAAGTAAAAAACTCACCTCTCGAATTTACATTATCTGCAAACCATTCTGAAAGACCCGATGGTGTAGATATATATTGATATAAAAGCTGTGGTGAAGAAGTTATAGGAAACTCCAGTTCATATTTTATTTTTTCGTCCATTGGTGTCTAAATTTTGCGAAATATAGAATATTTAACACGGATAAAAAAGCCTTTTGAAAAATAATTTTTTTTCTAAAATTTTATTTGGAGAGTACAAAATAAGTTCTATATTTGCACCCGCATTGAAGGACATAAATCAAGCAAAAATGGCGAGGTAGCTCAGTCGGTTAGAGCGCAGGATTCATAACCCTGAGGTCACGGGTTCAACTCCCGTCTTCGCTACGAAAATGGTAAAAAGCTGTAAGTAATTAACTTACAGCTTTTTTGTTTTTATAGCAAATTAAAAACAGTAATATTCAGCTCAAAAAGTCAAATATATTACCAATCTTAATATGTAAGCACCAAACCACCGCCTAATCCCATATCACTATCGTAGTGGGCAGAAAGTGACCAATATTTGGTTAAAATGTATCGGCTGCCGGCACTGTATTCAAAATCCGTGTTCCAGGAAGCCCATAATCGTAGTCGTGATGTTAACGGAATATCGTCTCTTTTAAATTGTAAGCGGGTTTTACCTTCATGATCCACCCTTAGATCGGTTTCTACAAACCAGGGCAGCATATATATCAATCCTACGCAGGCAACTGCTCTTTTAGCCTGTGTACTTGCCTGACCAAAAAGGTTTTTCTCTGATTCTTCTGAGCTATGGTACCTAAAATCCCATCCCGCATAGGCAGCAAAGAATTGTTTTTTATCTAAATAACGCCCTATATGCGCTTCGGTTTCATAACCTGAACTATCATTGAATCCCAATCGCCATTCTACTTCAGCAAAATTCTTGGTATTTTCAAGTCGGATCTCTCCATCACTACCGTTACTTTCTAAACCAATTTCAGCAGACAGGTAATATCTCTTATCGTCGTTATATACCACTTTTAATGCTTTTTCAGGATCAGGGATCTGTGGATTGGGTGGCGAATCTTCATAAGTAAAGATCCTACCCATCCCCGACATCATGTGGTATAGTATATGGCAATGAAAAAACCAGTCACCATATTCTTCAGAGGCATTAAACTCTATAATATCGGTTTCCATCGGCATTACATCGATCACATTCTTTAGAGGTGAATATTCTCCGTGCTCATTAATAACCCTAAAATAATGCCCATGCAGGTGCATAGGGTGGCGCATCATCGAATTATTGGTAATAATGATACGAATGTTCTCCCCTTTTTTGATTAATATTTTATCAACTTCAGAAACCGCCTTATCATTGATCGTCCATACGTAACGATTCATGTTCCCGGTCAGTTCGAATTTCAGCGTCCTGAAAGGCACATCAGGCAATGTTGTTTTTTTAGGCGCTTTCAGCATCGAATAATTAAGAGTCACAATACCAGTATCAGATTTTCCATGACCGCTATGCTCACTATGTTTCATATCCATTATTTCTTTAGCAGCTCCCGCTTTGCCTGTTATCTCGGGATACATAACCGTATTCATATCCATCTTTTGAAGGCTCATGTTCATACCCATATCTTTCATATTACCGCCAAGGGTCATCATGTCGTTCATCATCTTCATACCTTCAAAATACTTGAGCTTTGGTAACGGCTGTTTTAATTGCCTGACACCTTGCCCTAACCATAAAGAAGCATGTCCTATCCTGTCTTCAGAAGTTGCTATAAACTCAAATGCCTTGTTATCATCAGGAATGGTTACAACAACATCATATACTTCTGATGTACCAACGATAAGCCGATCTACCTCCACAGGTACTACATCTTCGCCATCGCTGCCAACCACACTTATTTTTCCGCCGGAATAGGTCAGCCAAAAATAAGTAGAGGCACTCCCGTTAATAACCCGAAGCCTTACTTTATCGCCTGCCTTAAATTGCGACGCTTCATCATCAACCTTACCATTTATAAAGAAACGTTCATAGTATACATCACTCACATCCATAGCATGCATGCGCTTCCATTCGTTTTTAAATTTCGTCCCTAAATACCCTTCCTTAGCTGCTTCCAGATAATTTTGGGTTGCTCCTTTTTTAATAGCATACCAATCGGTTGCTTTGTGAAGAGAACGTTCTATCTCATGAGGGTTCTCGTCAGACCAGTCGCTTATCAATACTGTATACTCAGGCAGTTTTGGTTCGCCTTTCTTATGAATTATAAAAGCACCATACATCCCAACCTGTTCCTGTAACATAGTATGTGAATGGTACCAATAGGTTCCGCTTTGCTTAATAGGGAACGTATACGTATGGGTAGACATACCTTTTATGGGTGCTGTTGTAAGATATGGCACTCCATCCTGTTCGTTTGGAAGTATAAGTCCATGCCAATGGATCGAAGTTTCATGGTGCATTTTGTTGTGTACCCGTATCACTGCGATATCGCCCTCGGTAAAATCCAGTTGCGGCCCGGGTATTTTTCCGTTAATGGCAATCGCTTTTACCTGTTTACCCGTATAATTAACTATTGTATCGTTTATATACAGATCATATTCCTTAGTATTTTGAGCTATAACCACTATTGATCCTAAAAAGAAGGACAAGATTGTTATAAACAGCTTCATCCTTATCATATTTTTATATTCTTTTGTCATGTAATTTTTCTTATTGAAGCTTTAAACTCCTGATACGTAATGAATTTACGATCACGGATACCGAACTAAGGCTCATTGCAGCAGCAGCTATCATCGGTGATAATAATATCCCAAAAGCAGGATACAGTACTCCTGCAGCAACCGGAATACCGATCACATTATAAACAAACGCCAGGAATAAATTCTGCCTGATGTTTTTCATTACGCCATGGCTCAGCTCCTTTGCTTTTACAATGCCTTGCAGGTCGCCTTTTAGCAATGTGATCTCAGCACTTTCAATAGCTACATCGGTACCTGTACCCATAGCGATACCAATATCCGATTGTGCCAATGCAGGCGCATCATTTATTCCGTCTCCGGCCATTGCTACGATTTTACCTTCTGCCTGAAGTTTCTCGATCACTTTCAGTTTATCCTCTGGCATACATTCCGCCTGAAAATGCTTTAAACCCAAACTATCGGCTACAGCTTTTGCTGTATTTTTATTATCTCCGGTAAGCATGATCACATCAATACCCTGCTCCATTAAAGTGCGAATTGCCTTTTGGCTTGTCTCTTTAATCGCATCGGTAATGGTTACATACCCCTCTACACTGTTCCCTATACTGATATAAGAAACTGTTTTACCCAGAGATTGCTCATGTACAACTTTTTCTAAGGCTTCCGCCGAAACAACAGCACCAAACTGTTCCATTAATCCTTTGTTACCTATCGCGATCTGTTTCCCGGAAAGCGTACCTATAACTCCTTTACCAGTTACCGAATCAAAATCCTGTACCGGAGTTGGAACTACACCATTAATCTCAGCAAACTTCATGATCGCTTCTCCTAACGGATGCTCACTATACTGGTTGAGTGATGCTATAACTCTGATCAACTCTTTATCGTTAATACCATTAAAGGATACTATTTTTTCTACCGAGGGTTTTCCTTCTGTAATCGTTCCTGTCTTATCAGTTATCAATACATTGATCTTATCCATTTTCTCAATGGCTTCGGCATTTTTAATGAGAACGCCATTTTGTGCTCCTTTACCTACTCCTACCATGATGGACATTGGTGTAGCCAATCCTAAAGCACACGGACAGGCAATGATTAAAACAGCCAGCGCATTTACAAAACCAAAAACATAAGCAGGCTCCGGCCCGAATATTGCCCATATAATAAAGGTTATTACAGCAACACCGATTACAATAGGAACGAAGTATTTTGATATTTCATCAGCCAGTTTCTGAATCGGTGCTTTAGAGCGGCTGGCATTGTTTACCATCTGAATGATCTGAGATAAAAGCGTTTCCTCTCCTACTCTTTCAGCTACCATCAGAAATGATTTTGTTCCGTTTATAGTTCCGGAACTGACCTTATCTCCTTCGTTCTTAGTGACAGGTATTGGTTCGCCTGTTATCATAGATTCGTCTATACTGCTGCTGCCTTCGGTTATAGTCCCGTCTACCGGAATTTTTTCTCCCGGTTTTACACGCAGTATATCGCCTTTAACAATATCATTTATTGCAATTACTTTATCCTTACCGTCAGCAACAAGCGTTGCTTCTGTTGGGGATAATTTCAGTAATTCTTTTATCGCTCCACTTGTTTGGCTGTGTGCCCTTGCTTCCAATAACTGTCCTAACAAAACCAGGGTTAGTATAACTGTAACTGCTTCGAAGTAAAGAAATACCGTGCCGTTATGACTTTTGAACTGATCCGGAAAAACCGACGGAAACAATAAAGCAACAATGCTAAAAACAAAAGCTGCCGATGCACCTAATCCTATTAAACTGAACATGTTTAAACGGAAAGTTGTGAATGAGACCCATGCTCTCTGGAAGAACATCCATGTAGCATAAAACACTACCGGAAGTGAAAACACCAGTTGCAGCCAGTTGGAAACATGGTGTGAAATAATCTTGCCGATTGGATTCCCCGGAATCATCTCACCCATTGCCAGTATAAAAATTGGGAGTGTAAAGGCTACTGCTATTTTGAATTTAAATAACAGATCGGTATACGTTTTATCCACCTCGTCATCGGGTTCCATAGGAACGAGATCCATCCCACAAATCGGGCAGGATCCCGCCTCATCTTTTACAATCTCCGGATGCATTGGGCAGGTGTATTGCTTTTTCTTTGGCGTCAACTCATGCATTTTCTCTAAGTTCATTCCACAAACCGGGCAGTTACCAGGTTTGTCATAGATCTTATCTCCCTCGCAGTGCATAGGGCAATAATATTTTCCGCCACCACCTGATACCATCGTTTTCTTATGATCATGGATATGCTCCGTATGATTACTGTGAACCATCACTTTTTGATCTACAGCAGGGATATGGGCATGGTCGCCCATTTGTATTTTATAATTCCCAATCGCAGTCAACACTTCCTGTAACTTTTCTGTTGGGATATGCTCTTTCATTGTAATCACTGCTACCGGAGGATGTAACGAAACCGAAGCTTCTATCCCCTCAACAGCATTTAATGCTTTTTCAACTTTAGTGCGGCATCCATCGCAGCTCATTCCTGTAATGCTATAGGTATGTTTCATAATGATCGGGTTTATTTTACTCAAAGTTCCTTATTAATACATCATCATCTATTATAGAATTTTGGATTAATCTTGTGTCTTTTTTGGATTAAAACACATTATAAAAATTATACTCCAGTCTGAAAACAAAACCATTGGGTGCCGATCTTTCCATTGTGCTGTAAATCTGATGGCGATAGCCTATATCCAACCTTGCCCTGCTAAAAAAGATAAACTGTACTGATGGAGCTATGTCTAAATAAGACCTCCCATTTTCATTGAGCCGTTGCCCTAAAAACTCGAGCATCAGGTTAAAATTTGTCTGGTTGTATCCTGTATACTTTTTAGGCAGCATTAGCTTTCCTGCCGAAAAACTATAGTTCATCGCGTTATTCGCATGATCAGCCGGAAACGCATAACTCCCATTATCCAATGCCTGTTCAAAACTGATCGATGAACTTAATGCCACCTTATGCAATAATTGGGTTGCAATTATACCTGCTTCAAACCCAGAATTATGCCCTACGGTCTCAATTTCTTCCTGATGGATATCAGCATTGTTATAACTTGCCCTACCGTAAGCTGCCATCCTAAAGTGTTTCTTAACCTCATCATTATTTAGGAACTTGTATTGGGCATATACTGCGCCGCCTTCACCCACCAGGCTGCTGTTTCGGTTACTTATAAAGGCCTGAGCCTGCACCATCAGTTTACTGCTTATACCATAGCGAACTTCGGGCATTAGGTGAAAATTGGTTCCGCCTCCTTCACTTTCTCTCATTACTGATGACATTACCCGGGCACCAAGCGAATTGCCTGGCATATTACTGGCAGGCTCTGTAAAAACAAATAACTCTTGTGCGTGCGAGCTTACTGCTGCCAAAAGGAGCAGGATTATACTAAGTCTCTTCATGTATCCCGTTTTTATATTGTTACGTGATACATGCGGTCATTACCCATACCGGAAGAGCAGCAAGCCTGCTTTGTTCCGGTTGTGTAACATGCCATTTTTGTCTGACCTTTAAATTTTTTAAACTCTTTAGAAGTTACAAAATTTTTGTCTATCAGAGTTAGGTCTACATCACCATTCAATGCTTTTTCCTTTACATTGATAAAATGATAAGTCTTTCCATTAATAGCAACATGGGTATCTTCTTTCACTTTTATAGCACCTACATTAATTGTAAATACTAATTTGGATACCGAAAATCCTGCTTTAGAAACTGCTTTCTGCAAAGCATCAAGGTCTACTTCCTGTCCGTCTTTAAAAGTGATATTAAACGTAGAAGTTTCTACATCACTTTCTATCGTTCCAACAAAAGGAACGGCTTTAAGTGATTTTAAAACCGAATTACTGCACATACTGCAGGTTAGGCCGCTTGCCTGAAGGCTGGCTTTTTTTATCTGGGCCGATGCCATAAATGGAAGTAAGGCAACAGCTATAATTAAAATGATACTTTTCATTGTTTATGATCTGATTAGGTTGGTAAAATAAGATGGTTACTTCAAAGTTTCAACAGTACTCCCGCAGGTAAGCATTGCGCTGCCGTAATATGGGTTTTTAATGTCTTTGTCTTTACTTAACCAGTTAGCCCCTTTCCCATCATTAAACATTGGGCATTTTTGGTAATATACTGCCTCATTTGTTTTGAACGTTTTTAAAACCTGGTATATATTAGCCGATAAAGTTGTAAAATGTTCTCTTTGGTGTTTTACATCTTTAGTATCTGCAATATGTTCGGCATCTTCTTTAACCGCCGGTAAAACTTTCATCCATATCGTGTGCTGCTCTTTAGTCATTTTATCCATCGGAACTGCTGCAATAGCTTTTGTCAATTCAACTGCTGCTGTAGCAACTGCTGTACCGTTCGATTTTACCAAAGCATCTTTAACCGCAAAATAAGAAGCAATAACCTTATCCATTAAACCACCTTGTACATCTTTCGTTTCGGAAACAGCCATATCATGCCCCTTGTGTGCATCGTGACTTTCTGCTTTAGCTGTATTTTTAACAGGTCTGTCGTACTGGCAGCATCCGTGAAGTGCATCATACGCTTCATCAGGAGCTCTGAATTTATCGCTGTCATAACCCGCATAGGCTACTTTTTTAAGGATGGCATCAGGATTCGTTTTTGCAGAATCATAGGTCATGGTCAGCATATTGCTGTCAATATCCCAATCTGCTTTTACAACGCCTTTTTCATTGGCTGCTTTTTCAATGGTCTTTTTGCACATTCCGCAGTTACCATATACTTTAACGGTCTCTTTTTTAGCATTTTTTATTTGACCTTCGCATCCTGTTACAACAAATAACAGGCTTAACATCAGCAGTATATTTTTTATAGTTTTCATTTTGAAATTGAATTTAATTAATCTGAATTGAGTGAATACACAAATGATCCGTATACAAAGAATGTATCGGATGTACTTAATCAACTAAAAAATCAAATTCTGAAAACCCTGTTGAGCAGATATATTGGCTGCTCGTAGAGATTAGGCGGGTGAAATAGATCGTAATCTACTCTGTCTATACTTTTAATTGTATAAGGCGCCTGAAAAGTTACAGGTACTGAAGGCAGAGCAACTATTGGATTAGAGAATTTCAGGGTTTGAAATTCTGTTTTTTGCTGTTTGTCAATTTTAATGGTTACCTGTTTGTCATCACAACAACCTTTACCCATTTTTTTGCTGCCACAAAAGCATTTTTGCTTTTCGACACTATAGTGGGAAACAGACGACAACTCACCGCCACAAAAATGCGCAGATACATGAACCCCAACAGCCGGGATTAAGTACATAACCATTAATATAACAGCAAACAGCTTTTTCATCTTTTAATGAAGTATTGTACAAAAGTATTCAAAAAACGTATTGGTAACGCACAACAACTTGTTAATACATAAATTTTTAATCCATTTATACGATTTATCGCAATAAATAAAGACTGTTCCCTCTCTCAAAAAAAAGAAAGAAACAGCCTCTATCAGTCTATAATTTTGTTCTTTGAATTCGCACAGCATTTAAAATTGCGAGCAGCGCCACACCTACATCGGCAAAAACAGCCTCCCATAAATTAGCTAAACCACCTGCTCCCAAAATAAGAACAATCACTTTTACCCCAAAGGCAAGGCTAATGTTCTGCATTACTATTCTGCGGGTAATTTTACCCACCTGTATTGCAGTTGCAATTTTTACCGGCTGGTCGTTCTGGATCACCACATCGGCAGTTTCAATAGTTGCATCACTACCCAATCCGCCCATAGCAATACCTGCATCGGCAAGCGCGATTACAGGAGCATCATTAACACCATCGCCCACAAAAGCGATAGTACGTCCCTGGCCTTTCAGTTCCTGAACCTTTTGTACTTTATTCTCCGGAAGCAGATCACCAAATGCCGTATCGATATTCAACGCTTTCGCTACTTTATCAACGATGCTTTGTTTGTCTCCGCTCAGCATTACCGTTTTAATTCCGAGTGCATGCAAACGTTCTATCGCCTCTTTAGCATCTTCCTTAATTTCATCGGCAA
Source organism: Flavobacterium cerinum (assembly GCF_004028155.1). Taxonomy (GTDB): domain Bacteria; phylum Bacteroidota; class Bacteroidia; order Flavobacteriales; family Flavobacteriaceae; genus Flavobacterium; species Flavobacterium cerinum. The sequence continues at coordinate 92,625 of NZ_SBII01000004.1, read as the reverse complement.
TAGTTATATACCCGGCATATTGATCGTCTATCGCAACAACTACAATGGTCTCAACATTTCCTTCAATAGCAGCATCATAAGCAATATTGAATTTCTTAAGCAGTTTTAAATTTCCAGCCAGCACTTTCTTACCCTCTATAATCCCGGATAATCCGTGCCCGGCAATTTCCCTTACATCTTCAATAGATACTGTTCTTATAGTGGCTTCTCCTGCATATTGAACAACCGCCTTAGCAATAGGGTGTGTCGATTTGTTTTCCAGTGCTGCAACCAGCTTGAGCATTTCCTGTTTGTCGAAATTACTGGTAACCACCTCCTGAACTTTAAATACACCTTTGGTAAGTGTACCTGTCTTGTCCATGATCACAGTATCCACTTTTGTCATTACATCCAGATAATTCCCACCTTTAAACAAAATTCCTTTGCGGGATGCTAAACCTATACCACCAAAATATCCTAACGGAATAGAAACGACCAAAGCACATGGACATGAAATAACCAAAAATACTAGCGCGCGATACAACCAGTCATTAAACACATAAGTATCTACAAAAAAGTAAGGCAGCAATAATATACCAATGGCAAGGAACACAACTATAGGTGTATAGATCTTTGCAAACCTGGATATAAACAACTGGGTTTTTGATTTTTTCGCCGTTGCATCCTGCACCATTTCCAATATTTTGGATAGTTTACTATCCTTAAACAGCGCGGTAACTTTAACTTCAACAAGAGTATGGAGGTTAATCATACCTGCCAGTACCACATCAGTTTTAGACTTGGTATCAGGCTTGCTTTCTCCTGTTAGTGCTGCTGTATTAAAGGAAGCAGTTTCAGACAATAACTCACCATCTAAAGCCACTTTTTCACCCGATTTTATCTGGATGATCTCCCCAATTGCTACTTCAGACGGATTAACTACTTCTTCCCTCCCGTTTCTTAATACGGTAACCGTATCCGGGCGAATGTCAAGTAATGCTTTTATGCTTCGGGTAGCCCTGTCTACAGCAGCATCCTGAAACAATTCGCCAATGGTATAGAATAACATTACAGCCACACCTTCGGAATACTGCCCTATAAAAAAGGCACCGATGGTTGCAATAGACATCAGGAAAAATTCAGAGAAAACATTCCCGTGCCTTATTTCGTCTAATGCTCTTATATTTACAGGAAGCCCCACAAAAACATAGGCTACGATATACCAAATAAGATTAACCGGATGTGTAAAAAACGCTGCTTCGGTCTGTTCGAAAATAATGCCCAGAATAAGCAGTACAAAACTTATAGATGCAGCAATGTAGCCCTTGTTTCTCCGAAAAAAACTTTCTTCCTGCGCTACAGCTTCTTTTTTATGATCAGTACTACAGCAATCTCCCATAATAGTATGAATTTATATTAATGCTGATGGCCACCGCCGCCTTCACTTTTCAACAAATGGCTTTGAATATAATAGGCTCCCTTTAATACGATTTTTGCATCCTTATCGATTTCCTGTAATAAAGTAACCTGGACATAACCCAATTGAGAGGTTCCCGTTTTTACTTCTATACGCTGAAAATGATAGGTCTTTCCTTCTTCTTTATGCTCGTGTCCATCTTCGTGCGAATGCCCTTCTTTTTCATCATGATTGTGCTCTTCTTCCTCATGGCCTTCTTCCAGTATAAAAATGAACTCCCTGCCGTCTGCCTTAATAACCGCATCAAGTGGCAGTGCCTGAACTTCTCTTGTACCTACATCGATCAGGGCGTTTACATACATTCCAGGAATCAATGCTTTACTATTGTTCGTAATATCTGCGTGGACAGCAACCGATTTAGTTTCATTCTCAAACGACTGGCTAATATTAAACACTTTCCCTCTTATCTCGGTATTGTCCTGATTGGTTAACGTGAATCGTATGTCCTGACCCGGTTTTACCTTTTGCAGGTCTTTTTCATATACCAATAGATCCACATGAAGTTTAGAATTATCGACAATAGTAAACAACGGTTTTCCAATTTCAGCAGTACTTCCTATTTTCACATTTACCTGGGTAATATATCCTGATATTGAAGCCACAACCGGCATTAATGAAGCCGTACCTTTTGCACTACCTAAATTTAAGATATTTAACTGTTTTTGAAGCGAATTGTAGCGTGCTTTTTCAATTTCGAAGTCGGATTTGGTTCTTTGGAACACTTTTTTCGAATTTACGTTCTCGTCGCTCAGGGTCTTTTGTCTTTCATATTCCAGCGTCAGGAAGTCCAGATTACTTTTTGAAGTATGATACTCTTCCTGCAGTTTAGCTAATTCAAGGCTTTCTATTGTAGCCAGTACCTTTCCTTTCTTTACATATTCACCTTCAATTACATTGATGGTCTTCACGAGACCTGATAAATACACCGATATGTCTGCCTGGTTTTGCGGCGGCAATTTCGTGTAACCGTTGGCATTAACTACATCGCTAAGGTTTTTCATACTAAAGCCTCCCAGTACAATATCAGATGCTTTGTATTGTGCTTCATTCAATTCTACTTCCTTAATTGCTGTCTGAGATGTTGCTTTGGGTTGTTCTTTATGTGCCTCTGCTTCATTATGATCGTGCCCGTCAGCTTTTTTGGTATCTCTCAAAAGAAAGTAACCTAACGCTGCAAGTAACACTACACCAAGGACTATGTATATTATATTTTGTTTTTTCATCTTTACTTAATTATTGATTTACCAAGAATTGAAGGTTAATCACTGTTTCGTTGTATTTGTTTATAGCGTTAATATAGTTGATCCTAATGGTAAGAGCTGTCTCTAAACCCTGTACATATTCCACATAAGCGATATCACCGTTAAGATACGATTTTGTGGCATTGTTAGTAATGATATTAGCATTAGGCAAAGCCGTGTTCTTGTAATAATCCAATAGTGACTGGTACATATTTAACTGCTTCGTTTGCTGCTGGTACTGGCTTTTTAACTGCTGGTGCAGATAGTCGGCATTTTTTTGCTGTACTTCGATATTTGTTTTAGAAGCCCTTATTCGCGAAGCATTACCGCCCGCAAAAAGCGGAATCGTTACCCCTACCGAAAACCCCTGAAAACGTAGTGCACCGTCATAATAACGGGTCTGTCCGTCAAATTCCTGATTTCCTGTTAGCGACTGTATAAAATAACCGGCAGAAAGATCAGGCCATAACGCAGATTTCTCTACTTTCCTGCTCGCTTCTGCAACCTGTACTTCCTGTAAGGCCAGCTGAACATTAGGGTTTTGCTTGATCTGTGCCGAATCTAAAACCATTAGTGAAGGTAATACTGTAAACGAAGTATCTGCAACTGTAAAATCGACTGTGCTGTTTATAAACACGTTAAGTTTCGATTTCTCAACGTTAAGCATTGTTGTATTTTGTTTTACCTGCTGTTCCAGTTCCTGCTGTCTCGCAATTGCCGTTACCTTTTCCAGCGAACCTATTTCGCCTGTTTTAAACTTTAAATCAGCTGCCTGTACAAAGCGTTTCATTAGTACATTTTGCTTGTTCAAAACTTTATTAAGTTCACTATGGTACAACAACAAATTCCAGGACTGTCTTATATTGAAGATGATTTCCTGCTTGGTAACACCTACCTTTAATTGACTGGAGGTAGTGCTTGCCGTTTGCAGTTTCTTTTTTGCTCCAAACTGAAACGGACTAAAACTCTGCGAAACACTAAGATTCTTATCCTGTTTTTTTGAGTTTATCTGCCCAAATTGGCCATTAATCTCTGTTTTAGGCAATTCATAAACAGTTCCTTTTAACTGCTCCTGCATTTTATTTTCCAATTGGGATGCCTGAATGGACTGATTGTTTTTCAGTCCAAGCTCTATCGCCTTTGGCAAATCCATCTTTTGAGGTATTTGCGCATTGGCCACAATACCCGATAAGCTTAATAAAATAACTGTTATTACTTTAGTATTAGGCTTAAGGCTTGACTTAATACCTTTCTCGAAATAGTAATACAGTATCGGCAGTACAATAAGTGTTAAGAGTGTAGCAGTTATTAATCCGCCTATTACTACTGTAGCTAAAGGTTTTTGAACCTCTGCCCCTGCACTACTGCTAATAGCCATAGGAAGAAAACCTAACGATGCAACCGAAGCCGTAAGTATAACCGGCCTAAGCCTTACTTTAGTACCTTCTCTTATACGTTCATAAATACTATCCATTCCTTCTTTTTTAAGCTGATTAAAATACGATATCAATACGATCCCGTTTAGTACCGAAACACCAAACAAAGCAATAAAGCCTACGCCTGCCGAAATACTAAAAGGCATATCCCTTAGCCATAAGGCGAATATACCTCCAATGGCAGATAGTGGTATCGCAGTGAAAATAAGCAATGATTGTTTTATGGATTTGAATGTAAAATAAAGCAATACGAATATTAATCCCAGTGCTATAGGCACAGCAACCATTAAACGTTTGTTGGCTTCAACAAGGTTTTCAAACTGGCCGCCATAGGTTACATAATATCCGTCAGGAAGTTTGAAATTGCTTTCCAGTTTCTCCTGTATTTGTTCTACAACACCCTGAATATCTTTCCCCCTTACATTAAAACCCACAACGATCCTACGTTTACCGTCTTCACGGCTAATCTGCATTGGCCCGTTCTCATATTGAATATCGGCTACCTGTTCCAGAGGTATCTGGCTACCCGAAGGCAGTGTTATAAACAGGGATTTTACATTGGCTATATCCTGACGACTATCTTCATCAAGGCGCACTACAAGGTCAAAACGTTTCTCACCTTCATATACCAGTCCTGTCGATTCTCCGGCAAAACCCATCCTTATGATCCTGTTCAGATCACCGATATTAAGTCCGTACAGTGCCAGTTTATCTTTATTGTAACGCACAGTTATCTGTGGCAGGCCTGATACACGTTCTGCCTTAGCATCCGATACGCCTTCAATACCCTTTATAAGTTCCAATACCTCATCGCCTTTACTCACAAGCATATCGATATCTTCTCCAAATATCTTGATGGCCACATCACTACGCACACCAGTCATCAGTTCATTAAAACGCATCTGGATAGGCTGTGAAAATTCGGTAGTAGCACCCGGAATTTCTTCCAATGCTTCTTCCATCTTTTTCATGAGTTCTTCCTTTGTTTTAGCTGATGTCCATTCCGATTTATCTTTTAAAAGAATAATCATATCTCCTGCTTCAATTGGCATCGGATCGGTAGGGATCTCGGCACTACCAATTTTGGTTACCACCATAGTAACTTCTGGAAATTTCGATTTAAGTATCTGTTCTGCTTTGGTTGTAGCCTCAATTTCCTGCGAAAGTGAACTACCCGAAGCAATGATAAGGTGGGTTGCAACATCTCCCTCATCAAGCGTTGGAATAAACTCACCGCCCAATGAATTGAATATAAATAATGCCGCTATAAACAGAGCGACTGATGCCCCTACCACAACTCTTTTAGCTTCTAAAGCTTTATTAAGCAATGGCTTGTAAAAGTTATATATAGCATTAATTATTCTATCACTTATGTTAGGGGTATGCCCGGTTTCTTTTTTGAGTACCAATGAACTCATCATTGGAACATACGTCAAGGATAGTATAAAAGCACCCAGAATAGCAAACGAAACCGTTTGTGCCATAGGTCCAAACATCTTGCCTTCTATACCTACAAGCGCTAAAATTGGGAGGTAAACTATTAATATAATGATCTCTCCAAAGGCAGCGCTGCTCCTTATTTTTGATGAAGCCTGGTATACCTCATTATTCATTTCTTCGGCAGTAAGCTTAGCTGGCTTCCTGACCTGGAGTCGGTGGATAATGGCCTCTACAATAATAACGGCTCCATCTACAATAATCCCGAAGTCTATTGCTCCCAAACTCATCAGGTTACCGCTTACACCAAAGAGTTTCATCATACTGATGGCAAACAGTAATGCCAATGGAATTACTGATGCTACCACAAGACCTGCCCGCCAGTTGCCCAGTAATAATACAAGGATGAAGATAACAATAAGAGCACCTTCTATTAAGTTGGTTTTTACAGTGCTAATGGCATTATCGACTAATTTAGTCCTGTCCATAAATGGCTCTATAGAAACACCTTCGGGCAAAGATTTCTTTATCTGTTCCATCTTTTCCTTTACGCGTTCCACCACCTGACCACTATTTTCTCCTTTCAGCATCATTACCATCCCGCTCACTTCTTCCCCCTTACCATCTTTAGTAACAGCTCCATAGCGAATACTGCTGCCTATCTGTACCTTTGCTACATCACGAATAAGGATCGGTATTCCGTTTTGGTTCTTAATAACAATTTTGTTGATATCGTCGATACCGCTTACCATACCTATACCCCTGATAAAATAGGCGTAGGGTTTCTTATCGATATAAGCACCTCCGGTATTTTCATTGTTGGATTCTAAGGCTGCAAAGATCTCAGCAATAGTGGTATTCATGCTCTTTAAGCGATCCGGCTGTACAGCAATTTCATACTGTTTTAGTTTACCGCCAAGCGTATTTACTTCAGCTACACCTTTAGTACCAATTAATTGTGGTTTAATTATCCAGTCCTGAATTGTTCTAAGGTCTATTGCATTGAATTTATCTTCATATCCTTTTTCGGGAAAAACTACATATTGGTATATTTCACCCAATCCTGTACTTATAGGTGCCATTTCGGGCTTGCCAAGATCTCTTGAGATAACGTCTTCAGCTTCTTTAATACGTTCTGATATTTGGGCTCTTGCCCAATAAATATCTACATCTTCTTCAAAAACAACGGTAACAACACTTAATCCAAAGCGGCTTATAGAACGAAGCTCTACAACTCTTGGAATAGGTTTTACAGCCTGTTCAATAGGATAAGTTATAAATTGCTCTACTTCCTGGGTAGCAAGTGTAGGCGAACTTGTAATGATTTGTACCTGATTATTGGTAATATCAGGCAGGGCATCGATCGGCAGGTTATATAATGAATAGGTACCTGTTATGACTAATGCTAAGGTAAACAGCCCAATAATAAATTTATTATTGATACTGAAATGAATAATCTTATCTAACATAGATTATGAATTAATATAATAATTGAAAGCTATTCAGGACATCCCTGAATGTGATAATGCGAAATAAAAACACATCGTATCAGCCGACTCACATCGGCACATTATTATTATACTAATTGGGGTGGCTGCCAAATGGAGCCAAAAAAGGAAGAAGCAATAAAGGTATAAAAATTGGATGCTTCTTTAAAGTAAGGGTCAAATTGAAAAGCCTCAAATTCTACCGTTGGCTGTAATACAATAGCTGCGGTACAGCTGGAACAAACACAAAATGGCGTGCACAATTCTACATCATGGTGATCGTTATCCAGTTGTGAAACCTGAGTTTGTTTTGCCGTTACAATTTGAGCATGAGCATCACTGCAAGGCATAACCATAAGTATCAGCAAATACGCTGATAACATAGAGGTTATTATTTGTCTTGAGAATCTCATTATTATACAAAAGTAGGAAAATATACTATCAAAGTATTTTTGTTCCCTAAAAAATTTAAAAATACTTTTTTAGGCCAAACAAAAAGCGTGCTAAAAATAAAAGACCTCAAGAATCAGGAAGAATGCTGCAAGTTAAATTCTCCATATTTTTTTTCTTGTTCACTACTGTTTTCAGGCTCTTCAATATATTTTATACTGAACAATGATTTTATAATAAGTCCGATAAACAACAAGCAAAGCGCCATTACAAATAAATGCATAAGTGTAACTACTATACCAGCTTTTGTCTCCGGATTAAAAAAATCGACAGAAAGGTTGTGACCCGATATGGCCAAAAGTAGTAAGTTGGGGAGTAAAAGCAATAGTCTCATAATCTTTTTATTAAAATTACATACCGCAATTTCAAACTTTGAAATCATAATTTTTGCTAACCTAATGCTAATAAACCCTTAATTTTTAATACGTTATCTTTGATATTATGTAACAGCGGTTTTAGTAGTGTAATAATAGCCCAATGAACACGTTAAAAATATAAGTCAGTATTTGATGAATGAAGAAGAAAATGTAATTCAAAGAGGATATGAAGCTTTACGATTATAAAAAACTAAACGAAGAAGAGCAATACAAAGTACTATGGAACAATGGTATACTCATTGACGCCTGCCTTGAAGGCCACGTAAGAAAACTGCTATATGCCATCAATAATTTTTATGTAGAATTATGGTGCCACACCTTTACCAATAAAATTATCTGGAAACTTAGTTTTAAGCAGGGGCCTTTGTTAGAAAAATATCTGACAAAGTATACCTTGGAAATAAACAAAACATAAACACCTGTATTTCAACGATAAAACACAAAATACCTATTAATGTGTATTTAAGTTTTAATCAAAAGAATGTATTTTTGTACTGGTCAAAACTGTGTTTTGATCAAAACAGCTGTGATCATTTATCCGAGTTGGGGGACGAAAGATAAAAAAATCAATGATCGCACCGGAAGCGGGCTACTCGCCCGCTTTTGTTATGTCTTGGGGTTAATTTACTGTTAACCTTAAAAACATATTTATAATCAAACTATTAACTTTGATTATACTTTAAAAAACCACATCTGCTTGTTGCAAAAATCACACTATTCTAATCTGGGAACGGTTATTGTACTACAGTTATAAAAAAAAATAAATGGATCTACATAAATTAATAGTAAAAGTAATGCCTCCCTTTCATGAGATAAGGAGTGATATACAATTACAACGTCTTGTGCAGCCCCATAAAACGGCGGGTGAACATTCGAAAATGTATATAAAAAAAGCCCGTAATAAGTATGCTTCCATTGGTGCTGCTACCGCTCTTCCCGGTATGATTCCCGGTTTGGGTACAGTCGCTCAGTTAGCAATGGAAGCAGGAGCTGTTTCTACCGATCTTGCTTTTATGCTGCGCTGGATGGCTTCTATTTGTTATGGAACCGGACTTATTTATGGTAGAGATATCGAAGAAGATTTTGAATCGGAATTTACACTTGTACTGGGTATCTGGGCGGGAATTGTAGTTCCGGAAAAAATAGCATTAGCAAAAGGAGAAAAGCTTACTATAGGCCATTTCGATAAACATATTACCGACAGGATAAGGAACAGGATGAATCAAAAAATAGGCAGGAAACTAATTACTAAATATGGATCAAAACGTGGCGGTGCTGCCTTAGGCAGGCTTATTCCTTTTGGCGTAGGCGCTGTAGTAGGCGGTACTTTTAACTACATTACCTTACAGCGTTTTGGCAAGGCTGCCGATGATTATTTTAGCTCAGCCCACAAAGATTATATAATAGAAGAATAACTTCAACTTCGGGTAGCAAACTTTTGTTTACAAACTCTAAATTACTATTCAAATAGTATATAGATTGGATATTATAATTAACAAACAAGGATTACTTTGACGATTTTATTAAAAAATAAAATAAAGGACCTAGAGTTAATAGCAGCGTTATTGGTACAATCCAAACTCCAAGCTCACCACCAGCACCCATTGCTGTTTTATAGGTAAGGATTTCTCCAAATCCAAAAACAACAATCAAAGCAACTTTAAGGAAACGCATCATCCTTACAGCAATAGTATACTGTTTTTCTGCATTTTCGGGAGTTATCTCTGTAATATAATTAAATGCATGCGGTCTTTGCTGCACTATACTAAGCACTATAAATAAGAGTGTTCCAATTATCGGCATTAAAAAAACAGTCTCCTTTTCGCCAAAACCATCGGCTTCTCCGGCCAGGTTAAAATGAGTAGGGATTGTTTCGGGCATTACTGAATAGGCATACGAAACAAATATCCAAAATGCTGCAAGGAACATATAGCCCATTACTTCCAGTATTTTATCTGCGGGTTGTAATGGTATCTTTATTTTAGGGCGTTCACTCATAACTCTGGCTTTAGTCACACAAAAATAGCAGTATATTTATAATATGAAACAAAGCGCAGGGATATTACTTTACCGAAATACCGGTATGGAAACCGAATTTTTCCTGGTACATCCTGGAGGGCCTTATTTTGCTAAAAAAGACAAGGGCTGGTGGACAATTCCAAAAGGTGAATTAGAACCTGCCGAAGCCCCTATTGACTGTGCGGTAAGGGAATTTAAGGAAGAAACCGGTTACGTACCTAAAGAGCCATTTATAGCATTACAAACAATAATCCAGAAAGGCGGCAAGAAAGTTTTGTGCTGGGCAGCTGCCGGAAATTTAGATCCGAAAACTATTACTTCCAATACTTTTGAAATAGAATGGCCGCCAAGATCGGGTAAAATGAAAGAATTCCCGGAGATAGACGAAGCCGGATGGTTTACTTTTGAAGAAGCAATACTTTTAATTAACGAACGGCAGGTTTCCTTACTGGAAGAATTAAAAATGAAAATTACCCCTTATAATCCAACTTGTTTCTGTCTATTAAAATGATTTTCAAAAAGATAAGTCCGTTTTACCCCCATTATCGGATAGTTTATGCCTATCTTTACCATAAATACTTAAAAATGAAAAAGTTTAATATAAACGACGAGGTGTATCAGGCAGGTAAATTTGGACTTAGAGTGCCTCTTTTTGTATGGAAAATTAACAGGGCTACTGATGGTACGGTTACCTATACCTGCTCTAACAGCAAAGGCAAAGATGAAAAAAACTACACCGATAAAGAAGTATATTTCTTAGCAGAACTATTCTAAATGTTCTTTTCCTGATTTTGATCGTTTTAGCCGAAAATACAATGAGAATTCACTTTTGTTAATTCGCTGTAAGATCATATTAAACTCCTGCTCTCTTTAGTATCTTTACAATATCAATTGTATAAACTTATGAGAGCACTATATTTACTTCTACCCCTACTTTTCCTAGCTATTGGATGTAATTCGGCATTATCGGATAAAGCACCTGAAACTTTTACCACAGCATCAGATAAAGGTCTTGTTATAGGCACAATTACGTTTGAAAGTGATATGCCTAAAAATGACATATACCGCTTTTTCTATGAAGCTTCTTCAGGAGACAAAAAATTCAATAAGCGCAATGCCGGAAAAATAATGTTCAAGGCACGTAATCAGAAAAACGAACGCGGCTATAGTGGTGATTTCAACAACAAACAAACATACCTGTTTGTGATTGAGAGAGAGCCTGGAAATTATGCATTCACACAATACAATTACCTTGACCATATTGGCCCAACAGGTATGGTAAATTTCAGTAAACCTTTTTCAATTCCGTTTGAAATTAAAAAAGGTGAGATTGCCTATATAGGAGAGTTATCTTTTAACGATCTGGCGGAAATTGGTACACCTAAATTAGTAATTTACGATCATTTTGATCGCGATCTTGCCGAATTTAAAAAGAAATTTCAAAATATTGACTGGAACCGCACCACTAACAAAACGGTTAAAAATGGTAACAATGGCGGCGGCATAGTAGATTTTAGATAATATTAATCTAAATCTTACAACATAAAAAACAGCTATATATCAGTACTTTAAAAAAACGAAAAATCAATATTTAATATTTAATATTTAAATATTTAGTTTCTTTTAGTCAGACTTTTTCTATTGATTACGTGTTTTAACACTTAGAATTGTTAAAGTTTAAATTTTTAACACATAAAAAATATATTCGTACATAGTAATAAGTATTTTTAACCAACCTAAACCTTATTATTATGGAGAAAATTACTTATGACGCGATGCGTAATTACATTCTTGAAAACGAACTTACAGACAGTGTTGCTATATCGCTTCACCCAGACAGTTTTGACGATTTGGTAATGGATTACCTTGATATTAATGGCAACCAGATTGAACGTCCTTTTGAAATTTTGGGAATCGAAATCCTTCAGGACAGCACCGGTAACGTGGCTAAAAGCAACATTAATGTTCTTGATGCGGTAGAGTAACGCAAGGTACTCACTTTATCATCTTACTGCTAAATTAAATCCCGTTTGTACCTTGGTGCAAACGGGATTTTTTTCTTGATTGTATAACAAAATGGCTAAACTATTTAATGCGTAAATTAACTTTTACCACAGCCTCGATTATTCATTTACTCATAATAACAGGCAATAGCACTAGTCCTTAAAAACACGTAAAGCATGCACAGCAACAAGATGAATTTTGATGGAATGAGGAACTTTATTATTGAAAACGAGCTCACAGACAGTGTTGTTATTGTACTTCATCCTGAAAATTTTGACACCCTGGCTATGGATTATATTACAATTCATAATACCATTGAAAGGCCTTTTGAAATTTTGGGGATCGAAATTGTTGAAGACACATCGGGGAAAGTACCCAAAAACCGTATTCAGATCATAGAAATATGATGTGATCAAGACGTTCTTTTTTATTTAATGCAAGAGGGGTGGCTAAAAATTTAGCCACCCCTCTTTTTATTTTGATTTATTCGATCTTATTTTAATTTCTCAACAAGTGCTTCGAGGCTCACGCTCTCCTGCTCTCCCGATGAAAGATTCTTTATTTTAAAAGTAGCAGTACTTATTTCTTCATCACCACACAATACAGTAAAAGGTATTCCCCTCTTATCGGCATGCTGGAATTGTTTTGCCATTTTTGCGGCATCAGGATATAACTCCGCTTTAATACCTGCCTGTCTCAATTTTACAATTGCTTTCATGCAATACAGTGCTTCTTTATTGCCAAAGTTCACAAACAATACTTTAGTAGCTTCAGTAACCGTATCCGGAAAAAGATTAAGCTCCTCCAGTACAAGGTAAATCCTGTCAAGACCAAAAGAGATCCCAACACCGCTCATATTTTTAAGTCCGAAGATACCGGTAAGATCATCATAACGGCCACCGCCGCCAATAGATCCCATTGCTACTTCTTTAGGAGCATTAACTTCAAATATAGCACCTGTATAATAGTTAAGACCACGTGCCAGAGTAACATCTAAATCCAGTATCGATTCTCCTAATCCAATTTCAGTTACATTATCACATATAAAGCGAAGCTCTTCTACACCTTTAAGTCCTTCTTCAGAAGAAGCAAGGAGTTCGGTCAGCTTTTCAAGTTTTTCATTAATAGACCCGGTGAAATTAAACAGTGGCTGTACTTTTACCAATGCTTCTTCGGTAATGCCTTTTTCAAGCATTTCTTTTTTCACACCGTCTTCTCCTACTTTATCCAGCTTATCCAGCGCCACTGTAAAATCGATCAGTTTATCTTTAGCACCAATTACTTCAGCAATACCTGAAAGTATTTTTCGATTATTGATCTTGATAACTGCTCCTTTTAATCCAAGTGTAGTAAATACACTATCATAAAGCTGTACCAATTCTACTTCCTGCCAAAGCGACGTAGAACCTACTACATCGGCATCACACTGGAAGAACTCTCTGAAACGGCCTTTTTGCGGGCGGTCTGCTCTCCAAACCGGCTGTATCTGGTAGCGCTTGAACGGAAACTCTATCTCATTTTGGTGCTGTACCACATAACGTGCAAATGGTACGGTAAGGTCGTAACGCAATGCTTTTTCGGAGATTCTCGAAGTAAATTTATTCAGTTCTATCAATTGTTCTTTATTGATAGTCTCTGAAGAGTTTACACGCAGCTCTTCCAGCGATTGCGGCAATTCAATTTTATTTTTGTCAAAAAAGAAATTACCCGAATTTAGTATCTTAAAAATAAGTCTGTCTCCTTCTTCTCCATATTTTCCCATAAGGGTTTCGGAGTTTTCAAAAGAAGGTGTTTCTATCGGCTGGAATCCAAAAGTTTCGAAATGATGTTTTATCGCCGACATAATATATTGACGTTTAGCCACCTCTGATGGTGAAAAATCTCTTGTACCCTTTGGAATGCCTGGTTTTTGTGCCATTTTTAGATAATTTTTAAGACTGCAAATATACGGATTGAATTTTCAGATTTCAGGTTTTAAGTTCCGGATTCTTCTAAGTCGTACACTAAGTGCTGTCAGGAAAGTAATATTAAGCTACAACTTACAAATACAAGCATAAACTTGAAGGTTAAATCTTAAACTTAAAATAAAAAAAGTGTATTTTAGTGGCATCAAAAAATGAAATATGTTTAGCCTGTTTAGGGAGAATACAAGAATTGCTTTCGATTCCATAAGAAGCCAGATGCTTAGAACCACATTAACGGTGTTTATCATCGGACTGGGTATCTTTGCTTTAGTAGGCATCCTTGCTGCTGTAGCTGTACTGGAGAGTACTGTTACAGGGAACTTTGCTTCTATGGGAGCTAATACTTTTTCAATGAGCCGCTATGATTTCTCTGATCAGATAGGTCGTAACAGTGGTGAAGAAAAAGTGAACCCCATTATAAGCTATCCCCAGGCAAAAGAATTCCAGGAGCGTTACAACTACCCACTTTCTACAACCTCATTATCTTTTACCGCAGCCAGTAATGCCGAGGTAAAACATGACGGTAAAAAAACAGATCCTGAAATCACTATAGTTGGCGCAGACGAATATTTCCTGCCTAACTCGGGACTGGAAACAACTGCCGGTAGAAACTTCAACAACTTTGATATCAGTAATAACAACTATGTATGTATTGTAGGCTCTGACTTTACCAAAGGGCTTTTAAAAGATGTTAATCCAATCGATCAGATTATCTCAGTACGTGGAGCACGATTTAAAGTAATCGGAGTTCTTAAAGAAAGAGGCTCTACTTTTGGCAACAGACAGGATTTAAGACTCATCATACCTATACAGGTAGCGCGCTCCCTTTTTACTGCACCTAATATTGATTATGAGGTAAAAGTGATGATAGGTAATCGCGATATGCTGGATTCTGCGGTAGATGAAGCCATACTTACCATGCGTCAGGTGCGACACCTAAACCCCGTAGAAGAAAATAATTTTGGTATTGAGCGTAGTGATGAGCTTTTAAAATCATTGATGTCGCAAACCGACACACTTAATATTGCGGCCTGGGTTATAGGTATCATTACTGTTTTTGGTTCTTCGATCGCATTGATGAACATCATGCTTGTTTCGGTTACTGAAAGAACGCGTGAGATTGGTGTTCGTAAATCGCTTGGCGCCAAGAAAAGCACCATTGCCCTTCAGTTCTTTACGGAGACACTTATAATAAGTGTTATAGGCGGAATAGTGGGTATCATACTAGGACTGTTAGTAGGCGGAGTTGGAGCATCTCTGATTTTTAACGTAGCATTCGCAATTCCGTGGATGGCTATTTTTGCTGCCCTAACAACTGTTATTACTGTTACGCTTTTCTCCGGATCTTATCCTGCCATTAAAGCCGCAGCCCTTGATCCTGTTGAAGCACTTCGATACGAGTAATCAATCCGGGAAAACATTAGTCAGGCTGAGCCTGCCGAAGCCAACTTTCATTAAACCATTGCAGCCATCATTCTGTCGTTTCCGTAAATATCCTTTTTAAGAACTATATCTTTAAAGCCGAAATTTTCGAGCATTTCTATCATTTCAGTTCCTAAATATTGATTGATCTCAAAGTATAATTTACCATTGGGTGATAAATTACCTTTTGCCAGTAAAGCTATTTTTCGATAAAACAGTAAAGCATCATTATCTTCTACAAAGAGTGCCAAATGTGGTTCGTATTGTAAAACATTCTCTTTAATCTCAACCTTTTCAAGATTACGCACATAGGGCGGGTTTGAAACGATAATATCAAATGTTTGTGGCAGTGTTTCGGCAGCAAGAATATCCTGTTGTATAAAATTAACATCAGTTTTATTATGCAGCGCATTTCTTTTGGCTACAGCTAATGCCTCTACCGATACATCAATAGCCGAAACCGTCGCATCAGTAAGGTTTTTAGCCAATGAAACGGCAATACAGCCACTACCTGTACCAACATCCAAGACCTTTATATTTCCTTTAAATTCGTTTTCTTTTACGATCCATTCTACCAGCTCTTCCGTTTCAGGTCGTGGGATCAGTGTGTTTTCGTTTACCTCAAATTCCAGTCCGTAAAAATGAGCCTTGGCAAAAATATACTGTATCGGCTTTTGCCCTTCCAGTTGTTCCAGTACCTTATTCCATTTTGTAATCTCATCAGAAGATAGAACAGCGTCGGGCTTCATGGCAAGATCAACACGTTTCCAGCCTTTAAGTTCTTCGAGGGTAATATTGAAAAAGCTTTCCGCCTCCATAGCATCATATAAAGGCGTTAATTTTTCGATAAAATAGTTTCTGTATTCTTTTAATTTCATTTTTACACACCATTAATCTGGCTGGTACAAAGCTAATCAATTTGAAAATTTGACCCTTTGAAAATTGGCTTTTTAAATTTAAAGACGAAAACTTTGTAACTTTGAGACTTTCCAACATTTTAACCAAAAGAGTGAACCACGAAAACTACATGCAACGCTGCCTGGAACTGGCAAAAAACGGATTACGTGAAGCCATGCCCAATCCTTCTGTTGGTGCCGTTTTGGTATATGAAAACAGGATTATTGGTGAAGGCCACACCTCGGCTTTTGGTGGAGCTCATGGAGAGGTAAACTGTATTAATTCCGTTAGTGAACAAGACAGGCATCTTATTCCAAAAGCTACTTTGTATGTAAGTTTGGAACCCTGCAGCCATTATGGAAAAACACCTCCCTGCTGCGACCTTATTATTCGTTATAAAATTCAAAATATTGTTATTGGTACGGCAGACCCCAACGAAAAAGTTGCAGGTAACGGAATCAGAAAATTACAGGAAGCCGAAAAAACAGTAATTGTAGGCGTACTCGAAAAAGAATGCCGCGAATTTAATCGCCGATTTTTTACTTTTCATGAAAAGAAACGTCCTTATGTTATATTAAAATGGGCCGAAACCAGTGATGGATTTTTAGCTCCTTTGGCTGCCCTTCGACAAGCTCAGGGTGACACCATAAGCGATAAAAAACCCGTATGGATAACAAATACTTATTCCCGACAGCTGGTACACAAATGGCGCAGTGAAGAAATGGCTATTTTAGCAGGCACCCAAACTGTATTGGACGACAACCCTCAGCTGGATGTTCGAACCTGGACGGGAACTAATCCTGTGCGTGTAATTTTGGATCGAAACGGCAGAATAGACGATTCGTATTCTGTTAAAAATCACAAAATTAAAACAATTATCTTGACAGAAAAGACCAATTTTCATAATTTAGAGAACTTGCTTTTTGAAGTTGTGACTTTTGACGCTAACCTTCCGTATACTATTATGGACGTTTTATACAGGCACAACCTGCAATCGGTTATTATAGAGGGAGGGCTTCAAACGCTACAGACTTTTATAACAGCCAACTTGTGGGATGAAGCCAGGGTGTTTAAGGGTTCGGTCGTTTTTGGTGATGGAATCAAAGCTCCACAATTAACCGCAGAATCTACACAAAAGAAGGCAATTATTAATGATGAACTTATAATTTACAGGAATTATGGTCAACGCAATAATATTTGATTTTGGAGATGTTTTTATCAATAAGAACAATGATGCCAAACGAAATGCATTTGCTGCGCTTGGCTTAACAGAATGGACAAAAGACATGGAAAGGCTTGAAACACGCCTTGAAACCGGAAAAATAAAAGAAGAAGGTTTCCTGCAAGCCATGCAGGAATTTGTACCCCATGCTACGACCAAAGAAATTAAGGCTGCATGGAATGCAGGTATGGGTGAATTCCCATTGTACCGTCTTGAATTCCTGCAAAAACTATCGGAAAATTACCGCCTTTTCCTGCTTAGCAATACCGATCCTATTCATATTGAAAAATTTGAACGCGATGTAGAAGCTTCTTTTTACAGCGATTTTTACCAATGCTTCGAAAAGATATATTTTTCACACGAAATAGGCATTCGAAAACCGGACGCCGAAGCTTTTACCTACCTAATTAATAAACACGATATTCAACCTAAACGAACATTAGTAATAGACGATAAAAAGTTCAATACTGATGCTGCCAAAGCTTTGGGGTTTCAGGTTTGGAATTTACAGGTGAATGAAGAAGATGTTACAGAGCTTTTTGACAAAGAAGTTCTTAGCCTAGATGAAGTGTAATCAGTTCTTATAATTAGCTCTCTAAATACCACCACGTACTAATCTAAAAATAATATCATGAAAACAATTGTTACTGCAATTATCACAGCTATCGAACCATAAAGTTTCACAACTTTTTTCTGGTCATTGTAATCTCTAATACGTATACTACCAGTACTTGCGATTATTCCATTATCAATAACAATTTTATCTACCAAAGTTTGATTTTCATCAAGGAAAAAGTACCGTATACTATTCTCCAAATTAGACTGATTATCATCAATATGGTAAGGAATGTTGTTTTTTGACAATTCAGAATCAAAGACAATTTTATCTTTCAATTCAACGAAAAGGACAAAATGATCTTTATTTTTAATATAGAAATTACTGTAAGACATTTAAGATAAATTTACACGAACCTACTCCTTATTTTTTATAGCCGCTACAAGTGTTTCATGCTTATCGGTATAAAAAATAAGGTTTTTATTTTCAGGAAGCCTGCCGTCAAAATTATTCTTTAACAGATAACAGCTGATAGCCTCGACGATTTTCTGATCTTCCGGAGCTATAATATACATTCCTATTTTATCACTGGTTTTCATAAAGAAGAAAAACTCAATTTCGAGTTCGTCATTAAAAAGTAGGTGTACGGCTTCGGTAATATCAACCAGTAGTTTTTTATCATCCTCTGTATAATCATACCCTTTATTACCGGCGCTCTTAGCATCCATAACATCAAAGCCCGACATCTCGACACCACAGTATTTCTCTTTTACTTCCTGTTTTTGACCACAGCCAATAATAGTCATACCCGTGAAAATTATCAGCGCACTTTTGATTATTACTTTTTTCATACTTTTTAAATCTTACAACAAGTATACTCAATTTTCTTTTGAGGTGCGTTACCATTAACAGTGAACTAACAACTAATTTGCAATTCCCCATTCAATAAAATACCTTTGCAGCCCTAACACAAGTCCATTGGAAAACGATACATATAAAACCCTTGCTTCATCTTCTGAAGAAACCCTTTATAAGGAAAAGAACAGTAAGTTCTTTGGGCTGGCGTTTCCAATAACTTCCGAAGACGATGTAAAACCGATTTTGGAAGACCTTAAAAAGCGTCATCATTCAGCTCGACACTGGTGCTATGCATTCCAATTAGGCACAGATACCATTTATTACCGCGCTAATGACGACGGCGAACCCAATAACTCTGCCGGAATGCCGATTTATGGACAAATACAGTCTTTTGGAGTAACAAATGTGCTTGTAGTTGTAGTTCGTTACTTTGGAGGCGTTAAACTAGGTGTAGGCGGTCTTATATCTGCTTATAAGATCTCAGCACAAATGGCATTGGAGGCATCAGATATAGTAGAGCGCACCCTTGACATTCATTATACTTTAAAATTTGGTTACCAAAACATGAACAAGGTAATGCGGGTGATCAAAGAAAAGAACCTGGATATTATTTCTCAAAAAATGGAAATGGACTGCGAAATTATCATCAGTACCCGAAAAAAAAATGCCCCAATAGTACTTGAGGCATTTAGCAATTTATATGAAATTGTTATTAAAGAAATTGTTTAAACAACTTCAATTAACTATTCCTTTCCAATCAGGTTAATTTTCTCCAAAACATAGTCAGGAGGCAAAACAGGACGCCCCGTTTTCATGTTTACAAACACCAGTACCGAGTTACCCGTTGTTAATAACTCTCCGGCTTCATTCATAATTTCATAGTCGAATTCTATCTTTACAGACTCCTGCTTTTTAAAGATGGTGCGCACTGTTAGCAGATCGTCATAGCGGGCCGGTTTTTTATAATTCATTGTTAATGAAACAACAGGAAGCATAACACCATTTGCCTCCATAAAACTATAGCTAAGACCCAGATTTCTAAGCCATTCTACCCTTCCCATCTCGAAATACATAGCATAATTACCATGATAAACAACCCCCATCTGGTCGGTTTCAGCATAACGGACCCTTACTTTAAATTCGTGAAAATTCATATTTTTTTAACGTTATTTTTTTATTAATTCTCCACTACAATACTTACAATATTTTTTTTACAAAATCAATACGATAATAGTTTTTTTTTACAGAAAATTGTGTTCATATTTGTTCTCCCAAACAGGAGTAGTATTCTTCTTCTTCCTTTTGTAAGACAACCTTTAATAAACAACTAATAACCAGGATTTATGACTAAAACTGCGCAATCAGTATGGGAAAACTGTCTTCTTTTCATAAAAGACAATATTCAGGATCAGGCCTACAAAACCTGGTTTGAACCCATTAGAGCAGTTGAGTTAACAGACAGCGCTCTTTATATCCAGGTTCCTAGTAAATTTTTCTACGAATGGTTAGAAGAACACTATGTGAAATTATTGAAAGTTGCTCTGACGAAAGAGCTTGGAAACAGTGCAAAGTTACTGTATAAAATTAAGATGGAAAACACTTATGGTAATAAGCAGCCTTTTACAGAGCAGCTGCCAAGTGCCCATCGTTCTCCGGTTAAGCCTCAGGAAGTTGATGTTCCTCTTCAAAATAAAAATCCTGAGCTTAAAAACCCTTTTATCATTCCGGGGATCAGAAACCTAAAAATTGAATCTCAGCTTAACGCTAATTATAATTTTGATAACTTTTTTGAAGGAGACGCTAACCGTCTTGCCCGATCGGCAGGTATGGCTGTGGCCAATAAGCCGGGCGGAACTTCATTCAATCCTCTACTAATATTTGGTGGCGTAGGTTTGGGTAAAACACACTTAGCCCATGCTATTGGTATCGAAATAAAAGATAAGTACCCTGAAAAAACCGTATTGTACATTTCTGCTGAGATCTTCACGCAGCAATATATCGACTCGGTAAAAAGGAATACCAGAAATGACTTTATTCATTTCTACCAATTAATAGATGTGCTGATCATTGACGACGTACAGTTCCTTTCAGGAAAAACAGGTACACAGGATGTTTTCTTCCACATTTTTAACCACCTGCACCAAAACGGTAAACAGGTAATCCTTACATCAGACAAAGCTCCTGTAGACATGCAGGATATTGAGCAAAGGCTGTTGTCCCGATTTAAATGGGGACTTTCAGCAGAGCTTCATCAGCCTGATTATGAAACAAGGGTGTCCATATTAAATAATATACTTTATCGTGATGGTGTTGTTATTCCAGACGAAATTGTAGAATATGTTGCGAAAAACATCAAAAGCAACGTTCGTGAACTTGAAGGTGCTCTTATCTCATTAATAGCACAGTCTTCTTTCAATCACCGTGAAGTTAACCTTGAGTTGGCTAAAATGGTGGTAGAGAAATTTGTGAAGAACGTAAAACGTGAAATATCTATTGACTACATCCAAAAAGTAGTATCGGATTATTTCCAGCTTGATGTTGACACATTACAATCTAAAACAAGAAAACGCCACGTGGTACAGGCCAGGCAGCTTGCTATGTTCTTTGCTAAAAAGTTCACAAAAGCATCGCTTGCCAACATTGGATCACAAATTGGTGATCGTGACCACGCAACAGTGCTTCACGCTTGTAAAACGGTTGACAATCTTGTTTCTACCGATAAACAATTCAGAAAATTTGTTGATGATATCAACAAAAAACTATCGATATAATGCCCGTGAAGATTTTGATGGTCTGCCTTGGAAACATTTGTCGTTCTCCATTGGCAGAAGGTATCCTGCAATCCAAACTCCCTGCCGACAAATTTCTTGTAGATTCTGCCGGCACCGGTAACTGGCATGTAGGACAACAGCCTGATAAACGATCGATACTTACTGCTAAAAACCGCGGACTGGACATTAGCTGCCAAAAGGCCCGCCAGTTAAAACCATCAGACTTTGAAGAATTTGACCATATCTATGTAATGGACAGTTCCAATTTTAGTGATGTTACTAAGGCTGCACCCCATGAAAAAGGAAAAGCCAAAGTAAAACTAATGATGGACGAAATATACCCGGGAGAGAAAATGGGTGTACCTGATCCCTACTATGGAGGACAGGATGGTTTTGAAAAAGTATACGATATGCTTGACGAAGTTTGTGAACTGGTTGCCCAAAAACTCTTAAAAGAACACGCATGATACCTACCGGAAAACTTTATTTATTACCTGTGCCGCTAGGCGATGATGCAGATCCTAAAGAAGTATTACCTATAACTATTGAACGCTCTATTGAGTTCATAGACCACTATATTGTTGAAAACGAAAAAACGGCACGCCGTTTTATAAAAGCAATATTACCCACTAAAAAACAACCCGACTTAAAACTCTTTGTTCTTAATAAACATACAGAACCTAAAGAGCATTATGACTTTATAAAACCCTGTCTTGAAGGCAAAAACGTTGGACTAATGTCGGAAGCCGGATGCCCGGGTGTTGCCGATCCCGGTGCTGCTATTGTAAAAATTGCGCATGAAAAAGGTATTCAGGTTGTACCTTTAGTTGGCCCTTCTTCCATCCTTTTAGCCATTATGGCATCGGGCATGAACGGACAAAGCTTTGCATTTAACGGCTACCTTCCTATAGAAAAAACAGACAAGAAAACGGCACTGAAAAATTTCGAAAAACTTTCTCAGGATAAAAAACAATCACAGCTTTTTATTGAAACTCCTTTCCGTAATAACAAATTACTGGAAGACATTTTAAGTGCATTACAGCCTACTACTCATTTATGTATTGCCTGCGATATTACTTTAGCAACAGAATATATTAAAACAAAGACCGTTGCACAATGGAAAAGCGAAAAAATAGACCTGCACAACAGGCCGTGTATTTTTATAGTCCATAAGTTTTAACAACCTTTCTTCCTTATTAAACTGGGAGTTTTGTTCCATATTTCTTAACTTTGAAATATGACAAAACTCATCAACCTTAAAATTTTTAAGCGCTTCTTTAGTTCATCTTCTGCCGGCGGTATTTTACTTCTTATTTGCGTAGCAATTTCATTAACTATTGCTAACACAAGTTTCGCCGGAAGCTTTGAAAACCTCCTGAACCGTGAGATCGGTTTTGCAAATGACAGCCTACAACTGCGTTATCCTGTTTTACTTTGGATAAACGACGGATTAATGGCTGTATTTTTCCTTTTGGTAGGTTTAGAAATTAAGCGTGAAATTATTGAAGGTGAGCTCTCCTCCTTTCGCCAGGCGTCATTACCTGTATTTGCTGCCTTGGGCGGCGTTATGGTTCCGGCACTTATCTATGTGTTTTTTAACATGAATGATACCCAAACCGCTAATGGGTGGGGTATTCCGATGGCTACTGATATCGCTTTTGCATTAGGTATTCTATCCTTATTAGGAAACAAAGTACCTACAGGGCTTAAAATATTTTTAGCGGCGCTTGCCATAGTAGACGACCTTATGGCTATACTGGTTATCGCAATTTTTTATTCATCAGATATTCACTTTGACTACCTTATGTATGCAGGAGGTGTATTCGCATTACTTATCGCGTTTAATAGATTTGGTGTAAAAAACATCTTTTTCTATATAGTACCGGGTATTGTTATGTGGTATCTTATTCACCATTCAGGCATACATGCCACTATTGCAGGTGTACTTACTGCACTTACATTACCCACAACTAACGACAGCAGCGAATCTTCTTTAGAAAAACTGGAGCACGCTTTATCAAGACCCGTCAATTTTATAATTATGCCAATTTTTGCCATCGCCAATACCAACATTACCTTTGAAGGCAGCATGGTAGAAGGATTGTTCAGTAATTTAGGAATGGGTATAGTATTAGGATTGTTTTTAGGAAAACCATTAGGGATCTTCTTGATGTCATGGTTATCGGTAAAACTAAAAATTGCGCAGCTGCCTGCAGAAACCAACTGGCTTCATGTATTAGGATTAGGGCTTTTAGGCGGTATAGGCTTTACTATGTCAATCTTTATTGCACTGCTTTCGTTTAGTGAGCCTGCTTTACAAACTGAAGCCAAATTTGCTGTACTCATAGCCTCTGTTATATCTGGTATTGCAGGATACACGCTGTTAAGCGCTTACAACAAAAAAAAGAAAACAGTATAAACCAATTAAACTGGAATATGATTATACTGCATTATCATATAACAGTAGATATTTTTATAAGGATCTAATTGACCAAAAATATAATCAGTTTGGAAAACCTATAAACAAAAAAGAACCGCTTTATAAGCGGTTCTTTTTATATCTATTCACTAAGATTAAAGCTTAACCTTTGGTGCCGGGTTAGCAACAATACCTGAGGTATCATAACCACCAAATCTTTTTATGTAGCTTTTAAGTGAGGTTCCAAAACCATCACGAAAGCCTTTATTACCATTGCTCTTTAAAAAGCTTTTTACAGATCCTGCACCTGCAAGGTGAGCGGCTGCAAGCAGCCCTGATTCTGTAATTGTAATACCTTTTACTACCTGTCCTTCAAAACGATGAATCTCTTTACGCAATTCCCATTTATTTTTAGAAAGTAAGGCCTTAAAGGCGCGCTCCTGCATTTTTGGATTATTAAGGAACTCTTTGGTATCTTTTATTCCCAATGCCCTTAGGGTGCTTTTACCAAACTGGTACTTGCCCATGTAACCATATCGGTTAACAATCTTGTAAAGCCCTTGTGATTCTTTTACTGCTACCGCTTGTTTAAAGCCGGTATACGATTTTCCGGTGAAAGGAAAAGTTAAATTGACTTTTGCAGTTTCGTCAATTGTTGGTACTGTGTAATTGGTAATTTCGTCTTTCGCTAAGTGAAATCCTTCAATCTTCCCAAATTGCTTTGCTTCGTTTTCTTTAAAACCCGAGCTTACAATTGTAATAATTAGGGTTAGCCCTAAAAAGTATATCCATTTTTTTATCATGTGTTTTGATTTCTCATAAGCTGTCACCCGATGAAATTTCTAGACTGCAAATATAAGCAAAAACATTAACCTGATTTACAACAACTTACATAAAAACCTAACTTTAACATAACCCTGGGGTGACAAATCCGGCTTATAATTTTCCGTAACTACTGTGAAACAAGGGGCTTACAAATGATTTCATCAAAGGCAATTTGACCCCAAAAAAAAGCACTTTATCGGCATAAAAAAAGCCTGAAAAAGTAAAAACTTGATCAGGCTGTGAATATTTTTGTAAGAATTTCTATCTATTTATTCCCATTTTTTCTACCCAAGCAACATATTTTTGACGATTTACTTCATGTTGTGCAGCCGTTACAGCAAACTCATGATAGCCAAAATTTGTTACACTTGCACAGAAATAAATGTAATTGTGCTTCTCCGGATTTAACACTGCATCGATCGCAGTAATATCAGGCATTGCGATTGGTCCTGGCGGCAATCCTGCATATTTATACATATTATATGGAGAATCTATTACAAGGTCTTTAAAGTACACCCTTTTGATTACCTGATCGAAATCTCCCGATTGCTTTTTCATTGCATAAATAACTGTTGGATCTGCTTCCAGCTTCATTCCTTTTTGAAGACGGTTAAGGTATACACCTGCTACCCTTGGTCGTTCGTCGTTCTTAACAGTCTCTTTGTGCACTATAGAGGCAAGAGCAGACACCTGTAACGGCGTAAGATTTAAAGCTTCTGCTTTAGCCAATCTTTCCGGTGTCCAGAATTTCCTGTATTCTTTAGCCATCTTATCCCTCACCTTTGTAGCCGATGTATTCCAAAAGAACTCATAGGTATTAGGAATAAACATACTTAATACATTGTCTTCATTAAAGCCATTCTCTTCAAGGAACTTTTTATCAGTAAAAGCTTTTAGCAAAGTAATACTATCCGGTTCGATCTGGCTAGCAATACGGCCTACGGCTCTTTCCAGTGTTTCCTGATTGTTGAACGATATGTTTACCGGCACCGGCTGACGTAATGAGTTTATAATATCATTACTGTTCATTCCCTCCTTTAAAATAAACTTACCGGCTCTTATGTGTCCAGGATACTCTTTTTTATTGGCAACCATATCAAAGCGCTCCATATTTTCAACATATGGCTTCACTATTTCCTGAACTTCGGCATAATTTGATCCTGTTGGAATAAACAATGCTACCTCACGATCATTGAATTTTGTATTGGCCGAAAAAATATCTTTATAGATCATATACCCATAAATGGTACCAGCCGTAACTACTACAAGAGAAAATATCCCTACAATTTTTTTTAAGTTCAAAGTATTTGTTTTTATTGTTGACTAATAAGCTGATATAAAGCCTCGTCGTGGTAAATATTATCTTTTTTAATCCAGTCTTTTTTTACACCTGCTAACTGAAAGCCAAAATTAGTAAAAAGGCTTATACTTGCAACATTCCCTAAATCAATATTAGCATAAAGCTGATGTAATTGTAATTTATGAAAAGCATAGTTAATAAGGAGGCCCAAAGCCTCACTGCCCATACCTTTACTCCTGTCTCCGGGGTTTTGTATAATAATCCCAATTCCCGCTCTTTGGTTTACCGCATCAAAATCAAAAAGGTCTATGAGACCCAATGCTTCGAAACTACCGTTTTTACAAATGGCCAGCCTGAGCTGTTTGGCTTCAAAAATATCCTGATGTGCGTTTTCCAGATATTGACGTATTAAAAAACGGCTATAGGGTGTTTGCGTATTGCTAACCTCCCATATCTCTTCGTTGTTTTCCAACCGGTAAATAAATTCCAGATCTTCAGGCTCGAGTGCCCTAAGGTAAAATGTATTTCCGGTTAGGGTTACCATTCTATAGTACCGTTAAATACAAATTGGGCAGGTCCGGTAAGGTAGATATCTGTAAACTGCTTCCCTTTTTGTACAAAAGATACAGATAATGTTCCACCCGGTGTTAATAAAGTAACGGTATCAGATTCGGTTTTTTGCAACACTTTCATCGCAATAGCAACAGCAGTTACACCTGTTCCACATGACAAAGTTTCATCCTCAACCCCTCTCTCATAGGTTCTTACTGAAAACTTGTCATCGACAGTTTTGGCTACAAAATTTACGTTTGATCCTTTATCGCCATATAAACCACTGTATCGAATATGAGATCCAACACCTTTTACATCAAATTTTTCCAGTTCATCAACCAGTTCCACATGATGTGGGGAACCGGTATCTAAAAACACATAATTTTCGTAAACAGAAACGGCATTTACATCTTTCATATGAAGCGATACAATTCCCTGATCATCAACGGTTGCATGGTGTTTACCATCTACGGCAACAAAGTCGGTTTCATTATCAATGATATCCAATGCTTTAGCAAATGCAACAATGCATCGGCCTCCATTACCGCACATAGTGCTCTCATTTCCATCAGAATTATAATAGACCATACGAAAATCGGCATTTCCATCGTTCTCTAATAAAATAAGCCCGTCAGCACCTATGCCAAATTTACGGTCACATAAATGACCGATTAATTTGGTATCATTTTTGGGAAATGTGTTAGTACGGTTATCTACCATAACAAAGTCATTCCCTGTGCCCTGGTATTTATAAAATGTATGTTCCATCGTTAGTATATTAGGGCAAAAGTACAAATATAAATGATATGTAAAATGGTAGCTGCTGCTTAAAATTTGCTAATTATTAATCAATAACGAAAATTAAATACTGTTTAAATTATGAAAAGAATTTCTAGTTTATTTGCGGTTGCCCTTCTTAGCGGCGCCACTACTCTGGGAGCTTACAAACTGGTATTTGACAATGATAAACCATCATCTGCATTATCAATAGCCCCATCGTCTCTATATTCAAAAAATGTAAACTTTACCGGACCTGAATCGGTAGATTTTACTGCAGCTGCAGACGAAGCTGTACATATTGTTGTTCACGTTAAAAATGTGAGCTATGGCTCATCTGATCCTTACATGAATTATATGTATGGCTACCGAGGTGGCCAGCAGCCTGCTCAGGTAGGAACCGGATCTGGGGTTATTATTACTCAGGATGGCTATATTGTTACTAATAACCATGTAGTCGAAAACGCATCGGAACTTGAAGTAACGCTTAACAACAATAAGACATATAAAGCAAAACTTGTAGGTACTGACTCCAAAATGGATATTGCCTTACTAAAAGTTGACACTAAAGACAAACTTCCGTACGCTACATTTGGTAACTCTGACGATCTTAAAGTAGGAGAATGGGTACTTGCCGTAGGTAACCCTTATAACCTTACCAGTACAGTAACCGCAGGTATTGTTTCGGCTAAAGCCAGGAATCTTAGTAAAGACGGACTTCAATCCTTCATTCAGACGGATGCTGCTGTAAACCCAGGTAACAGCGGTGGCGCACTGGTTAATACTAAAGGACAGCTTATTGGTATCAACACCATGATATCATCTACAACAGGGTCTTATGTAGGTTACTCGTTTGCCGTACCTTCGAACATTACACGCAAGATTATTGAAGACCTTATGGAATATGGTAACGTTCAGCGTGGTACACTTGGCGTTAAGGGCGGTGAGCTAAACAGTAACGCATCTAAAGAATTAGGCATAAACGAAACACAAGGTTTCTATGTTAGCAGTGTTGTTGCCGATTCCGGCGCAAAAAAAGCCGGTATTAAAGAAGGCGATATCATTGTGAAGATAGACGATAAAACGGTGAATAGTTTTGCCGAGCTTAATGCCGCTATTATTACCAAACGCCCTAATGATGTAGTAAAAGTTGCTGTAAAGCGTGATGGAAAATTGATTACGCTGCCGGTACAGCTTTCTAAAAATGAAATAAACAGTTTTGTGTACAGCGGACTCGAATTTGAAGACCTTACCGCTGCGGAGAAAAAAGCATATAAAACCAGCTATGGTGTTAAAATAAAAGAGATTACAGACGAAAATTACATGCCTTATTATGATGAACTTAAAGGCGGAATAATTTTGAGTATTGGTAACGTAAAAGCAAAAGATATTGATACCGTATCTGAACTGCTTTCTAAGAAAAATCCTAACCAGCGTGTAAGGGTAGAAATGATATCAAAAAGTGGAGAATTGATCCGTTTTATAATGTAAACGCTCTCTCTATCCAATTTAAAAATCCCCTGCAGCTGCAGGGGATTTTTTTTACAACACTATCATAACCTTGAGTAAATGCATAACCACAGTGTTTTCTTTATTTTTGTAGAAACCCTTAGAAGAAATGAAGAAGAAAACTTTCCGAAAACTGGAGGTCTTGTTGCATTTCCTTACTGCTTTTATATTACTGCTTAAAGGTTGTGATGAGCTAAACAGAGGACTGTATTTTCCCGGCTGCATCATTCTGGGACTGGCTATCACTATACTGGTAATAACCATTTATTGGAAAAAACTGTATATAAAACCTAAGCAAGCACGTATTGTGTGTTATTATCTGGAGGCCCCAGCACTTTTGATAACGTCGTATGTGCTGTATCTTGAAAACAAACTCTTTTTACCAGATATCTTTTTTATTGCAGCTATACTATATCCTGCAATGGGTTTTATAACTTCCAAAAAGTTTAATCAGATAAGGAATACTTCTCTTTAAATAATAACAAAAGGACAGCCATTGGCTGTCCTTTTTTCTATGTAATATAAGTAAAATAAATTTTATCTCTTAACAAGTTTAATCACTTTATAAGCATCTTCAGATTGTACTTTAACCATATAGGTTCCTGCAGCAAGCTGCGATAAATCGATTTGAACAACATTTTGATCGGTATTTTTTGCAACAACTTCCTGACCTAAAAGATTGAATACCGTTACACCTGTGATTGTATTCGAATAACTAAGATTAAGCACATCGTTCACCGGGTTAGGATAATAATTAAATGCTGCAGAATTAAACCCTTTCACACCTAATACCACATCTACTGTTACAGCAAACGGAGCACTTTCACACTCACCTATTGTTTGTGTAGCATAATATGTTGTAGTACCTGCCGGAACGATCGTATCTTCAGACAAAGGATTTTCTCCGCTTTCGGCATCTTCCTCTGTTTCATACCATGCCACCACACCGGTCGCAGTTACTTCAATATCATATAACAATACATCTTCATTTGATATATATTCTACAGTACTATTTCCGGATGGAGGAACCGGTGCGTTAATTGTAATTGCAAAAGAACTCTCTGCATTACATGCCGGGTTAGAGCCTGACACTACATAAACATAAACAGTCGCATTCTCGGTTATAACATTACCAGCAGCAAGCATAGTACCTCCTCCTGCAGTTGCTGTATAATAGGCTCCGTTTTCTAAGACTGGAAGCACATATTCAAAACACGCCGTTACATCATCTAAATCAGGTGCTGTAACTTCATTTATTGTTACCGTAAATGAATTTTCGGCACTACATGCAGGATTAACATCAGACACTGCATAAATATAAATAGTAGCTGTTTCTGTTATTACATCTCCTGCAGAAAGCACACTACCACCGCCGGCAGCCGCTGTATAATAAGCTCCGTTTTCTAATACAGGAAGCACATAGTCTGAACATGTTGAAACATCATCAAGATCATCCACAGCAATATTTGTAATAGTTATAACAAAAGAGTCTTCGGCAGAACATACCGTAGTCGTTCCTACTTCTTTATAAACATACAACGTAGTATTTTCTGTAATTATATCACCTGCCGAAAGCATATCGCCTCCACCGTCAGTTTCGGTAAAATAATTACCATTAACCAAAGCCGGAAGTACGTAATTGTTACAGGCCGAAACGTCAGCAACATTATCAACAGTAACAGCATTTATTGTTACCGTAACAGCTGCTCTTGTAATACTTTCACAGCCAATTGTTTGTGACGCATAATAAATAGTACCATTATCTAAAGGAATTGCAGCCCCTAACGGTGATCCTACTGTAGCTGACAAGTACCATTTCACTCCCGTTCCTGTTGCAGCTAAATTTGCCACTGTAGCACCCGCACAAAAACTTTGTGTATTTGCCGCTGTAGGAGCTGCAGTTGTACATCCAGGCGCCACATTAAGCAAATAATCCTCAACCTGTCCATAAGAGTAGTCATCGCCATCATTTGTACAAGGATCTACAGAAAATTCATTATACAATTTAAACACTCTCATATAAGTAAGGCCGGGAGTAGCATTATTAGGTATTGCAATAGTACCCGTAGCCTGAATACCATCAGTTCCATTAGATCCGGTAATAAAACCGATCTCAAAAGATTCGCCCGGATCATTAAGATTCCCATTATGATTAAAGTCAATATACACTTTAAAGTAATTATTATAACTAGGCCCATTAGTATTACCCTCTAATACAATCGGATAACTTGAACCCGCAGTTACCTGGCCAGGTGTAAGGCTGGAAAAATTCTGAGTATCAGGTGTTCCATTTACAACGGCAGAAGTAACATTATTTATTCCTGCAAACTGAACGCGGGTAATTGGCTCAACATCCGAACCAAATACTACTTCACACAAACATGGAAGCCCGCTATTCACTACCTGTACTGGTGTACTGGTCACAACAACACCAGCTGTCCCACAACTCACATTTGCCCTATACCATGTAGAAACTGTTTGTGCAGCAGTTAGTGTCACACCTGTACCACCTGCAATGTTAGTATAAGCAACACCATCTGTGGATTTTTGCCATTGAAATACTAAACCGCTTGAAATAGGATAAGGATTAAGTGATAAAGAAGCACCTTCACCATTACATATGTTGGTCTTAGCCGCTATTGTGGTCATAGCAGGAGGCGCACCCGTACAAGCTAACGATGCTGCCTGAGTTACCGTTACCCCATCAACAAAAAAATAGTAATAAAGCTCTTCATTTTCATTTGGTGTCCCTGTTATTCTCAAATAAACAGTATTTCCTCCTGTAGGGGTAAAGGTTGCCGTCTTGATTACGCAATCTTCAGATTCTGTATGATTTGCCGGGGATATTGTTTGAATTACAGTCCATGGACCCGAAAGAGAAGTAGCATATTCTACTACAAAGGTCCCCCAGTCCGGACTGTTAGGAAGAGCAGTTTCATCAGAATTTAATATTTTAAAGTTATAGCTCAGTGTTGCTAGCTGGCCATTAGATATCCCGATAGACTCAGATACTGAACTAGCCCCAAATGCTCCGAACTCAGGAAAACTAAATACCTCTGCCTGAAAACAAAAGCCAGAACAAGCCAAATAATCATCTGTGAAAAATCCGTCCTCGGTATCCCATCCAAAAGTTTCCGATTCAAAATCCTGCGAATAGTTTATTTGTGAATACCCTTTATTGGTAAAGAGAAGGGTACCGAAAACAAAAAAAATGTAAAGTAATAATTGTAGTTTTAGCCTCATGATAAATGTTATTTTTTAATTAGATAAAGATAAATTTACTTAAAAAAGCAACAACTAACACAAAATCAGACACTATAAATAGTAATTTAAAAATAAAAGAAACAAAAAAGAGGCAGCTATTAGCTGCCTCTTTGCATAGTTAAAAATTCATTTTTTATCTCTTAACAACCTTAATTACTTTATAAGCATCTTCAGATTGTATTTTAACCATATAGGTTCCTGCAGCAAACTGTGATAAATCGATTTGAACAGTATTCTGATCAGTGTTTTTTGTAACCACTTCCTGTCCTAAAAGATTAAACACCTTCACGCTTGTGATTGCATTCGAATAACTAAGATTAAGCACATCGCTAACCGGGTTAGGATAATAATTAAATGCTGCAGAATTAAACCCTTTCACACCTAATACCACATCTACTGTTACAGCAAACGGAGCACTTTCACACTCCCCTATTGTTTGTGTAGCATAATATGTTGTAGTACCTGCCGGAACGATCGTATCTTCAGGTAAAGGATTTTCTCCACTTTCGGCATCTTCCTCTGTTTCATACCATGCTACAACACCGGTCGCAGTTACTTCAATATCATATAGCAATACATCTTCATTTGAGATATATTCTACAGTACTATTTCCGGATGGAGCAACAGGTGCATTTATTGTAATCGCAAAAGAACTCTCTGCTGTACATGCCGGGTTAGAACCCGATACTGCATAAACATAAACAGTAGCATTTTCAGTTATAACATCTCCGGCAGCAAGCATAGTACCTCCTCCTGCTGTTGCTGTATAATAGGCTCCGCTTTCTAAAGTTGGAAGCACATATTCAAAACAAGTAGTAACATCATCTAAATCTTGAACTGTAACTTCACTTATTGTTACTGTAAATGAATTTTCTGCAGTACATAAGGGGTTAGTTTCAGACACTGCATAAATATAAATAGTAGCGTTTTCTGATATAACATCTCCCGCAGAAAGCATAGTACCACCTCCTGCTATTGCTGTATAGTATGCTCCGTTTTCTAAAGCTGGAAGCACATAATCTGAGCACGTTACAACATTCTGAACATCATCAACCGAAACACTATTGATTGTTACCACAAATACATCTTCTGCCGAACATATTGTAGTTGTTCCAACTTGCTTATACACATACAATGTGGTTGTTTCAGAAATAATATCTCCGGCAGCAAGCATAGTGCCTCCACCTGCAGCTGCTGTATAATAATTACCGTTAACCAAAGCCGGAAGTAAATAATTAGAACAAGCTACAACATCTGCTACATTATCAACCACAACATTATTGATTGTTACTGTAACCGCAGTCCTTGTTAAACTTTCGCAGCCTACAGTTTGTGTTGCATAATACACCGTACCATTAACCAAAGGAATAGCAGCACCTATCGGTGAACCCACATTGGCATCTAAAAACCATTTTACTGCCGTTCCTGTTACCTGTAAATCAGCAACTGTTGCACCAGCACAAAAACTTTGAGCACTGGCAGCAGTAGGCGCTGCTGTTGTACATGAAGGCGTTATGTTAAGTAAATAGTCTTCAACCTGTCCAAAACCCATATCAGCTGCACCTGCCGAACAAGGATCTGTAGGAGCTATTGAATACAACTTAAATACTCTCATGTAAGTAAGGCCTCCCATTGCATTTAAAGGTATTGTAATATTACCAACAGCCTGTATGCCATCTACTCCTGTAGAATTAACAATAGTACCGATAACAAACGATTCTCCTGGGTCAGTCAAAAGACCATTATGATTAAAATCTATATATACTTTAAAATGATTGGTCCAGTTTCCACCTGTATTACCCTGTAATGTAATGGGATAGGTATTACCAGCTGTAACTTCTCCTGGCGGAAGAAGGGTGAAATCCTCATTATCAGGAGTTCCATTAATAACTGCAGAAGTAGTATTATTAATACCTGCAAACTGCACTTTTGTTATTGGCTCAGTATCACCTAAAAATTCTACTTCACACAAACAGGCAAGCCCATTATTAACAACCTGTACGGGTGTACTGGTTACCGGTGTACCACTTCCTGTACAGGTGATAATAGCCCTATACCAGGTATTAACTGTTTGAGGACTGGTAATAGATGCTGCTGTTGCTCCGGCAATATCTGTGTAAGCAACACCATCAGTAGATTTTTGCCATTGATATGTATAGCCTGTAGCTGTATAAACCGGATTTAAAGACAAAGAAGCGGCCATCCCATTACATACTGTAGTTCTTTTAGCTACTGCAGAAGATGCTGCCGGTGTACCTGTACATCCTACAGCTGGCTGTGTAACGCTAACATCATCAAAGTACATTAAGAAATCATTGCTTGTACCACCCAACTCAACTCTTACCTTAATAAACACCTGGCTTCCTGCCGGTGGTGTAAAAGTTACAGTTTTAGGAGCACAAGATGCAGACTCAACGTGAGTAGCCGGTGTTATTTGTCCGATTTCAGTATATGGTCCAGCCACAGCTGTAGCATAAAGGACTTTTATTACACCCCAGTTTCCGGCATTTGGAGTTGGAATTGAAGGTTCAAAAAAATCATACTCCAATAATTTATACTGAAATGTTAGTGTAGCCTGTGCTCCATTGGAAGTACCAATAGATCCCGATGTAATTTCTCCCGAAGTACTAAACGAGTAGATACTTGTCATTGCTGATATAGCGCCTCCACATGGAGTGGTATCGTCAAGAGTAAAACTACCGCCAACAGTAGTCCAGTTTACGGTTC
The DNA here is from genome assembly GCF_004028155.1 of Flavobacterium cerinum. Taxonomy (GTDB): domain Bacteria; phylum Bacteroidota; class Bacteroidia; order Flavobacteriales; family Flavobacteriaceae; genus Flavobacterium; species Flavobacterium cerinum. The sequence goes on along the minus strand of NZ_SBII01000004.1, from coordinate 57,655 downwards.
CTTCAAAGTTTTCGGAATAGCTAATTTGCGAGTACCCTTTATTTGCAAAAATTAGGGCTCCAATGACAAAAAAACTGTAAAGAAATAATTGTAATTGTGATTTCATGATATAGGTGATTATGATTAATAATTTAAATTTAACCAAATTTTAATAAGAATACACCCCTTAATTCACAAAAAAGCCTGCTTTTAACAAAAATTTCACAATAAAATATTTAAAAACTTATTAAAATCCTCAAAAATATTGCCTTTATTAATCAAAAAAATAAATCATAAACTCCTGATTATCAACACAAAACTAACCTACAATATTAAATATAACTAAATTCTTACATTAAAATCACAACAATCAGCATAAAATAGATTTTATAAGAAATTTACTTGGTAAAAAACACAAAATATTAGATTATAAATTTCCCACTCAATAAACTATATATTCATCAAAAACCCACAACTTAGTATATTTTACTTTACAATTGGTACAGTTTTAACTTTAAAACATAAAAAATGAAAATAAAAAAAAAACTTTGAGATTTTTTTTTACGAAAACGTTTGAAATCAATACTTTTGCACCACTAAACAACACTCTAAAATTTTTATCTTCATGAACAATAATGTTTTATATGAAAAGGAGTTGTCATTTCAGGCAGACAGGCGTAAAGCCGGCGTGGAATTCATAAAGATCGTTAGTGATCTTTGGTATGACAAATCCATAGAACTGGTATTATTCAGAAATCAGCTTATCGACACGAATGTAAGCGACATTATCAACCTGCATGAATATGCTGGTGAATTTGTACAAAAACCTATCAACGTGTTTGATTCTGTTGAAATTGCAAATGCAATTCAGGCATTAGATTTACCACCATCACGTATTGATATTGGTAAACTTACTTACGAATACCATCTTGAAGATGACAAGTATAACGATGCTACAGCATTTGTTATCGACAAACTTAAAGATGCTAAAGCAACTAAAAACATTCAGCCAAAAGACGTAATCCTTTACGGTTTTGGCCGTATCGGAAGACTACTTGCACGTGAGATGATGTGCAAAATAGGTAAAGGAAACCAGCTTCGTTTACGTGCTATTGTAGTACGTGATAAAACTGACGCTACCTTACTTGAAAAAAGAGCATCGCTATTACGTTACGATTCAATCCACGGAGATTTCCAGGGCTCAGTAATTGCTGATCCAGAGAATAACGCCCTAATAATCAACGGTACTACAGTACATATTATCAGTGCTAACTCTCCAGAAGATGTTGACTATACAAGTTACGGAATCGAAAATGCCCTGCTTATAGACAATACAGGAGCCTTCACTACCGAAGAAGCTCTTAGACGTCACATGAGTTCTCCAGGTGTTGAGAAAGTACTTCTTACCGCTCCTGGAAAAGGTATTCCAAACATCGTTTACGGTGTAAACCACAACGAATACAGTCCTGATGAAGTAGATATTTTCTCTGCAGCATCATGTACTACAAACGCCATCACTCCTATCCTTAAAGCTGTTGAAGACACCTTAGGAGTTGTGAAAGGCCACCTTGAAACAATCCATGCCTACACAAACGACCAGAATCTGGTTGACAATATGCATAAAAAATACCGCCGCGGACGTGCAGCTGCCCTGAACATGGTAATTACCGAAACAGGAGCAGGAAGCGCAGTAGCTAAAGCATTACCATCATTAGCAGGTAAACTAACGTCGAATGCGATACGTGTACCGGTTCCAAATGGCTCTCTTGTAGTACTTAACCTTGAGGTTGAAAAACAAACAACGGTTAACGAAATCAACGAGATCATGAAGCACTATGCACTTGAAGGCGAACTTGTTGAGCAGATAAAATACTCAATGAACAACGAGCTTGTATCGTCTGATATCGTTGGAACATCACAACCTGCAATCTATGACAGCAACGCTACGATAGTAAGTGCCGACGGTAAAAACATCGTACTATATGTATGGTATGATAACGAGTACGGATATAGCCACCAGGTTATACGCCTTGCCAAGTATATCGCTAAAGTAAGAAGATATACTTACTATTAATGGTTTCAACCAACCTATATAATGAGAAAATCCGCTTCGAAAGTTGCGGATTTTTTATTGTATACCTACCCAATCAATACTCCACTTTCTGTTTTCAAAACCCACTTTTGGAGAGGAACATTGAAATCAGTCAAAACACCTAAAATCAAATCATTACGAATCAGTCTTCCACTTTTGGTACATTTTAAGATTCAATGTCACCCTAAACCAGTCGAAGGGAATATTAATGAAAAATTTCAAGCAATTTTTACTGCAAAAATGATTGCAGTAAAATTCATTAAAAAGCCCCTTAACTTTGCAATGCATCCGAAAAGATTAACCTGATATTTTTCGCATGATCATTTCTAGCGGACCGTTTTTATATTTCTGAACCCACAGCTTGCTAAAATAATAACTAGTGATAAAATAAAATATAGAGAACAGTAAAATGTAAAAAGCCGAAATAGGTTCCTGCTGTGTGACATGACCTGTATATTCTTTATCCGCCAAAAAAGCTAGGAGTAACATACCAAATACAATATGCGAAATGTAATGCGTCAATGTCATCTGGCCTGTAGCTGCAACATTTTTAGCAAATTGTTTATCGGCAACGATATTTCCCAAATACATAAACCCCGAGATCATCATCAACCCGAACCCAATTGTACTTAACATGAATGGTAGAAAAGGCGGCAGGTAATCAGCATTAATATAAAAATAAACATCTTCAGAAAGATTCATATAATTCGACCGCCACTGTAAGACAGTTATAGTAATATACAATACCAGACCGGCAATGAACATCTTTTTCTGAGTTTTTAATTCGCCGCAATCCAACCTTCCCAAGTACATTCCCATAATAAAATACGCAGCCCACGGGAAAACCGAATTCCATCCGTTATAAAAAAAATTCCTTATAAAACCGCTAAAACTCCAGGAATCACTGTATTCAAACGTATCAAAATTCCATCCGGTTTCAAAAGGAATAAACATTAAAAGAATATGAAAGACAAGAATAAGAAAACCAGCCATTAAAATATAATACCGTTTGTTTATAAACAGTATCAAGAGAGCTATTCCCATATAAGCACCATAAAAATGCAGGATATCCGCAGACCACCATAAAGAAAGTAAAAGCCCAATAACAAAAAGAAACACGGCCCTTTTCCCAATAACAGTCCTAAGTTTATTTTTCTCCTCAGAGGTATATCCAGAACGGTTAGTCATCAACGCAATACCCATACCCGCCAGCATAACAAACACTGTACTTGAATTTCCGCTGAACAACGACAAAAATTTTCCCAGCAAGCTCTTGTCGTTATGCAAACCAAAAACGGTATTAAAATTCACGATATACATTCCAAATATAGCATAGGCCCTGGCAAGGTCAAAGCCAATAACACGCTGTTTCATAGTTTACAATTTTACCGCGAAGCTCAGCAAACTAATCCAACAGGCATTTGACCTAAGTCAAATAAACACCCTAACGTTTAGCCCTAATCCGGCTCAGCGTTTCCAGTGAAATACTAAGATAAGAAGCAATATAAGTAAGCGGAATGTTCTTTATGATCTGCGGATCCCTGGACAAAAGCAGTTCATACCTTTGCGTGGCATTCAAGGTGTGAAGTTCAAACAGACGCTCTTCAAGCCATAAAGCATAATGTTCTGTAAGCAAAAGATCAAGCTCAGTAAGCACAGAATATTTAGTTTTCAGAGCAGCAAAAACAATATAATCCGTTACCGAAACTTTAATGTCAGTTAGTGCCTGTATAAATTCCCTTCCAGGGTGCTGCCCAACATAACTGGAAAAAGAAATAGCAAGATCATCCGGAAAATAGATTTCAGTAGTAATTTCTTTCCCGTCATTGATATAGAATTTCCTTGCTGTACCTTCCTGAATGAAATAACTCTTTTTACAGGTCTCTCCATCCCGCAGCAAATAATCTCCTTTCTTAAAAGTCTTTACATCGGACACAACAGTTAAAGCTTCAGTCACCTCTTCATCAAGCGAATCTATAAATTCATTTATTTTATTCAAATGAACACCCATCAGTCAATACGTTTATTAATTTTTAAAAGTAAATAATTCTGTACTAATATCAGACTTATTTTTATCCCCGAGCTTGTCGAAGCGCGATATAAATGCCCCACAAAACATGTCACACTAGCCTGTCAAAGCGTACAATTAAGATAACCGAAAAACCAATCGAAGTATGCGCATATGATCAAAAACCGCCCTGTCATGCTGAGCTTGTCGAAGCATTTCCAATTATTAGTTCACAGCGAATGGCAAGCGCTTCCCCACAAGGCCATTCCTGTCCTGTCCAGCTTTAGCAGGATGTCCGCTATATCTCCCGCAAGGCAGTCCTGCTGAGCTTGTCGAAGTGCATAACGAAATAATCGCCCCCGTCATGCTGAGCTTGTCGAAACACTGTCTTGCAAGAGGATGCTGCTTCCATCGGGGCTAACGGAATTTTCGCAATTTAATTTTTGGAATCGACATGATGATATTTATTTAAAAACATATCTTTATGATAAGATAACTGCAATTTTATATCGTGGTAGAAAACGAAGACATACAAGTCCTGAAAAAAGTGGGTGAAAAGCTAAAACAAATACGAATTGAAAAAGGCTTTTCGCAGGAAACATTATCCTATGATGCCAACATACCCAAAAACCAGGTTGGCAGAATTGAACGTGGCGAAATAAGCACCACCATTACGACACTTCACAAAATTTGCAAAGCGCTGAATATTCCGATAAGAGAATTATTTGATTTCTAAAATTAAATCTGTTTTGTCATTTCGACCGAAGTGAAACGCAGTAGAGAAATCACAAGCTAACAGGAGAGTCACACTCGAACTCAAAAAACAAGTATTTTTCCTATATTTTAACGTACTCCTCAATAACAAAACATATAACACAAAAAACGCCCAACTTTCGTTGGGCGTTTTTACACTATATAAAACTAAGAAATATTATTAAGCTTTAGCTTCGGCACCTGCTGCAGCAATAAGGTTCAATGCAGATCCTGCTACAAACCAGCCAATCTGGCCTTCGTTGTAAGAATGATTTGTCATGATGATATCCTTAGTACCGTCAGCGTGAACAAACTCCAAAGTCAATTGTTTTCCCGGAGCAAATTCTTTAAGGTCTAAGAAGTTGATAACATCGTCTTCCTGTATTTTATCATAGTCAGCCTCATTAGCAAAAGTAAGCGCAAGCATACCTTGTTTTTTAAGGTTGGTTTCGTGAATACGTGCAAACGATTTAACCAATACTGCCTTAACACCAAGGAAACGAGGTTCCATTGCAGCATGCTCACGAGAAGAACCTTCACCATAGTTATGATCACCCACAACGATAGAAGGAATACCTGCCGCTTTGTAATCACGTGCCGTTGCAGGAACTGCCTCATAATCACCTTTAAGCTGGTTCTTAACGGTGTTTGTTTTCATATTGAAAGCATTCACAGCACCGATAAGCATATTATTAGAAATGTTATCCAAGTGGCCACGGAAACGTAACCAGGGACCTGCCATAGAAATGTGGTCAGTAGTACATTTACCAAACGCTTTGATAAGTAGTTTAGCACCTGTAATGTTTTCACCATTCCATGGAGCAAACGGAGCTAGTAACTGTAAACGCTCAGAAGAATCGTTAACAGAAATAACAACAGCCGATCCGTCAGCAGCCGGAGCCTGGTATCCAGGATCTTCAGCATCAAAGCCTTTTGGAGGAAGTTCATTACCTGTTGGCTCATCCAGCATTACTTCTTCGCCATCTTCGTTGATAAGCTTGTCAGTTAACGGATTGAAACCAAGGTCACCCGCAATAGCAAGAGCCGTTACAAGTTCCGGAGAACCTACAAATGCAAGTGTGTTAGGGTTACCATCGGCACGTTTAGAGAAGTTTCTGTTGAATGAGTGAACAATTGTGTTACGCTCTTCTTTCTCTGCACCTTCACGATCCCACATACCAATACATGGTCCGCAGGCATTAGCAAATACAGTAGCGCCAATTTTATCAAATGTATCGATAAAACCATCACGCTCTATAGTATAACGTACCACTTCAGAACCCGGAGTGATCGTAAACTGAGATTTTGTTTTTAAATTTTTGTCAGCCACCTGTTTTGCAAGAGAAGCCGAACGTGCAATATCCTCGTATGATGAGTTGGTACAAGAACCTATCAGACCTACCTGAATTTGTAGAGGCCAGTCATTTTTAAGCGCTTCTTCTCTCATTTTAGAAATTGGCGTAGCCAAATCCGGAGTGAAAGGACCGTTTAAGTGTGGCTCAAGTTCAGAAAGGTTGATCTCAATAACTTGGTCAAAATATTCGTTAGGATTAGCATATACCTCGTCGTCACCTGTTAGGTAAGCCGCAACAGCATTAGCAGCATCAGCAACATCAGCTCTGTTTGTAGCACGAAGGTAACGGTCCATAGACTCATCATATCCAAAAGTAGATGTTGTAGCACCTACCTCTGCACCCATGTTACAGATTGTACCTTTACCGGTACAAGACATTGCTTTAGCACCTTCGCCAAAATATTCAATTACAGCACCAGTACCACCTTTAACAGTAAGGATACCGGCAACTTTAAGGATAACATCTTTAGGAGCAGTCCAACCTGATAATTTACCGGTTAACTTAACACCTATCAGTTTTGGGAATTTAAGCTCCCAAGCCATACCACTCATAACGTCAACCGCATCAGCACCACCTACACCAATGGCAAGCATACCTAAACCACCTGCGTTAACAGTGTGAGAATCGGTCCCGATCATCATACCACCTGGGAAAGCATAGTTCTCTAATACTACCTGGTGAATAATACCAGCTCCCGGTTTCCAGAAACCAATACCATATTTGTTTGAAATAGAAGAAAGGAAATCAAAAACCTCATTACTTTGCTCTTTCGCGCGTTTTAAGTCGGTTCTAGCATCTACTTTCGCCTGGATAAGGTGATCACAGTGTACCGTTGTAGGTACAGCAACCTTAGCTTTTCCAGCGTGCATAAATTGTAAAAGAGCCATTTGCGCAGTAGCATCCTGGCAGGCAACTCTATCCGGGGCAAAATCTACATAGTCAGCTCCTCTTTGGAACTTCTGTGTAGGATTTCCTTCCCACATGTGTGAATATAAAATCTTTTCAGAAAGTGTAAGCGGACGACCAACAAGTTCACGAGCCTTGTCAACGCGTTCTGCCATGTTCTCATACACCTTTTTGATCATTTCAATATCAAAAGCCATAGTAAGTATATTAATGTTCGTTTGTAAAAAGTCCGTAAATTTACTCATTCTCTATTCAATTAAAAAATTTTTATCGTTTCTTTAATTTCAAAGGATTATTATTTATAAACATTCTATTTTACTGAAGAAACCACAACAACTTTAAGATATAGTGTCGTTTATTTAAGAATTCGTAATATTTTAATCTTATATTATCAAATCATGAACAAAGTACTTAAAATAGCAAAAATATCCATTCGAAAATGTTTGCGTACGGCCTCTTATTTTTAGTATTTTTTGATTTTTATTCCATCAAAAATATTTTCTGCTGACGCAAGATCAGTTTTAAACAGGAAATTAATCCGACATGAACAACTGTTACGAACCATCAAATATCAAAGAGGACTCTTTTTCCGAAAAATCATAATATTACACATAGAATATTATAAAATACGCTCATCAATTTGGAACTGGCTATAGAACCATACAAACCAAGTTATCAACACATTAAGAACATACTTATCAACACCCAAAACAAAAAAAGCTGTTCGGAAATAAATTACCGAACAGCTTTTTTTAATGATTTTTTGTTTTTTAGTACGTTACCGTAAGTACACTTTCGTCGTAATTAACCTTTGTTCTAACATACTTGTAAACCATTGCAATACCCATAAGGATGGCTGCACTAAATAATACAACGCCAAGAGCCGTAGATCGCATAGCGATTGATGCTGCTTCTAATTCATGGTATTCTGAAGTTACGGCTAGCAGCATATACACAGAAAATGATCCAAGCGCTGTACCATATATAAGCCCTGCTAAGCGATTCTTGTAAAAAATCTGCAGGAACAATAACCAGGTAACTAACAGCGCGAAATAATTCACACTTCCCAATGCAAAATAGCTTTCAATAGTCCAGAACATTCCCATTCCCATGAAAAAGAGTTCGGGGATAATACCAAATCTTTTTTTCATATTCTTTTAAGTTGTGTTTTAAAGATATCACAATATCTATATTGTTTTCTTATAAAACAAGAAAATAACTCACAAATTATTAACAATATCCTAACATGAAAAAAGCTGTTATTAAAACAGCTTTTTTATTATCATTTCTTCGGTTATGCCTTCGGCATCAGCCTTATAATTTTTTATTATCCTATGGCGTAATATTCCGGTAGCCACTGCCTGTACATCTTCAATATCCGGCGAATACTTACCATTAAGTGCAGCATTGGTCTTTGCTGCCAGAATTAAATTCTGAGAAGCCCTTGGCCCTGCTCCCCAGTCTAAATATGTATTTACGTAATCATTAGAAAGTGGGTTACCCGGTCTTGTTTTTCCCACAAGCGTTACGGCATACTCTATAACATTATCTGCAACAGGTATTCTTCTTATTAAATGTTGAAAATCCAGTATCTCCTGTGATGTAAATAATGGGTTTACTTTTACAGTAACATCAGATGTTGTACTTTTTACCACCTGTACTTCCTCGGCAAACGATGGATAGTCCAGTTTTATTGCAAACATAAAACGGTCCAGCTGGGCTTCCGGTAACGGATATGTTCCCTCCTGCTCAATTGGGTTTTGTGTAGCCAATACAAAATAAGGCAAAGATAATTTATGATGATGACCTGCAATAGTAACCGCTTTCTCCTGCATAGCTTCAAGTAGAGCTGCCTGCGTTTTCGGCGGGGTACGGTTAATCTCATCGGCAAGGATAATATTCGAAAATATCGGACCCTTAATAAATTTAAACTGTCTGTTCTCATCCAGTATCTCACTACCTAATATATCACTAGGCATAAGATCGGGTGTAAACTGAATACGTTTAAACTCAAGCCCCAATGCCTGAGAGATCGTATTTACCATAAGCGTTTTAGCCAGACCGGGTACACCTACAAGAAGAGCGTGCCCTCCTGCAAAAATACTTAGTACTATCTGTGCCACGACTTCATCCTGGCCAACGATTATTTTTGCGATCTCCTGTTTTAACTCTTTCTGTCTCTGAACTAAGTTTTGAATGGCTGCTACGTCTGACATATAGTAATGTTGGATTATAAATTTAATTTGGCCATACAGCCGACTTCAAACTTATAAATATTTTTAATCTTTACCTAAAGTTTGAGATATTAACCTACAATTATTTTACCCAATGATTTGTAAACGGACACTTACGGTAGTCTCCATTTACTTTTATGTAAGTATCTTTAATTTTAGCATCACTCCATTTCCCAATCTCTTTTCTTTGTTTTTCACGCAATGCAAGCTCTTTGATCTTTGTATAATCTTTAGCATAATCTGCGGTATGCTCATCAAATCGATCAGTAACCATCATTAATTTATATGTCTGCTCACCTCTTTCTCCTACATCACGTATAGGTTTTGACACTTCTTTATCTTTCAGGTCAGAAATATTGTTATAAATTTCCGGTGGAAGCTTAGTAAGTTCAAAACGGTTATTAAATGTTTTTGGATTAATCAGAAGACCACCGTTATTACGGGTTTCTTTCTCATCAGATTCAGAACGTGCCGCATCTGCAAATGAAATTTCACCATTAACAATTTTAGTTCTTATCATCTCAGCTTTCTCCTTCGCTTTTTGCAAAGCTTCCGGTGTTACTTTTGGCGACATCAATATATGTCTAACATCAAGTTCCTGCCCTCTAATCTTTTCTACATAGATAAGGTGAAAACCAAATTCTGTTTCAATCGGGTCAGATATTTCACCTTCAGCAAGGCTAAATGCTGCCTCTTTAAATTCTTTTACAAATTGAGATTTTCTGTTCATCTTCATAAAACCACCACTTGCTCCAGATGCGCGGTCTTCAGAATATAATACGGCCTTACTGTAAAAACTGGATCCATCCTGTATCTCCTTTTTGAGTGCCTTCAGCTTATCAATAACTTTTTGCTTTTCCGCCTGCGATATAAGAGGCTTTATAACAATTTGTGCTACCTCCATTTCAGCACCAAAAATCGGCAGGTCTTCTTTCTTGAATGCAGAGAAATATTGTTTAACCTCTTCCGGAGTTATCTGCACACCTTCAATAATTTTTTTCTGCATCTGCTCAGTAAGTTTCTGATTTTTTATCATTTCAGAAAGCTCTGTTCTAAAAGCATCGATACTTTTCTTTTTAAAGTAAGTCACCATTTGCTGCTCACTGCCCAGTTTTTCAACAAAATAGTCAATTTGCTTATTCATGGTTTCATTAACCTCTGCATCACTTACAATGATACTATCCTGTATTGCATGGTGAGCATACAGCTTATCCTCCATTAGTTTACCTAAAAGCTCACAGCGTGTTACCTCTTTAATTGGTACATTTTGAGCCTGAAGCTCCCTGAACATCATATCAATATCTGAATCCAATACTATGAAATCTCCTACCACAGCAATAACACCATCTACTTTAGACCTACCCTGAAAAGCTCCTGGCTTAACACTATCTTTTTTGGTTACCGGTAGTATCTCCTGCGCAACGGTCAGGTTAATCCCTAATAAAGCAAAGGCCAAAAACAGGAAAATCCTGTTATTTATAAATTTCATACTCATTGTTTTTAATCGCGTCATCCGTTATTTCTTTTTGGAACTTCTTTATTAACTCCAGTTTCCTATTATTTATTATCAATTGCTGTAAAGTTGGCTTTATATATTCAAAAGGCGAAACCTGATTCCTATCCAATACTTTTACCACTTTCACTATATACACATCTGTAGAATCAGGATATTGGTAAGACATGCTGCTGCTTATATATTTATCACGATTCTCCGGTGTAATAAATGGCAGTTTCGCATATACCTGATTCATGTCTACCCATGTAGAATCATTAAACGCATAACTTTTAAACTGTATAGCCATATCGTTAAGCGATTTAAGATCTTTTTTGTTACCACTCAAAAACCGGCTTTTAACCAAGCTGAATTTTGGATGTTCTTTATCAAGCCTAACATACTTAAGCTTTACTAAAGTACCTGTCGTTTTAAAATTATCTTTATTTGTATTATAATAAGCGGCAAGTTCCTGTTTTGTAACAACAGTATCCACACTTCTCTTTACCACTTCTTCAAGGTATGCGCCAGTATAAAGATCTATTTCATACTGACGTATAAGTTTAGCATATTCTGCTTGTTTTTCTTTACTAAGATTTACTTGTGCCGCGTTATAAAGCAGCTTTTGCGAAGCCCAACGATCAATATAACTCTTTACAATAGCAATACTGTCTTCCTTAGAAGTACCCGGAGGCACAATACCCTTAAGCTCGCTGGCATCAAGATATTCTTTTTCTACCCTGGCCACAGCCTCTGGTTTTTCCTCTTCTTTAAAGTAGCTGCATGAGCCTAGAGTAAGAGCCAGTAAGAACAATATTCCCTTTTTTATCATTATTGATTAAGCTCTTTTTTAACCCTTGCAAAAACATCTTTATTCACCTCTACAGAAAATTCTTTTTCAAGATCTGTAATCCAGTTGCTTTCCAGTTGCTGCTGATAATCGTTTATAACACGCCCTTTACTCTGTTCAAAAGTTTTAGGCCCTGCCGGAAGTATATCATTTGTTTTTACGACATAGAAATAGTTCCCTTCCTTAACAACATCAGATATACCTTTTTTCCATTCTTTCATTTTTGGCAATGCTTCGCTATCCTGGTCAAAAACACCCAATTTTTCAAGTACTTCAACTTTGCCTTCTTTATTAAGTTCGGCCTTTATAAAATCAGCATCCTTTCCTTTTTTAAGAAACTTCTTTACCTTCTTAATAACATCTTCTTTAGTAGACGAGTAAACATCTGCATCTACCCTGTCTTTCCACTGGTATTTATCGATGTTGTTTTTATAATAACCCTCCAGTGCAACTGTATCATTTTTAGCCTTTTCCCAAATCTCCTTCTCCATAAGATCAAACAATAGCAAGCCATCACGATACTCACCCATTACCAATCCAAATTCAGGAAACTCTTTTTCAAGATTGTCATTATAATAAGCATTAAGCTTATCGTTTGTGAAGTTATCAAATAATATATCAGCCTGTTTAGCTATCGGCTTAACTACTAAACCTCCTTTTTGCTGTATACTTACATACTTCAGAAAATCTTCCGCACTAAAAGTTCTGTCGCTATTGATGCTTAAAACCGTTTGGGTATAAGCAGCGGCATCTTTAGGCATCTCCCATGACTGAGTATATATCTTATCATTTAAAGCCTTAACCGCTTTTGCATAAACTTTAGCATCCTTCTTAACAGCATACTTTACCTTAAGTTTTTCTGTCATTGAATTTGCAATAAGTTTAGAACGCTCGTCTTTTCTTATTTTGTTTTCAAAATCTGCTTTTAATTCATCAAAAGGCCTGTCTGTATGTTTCTCTATAAGTTTTACAATATGCCAGCCGTGCTGTGATTCAAACGGAGCTGTAATATCTCCCGGCTGTTTCAGTGCAAAAGACTGATCTTCAAAAACCGTAGAACTTAGTTCTCCGGAACCAAAACGATTTAATTTACCTCCAACAGCTGCTGTAGATTTATCCTCAGAAAATTGTTTTGCTAAGGTTTCAAATTCTTCTCCCTGTTTTAATTTTTTATAAATATCCTCAATAGTAGATTTTACTTTTGCAGTTTCTTCCGGGCTATCTTTCTTAGGCTTCATTATCATAATATGCGCCACAGTAACATCCCCTCTGTTTTGTCTTACATCAATCACTTTAATAACGTGATATCCAAAACGGCTTCTTATCGGCTTAGACACTTCTCCTTTTGGCGTAGTGTAAGCACCGGTTTCAAAAGGATAAACCATTCTGAATACCGAAAAATAACCAAGATCTCCTTTATTTTCTTTCGCTGAAGGATCTTCAGAATATTGTTCTGCCAGCTTTTCAAAGCTCTCCCCTGCTAATGCTTTTTTACGAACATCAATAGCTTTATTATATGCTTTAAGTGTATCTGCAGGCAATGCATTCTCATCTACAAGGAATAATATATGCGATGCTTTAACTTCTTTTTTAGAACGGGCATATGCCTCATCTATAAGTTCTTTTGTTACTTTAGTATCAGTAAGGTAATTTTTAGTAAGCTGGGTGCGGTATGATTTTAACTCTCCCACATATTTCTTACCGTTTTGAAGTCCTAGCTTATTAGCCTTGCTCACTTTTAGCTTATAACCAATAAACAGGTTAAGGTAATTATCCAGGTTTTTTTGAGAGTCATCTTTAACGAGGTCAAGATTTTTATTGTAAATCCTCACAAACTCATCTGTATAATAAGGCTTGCCGTCTATGGTAAATAATACTTCTTTTTTAACTTCCTGAGAAAAAGATAGTGCCGAAACAAATAGGCAAAGACCTAAAAGAACTTTTTTAAATTTCATTATAAACTTAATTTATATGCTTTAATCGGTTAGTAAACGCAGGGAAACCTAAAAAATTATGATTTCTCACTTTATGCGACCAACAAAAGTAATAATTCGTCAAGATTAAACAACTATATATTTTTAATTATGCATTTCAAACGCACATTTTTATGCAAATAAAAAGGCACCCCCCTTCAGGATGCCTTTTCGGTAATAAAAACTGGTAATCAAAAAAGAGTTTATTTCTTAACAATAATAAAGTCAGATCTTCTGTTCACAGCATGCTGCTCTTCTGTACACTTCACGCCATTACTGCACTTATTGCGCAGCTGCGTCTCACCATATCCTTTAACACTTTCTATACGCGATGGGTCTATTCCTCTGGCAATAATGTAATCGTAAGTAGATTTTGCTCTTTCCTGAGATAATTTCAGGTTATAAGCATCTTTACCTCTTGAATCGGTATGCGATTCGATCTTAATTACTATACCAGGGAAGTTTTTCATAACATACACTACTTTATCAAGTTCTAAAGCAGCCTGTTCTTTAATGTCTGATTTGTCGTAATCAAAAAAGATCGGATTAATATCTACTTTCTCTACATTACCGTCTTTCTTAATCAAATCGTCATAATTAGAAAGCTCAAAATCTATATTTTTAGTCTCATCATCCGGTTTTTTAGTTGTTTCCAACTCTTTTTCTGCCTTAGTATGATTTGCTTTTGAGGCTTCTATCTTAATTTTAGATCGACAGGGCACCTCAACTTTATAAGTACCATCTTCTTTGGTTTTGGTAGATGCAATTACGTCACCATACTTATCATACACTTTTACATCGGCATCATTAATGCCAATTTTGTATTTCATATTAGTAACTTTACCAGACACCCACTGGTTACAGATAGGCTCCTGTCTTGTAAAATAATAAATGTCATCATCTCCTTTACCTCCTGATCTGGAAGATGAAAAATACCCAAATTTTTTATCCTTGTCTATGATAAATGCAAAGTCATCTCGGCTGCTGTTAACCGGCGCTCCAATATTTTTAGGCATAGAAAAATCTAATTCTTTAATTCTTCTGCTCTCAAAAATATCAAGTCCTCCAAGTCCGTAATGCCCATCAGACGAGAAATAAAGAATGGAATCCCTTTCAAAAGGAAACATTTCTCTTCCTGCCGTGTTTATTCTCGAACCAAGATTTTTAGGTTCACCTACTTTACCATCGGTATATACCTCAGCAACATAAATATCGGTATCGCCAAAACCTCCCGGCATATCAGATACAAAATATAACATCTTACCATCAGACGAAAGTGCCGGATGCGCTACTGAATAATCTTTACTATTAAACTGCAGTTTCTCTACATTAGAAAGTTTATCGCCATCAATAGTACCTTTTATGATCTCAAGGTTATTTGTACCGCTTTTGCTATTAATAAGCTTGTCATTTTTCTTTACGTTATTAATACTGTAGTATATCGTTTTAAGATCCGGCGAAAAGGTTAGTGTAGCATTGTGATACTGTGTCTGGTCTTTTGGGATAAATTTTTGATCATTAAATAAAGCCCCGTCTGCGGCATTTCTATCAGCTACAAAAAGTTCAAGAAAAGGCTGCTCATTCCAGGAATATACCTTACCCCCTACTTTTGTCGTATCCTTACTTGAAGAATACACGATCTGGCTGCCATAAAATGCAGTACCAAAATCGGCCTTATCAGTATTAATAGCAAGATTGGAAATCTTGTAATTCGCAGGTGCTTTATTAAGGCTGTCCAGGTATTTTTTCTGGTTTATAAAATTATCTATCGCCGCTTTATCTCCTGTTGCTTCGAGTCTTTTTTTCATAAGCTCGTCGGCTTTCTGATAATTTCCTTCTGCACGCAATGCCTGTATATAACGATTAAAATACTTATCGTCCATATTACCATCTGTAGTATTCAGCTTGGTGTACCATCTCAGGGCACTGCCCATATTACCGGTATAATAATAAGCATCTCCTACATTTTTTATAACTTCAATACCCGGTTGTTTTTCTTCTTTCAGGTATTCTTCATATTGTTTTGCCGCATCTACGTATGCAAAATTGGCAAACAGCCTATCGGCTTTTCTTAACTTAGACTGTGAATAACCTGCAGTTATACAAAATAACAGACTAAATAAAAATAATTTTCTCTTCATGATGTATATGTTTTAGAAAAACCTTGGCGATTTAATTCTGGCTGCTTTTGGTACTAACTGGAATCTCAAAATAAACTCGTGAGATCCATCATTGTATTTGTTAAACTCTGTTACGGTGTAATCATAAGAGTAGCCTATAAACAAGCCTCTTGTAATTTGAAAACCCGCCAGTGCGCTCACAGAGTCATCCCAACGATAAGATGCTCCAAGAGTTAGCTTATCATACAATAAAAAGTTAGCAGAAAAATCTGCCGTAATCGGTGCTCCCGATACTATTTTACCCATTACCGCTGGTTTAAATTTTAAATTATCCGAAATATCAAATACATAACCTCCAATTACATAGTAATGAAGCCTGTCTGATACTGTAGATTCTTTAATATCATCATAATAATCTGCTCTTATAAAATTAGGTACAGATACTCCTGCATACCATTTCTCTGTATAATAATAAATCCCGGCACCCACAGATGGTGAGATCTTATTATTGATATTGGTATTAAGCAATGGATCTCCTCCCTGATAATAAGTTCCTTTAGACCAGTCAATATTTAAAACTCTT
Source organism: Flavobacterium cerinum (assembly GCF_004028155.1). Taxonomy (GTDB): domain Bacteria; phylum Bacteroidota; class Bacteroidia; order Flavobacteriales; family Flavobacteriaceae; genus Flavobacterium; species Flavobacterium cerinum. The sequence goes on along the minus strand of NZ_SBII01000004.1, from coordinate 41,310 downwards.
GCTCCGGCTTTAAGGCCAAAAGCAATTTTAGAATTATAACTTACCGGTATTGTATAAGAGAAATTACCGTCTACATACACCTCATCTGCCGGTCCTAATTTATCGTTTACGGCACTAAGCCCTAAACCCACTTTATCATTAAATACCGGAGAGTGAATGGTAAATGCCTGGGTTCTTGGTGCCCCGTCAATACCTACCCATTGTGAACGATGCAGCAGTGTTGCCTCAAGAAAGCCGGGTGAGCCTGTATAGCCCGGGTTTACAGCTAACGTGTTGTACATGTACTGCGTATACTGCGGTTCCTGCTGTGCCTTAGCGCCTATGGCCATAAGGATGAAAAATATCAGGAAATATTTTTTAAGAATTGTCGAATTCATTTTCATACTAAAATATATTTTTTGTTGATAATGGGAGTGGCAGCAAAACTGCCACTCCGTTCTTATCCTTGTTTTATCTCATAATATATACCCATCCTGACTTAGTCTTGCCGTCTACTTCAAGTACATAGAAATAGGTTCCTACCGGCAGCTGCTCGTTTCTTCTTACAACACCGTCTACATTTGCAGTTCCATCCCAATTATTGGTGTAACCTGCAGTTTTATAGACAGACGAACCATATCTGTTAAATATTTCCAATTTATTATTTGGATAAAATTCTATACAGTCAATTCTAAAGGTTTCATTAAGTCCGTCACCGTTAGGTGTAAACTCACTGTATACCGTTAAGCATGATGGTTCGATCGTTGCTCTCGCTTCATTGTTGCCAATGTTGCTGTCCAGTGGTGTAGATGTTAGTATGTAAACAACATTCTCATAATTACCTCCAAATACAACTTTAGCTTCCAGATTCATTACTGCCGATTGTCCCGGTAATATTTCCGGAATACTCCAAACACCGGTTACAACGTCATAAGTACCTTTGCTTAAAAGCGCAGTTACAAACTCATAACCATCCGGAAGTACCTCGCTAACAACAACATCTGTAAATATACTTTGTCCGTTATTGGTTACAGTTATGGTAAAAATAACGTTTTCGCCAATATTAGGAGCAAATAAATTAACAGTTTTAGAAATTGTTATATCAGAGCAGCTTGTTACGTTAACCTCAAGGTCAGCAGCAGCTATACCCGCACATCCGTTAGCATCTGTATAAGAGACACTTACAAAGTTTTGACCGATATCTGTCCAGTTCACCGTTACAGTATTATCCGACGTTGATCCGCCGGCAATAATATCACCGCCAACAACCGTCCAAACATATCCTGAGTTACCGCTTTGTGTACTATAAGTAACCTGTTGACCAAAGCATGCTTCTGGTCCTCCGCCGGTTATCGTTGCAGGAGTACTTCCGTAAACTGTTACAGTTATCGCAAGTCTAACACTGCTTGGGCAGCCGCCTGTAGTAAGAGAAGCATAATAAGTACCGCTTGTTAAGGGAGTATTAGGGTTTAGTGGTGCACCTCCTGTTGGAACTGTATACCAAACCACACCCGTTTCATTAACCTGCAGGTCAGAGACCGTAGGCGTATCACCCTGACAGAACTCCTGAGTAAGATCTGTGGCTGTAGGTGTAACTCCACTATTTACGGTTACCGTTATAGCCAAACGTACTGAGCTTTCACAACCTGTAATAGGATCTGTGTAAGATGCATAGTATACCGTACCATTTGTTAATGGTGTTGCTGCATCAATAAGCGATCCGCCTGTTGGTTGAGTATAGAATACTACTCCTGCAGGACTTACCTGTATGCTGGCTACTGTTGGATTATCTGTTTTACAGAAGTCCTGAGTATCATCATCTGTCGATGGTGTAATACCATTGCTTATGGTTACCGTTACTGCAAGGCGCACTAAACTCTCGCAGCCTGCAGCGCTTTCCAATGCTCCATAATACGTAGAACCAGATTGTAGTGCTTGTGTTGCAGGAAGTGGTGTACCTCCGGCATTAGCAGCATACCATATAACTCCCGGTTCATTTACCTGAATACTCGCAATTGTTGGATTATCTATCGAACAGAATGTCTGATTGGTATTATTTGTACTTGGTGTTGTACCATTACTTATGTTCACTGTTATGGCAAGTCGCACTGCACTTGCACATCCTGAAGCGTCTACGATACTTGCATAGTAAATCATTTCATTTACCAGTGGCACAGTAGCATCAACTATTACACCACCCGTAGGTTGAGTATACCAAGTCACGCTTGGGTTGTTAACCTGTATATCACCCACTGTAGGCAGATCTGCCGCACAGAAAGATTGTGAAGTACTAACTGTTGTAGGTGTTGTACCATTTTTAAGATTAACCAATACGGCTAATCGAATTGCACTTGGACACCCTGTAGCCGGATCTATAACAGATGCATAATAGGTTACACCATTGGCAAGTGCTGTTGTAGCCGGTACAACAGTACCTCCTACTGCTGCAGTATACCATGTAACTGCTGTTTGATCTACTTGTATGTTAGCAACCGTTGGCGAGTCAATCGTACAGAAACTCTGCGTTGTATTAGCAGACGATGGTGTTATACCATTGCTAATTGTTACCGCTATTTCAAGTCTTGTCAAGCTGTTACAGCCTCCTACAGTTAAACTTCCATAATAGGTACCATTTGTTAGCGGAGTAGTAGCAGCAACTGGAGTACCTCCTGTTGGAACTGTATACCAAACCACACCTGGCTGATCTGCTTGTAAATTAGCAACTGTTGGTACATTAATCGAACAGAAATCCTGTGTAGTATCCTGCGTTGATGGTACCGGCGCATCATTTACTGTTACCGTTACAGCAAGTCTTACAGCACTTATACATCCTGTACCCGCATCGGTTAACGAACCATAGTACGTTGTACCCGATGTTAATGCAGCTGTGCCAGGAACTATTGCTCCGCCTGATGAAGCTGTATACCAAACTACTCCGGTATTGTTCACCTGTATGTCAGAAACTTTTGGATTATTTACCAAACAAAAAGACTGGTTCAAATTCAACGTTTCCGGTGTAGGTGCATTACCTACTGTCACTGTTACTGCAAGCCTTACAGAACTTATACATCCTGTAGTTGGGTTTGCCAATGAGCCAAAGTAAGTTGTTCCACTTACCAGCGCTGTACCATTAGGCACCACTGCGCCCCCGTTAGCAGCTGTATACCAAACTACTCCCGTTTGACCTACTACTATATTAGCTACTGTAGGGCTATTTGCCAAACAGAAATTTTGTGCAGCAGCTCCTGTTGGTGTAGGACCATCAGTTATAGTTACCGTGACAGCCAGTCGTACAGAACTTGTACATCCTGTTGTTCCATTCGTTAATGAGCCGTAATAGGTTGCACCATTTACAAGTGCAGTATCATTAGCTACTGGTGTTCCTCCTGCCGAAGCTGTGTACCAAATCACACCGGTTTCATTAACCTGTATATTGGATACCTTAGGGCTGTTCACTAAACAAAAATCCTGTGTAGTATCAAGCGTTCCCGGAGTTGGTGCATCACCTACCGTTACTGTTACTGCAAATCTGGTAGAACTTATACATCCTGAAGCAGGATCTGTAAGCGAACCATGATATGTTGTGCCAGATATTAGAGGTGTCGTATTAGCGACAATTGTTCCTCCTACTGCAGCTGTATACCAAACTACTCCAATTTGATCGGTTACTATATTACCAACTGTAGGGCCATTTGCTAAACAGAAGTTTTGTGCAGCAGCACCTGTTGGTGTTATTCCATTACCTACAGTAACTGTTACAGCAAGACGTATAGAGCTTATACATCCTGAAACACCATCTGTTAAAGAGCCATAATAGGTTGTACCGTTTATTAATGCTGTCGCGTTATCCACTATTGTTCCTCCAACATCAGCGGTATACCATACCACTCCAGTTTGATTCACCTGTATATTAGATACCTTAGGGCTGTTTACTAAACAGAAATCCTGTGTAGTATCAAGAGTACTTGGTGTTAGAGCATCGTTTACCAACACTGTTACAGCAAGCCTGATAACACTTGGACATCCGGCATTTGTTAATGAGCCATAGTATGTTGTACCGGACACTAGTGGTGTAGTATTTGCTATTTGAGCTCCTCCTGTTGGAGTAGTATACCAAACAACACCTGTTTCGGCTACTACTATGCTGCCTACTGTTGGGTTATTTACTTTACAGAAGCTTTGTGCTGCTGCTCCGGTTGGACTTGGTGCAGTACCTACCACAACATTTACGGCAAGACGAATCGAGCTTTGGCAGCTTCCACTTGTTAATGAACCATAATAAGTAGAACCAGACACTAGTGGTGTACTATTAGCTATTGGAGCTCCTCCTGTTGGAGTAGTATACCAAACAACCCCTGTTTCGGCTACAACAATATTGCCTACTGTTGGCGCATTTATTAAACAAAAGTTTTGTGTTGTATTTAAAGTTGTTGGTGTTGGAGCATCATTTATCGTTACCGTTACAGCAACACGAATACTGCTAACACAACCATCTACAACTAAACCACCATAATATGTTGTTCCACTTATAAGGGAATCTGTATTCGAGAACTCCGTTCCTCCTGAAGGAGCAGAATACCACATTACATTTGGCTGGTTCACCTGAATATTAGACACTTTCGGGTTATTTATTTTACAGAAACTCTGTTCATTATTTAGAGTTGTAGGTGTTGGAGCATCTGTTAATGTTACCGGTATTGCCAGGCGTACAGAGCTTTTACATCCTGTAATGCCAGTCAGCGAACCGTAATAGGTTGTACCGGACACTAAAAGTGTAGCAGCAGCCAGAGGTGTTCCTCCTGTTGGAACATCATACCAGCTCACTCCTGTCTGAACAACACTAATACTAGCAACTGTTGGCGCATCGGCCACACAAAATGTTTGCGGATTTATAAATGTTGTTGGCGGCGGTGTATCGTTAAGTATAACCGCAACTGCCAGTCTGTTTACACTCTCACAATTGTTTACAGTTTCAAACTGCGTAGCATAATACGTTGTATTATTTACTAACGGCGTATTATTTGCTAATGGAACACCTCCTGTTGGAGCAGCATACCATTTAATATTGGTTTCAACCGTTTGCAAATTAGCTAAAGTAGGCACATCTGCTGCACAAAAAGTCTGTGTAGGATTTAATGTGGTTGGTGTAGCTACCGGGTTAATTAAGCAAGGGTCGCAAATAGTACCTGTGTTGTTATAGTTACCTGTGAAATAATTATCCAGTATAAATACATTAGCAAAATAATTATTAAAATCACCATTCCCCATACCTGTCGCAGTAGATTGCGGGTCTGTCGCGTTATTAAACAGTCGTATACCTACAGCACAACATTGGGCATTTGGCAGTTTAAATGTAAACAACAGCAATTCCTGGCCGGCAACAAGATTAACTGCAGATCCACTTGTGGATACTGCGTGGAAATCATTTGCAGGCGAAGCTCCCGGAGCAAATACACTTGAGTTATTTGCCCATACACCTCCGTTTACCGATGTAACTACTAACGGCACATTATCTATAACCGTTGGAAGCAATACACCTACCTGGCTACCGCTCGCAATAAAGAAATTAGCTGCTGTAAAGTTTGGCTTGCCATATATTTCATAAGTACAGGTGGCTGCATTAAACTTAACCGTATACTGAATTTCAGGATTTACTGTACAGGCTGGGCTGGCAGGGTTAGGATCACAAGGGTTTAATGGATTACTGCCATTAGCAACCTCAGTTCCATCATTTATTCCATCACCATCGGTATCAGGTATAGTTGGATTGGTTCCTAAAGAAGCTTCCTGGTTATTGGTAAGTCCGTCATTGTCCTGATCACAGGCAGGAGAGCTAAGGTTAGGGCTGCATGGATTTAACGGATCACTACCGTTTGTAACCTCAAGGCCATCATTTACCCCATCACCATCCGTATCAGGATTGGTAGGATTGGTAAGCAAAGTTGCCTCCTGAGCATTAGTAAGTCCATCCCCATCCTGATCACAGGCAGGAGAATTAAGATTAGGACTACATGCGTCAAGCGGATTAGTACCATTAGCAACTTCCAGACCATCATTTATGGTATCACCATCGGTATCAGGATTGGTAGGATTAGTACCCTGCATTGTTTCCTGGCTGTTAGTAAGACCATCATTATCCTGATCGCAGGTTCCAAAAAGCGGATTAGGACTGCAAGGACTAAGCGGATCACTACCGTTAGTAACCTCAGCACCATCATTTACCCCATCACCATCGGTATCAGGTATAGTTGGATTGGTACCATTCATCGCTTCCTCACCATTGGTAAGGCCGTCGTTATCCTGATCACAAGTAGGGAAATTCAGGTTAGGGCTGCAAGGACTAAGCGGATTGCTGCCATTTGCTACCTCTGTACCATCGTTTATTCCATCATCATCAGTATCCGGCACTAAAGGATTAGTTCCATTAGTAGCTTCCTGATTATTATTTAGTCCGTCGTTATCCTGATCACATAGTCCTGCCGCCGGATTAGGCACGCATGGATTGTTATCATCAGGATCTGTGGTAGATGGAACTCCATCGCCATCAGCATCTACCGTGGTACAGCCTGGTATTGCAACAGGGCTGCATGGGTTTAATGGATCACTGCCGTTTGTAACCTCAGTACCATCATTTATTCCATCACCATCGGTATCAGGATTCGTTGGGTTTGTTCCTAAAGAAGCCTCTATTGTATTGGTAAGTCCGTCACTATCCTGATCACAAGGACCAGCTAAAGGATTAGGGCTGCATGGGTTTAACGGATTGCTGCCGTTTGTAACCTCAGTACCATCGTTTATTCCATCACCATCGGTATCAGGATTGGTAGGATTGGTACCATTAGTAGCTTCCTGTGCATTGGTAAGGCCATCACCATCCTGGTCACAGACTGGAGAGTTAACGTTTGGGCTGCAAGGATTAAGCGGATTACTGCCGTTTGTAACCTCAGTACCATCGTTTATTCCATCACCGTCTGTATCTGCAACTGTTGGGTTTGTTCCTATTGTTGCTTCTTCAGTATTGGTAAGTCCGTCGTTATCCTGGTCACAAGTACCAAAATTAGGATTAGGCACACATGGATTGTTATCGTCCGGATCTGTTCCGGCCGGGCTTCCGTCACCATCATTATCAATTACAGCACAAACAGTACCCGTATTAGCATAGTTAGTACCATAATGATCCTGAAGATCGATTACATTACTAAGGTAAATTCTAAAATCGGCACCCGTCATTCCGGATGCTGCCGATAGTGGGTCTGATGCATTATTAAATAAACGCACACCGGCAAGACAGCCATCCAGCAATGTAAAACGGAACAGTAATAATTCTGTACCCGATGTAAAATTTACCATTGCTCCATTGGTAGCTATACCATGAAAATCGTGTGCAATATCAGCCGCAGGGGCATAGATCTGTGAGTTATCCACCCACGGACCGCCATTGACCGTTGTTATCGAAAATGCCGCATTTGCAGATGCCGCAGGAAGTACTACCGTAATCTGACTGCCTCCACCAAAAAAGAAATTATTTTGGGTAAAGTTAGGTCTGGCATATACTTCATACACATTAGTTGCTGTGGTATATTTCAATGTAACGTCAATTTGCTGCGAATAGAGGTATTGGAAGGGCATAAATAACCCTGCCAATAATAATATCTTAATTATAAGACTTTTCATACGCGAATAGTATATAGTTTAAAAATGGGATTGTAAATAAAATAAAGTCATATAAGCTATGGCTTTATTTTATTGCGGCATCTGCTCAAACATTCCGTTATAGTTAGCCAGTGTGTTTGTGTTTAGCGGATAGGTAACTATTATATTTAATATAATCTGCCTATCATTATTAGAGCCATCATACAATACTTTTCCATCCATGTTTACGTCTCCCGAAAAATATCCTGTAGCATTAGAATAGTTAAGGATCTGAGAAGCATTAGCCGGGAAAGAAAGTACCTGTGAAGCCACTACCTGTCTGTCGTTTGCTAAACCATCATATTTTACCTGAGTATCAAAATTTGCATTACTGCAATACAATGCTCGTACACTGCCAACTGTTGCCATAGCTTCCTGTCCGGTAAAGCCCGAAAGTGCAAAAAGGTTAGCGTTTGTTAGTGTCGTAAAATCTAATGTTACCTGCTGGTTAACAGCTGTAAGTGTCTGGCTGCCTAATGCACCCAAATGGTTTCTGTGCTTAACAGATATTTTAAATGTTGCCGGGAGCCCTGCCACAACAAGCGGCCCGCCATTTGCAGCAACAATATCACCATCTCTTTGCAGTAAAGCCGATACGGTTTTTAGCACTGTTAAAGGATTTGCGTTATCTCTAACTTCTACAAAAACCCAGTCTACAATAGCATTCCCAGTTCCTGCGTTTGCCTGTAAAACAACATTTGTAGTCGTTTCAGTACCACCACCGCCTACATGGGTAAATCGTGCATTAAGAGTATTGCTGTAAGGCTGGTTTAAAGGAATAAAACCGCCCACTCTAAGATCATCACGCATTAATCCTCCCGTAGCATTGAATAATGCTCCTTGCAGCATAACCTTTAAATTGAGGGTAACATTGCAAAGTGGCAACAAATCTACTGTGATAGCAAGACGTATTGTACTTCCACATCCAGTGACAGCATCTGTAATGGATGCATAATATACTTTATTATCTACCAATAGTGTATTAGAAGGTATTGGTATACCTCCGGTTGGAGCATCATAAAAAGAAATATTAGGCTCATTCACCTGAATATTGGCAACTGTAGGATTGTTAAAAGCACAAAACTCCGGAGTTGTATCTATTGTCGTTGGAGTTACAACCGGGGTTACAGTTACTTTTACCGCAATTCTTGATGACTCTTCAGGACAGCCGATTTTAGCCGCCGATACATAAAAAGTAGTTGTAGTCGTTAATATAGGTGTTACAAAAGCCACACCTGAAGCACGCACTGTACCTACACCTCCTGTAGGAACAGCATACCATCTTAGCTCATTGCCTGCTCCTGTTGTTGCTGTAAGCGAAGCCGTAGTTCCAACGCATCCTACATATCCTGTTGATAATGGAGGTAATACTATTGTTGGAGGAGCTACCGTTCTCGTAACCCCAAAGAAATCAAGATTTTGTGCTACAGATAGTGATACAAAAGAATAGAAACGCAGTGTGATCCTGTCAACCGGTGCTCCGGGATTTACAGGTATGGTAGTTATTACATTACCTTGAGGGGGAGCTAAAAGGCTCAATGTTAGCAGTGTTGCTAAACTTTGATTGCTAACCTCTGTACCTCCGTTAGATGATATAACCCGTATATCATTAATAACATCCAGGTTGAGCAGTGTTTGGGCAAGTCGTATTCGCACTCCAAACTGATCGGTCGCATTAGAAAGTCCTTCAAAATAAACCGTTTGTTCAATTGTTGAGCCTACACCTAAAACTCCTAAACTTAAAGTCGAAAAGTTAGTGGTATTGGCATCGATAGCATTTTGAGGGTTAGTTACACCAGCAGAACCTAATTGCAGCAGATCCAAAGTTATGCCTGTTCCCGAAAAAGAGGTATAGGCCGGAGATCCGCAATTTGCCGGAGCACTAACATAATATGCTTCAAAAACATTCATGTTTTTCTCATTACCTAATCCAAGTAATGTAGCTCCAATACGGTTAGTGACTTTTATATGATTATAGGTAGTTGCAGGTGTTATAGCAATTAAAAAATCGCCAACATCGTTTCTAACTATTCGAAGCCTGTCCCCTGCAAAACTTCCATTCGCCTGGCTGTTACCGGATATAATCGGTGCCCCACCATTTAAATTGGCTTCCACACTAAATTCCTGGTTACCTATTAATACAGCACCCAAAACATTTGCCAAAAGATTTCCAAGGCTACCACCAAGTAAAGAAGGCAAAAGATTATCCTCTGTAGTTATTTTTACATACGTAGTTGTGTTCGCAGGCACATTGCCCGGAAACTGCAAATCAATGTATCCGTTAAAAGCTCCTAATCCAAGAAGCCCCCCGGCATTCGCTTTAACCACTGCAGAAGTAGTTAAATTTCCATCATGGGCAAGACCCGATCCAACAACTTCATTTGGGCTAAAACCCGTATTTGATGTAGTTGCTGTTGACGCATAAATTCTCGTTTGCGCTTTTCCTGTGTAAGGGAGCAGGAAAAAAGACAAAATAAAGAGTAAATAGAGAATTTTTGTTTTTTTGAGAGTAGTTTTTAGTACCATATGCTTAAGATTAATTTAACAATTAGCCGTTAATGCAATTAAATTAATCATAACCTCAACCAATGGCTTTACTCATTCTAAATACCGCATAAGTATCGACAAAATACATATTTTTATCGACAATCAACACCTGAAATTTCGTGTTAAATTTTAGTATTAAATTAACATTAACGCGTCTTTTTTTATACTATATTATGCTCGCAAAGCCTGTAAACAGTAGCTTTAAGCGCCATTTTTAAGGCGTTGCCTTACCATCGGATTTGACACTACCATGCAGTTTTTAGTTAAAACTTTAATACTAGATGTAGGATTAGAACTACAGACAGTAATACCTGATGTAATCGTAGTAATTCTATGGAAAAAAGTCGTTTTTAACAATACATCCGGCTGATAAGAAGCAAGGATAGCGTCAGGGATAACCGTCCATATAATTCCGTCGGGCGATGACTCCCATTTATAACTTATGCCGGCACCGCTATCTGCGGATACAGATGTTAAAGCAGCCGGCGCTTTAGTAAGACAAATTGTTTGTTCACCGGCTATCACACCGGCCGACGGCGGTATAAGAACTGTTACTACAACAGGCAGTAAAAGCCCTGCACATGTAGTAAACTGTTCAACATAATAGGTTTTTGTAACAGCCAGTCCCGGTGTAACAAATGGAGCACCAGACGCTGTTGTAGCAAGTAAAGTATCTCCCGAAGCATCACTATACCATTTTAATTGCGCACCAGCAACACTGGTAGTTGCTATTATCGAAGCAGATCCGTCTTTACAAACTGCATTGTTTTGTGTAATTAAAGGTACTGCCAACGTTCTAATAGTAATCCCATAAAAATTAAGGTTTTGGGCAACTAAACCCACACTTACAAGCGAGTTAAAACGAACAGTTATTCTGTCAACTGCGCCTAAAGGAGCCATTTGCACAGTTGTTACTACTCCGTCCTGCATATTAAGCAGGTTTAGCGCTAATAACTGTGAAAGTGTCCTTGACTGAACCACAGTAACACCTTTAGATGCGATAACCGTAACATTATTTAACACATCAAGGTTCAGTAACGCGCCTCCCATACTAAGGCCAATGCCAAAAACATCAGTAGTCTGAGATACTCCTCCCAGATAAACTGTTTGCTCTACAGATGCTCCTACCCCTAAAAGCCCAAGCTTTAATTCAGAATAATTTGTTGTAACGGCATCAATAGCATTTTGGGGATTTGTCACTCCTGCCGAACCTAATTGTAATAAATCCAACGTTATTCCTGATCCTGAAAAAGATGTTGTTAATAGACCACCACAAGCAGGAGGATTAGTTATATAATAAGCCTCATATACACTTAGTGTTTTCTCATTGCCTAATCCAAGCAATGTAGCTCCTATACGATTTGTAATCTTGATACGGTTATAAACAGCATTAGGAGTTATTGCAATTAAATAATCACCTGCCGCATTTCTTATAATTCTAAGTTTATCGGTTGCAAAATCATTCGCTACCTGACTATTTCCGCTTACAATAGGTAAACCGCCATTATAATTGGCTCCAACAGTAAATTCCTGATTACCAATTAGCACAGCGCCTAAAACATTTGCCAGCAGCGTACCCAGGCTCCCTCCTAATAAGGAAGTTAATAAATTATCCTGCGTTGCAATTTTCACATAACTGGTTGTGTTTGCCGGTACATCACCGGGAAACTGCAATTCTATATAGCCATTATAAGCCCCTATTCCTAAAAGTCCTCCTGCATTTGCTTTAACAATTGCTGCCGTACCAACCAAACCGTCGTAGGCCAGTCCCGGAGTTACAACTTCATTAGGGCTCAGAACTGTATTTGATGTTGTTGCATTAGTAGCATAGGTTTGAGACCAGCTGCTAATAGACGAAAACAGAAAAACCACTGCATAAAAAATATGCAGGACTTTCTCCTGTTTTATGTTCGTTAGTGTGATCAAATGAGAGGTTTAGTTTTTGTAAGGAAAAACAATAGACCAAGCATTAAAGCTAACAATAGCTTACAGGTGCTATAAAAGTTTCAAAAAAACATCGATATAAATCGCGTTTTTATCTATGAAATGTACTTACTATCTTTGCGCCAATTAAATGAGAAAACTATTTTTGTAGTAATTAAAGAAATTAGGAGGCCTAACATAATATGAGCTTTAATAAAGAGATTGAAAGAAGAAGGACGTTCGGAATTATTTCCCACCCCGATGCAGGTAAAACCACATTAACAGAGAAACTTCTTTTGTTTGGTGGAGCCATCCAGGAAGCAGGTGCAGTAAAGAGCAATAAAATTAAAAAAGGCGCTACCAGTGACTTTATGGAGATTGAAAGACAGAGAGGTATATCTGTTGCGACCTCTGTTTTAGCTTTTAATTACAAAGACAAAAAAATAAACATATTAGATACACCGGGTCACAAGGATTTTGCAGAAGATACTTTTAGAACCTTAACAGCTGTAGACAGTGTTATTGTTGTAATTGATGTTGCAAAAGGTGTCGAGGAACAAACAGAAAAATTAGTTGAGGTATGCCGTATGCGTAACATACCTATGCTTGTTTTTATAAACAAACTTGACCGTGAAGGTAAGGATGCCTTTGACCTTATGGACGAAGTGGAGCAAAAACTGGGATTAACAGTTACACCGCTTAGTTTCCCTATAGGTATGGGTTATGATTTTAAGGGGATTTATAACATTTGGGAGAAAAACATCAACCTGTTTAGCGGTGACAGCCGTAAAAACATTGAAGAAACTATCGCTTTTAGCGACATAAACAGTCCGGAACTTGAAAATATAATTGGTCAGAAGCCTGCTACAGTGCTTAGGGAAGAATTGGAGCTTATTGATGAAGTTTACCCGCCTTTTGACAGGGAGGCTTATCTGGAAGGAAGATTACAGCCAGTATTCTTTGGTTCCGCGCTTAATAACTTTGGAGTACGTGAGCTTTTAGATTGTTTTATCCAAATCGCTCCTTCACCAAGACCAAAAGATTCAGACACAAGAACTGTTAGGTCTGAGGAGGAAAAATTTGCAGGATTTGTATTCAAGATCCACGCAAACATGGATCCTAAGCACCGTGACAGAATTGCATTTGTTAAAATCGTATCGGGTGTATTCGAAAGAAATAAACCGTACCTGCATGTACGCCTAAATAAAAACCTTAAATTCTCGAGCCCGAATGCCTTTTTTGCCGAGAAGAAAGAAATTGTAGACATCTCATATCCTGGTGATATTGTAGGTCTTCACGACACGGGTAATTTTAAAATTGGAGATACGCTTACAGAAGGTGAAATAATGAGCTTTAAAGGAATTCCTAGCTTCTCGCCGGAACATTTCCGTTACATCAATAATGCCGATCCATTAAAAGCTAAGCAGCTGGATAAAGGTATCGACCAGTTAATGGATGAAGGTGTTGCACAGTTATTTACGCTCGAAATGAATAACCGTAAAGTAATTGGTACAGTAGGCGCCCTTCAGTATGAAGTTATACAATACAGGCTGGAACACGAATATGGCGCAAAATGTTCTTATGAAAATTTCCAGGCATTCAAAGCATGCTGGGTGAAACCGGATGATGCAAAAAATACTGAGTTTGCAGAGTTTAAAAGGATCAAGCAAAAGTTTCTGGCAAAAGATAAATATGGACAACTGGTTTTCTTAGCCGATTCTGATTTTTCGATACAAATGACACAGTCAAAATTCCCTAGTGTAAAACTATTTTTTACGTCAGAATTTGACTAAAATATTTTTACATGAGAATGTAAAATGAAAGAAAAAAGCGATTAATTTTATATATACACTATTTTAAGTTTTACATCTAATAAATTGAATTTTTGACAGTTTTTTCGTAACACTGTACATCGATTACAGCAACGATACACATGTTAAATTTACCTTGTAATATCTTACTCATTTACAAGACATTAGTTTAACGGGAGGCTAGCAAAAGCCAAACAACCCGGTATTATAATAGCGTGATGGCAGAGCTTAAAAATGCTCTGCCTTTCATACTGTATTTAAACTTTTTAAATTTTTATCTGTTATACGTTTTACGATAAATGGTCAAGAAACTATATATATTATCTTTTCTCCTGCTGATTCTTTTCAGCTGCATATCCTGTATGAATGAGGATACTGTTGTAAAAGTACTGCACTCGCAAAACGACAAACTGGATACTGCCTTAAAACTTCCTGCAGCTACGGCACAACTAAATACAGACCTTGCATTATTACTTCAGATAAGCAACAACAATAATAAACTACTCTTAGCAGTGCTTACACTGACAATATTATTTTCAGGAACAATATGTTATATCATCAATATAAAGCATAAAAAAGAACGGTTCATGGAAGGTTATGCAGTAGAGACAAGACTCTCAAAAAAACTTCATGATGAAATCGCTAACGAAATTTACGAAACAATACATTTCATCAGTACGGATGACGCAATGCCAAATTCTAGCAAAGAAAAACTTATTGCACAGCTGGACAACATTTACATGGCTGCACGAAATATTTCCAGAGAAACAACCACAATAGATACGGGCAATCTATATTCAGGTTCTTTAAAATCAATGCTCACCTCCTATAGCACCGATAATATAAATATTATCACAAAAGGAATTGACAGTATTGACTGGGAAAATTTACATCATACTAAAAAAATAGCAACCTATCGTTCTTTACAGGAGTTAATGGTTAATATGAAAAAGCATAGCAATGCTACACTTGTATTTATCGATTTTATGAGTAAGGAAAAGAAAATCAAAATTCGCTATTCTGATAATGGTATCGGCACTGCAAATGAAAAGATAGTTTTAAAAAATGGCCTGCTAAATGTAAAAAACCGCATGAACTCTATTAGTGGAGATATAATTTTTGACAACAACTCAAATAAAGGATTTCATCTTATATTAACTTACCCCCAATATACGCCCCATGTTCAAAAAAATCTTAATAATAGAAGACATCGACAGCATTAACTTTGGAATCACTGCAGTATTGGAAAAAAATTTTCCCGTAGAGGTTCACTGTTCAAAATACTGCGATGACGGACTGCTTAAAGTAAAAAAAGCGAATCAGGACAATGCCTCCTTTGATCTGATTATAACCGATCTTTCTTTTAAGGAAGACTACCGGGAAGCTAAAATAACTACCGGAGAAGAGTTGATAAATGCTATTCACCACGAACAGCCGGATATTAAAATAATAGTATATTCTATTGAAGACAAACTGTTTCTAATTAAATCCCTTTTTGAAAGCAAAAAGATTAAAGCCTTTGTTGCTAAAGGACGTGAAAGCAGCAGCGAACTTTTAGACGCGATAGCTGCACTTTATAATGGAGACACTTATATATCACCACAATTTTCAAATGTTTTTAAAGAACAACTGTTTTTAGAACTCGATAAATATGATGTTGAGGTATTGAGAATGCTTTCGGAAGGATTCACACAGGAAGATATTAGTAAAATCTTCAAACAAAAAGCTTTTCCATCTGCCAGCACAAGCAGCATTGAAAAAAGAATAAACAAGCTAAAGTTTTTTTTCAAAGCCCATAATAGTATCCATTTGGTCGCTATCACAAAAGACCTTCGTTTGATATAGAAATTTTGAATTCTAAAACTTGTTTAAGAATTATTTATGTTTTTTAACAAAATTTTAGGCGGTTTTTACGGAAAACCGTAAGGAATATATATATAATCATCATAAATTTAATGTGTGGAATTTTTTTAACAATAAAAACCAGTGCATTAACACATTATTAATACTATTCTTTATTTAAGTCATAAAATATTGAAATAAAATTTATTCAAAAAACAAATATAAAACCAATAAACAACTACAAACTGTAATTAATTATCGACAAACCAGAAGTTAACCCCAATTAACACAATGGTTATCAATGAATAAACGGTTTTTAAAGTTCAGAATTCCAAAAAACTATAGCTACTTAATAAATAATTCTAATCCCCCCATAGTATGAGAAAAAACTGAAAATAAACCCACCAATCACCTACCTAAATGATTTAACCAAAAACCAAAACCAAAATTAACAAACCTAAACACTCTGCTATGAAGTATATAATTATTAAAGGAGCCAGGAGTTCTGGAAAAGCTGAGACAATAAATGAAGTTTGTAAACGATTAAAGCCGGAAAGTATTAGAAAGGTATATTTTTCTGAATCAGGAAAAGTATCTTTAGAAAGCGTGGTTCCTGCTGCAGGAATATCAGACGGCACCTATATAGTAACTGTAAGAAAGAAAAACATACTGATGGTGTCTGGAGCACCAACAGAGCAAAAGAAAAAAATAACATCGATAATGGAGTCGGTTCTTCACTTAAACCAAAAACCTGATTTTGCTATTATTGCTATGCGTGGTCTTGAAAAGATGAAAGACTTCTCGACATCAAAAGAGCTCGAAAAATTTGGCAAGTGTATCTATGAAACCAAAATTTGGCGCATTCCTTCTTATACATTCCAACTCACTGAAGAATGGAATAAACGAGTCTCCTATATCACCGCAATAACCTTACATAACTTATAATCAATGACCTGAACTATACTTTTAAGACTCCTAACATAGGAGTCTTTTTTTATGACCTATAAACCTAATGACAATGCATTATAAAACAAGAGAACCTGCAAAAAGCAGGTTCTCTTGTTTTATAATTAAGGTAAAAATCGCCATACCTGAACCGCATAAGGAGGCAGCTCAATTCCTTTACCTCCTCTCGGAAAAGCAATATTTGCTGCACCCAGCATAAGTTTTAACCTGTCCAGTCTTAACTCATCATACACACCTAGCATTGTAAACTGCCTAGTCCCCGAAAGATTAATCATAATAAGCATTTTCTCTCCTTTATAAGTTCGGGTAAAAGAAAAAATCATATCACTATCACTACGTACTTCTTCATATGTTCCTAATGCTAATGATGGCTGCATTTTTTTAAGATGAATAAGCTGCTTATAATAATTCCATAAAGAGTTAAGATCCTTCTGCTCCTCTTCTAACGAAATACCATCATTGGGTTTCATGCTACGATTATCCCACCAAGGTCCGGTTTCTTTATACCACAATGCCATTCCGGGACCATTATCATCTGCATACCATTCAAATGCTTGCTGCACAGGAATTCTATTACCATCTGTTTCTCCTTTTAGGTACTCTCCTTTCATTCCCAGTTCCTGACCGTAATAAACACATGGCACGCCACCCATTAATAAATTAAGTGCAGCACCTGCTCTCATTTTCCCCGCGTCCATCCCAGTAGCTGATGCAAATCGACCAGTATCTTCATTTTCAATATATACAACCGGAAACTTATCCGCAGCCAGATGTAAAAAAGTACTGTCGGCAGCTTTACTGATTTTTGCCTTATCAAAAGAAACGATTGCATCCCTTAGCTTTACTGCTAATACCCTATCGGCTCCGGCTTTTGCATAGAGTTCTTTACCAAATGAATTGGCATTAGCCGGCTGGGCAAGTAATTGTAATTTCGGGTTTGTTTTTTTTAGATTAGTAAACAGCGAATTCCAAAAATCTTTAAGCAGGTTACCCATCTTACCGGAATTATCCAGTTTATCTGTCATATTATGCAGCGTAAAACCATCTACGCCATCGTAAAAATTGCCGTCTCCGTTTGGATCTGTCCAGTATTTAAGTGCCTTATTAACATGAGCAGCTACCTTTGCATTCTTTAAATTCAAAGCAACGACCTGCTCTTTAGTATTTTTATAAGTAATAATTTCAGGCAGTAGATAAGGGGTTTCATTTTTTACATCTGTGTAATAAATATAACCGCTGTATATCGATTTAGTATTCTTAAACGAATCTGTAAACCATAAGTGTTTAGTACTAACAAACTGCAGGTCTATTTCCTGATATAGTTTCATTTTTCGCCTGTGTACCTCCTGTATAAGATCCCTATATTCTTTAAAGGTTCCATATTTTGGATCAATTTTTTCAAGGTCAGCAGCATAAAGATTATGATAAAATTCTGATTGATATATAGGCGCAAGCGATAGCGTTGTTATACCCAATTCCTGTAAATAATCGAGCTTTTGCTGTACACCCTTAAGATCGCCTATACCATCATTGTTACTGTCAAAAAAACTACGGGTAACAACATGATAGATAACTTCCTGTTGCGCAGTTGCTAAAGTGCCCGAAAACACACATAAAAAAAATGCCAGTACTCTTATCATAATTATAAAGTTTGTTTCAAATATAATGCATTTCCTTTTTGCCTGACTTTTTTGATAATTAATTGAGATGTAATACCGATTATTATAAAATAATTGAAAATAAATCAATAAGATCGTAATCTATCGCAGCATATAGACCCAAAAAAAATATTATTTACCTTACATTTACACAATCACAACAACCTGCAAAATACATGGAAATAATACTACTTATTGCTCTTATAATTATTCTGGTAGTCTTTCTCAATAAAATATCGTCTAAAGTAGATGTTATTCAACATAATTTCTATGAAACGAACAGAAGGCTGGATCATTATATAAAACTTGCCGAAAGCCGGGAAAAATCAGTAGTTACTGATTCGCAGCCTGTAAATATTCCAGAACCTGAAGTGGTACCTATAGTACCTCAGCCTGTTGACCCAGTTGTAGAAGACCCAATTGAAACTCCTACGATTGAAGCATCTGCAATTGAAACTCCTACAATTGATCTCCATAAGGAAGAACTACAGGACAGTACTCTTAAACCTGCTGCACTAAACCTGCCTATCGAACCTCAAACCATACAAAAACCAACAATAATATTACCTGAAAAAAAATCATGGTGGAAAAACTTCAAGGAGCAAAACCCGGATTTGGAACGCTTTATTGGAGAAAACCTTATCAACAAAATTGGTATATTAATACTGGTATTGGGTATAAGTTATTTTGTAAAATTTGCCATAGATAAAGACTGGATAGGCGAACCAGCACGTGTAGGTGTAGGCATACTTGCCGGTGGAATTGTAATGCTGGTAGCTCACAAACTACGATTAAACTACAAAGCCTTTAGCTCGGTTTTAGTAGCCGGAGCCATTTCTATATTTTATTTTACCATTGTTGTTGCTTTCCATGATTATCATCTTTTTAGCCAGACAGTGGCATTTATAATCATGGTTGTCATAACTGCCTTTAGCGCATTCATTTCGGTATCCTATGATCGTATGGAACTGGCAGCTTTAACGCTTATTGGTGGTTTTGCAGCACCGTTTATGG
This sequence comes from Flavobacterium cerinum, assembly GCF_004028155.1. Classification (GTDB taxonomy): domain Bacteria; phylum Bacteroidota; class Bacteroidia; order Flavobacteriales; family Flavobacteriaceae; genus Flavobacterium; species Flavobacterium cerinum. Next base: position 21,878 of record NZ_SBII01000004.1, on the reverse strand, counting down.
TAAGCACAGGTAGTGGCAATTATGTTGTATTATTTAGTTATATAACCATTCTTAATGTAGGTATATTACTAATTGCTTATTATAAAAAGTGGGGTTTCATTAACCTCTTGTCATATATATTCACTGTTATACTTTTCGGAGGATGGCTTAGTACTATCATTGGAGAAAAAACAGCTCCTTATTTCGGAGCGCTGCTATTTGGTTTTGTTTTCTACCTGATATTTATACTAATGAATATCGTTAATAACATAAAGACAAAAACATCTTTTTCTAACATACAACTTTGCATACTGGTGAGTAACACCTTTTTGTTTTATGCAGCAGGCATTGTAATTCTGGAAAATTCATGGCCGCAGTATAAAGGTATGTTCACATTACTACTCGGTATATTTAACTTCTGTTTTGCATGGCTGTTATACAAAAAACTGGATATGGATCAAAAGGTAATTTATATCCTTATTGGCCTTACCCTAACATTTGTTACCCTTGCCATACCGATACAGTTTAACGGTAACTATATTACATTATTCTGGGCTGCAGAAGCCGTACTGCTAATGTGGCTGGCACGTAAATCTAAAATTGAAAATTTCAGGTTTGGATCGGTCATAGTACACATACTTATGTTTATAAGTCTATTACTGGATTGGGTTCAAATCTATATCCAAAGTGACAGCCTGATAATTATAGCCAACAGGGCCTTTTTAACAGGAGCTTTTGCTGTAGCATCTTTCATTGCGTTATTAAAAGTCTTAAAACAGGATTCCGGCAGTTACAAAGCCTTCGGGTTGGTATTTAATGTAGAGAGTTATGTGAAGTTCATTCAGCTTTTTGTTGTAATCTTAATTTACATCGTTGGATTTATTGAACTAAGATACCAGGCGTTTTCTTACCTTGAAAGTGCTAATGCTGTATATAGCCTTTCGGCACTCTACCATCTTTTATTTAGTGTTGCAGTTATACAGCTGTACTGTATTGGCAAAAGCCAGCTTGCACAAAAATTTGGTTCTGTACTGGGAACTATCAATATAATAGTCTTTATACTGTTATTTTCATTATTCGCTTACAATGAAGTGGAAGCCTATATAAGCAATGAAATTGCATCAAAATTTGCATATTGGCTTCATTTTGCATTATTGGCTGCTGCGCTTTATACAGCGATGCAGGTTTATACAATGAACAGCAAAATGATACTTAGAGAATTTAAAAGCAAAAGCTTTTTACCATGGATTGTTGTTTTTTTCCTGGTATACCTTGCAAGTTCTGAATTGATGCTAAACGGATTAGCCTTAAGCCTTAAGCCTATTACTCCGGAAGATCTTTCTGCTGCCCACCAACTCACAAAATATAAAAGCTTCACGAATGAAAATCTGTATTCTGTACTTGCTAATAGAAATAGTACAACGGTGAGTAACCAAATAATAAAAACAGGATTCCCTATATTGTGGGGCGTAATAGCCTTCTTAATATTAATCTTGGGTATCAAAAAACAACTTAAAAATATACGTATTGCAGCCTTAATATTGCTTGGCATTACCATTCTAAAGCTGTTTATATACGACATCAGGAATGCATCAGAAACAGGTAAAATAGTCGCATTTATACTTTTAGGAGTATTAATACTTGTGATCTCTTTTGTGTATCAAAAACTAAAACTACTGGTTATTGCAGACAAGCCAGACGATAATACTATAGAAAGTTCAAATGAAAATAATTAAGCTACTACTACTTTTAATCTGCAGCAATGCACTTGCACAGCAATTTACGGCTTCTTCCAAACTTTCGGGAGTTACTGCAGATGGACTACATTTGTTGCGTTTATCGCCGGAATTTCGACTGTATTCTGACAGCAATCCCGGAGGGATACGTATCTATGACAGTAAGAACAAAGAGGTACCTTATACCATAACCTCAAAAGGGAATGCTAACATAATAGCGAATGGTTTTACCAACTATCCTATACTTGCTAAAAACAAAGTTGCAGACACAAGTTCTTCCGTAATCATAGAAAACATATCAGGCAATAAATTAAGCGAAATTACTTTGGCGATTGCCAATACCGATGCTACTAAAACATACAGCATTAGTGGGAGCAACGATATGAAAGAATGGTTTGGCCTAGTTAACAACCAAACAATAGACAACCTGTATTCATCTAAGGACATAATGGTATACAAAACGGTATCACTACCTCTTAATACCTACCGTTACCTAAAGGTTGATTTTAATGATAAAAAGACACTTCCTGTAAATATTCTTGCAGCAGGAATTTTAAAAAGCGGAGAAGTACCGCAGCCTGTTTTTGAAACACTCTCACCCAAAATAAAAATAACAGAAATTACCAGCGAAAAGAAGACCAGGATTACTGTAAATTTTGATGAGCCAATCCTTGTGAACCAGATTGCCTTTACAATTAAAGAACCCGCCTATTTTAAAAGAAATGCCCGTATACTGATCCCTGAGATCGTTAAACGAAAAAGAAAAATAAGTACTGTTTTAAACGAATATACTTCGTTTGAACTAAGCTCATCGGGTAGTAACAGTATTGTGGATTTAAGCATCTTAGAAAACGAATTTATAATTGAAATTGACAACAATGACAATCAGCCATTAGTTATCTCATCAGTAAAAATATATCAGGCACCGGTACATTTACTTACCTACCTCAAAAAAGACGAAAGCTATACCATTAAAGCCGGTAACGACGAACTTGCTGCTGCCAATTATGATATTGAAGATTTAGACAAATTACCCAAAGACATCCCTTTGATAACGATGCAGCCTGTTCAAAAACTTACGGCAGCAAAAAGCAGTGAATCATCAAAAAGCAATTCCTGGATTATGTGGGTATGCATAATTGCCGGAGCATTAATTGTGCTTTATTTTTGCGTAAGCATGGTAAAAGACATGAAAAACAAAGAAAAACCTCAAATTTAGAGCATACTTAAAAGATAACTTTAAACGCAATTTATAATTACTATTTTTGCAGAAACCAAAAAACCTGCTAATAATGCTTATTATAGGAATTGCCGGCGGTACCGGAAGCGGAAAAACCACCGTAGTACAGCAAATAATGAATGAATTGCCTCCTGAAGAAGTAGGTATCATCTCTCAGGATTCGTATTACAGACAAACTTCAGGTTTAAGTTATGAAGACAGAGCAAAAGTAAATTTTGACCATCCAAGATCTATAGATTTTGAACTGCTTTGTTCTCATCTTAGAGCGCTTAAAGCAGGTGAAACTATTGAGCAGCCTGTATATTCGTTTGTAATTCACAACAGGACAGAAGACACGATCGTAACACATCCGCGAAAAGTAATGATCGTAGAGGGCATACTTATTCTGTCTGATCCAAAAGTCAGGGACTTGTTTGATATCAAAATATTTGTACATGCAGATCCTGACGAAAGACTTATCCGTCGACTAAAACGCGATATAGCTGAAAGAGGCCGTGATATGGAAGAAGTGTTAAACCGCTACCAAAACACGTTAAAACCTATGCATGAGCAGTTTATTGAACCAACCAAAGCACACGCAGACATTATTATACCCCACGACAGGTACAATACTGTAGCTATAGATGTAGTTAGAGCCGTTATTAAACAAAAGCTTGCACCTCACCTTTTAAAAGAAGAAGAATAAACCAATACAGTATCAGATTACAATTCTGGATTTTGTGTACAACTTGTGGATTTTGTAGTTGCAATAGCAATGCATAAGTCCAAAAAAAACCATTACTTTGTAACCTGAATCAGCACTTAAAAATGAATCCATTCAAAAAAATAACCTCTCGTTACCCTTTCCTTAAAATATTTGGGAACAGGTATGTGCTGGTTATCATTTTTGCAACGGTATGGCTTATTTTCTTGGACAATTATTCGTACTTTGAACACAGGGTTCTTGACAAAGAGATCCGGGAATTAGAAGAGAATAAAGAATATTACATTCAGGAAATTAAGAAAGACAGTACGAGTATTAAGCAACTTAATAACTCAGACCAGACCGAAAAATATGCACGCGAGAAGTACTACATGAAACGCGACAAAGAAGATATATACATTATAGAATTTGAGGACGACGTGCCTAAAGACGAGGACACGAAATCACTTTAAAATTTCACGCATGAGCGAAAACCTATTTAATGAATTTGAGCCCGTTTCTTCTAAACAATGGAAACAGCAGATACAGTACGAACTTAAAGGTGCCGACTATAATGACACTCTTATTTGGGAAAGTCCTGAGGGCATTAAGATAAAACCTTTTTACCACAGGGACGAGTTTAATGCAACAGCCCATATTGCCGGAAAAGCAGCAGAATTTACCATTTGCCAGAATATTTTTGTACACGATATAGAAAAATCGGCAGGCAGGGCTGCCTCTACTTTAAAACGCGGTGCAGAAAGCCTTCGCTTTACTATTGAAGACGAAAATACTGATGTAGAAAAACTGCTTTCATTAATTCCGCAGGGAACTACCGTATATTTTCATTTGGGTTTTCTATCAATCGATTTCGTAAAAAAGCTTGATGCTATAGCCAAACAAAGAAGCGCTAATTTCTATGTACAACTGGATCCTATTGGCCAATTGGCAAAAGAAGGAAACTGGTTTACATCATTAGAAAGGGATCTTGAAGCATTAAATACAATTGCCATTGCCTGTACTAACATTCACTTTTTAAGTATAGACAGCAGCCTGTATCAAAATGCAGGAGCAAATATTGTACAGCAAATTGCCTATACCATGGCACACGCTAATGAATATTTTAACCGTGTTGCTACTATACACAAACCTATTGTTCTTCAGGTTGCGGTAGGTACAAATTATTTCTTTGAGATTGCAAAGCTACGCGCGATGAGATTATTGTTTAACCTTCTCGCAGCAGAGTATGATCATAGCTATGACTGCCACATCATCGCGACACCTACAAAACGTAACAAGACCCTATACGATTATAATGTAAACATGCTTCGTACGACTACAGAATGTATGAGTGCTATTTTGGGTGGAGCAGATACTGTAGCTAATTTAGCTTATGATGCATTATACCATAAAGACAATGAATTTGGCGATCGTATTGCACGTAACCAGTTATTAGTTTTAAAACACGAAAGCTATTTCGATAAGGTAAACAATCCTGCCGATGGCGCTTATTATATAGAAGAGCTTACACAGCAGCTGGCAGAAAAAGCCCTGGCACTGTTTAAAGATATTGAAGCGAATGGCGGCTTTTTAACACAGCTTATAGAAGGAACCATTCAGCGTAAAATACAGGAAAGTGCGGTTAAAGAACAGGAATTGTTTGATACCGGTAAAGAAGTTTTACTGGGCACTAACAAATACCCTAACAAAAATGACCGTATGAGCCATGACCTGGAGCTTTATCCTTTCGTGAAAAGCAACCCAAGAAAAACATTGATCATGCCTGTCATAGAAAGAAGACTGGCTGAAAAAACAGAGCAGGAACGACTGGAAAGTGAAAAAGTAAGCAGTGATCAGTAATCGTATTGCAGTAAAATGAGGAAAAACATACAACATATAAAACTTAACGGCTCAACAAATATTGAACCTGAAACCCAGAATACTAAAGAGGGTTTCCTTTTTGCCGAAGGCATAGAGATTAAGGAAAACTATAGTGAAAAAGATATTGAGAATCTGGAGCACTTAAACTTTGGAGCTGGTTTTGCACCTAACCTTCGTGGCCCTTATGCCACAATGTATGTGCGCCGCCCATGGACTGTGCGCCAGTATGCAGGTTTCTCAACAGCCGAAGAAAGTAATGCTTTTTACCGCCGTAACCTTGCCGCAGGACAAAAAGGATTATCGGTAGCATTCGACCTTGCTACACACAGGGGTTATGACAGTGATCATGACCGTGTGGTTGGTGACGTAGGTAAAGCCGGAGTTGCTATTGATAGCGTGGAAGACATGAAGGTCTTATTTGACCAGATCCCTCTGGACGAAATGTCGGTTTCGATGACCATGAATGGTGCAGTACTGCCTATCATGGCTTTTTATATTGTAGCGGCCGAAGAGCAGGGTGTGAAACCGGAACTGCTTTCGGGAACGATACAAAATGACATTCTAAAGGAGTTCATGGTACGTAATACCTATATCTACCCACCTGCTCCATCAATGAAGATCATTGCAGATATTTTTGAATTTACAAGCCGTAAAATGCCTAAATTCAACTCTATTAGTATATCAGGCTACCACATGCAGGAAGCCGGTGCTACTGCCGATATCGAATTAGCATACACCCTTGCTGATGGTTTAGAATACATTCGTACAGGTCTTGCTGCCGGTATGGAGATCGATGTATTTGCACCACGCCTTTCTTTCTTTTGGGCTATTGGTATGAACCATTTTATGGAAATTGCCAAGATGCGTGCAGGAAGGATGTTATGGGCTAAACTTTTAAAACAGTTTAAACCGAAAGACGAAAAATCTTTGGCCTTACGTACCCACTGCCAGACAAGCGGATGGAGTTTAACAGAACAGGATCCGTTTAATAACGTAGCGCGTACCTGTATAGAAGCTGCTGCAGCTGCCTTTGGTGGCACACAGTCACTTCACACCAATGCTCTGGATGAGGCAATTGCACTACCTACAGATTTCTCTGCACGTATTGCGCGTAACACACAGATATTTTTACAGGAAGAAACAAAAATTACCCGAACAGTAGACCCTTGGGCAGGAAGCTACTATGTAGAGAGCCTGACCGATGAGATCACAAAAAAAGCATGGGCTCTTATTGAAGAGGTTGAAGAACTGGGCGGTATGACCAAAGCTATAGAAGCCGGAATACCAAAACTTAGAATTGAAGAAGCTGCCGCACGCAAACAGGCACGCATTGACAGCGGACAGGATATCATTGTAGGGGTAAATAAATACCGCCTTGAAAAAGAAGATCCGTTACACATACTTGACGTAGATAACCAAATGGTGCGCCGTCAGCAATTAGAGCAATTGGCAACTATTAAGGCTACGCGTAATACTGAAAAAGTAAAAAAATGTCTTGATGCCCTTACTGCTTCGGCAAAATCAGGACAGGGAAATTTACTGGAACTGGCCGTAGAGGCTGCACGCCACAGAGCCACTCTGGGTGAGATAAGTGATGCACTAGAAATAGTTTTTGGAAGGTATAAAGCGCAAATTAAATCATTTAGCGGAGTGTACAGTAAAGAAATTAAAAATGACGTGAGCTTTGAAAAAGCGAAACAGCTTGCTAATGAGTTTGCTAAACTGGAAGGGCGTCGTCCAAGGATAATGATTGCAAAAATGGGTCAGGATGGACATGACCGTGGTGCTAAAGTTGTAGCTACAGGTTATGCCGATGTTGGTTTTGATGTAGACATTGGCCCACTGTTCCAAACGCCGGCAGAAGCCGCCAAACAGGCTGTAGAGAACGACGTTCATATACTTGGAGTATCATCATTAGCAGCGGGACATAAAACACTTGTACCTCAGGTTATAGAAGAACTTAAAAAATATGGCCGTGAAGATATAATGGTTATTGTAGGAGGTGTAATTCCTGCTCAGGATTACCAATATCTTTTTGATGCCGGAGCTGTAGCTGTTTTTGGTCCCGGTACCAGAATAAGCGATGCTGCAATTAAAATACTGGAAGTCCTTATCAAAGGATTCGAATAAAAAAAGCCCTGCTCTATTGCAGGGCTTTTTTTATGCTGTCTCAATAATACAATTACATAATTATTTCATGATCGATATTTGTGTCAAATAACAATTTTATGAGATCACTGAAACGTATACTCCTTATAGTAGTAAATCTGTTCTCTTTACTACTATATCCACAGCAAAGTAAGGAAGAGTACTTAAAACAAAATGCATCACAATTAAATGAGTCATTTATCTATCCTCAAAAAAAGGCCAAGGTCTTTGGGTTTGGAGCTTATCACGGAAGTGCAAAAACAGAAGAAGCTGAAATTATCCTTATCAAATCACTTATAAAAAACAACCATTTAAAATATTACTTCCCTGAAACAGATTACAGCCTGGCTTACTATTTTAATGAATATCTTGCGACAGGTGATGAAAAATTATTGAAAGACCTGGTTAAGAACTATGGAACAAGAGTCCCTCAGGAACGTACCGTAGAAGTATTTTTAAAATGGAAAGAGCTCAAAAAAATCAATGATAAGCTCCCAAAAAACAAAAGACTACACGTACTGGGTGCTGACCCTATAGTTACTTATAAGTATACCTATAGACACCTGCTTATACTAATAAAAGATATCAACAAATGGCCTTCTGCCCTTACCTTAAAAGCCACAGTTGAAAAAGATACTACCGATTTTTCTCCGTATTACGAAAGTTATTCTAAGCAGCTCCTGAAAGATTTTGTTACTAATTATGAAGCGGATTCCTCAAAATTTGAATCACTAATTAATAACAAACCGACGTTTAACCACCTTATAAAGACTATAAAAACAAGCTTTGGTGATTATAACCGCGAAAGAGAAATTTATAACAACTATATTGAAATTTCAAAAATCTACAAACTCACTAATAATACACAATTTTTCAGGTATGGCTTTTTCCACTTACTAAAAACGAAAGAGGGTACCTACCCTACCTTCTTTTCAATGTTGATCGATAAGGGAAATTATACAAGAGATAGAGTAATATCCACATTAGGATACTTCACTAAATCTGAGGTTATATGGGAAGATGTATTTGATGATAACGATAATTTTGTTTCTTCTAAAATAGAGGGAGATATTGGTATTGGAGACGATCCAACTGAATATTTTAAAGGTATCGATCTGTTTAAAAACCAAAAACTGTCAGATATGACATTATTTAATTTAAGTAATTCAAACAATCCATATCAAAAAATGGGCTGCTCAGATCTTATACAGGTAATCGCTAAGAATGTTACAGAAAAAATAGATTACAGCCAGGACTCAACCTCTAAATTTATCGATTTTGCCCTATTAATTACTCATTCGAAAGCCAGTACCTCCATATACAGCCTTGACAAATAGAATCTATATTTAATTATTATTGTTTATTTTTGAACAAGCAATGAACAAATACAAATATGGACATTAAACAGATATTTAAAAATAACGAGAACTGGATTGCCAGACAGCTTGAAACTGACAGTAATTACTTTGAGCATCTGTCTCAGGGACAATCACCTTCAATATTATACATTGGATGCTCAGATAGCCGCGTAACCGCAGAAGAGCTTATGGGCGTACAGCCTGGTGAAGTTTTTGTACACAGAAATATTGCTAACGTTGTACCTAATACCGACTTAAGTGTAATGTCGGTTATTAACTATGCCGTAAGCATCTTAAAAGTAGACCACGTAGTTATTTGTGGCCATTATGGCTGCGGTGGTATTAAAGCTGCTATGCAGCAAAGCGATTTAGGCATACTTAACCCCTGGTTACGTAATATTAGAGATGTTTACCGGTTGCACCGTAAGGAACTTGATGCTATAGAAGATGATAACCGTCGTTATGAGCGTCTTGCAGAACTTAACGTACAGGAACAATGTATTAATGTAATTAAAACATCTGAAGTACAAAAAGCTGTCATTGACCGTAAACTTACTGTACATGGGTGGATATTTGACATTGGCACAGGTAAACTTATCGATCTAAACATCGACTTTGAAAATATAACCAAAGACATTACCGAAATCTATAGGATCAACTCAGGAAAATAAATACAGCCAACTGTAAAGAAAATAATATAAAAAGCCACTCAATTTTGAGTGGCTTTTTATATTTATAGACTTTTAACCGTTCTGTAAAATTATAATTTAACCTGAGTTATAGGAAGATCCGTTTCTCCTGATCCTTCCTTAATAAGGATGCTCGTTTCTTTAGGAACATAACTTTCAGCTTCTGACCTAACAGAATAAGACTTCCCACATTTAACATTAAAAGAATATAACCCGGCTTCATCTGTAGTTGTTTCTTTCAACATTATATGATTTTGATCAAACAATATAACTTTAGCATTTGCTGCAATCTCTCCTGTTTTCTCATCGGTTACAACACCAGACAATCGCTGTACACATTCAAAGTTTAGTTCACCCATCTCTATGAGGCTGTAAATATCATCATATCCACGGCCACTTTTTCTATTAGAGCTAAAGTACCCCATTTTAGTTTTCTCGTCAATAATAAGCGCAAAATCATCCCAACGCCCATTTACAGGCTCTCCAACATTAATCACTTTAGAGAACATTCCGTTACTATCTTCTTTAGAAACAAAAATATCAAGACCTCCAAGACCAGGGTGGCCATTCGATGCAAAATACAATTTATCACCGGTTACAAATGGGAATGTTTCTTTACCTTCGGTATTAATACCGGGGCCTAAATTTTCCGGTGTTCCAAAAGTACCGTCTTCATTAACACTTACCTTGTAAATGTCTGATTCTCCATAAGTACCAGACATATCTGAAGCAAAATACAATGTTTTTTCATCCGGGCTTAAAGCCGGATGTGCAACATTATAGCTATTACTGCAAAAAGGTAATTCTTCAACATCTTTTAATCTTTTACCATCTACAACAGCACGGTAAATTTTTAAGAGTACGCGATTTTTATCATCTTTCTGCATTTCACCAGTATTATAATTATTACTGGTGAAATATATTACAGTCTTGTCTTTGGTAAATGCCGGTGTAGATACATGAAATTTGGCATCAATACCAGTTGGAAATTTCTCAACTCTATTCAACATCCCTTTAACACCTACTTGTGCCATATAGAGAGTATTGAAAGATCGATTTGTCCATTTATCCTTTTTATTAGAAAGACCTATACTGTCTCTATTTGAACTAAAAACAATCATATCTCCATAGAATGCAGGTCCATAATCAGACACTGTAGAGCTTGCATCGGTAATTTTAATTTTATATCTGCCCGAATTACTTTTAATTACATCAACGTAATTTTTGTTTTTCTCATACAGTTCAGCTCTAAGATCACCGCCATTTCTCTTACTGTATTCATCCAGCATTTCATTGGCTTTTTCATATTTGCCCAGCGATTTCAATGCCATTGCCATACGGTAGTAATAAATGGGCTGGACCTCTTTTTTAAGGTAAAATAATTCACGATACCATCTAAGTGCATTATCAGGCTCGTTTTTAAAATAGTATGCATCGCCAAGTTTTTCAAAAAGAGCCGGAGATCTATACCCTTTCTTAGCTAATTTTTCATACACTTTAATGGCATCCCTATAAGCATAATTGTCAATTAGCTTTTGCGCAGTTTCCATCCTTTTTTCCTGCCCGTTTAGGGTTGTTAATGAAAATAATAGAATGAAAACCGTAAATCGTATATAATGTAATTTATTCATAAATGTATTAGAAGAACCTTGGATTCATTACCTTATCATATCTCTTGAATATTTCAAATCTCAAAAATATCTCATGAGATCCTGAATTGTATTCTGCCAGTTTAGTGGTTTCCATATCATAAGTATACCCTACAAAGATACCATCGGTAACTTGAAAACCCGCAAGTGCACTAAAAGCGGCATCCCATCTGTAAGCTAATCCAAAGGTCAATTTATCATTTAAAAGAAAATTTGCAGTAAGATCCACCTGAAGTGGTGCTCCTTGCACTATTTTCATCAATCCAGCAGGTTTAAATTTTAAATTATAAGCAAGATCAAAAACATGACCTCCCATAAGATACGCGTGAAATCTTTCCTTTGCGACAGATACGTCATTATGCTCATAATGATTTGTTTCTAAAAAACTTGGAACTGATAATCCAACATAAGTATTTTCAGAATACAAATAAGCCCCTGCGCCAATATTAGGTGTTATCTGGTTTGATATATTATTTTGAAATCTTGGATCGGAAGGATCATAGATATTTAATTTGGTAAAATCTACACTAAAAAGATGTAAAGATCCTTTAATACCAAGAGCTAATTTATAAGTATCTGAAGCCCTGATAGTATAAGAGAAATCTGCTGAAATAACATTAGTATCTGTAGGCCCTATTTTATCATTAACAAATGACAGCCCCAAACCTACGTTTTTACCAACTGGTGCATTAACCGATGCTACACTCGTTACCGGTGCACCTTCTAATCCTACCCACTGCGCACGATATAATCCAAAAATACTGGTAACACCGCGAGAACCCGCATAAGCCGGATTTATGTTTATGGGGTTATACATGTACTGTGTATACTGCGGATCTTGTTGCGCCCATACATTACTGTTATAAGAAAGGAATAACAGCAATAGTATACTAATACTTTTAAATTGTTTCATTTTCATTATTTTTCTTCTAGTATTAGTCTGAACTTAAATAAAGATATCCTGATTTTGTAATTGTTCTTTTTGGAATATCGGGTTTCTCATAGTCATACTTAATAATATAAAAGTAAGTACCCGTTGGCAATATTTTCGTGTCAGTAATAGTAGTCCTTCCACCGGAGAATCCTCTAAACACATTACCATTAGTATCATAACTTCTGGTTTCAAATACCCTAATACCCCAACGGTTATAAATTTCAACACTGTTATTTGGAAAATCTTTAATATGGTCAATAATAAAATAATCATTATCGCCATCACCGTCTGGTGTAACGCCGTTATAAATAACAATATCTCCCGGCAATATAAGATTGTCTTTAATTCGTGCCAATGTAAAAACACCATACCCCCTAACGTCTACAGATGTAGTAACTGTTCCTGTAGTAGATGTCAGCGCATTTGCAACCCCGCCTTCGTCTACCCACAAATTATTTACATTATCCCAGCGCACTATATGTATTTCTCCATAAGGTTGTGCAACAATCTCTAAAGGCGTAGTTGCAGTATCCCACGTTAGCGTTAACGTTACATTTGCCTGACCCGCAGTTTTTTCAATTCTCCAATATTCCTTATTATCTATAATTTCAATTACCCCCGTTTTTTTTGCATGAGGAAATTTATCATTCGAATTTTGATAGTAGTATTTACCATTAAAACTACTTGCCTTTTCTCCTGTAGCAGAAATAGCGGCATACCTGTAGTAGCGTGCTTTGTTGCCTATAGAATCCTGATCCCCTATTGGATAAATAAACTCAGTACTTCCATTTTTAACAACATAACCGTCTACATGACTTTCATTACCCACATTACTGTGAGTCGCACTGTTTTCAAATACAATGATTCCCCCAAATACATCATCCTTGACTATTCCCTCTAAAAAATCTGCGTTACCGCTAATCGATATATCCCCAAATAATCGAAAAGCTGGTTCTGTTGCAGTATTACTAGAATTATTAAACAGTACATCATAAAAATCAGCTGGTATGCCACCTGTTATATTCTGCTGTATAGAACTCTCAAATCGGGTATACCCTTTACCTTTAGTAAGGTCAAAAGTAGTTATCCCGTTATTATTAAAATTACCATGAAATAGTACTTCCCCGTTGTTTTCATACTCTCCCATCTCGTCATTATCAAAGTCCGACATCACGGTCATAAGAGTACCCGGGCTTACGTATAAAGTGCCTTGGTTAAACGTCTGCCCTGTATTTTGGGCAAGCAATGTAACCGAAAACATCAGGAACACGATATAAATTATACTTCTTTTCATTTTATTATTTATTTAAAACAGTTAAGGGCTGTTTTAATGTTTAATTACCTTTCACTTTTTGATAGATCATCGGATTTGTGATAACCTTACAATTTTTTGTTGTCACACTTATCGGCGGGGTCGTAACTCCTTCACAAGTAATAGTGGCTACGCCTCCTGTAAAAGTAGCAATTGTAACGCGTCTGTAATACGTTGTTTTATGCAAAATTGGCGGTTGGTAAGTTAGTCCTGTAGCCGTTGCTATCGTTACCCATCCGGTAGAACCATTAGCTGATGACTCCCATCTGTATGCAATTGTTGCACCAGAACTTGTACCCGGAGCCAATGAGCCTAAAGAACCAGGTAGTGTATCCATACAAATAACCTGATTCCCGGTAATAGTACCCGGATTAACCACAGGAACAACCGTTATGATTACCGGAACTGTAGGTCCCGACTGACATCCGTTTGTAGATGTAGTTATTCTCCTGTAGTGTGTCGTTGCAGTTAATGTTGGCGGCTGATATGAATTACCGTTAGCACCTGCTACATCTTGCCAGCTTCCGCCATTATCAATAGAATTTTGCCATTTATAACCTAATGTCCCCGATCCTCCTGTGCTTCCATCTGTAGTAGAAGTCAATAATAACGGAGCAGTATTATAACAAATTTTCTGAGTCTTTTCAATACCGCCTTCGGTTACTGCTGCATAAACATTTACAGTAACAATATTACTAGGTCCTGCCTCACATGCTTTACCATTTTGTGTAGAAACTGTAAAACGCTGGTAACGCATAGTACTTATTAAACTACCTGTTACAAGTGTTGGTCCTGTCTCTCCGGGAATGTCCGTAAATGAGCCCGTAGCAGCCGCAGATTGCCAGCGATAAGTAATTGTACCCGATCCCGTACCATCAGAAGAAGATGTTATAGTTGCCGAAATTCCATTACAAATATTTGCCGGCCCGCTAATTCCACCTGCATTCATATTACCCTGCACTGTTATAAGTATAGCTGGTGATGCAGCCTCACAAGCACCGGAAAGTGTTGCAATAGTAACACGCCTAAAATAAGTTGATGTTGTTAATGGTCCGGGGGTATAACTTATATTATTAACTGCAATTGGCAGCCATGGCGCAGCGCCTGTTGTAGAAGATTCCCAACGGTAAGTTATTGCACCCTCTCCATTACCAGGTGTTCCTGTTAATGTTGCAGGAGATGTATTGTAACATATAGTTTGCTCCGGCCCAATCGTTTTAGGATCTGTAGCAGCTTTTACAGTTATTACAACTTCATCAGTTGGTACTGATTCGCAAACACTATTACCACCGCTGGCATTAGGTAAAGTACTTACCGTAAAACGGCGATAACGTATAGAAGACGTTAATAATACATTTGGATTATAACCTGCAGAAGTAGCTCCTGGTATTGTTGTCCATGTACCTCCGGTAGTACCGGGAGCCGATTCCCATCGGTATGTTGGAGTAGTTTGAGACCCGGTTCCTGCTGATAATGAGGTTAAAGCCTGAGGCATTGTATTATAACATATTGTCTGTGCTGTACCGATAGAACCTCGAGTTGGCACAGATTGAACAATTATTCTTACGCCTGGTGTTACAGGAGCTGCAGTCGAAGTTGTTGGTGCTGTGCAACCATTTATCGCTGTACGTCTAAACCAGGTAGAGGCAGTCATTGCCGGTGGAGTGTACGTTTCAGACGTCGCTCCGGGTATAGCAGTATATGTTCCTCCACCGCTAGTAGTTGCTGTATGAGAATACCATTGGTAGCTTAAAATATCTCCACCCGGTGCTGTTCCAGACACTATAGTAGGTGTATCACCATTACATACGGTTTGTCCAACAATGGTTCCCGGAGTAGGTGTTGTTGCATTAATTGTAATTTTCACAACATTACTGGTAACCGTACAACTTCCATACGTCTCTGTTCGCTGATAATAGTAAGTAAGAACCTGACCATTAACAGGATCATAGTTTTGCGTTGTTCTGCTTGTACTATTATCGGCTCCATTTGGTACATTTGCCCATCCACCAGTCCCAGTTAGAGACCTTTTCCATAAATATGCTGTAGGAGTACCTGGAGAGCCAGGCGTTATAGTAGTTAGCATCGTTGGATTTGCAGACAGACTACAATAAGTTTGTGCACTACCAATAACACCTGCAACAGGAACAGTTATTAATATTTCATTTGTAGGTACAGGTGATTCACATACTTTTCCTGCAGCAGTTGTTAATATGGTATAACGTCGATAACGGGTAGTCTCAGGTAAATTGCCAGTAGCAAGTGTTGCCGAAGACCCTGGAGTTGTAGCCCACGTATCTCCCGTAGTACCGAGGGCTTTTTCCCAACGGTAACTAATTGTATTTCCTGCAGCAGGAGCTCCCGTGCCGGCAGTACCTCCTGTGGTAGATCCTATTGTTGTACCGGTACCGGCACAAATAGTTGCTGCTCCGCTAATAACACCTTGTGTAGGTGATAAAACTACAACACTAATTGGAGTTTGCGGGCCTTCACAGTTACCATTTACCTGACTTACATAATAGGTATATATTCCTGCCGTAGATGTATCAGGCTTTATTGCAAATTCGGAGGCAAATCCTGTTGGTGTTACATACCATCTTAATGTGTTTGTACCTGTTGCCGTTGCAGTAAGTGCAACAGCAGTTTCTCCTATACAATAGTATATTGTTCCGGGAGGCACAGCTGGTGCTGCAGGTTTAAGGTTCATTGTAATCGACGCATTATTGTTCAGTTGATTTGCTGCCGATTCATTAGGAATGTTATAATTTAAATCTGTAAACAAGGCAGCTGTACTCACATCATTATAAGTTGTAACTCCTGTAGGTGGCTTAACGCTATATTTTATCGAATAATCATTTGGAGGAGACGGAGGCGGATAAGTTACACCTGCACCTAATGTTTCTGTTGCGCCGGTAGTGTTAGTACCACGAGCAATATAGCGATAGGTTGTAGAACCATCTGGATTTACAACAGATGTTTTTGACCATCTGGCAGTAATGTTGCCATTTTGTGGATCAGATACTGTTCCAGCAAAACCTCCAAGAGTAGCACTATCATCATAACCTGTATATCCGGCAGGAACGGTATTATAAATAGCAATTCGCTGTCCGGCAGTCCCTAATCTATTAAAAACTGTAGGTAAAGAGCCAATATTTGACACATTTACAGTAAAAATAGGCAAAGTAGTATTTGATCCGTCTATACATTGCTGAGTAACTGTTTTTGACAAAACAAGGTCAACTCCTGTAGCAATGACAGGTGTTCTTACTATAGATGTATTATTGTTTTTATCTTCATCTAAAGGATAATCTACATTTGCCAGGTTAGACAATACATTTCCTTGTGGCGCTCTAAGCAATTTTACAACCATAACTATACGACCTGTCTTTCTTGCCCCCAGTACCAAGGTACCTGTAATCTCATTAGAGGTAATAGTAGTAACATCCGGCAATGCCGTAGAAACAAAACCGGTCGTAGTAATGCTTTCAACATTATAATCTGTACCTTCAATTAGATCATCTCCATAAGCATCAGTGATCTTATCTTTAAAACTAATATTTGGTGCTTCAAAATCAGTATCATTGGTTACTTCAATGGTATACGTTAAGATATTATCAGGAGCTGTAAGTTGTAATAAATCTTTATCTGCACGTTTTGATACCCTTAAGTTTCCTGGTGTTGTTACAAACAGGTTACGTATTTCATGATAGTTAAAACCTCCACCAGTACCTCCTGCAAAACCAATTTTTAATAAGGCTGGGGGTACGTCCTGAGTAGTATACTCTAAAATTTGAGTAAAGTCAAGATCATTTGGATTGGTTTTCCATCTTACAATAATTTTATAGTACTCTCCTGCTAAGTCAACACGCTGGATCTCTACCTGCACTCTTCTATAAAAGGTAGCATCGTTAGGACGTGTGGGTGTAACAGTATTATAATCAATCGCATTTTGGTTTCTATCTCCTACAACAGATATATTATCATAAGTAAAAAAAGGAGCTGTAGTACTTGTTCTTATTGTTTTACCAGTAAGGAACCTATTGGTAGGCTGAACCCCTCCCACAACATTAGCTGAATTATTTGTTGTTGTTGGTCCACGCATTACAACAGAGTTTGGACGTTCACCCGGACCTCCATATTTGGCAGAACTATTAGGGTTAGCAAAGTTTCCATACTCATCAATACCAATACCAACATAACCTCCTTTTAAACCCGGAGTGGAGTCAAATTTAGCATAACCTAAACTTCCTCCATAACCACCTAGTGCAAAATCATTTGAAGTTATAGTTCCATCAAACAAAAATATACTTAAACCATCGGCGCCACTGTAAGTAACATCCTCAACATCTCTCCATATTTTATATTCAAAATCCATAAGTACTCCCAATGTTGCAGGGAAGGATTTATTTATATAAGCATAACCTTTTTTATTTCCTAATGCAGGTGTTAACCGTAGCCAACCAGAGTTAACCGGATCTGCGTTTCCTGAGGTAAGTATAGCATTATCACCAATAATAATATCAGGATTACCTCCTCCTCTAAAATCCTCTACTACAGCAAACTGCGCTACTACCTCAGTGCTGCTAAGGGCTATAAAGGCCCATAGGCATAATGCCAGTACTTTTTGAAGAAAACTAAAGCGATATGAAAGTGTAATTTTAATCATGTTTATTTTTTTAACCGGTTAACCTAGTCTATATCCCACTAGTTAACCGGCTATTATAATTATTTTACAACGAAAACAATGTTCATGTAAGAAGCTTCTGTACCACTGCCTATAATGTTATAGGTTAAATTACCATTAGCATCAATAGGATTTGGAGGGAACGAAAATACTGCAGGGTCGTAATACGAAATATAATAATACAATTCTGTAGCAGCATGTGTTGGAATATCTGAAGGAGCTCCTGCACTACGTATAGTTACTGCAGTAAATTGAGCCTTATATTCAGTATACAAATTCCTAGTTAAGTTATTACCCGTCGTTGCAGTGTTAAAAATTACTGCCGGCATATAAAATACTTTTGGCATTGCAGCATTAGACCATCCTACAGTTCCGGCTCCATTTGTTGTTAATACTGTGTTAGCAGCACCTGGTTCAATTTTAATCGGGGTAACATTTGCATTAGCTATATCCACAGTTTTAACTTCTCCATCTAATATTTTTGCCGATGTTACCGCATCTGGTGCTAGTTTAATATTTGTAACATTAGCATCTGCAATTTTTGCAGTAGTAATACCAGATGTCGGTACAATTAAACTTGTTGTATTTAATGTTGTACCTCCTCCTCCGGTTACTACGATTGAGCCATCACCTCCTGTTAAATTAGCTCCTGTTACACTTGTTGAAGGTAAATTCCCGTAAACAACATTTCCGGATCCATCTGTTATACCAACACGCCCTGCTGTACCTGGGGCACTAAGTTTTGTTGCTGTTACATTGTTATCTGCAATCTTAGCTGTAGTTACTGCATTGTTTACCAATTCTGCTGTGTTAACAGCATTGTCTGCCATCTTAGCATTGGTAATAGTGTTATCAGCGATTGTAAGCGTTACGTTTCCTAAAGTTGCATTTGCTCCACCTACTACAGTAAGTTCGGTAGATGTGATACTTCCATCACCTACGATAGCTCCAACATTTACATCCAATGCACCTGTTGTAGCATTTTTAGTTAAACCTACACCTGCAACATCCGAGTTGATCTTATCTTTTGTTACTGCTAAAGCATTGATCTTAGATGTAATTACATTGTTATCTGCGATCTTAGCTGTTGTTACTGCATTGTTTACCAATTCTGCTGTGTTAACAGCATTGTCTGCCATCTTAGCATTAGTAATAGTGTTATCAGCAATTGTAAGCGTTACATTCTCTAATGTTGCATTTGCTCCACCTACTACAGTAAGTTCGGTAGATGTGATACTTCCATCACCTACGATTGCACCAACATTGACATCCAATGCACCTGTTGTAGCATTTTTAGTTAAACCTGTGCCCGCAACATCCGAATTGATTTTATCTTTTGTTACTGCCAAAGCATTAATCTTAGATGTAATTACATTGTTATCTGCAATCTTAGCTGTTGTTACTGCATTGTTTACCAATTCTGTTGTATTGATAGCATTGTCTGCCATCTTAGCATTGGTAATAGCATTATCAGCAATTGTAAGTGTTACATTCTCTAATGTTGCATTTGCTCCACCTACTACAGTAAGTTCGGTAGATGTGATACTTCCATCACCTACGATAGCTCCAACATTGACATCCAATGCACCTGTTGTAGCATTTTTAGTTAAACCAACACCTGCAACATCCGAATTGATCTTATCTTTTGTTACTGCTAAAGCATTAATCTTAGATGTAATTACATTGTTATCTGCAATTTTATTAGTTGTTATATTATTGTCTGCAATCTTAGCTGTAGTTACTGCATTGTTTACCAATTCTGCTGTGTTAACAGCATTGTCTGCCATCTTAGCATTAGTAATAGCATTATCAGCGATTGTAAGCGTTACATTCTCTAATGTTGCATTTGCTCCACCTACTACAGTAAGTTCGGTAGATGTGATACTTCCATCACCTACGATTGCACCAACATTGACATCCAAGGCTCCCGTTGTAGCATTTTTAGTTAAACCCACACCTGCAACATCCGAGTTGATCTTATCTTTTGTTACTGCTAAAGCATTGATCTTAGATGTAATTACATTGTTATCTGCGATCTTAGCTGTTGTTACTGCATTGTTTACCAATTCTGCTGTGTTGATAGCATTGTCTGCCATCTTAGCATTAGTAATAGTGTTATCAGCGATTGTAAGCGTTACATTCTCTAATGTTGCATTTGCTCCACCTACTACAGTAAGTTCGGTAGATGTGATACTTCCATCACCTACGATTGCACCAACATTGACATCCAATGCACCTGTTGTAGCATTTTTAGTTAAACCTGTGCCCGCAACATCCGAATTGATTTTATCTTTTGTTACTGCCAAAGCATTAATCTTAGATGTAATTACATTGTTATCTGCAATCTTAGCTGTTGTTACTGCATTGTTTACCAATTCTGTTGTATTGATAGCATTGTCTGCCATCTTAGCATTGGTAATAGCATTATCAGCAATTGTAAGTGTTACATTCTCTAATGTTGCATTTGCTCCACCTACTACAGTAAGTTCGGTAGATGTGATACTTCCATCACCTACGATAGCTCCAACATTGACATCCAATGCACCTGTTGTAGCATTTTTAGTTAAACCAACACCTGCAACATCCGAATTGATTTTATCTTTTGTTACTGCCAAAGCATTGATCTTAGATGTAATTACATTGTTATCTGCAATCTTAGCTGTTGTTACTGCATTGTTTACCAATTCTGTTGTGTTAACAGCATTGTCTGCCATCTTAGCATTAGTAATAGTGTTATCAGCGATTGTAAGCGTTACATTCTCTAATGTTGCATTTGCTCCACCTACTACAGTAAGTTCGGTAGATGTGATACTTCCGTCACCTACGATAGCTCCAACATTGACATCCAATGCACCTGTTGTAGCATTTTTAGTTAAACCAACACCTGCAACATCCGAGTTGATCTTATCTTTTGTTACTGCTAAAGCATTAATCTTAGATGTAATTACATTGTTATCTGCAATTTTAGCTGTTGTCACTGCATTGTTTACCAATTCTGCTGTGTTAACAGCATTGTCTGCCATCTTAGCATTAGTAATAGTGTTATCAGCGATTGTAAGCGTTACGTTTTCTAATGTTGCATTTGCTCCACCTACTACAGTAAGTTCGGTAGATGTAATGCTTCCATCACCTACGATTGCACCAACATTGACATCCAATGCACCCGTTGTAGCGTTTTTAGTTAAACCTGTGCCCGCAACATCCGAGTTGATCTTATCTTTTGTTACTGCTAAAGCATTAATCTTAGATGTAATTACATTGTTATCTGCAATCTTAGCTGTAGTTACTGCATTGTTTACCAATTCTGCTGTGTTAACAGCATTGTCTGCCATCTTAGCATTAGTAATAGTGTTATCAGCGATTGTAAGCGTTACATTCTCTAATGTTGCATTTGCTCCACCTACTACAGTAAGTTCGGTAGATGTAATACTTCCATCACCTACGATAGCACCAACATTTACATCCAATGCACCTGTTGTAGCATTTTTAGTTAAACCAACACCTGCAACATCCGAATTGATTTTATCTTTTGTTACTGCCAAAGCATTAATCTTAGCTGTAGTTATATTACTATCTGCGATTTTAG
>NZ_SBII01000003.1 GCF_004028155.1 Flavobacterium cerinum | reverse complement strand
TAGGACTTCAGGGCACAGGAGCGGTAATCTACATCTTTGACCGTTATGGCAAACTGATGAAACAGGTGAGTCCTGATGAAAATGGCGGATGGGACGGAACCTTTAACGGTAACCCGGTACCGGCAACCGATTACTGGTTCACTGTTACCTACCCTGAAACTGTGGGAACAACCGTGATAAACAAAGAATTTAAAGCGCATTTCTCTTTAAAACGATAAATTATAGCATAGAATAAATAAGAACGGGCTGCCCATTGGGCAGCCCGTTCTTATTTAATTAATTGGAGTGTTTGAAAAAGTAAGAAATGCATGGATTGTTTAATAGCTTTCATGGAAGTGGTGTCCTGCCGTTTCAAGGGGATACAAGTGAACAGTAGGAAATAAGTATAAAGAATGCGCCAAGTGCTGCTTTAAATAAAAAAGCCCCACTATTATGTGAGGCTTGTATATATTACAGAGATAAAATTTACTTACTATTGTATTGCTTTAAAGCATCAGCTAATATTTCTACTGAACGTACTAAATCTTCTTTTTTAAGAACATAAGCGATTCTTATTTCGTCAAGGCCTACATTAGGAGTAGAATAGAATCCTGCGGCAGGGGCAACCATAACGGTTTCGCCATTTAGATCGTATGATTCAAGTAACCATTGTGCAAACTTATCGGCATTATCAATTGGTAGTTTTGCAATACAGTAAAATGCACCTTTAGGAGATGCTACTTTAACACCTTCGATTTTGTTTAGTTCACTAATAAGAATGTCTCTACGACCTCTATATTCGCTTATAACTTCATCAAAATAACTTTGAGGTGTATCAAGTGCAGCTTCACTGGCTATCTGAGCAAAAGTTGGCGGACTAAGACGTGCCTGAGCAAACTTCATAGCTGTAGCCATTACTTCTTTATTTTTTGAAACAATACAACCGATTCTTGCGCCACACATACTGTAACGTTTAGAAACCGAATCGATCATGATTGCATTTTGTTCTATACCCGGTACATTCATTACAGAGTAATGTTTGTCGCCATCGTAAGTGAACTCACGATATACTTCATCTGCGATAAGGAAAAGATCATGTTTCTTAACCAAATCGGCTAATTGCTGGATTTCTTCCTGAGTATAAAGGTATCCTGTTGGATTACCCGGATTACAGATAAGTATCGCTTTTGTTTTTGATGTGATTAGTTTTTCAAAATCGGTAATAGGAGGAAGAGCAAACCCTTCGTCTATAGTAGAGATCACCGGTACAACAGTTACTCCTGAAGCAACAGAAAATCCATTGTAGTTTGCATAAAAGGGCTCTGGAATGATTATCTCATCACCTGCGTCCATTGTACTTCCTAAAGCAAATAGTAATGCTTCAGACCCACCTGTTGTAATGATAATGTCTTCTGGGTTTACATTAACGCCATGATTCTTGTAAGAAACAGCTAGTTTAGTCCTGTAGCTTTCAAAACCAGCAGAGTGGCTGTATTCCAGTATTTTAATTGTATTATTTTTTATAGCTTCTAAAGCAACTTTAGGTGTTTTAATATCAGGTTGACCAATATTTAAATGATATACTTTATGGCCTTTCTTTTTTGCTATTTCGGCATAAGGAACCAGTTTCCTGATAGGAGACTCAGGCATTTGCCTGCCTTTGTTAGATACTTGAGGCATTGTCGTTTAATTTTATAATGATTATGGCAAATTTGCGACTTTTTTTACATATTTAATAATTTTATAAGAATCAAATTTTTAGGCCTCTAACAATTCAAGATGGAAACGTTATAAAAATAGAAAAGCCCTGCAATGCAGGGCTTTTTTATTTTATCTTCATCCTATTGATTAGGAAGACCTTTCTTCTTTTCAAGAATATTTACTTCTTCTTTTTTTACAACTTCACCTTTTAATTTTAAAGGCACTACACCGTCAGGATAGTTTACTGCATTAGATTGAACAGTAATGGTTTTTCTTATAGGGCCTAAACCCATATTGTATTTAACTTCTATTTTTCCAGATTTTCCCGGTGCAATAGGATCCTTAGGCCATGATGGTACAGTACATCCACAAGTAGATTTTACTTCTTTAATAATTAGAGGAGCATCTCCGGTATTTTTGAATTCAAATACTCTTAAACCATTATCATCTTCTTTAGTTACAGTTCCATAATCAACAGTGTCTGACTTTAGTTCAAGATTAGCTCCTTTTTGAGCAAAAGAAGTTGTACTAATTACAAGCATTGCTATAAGGCCTAAAAATTTTTTCATAGTAAATAAATTTAGTTTTAGTAAAAATACTGAGTTTAAATTAATGTACAAATATTGACGCATGTTTTTTTTAAATTGTACTTATATAGTTACTTTTGTATACGTTTTACAAAAAACATACCAATCTTTTTATAGTATTTTAAGTTATGACAATTCCATCGCAATTTGATGCCAAAGCCGCAGAAGGCAAATGGTACGACTACTGGATGAAAAATAATTATTTTCACTCGGAGCCCGATCATAGACAACCGTATACCATAGTAATACCGCCTCCTAATGTCACCGGTGTACTGCACATGGGACATATGCTTAATAATACGATACAGGATGTACTTATCAGACGTGCACGCCTTAAGGGGTATAACGCTTGCTGGGTACCGGGTACAGACCATGCTTCTATTGCTACTGAAGCTAAGGTTGTAGCTAAGCTTAAAGCTGAGGGTATTAATAAAAATGATCTTACACGTGAAGAGTTTTTAGAGCATGCATGGGAATGGACTCATAAATATGGCGGTGTTATTCTTGACCAATTAAAAAAATTAGGAGCGTCATGTGACTGGGAACGTACTAAATTTACTATGGATCCTGATATGTCGGCATCTGTAATAAAATCATTTGTAGACCTATATAACAAAGGCCTAATTTATCGTGGTTATCGTATGGTAAACTGGGATCCTGAAGCAAAAACGACACTTTCTGACGAAGAAGTTTTCTATGAGGAGCGTCAGGGTAAGCTTTATCATCTTAAATATAAAATTGAAGGGACTGAAGATTTTGTTGTAATTGCAACAACCCGTCCGGAAACGATATTGGGTGACACAGCTATTTGTATCAATCCTAACGACGAACGTTATACCCATCTTAAAGGTAAAAAAGTTATTGTACCGATTGCTAACCGTGTTATTCCTATCATTTTTGATGAGTATGTAGACATGGAATTTGGAACAGGCTGCCTTAAAGTAACTCCTGCTCACGATATTAACGATAAAGAGCTTGGTGAAAGACACAATCTTGAAATCATCGATATTTTTAATGACGATGCTACATTAAACAGTTTTGGTTTGCATTATGCAGGGAAAGATCGTTTTGTAGTGCGTGATGAGATTGCTAAAGAACTTGAAAGTTTGGGTAATCTTGAAAAAATTGAGAATCATATTAATAAAGTAGGTACATCTGAAAGGACTAAGGC
Source organism: Flavobacterium cerinum (assembly GCF_004028155.1). Taxonomy (GTDB): domain Bacteria; phylum Bacteroidota; class Bacteroidia; order Flavobacteriales; family Flavobacteriaceae; genus Flavobacterium; species Flavobacterium cerinum. Next base: position 371,371 of record NZ_SBII01000003.1, on the reverse strand, counting down.
TGTTATTGAACCTAGACTTTCTGACCAATGGTTCCTGAAAATGGAAGAATTGGCTAAACCGGCTATTAAGGCGGTATTAGAAAGTGAAGAAGTTAAATTATATCCTAAGCGTTTTGATAACACCTATCGTCATTGGATGGAAAACATTCGTGACTGGAATATATCACGCCAGTTATGGTGGGGACAACAGATCCCTGCTTTCTATTATGGTGAGGGTAAAGAAGATTTTATAATTGCACAAGATGCTGCAGCTGCTTTGGCTTTAGCAAAAGAAAAAACAGGAAATCAAAATCTTACTATCGAAAATCTTAGACAGGATCCTGACACATTAGATACTTGGTTTTCAGCATGGTTATGGCCTATGTCTGTTTTTAATGGTGTAGTTAATCCTGAAAATGAAGATTTTAAATACTATTATCCAACCAATGATCTTGTTACCGGACCTGATATTTTATTTTTCTGGGTGGCAAGGATGATCGTTGCAGGTTACGAATTTGCAGGTGAAAAACCATTCTCTAATGTTTATCTAACGGGACTTGTTCGTGATAATCAAAGACGTAAGATGTCTAAATCATTGGGTAATTCACCTGATCCATTAGACCTGATTGAGAAATTTGGAGCAGATGGTGTGCGTGTAGGATTGCTTTTAAGTGCTTCTGCAGGTAATGACATCATGTTTGATGAAGAATTATGCAACCAGGGGAAAGCATTTACTAATAAAATATGGAATGCCTTCAGACTTATTAAAGGGTGGGAGTTAAGCGATATCGAGCAGCCTGCTTATGCTAAAAAAGCTATTGAGTGGTATGAAGCTAAAGTTCAAAAAACATTAGTAGAAATTGAAGATCATTTTGAGAAATACAGAATATCTGATGCGCTTATGGCAATTTACAAGCTGGTTTGGGATGATTTCTGCTCATGGTTCCTTGAAATGATTAAACCGGCTTATCAGGCACCTATAGACAGTGCTACTTTTAACAAGGCTATAGAAATGATGGAAAGTAATTTAAAACTGCTTCATCCATTTATGCCGTTTCTTACTGAAGAGATTTGGCACCTTATTGCAGAAAGATCAACGGAAGAGGCTCTTATTATTGCTGAATGGCCTAAAGTAACAGGGGCTGATGAAAAACTAATTAGTGATTTTGAAATTGCTGCCGAAGTTATATCAGGTATACGTACAATAAGAAAAGAAAAAAATATTCCTTTTAAAGATGCTATAGAGCTTAAAGTTATTAATAATGATAGTTTGCCAGATCAGTTTGATAGTATCATAACTAAACTAGGTAATATTTCTGATTTAGAATATATTTCTGAAAAAGTTAATGGAGCACTTACTTTCAGGGTACGTTCCAATGAATATTTCGTTCCTGTAACCGGTGCGGTAAATGTAGAAGAGGAGATTGCTAAACTTACTGAGGAATTGAATTACAACCGAGGTTTCCTTAAATCTGTACAGGCAAAATTATCTAATGAGAAGTTTGTAGGTAGTGCACCTGAGAAAGTTGTTGCTATGGAAAGGCAGAAGGAGGCTGATGCGCTTGCTAAAATTGCAACGATTGAGCAAAGTCTGATAAGTCTTAAATAAGATAAATTATATAAAAAAATGCCCCGCTTTTGGCGGGGCATTTTTTTTACTCTTCGTCGAAATAAGTTATTGTACGTTCTTCAATAAATTGAGGTTTATCGTTAATTCTTATTGTTTTTTTTGTCCAGTTGCCTTTAGCATCATATTCAAAAATATATTCTCTTTTTTCAATTGTTTTACCTGATACTTCGTCTATAGCTGTATATGATGTTTGATTTTTATATTTGTCAAACGTAAAAAGGGCTTTTGCCATAAGAGTACCATTTTTACTAACATTCCATTCTGTTTTGTTGTTAGCTGCGTCATATTTGAATGTGTTGATGATGTTTGAATTTTCAAATTTTTCAAATATTTCATGAGTAAGTACATTACTGTTTTTATCATAAGTGAATTTTTCTACATATTCAGGTTCACCTTTTTCATTAACAGTTTCTTTTTTTATAAGATTATCCCCGTCATATGTATATCTGGTCTGATATTGCATTTTCGAATCTTTATCATATCTGGATTCAGATAGTATCCTGTTTTTCTTATCATATGTATATAGGGCTTTGTATTGTACATATTCTGTTCCCAAATAAATGTTCTCAAGGTTAAGATTTCCCTTGCTGTCATATATATAAGTAACTTTATCTATGGGATTGTTTTGAGGATTGTATGTTACTTTTTCGGCAACTTTATTACCCTGATATTTCATTTCAATTCGGTCAATCTGAGTATTGTCGGGATTTCGTCTTGTTATAGATGTATTTTTTTTGCCGGTTTTATCCCATGTATAGTCAGTTTTGATACCTACACTATTGCCAATATATTGTAATGATTGCTGTTTGTTTTCTTTTCCCTTAAAAGTATTCTCTTCAAAAGGAGCATTATTTACAAAGAGTTTTTCGGTAGCCAACATACCATCATCGCTAAATGAAATGTCGTTATCACGTTTACCACTATTTTCATGCTGCGGTTTTATTTTTTCAAGTTTTTCATTCACCAGCCATGATTTTGTTGAGACAGTTTTAACATCGCCTAACAGTCCATAAGAAGCCCAGTCAGTTTTGGTTCTGTCTATAACCTTTTTATCTTCTTTTTGACAGGAAGCTAATAGTAATATCAGTGCTAGAGGGTATAAGTACTTCATTATAGTGTTTAGTTTGTTAATGTTTAGTTTAATTGTTTAAGATTTTCAAAAATGGCTCTTTTTTTTTAAACAGGCAACAGTTTATGCGATTTGTTGGTTTTAAGAATTGAAAATCGGAAGAAGGCATAAAAAAATCCGCCTTATAAAAAGCGGATTATCTCTATTATTTGATGGCTGTTATTTTACTAACGCTGCGTCGTATTTTTTACCTACAACATCCCAGTTTATCACGTTAAAGAATGCTGTGATATAATCAGGTCTTTTGTTTTGGTAGTTTAAGTAATAAGCATGTTCCCAAACGTCAAGTGCTAATACAGGTTTACCTGAAATACTAACATTTGGCATTAATGGGTTGTCTTGATTAGAAGTGCTTCCTATTACAAGTTTACCAGTTTTATCTAATACTAACCAAGCCCAGCCTGAGCCAAATTGTTTAGTAGCAGCTTCTGAAAACTGTGTTTTAAAGTTTTCGAAAGAACCAAAGTCTTTGTTTATTGCTTCAGCTAGTGCTCCTTTTGGCGCAGTAGCTCCGTTAGGTGCCATAACTTCCCAGAACATAGTATGGTTATAGTATCCTCCACCATTATTCCTTACAGGCTTGTTTTCCATATCTAAGGTAGCAAATATCTCCTCGATAGTTTTTTTCTCAAGATCTGTACCTTTTATAGCTTTGTTTAGCTCGTTTGTATATTTTAAATAATGCTTAGAGTAATGGATCTCCATTGTTTTAGCATCAATATTTGGGGCAAGAGCATCATACGCATAGCCTAGTTTAGCTAACTGAAAAGCACCTTCATCAGCTTTCACATCGTCAGGATTACCTAGTGGTGCAGCCTCTATTTTTTGAGGTTCTGGAACAGCAACAACTTCTTCAAGGTTATTTTTGTCTTTGCAAGACTGCATAACAGACATTAATACAAAAGCCGAAAGTAGAATTCTAACGTTTTTCATAATTATTATTATTTTATTATTGAATTGATAATCTCGATATACAGTTTCTTTGCTTCGTCTGGAGTTAAATGCCTCACCTGCATCCAGGCATTCATTTTAAAGGCATTTCGAAGATCAAAGTGCTGATTGTTATTTATGTGAGCTGTTCCGGATGTAGCCTGCTTATAATACGCATATATCCTGAGCATAACATCCTGAGGAAGTGCTTCAGTCATATTGGACGCTTTCTCGTAAGCTTCCTGAAACAGGGTATCTATATCCTTTTCCTGCATTTATGCCTTCGTTGCGATTATTGTTTTTCCGCCTATTGCCTTTTGGTTTAGCGTAACGTTTATCTCTGTACCTAAAGGTAAGTATAAATCTACTCTTGAGCCAAATTTAATAAAACCTGCATCTGTACCCTGTACTACCTGCATACCTTCGCGTGCATAGTTTACAATACGTCTGGCAAGTGCTCCCGCAATCTGTCTGTATAGAATTTCTCCAAATACAGGATTTTCAATTACAACAGTGGTACGTTCATTTTCTTCACTCGCTTTTGGATGCCACGCTACAAGGTATTTACCAGGATGGTATTTACTAAATTTTATAAGCCCGTTTGAAGGATAACGTGTTACGTGTACATTGATGGGAGACATAAAGATAGATACCTGAAGGCGTTTGTCTTTAAAGTATTCCGGTTCATATACTTCTTCAATTACTACCACTTTGCCATCTACAGGTGCAATGATGTGGTGATCTTTAATATCTACTATACGTAGTGGATTTCTAAAAAACTGCAGAATAAGTACAAGGAATGCCAAAGCAACCAATTGTACAATTAGTTTTAGAGTTGTGCTGTCAATGAATTTTTCAGCTAATAATGCTACCGCTACAGTTACGGTAAGTCCTATGAAAATAATTTTCGCTCCTTCTTTATGAAACATAATTTATGATTTGGTAAAACAAAAATAAAAATGGTATTGCAAATATAATACTATCCAATCTATCAAGAATGCCTCCGTGGCCCGGCATTATATTTCCACTATCTTTTACGCCGGCATTCCTCTTAAATTTAGATTCTACTAAATCACCTAAAGTGCCAAATATCACAAGGATTATTGCTGCTCCCATCCATACAAATGGTGAGCTGAACACAGGTGTTAGAAAAATATCAAAACGAGTAAGTATATATGCTCCTATAAGGGTAAAAACCATTCCGCCTAAAAATCCTTCAATGGTTTTTTTGGGGGAAATGCGTTCAAAAAGTTTGTGCTTACCCATGGTTTTGCCTACAATGTATGCAAATGTATCATTGGTCCATATAAGTATAAAGCTGCCTATTAGGATATACGGATTGTAAGCACCTTCTAAAAATGGAAGTTTAATAATAAGCAGAAAAGGTATAATGACATAGCCAATGAGCTCTGTTAATTTAGAGTTTTTGTCTTTTGGGACAGCTCTTTTTTTGCTAAAGAGGTCACCTAACAGTAAAACAGATATAAATAGCCCCGCTAAGTTAATGGCTAAATTTGTATATAGGCTATTATCTATATAAAAACCAAAAAGAAAGAACCCAATCGCGGTAATAAGTAATGGAATAGTTTTATCTAAATTTGTGAGTCGGCAAAACTCCAGTACAGCTAGTACTAAAAATGCTCCAAATAAGATAGTAAAACTTATGTGTGAAAATAGGGTAGCGCTTAATAGAAGTACGATATATACTATACCCGACAGTGTCCTGACTATGCTTTCGTTCATACTACAGGTCTTCTAAAAGCAGAAGGTATAAATTTTTTGCAGAACTACCGTAATGCAGAAAATCTTCTTCTTTTACTTTTTCAAAATATTTAATTGTGGTGATATTCGTAGGGTAGTCTCTATCGTATTTTTTCTTTATTTCCCTTAATCCATCACTTTTGTTACCAAGTATTTGGCTTGTAGTGGCATAGATTACAATGTTTGTGGGAAGTTCATTAGGCTTGTTCTGCTTAATTTGATTTGAGGAAAATAAAACGGAACCTTCGTCTGCAATAAGGTTTTCACAGGTAGCTAAAAGAAACTTAGCTTCTGCACATTTGGCATAAGTTAGCTTATTTTCATCAAGAAGGCTGTATAGTTTTGGTTCAAGGCACATCACTTCACATTCAAACCAGTCGTTCTCTTCAAGTACGTTTAAAAACTGTTCATGAACTTCAGTAAGATTATCGCAATAAATAAATTTACCGCCATTTTTTTTGAAATTTAACATGAAAAGTTCGTCAACAGGAAGCTGTTGCTCCGGAAGAAAAGGATTCGAGTCCGAATTTTTTTCTTCATGTGAAACATCATTACCAGTGCCAAAAATTTTCTTAAAAAGACTCATACCTTACATTCCCTTTTTACTCCAGATATGCTCAAAGATAAAAAAATCTTAATTCAATTTGTGGATTGAATTAAGATTTTTATAAATATTAGCATTTTTTTTGCTTATGCTTCTGTAATTACTTCAATATCTGATTTATCGAAAGGTCTTTTACCAAAGATATCTTCAAGGTCATCTTTAAAAATAACTTCTTTTTCGATCAATATGTCAGCCAGCTTAAGTAATTTGTCTCTGTTTTCTTCTAACAAAGCAATAGCTCGCTGGTATTGTTCTTCAATAAGGTTCGAAATCTCTTTGTCAATTATTCTGGCTGTATCTTCAGAATATGGTTTAGAGAAATTGTATTCACTTTGTCCTGATGAATCGTAATAAGTAACATTACCCAGCTTTTCGTTAAGGCCATAAATGGTAACCATTGCACGAGCTTGTTTTGTAACTTTTTCAAGATCACTAAGTGCTCCAGTAGATATTCTGTTGAATATTACTTTTTCTGCTGCACGTCCTCCCATTGTAGCACACATTTCGTCAAGCATCTGATCTGGTCTTACAATAAGTCTTTCTTCAGGAAGGTACCATGCAGCACCTAAGCTTTGTCCACGTGGTACTATTGTAACTTTAACTAGTGGAGCAGCGTGTTCAAGCATCCAGCTTACTGTAGCATGTCCAGCTTCGTGTATTGCAATTGCTCTTTTCTCTTCAGGAGAAACAATTTTATTTTTCTTTTCAAGACCACCTACAATACGGTCTACCGCATCAAGGAAATCCTGTTTGTCTACCATTTTCTTATCTTTTCTCGCAGCAACAAGTGCCGCTTCGTTACACACGTTAGCAATATCTGCACCAGAGAAACCTGGAGTTTGCTTTGCTAAGAATTCGGTATCAAGCTCCTCAGATTTTTTAAGTGGTTTTAAATGTACTTCAAATATCTCTCTACGCTCTCTGATGTCTGGAAGATCTACATAGATTTGTCTGTCAAAACGACCTGCACGCATAAGTGCTTTATCCAGTACGTCAGCACGATTTGTTGCAGCAAGTACAATTACATTTGTATTAGTTCCAAAACCATCCATCTCAGTAAGCAGCTGGTTAAGGGTATTTTCGCGTTCATCGTTAGAACCTGAGAAATTATTTTTTCCACGTGCACGACCTACAGCGTCAATTTCATCAATAAATATAATTGCCGGAGCTTTTTCTTTTGCCTGTTTGAAAAGGTCACGTACTCGAGAAGCACCTACACCTACAAACATTTCAACGAAATCTGATCCCGATAGCGAAAAGAAAGGCACTTTAGCTTCGCCGGCTACAGCTTTAGCTAATAAGGTCTTACCAGTTCCCGGAGGACCTACCAGTAGTGCTCCCTTAGGTATTTTTCCACCAATACTTGTGTATTTTTCAGGAGTCTTAAGGAATTCTACAATTTCCTGTATCTCTTCTTTAGCCCCTTCAAGTCCTGCAACATCTTTAAACGTTACTTTAATATCATTCTTTTCGTCAAATAATTTTGCTTTAGATTTTCCAATATTGAAAATCTGTCCGCCGCCGCCGCCGGCACCTCCACCTGACATTCTACGCATCATGAAGATCCATAAACCAACTAATACAAGTATTGGTAACAAAGTGAATAAAAGTTCACCCCAAATTCCGTCCGGTTGAGGATCGTAGTCGTTTATTTTACCAGCAGCGCGGGCTTCATCAAGTCTTTTTTGGAAAGCTTCGCTATTACCTGTTTGTACGGTGTAGTGAGGGCCCTTGTTTGGTTTGTCAAATATGTCTTTTTGTACCTTTTCGTGCACTTTTTCTTTTAAAGCTTCAGGTTTAAGGAAAACTTCTGCTGTACTTTTATTGAATACAACTTTGTTAACTTCACCCTGGTCTAAAAATTTGTAAAAGTTAGAAAGCGAAATAGGTTTAGGATCGTTCCAGCTGGAACCTCCTGCTACAAAATTAATTGCCAGGAAAATAAGCAAAATGCCGCCATAAATGAGCCACGGGCTAACTTTGAGCTTAGTAGGTTTATTATCTTTTGACATGAATTGTTCTGATTAATAGTTGTTTCCTATCGATGTAATACGGGCATCTCCCCACAAACTTTCAATGTTGTAATATTCACGAATGTGTTTTTGGAAAACATGTACTACAATGTTTACGTAATCCATAAGAACCCATTCGCCATTTTCTGTCCCTTCAACATGCCAAGGCTTGTCTTTAAGCGATTTGGAAACTGTTTTTTGAATAGAGTGAACAATTGCGTTCACTTGAGTATTTGATGTTCCATTGCAAATTACAAAATAATCGCAAACGGTATTGTCTATTGCCCTTAAGTCAAGAATATCAATATCATGTCCTTTTACTTCTTCAATCCCTTTGATGATATTCGCCAACAGATCATCGTTACTTATGTTTTTCTTAGCCATTTAAAATTTTATGTTTTCGCAAAGTTATCATTTTTTGTATTTACTTTTGAACCTTAACACAAGATTACAGGAATTAAAAAGCAATACACGGTTTATTTCTAATGAATATTATCAAACTCAGTGCCATTAACTCTACAAACGACTACCTAAAAGGTTTAACAGCTGCTCAATTTGTAGAAAACTTCACTATTGTTGTTACCGAAGATCAAACAGGAGGCCGCGGACAAATGGGGTCTAAGTGGAATGTTGAGCCGGGTAAGAACCTTACTTTTAGTGTGTTGATTAAAGATTTGTTATTGGAAATCAACGAGATATTTAATCTTAATGCTGCAGTTGCAGTTAGTGTTATTGAGGGGTTAGAATCTTTTAATATTTCTAATCTTTCTATAAAATGGCCTAACGACATTTTGGCAGGTAACAAGAAAATAGGGGGCATTCTTATTGAAAACAGTATCAAAAATAATGGAGAAATTTTTTCGATAGTAGGAATTGGGCTTAATGTAAACCAAAAAGACTTCGGTGAGTTGCCTAAAGCTTCATCCTTATCACTGGTAACAGGTAAGGAGTATGACAAAGATGCCGTGATGGCAGGTATTGTTGAAAACCTTAGGCGTAATGTGGCTGGAATATTGAATAGCAATACAAACTTTATTTGGAATAAATACCATAGTAAACTTTACAAGATGGGAGTTCCAATGCCTTTTGATAAAGAAGGCCAAAAATTTATGGGGATTATAAAAGGGGTATCTAAAAGCGGTACGCTTGAGGTGCAGCTTGCAGATGATTCTGTAGCCAATTTTTCTATAAAAGAAGTACAGCTGCTTTATTAGTTTGTAGAATTAACTATTGAGATTTTAGAATAATCTGTCTAAAATCTCAATAGTTCAATTTAATATTAGTCTTCACTTTCATTATCGTCTTCACCTTCCGGATCAAAATCGTTTATAAGAAAATCTATTACAAGCTCGATAGTATCTCCATCTTCATTCAGTCCCCAATATGTAGGGAAATAGCCGTCGCCCCAGCCTGAAGCGAACATAATAACATTGTTGTCTGATTCTTTGTTAGGTCTGTGATCATTCCAATCACCTAATTCTCTTGAAAATTTGTTCTTTCCGGAGTAAGTTTTAAATTCTTCGGCAAGTACTTCGTCATAATAATTGGCTTCAGAATTTTTTTCCTGCAGCTCGTCGATTTTCTTTACAAAAGCTGTATTTGTTTCCTGATCGAGAAAACATGCAAGTCCGGATTCAACAGGGAAGCCGTAGAATTCATCATCATCCAGTTCGTCCAGTTCTTCTTTGGTAAGGTCTTCGGTTAATGCTAATATCCATTTTGTAGCTTCTTCCGGCCTGAATTTTATTTTTGCATAAGCAATCCTGTGATGCAGTTCATCTATCTCTGCCATGTAAATGTATACAGGATATTTATCAGGTTGTACAGTGCGAGAAAAAGGCAGCTGTTCCATGGAAAAAAAGGGGTCGGAGACTATGATTTTCCCTGTTGGCAGGTTTACATCGCCTATATGTATTTCTACAAGTTCCTGAGCATTCATTTCCTGGTCAAGATCGTAGTGCAGTTCAAATTCATTAAGGTCTTTCATAGCTGTTTTTTTATTGGATATTAAATTTACTCAAAACCATAGCGGTACAGTGTTATTTTATAAAATCTTTAACTGCGTTGTCTATGATTAAGTAAATGTTATTTTGGGTTTTAATTATTAATCTGTTAAGATAAGCTATTAAAATATGTTAGAATTATTATTGTTTCGGATCTTCTTCGAACGAAGGATCTTGTGGTTCCGGAAGTACCAATTCTGAGCTTAGTGTAGGCAGCAGCATCTTCATGCTTTCCATAGAGTTACTGGATACATCTACAAAATACCAGTTTTTCCCTTTATTATTTGAAATAGCAATTAAGCTTGTGTGTGCGGTAAGTTTTCCACCAGGAACTTTCATTTCGATCATTTGTGGTATGATACATTGCATCTCATTGTCTACTTTGACTATTTTTGAAGGTGCGCCAAATTTTACAGCAAGAAAAGTAATATTCTCTGCTTCAAGCTGCTTAAAACTCTTTGTTGTTTCTTCCAGCATTTTTTCCCGGTTGCCCATATTCTTAACAACTATAGGATGTGTATATAGTAAAAAGCCTGCATAGTCCTTTGCAATAAATTTTTTACCCATATCGTCAGCCTGTTCTAAAACAGCTTTATCCATAGCACCATTTACTTGTGATTGAGTAGTAGATAAGCTAAGTAGTGCAATAAATAGAATTAAAAGTCTTTTTTTCATGATAAGTAGTTTTGATAAAAATATAAAAAAAGGTTTTTAGTAGAACTAAAAACCTTTAATTTGATACTAATGAAGTTTTTCCTTCTATAGTTTATGCATATTCGCAGCAAGTGTTTCAATGAATTTGCTGATAGGGCCTTTAATCATCATGGCCATCATAGCATTAAATTCACCTTCAAAATGCAGCTGTACTTCGCTGGATGTGTCAGAGATTGAATTTATATCTCCTGTAAGTGTAAAAGGAAGTTTTTCGCTTGCAGCTCCTAAAACGACTTTGCTTGGAGCAGACTTCTCTTTTAATTTCAGTTTGATCTCCGGCATACCTTTAAGAGCAAAAATGAACGATTCATCACCCGTTACTTCAAATTTTGCAATATTATCAGGCATTAGTTTTTCAAAATTCTTAACATCGGTTAAGGCGTCAAAAATATATTGAGCAGGTTTATCAACGGTAACTTTTGGACTATCTAAATTCATTTGTTATTTCAAATTTTTGATTCCAATTCTCAGGTAATACCTAAATTGATGAAATCAGATTGTTTATTGGTAAAAAGCAAATCTACAATGTTAAACCTGTTCCTGCATCCAGGTAGACGGGCTTTTGCTCCACTCTTTAAGTGTTTCCTGCTCTTCTTCAGTAATATACTTTTTAGTAACTGCAAGATCTAAAAGAGTTTCGTAGTTGCCTAGTGTGTGCAGGTTTACATTAGCATTTTTGAAGTTCTCTAAAGAGATATCAAAGCCATAAGTAAATATGGCAACCATGCCTTTTACATTGGCTCCTGCATCTTTTAATGCTTCTACAGCCATAAGGCTGCTGTTACCAGTACTAATCAGGTCTTCGACCACTACTACGCTTTGTCCTTTTTGTAAAAAACCTTCAACCTGATTTTGGCGTCCGTGCTTTTTAGCTTCCGGTCTAACATATACAAAAGGGAGTCCCATGTACTCTGCAACGAGCATTCCTATGCCAATTGCGCCTGTTGCCACACCCGCAATTACATCAGGTTTGCCAAATTCTTTCTCAATATGCTTAGAAAATTCCTCACGAATGTAATTCCTGATTGGTGGAAATGAGAGAGTTATCCTGTTGTCACAATATATAGGCGATTTCCATCCGGAAGCCCATGTAAAAGGATTTTTAGGATTTAATTTAATTGCGTTTATTTGTAAAAGCAATTCGGCTGTTTTTTTGGCGGTGTCTATATTAAAAATCATACTGCAAATGTATAAAGTTTTTGTAAACGATAAACCTCTTTTTTTGACAAATACTGTAGAAAAAGAAACTGATTTCAGAATGTTTTTACTGGAGAGTGTTGATATTGAGCAACTGATAGTAAATATGTTCAATAATAAGGTGAAAAAAGCCTTTTTATACCATCCTGATGAAAAGGAAACCTTAAAGAAATTAAAGGAGAAGATACCTGTGGCTAAAGCCGGGGGTGGTCTTGTATATAATGATAAGGGTGAAGTACTTTTTATTTTCAGGAATGGTAAATGGGATCTGCCTAAAGGAGGTATAGAGAAAAATGAAGATATAGAAACTACTGCTATGAGGGAAGTGGAAGAGGAGACTGGTGTAAGCGGACTTGAAATTACCCAAAAGCTGCAAAAAACATATCACATCTTTAAGCGTAATGGCAGTTATAAGCTAAAAATAACACATTGGTTTGAAATGAAAACGGATTATTCCGGTCCTCTAGAAGGTCAGATAGAGGAAGGTATAGAGAAAGTAGCATGGCTTAACCAGGACCAGATCAAAGATGCTCTAACCAATTCTTATGAAAATATTAAACTCCTGTTTGAAAAGACTGCTGTTGTCAAGGAAGGATAACAGGTCCTAACTTATCCATCCATAAATACAATCCTAAGGCACTGCCGGTCAGTCCGGCCAGTAAGAAAGTAAGTCTTTGGCGTATTGGTATAATTTTAAAAAATACCCAGCTTAAAAGTAAGAGTCCAAGAATACAGGTAATTAATCCAAACACCCAATGTGGGAGTTCAAGATATTGGGATAATTTAGGTTCATCACTTCTATAGGCTCTTCTTTCAGTTTCAAATAGTGTATCAAGTGATCCTATAAAATTTAGTATCTGTCTTGACCAAAAGAAAGTTATAAATATTGAAGCCCATATTGAAAATGTTAGGTTGTATTTTCGGTATATTTTCTTTCGGTTGAACCAAAGTATTAAAAAACCAATGGTTCCGGTTATCATCGTTTGAATTGGTCCTCCAAGAGTTATTAAAAATTTCTCTCTCCCCACGTTTTTGTTTATTTCTCTAAATTTTTCCTTTTCGGGAGATTCTTCCCGAGATAGTATTTTACTTTTATTTTTTTCATAGAAAGTTTCAAATTCAGTGGCTTTTGCTTCAAAGCCAAGGGAAGTAGAAGCATAATGTATTTTTGGAGTATTACCAAAATATTTCGATACAGCCCAATGCCCTCCTTCATGGCTCACTGTTCCAACTATTGTACAAAGCACAAACCCAATTAATAAAAATACAAATAACCGAATATTGAATTGAAAAGAGAGAATTTTCATTTTTTAGATTATAAATTCAAAGATAGTATTCTGTAATATTAAGAAATTTGCTATAATTTAACATAAATAAAAGTTAAACACATTGTTGTTTTTCATAATCACAAAATTGTTGCTTTTTGTGATAGTTAAATTTTAAATAAAAGAGTTACAGAGAATATTAATCTTATTTAATTTAACATTTATTTTTTAAGTATTTATTTACAGTTATAAATCAAACCTATTTGTTTTCAGTCTTGAGTTTACTTTATTCCTGTTATGGTGATTTTGATTTATTATTATATTTAAAGGAAACTTAAATCATCTTAATTATGAAAAAACAAATTTTTACACTTGCTATTGTATTTTATGCTGTTTGTGGCTATTCTCAATTTGGCTCACCCACACCAAATGTATTTCCTGCTACAGGTTATGTAGGTTTAGGTACAACAACGCCAACTCATAAACTGGAAGTAATCAGTGATGATGGGTCAGGATACTTAGGTACTTACCAGGAAACCATAGCCAGTTTCAGCAAGTATCCTTCATTGGGTTTGAATATACAGGGAATTGGATATGAAGTAGGCTCAGGTCGTTTTACGACTATAGAGCATACATGCAAAATACAGATGCTTGAGGGAATCGCTAAATCAGGTTTTATTGAATTTGGTAAAATACGCTCTGCCAATACAGAAAAATCTGCTGTATCTTTTGGATATAACGATGTTGAATCTATGCGTATAAATCATAATGGCAAAGTGCGTATAGGTAATGGTGTAAATGATATTAAAACTCCAGACGGCTACAAGCTTTTTGTTGAAGAGGGAATATTAACTGAAAAAGTAAAAATAGCGATTAAAACAACAACCGAATGGGCTGATTATGTTTTCGAACCTGAGTATAAACTAATGCCGCTTGAAGAAGTGGAGAAGTTTACTAAAGAAAATAATCACCTGCCAGATGTCCCTTCTGCAAAAGCTATGGTTCTTGAAGGTCTTGATGTTGCTAAGATGGATGCAAAACTTTTACAAAAGATAGAAGAGCTTACCCTTTATGCTATTGAACAAAATAACGAAGCAAAAGAACTAAAAACTAAACTAACAGAGCAAAAAGAAGAAATAGAGCTGCTTAAAGCTCAAATGAAATCATTACTTCAGAAACAATAATATAAGCTTAAATGTAATAATATGAAAAACTTATACTTATGTTTTTTGGCTGCTTTAATGGCGGGGCTGGATGGAAATGCACAATGTATTACAAATGCTGATTTCGAAAATGGTATTGGAGGGCTATCAAGTTCTTATACTTTTACAGCATTTACCTCTAATCTGATTTTCTCTAATGTAGATTGCCATATTGATACGAATACGTCTGACTATGATCCAATTACAGCAAGCACAGCTCTTAATGATTTTGGAAGTTTAGCGTCTTTGGTTTCTAATACATCAATAGCTCCTTTTGGAATTTATGATCCAAGTTTATTTAGTTTGGGAGCATATTTGCCAAGAGTACAACCAAATGGGGTTGGTGGTAATTTTGCTATTAAACTAAATTTTGATGATAATCAAAGCCGCGATGTAGTTACAATGAATTCCAATTTTACAGCTACTTCATCTGTTATTAATTTTGATTTTGCTTTAATTTTTAGACTACATGGTGCAGAACCAGATATAGAACCTTTTTTTACTGCACGGATATATGATGCTAACGGTGTAATTATAAATACTAATGAGATATGCTATAAGGCAAATATAAATAGCAATATATTTAATAGAGTTAGTGACTATCTTTTTACAGATTGGGAATGTGCAACATTGATGATTCCTGAAAAATATATAGGTACACCAGTACGTTTAGAGTTTGTTATTGCTGATTGTGGCCAAGGAGGTCATTTTGGAAGTGTATACCTGGATAATATAAGATGTAATGCAAATTGTACTCCTGCATTTGGTTTGTTAACACTTGATGAGTTTAGTATTTCATGTCCTAAAGAACCGTTTAATGTATGCGGTGATTTTACAGCACCACTAAACAGTACTATTGTGCCTGGCTCTTTGACCCTTGAAATTTTTGATCAAAATGATAATTTTATAAGGACAGTGCCATCAGTGCCGGTAATTACGGGTAACACATTTTGTTTTTTAGTTAATCCATCTGAATTAAGTTCTTTAGTTGGAAGCTTTGAATTTAAAGTTAAGGCAACTTTTGTTGACTCATCATTTACATATCATTTATTTGATACATCTTCAAGTTCAGGCCCCGATTTAAGATTTGAAATTGTAAATTCTCAGGATTCGTATGTGGTTGGCTATGAGTTGTTTTGGCCGGATGTGGCTGATAGTTATGAGCTGCAGTTTGTTTCTGATGGCAATTGTAGTGAAGTACCAAACCATAATGACGGGTATTATTTTAGTACAATTGTTACTCAAAATCATTATGATCTGTATCAGGCTTCTGCTGGACTTATAAGTAAAACTTTTAGATGGCGAATTAAAACAAGTTGTGGTGGATGGTCGGAATGGTGCTGTCTTGCTCACCAAGAGGCTCTAATCACTCCAATTGAAGAGGATTTTGGTAATATTTATGCTCCAAATTGTTATAATGGTGATTTAGGCTGCTTAGCGACATTATATGCAGATGTAAATGTTATGGCAAATACATATTTTTTTGAACAGAGAGAAGAGTCCATCATTGCTGTTAATACAATTGAAAATCAGTCTAGAGCTGTTTATCAGGCGGGCAGATTTATTAAATTGCAGCCAGGATTTCAAGCTAAAAATGGTTCAGTTTTCCTTGCAGAAATTGAAACCTGTTCATCTGCACAAAGTGTTGCTTTGGAACCAAAATCAAACAAGGTTTTTGCTATGGAAAAAAGTGATAAACAATACCAGTATATTAAACCTCAGGTAGATAATTTTACTGTTTATCCTAATCCCACTAATGGATTGGTTACTATTACAGGAAAGACGACAGGAGTATTTACCGTGACAGATATTACAGGTAAAGAGTTACTAAGGCTTGAAAATAAGGATAGTGCGGAACAGACTAAGGTAGACCTCACTAGTTTTAATTCAGGGATTTATTTCCTGAATGTAAACGGTAAACTAGTTCAAAAGATTATTAAACAATAAAGACATCAAAAAAAACCGGTTAGTACAACTAACCGGTTTTTATATTGCAAGGGATAAAATTTACTTTATTTTCCTGTACACAGGATATTCCATATGAGTTTTTTCATAGTATACTGAGTGCTGGTAAATCCAGTCCAGTTGGGCATCGGCATCTTCTGCAAAAGTTTTGTCTTCTTTCTTTTTAGTTTCAAAAGTGCGTCTAAGTGCTGTATCTTCTTTCAATAACTTTGCTGCTGTATCTTCAAATACATAAGCAGAGAAGTATTCTTTTTGCTGTAGTATAGCATCAAAAAAGTTCCAGCTAAAATAGGAGTCTGCAGCTTGTGGTTCCAGTGTTTCCAGCAGGTATTTAACACCTGGCTGCTGTGTACTGATAACAAAGTCTCCTTTATGGAACTGTATTTTCTTTACAGTAGTAATTATTTTAATGTTGTTATGTGGATAATGCCCTTCGTAAGAATACTTACCGGTTTTAAAATCGGCAATGCGGTAGCTTTCTACCTCCAGCTCAATGTCCTGTGCTAAAGGCTCCATTTTTATGTTATTGATCTTAAGTAAATCAATAACATTCCACCACGATTTAGGGATAATGTAAGACTCCGGAATTGTTACTTCGGTTACCGGCTTGTAAGTTTGGTAATAAGGTACCGTTTTGTTAAAGGGCTTTTTGCGGTCGTAAAACAATCTTGGCTTGCCTGTTACTTCACTTGTTTTATAATCACCTTCATAACCTAAAAAGGGCAGCGATTTTACCTTAGACGAATCAATTTTCCATTCGAGTGTATAACGCATTCCCGGTTTGTAATTCGTAAGGTTTTCAGTTCTTAACTCTTTAATCTTTGTGTGGTTATTATCGATGTATTCCAATGTAGCTGCCATATACTCGTAAGTAACGGCAACACGTGAAGCATAATCCTTTAGCATATGTGTTTCAGGCATTGATCCGGGTACATTAAACATAGATGCATAACCGGTAGAATATCGAGGCGAGTCCATAAACTGCTCAAAACCGCCATCCGGTTTTACATCATGTACATTTACATAAGGTATGGCTTCAATTTTCTTTTCTTTTAAGTCAGAAAGGATTTGTGGGAGCATAGTATCTTTAAAGTACAGGCCTAAACTACCGCCCAGTTTTTGATGGTGGGTAGCTATATAGGTAAATACATATTGATAATCGGCACCATTGCTCACGTGATTGTCTATGAAAATATCAGGATTTACTTTGTGGAAAATCTCGGCAAAGCTTCTGGCATTTTTAGTGTCGCTTTTCAGAAAGTCACGATTAAGATCATAATTTCTGGCGTTACCTCGAAAACCGTAACTTTCAGGTCCGTTTTGATTTGCTCTTGTATGGGAATTACGGTTTAACGCACCGCCTATATTATAAATAGGGATGTTAACTATAACTGTGTTTTGAGGTGTTTTAAGCTTACCTGTAGCCAAGTCGCGATACAGCATCATGGTAGCATCAATACCGTCGGGCTCACCGGGATGAATACCATTGTTAAGTAAAAGCACTGCTTTGTTGTCGTGCAGTTGGTTAAAACCAAATTTTTTAGCAGGATTATATATAACAATATGTAAAGGCTCTCCGCTATCAGTCATACCCATTTCAAGCATTTGTATGGTTTCGAAATCCTTATCAAGTTGTTTAAAATAAGCTATGGTCTCAGCATAGGTGGCGGTTTGATTGCCGTTGCCTTTTTCGTAGGGTGTTTGGTACATTGTTTTCTTTTGCGCAAATAGGGCAGAGGGAATTAGTATTAACAACAGTATTTTTTTCATGGATTGTTATTTAACCCTTACCGATGGAGGAACTAATATGGTATAGTCTCCACCATTACGCAATACATCCCTAACAATGCTTGAGCTGATGTAAGACGTACTCGCTGCAGTTAAAAGGAATACCGTTTCAATTTTTGAAAGTTGCCTATTAGTATGGGCTATGGCCTTTTCAAATTCAAAGTCGGCAGGATTACGAAGTCCGCGAAGTATAAACTGAGCTCCAATTTTACGGCAAAGGTCTATAGTAAGACCTTCATACGTGATCACTTCGACTTTAGGTTCATCTTTAAACGATTCTTCTATAAAACGCTTGCGTTCTTCGAGGGAGAACATGTATTTTTTTTCAGCATTTACACCAATAGCCACAATTACTTTATCAAAAAGGCTCACACCTCTTTTTATGATATCATGATGACCAAGAGTTATAGGGTCGAATGATCCAGGGAATACAGCTATTTTTTCCATAATACTTTTCTTTGTAATGCAAGTTTAATCTCGCTGTCCAGTAATTCTGAGAACGGTATACCGGCGTGTTCTGCCTGCTGCGGGAAGATACTTTGTCCTGAAAGTCCCGGATTGGTGTTTATTTCAATAAAATACGGTTCGCCATCTCTCACAATATAATCAGCTCGTGAAAAACCGCTCATGCCCAATACTTCATATACTTTAATGGCTGTTTCCCTGATTTTTCTTTCAGTTTGTTCATCAACGCGTGCAGGTGTTATTTCATCCGATTTGCCTTGGTATTTTGCTTCATAATCAAAGAAATCATTGTGAGAAACAATCTCAGTAAGCCCTAAAACAGTTGTTTTACCGTTAAGGTTCAATACGCCTACAGATACTTCAGTACCTTTTAGATATTCTTCGATAAGGATATCAGAATCTTCAGCAAATGCTAATTGTAATGCTTTTTCAAAATCAGCAATATCATTTACCTTAGAAATCCCAAGGCTGCTGCCACTTTGGTTTGGTTTTACCATGAATGGAAGACCAACCGTGTCTACAATTTCCTGTGCTGTAACGACATCTCCTTTAGACAGGTATATAGATTTTGCTTTATTAATATTGAATTTAGATAGTACTGATAGCGTATCTCTTTTATTAAAAGTTAATGACGATTGGTAGAACCCACAGCCTGTATACGGGATGTCAAGCAATTCCCAATAGGCCTGTAAATGGCCGTCTTCACCAGGTGTACCGTGGATTGTATTTATTACTGCATTAAATGTTGTAGTAGCTCCGTCTTTTTCAAACGAAAAATCACCCTTATTGATAAGGTATTTGTTACCATCGATCAATACATTCCATCCTTCAGGAAGAATATGTACTTCAAACGGTTTGTATTTTGCAAGGTCCAGATGGCTTAAAATCAGCTGTCCGCTGCGTAAAGAGATAACGGATTCATCCGAATAACCGCCCATTACTACTGCTATGTTCATTTTTATGCTAAGTTTTTATTTAAGATACGTAACTTTACACGAATTATTAACGATCTCCGTTATATACATCCAATGCAAAGACTACACAAAAATATCATTATTTGTGTAAACTTATAAAGTTTAGTATTATTTATATCTTTGCCAAAATTCAATTATAAATGAGCCTTAAAGATTTTTTACAGAGTAAAGTTTTTTTCAAACAGGTAATAATAGCTTTGGTTATAATTATTGTGATCGTTTTTGCATTAATGCAATACCTAAGTTATGCCACAAATCACGGTGAGGAAATTCCTGTTCCGGATTTACGTAAAATGACTGTAGAGAAAGCTAAAGAAACTCTGGAGAACATAGATCTTGAATATGTTGTTCTTGATACGGTAGAATTTAAAGCCGATTATCCGCCGCTTACAATTGTACAACAAGATCCACTACCTAAAGTAAATGTAAAGGATGGAAGAAAAGTATATCTTAAAGTAAACTCATCGGGTTATAATAAAGTAGACCTGCCAGACCTTATCCAAAAAACATACAGGGCAGCATTGCCGATGCTTAAAGCAAGCGGACTGGAAGAAGGCACAAAAACCTACATTCCTTATCTTGCTAAAGATGTAGTATTGGAATTAAAGCAAAATGGGAAAAGACTAAAAGCAGGCGATAAAGTATTGAAAGCTTCTAAAATAGATTTTGTTCTTGGAGATGGAAAAGCAGGATTTGATGAGAATGAAAAGGATAGCTTACCTAAAGACGAAAATACACAAATAAACTAATGACTACACCGATTATTGAGCAGGAGCTGGACGACGAATTATATGAGCACTACCGTTTTGAAGCAGGTAAAGGACAAGCACCCCTAAGGGTAGATAAGTTCTTAATGAATCTTGTAGAGAACGCTACACGTAATAAAATACAACAGGCAGCCACAGCAGGTAACATTTATGTAAATGATATCGCTGTAAAGTCTAACCATAAAGTAAAAGCATCTGATGTGGTGAGAGTATTATTATCTCACCCACCTTATGAGCACCTTTTAGAACCGGAAAATATTCCCTTAAATATTGTTTATGAAGACGATCAGCTGCTTGTAGTAAACAAGGAAGCAGGCATGGTTGTGCATCCTGGGCATGGTAATTATTCAGGAACCTTGGTGAATGCACTGGCTTATCACTTTGAGAACCTACCGATGAACAGCAGTGAAAGACCCGGACTTGTACACCGTATCGATAAAGATACTTCGGGACTTTTAGTAATTGCTAAAACAGAGCAGGCTATGGCTTTCCTGACCAAGCAGTTTGCTGAGAAAACCTCTGAAAGAGAATATGTCGCCATTGTTTGGGGTAATATGGAAGAGGAGGAAGGAACGATAGAAGGAAACATTGGCCGACATGTAAAAGACCGTATGCAAATGGCTGTTTTTGCTGATGAAGATCAGGGGAAACATGCTGTAACGCATTATAAGGTAATAGAACGTTTGGGGTATGTAACACTGGTTTCATGTAAACTTGAAACAGGACGCACACACCAAATTCGTGTACACATGAAACACATAGGTCACACGTTATTTAATGATGCCCGTTATGGCGGAGAGCGAATACTGAAAGGTACTACGTTTACCAAATATAAGCAGTTTGTAGAAAACTGCTTTAAAACATTACCAAGACAGGCACTACATGCTAAAACACTTGGTTTTGTGCATCCAACAACAAAAGAATTTATGCGTTTTGATACCGAACTGCCGCAGGATATGGTAGACTGTATTGAGAAATGGCGTAACTATTCTAAATCGCACACCATAGAAGAAGAGGAAGATTAATCTTATCTTAGTTTTATAATTAGAAATCCCACAGGCTGCATATTGTTTGTGGGATTTTTTTGTTTATGAATATATGTAATCCGGTTACATATTCTAAATGAAAAAAACCTGCAAAGCTTTCGTCTTGCAGGTTTACAAAAATAAATAGTTGTGTAAAAAAATTATTGTTTAATGAACTGAAGCTCTATAGCAAGTTTCACTTCTTCGCCTACTAATACACCACCAGTTTCAAGAGCAGAATTCCAGTTCAGACCAAAATCTTTTCGGTTAATTTTACCTGTAATGGTAAATCCGGCCTTTGTGTTACCCCATGGATCTTTTGCAATACCTCCAAATTCTACATCTAGGCTTATTGGTTTTGTGATGCCATGCAGGCTAAAGTTGCCGTTAAGGGTATATTCACCTTCATTTTTTTTGTTGAATGAAGTCGACTCAAATGTAATTTGCGGGAATTGAGCAGCATCAAAAAAGTCTGCGCTTAAAAGGTGACCGTCACGATCTGTATTTCCGGTGCTTACTGAATCGACAGCACCGCTAAAATTGAAAGCTGCATTTTCAAAATGATCACCTTCGGTTGTTGCAGCTGCATCAAATTTTGTGAATTTACCTGATACGTTAGTAAACATCATGTGTTTTACTTTAAAACCTATTTCTGAATGGGTTGGATCTACTGTCCATTTTGTTGTTGACATAATTTTATTCTTTATTATATTTTTATTGTTTTTCTTTTGAATGTGTCTGATTATAATACCATTGGTACTTCTATCAGTAGTAACTCGGCATCCTGAGAAGCAGCAGTTATGTTTATAGCACCTGTATCCCAAATACCTAAAGCATCGCGCTGGTTTAAACTAATGTTACCTATGCTTACATCGCCTTTAATTACAAAGGCATAAATTCCGTTGCCTTCTTTTTTAATTTTATATTCGGTAGTGAAATCTTTATCGAATTTACCTAAGTGAAACCACGCATCCTGATGGATCCAAACACCTTCGTCATCTGCATTAGGAGAAATGATCTGCTGTAGTTTATTACGGCGGTCTGCTTCGTTAAGGGTTATCTGGTCATAACGGGGTGTAACGTTCTTTTTGTTAGGGTAGACCCAAATTTGTAGAAACTTGGTAAGCTGGTCTTTGTTCTTGTTGTACTCGCTATGGTAAATACCGGTACCGGCACTCATTACCTGAATATCACCTTTTTTAATTACAGCAGTATTGCCCATACTGTCTTTGTGTTCCAGATCACCTTCAAGCGGAATAGAAATAATTTCCATGTTATCGTGAGGGTGTGTACCAAAGCCCATTCCTGCATCTACACGATCGTCGTTAAGTACTCTAAGTACACCAAAGTGCATCCTGTCTGGATTATGGTAATTTGCAAAACTGAATGAGTGGTGAGAATCCAGCCAGCCATGGTTAGCATGACCTCGTGAATCTGCTTTGTGCAATACTGTGTTTTCTAATATCAGAGAATCTGTATTAGGTAAATGGTTGTACCCAATAGGCTCTAATGGTTGAATCTCGTCTATATCATTGTTTAAAGTATCGCCAATAGCTGCTGATGTAATAAACATTCCTGTTCCCATCAGTCCTTTTTTAATAAAATCTTTTCTGTCCATAATGCGGTTGATTAATTATTACAGTGCAAAGTTGCGCCATAATAGAACTCTGGGCATTGAACTAGGACAAGAAAAACAGAATTGAAAATTGAGAAAAGATATTAATCATTTACGATCTCATGATTATTGCTTGGCGATCTTGGCTCTTACTTTACTAAGGAATTCGGCAGAGATACCCAAGTAAGAAGCAATATAATGCTGTGCTACACGCTGAGGAACGGTAGGGTAGAGTTCGAGAAAGTCCAAGTACTTCTCCATCGCCGGTTTAGATATGGTATTAAACAAGCGATCCTGTGTAATGGTAAGATGGCGTTGTATTAATATTCTGAAAGCTCTCTCAAATTTAGGAGCTCTTTCAAACAGTTCTTCTTTGGTCTCGGGATTAAAGGTTAGAAACTCACAATCTTCGAGCGTTTCTATAAATACGCGGCTGGGTTTATCTTCATAAATACTAAAGGAGTTGTCGCCAACCCAGGCATCTTCGATGGCAAACTGCAGTATTACTTCAAAACCGTTTGCATCGATATAGTATTTCCTTACGCAGCCTTTAATTACAAATGCTTCAAAGTTGCACATTTCGCCTTCATGAAGCATTATAGTTTTTTTAGGGACTTTCCTGTATTCTAAAAGGGAGTTGAAAATATCAAGTTCCTGTTGTGTAAATGTAACATAACGACTGATGCTTTTGTTTATTTGAGAATACATGTCCATAATAAAGATAGGCTTTTTAACAAATGTAATATTTTTATAAAAAAGAAAGCGCTGCTTAGTAATACTACTTTACAGCGCCTAAACTTTTATTGTAGTGAAACTTATTTTTCTTCAGCAAGGCTAAGGGCTTCCCTTAGCAGTTTTTCGAAGATCTTGTCGCTTGGTGCAGGCATTTTTGAGTTTACAAAATTACCCTGTGGGTCGATCAGTATAAAGCGTGGGATAAATTGTATATCGTATGCTTTGCTAAACTGGTTATCATTATTGATGTGCAGCTGTAGTACCGATTTTGATTTTGCCTTGGCTTCAACCAACCATTTGTCAATTTTTTGGTCGGTGCTCAATGCAATAAACTGTATTGGTTCTTTTTTGTATTTGATCGCCATTTTTTCAAACAATGGTGATTCTTTTTTACAAGGTCCACACCAGGTTGCCCAAACATCTATCATCAGGTATTTACCTTTAAAATCGGCAAGATTGAACTGCTTACCGTCTTGTGTTGTGGCATCAAAGAATGGAGCTGGCATACCTTTACCAAGGCTTTCTATCAGCTTGTTTTTTGCAAGGGTATAGGTAAGGTATTTTTTATTAGTAAAGTCGGTACCATATTGTGCAAGTAGTTGTGCTCTTTCGGTTGTTGCAGAAGCATCTTTAATACTATTGTTTAGCTGCCAGTAAAGCATTTTGTCTTTAAATTCGCCTTTAGGAAGTTTTGCAATCGCCATTAATGATTTTGTATTTTCATCTATGTCCTCTTTGTTTGGAGCGATCATTTGCGATCTAATATATTTAAAGTACTCTTCATTGCTTAAAAGGCTTTCATCATTAAGAGGAACTCTTTTCTTCATAAGCTTAATATCCGCAGTTTCTTCCGTTTTCTCTTTTGGGAACATAACGGCACGCTTTTTCACAAAGTCGTTCCAAAGATTAAGGAAAGTTATGGTAAGCATTTTTTTATTCCTTTCCATGAAATCTTCCCTGGGCACATAATTGTCTACTGTTTTATATTTATCTGAAGTAGACAGTGCCTCTTTCCATTCTTTTATGATTTCCGATCTTATCAAATCAGGATTGTCCAGTTGTATATTCTCCTCAATGTAATAAGATGCCATACCATAGTTAGGAATTTTGCTTTTTTCGTATTGATTTTCGGCAAGACGCGAACCTGTTGTTACAACAGAGAAATTGTTTTCACGCTGCTTAATATCTAAATGGATGCTATCGTTCTTCCCAAAAGTTATTTCACCATTAGCGGCGTTATTAATATTTATGGAATAATTATCAAAAGGAACTTCTTTTTCTATGACATAATGAAATGTATTATTCTTTACAGGAATAACAGCAAGAGTATCGTCAGCAAAAGCATTGGTTATATAAATGGCCTGAAATGGTTTGTCGCCTTCAATTTTTCCGCTTATAACTGTTTTGTTGTGCGATTCCATAGTATTGGGCATAAGTACATAGGCTAATAAACCACCTACAACCACTAACACCGCTATAAGTTTTAGTGCGCGGGAGCTTTTGCTAAAGAAGGCAAGTTTAAGATTTTTATGTTTGTACCATTCGAAACCTATGTATAAAGCTATAATACTACACAGCACACTCAGGGTTTCAGAGTAGGTAATCCAATACCCTAATTGGCTGCCTTTTTTAAAGGTAGCTACTTTATCTAGAAGCTCCAAAGGATAATAATCAGGAGTTACATTAAATACTTTCAAGAAAATAAATGCCAGTAATAAGAAGAAGCCAATAAGTATCGACCAGATAAAGCTAGGCAGCAATACCGAAATAACATACTGGAAAGCCGTAAGGAATAATCCGGCAAGAAACAATCGTGCAATGATCCAGAATAATTCTGAAAAAGCAAAATTTGTAGTAGCATCCTGCGGAATACCCTTAATTAAGCTTACGATCCAGGCACCAAAATAACCCATAATGACAAGTGAAAGGATGGCGATGAGATTAGAGATTAGCACTACTGAAAATTTGGAAAAATATATAGATATTTTTCTGACGGGCTGTGTTTCCATGAGCTGCCACCCTCCGTTTTTATGATCGAGTTGCGTAATACGGCTTACAGTAATGATAATAAGTAGTGGGAAGAAAAACCCGGCAAACGGCTCTAATAGTCCTTCTATGTAAGATACATAATAATTATAAGGCAGAGATGAACCTGGTTTTTCTTTTTCGAAAAACTGAATGATAGTCCATATAATAGGGCTAATTACTCCCAGTATTATACTGAGCATATAAATGCCTGTACCTTTCTTTTTGATATGTTCTGCTTTTAGGGCAGTTATAAAGTTTTGCATTGTTATAGCAGGTGTTGAGGTGTTATTTTTGATTTACTAAAGTCATGAACCATTCTTCAAGACCGTCCAGTATTTTAATTTCATACAGGTGGGCGCCTTGTGTAATTAGATTCTTTGCAAATTCCGGGATAGCTTCCCTGTCCTGAAGTTCCAGTGTTATCTGAGTAGCATTCTGCAGTTCTGCAGTAGGGTGGTTTTCCATTAATTTTTCATTCCAGTGTGTTGCATCTTTAACAGTTAGCTGTATTTTACACGCTCCTGACTTTTTACCCAACTCTTCAATAGTACCTTCAAAACGTAGTTTACCTTTGCTAATGATCCCTACATGGGTACACATTTTTTCAATCTCAGCCAAAAGATGGCTTGATACAAAAATAGTAACACCTTTTTCACGGTTCAGCTTAACCAGCAATTTCCTTATGTCCTGGATACCGTTAGGATCAAGGCCGTTTACAGGTTCATCCAGTAATAAGAGTTCCGGTTCATTAAGCAGTGCCATTGCAATAGCAAGACGTTGTTTCATCCCTAATGAATATTGTTTTGCTTTGCGTTTAGCATCTCTGGAAAGATCAACCAGCTCCAGCACCTCATCAATTCTGCTCTCAGGAATATTGCGCAGCTTTGCAATGTATTTAAGATTGTTATATCCGCTAAGGTGCAGGTAAAGCGCAGGGCTTTCTACCAATGATCCTATGTTGTCAAAAACCTGAGGTAATTGATCTTTTAACGGTTTTCCAAAAATACTAATGGCATCGTGCTGTTCAGGAATTATTCCGGTTAACAGCCTCATAGTTGTCGATTTTCCGGCTCCATTTGGGCCAAGAAAACCATATATGGATCCTTTAGGGATATTTAATGAAACATCCTCTAGTACCTTTCGGGACTTTGAATATTGAAAATTGAGCGATTTTGTCTGGATAATGTAGTCCTGCATTTTTCTATTGGTTTGGTATTGGCTAATATAGGAAAATACTTATTGTACAAGTGCTTTTTGCGTAGTACTTTTGAGAAGCATAAAATAAGATTCATGAAAATTGTTATATCGCCCGCCAAATCGCTGGATTTTGAAACCAAATTACCATCACGTAAAAGTACTCAGCCTGCTTTTTTAGAGCAATCAGAGGTTGTTCAGGAAACACTTAAACACAAAACACCGGCACAACTGAGTGACCTAATGGCAATATCGGGCAAACTGGCCGATCTGAATTGGCAGCGTAACCAGGAATGGAAAACACCTTTTACTACAAAAAACGCCCGCCCGGCAGTGTATGCCTTTAATGGTGATGTATATATCGGGTTGGATGCTTATACTATACCTACAGCAAAACTGAATAAGCTCCAGGATACTTTGCGAATACTTTCGGGCTTGTATGGTTTATTAAAACCATTGGACCTTATACAGCCGTATCGCCTGGAAATGGGAACTCAGCTTTCTGTAAACGGAAAAAAGAATTTATATGAGTTCTGGAAACCTACCATTACAGAGGCTCTTAATGAAGAGCTGAAAGAAAACGAACTATTTATAAACCTTGCTAGTAAAGAGTACTTTGATGCCGTTGATATAAAAGTACTTAAAGTACCGGTTATAACACCTGAATTCAAAGATTACAAAGATGGTGAATTGCGCATGGTAAGCTTTTTTGCCAAGAAAGCTAGGGGTATGATGGTACGTTATATAATAGACCATAATGTAAAAACGCTTAAAGGATTGAAAGGGTTTGATTATGATGGTTACAAGTTCGATCCAAAACTTTCTAAAGAAAACACTTTAGTGTTTACCCGATAGATGTTCTATATAACAATGAAGATAGCAAAAACATATAAAGCAATCATAGGTATCTTCCTTATGGTTGCTTTATCTATATCCTGTAAAAAGGAAACAAGTAATTCTAACTTTAGCAATTCATCTGACAAAGTAAAAACAAGTATGAAAAAAGTATCTAATCCGGTGGTGTATTTTGAAATTCCGGTAGCGGATATGGATAGGGCAGTACAGTTTTACTCGGCCGTTTTTAATTTTGAGTTCAGGAATGACATTATAGATGATAATGAAATGGCTCTATTTCCTTTTACTGATGAAACCGGAGGGATTTCCGGAGCATTAGCAAAAGGGGAAATCTACAAACCAACAATAAACGGAACGCTAATCTATTTTGCAACGGAAGATATTGACCAAACCCTGAAATTAGCAGTAGAGAATGGAGGAGAGGTATTGTATTCTAAAACTTCAAATGGTGAATTGGGCTTTGTTGCCGAATTTAAGGATAGTGAAGGCAACCGGATCGCACTCCACATGGATGCCAGATAAGCATTGCTTAGAAGCCCTTCGACAAGCTCAGGGTGACAAGCATTGTGTTAATACTACAAATATTGGAATAAAGAGTCATACCGAGCTTGTTGAAGTATGACTCTTTATTTATATGTTTTTGTTATCACCTCATAAAAAGAAAACTCCGGAGCTGTAAAGCATCCGGAGTTTTCACACCAAACCAATTATTATAATGTACTGCTTAAATCAATTAAGTTGATTTAAGCTTTTTCATAAAATCTTTAAATGCCGGAAGGAACTCTTCAAACAAAGGGTTTTCCTTATTTCTAAGCATTACTTCACTAAACATTTTAAGTCCGATAGCAAATTCGATCTCCTGGTTTTTATCATTAAAAAGACTGCGCTCCTGAAGCTTTTCTATGATAGAGAAGATATTATCATGGTTATTAAACTCAACCTGTACAGGTTCATGAAGCATTTCGTCTTTTGGACTGTGCTTATGTTCCAGTGTAATTTTATAATGGTTATACTTATCGTTCATACTTTTTTGTTTTTAGTGCATAGCATCAGCGATATCAATTTTTCCTTTACCTCGTTTTACAAGCAGTATAAATGGTATACATACAAGGAAAAGAATACCCAGGTACATAAAAATATCCATGAACGACAATACAGTTGCCTGTTTTGTTACCGACAGATCCATTACCTGATGTGCTTTTGCCAAAGCTTCACTGGCACTAAAACCTTTTGCCATGAATCCTTGTTTTAACTGCATTATACGCTGCTGTACTTCAAAACTGGTCGTATTCAGGTTTGAAACCAAATCTACTCTGTGCTGCTGCCCAAAACGTGAGATGAACGTAGTAATGATGGCAATACCAAACGATCCACCTAATTGACGCATCATTCCGGTAAAGGCTGCACCTTCACCAATACTTTTTCCTTTAAGGGTAGATAATGACAGGGTAGTTATAGGTACAAACAATAAACCTAATCCCATACCACGCAATATTAGTGGCCAGAACATATGTTCAGCACCTGTATCAGGTGTTAGTACATTATGCATCCATAAGGTGAATCCAAAGAAAATAAGGAAGCCAAGGGCTACCATATACGTCTGCGGAATACCTCTCTGTATCATTTTACCAATAATAGGCATCATGAAAGCAGTTGTCAGTGAACTTGGTATTAAAAGAAGTCCTGTATCTAATGCGTCCCAACCTAAAACCGACTGTGTATATATAGGCACAATAAATGTAGTTCCATACAGTCCGAATCCTAAAATAAAACACATTATAGTACCAATGCGAAGGTTACTATCGCCTAATACCTTAAGGTTTACAATGGGGTGGGCATACGTCATTTCTCTCCAAATGAACCCTAATAGTCCAAAAACAGTTACCACACTTAAGGTAACGATGGTGCCGTCTGCAAACCAGTCGTCCTGTTGTCCATGTTCAAGTATATACTGTAATGATCCAATAAATGCAGCTAATAAACCTATACCCAGCCAGTCTACCTGATTGGCTTTAAGTTTTTCGCCATATTTAGGACTTTTTACATACATAAGGGTTAATAATGTTGCTATGATACCCAATGGAATGTTGATGTAAAATATATAAGGCCATTCGTAATTCTTAATGATATAACCTCCTAATGGCGGACCAAGGGTTGGGCCTACAATTACACCCATACCATAAATAGCCTGTGCCATTCCTCTTTTAGCTATTGGGTAGCTTTCAGTAATAATGGTTTGTGCCGTTACAAGAAGTGCACCACCACCAAGTCCCTGTATAAAACGGAAGGTCACCAGTTCCCATATGTTTGTTGCGTTACCACATAAAAATGAGGCCACCGTAAAAATAATAATGGATACTGCAAAATAGTTTCTTCTCCCAAACTGCTGCGAAAGCCAGCTTGTCATGGGGATTACAATTACGTTAGCAATGGCATAGGCGGTAATAACCCATGCAACATCTGTTAGTGTTGCACCCAGGGTACCGCGCATGTCGCTTAATGCTACGTTTACAATAGTGGTATCTACAATTTCAAGCAGCGCACATAGTACTGCCGTTATCGTAATGATAACGCGCCTGAAGCCATATTCTACCAGACTATCGTCTGCTGTTGCTGCTACTCCTGCCATATTATTTTACGTGTACGTCTACTTCTACGTTCATACCCGGGCGAAGCAGCTTGATTTTTTCTTTATCGTTATTCTCTGTAAGGCTGATTTTTACAGGAAGCCTCTGAATTGTTTTCACAAAGTTTCCGGTTGCGTTATCTGGAGGTAGTAAAGAGAAACGTGATCCTGTTGCAGGAGAGAAAGAGGCAAGAACACCTTCAAACTTCACATCTGGGTAAGCATCTGCAATGATGGTTACTTTTTGTCCTACTTTCATTTTGTTAAGCTGTGTTTCTTTAAAGTTAGCTACAACCCATGCATCCTGATTGTTGATGATATAAAATAAAGCCTGACCCGGTTGTACCAGTTGTCCTGGCTGAATGTCTATAGTTGCTACCTGCCCGTCAATAGACGCAGTTACTACCGTGTAAGTAAGATTAAGTTTTGCAGCATCAAGCATTGCCTGTGCTTTTTTGATGTTGGCAGCAGCCACATCAACTTGCTTTCCTGTTACGTTAGATCTTGAAACGATTACGTTTTTTTGATAGTTGCTGGCGTTTTCTGCCTGCTGTAATACTTTCAATTGTGCTTCTGCTTCCTGTTTTGCTGCCTGGGCCTGTTCAAACTGTTGTTTGGTTATAGAGTGATTTTTGTACAGGTTTTCAAAACGCTGAAAATCATTCGTAGCTCTCCAAAGTCTAACTTTAGCTGCTTCAATGTTTCCTTTAGAAGATTGTACATTCGCTTCAGATACCGAAATATTTGCCGATGCACCACCTGTATCTGCTTTAGCAGCTTCAAAACTTCCTTCTGCTGCTGCAAGTGCCGCTTTAGCTTCTTCAACTCTTACTACATAGTCTTTGTCATCAATTGTGAAAAGCGTATCTCCTTTTTTAACGAAGTC
Organism: Flavobacterium cerinum; assembly: GCF_004028155.1. Lineage (GTDB taxonomy): Bacteria > Bacteroidota > Bacteroidia > Flavobacteriales > Flavobacteriaceae > Flavobacterium > Flavobacterium cerinum. Next base: position 340,022 of record NZ_SBII01000003.1, on the reverse strand, counting down.
GTTATCTTTTACAAATACTTTAGTTATGTATCCGGTAACTCTTGGAAGAATTGGGTTCATGTTTTTTTCTACCTGGGCATCATCTGTTTCTTCATGAGCCAGGGAGTGCATGTATTTGTAAATTCCGTAAGTAGCGCCCAGCACAACCAGGACGATAAGTATAACAAGGAACTTTTTATTTGTCGGTTTCTTTTCCATGGTGATTATTTTGTAGAGGTAAGATTAAAAGAATTAGTTAGTTTACCCGATGCGTTAAGCAGTTCATAGTAACGCTGGGTGATATCGGCTTTAGAGAAAGCCTCGTTTATTTTTGATTGTAATTGCTGAACATCGGCATCAAGAAGGTCGTTAGTATCTACCAGTCCGTTTTCATATTTGTCCTTAACGATTCTGTAGTTTTCTACAGCCTGTTCTACAGCTTCTGTATAAACTTTGTTCTGCTTTAAGCTCAGGTTGTAGTTTTCAAGCGACTCCTGAACTTGTACCTTCACATGATCGGTAAGTATTTCTACCTGTTGTCTTGTTTCTTCGGCACGGCTTTCTGCAGCTTTTACTTTTTTGTTGTTCTTAAAGATGTTAGAAATGTCATACGACACGCCTATGCCAACATTAACGGCATTATATACCTGAACCACGTTTTGAATATCTAAAGCGATGTAGCCCGCTGTAAAGGCGATTGAAGGGTAGTAGTCACCCTTTGCAATCTTTACATTGGATTCGTTTGCTTTTTGCTGCCATCTCAAAGCTTCAAGATCGCTGCGTTGTGCAATAGCCTCATTTTGGGTTACAGATGGCGTTACACTACCGGCGTTCTTAAAGTAAGCTTCGCTTGGTGTCACCTGAGTACCTTCCGGAAGCTTTAGAAGCGTTATTAGCTGATAATTGATGGTAGACACCTTTTTGTTAGCATCGTCGAGTGTGAGCTGTATATTGCTTGCCTGAAGCTGTGCTTTCAAAAAGTCGTTGCGGGCTAATAGTCCGTTTTTCTCCATAGCGCTAAAATCGGCAACACGCTGGTTGGCACTTTTCAAATTCTCCTGTACAAGTTTAACTGACTCCTGTGCTTTGTACAAATTAGTGTATAACATGATTGTTTGTAATGCTACCTGTTCTTTAGCATTTGCAGCATTAAAGGTTTGTGCCTTGTACATGTTCTCTGAAGCATTTACGCTATTCTTTAATTTAAAGCCCGAAAAAATAGGCATGCTAAGAGAAGCCTGAGCCATCATGATACGGTTAACCTCTGGTGAAGCATTTGCTTTTTCACCTTCGGAAGGGGTACTTTCATTACCCAGGGAGGTCCTAAGGTTTATGGTAGGATTTGTGATCCTCATGTACTGACCTGAGACTTTAAAGTCGGGGTAGATATTGTTTTTAGCATTATCCAGGTCAAATTTAGATGTGGCTATTCTGGCATCTGCCAGGCTTGCCTCGTTACTTTTTGTAACTGCCAGCGATATAGCCTCATCCAGTGTAAGCTGTTTTTTTTCCTGTGCCTGTAGTGTTAAGGCAAAGAAAAGCAGGCCGCCGGGCAGTAAATGTTTAATTTTCATGTACTAAAAGCGCTTTAATGGTTTGTTTAATATGAGCTGTAAGCTCGTTCTTGATGTAGTTTTCGTATTCTTCTTCGGTTTTGATTCCAAGGACAGGTTCAAAGAATGGCTTGTTCATTTGGAAGTGTACTAGAGTGCCCATTATCGTTGGGGGGATAAGAGTGATGTTTACATCTTTCCTAAAGTGGCCCAATTCCTGACCTTCCTTTATAATTTTCGTAAAGGCTTGTAGGTTTTCATATTTCACATCTTTAAATGCATTCATATCCATTATTCTTTTCTTGGTAGAAAGTTCAAAATGGAGAATCTGGTACATGCATTTGTTTTTGTTTATCCGCGAGATGTAAAGATCAATCAGGCGTTCTACTTTTTCGATAGGAAGAAGGTCTTCCTTAAAAATGTTTTCGAGTTGGATTTTCATACCCGAGGTGCGGTGTATGATGAGTGCTTCGAGCAGCTTTTCTTTCGAACCAAAGTAGTAGGATATCATTGCGATATTTACCGAGGCTTCTTTAGCGATCGTCCTGATGGAGGTACCATCATAGCCATCTTCTGCAAACAGTTTTTCTGCAGCCTGCAGAATGTCTATTTGTTTGTCATTAAATTCAGTCATATACTGTTTTCTAAATTCGTCTACAAAGTTAAACAATCGTTTAAATTAAACATTTGTTTAACCTCTCCATTAACAGGTTATTAACAGAAAACGCTGTAGAAAACAACTATAGTATTTTTCTATAGTTATATGTTATGTTTTTGTTTTTCAGATGTATTGTGTATTTGTGTTAAAGTAAAACTTTATTGTTATTTATAGCCTGATCCAATTGGCTAATATTTTCTTTCCACTTGGTGTTAGCACTGATTCCGGATGAAATTGTACTCCTCTAACGTCGTATATTTTATGTCTGAGTGACATTATATTCCCTTCTTTATCGGTTGAAGTAACCTCTAAAACGTCTGGTAAAGTGGTTGGGTCGACACTCCAGGAATGGTATCTTCCTACCTCTATCTCATGACTTAATCCAGTAAAAAGAGGTTCGTTATCGACTATAATATCGATGGTTGTACCTATGCCGTGATACACTTTTTCAAGGTTAATAAGACTACCCCCAAATACCTCCGCAATTGCCTGCTGGCCAAGACAAATTCCAAGTATACTTTTTGTTGCAGCATACTCTTTTATGATGTCTTTTAATAGTCCGGCTTCATTCGGTACGCCTGGCCCCGGTGAAAGTAGCAGCTTGTCATATTGTGCAGGTTCGTCTATTGATAATTCATTATTTCGTAGCACAGTAACCTTGCAGTCAAGGTCTTCCAGGTAATGAACAAGGTTGTAAGTAAAGCTATCGTAGTTGTCGATGACTAAAATTTTCTTCATAAAATTGGGTATCAGGCTGCAAATGTATAAAACATTTACTTCTTGATTTGAGAATGTTATTAATCTACTAAATTAGTAGACTATGTGATATTTTTAGCTACCTTTGTTCTTCTTTAAACAAAAATCGCAATGAAATTTACACCGGTTTATCTGGCATGTTTATGTTGTTCTCTCAGGTAGGGGGTGCATTTGCTATGGTATAAATTAGGTTTAAATGATATCTAATTAACGCAAAAGCTCCTCTCAAAAGAGGAGCTTTTTTATTTGAATTATACAATGAAACATCCTGTTTACAGCGCCAACTATTTAAAATTCGGCGTGCTGCCAGACAAGGCAAAAACTGAATATTGGATAGAAGAATTCTTTAAATGGCTCTTTTGTATTGGTGAAGAATATACCGATTATGACTATTTTTTAGGGAAAGAAAAAGAACTTGAAAGCATAATGGATAACCTGCTTTATCGTGCAGGTTTAAATAAGGTAGAAATTAATGTATTGATCTTATCTTTAAAAGATAAGGTTAGTATACTTCATGAAAAACTTGAAGATGATTTAAAAGCCATATTTGAATTCGATCCAGCAGCAAAATCGCGATCGGAAGTGCTTATTTCATACCCCGGTTTCTTTGCTATTGCGGTTTATCGTATGGCTCATGAACTATGGCAAAACAATGTACAGGTATTACCAAGAATGATGAGTGAGTATGTACACGGCCGAACCGGAATAGACATCCATCCGGGGGCAATAATTGGAGAACGTTTTTTTATTGACCATGGTACCGGTATCGTAATTGGGGAAACATCAATCATTGGCAATGATGTAAAAATATACCAGGGAGTTACACTTGGAGCGCTAAGCGTAAGCAAGGCAGAAGCATCCGTAAAAAGGCATCCCACCATTGGGAATGATGTTACTATTTATGCTAATGCGACTATACTTGGCGGTGCTACCGTAATTGGTGATGGCAGTATTATTGGCGGCAACGTATGGATCACTAACTCGGTTCCGTTCAATTCATTGGTATACCATAAGAGTGAGATCACCATAAAAAGTAGGGAAGTGTTCCCTGAACCTTTAAATTTTGTAATATAAAAATCAATATATGAAAGCGAATAACATTTTAGAAACTATAGGTAAAACGCCACATGTAAAACTAAATAAACTATTTCCTAACCGTAATGTATGGATAAAACTGGAACGAAATAACCCTGGTAACAGCATTAAAGACAGGATCGCACTGGCCATGATAGAAGATGCCGAAACAAAAGGAATCTTAAAGCCGGACAGCGTTATTATAGAGCCTACATCGGGAAATACTGGTATTGGTTTGGCATTGGTAGCAGCTGTAAAAGGATATAAACTGATCCTTGTAATGCCGGAATCCATGAGCATAGAACGTAGAAAATTAATGTCTATCTATGGTGCAGAATTTGAGCTTACACCACGTGAAAAGGGCATGAAAGGTGCTATTGAAAAGGCTGCGGAGCTTACGGCATCTACACTCAATGCCTGGTCACCACGCCAGTTCGATAATCCGGCTAATGTTGAGGTACATAAAAAAACCACTGCACAGGAGTTAATAGCAGATTTCCCTGAAGGAATCGATTATTTAATTACCGGAGTAGGTACAGGAGGCCATATTACAGGTATAGCAGCTATTTTAAAGGAGAAATTCCCAAACACTAAGGTATTTGCCGTTGAGCCTGAATTATCTCCTGTATTAAGCGGAGGAAGTCCGGGACTGCACCCATTGCAGGGAATAGGAGCAGGGTTTGTGCCTTCTATTTATCAAAGTGAACTTATTGACGGCGTTATACAGGTAGGGAAAGAAGAATCCTATGACTTTGCGAGAAACGTTGCAAAACAGGAGGGAATACTTGCAGGAGTGTCTACTGGTGCATCATTAGCAGCGGTTAATAAAAAACTAAGTGAAATACCACAGGATGCCGTTGTGGTTACTTTTAATTATGATACGGGTGAGCGTTATCTTTCTATTGAAGGATTATTTTAAAGGATATTAAGTAAAACAAGGTTATATATGTGAAAAGACCTGGCAGATTATTATCCGTCAGGTCTTTTTTTATATTCCTCCTGCTCTAAGGGGGCAGAAGAGCAGGAGACAAAATAAAACCCCGATAGTATTACCAGGGTTTTATTTCAATTTAAAAATCTAAATATTAGAACTGTAAGTTAACAGTTAACTCAAATTCATCATAGATAGCTTTGTCTCCAATGCTTTCGAAGAAGCTTTTTGAAGCATATTCGATACCGTATTTAGTTCTGTCTACTTTAAATGTTGAAGTTGCAGAATTCTTAGCTACAGTAAGGTCAAAAGTTACCGGTTTAGTGATGTTTTTTATTGTAAGATCAGCAGTTACTGTATAAACACCTGCAGTTTTAGCTTTTACCGATTTGAAAACGATTTTAGAAGTAGCAAATTTATCTGTACCAAAGAAATCAGCAGCTTTTAAGTGTCCTTCTAATTTTTCTTTACCTTCACCTGCTTTAAGATCGGTTACAGTGATAGAATTCATGTCTACAGTAACGTTACCGCCTGATAATTTTCCAGCTTTAAAGTTAAGAACACCATCTTTAATGCTGATAGTACCTTCGTGTTTTCCAGTTAATTTTTCACCAACCCAGCTAATTTTACTTTTAGCAGCGTTAATTTTTTTGTCCTGAGCTGTAGCAGTCATTGTTGTTACTGCCAGTACTAATGCAATTGCAATTGTTTTAAGATTCTTCATCGATTTAATTGTTTTTAAAATTTATTTTGGGTTATTAATTAAAGAGTAATAAATAGTTCTTCGTTTGACTTTCTCACTTTAGCAGCGTGCTGCATAAGGTCTTCTTCATGACGGTAACCTACAGTAGCTATAACGGCTGCATTAAGTCCAAGTGCATCTAATCCAAGGATCTCATTAAACTGAGCAGCGTTAAATCCTTCCATAGGAGTAGTGTCAATCTTTAAAAGAGCAGCAGAATTGATAAGTGTAGACAATGCAATGTACGACTGTTTTGCTGTCCATGCATTTTTGTCTTCTATTGATAGACTTCCTAAAAATCCTGAAAGATAATCACCAAGTCCTTTTAAACTTTCCGGCTCAACACCTCTTATTGTACTGATATTATTGATATAATTGTTTATTTGTATATTGCCAACATTCGTTTCATTAGCAAAAACAAACAGGTGAGAGGCATCCATGATCAAATTTTGGTTGTTACCTCCGGAAGCTTCTTTAAGTTTTGCACGAACCTCCGGGCTTTCAATAACAAAAATCTTATAAGGCTGTAACCCAACAGAAGAAACACTAAGCTTTACGGCTTCTTTAAGGGTATCAATATCTTCTTTAGACACTTTTTTTGAAGTATCATATTTTTTAGTGGCATAACGCCATTTTAAACTTTCTATGTAATTGGTCATAATTTTAAATCTAATTTATTAAAAAGTCCTGTATTTTTCTAACAGGATGTTTAGTTCTTCCAATTGGCTTTGCGTGAGGTTATTTGAAAATTTTTCCTCGTGCTTTTCTACATTAGGATCAAGCGCTTTTAAAAGTTCCAATCCTCTTTCTGTAATCAGTATCTCCATCTTTCTACGGTTCTCCTCACATATTCTGCGGGTAACCAGTCCTTTTAGCAATAATTTGTCTACTAAACGCGTGGTATTGCTTGTTTTTGCAATCATTCGTTCCTGTATCACACACATGTTTGCCGGTTGTCCTTTTTGCCCTCTTAATATCCTCAGTACATTAAACTGTTCAGATGATAGGTCATGCTGCTTTAGGACTTCGTTAAAACTCTCGGCTATAATATTTTGCGTGTACATAATATTAAGCAGTGTCTTTTTACTTAAAGACATCGCGGTAGTTGATTTTATCACATCTTCTATTTTCATATTTGTAAGTACAAAATTTGTATGTACAAATGTAGTGCTATTTATATTTGTATGTACAAGTGTTGTGTTAAAAAAAGCTTAAAATTTATAAGGGCATATTTTTTGATCTAATTTTAGAGAGTTAATAAAGCCTATTGATTATGATAAACAAATGGAAAAATAAGGTACTGTTACTACTGTTTACAGGTAGTGTGATCGTGTCCTGCAATAAAAAAGAAGATAAAGCAGAAGAGGTTGTGGTAGAAAAGTCACAGGAACCAAAACCTTTAAAAGTATATACTAAAGATGGTGTAAGTGTTAAAGCATATGACTTTGATAAGCTGGAATATTTCCTGACTCAAAAAAATGACACTACCTATGTGGTGAATTTTTGGGCAACATGGTGTGTTCCCTGTGTGGAAGAGCTGCCGCATTTTGAAAAATTGAATGAAAAGTATAAAGATGATAAGGTAAAAGTAATGCTGGTGAGCCTTGATATGTATAAGATGGTAGAGAGCAGGCTGCTGCCTTTTATTAAAGAGAAGCAGCTAAAGTCTGATGTGGTGTATTTAAGAGACCCAGACCAAAATACCTGGCTGCCAAAAGTAGATTCTACTTGGACTGGTGCTTTACCGGCTACCTTAATATATAATAAAGACATGCGTAAGTTCTACGAACAGTCTTTTACTTATGACGAATTAGAGAGAGAAGTAAGCAATTTTAAATAATTATATTTTATGAAAACAATAAAAATTTTAGGAGTATTTATAATCGTAGGACTTTTGGCTGCTTTTACAGTGAAGCCAACAGGTTACAAAGTAGGAGATATCGCAACCGATTTCAGCCTTAAAAATGTAGACAACAAGAAAGTATCTTTAAAAGATATTAAAGATGCTAAAGGATATATTGTTGTGTTTACTTGTAATCACTGCCCGTATGCTGTTGCTTATGAAGACAGGATCATTGCACTTGATAAGAAATACAAGAAATTAGGATACCCGGTAGTAGCGATCAACCCTAATAATCCTGAGAAACAAAAAGACGACAGTTTCCCTAAAATGCAGGAAAGAGCAAAGGAGAAAAAATTTGCTTTTCCTTATTTATTGGATGAAGGACAGAAGATTTATCCGCAATATGGTGCTACAAAAACGCCTCATGTATATCTGCTTCAAAAAACAGCTAAAGGTAATGTAGTAAAATATATAGGAGCTATTGATGATAATTATGAAGATGCAGCAGCTGTAAAACAAAAATATGTAGAGAATGCAGTAGATGCTTTACTTAAAGGTAAAGAAGTTCCTGTAAAAGAGACTAAGGCTATTGGCTGTTCAATAAAAGCATAATACCTTTGCGAAAAATAAACACACAAGCATGAATATATCACAACAGGAATGGTTGGAAAAAGTACAGGAAGACAGCAATGCTGTAATATTAGACGTTCGTACCGAAGACGAGTGGAACCGCGGTATTATACCTGGAGCCATTAATATTGACATTTACAAAGGACAGGGCTTTATATATGCTGTAGAAGAGTTGGATAAAACCAAAAACTACTATGTATATTGCGCGGCCGGAGCCCGTAGCGGTCAAGCTTGTAATATTATGCAGCAGCTTGGTTTCGAAACTACTTACAACCTTATAGGAGGAATCTCTCAGTGGAATGGTCCGGTAGTGTCACCAGAATAATACAAAAAAAGAGCCCTAGGTCTTTTTTTGTATATATATACATATATGAAAAGAAACGGCTGTCTAAATAAATAGACAGCCGTTTTTATATGTTAGGAAAAGCTAATGCTTACTTCTTCTTTAGTTTACCGTTATTGAATTTTACTTTTTCAACAATTGGTTCCGGTTTTTTAGGACGTTGTGGCGGGCCTTTCATCGGTGGTTTTTTACCGGCAGCAGGCTTTTTAGGTTTGTCGTAAGGAACAGCAGGCGGTCTATCGTTACTTTGTGTATTTTGTTTAATGGCAGCCTTGTTTTTCTCAATGATATCCATTGCATTCGTAGGGTTTTCTTTAGTACCTCTTAAATGGATTACAAGTCCGTTAAGAAAGTTACGCAATACCTGGTCACCACACTCCATAAAGTTTGGGTGGTCAGCATTGCGAAAGAAAGCGCCAAGTTCTGCTTTTGATATCCTGAAATCTACAAGTTCTAAAATCTCTACGATTTGGTCATCTCTTAGCTGCAGCGCTACACGAAGCTTTTTGAATACATCGTTGTTGTTCATCTCCATTATTTTTTTACAAAGGTAGTGTTATTTGTTGATTTGAATAATCTTGGAGCTATTATCTGTTAAATTATAGTTTACAAATAGGTGTATTCCGATTAAAAACTTCAAATACTACCTAATGAATTATTCCATCAGCCACAAATAGGCTTCAGCAAACTCTTTGGCCCAAAGGGTTTCATTGTGCCTGCCATTGTGTACTATTTTTTTGTGTACTTTTTTCTTATTGATCTTGTCTAATACCAGTCCTACCATACGATTCATGTCGGCTACCATGTCATTACTTTCATGGTCTCCTGCCATAAAATACATTTTGGCATCGAGTTTAGGAGTGTTATGTACCAAATCGTATATTTCTTCGCCAAACCAAAATGAAGGGGAGAAGATACCTGCTTTTCCAAATATTTTTGGATATTTTAAAATAGCATAGAAGGAAACTAATCCGCCTACAGAACTCCCGAATATGGCCGTGTTTTCCCGATTCTTTTTGGTACGATAGTTCTGATCAATATAGGTTTTAAGAGTGTTTACAAGGAATTCGAGGTAATTATCAGCATTACCGCCCCCATACTTTTCGCTTATGTAAGGGCTGAGCTCGTCTACACGTTTATCGTCACCATGTTCAATGCCTATTACTATTGTTTTGGCTTTAAGGCTGTCCAATTGCTCATCGATACGCCAATTGCCTGAAAATGCTGTGGTTCCGTCAAAGATGTTTTGTCCGTCGTGCATATAGAGAACGGGATATTTTTTGGTACTATTGTTATAGTCCTCAGGGAGGTAGACCCAAATTTTCTTTTCGGTTTTTAGCTGTGGCGCATTAATGGTAAATGTCGACACGTTTTTAGAAAGGTTATCGTCGTGAGCATTTGTATTCATAATGGTAAGATACAAAATAAGCACTAAAAATTTATGGCTCATATTTGTTTGTTTTTTTAGGTCAAAAGAATAAATTAGCTGAAATTAACAATTCAATGAATACTTACGAAGAGAAATTAAGCCTATTGTCTGAAATGATTGCCTTTGCCAGAATTGACGGAGAGATACACGAACGTGAATTACAGTTTCTCAGCATAGTGGCATCACAGCTTAGGATTGAGGATAGTGTTTTTAAAAGTCTTTTCGACCAGGCGGCAAAAAAAGTAATCATCAAGTCAGAACATCAGCGTATACTACAGTTTTATAGGTTAGCATTATTAATGCAGGCCGATGGTGTACTGCATGATAACGAGCAGGTAGCTATTCGTGAAATGGGTATCAATATGGGATTAAGCCCTTTTGCTATGAAAGGTGTGTTAGTAGAGATGAAGCGTTCTCCAACGGGGATGATCGACCCGGATATTATAATGGCGCTTTTCAGGGCACAACAAAACTAACAATCAACCTATACCAATTATGAAAAAACTACTGTTTCTATGTGCTTTTGTATCTGCATTCAGTGCTCTGGCACAGGAAAGTTCTGTTTCTGAAGTTTCAAAAGATCAAATTTTCGCTGTAGACGCTAATAGCATTGCTACTCTTGCTAAGAATTCAGATAAAAAGAACACGTTGTTTTTTACGTTTGGTATTTGGTGTGAACCTTGCCGACTCCATTTACCGGGAGCTATTAAACTGGCTAAACAACATGATCTGGATTTTTATGTTCTCCTTGTGGATGGGATGACTACAGATCGTGTACGGATGGCATACCATCATATTAAAGAACTGGATCCAACCATAAAAGTCGCTGTTTTGAATGATGCTGTTTATGGTGAGAAGCTGAAAAAGAGGAATAAAAAGTTTGTGACAGAGATAACGCCGCCTCAATTTGAAAATATTGATGACTTTTCAAAGTATATCCTATTGAATAAAGCAGGAGAAGTAATTTTAGTTACTAGCTGGAAAGACAATAAGGATAACGATTGGAAAGATGATACTAAGATGCAGAAGGAAAAAATAGTTCCGTTATTAAGTAAATAAAAAAGGCTCCATAAGGGAGCCTTTTTTATTTAAGGGTTCTTATCTCCTTTAATATTTACATTAAAAGGAGGCGCCTGATAGTCTTTAGCTAAGTAGTCTGCCGGTATGGTTGTCATGCTTCCGTCACGGGCCGCCCTGTAATGAGGTGACATGATCTCGATTCCTGCTTCATTAAAGGTGTCCTGAATGTTTTGATGGAGATCTGAATAAATGGCTGCCTGTTTGTTAGGTTCTTTTGTATAGGCATTGATTTGGTAACCTACATAAAAATCATCAAGACTGGTTTGCAGAACGAAGGGTTTAGGTTCTTTTAAAAGAAGATTGGTTCTGTCTGCAGCGGTAATCAATGCCTGATAAACGTCTTTCCATGGTACATCATAACCAATTGTTACGGTTGTATGAAGTATCAGTCCCTTTTCTACTGTATCACTGCTGTAATTAATAGTGTGGCTGCTCATTACCGTTGAGTTGGGAATCGAAATAATCTCATTTTTAATGGTACGTATACGGGTAACCAGAAGCGATTTTTCGATAACATCACCCACAACCTCACCGATTTTTACCCTATCGTTAATTTTGAATACGCGCATATAGGTAAGAACCAGTCCGGCCATGATATTGGATAGTGACCCCATAGAACCAAATGTGAATAAGAATCCAAGAAATACCGATATTCCCTGAAAAATGGGAGAGTCACTGCCGGGCAGGTAGGGAAAAATTACGACTACAAGGAAAGCTAATATTAGAACACGAAGTATTTGATAGGTAGGGTTGGCCCAGTCCGGATAAAAGCCATTAATGGTTAAGTTTCCTCTCGCAATCTCTGTTTTTAGGAAACGTGCAAATTTTAAGATGTACCTGAATACTACAACCAAAACAATAATGGTGATAAGGTTAGGCAGGTAATTCCAGAATCCGAAAGCGATTTTTTTAACCGGATTAAGTATATAACCGAATAAGGCATCGGCAAAATTCTCTGTCCATGGGAAAATGCCAAAAAGTATTGGTAAAGTAATGTAGATCAATAGAAGGATGAACATCCATTTTACAAGCGTGTTAAGCATGATGAGTACTCTTACCTGCCTTCCTGCATCAAATAATTCATAGTTTTTAATTTTGATGCCTTTAATTTTTTTGTCCTGTTGTCCCTGGATCTTTGTAGCAGTCCATCTGAAAAGTTTATTTGAAAAATAGATCAAAAGACCTAACAGGCTAATTACTAGTAGTGCAAGCCCCACTTCTTTTACTAAGGTACTAAAACTGGTTTCTTTGCGGTATTGGGTAATCTCGTCGGCAATTATTTTTTTATAGACTTTTGCAAGTTCCTGTTTGGTAGTATTGTTCCAAAGGGCATCGTTTTCTGAAATACTAATAATAGTATTTTCGCTATACATTAGGTCTATAGTGGATTCTGCTTCAGTGATAACAAGTGAATCGGCTTTAAACTTATAGTTTTCTCCCAGTGCTTTTATACGGCCGGTAATGGCGTGGGCCCTCTCCATAGCAGAGAAACTGCCTTGTTTGGTATAAATGGAAAATAACGTATCGTTAAAAAATCCTGTTACTGGATATGGTTTGGCTTTGGCTCTTAAGGCATCGATCTCAGCCTTTTTTGCTGCCAGCCTTTTTGCATCGCGGTCGTTTAGTTCCTGAAGCTTTTGCTGTAACTCTTCTTTCTTAAGGTTATCGGTTGTTTTTAGGGATAATAATTGCTTTTCGAGCGCAGCACGCTTCACAGAATCTGCTACACGCTGCTGTTCTATTAATGCAATTTTGGTATTATAAGCGTCGAGCGTTGCAGCATTGATGGAATCATTGTGTACTGCAAGACTGTCTTTTTGCGCAAATACCATTGTTGAAAACAACAAGACAATAAAAACGAAAGCAGCATGGTAATTTTTTTTCATTATACAAATATTAGTTACAGATAACGTATAAATATATGAAAATTCTGATTGCTAAAAGAGTGATAGTGAGTTGGTTTTGTAGCTTAAAAGTCTTAAAAAAATGTTATTTTTTTAACAGTATTTAATAAAACCCGTAATTTTCATACTAACTTATTGTATAAGTTTTATATTATAATCAACCTTAATAATTTAAAACCAATTAAAACATGGGAAAATTTGTAATTACCAAGAGAGCAAATGGTGAATTTCAGTTCAACTTAAAAGCAGGGAATGGCCAGGGAATCCTTGCAAGCGAAGGATATTCTTCTAAGTCTGGATGTGAGAAGGGAATTGAGTCTGTTAAGAAAAATTCTCAGGATGATTCTCAGTTTGATAAACTGACAGCAAAAAACGGAAAGCCTTACTTTAACCTGAAAGCCACAAACGGACAAATCATTGGTACCAGTGAAATGTATGAAAGTACTTCGGCAAGAGATAACGGAATCGAATCTGTAAAAACGAATGCACCTACCGCTACTATTGACGACCAGACAGCCTAATTTCCAAAAAACTAAAAACCATCTTAATCATTTCTATTAGGCAATGATTAAGATGGTTTTTCATTTATTTTACGGCCAGAAAAATGTCTACTTCAGCATTGTTCCAGTCGTGACTTCGTGAGCCATATACTTCAAAGTCATAGGTGTAAGGTCTGTCCATTCCTGATTTCCAAATGCTTCTCCATGCCTCAGCTATACAATTAGGCATTTGGCCTTTTGCTACTATTTTTTGATAGTCCTGCTCCGGTATCACTAAACTGTCCAATCCTTCCGGTGTTTGGGTATCTTCACTTACTTTACAGCCAATGAAATAGGAGTAGGGTTGGGTATGGTCGCCATCATAATCGAAATAAACGGCAACAACTTCTTCTGTAAGCTTGTTTGGGATTTTTGCATAAACACCTTCTGTTTCAAAACGCTGCCAAAGGCTGCCACAGTCAATACCTGCCTGTTCGTTTTCGTTGGTTGTCTTTTTGCCTAAATTAAGACCTATCAGTTTGAATTGTGGTTGTTTTATTAATTGCATTTTTGTTTGATTTTAAATTGAGTATTAGAAAAGTTTATCAATTATTTGACATAATGAATCCAAGGAATTCTTCCCCAAACTCTGTAATACTCATTATTTCAAAAGCTTTATAGCCAATACTACCAATTCCATAATCTAATAAGAGACCCTTCGAGTAAAGACGTTGTTTGTGAAACATAAATTTTTGGTTGGTAATACCATAATGATCAGCTTTACGATTTTTTTTCAGAGGATCTAGTTTTTCTTTTAGTTCCTTAATTTCAACTTTTAATTTTCCTTCTAAACTTTCAACTTTAGAATTTTCGGTAATAAAATTCTCTTTTTTTTGTTCTTCTAAAATACTAGATAGTTCCCTTTCAAGTTCTCTTTTTTTATTAGTTTCTCTCTGAAATTTGCTATTAAAATGCCTATGCTCAAATAAAATAAAAAGTTCTTTTTCTGACAATATGGTAATTAAGTCCAAATATAAGTCTAATAATTCAGTCTCATTTGTTGGATTATTTAACTCTTGTACAATGATATCTTTGAAACGATTGAGTTTTTCCTCAGATTTTGTTGTAACTACTCTCTTTAAAATAGATTCAAATAAATCACTAAAATCCTCTGTTTTTATATTATCAATATTTACATCGGTTTCTTGAGTTATACTTTTGGCTAATATTTCTATAAACTTATTTAAACGATTTTGTTTTACTCGGCCATTATAATCAAAAACTAACTCTGTTAGAGCTGTACCGGCAAAAGGAATAGTACTAAATCCAGTTTTAGCAATACTAACCAATGTTTCTTTTGTATCAAATTTTGTCATTTTAATTATATCTTCTCCTGTAATACTTTAATTTCATCCCTTAGTTTGGCTGCCTGCAGGAAATCAAGGTCTTTGGCTGCTTTCTCCATGTTTTTGCGTTTGTCACGTATTATCTTTTCGATATCGCCTTTTGCCATGTAAGTAGTATCGGGTTCGGCAGCGATTTTAGGTGCATGTTCAATCTTATAAGCGTTGCTTTTACCTAAGGTGTTTTTCTCTATCTTTTTGTTCAATGCCATTGGTACACGACCGTGCAGTACATTATAGTTGTGCTGTTTTTCACGTTTGTAGTTGGTTTCGTCTATGGTGCGCTGCATACTGTCGGTAATTCTGTCGGCATACATTATTGCTTTTCCATTTACGTTACGGGCAGCACGACCTACAGTTTGGGTTAGCGATCGGGTGCTTCGTAAAAATCCTTCCTTATCGGCATCCAGTATGGCTACCAATGATACTTCAGGTAGATCGAGTCCTTCACGTAAAAGGTTGACGCCTATAAGTACATCGAAAATACCTTTACGTAAATCCTGCATAATCTCTACACGTTCCAGGGTATCTACCTCAGAGTGGATATATCTACAGCGAATTGATAGTTTGGTCAGGTATTTAGCAAGCTCTTCGGCCATACGTTTGGTAAGAGTTGTTACCAATACACGTTCGTCTACTTCAACGCGCAGCTGTATTTCTTCGATAAGATCGTCTATCTGGTTAAGACTTGGGCGTATTTCGATAACAGGGTCAAGCAGTCCTGTTGGACGTATTACCTGTTCTACATAGACACCACCACTTTTTTGAAGTTCATAGTCGGCAGGGGTAGCACTTACGTACACAACCTGATTCTGCATGGCCTCGAATTCCTCGAACTTAAGCGGACGGTTGTCCATTGCAGCCGGTAATCTAAATCCAAATTCTACAAGGTTCTCTTTACGCGAGCGGTCGCCGCCATACATAGCATGTACCTGCGATACGGTTACGTGACTTTCGTCGATCACCATAAGGTAGTCTTTAGGAAAATAATCCAATAGACAGAACGGACGTGTACCCGGAAGCCTGCGATCCAGGTAACGGGAATAGTTCTCGATACCGGAGCAGTAGCCCAATTCTCGAATCATTTCGAGGTCAAAGTTAGTACGTTCTTCAAGGCGTTTTGCCTCTAAGTGTTTGCCTATTTGTTTAAAATATTCTACTTGTTTTACCAGATCCTGCTGTATGTCCCAAATGGCATTTTGCAATATATCCGGACTTGTAACAAACATATTGGCAGGGTAGATGTTCAGTTGTTCGTATTTCTCAATCACTTTCGCTGTTTTGGCATCAAAAGCTTCAATTTCTTCAATTTCATCTCCAAAAAAGTGGATTCTGAACGGCTCATCACCATAGCTTGGAAATACTTCTACAATATCACCTTTTATGCGAAAAGTACCGGGTGTAAAATCGGCCTCTGTACGGGAGTAAAGACTTTGTACCAAACGATGTAAAAGCTTGGTGCGCGAGATCATTTGATGACGCTGTATCGAGATTACGTTCTTTTGGAATTCTACGGGGTTACCAATACCGTAAAGGCAGGAAACCGAGGCAATCACGATAATATCACGTCTACCCGAGAGTAGAGATGAGGTAGTGCTAAGACGCATTTTTTCCAGTTCCTCATTAATGGAAAGGTCTTTTTCTATATAGGTTCCTGTTACTGGAATATAGGCTTCGGGTTGGTAGTAGTCGTAGTAAGATACAAAATATTCTACAGCATTTTCAGGAAAAAACTGCTTGAATTCACTATACAGCTGTGCTGCAAGCGTTTTATTATGTGCCAGTACCAGTGTGGGTTTTTGTACTTCCTGGATAACATTGGCCATGGTAAATGTCTTACCCGATCCCGTAACCCCTAATAGGGTTTGGAAACGTTCGCCTTCGTTAAGTCCTGCACTCAGTCGTTTTATTGCTTCGGGCTGGTCGCCCATAGGCTGGTAATCCGATACTACCTTGAATTTCATTCTATTCTGCTTTTCTACAAATATAATAATTAGTATCCAGTTGGCAGTGGTCGTATTGGGTTTTAGAGAAGTGTTAACAGAGGTGTTTAGTCATAGCATTCCATCATTAGCAGGTCGCCTTCCTGATGTTCGATCATAACGATACCATCATTCAGGGCTTCATTGCTGCTTCCGGTGCGATAGCCTATAGTAAGTTCGTCATTATCCAGTTGGTACTTTAAATTCTTACTGCTGATACCTTTTACCTTTCCGATTGGAATAAGCGACAGGGGGGTACCCGCAGGATACCATTTTTCAAACTTTTGCTGTAACAGGAATATTTTAGAATGATCATCCAGGACCACGATTTTGATGAGATCCCGGTAACGAACTATGTTTGTAATATTGGTAATAGTATGGTCGGCACGGCGTCCGGTTGCCCATATTACATTAGCAGCAGGAAATTTACGTTCTATGAGGTAATCTAAGGCTTTTTCGAGATCTGTTTTATCCTGGTCGGGAGTATGTACAATTTCCAACGGATACTGCATGTCCCGATAGTATTCGGGGTCAAAACCCCGATCGAAATCGCCCAGCAGTACATCTACTTTAATACCCAGCTCCATGACACGTTCTATGGCACTATCCAATACAACAACAAGGGGAGACCATTCCAGTAATTGACCTAACAGCTCTTTACTGCAGGCTGCACCATTAGCAATTATTAATGCTGGTTCCTGGTCGTCGCGAACAATGTGGTGTGATGACATAAAGTGAGGCTAAAGTTTACAAAGTCATAAGGTAGTAGGCCCTTAAAAAAGGATCAACCTGATTTACCGATTGATCCTTTACAAATTTAGTATAAATTATAGTAGCAAATGCTGACTTTAGAACTTTACTCTTATGGTTTTAGGAGTAATAAAGGTTTTATCGTACTACATACTCTATTGTCGAAACCTGAGAGAGGCGGAAATATCCATAAGCGAAATTAGAAGCAGCACTTTGATTAATCATATTACCCCGAACCTGTGATGGTGGCACTTCGAATGGACCCTTATTTCCTTCTGATATCATGGAGAAAATTTTACTCATGTAGTCATAATGTTGAGAAGAGATGCCGTATAGCTCAATTCTTATTTGGTCGTCTTTAACAAGGTCATCAAAAATCCTTACAGTATTCGTGTAGTTTCCGTTTACAAAACGATCATTAAATACTGCAGACTGTCCTGTCTTTCCATTTCTTATAAAACGGTTCAAATAGAAATTGTTTTCACCGGCAGGGTCATTAAAATAGGCTTTTATCGTCATTAGGTCTTTATCTATTATAGACCCGTCTAACTGTTGATCTACATCTAAAAGATCAGGTACCGGCAGCATGGTTTCGATCGCAGTATAAGTCTGGTCATTGTAAACTACAGTAAGAGTATAAGTTTGGTTTATTACAGGTAGAAAATAATCGCAGACATAGGAGCCTTCATAGCCTTCAAATTCTTTAAATCTAAATATCCTGCCTTTAGGATTGGTTATATAAACAGTTGCTCCTGCAACCGGAGGAATCACTTTACTGTAAAAGCTGGTTGTAGTACTTAGCTTTATAACCTGATAATTTCCTTTACTACCTTTTAACCAGTTTAATGAAGCATCAACAACTAATTTTGGCTCTGCGGTATCCATATCGATATGGACAACTTCTTCACAGGATATAAACAAAAGTGAGAGAATGAGTGAGAGAATGAATAAAACTTTTTTCATCAGCAGCAATTTATTCCAAATATAGTGAAAACAAAACTTCACATATTTGGTTTACAGTTTGATACATGAAAAAATCCACCCTTTTGGGTGGATTTAAATTATTCTGGCTAATTATTATTGTATTGTGTACTCCAACTTATCGCTTTCGCTAAGACGGAAGTAACCGTAAGCAAAATTTTTACTGTTCGTTTGGTTTACCATATTACCACGAACATTAACAGGAGGCGTTTGAAATGGTCCGCTGCCGGCACCACCTTCAACCATGGATATTACTATCGACATATAATTGTTATACCTTTCAGAGATACCGTATAGATTAAGGCCAACAACATCACCGGCTTTAAAATCTTCATTGTCTATAAAGTCAAACATTTCATTTCCCTGAAAGAACTCATCGTCCAGTACATTATAATCAGCATATGGTAATACATCAGTATCATAGCGAATCAGATAAAAGTTGTTTTCAGCAGGATTGTCCATAAAGAAGAAACGTATTTCAATATCTTCATTTAAAAAGCCGCCTTCGTTATCCTGAATGACGCGCGATATTTTTGGAACTGCATATAGTTTTTCTGTGGCATTATACGTTTCTCCATTATGCATTACGGTTAATACATAGGTGTTGTTTATTACAGGTAGAAAGTTATTACAAAAGTATTCTCCTGTACCTGCAGTTTCAGTAAAGTTAAAAACAGTATTAGTAGTGGTGTTGGTAATAAACACTGTTGCTCCAGATACTATTGGAATGTCTTTACTGTAATATCCTGTAGTGGTTGTTAGCTTTATTTTTTGCTGACTGCCGTCAGTTCCTTTTAGCCAGTTGATCGATGCATCTACTACCAGTCGTGGTGCTGCAGTATCAAGATCTACGTCAACAACTTTCTCACATGCTGTAAAGAATACAGCTGTTAGAATTAAAAGTATATATTTTATATTTTTCATTGTGGTATGTTTTTTACCCTTTTGGATGATGGGGGTGACTAAAATTTAAAGTTGTAGGTTACACTTGGGATCATTCCGAAGATAGACAGCCTGCTTGCCTCGTTTGCTCCTGTCTTATCATTTTGTCTAAAGGTCATAGATGCAGTATTTTGTCTGTTATATAGGTTGTAGATACTGAATACCCATTCACCCTGCCATCCTTTTTTCTTATCAGGTTTTGGAGTATATGTTGCTGAAACATCTAAGTGGTGGTACATTGGTAAACGGTCACCATTTCTGTCTCCATAAACTGGTACGTTCACATCACCATATTGGTAGTATCCTTCTGGAAATGTTGCCGGCTGACCTGATTGTAGTGCGAATATTGCTCCAAAAGACCATTTTTCTGTGTGCTGATAAGCACCTGTAATTGATATGTTATGAAGCTTGTCATAACCAGCACGGTACCAGTTGCCATTGTTTATGCCAGTTTCACCAGGAGCTCTACCCGGAGTTTGCTGCTCAGTACGTGATAAAGTGTAAGATAGCCATCCTGTAAATTTCCCTGTGTTTTTACGTAATAATACTTCAAGTCCGTATGATCTTGCACGGCCATTAAGAACAACCTGTTCAATAGCTTTGTTGGCAATCAGGTCTGCGCCGTCTATATAGTCAATTTTGTTTTTTACTTTTTTATAAAACGTTTCTACTTCAAGAGTATAGTTGTCGTCTTTAAAGTTTTTAAAATATCCTACTGCTACCTGATCCAATAACTCTGGTTTTATAAAGTTATCACTCGGTGCCCATACGTCCAGTGGAGTAGGTGATGAGGTATTTGTTATAAGGTGCAGGTATTGTGCCATACGGTTATAGCTTGCCTTAACTGACTGACTATCGTCCAGTCTATAAGCTACACCTACTCGAGGTTCAAGGTTATTAAAATCGGCAATGGTTTTACCGCTGCCATAATGTTGTGTACCTGTAGGTGTGGCTTTCTCGTATATTTTTAGTTCATCGTCAAACGCTACCGGCTGGTTGTTAGCATAAGTATTCATGTTTTGTGAACCCAAACGATAGAACATACTGTAACGAAGACCGTAGCTGACTGTTAAGTTCTCAGTAAGTTGATGTTCTGCATCAATATATAAGGCTGGCTCAAAAGCATATTTTTTCTCTAACTGATCATGATTAATTGCAGAATCTTTACCGGTTGGTGATACTGTTCCCGGGTTAAAATCATAATAGATCGCGTTAAGGCCATAATTAAGCTTAAACTTATCTGTAAGATAATGTTTAAGGTCATATTTAAAGTTGTAGTTCTTAATACCTGAATCCCATTTAAGTCCAATAAATCCAAGTTCTAAGCCATAGTAGTAGTCACTGTATATCATACTCATGTTAGAGAATAGCCTGTCATTAAACAGGTGGTTCCAGCGAAGGTTCAATACGGCATTACCATATACATTGGTAAAACTGTTGCTGATGTCGAAAAGGTCACGCCCAAAATACCCCGACAAGTAAATATTATTGTTATCGTTTAATTTGTAGCTCAGTTTAGTATTAAGGTCATAAAAGTAAGCCGAGTTGTCGTTGTTTGCCAGTTTAAGGAAAAGGTGGGCATATGATGCTCTACCACCTATAAGAAATGAACCTCTGTCTTTTACGATAGGACCTTCGGCTAATATCCTACTGGATATTGCTCCAATACCACCAGTCATATGGTATTCTTTTTTATTACCTTCTTTCTGGTAGATATCCAATACAGAAGATAACCTTCCTCCATAACGGGCAGGAATGCCTCCTTTGTATAGTTTCATGTCTTTAATTGCATCGGCATTGAAAACAGAAAAGAATCCGAAAAGGTGGGAAGAATTAAAAATAGTAGCTTCATCTAATAATATAAGATTCTGGTCTGCAGATCCACCACGTACGTTAAAGCCTGAAGATCCTTCACCGGCATTTGTAACACCCGGTAACTGCAGGATCGACTTCAGTACGTCAACTTCGCCCATTACTACAGGCATTTTCTTAATTTCTTCTGCAGTCATTCGGTTAACACTCATTTCCGGCCTTCTTATTTCGGCTCTTTTTCGGTTGTCCGAGATTACAACTTCCTGTAATTCTTCACTATTTGTACTAAGGTTAACATTTTTACGCACGTTACTCTTTAATTCTATAGTTTCCTCTTTTGTTGCAAAGCTTACATAGCTAATTTGTACTGTATAGGTGCCTGCCGGGAGTGAAATGGAATAGAAACCATACTCGTTTGTAGTAACACCTTTTTGAAGTTCTTTAATATAAACACTAGCTCCAATAAGTGTTTCATTACTACTGTCATCGGCAATGGTACCGCTAAGAGTGAATTTTTCCTGTGCAAACACAGTACTAAAGATCAGTAGAAGGAGCATCGTGAGATATCCTTTTTTTTGTAAAATCATGATGTGGTTGTTTGATTTGATTTATTGATGATTGAACTTTACGTTGTGAAATTTTAGAACGAACCGTAATCTCTTTTTTGTGTTAATTTATCTGACAAACCTGATAACGCAGTAAGACGTGAAATAGTACTATATGTTACAGGGTCTGCTGTTTTTAACGAAAAAGGCTACGATTCTCTTTTTATAATTTTTTATGTTCTATGAGTTCTTGTTGTTCGCTTACTTCATTGATAAGTATAGGTCTTTTTTTAGTTTTTCGTAGCATTAACTGGCTAACATTCATTTCAGGTACTTTTTGCTGTAAGATCATGATGTGTTTTGTTTAATTGATGATTGAACTGTTGCTATAGTAGTAATACAACCGATTTCTATTTTACCCCTATGTCCTTTTTCATTTTTTTTAAAAAATTTTCAAAATGCTATTTAGGGCTCTATTATTATGTGGTAAATCTACTATAAATGAGAGTAATAAATATTTTGTTTTTGACAAACGGCACCCAAATACTTTCAAAATGTAAATAAACGGGGATAAAGCATTCATCAAAATGAATAGGGAGGTTATTTTTAATGCAAAGCAAACCTTTTCAGGCAGCATCGGCAATACTGAATTATCAGTATATTTTCTGCGGTAAAAAAAAAGCTATCCCATTTGGGATAGCTTTTGTATAGTTGTTAGCGGGTAAAGGCTTAAGCCAGTTTCGCTAAAATTGCATTCAATGTATCACTTGGTCGCATTGCTTTGTCAGTAAGCTTAAAGTCAGGGTGGTAGTAACCGCCTATTTCCTGAGATTTACCTTGTGCTCCGATAAGTTCAGCATCAATTTTAGCTTCATTTTCACTAAGAGCCGCAGCAATTGGTTCAAATTTAGCTTTCAATTCTGCATCTTTATTTTGAGCAGCAAGTGCTTGAGCCCAGTAAAGAGCAAGGTAAAAATGAGAGCCACGGTTATCGATCTGTCCTACTTTACGGGCAGGAGATTTATCATTTTCAAGGAATTTCTCGTTTGCAGCATCAAGTGTTTCAGATAGAACTAATGCTTTAGTATTACCTAAAGACTGTCCTAAATGCTCTAAAGATACCCCAAGAGCAAGGAACTCACCCAGAGAATCCCAACGCAAGTAACCTTCTTCAACAAACTGCTGAACATGTTTTGGAGCAGAACCTCCGGCACCGGTTTCAAATAAACCACCACCGTTCATTAATGGAACGATAGAAAGCATTTTTGCAGAAGTACCAAGTTCAAGGATAGGGAAAAGGTCTGTTAGGTAATCACGCAATACGTTTCCTGTTACAGAGATCGTATCTTCACCTTTAATGATTCTTTCTAACGTAAAGTTAGTAGCATCAACAGGGTTCATGATTCTTATGTCTAATCCGTTTGTATCGTGGTCTTTTAAGTAAGTGTTTACTTTGTTGATGATCTGTACATCGTGTGCTCTGTTCTCGTCTAACCAGAAAATAGCCGGAGTAGCAGATAATCTTGCTCTGTTAACGGCAAGTTTAACCCAGTCCTGAATAGGAGCATCTTTAGTCTGACACATTCTGAAAATATCACCAGCTTCAACGTTTTGCACCATTAATACAGTACCGCTGTTGTTGTCAATTACTTTAACAACTCCATTAGCTGTTAACTGGAACGTTTTATCGTGAGATCCGTATTCTTCAGCTTTTTGAGCCATAAGACCTACGTTTGGTACACTTCCCATTGTTGCAGGGTTAAATGCACCATGTTTTTTACAGAAATCGATAGTTGCAACATATACGCCAGAGTAACTTCTGTCCGGGATGATTGCTTTAGTGTCCTGACCTTTACCGGCAGCATTCCACATTTGCCCTGATGTACGGATCATTGCAGGCATAGAAGCATCTACAATAACGTCACTTGGTACGTGCAGGTTGGTAATTCCGTTATCAGAGTTTACCATAGCGATAGCAGGACCGTTTTTGTAAACTTCGTCAATAGCAGCTTTAACTTCAGCTTCTTTAGCATTTCCTGCTATTTTAGCATAAACATCACCAAGACCGTTACGGGTATCAACACCTAGTTCAGCAAACAGAGCTGCATATTTTTCAAATACATCTTTAAAGAATACTTCTACTATAGCACCAAAGATGATAGGGTCTGATACCTTCATCATTGTTGCTTTTAAGTGTACAGAGAATAATACACCTTTGCTTTTAGCATCGATAACTTCTTTAGCGATAAAATCTTTTAATTTTTTAATGCTTAATGCAGAGCTATCAATGATCTCGCCTGCTTTAAGTGGTGTACTTGCTTTAAGAACGGTAACAGCACCGTCGTTTGCGGTAAATTCAATTCTAACATCAGTTGCGTCTTTAATGGTAACTGATGTTTCGCTGCCATAAAAATCACCTTCTGCCATGCTGGCAACGTGTGTTTTAGAGTCAGTGCTCCATGCGCCCATAGAGTGAGGGTGTGCTTTAGCATAGTTCTTAACAGCTCTTGGAGCTCTACGGTCAGAGTTTCCTTCGCGTAATACCGGGTTAACTGCCGATCCTAAAACTTTAGCATATTTTGCTTTTACAGCTTTTTCCTCGTCCGTTTTTGGGTCTTCCGGGAAATCAGGAATGTTGTAACCTTGTTCCTGTAGCTCTTTAATAGCTGTTTTTAATTGTGGTACAGAAGCAGAAACGTTAGGTAATTTAATAATGTTTGCTTCCGGAGTGTTTGCAAGATTACCAAGTTCGGTAAGTGCATCACCTACTTTTTGATCATCTGTAAGGTGTTCAGGGAAATTAGCAAGTATCCTTCCGGCAAGAGAGATATCACGTGTTTCAACCTCTATTCCAGCAGGTGCAGTAAAGGCCTGAACAATTGGAAGGAAAGAATGGGTAGCCAGCATAGGGGCTTCATCAGTTATCGTATAAATGATTTTTGATGTTTTGGACATTTTTTCAAGTTTTTAATGACCCTTTCAGCAAACCTGCCGAAAGGCTGATTATTAATAAGTTATATCTGTTTGTTTGAGTTGCTTACAGATAGGCCGTTTAGCATAAGCTAAAGTTTGCCCAATGAAAAAGCAAGGCTCGCAAATATAGGGAAATCTAACGTAATAGGTTGTTTGTAAAATGGTAAAAAAACGTTTGAAATTTTACGAATTACAAAGTTTTTAAAGCTCAGAATAAGGATATGTCAGATTGCCGAATAGTAATAGAAAGGCCAATACTTTTATGGCTTTTCTTTCAGCTGGTTTATCCTTTCCAATAAAACATTGGTAAACTCTTTGGTGATTACCTTGTTTATTTGTCCTTTACAGTCAGGGATAGAGTAGTATCTTACGTGTGTAAGCTTTGCTTTTGCGCTTACAACTTCTTCAACCTCATAGATATGCTTGATGTTTACAAAGTGTACACCACCGCGTATATCGGCTATTTTTATAAAAATTGGATCCATGCCCAAAAGTACTAAAATATACCGAGGCAGCATATCGTTTAGCATCTTAATCAATTAGGATAGGGTACAAAAAAAATCCCATGCAATGCATGGGATTCTATATGTATTCTTGGATAAAAGATTATCTTCTTCTTTTTTCTTTGATTTTAGCTTTTTTACCAGTAAGATCTCTGAAGTAGAATATACGAGCTCTTCTAACTTTACCTCTTTGGTTAACTTCAACTTTTTGAAGTGCAGGCATGTTTAATGGGAAGATACGCTCTACACCAACAGCACCTGACATTTTACGGATTGTAAAAGTTTGAGTGATACCAGCGCCTCTTTTTTGGATTACAACTCCTTTGAAGAACTGTGTTCTAGTTTTTTCACCCTCTTTAATTTCGTAGTACACAGTGATAGTATCACCAGCTCCAAACTCAGGGAAATCTTTTTTTGTTACAAATTCGTCTTGTACAAATTTTACTAAATCAGACATGATTTTTATTTTTAAATTATTGATTCAGAGCAACATTCACGAGTATCGCCAGAGGTTAATCCGAAATAGGGTGCAAATATAATTATTTTTTTGAAGTAACAAAAGTTTTAGGTTTAAAGTTTTATTTGGGTAAGTTTTTGATTTTTAACAATATAGCTGTTTTTTGGAAAGCGCAGTTATAAAAACTTTACAGATCAGAAACTTTGAAATCTGAAAACCTGAACAAAAAACTATTCTAAAAGATCAGGTCTTCTTGTTTTTGTGTGCTCAAATGCCATGTCTTCGCGCCATTTGTCAATATGAGCAAAGTTACCGCTTAATAATACGTCAGGTACTTTCCATCCTTTATATTCTGCAGGACGTGTATAGATAGGAGGGGAAAGCAGATTATCCTGGAAACTATCTGTAAGTGCTGAGGTTTCATTGCTCAATACACCAGGTATAAGGCGTATAATAGAATCGGCTACCACAGCTGCTGCCAACTCGCCACCCGAAAGAACGAAGTCGCCAATCGAGATCTCTTTGGTAATAAACTGATCGCGTACACGCTGATCTACTCCTTTATAATGACCGCAAAGTATAATGATATTCTCTAAAAGTGACATACGGTTGGCCATGCTCTGGTTAAGGGTTTCGCCATCCGGACTCATATATATAACCTCGTCATAATCGCGTTCTGCTTTTAGCTTAGAAATACAGGCATCAATAGGTTCTATCATCATTACCATACCTGCACCGCCACCAAACTGATAGTCGTCTACGTTTTTGTGTTTGTTGGTGCTGTAATCCCTAAGGTTGTGCAAATGCACCTCTACGATGCCTTTATCTATGGCACGTTTAAGTATAGAGGCTTCAAATGGGCTTCTTAGTAATTCGGGCAATACGGTAATAATATCAATACGCATTTCTTAAGATTCAAAGTTTAAAGCTGCAAAGGTACAAAGATTTTAAAGCATAAAGCAAAAGGCATAAATTTAGGTGTATTCCTTAACTTATGCCTTTATTTACTTTATCTAAAGAGATGCTATTATACCCCAAATTGTTTTAAATGGTGGTCAAGATGTTTCCATTGTAGGGTGTCCCATTCCTGTATGGTCATTTCACCAAAGAAAGGATGCTTTTTATTTTTAATAAAGGCTTCGCCTTCCTGAGCAAATTTAGAAACCAGTTCTATAAGTCCTTTTTTAGCTTCTTCAAAGTTCGGTTCGTAGTTAATGATGAACTCCTTAGAAGTAGGTAAGTCCTTTTTTAAAGGCTGAGAATCGGTTAATTGCTTTTTTGCCGATCTGGCAAAGAAAAAGCTTATCAGCCAGTTTGATTTTAATTTTAATGTTCCCTGAGCTACCTTAATAGGCTGCTGGCAGTGTTTTAGCATCTGACTCACAGTCATTTTGCCCCATTGCGACAGGGTTATAGGAGTTAACTGCTCTATACGGTCAATTATATCTTTATTATCCTTAGGATTAAACAGGCTTTTCATATTGTAAAATTTAATAGCAAAAGTAACGATTATTTGGTGTTATTTTTTTGTTGCTTTAACAGAGTATACCATTGGAATATTATTGCCTAATTGAATGATCCTGTACTTGCCCGGTTCAAATTCTTCGGTATTTCTAAAGCAATTGTAAGGCGAGTAATCAAACTCATTTAACTCATTAATTTCCAGTCCGCTTTTTATCAAATTGTTTATTACCTCGCTCATGGCATGGTTCCAGGTTATCATTTCGTTTTCTAACGGAGCGCTCACATCTGCATACGTGCCAATTTCACTTTCAATAATGGCATCGGCTTTAAAATAGTTGTAACCGATTTTTTCGAAATTATCATCAAACATCCAAACCACAGGATGGAACTCGGCAAAAACAAACGTGCCTCCGGGTTTTAGGAAATGTGAAATGGTTTTAGCCCATTTTCCCAGATCCGGCAGCCAGCCAATAGTGCCATAACTTGTAAACACAACATCAAACTGTTCGTTTAGAACTTCATGTAAACTGTATACATCAGAACAGATAAAACGTGCCGGCACACCTGTGCTGGCTGATAGGTTGCGTGCTTCTTCAATGGCTTTATCCGAGAAGTCTACTCCTGTAACATCGGCACCAAGCCTGCCTAATGATAATGTGTCCTGCCCAAAATGGCATTGAAGGTGCAGTATTTTTTTACCGGTTATATCGCCTAACAGCTCCAGTTCGATACTATTAAGCGTAGATCGGCCTTCCAGGAATGAAGGTGTGTCATAAAATTCAGAATTTACATGAACTTCTGTCTTCTGGTTCCATGCTTTTTTGTTTATATCTATATAATTATCTTCTTTATTCATTCTTAAGTTCAAATTTTTAAGATTCGAATTTACATTTTTGTTATGACATTGCAATATGCAGGGTAGAGAATTAATTTGTAAATTTGCATCTTCAAATAAACAATAAGCATAATGGAAAACGGAATTTACGCAAAATTCAATACAGCAAAAGGAACTATTCTTGTAAAGCTGACACATGATAAAACACCGGGAACGGTAGGTAACTTTGTAGGTCTTGCTGAAGGCAACCTTGAGAACAAAGAAAAACCACAGGGGAATCCGTTTTACAACGGACTTAAATTTCACCGTGTTATTCCTGATTTCATGATACAGGGCGGATGCCCTAAAGGAACAGGTACAGGTGGACCGGGTTACCAATTTGATGATGAATTTCACCCGGAATTAAAACACGATAAACCAGGAGTATTATCTATGGCTAACTCTGGACCGGGTTCTAACGGCTCTCAGTTCTTTATTACACACGTTCCAACGCCATGGCTTGATAACAAGCATACTGTTTTTGGACATGTTGTAGAAGGTCAGGATATTGTGGATGCTATTGCAGGTGATGATGCACTTGAAAGCATTGAGATCATTAGGGTAGGTGAAGAAGCTCAAAAATGGAATGCTATTGAGGCTTTCAGGACTTTTGAAGGTTCTCGCGAAAAAAGAGTTGCAGATGCTGCTAAACAAGCTGAAGAGGCTATGGAGAAACTTGCTGCAGGTTTTGAAAAAACAGAAAGTGGACTTCGTTATAAAATGATCCAGAAAGGTTCTGGTAAAAAAGCTGAAAAAGGAAGAACAGTTTCTGTACATTACTCAGGCTCTCTTGAGAACGGACAGGTGTTTGACTCTTCTTACAAAAGAAAACAACCAATTGACTTCCCTCTTGGACAAGGTCATGTGATCGAAGGATGGGACGAAGGTATCGCTTTACTTCAGGTAGGTGATAAAGCCCGTTTTGTTATTCCTTCTCACCTTGGTTACGGTTCTCGTGGTGCAGGCGGTGTTATTCCTCCGGACGCTACTTTGATCTTTGACGTTGAGTTAATGGATGTAAAATAATACTGAATATTAGTTATATAATAAAAAGGCAGCTCTTTGGGCTGCCTTTTTTATTGTTATTGGATTTTCTTGGAATACTTTTTGAAAGATGGCTGTAGAGCTTTACTTTTGCGCTAATATTATTATTTATGAGATACAGTATCCTTATTATAGTTTTCCTTTTTACATTTTCGGTAAAGGCTCAGGTTATGCATTGTGGTTATGATTTTACATCATACATTGTACTGGACATACATGAAGCAGGAAAAAAAGAAAATATTAAAAATTTAAGAGTTACTGTGGTCGACAGTAAGGGTAATGACCTGATCAATGTGAATAATCTTTACAGCTTTAGAAACGCTAACGAGCCAATGATATTTACGTCAAACTATTTGATAGGTGACGACAATAAGAGGCTGGCTGAAGGAGCTGTTGCAAAAAAAGAACGTTACTTTTTTCCATTTGCTAAAGACAATTACCTGCTTTCTATAGCTAATACTTTTCCTGCTGATAATTTCTCTGTAAAGATCCAGGATGTTGATGGTAAAGAGAATGGTGGAAAATTCAAGACGGTAATATTGCCGCTTTACAGCTTTAATATGTACATACTTTGTTCTAACGAAAGTCAGACTGCTGCTATGAAATTTGGCCGTAAGATGAATAAACCGGTAGATGTAGTACTCGAAAGAGAATAATACTACTGCAAGGTTATATAGTAGTATTAGTTTGTTACTTCAACGATCTTTATGTTTTTAACGCCGGCAGGCATTTCCCAGACTACTTCGTCGTTTTTGCTGAAGCCGATAAGGGCTACACTTAGTGGGGCAAAAACGGATATTTTACCTTCTTTTACATTTGATTCACGTGGTAAAACTATTTTAATTTTTAGTTTTTGTCCGGTCTTAATGTCCTCAACTTCTACGTTTGAGTTGATCTGTACTATGGTTTCGGCAATTGGCTTATCTGTTTTATCGATAATAGCCCTGTTAAGTTCAGATGACAGTTGGTTTACTTCTTTAGCTATCCTTGCGTCGGTATTGTTTTTAATTAAATCCCGCAGAATGGTATAGTCATTTAGTGTAAGCGTTGGAATAGGATTCATGTTTTATATCTTTTTAAAAATTAATTAATTCTTGATTTTTATCGCTCTGGTACATTTCCTGAAAACTTTTGTTTTGGCTGTGATCTACTCTTTTAAAGAATACCTTAGGGTTAACCTGATGTATGTTTTCAAAACCGCAGGCACCAATGAACTCAGCGAGAGCCTTCATTGTGTTTTTATGGAAATTAGCCACACGTTCTGTCTTATCGGTGATATCTACACCTTTGTATAGGTTCTTATCCTGCGTTGCAATACCAACAGGGCATTTTCCGCTGTCACACTGTAATGCCTGTATGCAGCCAAGAGAAAACATCATTGCGCGTGCACTGTAGCAGGCATCAGCTCCAAGAGCGATCGTTTTTGCAATATCAAAGGCAGAGATGATCTTACCGGAAGCAAAGATCTTGATATGTTCCCTAACGCCATATTCTTTAAGAGTAGCGTTTACAAATGTCAGGGCATCTGATAAGGCCATACCCATGTAATCGATAAATTCTAAAGGAGCGGCACCGGTTCCGCCTTCTGCACCGTCAACGGTAATGAAATCAGGGATAATTCCTGTTTCTATAATAGCCTGCGCGATAGAGGTGAATTCTTCTTTTTGCCCGATACAGATCTTAAATCCTACAGGTTTACCTCCGGATGATTTACGCAGCTGGTTTACAAATACCAGTAATTCAAAGGCATTAGAGAATGCACTGTGAGATGATGGTGAATGCACATCGGTATATGGTTTTATAGCCCTTATTTTTGCAATTTCAGGTGTGTTTTTCTCTGCTGGGAGTAAGCCACCGTGCCCTGGTTTTGCACCTTGAGAAAGTTTTATCTCTATCATTTTTACGGTAGGCAGGGTTGCTCTTTCTTTAAATAATTTTTCAGAGAATGTACCGTCTTCATTTCTACACCCAAAATAACCTGTACCAATCTGCCAGATAAGGTCACCACCCTGTAAGTGGAAGTCACTAATACCGCCTTCGCCTGTATTGTGAGCAAAGTTTCCTTTTTGAGCACCTTTGTTCAATGAGGTAATGGCAGTTTTACTAAGCGCTCCATAGCTCATAGCGCTAATATTAAGTATACTGGCGTTGTAAGGCTGGTCGCACTGCGGGCCGCCTACCATGGTCCTGAACTTATCACTGGCTGCTTTTTTAGGGTAAATAGAGTGCGCTGCCCATTCGTAACCTATCCTGTTGGGATCGTCCTGCATACCAAAAGAAATGGTCTGCTTTTGGTTCTTAGCCCTTTGATAAACAATAGAACGCTGTCTTCTGTTAAAAGGTTTTCCGTCCAGTTCTCCTTCAAAAAAGTATTGGCGGAATTCCGGTCGTACCGATTCAAACAAATAGCGAAGCCTTCCTACTACAGGATAGTTCTTTTTAATGGTGTGTTTTGTTTGAAGACTGTCTGAAGTGGCAATTGCCAATATAAGCACAGGCAATACAACAAAAGCGATATTAATTTGTTTGGTAGCTGCAAAAAACAAAATAGCAGCTAAGAAAAGGATTGACAGAGACCATATAATTTGGCGTGCTGTCAATGAAGCTAAAAACTTTTTAACTAACATGATATAAAAAGATAAGGTAAAACGAAAAAGGTTCAACGAACCTAAATAAAGATTATGGTAAAATTATTCCCCTGATTGTGTAGTTGTTGAAATAAGCAGGGGGCTTATGTAATGAAGGCCTTACTGTGTGAAATAAGCACAATAAAGCTGTTCCTTTTGTAAAAAGGAGCAGGTATGGCGTTATGTGCAGTGTTGGATATCATTAATTGATGTATTTCACGCTGCAAAGGTAATGAAGATTTATAGTATAAAAAAAACTACTTCCACTTTATATTACATCCTAAACTTGGTTTTTGATAACCGGGAATGCTGCGGTTATATAAAACGCCGTCTATTGCCGTACGAAGATCGCTTCCGCTAAGAGGGATATTGTTGCCGGGGCGGGAATCGTCAAGTTGACCGCGGTAAACTAACTTGTCCTGAGAGTCGAAGAGGTAAAAGTCGGGAGTACAGGCAGCGTCATAAGCTTTTGCGACTTCTTGTGTGTTGTCAAATAGGTAAGGGAAGTCCATTTTGTTTTCAAAGGCAAATTCGGTCATTTTATCAGGTGCATCCTGTGGGTAACGTTCGGGATCATTACTGCTTATAGCAATAATGCCAATGCCCTGAACGCGATAATCGTTGGCGATCATTATTATTTCATCCATAACATGCAGTACAAAAGGGCAGTGGTTACAAATAAACATAACCAGTGTGCCTTTGTCGCCTTTTAGGTTGGCAAAAGAGTAATGGTTATTAGAATTAGTATCCTTAAGCCAAAAAGCCGGAGCTACTGTTCCTAAAGGGAGCATATTAGAAGGTGTATTTGCCATTGTTATAGAAAACTTTTATTTTAGCAAAATACGATAATTACACTTAATAAAAAAACTATGTTGACCTGGGAAGAATTTGAAAAAACTGAAATGCGTGTGGGTACTATTTTGGAAGCGAATGATTTTCCTGACGCAAGGAAACCGGCATATCAGCTTACAATTGATTTTGGAACAGAGATAGGTATTAGAAAATCATCGGCACAGATAACAAAGCGTTATGCTAAAGAAGACCTTGCAGGCAGGCAGATCGTTGCTGTGGTTAACTTCCCGAGAAAACAAATAGGTAAATTTATGAGTGAGTGCCTTGTGCTTGGTGCAGTAGGAGAGAAAGGTGACGTTATATTATTGGCACCCGATTTTAAGGTAGAAAACGGTTTGAGAATAGGGTAGTTGGAAGTTTCTTAATTTTGTTGTTTAATTTTCCAATAAATCAGTCTCAATCAAAACCTATGTTAGCTACTGTATTTGTTTTAATTGCATTATTTGCCAGTTTATATTGCAAATGAATAGCTAATATCTGCCAAGTATTTTGGTCTGTCGATACTCGACTTGATTATAAATTCGAATGTTGGTTCAAGTCCTGATTGTTGAATTGTCTGTCCACCTAAAACAGAAACTGAATACCAGCCATTTTCAAGTTTAATTGTTGCAGTTCTAAATTTCTTTAAATTTTCGATTTGCTCTGCTGTAAATTTTCTCAGATATGGCATTGTAAATAAATAAATCTGTCCGCTTTCAACTTTTAAGCAATACCCGTCTTGCTGAACTTGTAATTTATTTCCGTCTTTAAGTAATTCAGGTGTGTCGTCCGATAGATTAAAATAAATGGTATATGGTAAATTTTCAACCCCTGAAAGCGGAACAATAATTCCGTCTTCAACAACTTTGTCACCAGTTTCGTTTGTTGTGAATTCTGTCAGCAAATCATCAGGTAAATTATTTTTATTCTTGTAACTAAATAAACAGTCTGGGTCGCCCAAAATTAAATAGTCCATTAAGTCATTTAATACCTCCTCAAATTTATAAAGTCGTTTCATGGTTGATGTTTATTAATATAGCAACTAATATTTGGTAGTGAACAGCTATTTATTTTATTAGAGAACTATTCATTATAATTTGTCTTATACTTTTTTGAAAGTGATAAACAATATTAGTATCTCGATTATAAATATTTTTCAATATTATTATGTTTAGTTTTTCGGATGGAACGTAAATTTTCAAACTAACAAAACCTATTCCCCTTCCTGCATGTCCAATATACCTTCCTGGTTCTTTTTCATTAATATTTACTCCATAACCGTAGTTTGATTTATTTTCACTAAAAGTAAAATCAGAGTCGATGATTTTTGAAGTTGCCAACTGAATCAGCCCATGTTTGTTTCAAATCGGGTAAGTATGTTTTAATTGACTTATACAAATCAATGTTTCTTTTTTCAACTTCTTTTAAAACTAACACTGCTGTAATCTGTTTATTATTTGGACTGAATGCGAAAATTGTCCTTTGGAGTAAAAGATTTTTTTTAATATCAGAATATCCTGAAGCTTTCGAATACTTTGTTTTCCCGTCTTTAGTTATAAAAATTACTCCATTAAAACGTCTAGGGTTTGTTGTTTGAATTAAACCGTCTATCTTGGAAGAGTAGTCATCACTTTTTTGTCCGTAACTATTACAGCTTATTAAAATGGTTACTAAAAAAAGTCCAAAAACCTAAAAGGAATCCGGACTTCATCATAATTTGTAGTTTTTTGACGGGTTGGTTTAGATATCGTCAAAATTTACATCGGTAAAACTTTCGCTGGTAACAGCTTCTTCACCTTTTTCACCAAATAGTTTTCTAAAATCTTTTTGGTGTCTTTCAGAGATTACTTCTTCACCCTTATGATTAAGTACATAAGAGGTCATTTCGTCAAGTATTTCTCTAAAAGCAGCGAAATCTTCCTTGTAAAGATAAATTTTGTGCTTTTTAAAGTGGAAAGAACCATCTTCTTCAGTGAATTTTTTGCTTTCGGTAATGGTTATATAATAGTCATCAGCCTTAGTCGCCCTTACATCAAAAAAGTACGTTCTCCTACCTGCCCTTAAAACTTTAGAAAAGATCTCTTCCTTTTCAAGCATGTCATTTTCTCTCATAATCCTTCGTTCTTTTATTTGGTTTATGTAGCAACCAAAAATCTAAAAAAAATCTAAATAATGCAACAAAATACTACATTTCTTTTTCAGAAAGTTGTTTTAAGTATAATTCTTTGTAATATCCTGTTTGGTTTACAAGTTGATTGTGAGTTCCTTGTTGTAGTATTTCACCGTCTTCTATGATCAGTATTTTATCTGCATTTTTAGCGGATGATACCCTGTGGCTGACAATTATAGTTGTTTTATCCTTGCAAAACTCTAAAAGGTTATTCAGTATAGCTTCTTCTGTCTCGGTATCTACGGCAGAAAGGCAGTCGTCCAGTAAAAGTATAGGAGCGTCCTTGATCATTGCCCTGGCGATAGATACACGTTGTTTCTGACCTCCTGAGAGGGTTATTCCGCGTTCTCCAAGTATGGTTTCGTATTGTTTGTTAAACCCGATGATGTTGTTGTGTACTACAGCTTTTTTTGCAACAGTGATCACCTCGTCATCGTCAGCGTCTTCTTTTCCAAATTTTATATTGTTTTTAATGCTGTCGGAAAATAGGAAAGCATCCTGCGGTACAAATCCTATGCTGTTACGCAGGTCATATAAGTTTATAGCTTCAATTTCTTCGCCATCAACGGTGATGCGGCCTTCTTCTACATCATACAGCCTGCTGATAAGTGATAATATGGTTGATTTACCGGAGCCCGTACGTCCTAAAATTGCCAGTGTTTCACCTTTGTTTACGGTAAATGATACATTTTTAAGAGCTGTAATATTAGTATCGTCGTAAGTGAAAGTTACATTTTCAAAAGCAATTTGTCCTAATACCGTTGTGTGGTTTGGATTGTTGTTTTTAATATCCGGTTCTATCTTAAGGAATTCATTGATCCTTTTTTGAGAAGCTTCTGCTTCCTGAACCATAGATGATATCCATCCTAAAGAGGCAACAGGCCAGGTAAGCATATTGATGTACAGGATGAATTGTGCTACGATACCAATGCTGGCAATGCTGCCGTTCATGTACATCATACCTCCAACGTAGATCACTACAAGGTTACTTATACCGATAAGTAATATCATGAACGGACCAAAAAGGGCGCTTATTTTTGCAAGGCTAAGGTTTTTCTTAACGCTGTCTCTCGAAAGTTCTTTAAAATCATTTCCTTTTTGTTCTTCAAGGGCATATGCTTTTGTAACACGAATACCCGAAAACATTTCCTGTGTAAAACTCGAAAGTTTAGAAAGGTTTTGTTGGTATAAAGTACTTCGTTTGTTGATCTCGCTGCTTATCCAGTAAATGCTGTAAGCAAGTATAGGGAGTGGCAGCAGGGTGTAAAGTGTAAGCTTTGGAGATATAGAGTACATGTGTACGCTTATTACAGCGAAACTTATCACAGTATTCAGGGCATACATGATCGCAGGGCCAACATACTGGCGTACTCTTCCTACGTCTTCGCTTATACGGTTCATAAGGTCACCTGTACGGTTTTTTTTGTAAAAACTAGGTGAAAGGTTCTCATACTGGCGAAAAATCTCGTTTTTAAGGTCGAATTCTACATTTCGGGACATTACGATTAGTGTCTGGCGCATAAAAAACGTAAGTACTCCTCTGATAAGGGTTGTTGCTATAATCAGGAATAAGTTGTAGAGAAGTATGTTCTTTATTGTAACGGTAGATGCATTGTCCTGTTTCAGGAAATCCTGAACTGAGTTAATTGAATTAGCAATAAGCTGAGGAGTAAATAAAGAGAAGATTTGCGCTACAATCGTAATCAATAATCCTAGAAGAAATTGAAATTTATATTTAATAAAATATTTGTTTAAATACTGAAGTTCTTTCATTTTGTGTTTAAAAATATGTATTTTATTGCATCTAAAATGTTAAAATACACGGGTTTAAATGTTTTTTTATTATTTGCTGTAATCGTCTTTTATTAGGGAATGTGTAAAAAAAGCGATTTATTTTACCGTATCTTAATTATATGTGTAATTTTGTAACCTGTTTTTGAATAAATTTCAAATTTAAAAATTATTATTATGATAACAGAAGTTATTAAGGCTAACGAACTTACTAAGATCGACCCTGTTTTTGGACAGGCATCTTTTAATGACCATGAGCAAATCGTTTTTTGCCATGACAAAGATACTGGTTTAAAAGCAATAATTGGTATCCACAATACAGTTTTAGGACCAGCATTAGGTGGTACTAGGATGTGGAAGTATGCTAATGAATGGGAAGCTTTAAACGATGTTTTGAGACTATCAAGAGGTATGACTTTTAAATCTGCTATTTCAGGATTAAACCTTGGTGGTGGTAAGGCTGTTATTATAGGAGATTCTAAAATCGACAAAACACCTGAAATGATAACCAGCTTTGGTAAATATGTAAATTCTTTAAGCGGAAGATACATTACTGCTGAAGATGTAGGTACAACTACACAGGATATGGACCTTATAAGAGACGTAACACCATACGTTACAGGTATATCTGAAGAAAGAGGCGGATCAGGAAATCCATCACCTGTAACTGCTTACGGAGTTTACATGGGTATGAAAGCTGCTGCAATGCACCAGTTTGGATCTGATAAACTTGCTGGTAAAAAAGTATTGGTACAAGGTACAGGTCACGTAGGTGAAACACTTATTGACTACTTAACAAAAGAAGGTGCGCTTGTACAGATATCTGATATTAACGAAGCTAGAATGCAGGAAGTATCGGCTAAATATGGTGCTGCTATATTTACTGGTGACGATGTATACAGTGCTGATGTTGATATTTATGCACCATGTGCACTTGGAGCTACAATAAATGATGATACTATAAACAAGATCAGAGCTAAAGTTATTGCAGGTGCTGCAAACAATCAGTTAGCTAATGATATTGTTCATGGAAAAATACTTCAGGAAAAAGGTATCCTTTATGCTCCTGATTTCCTTATCAATGCAGGTGGTATTATCAATGTATATGCAGAAATCGTAGGTTATGACAAGGCTGAGGCAATGAGAAGAACTGAAAATATCTACAATACTACACTTGAAATTTTCAATGTTGCAGAGTCTAAAGGTATCACTACACAACAGGCTGCAATGGCAATCGCACAACAGCGTATTGACGATAAGAAAAAAGAAACCGCTAAATAATTAGCGTAAAAAAAATAGTATTCTTAATTTTGCGGAGCGAAAGAGTTTTTCTTTCGCTCCCTTAATTTTTAAAAGTTCTTATAGACGGATGTTAAACAGAAGACATATTCGAGTTAAAGTGATGCAGTCAATTTATGCCATGCATCAAAATGATTCAGACAATCTTGAAAAGGAAGAGAAGTTCTTATTCAATAGTATTGAAAACATTCGTGATCTGTATCTTATCATGCTTTCCGCACTTGTGGAGATAAGAAACAGTGAAGAGAAATTTATTGAAAAATCGAGCCAAAAACATTTGGCAACTCCCGAAGAGCGCAATCCCAACAAAAAATTCATCAACAATCAGGTACTTCACCTTCTTTCAGAAAGTAATGCACTTAGTATTGCAATGGAAGACTGTAAGATTACCAACTGGCAGAATAATGATGATTATATCCTGCTGTTGCTTGAGGAGGTTAAAAAGAGTGAACTGTATCAAAAATACATGCACAATAAGGTAAACAATTTTGAAGAAGACCGTGAGTTTATTGCTGACCTATTTACTGAAGTGATAGCGCCAAATGACAAACTTTACGAATATCTTGAAGATCATAAACTAACGTGGATAGATGATATTCCGGTAGTAAACACATTAATAAACAAACAGCTTAGAGTGATATCTCCGCAAGGAAAAGATGCATTCTATGTGCCTAAATTATATAAAGATTCTGATGATAAGGACTTTGTGCGTGACCTGTTTAGAAAAACAGTGCTTAACGACGTAGAACTGGCTAAAGAATTTATTGATAAAACACCAAACTGGGATACAGAACGTATTGCAGAGCTTGATGCGATTATCCTTAAAATGGCGATATGCGAATTTTTAAAATTCCCGTCTATTCCTGTTAAAGTTAC
The DNA here is from genome assembly GCF_004028155.1 of Flavobacterium cerinum. Taxonomy (GTDB): domain Bacteria; phylum Bacteroidota; class Bacteroidia; order Flavobacteriales; family Flavobacteriaceae; genus Flavobacterium; species Flavobacterium cerinum. The sequence goes on along the minus strand of NZ_SBII01000003.1, from coordinate 301,297 downwards.
TATTAACGAATATCTTGAGATTGCAAAAGAGTATTCTACACCAAAAAGTAGTATTTTTATCAACGGAATACTGGACAATCTTGTTAAAGACTACCAGGCCAGTAATAAATTAATAAAGACCGGAAGAGGTTTAATGTAAAATAGATTAAAATTTTTAAGTTATGTTGAAAAAATCTGTAGCTATGTTTGCCATAGCATCTCTAGTGCTTACAGCATCATGTAAAAAAGAAAATGCAGCGTTACGTATAGATGATGAAACTGCAAAAAAAGCTGAAATCGCTCATGCTGAGTCAGGAAACTTACCAGTAGCTAAATTTGATACTATGGATCATGATTTTGGGACGATCAGTGAAGGCGATAAAGTACACTATACTTATAAAGTATCTAATGCTGGGACAGCTGATCTTATCATAAGTGAAGTAAAACCAAGCTGTGGTTGTACTGTGCCTGATTATACAAAAACACCAATTAAACCGGGAGAAAGTGGAGAAATAGCAGTGACTTTTGACTCTACAGGAAAAAGCGGCAGCCAGCAAAAAACGGTTACCGTAACACTTAATACCGAAAAGGCTACTGAAACACTTAAGTTTTCAGCTAATATAACACCTAAGGCAGGTGGTGTAGGTGTAATACCGGCACCGTCTAAATAATTAAATATAAAAATATAATGGGTCAGATAACACAGTTTTTACCAATACTATTAATGTTTGTGGTTGTTTATTTTTTAATGATCAAACCGCAGCAAAAAAGGGCTAAACTTGAAAAAGAGTTTGAGAAAAACTTAAAAGTAGGCGACAGAATTATTACTAAAAGCGGAATACATGGAAGAATATCTGAACTTGCAGATGATTCTTTAGTGATAGAAACAATGGCAGGAAAGCTTAAAATGGAGCGTTCTTCTATTTCTCTTGAACTTAGCCAAAAATTAAATACTGCTGGTAAAGCATAAATAAAAATCCCCATCAACTGATGGGGATTTTTTTTAAACAGTCCCATTTGGTTTGTCTAGATGGGACTGTTTTGTTTGATACCCTTCGACAAGCTAAGGGGTGACTAGGTGTATTATCTGTACTTATCATTAAGTCCAATGCCTTCTAATATTAAGGGCTTTACTTTTTCTAAGCGTGCGATTATGGTTTCCTGACGTTTAGCACTCCCTACAAATTCTGTAAATTCTTTTTGCTTATAAGGTGTGAATTTAGCAAAAGCAGCAGAAAGTTTGCTTGATGCGTCTAATTCTTTCTGTAATGCCTCGGGAATGGAAAAAGCTTTCTTTTCGGGCTTTATAGCTAATCCGGCTTTTTCATTCGCTATAGCTTCCTTAATGTATTCCAGTACCAGTTTACGGTCTATATCGGCTACGGAGGCGAATCTCCATTGGCGTAATGATTTAGTAGTTCCCTCCTGTGCATTTACAAGAATACCTGCCTCATCTTTCAGGAAAACACCTTTAAAGAACCAAATAGTGAAAAAGTTTTTGAAGCCGCCTATACCCAAAACGTTCTTTCCGTTTATGGTATAGGCAGGACCACCCCATTTGGTAGTTTCAGCCAATTCGGTGGTGTTGATGATCGACTTTAAAATTTCTAGTTCATCACTCCATTGGCTGTTTTTATTCCAAATGTACTTTTCTTTTTCCATTATTTCTTTTCAGCAGTAAGCTCAGCGATCTTCACAATCACTTCTATAGCCTTTTGCATGCTCTCCACCGGTACATATTCATATTTACCATGGAAGTTATGTCCGCCTGCAAAAATGTTAGGGCATGGAAGCCCCATGTATGATAATTGAGAACCATCTGTACCACCACGAATAGGCTTGATAAGTGGTTTGATACCTAATTCGTTCATTGCTCTTTCTGCAATATCAACAATATGCATAACAGGCTCTACTTTTTCTTTCATGTTAAAGTAAGAGTCTTTTACTTCAGCAATAGCGATATCTTCACCAAATTGCTTTGCAAATTTCCTGTTTATTTTTTCGGTGATCTTTTGAACCAGTTTTTTTCTTTTTTCGAATTTTTTACGGTCATGATCACGAATGATAAGCTGTACTGTAGTTTCTTCGATGCTTCCGTTTATCCCCACTACGTGGAAAAAGCCTTCGTAGCCTGATGTTTTTTCTGGAACTTCTTCTTTAGGGAGTTTAGAGATAAATTTGTTAGCAATAAGCATAGAGTTGATCATTTTGCCTTTTGCATAACCCGGGTGAACGCTTTTTCCTTTAAAAGTTATTTTAGCACCGGCTGCATTAAAGTTTTCGTACTCTAATTCGCCTATCTGGCTTCCGTCCATAGTATATGCCCATTCAGCACCAAACTTAGCTACATCGAATTTATGTGCGCCACGGCCTATTTCTTCATCCGGGGTAAACCCAATACGGATCTTACCATGTTTAATTTCCGGATGCTGGATTAAGTACTCCATTGCAGTTACAATCTCAGTAATACCGGCTTTGTCGTCAGCACCAAGAAGCGTTGTACCGTCTGTAGTAATTAGGGTCTGTCCTTTGTACAATAACAGGTCTTTAAAGTAGTTTGGAGAAAGAACAATGTTTAATTCTTTGTTCAGGATAATATCGTTACCGTCATAGTTAGGTACTATTTGCGGTTTTATGTTTGCCCCTGTAAAATCGGGAGTGGTATCAAAGTGAGAAACAAAACCGATAACCGGTACTTCATGGTCTACATTAGATGGCAGTGTAGCCATAATGTAAGCATTCTCGTCTATAGTAACATCGTCAAGTCCTATGTTTTTAAGTTCTTCAACAAGTTGGTTAGCAAGATCCCATTGTTTTGCTGTACTTGGGGTAGTGTCTGAATTTGGATCAGATTCGGTGTCAACAGTAACATAACTGATAAAACGGTCTATAATGTGCTGCATCTTTTAATTTTAGTTTGTAATGAAGCACAAATTTACGATTTATTTGCTTTTTACTCTAAAATTGTATCAAACAATAATTGAATTAGTCAAGCTTTTTATTGTATTTATTAGACTTTTTAAATATAAAATAAGCCTCATGAGAGTGAGGCTTATATGTTTTTTGTTTATTATTTTTTATTCAGATTTATGGCTGACGTTTTTACACTTTCAGATGGTGCAGGCGGTGGTGGCGGTACTTGTGCAAATACTCCTGCCAGTTCAGTGATATCTCCTGCAAGTATCCATTCTGTCATTCCCTGCTTCCAGGCATGATGTAATTTAGTAAACTGTCCTGTAATTGCATATTCTTTTAATTGTTCCAGCGTATAAGGGCCTGATTGCTGTCCATTCAGTGCGATGTGATACATTAAAATAGGAGGTGAGGGAGGTGTATTGTTAGTACTGTTCATCATGTCGCCTAATTGATCTCCCATTACTCTGCCCATAGCCATACCTGTCATAATACCTGCCGGGTTGAATCCGGAACCACCACTTAGGTTTCCGTCACCTATTCCTCCTAAATTACCGGAAGCAGATTTTAGAACTTCTGTTTGCTGGTTTAGTTTGTGAACAGCAAAATTTTTGCCTTCAACACCCATTTCCATGTCTTTACGCTGAATGCGGGTTGTTTCATCCAGATTGGTGATCTCTATGCCTGTTTTTGCATCAATAAAGCGCGATTGCTGGTCGGCAGTCGTTTTCTTGAGCTGCATATAGTTAGGATGGGTCTTGTCTATTTCTATGGCAGAAATATCAATACGTTTCAGGTTAATACCAAAATCATTCTGTATTGCAGATTGTATTTTTTCCTGAAGTATAGTATTGATCTCGTCTATTTTTCTTTCCATCTGTACTACAGGAATACCTGTGTCAGTTGGGAGATTTAAAATTATAGATTTCGCTTTACGGGTAAAAAAGTCTTCAATTTGTCTTTTAAGATCGCTAATTTCAAAATTGACAAGACGGTTTAGTTTTATGAAATTCTTATAATCTGTAATGTTAAAAGTGATGGTACCACGTATGGCACACGGTATGCCAAGATCTATAATCCTTGGGTCAAACACGTCAAAGTAAGGGATTCCAAATCGTATCTGGACATTGCCGGAAAGATTAATGAAATAAATCTCTGCCTGAAACGGAGATTCGCCCCCGTAAGCCAGGCCAATAAACTCAGTAAGGATAGGTAAGTTTATTGTTTTAATGAGTTTATCTACGGGGCCAACAATGTAGTCCATCATAGCGCCGTCTTGCTGTTTATAAACAAAAACAGCAACTTCGCCTTCTTTTACTCGCAGGGTGCTGCCAAAACGTATGGCATTTTCTTTATCAGAAGAATTTGCAATACCGTTAGGACTCCATTTATGTACTAAATACTCCTGTTCATCACAGCGGATAACATCCATGAATCCGCCTTCACTATTACCAAAGAAATTCATTATGCCCATTATTTTTTGCTTTTTTTCTTAATATCTTTTTCTACTGTTTCAGCAAGTTTGATTAAATCGTCAAGTTTAGATTTTTGAAGAGAACTTGCGATTTCAGCTCTTTCTCTTGCTCTTTTAAAGTCTTTGTTGTCAATAAGTTCTGTTACTTCTTTTTCTATGATAAGATCTATTTTATTCTTCATTTTATCATTATCATAACTACGTCCGCTAATGTCTTTTATTTTGGCAGCAAGCAGAAGTGCACCATTATAATCCGAAGCATTAGTTAAACTGTCAATCTCCATGTCTTGCAGCTTGTCAAGATATTGTTCTCTTTCAGCTATATCTGTTACTCCTGCTGCGGCTATTTTGGCTTTACCGATACTATCACTTTTTATAAGCCTTTCCGTTTTTTCTTCAGCGGTTTCAACTTTTTTTGGAGCATCGGGAAGTTTCGGGATATTAGAAAAAATGTAAATAATTAATGCGGCAAGACCAAAACTAAGTGCGCCTATTTTTATACTGGCTTTATCGCGTTTTTTTGTTAAATCTATTATTTGCCTGGTTGTAGTATCAAGATAACTATTGATTTGTCTGTCAGCACCATATTTTTGTCGTAATTGGTTTATTTGGGTAGTAGTCATTAAAACAATTGAGTCAAACCCTTTCCTGTTTGCATCAAACAGGCTCTCTTTTTTAATTACTTTTTTATAGATTATATACAATCCAAGCGTTACTAGACTCAATAATGTAGTTGAAAAAACATCAGATGCACCTGGTGTAGGTACATAACTAAGTCCTAAAACACTATTGTCAATTTTTTTCATAGAAACATCTAATGTTTCTGTGCTTTCTTTTGAAGAAGTGTCAAGCACATAATCGCATGATGGACATACCTTACTTAGACCTTTTAAAATTTCACCACAACCCGGGCATTTGTTCGGCTGAGGCTTTTTTTTATTTTGTTCGTATAATTTTCCTTCAAGGATCATTTCAAGCTCGTCTGTGTCAAATCCCTGCTGTTGGGCTTTTCTAAACAAAACTTCTCTGTCTTTGTCACTTATATAACCATCTGCAAGGGCATATTCTACTAATTTTTCTAATTCAGGATTCATTAAAAGAGGTACTTTTATTTAATTGGTTGACCAAATTTACACATTGAACCTTATTTTGCAAGTTTTTACATCCTAATTTAAAAAATATAAAAAAACAAATTCATTTTTATTTTTTTACTTTTGCAGTTAGCAAACAAAACAGTCTATGTACAAATCGCTTATCAGGCCCATCTTATTCCGTTACGATCCGGAAAAAATCCACCATTTCACCTTTTCATCTATTCGTTTTTTAAATAGTATTCCGGGATTTCCGGCGATTTTTAAGTCGATTTATGAAGTAAATGACCCGCGATTAGAGCGTGAAGTGTTTGGGCTGAAGTTCAAAAACCCTGTTGGCCTTGCCGCAGGAATGGATAAGGATGCAAAACTGTATAAAGAGTTGTCTGATCTTGGTTTTGGTTTTATAGAAATTGGAACGCTTACACCTAAACCTCAGGACGGGAATCCTAAAAAGAGGCTTTTTCGTTTGCGTGAAGACAGTGCTATTATTAACCGAATGGGTTTCAATAATGGGGGGGTTCAGGAAGCGGTAGAGCGTTTAAAAAAGAATCCTAAAGGCAAAGGGCATGTACTTATAGGCGGTAATATTGGTAAAAATAAGGTAACTCCTAATGAAGATGCTGTAAGTGATTATGAGATATGTTTTGATGCATTGTATCATTATGTTGACTATTTTGTAGTAAACGTAAGTTCGCCAAATACACCAAACCTTCGCGAACTTCAGGATAAAGAACCGCTAACGCGATTGCTGCAAACATTGCAGGATAAGAATGCGGCTAAGCCAAAACAAAAACCGATACTGCTAAAAATTGCTCCCGATTTAACTGATGAGCAGCTTCTGGATATTATCGATATTATTAAAACTACTGGTATTGCAGGAGTAATTGCTACCAATACTACGATCTCAAGAGATGGATTACAATCTGAAAATAAAATTGAAATGGGCGGATTGAGTGGTAAGCCACTTGCAAAACGTTCTACAGAAGTAATTCGTTTCTTATCTCAAAAAAGTAATAATGCTTTTCCTATCATTGGAGTAGGAGGAATTCATACTCCCGAAGATGCTCTTGAAAAACTGGAAGCGGGTGCAAGCCTTATTCAGTTGTATACCGGCTTTATTTATGAAGGTCCGGGACTGATAAGAGATATTAATAAGAAGATTTTAGAATCTTAGGTACTGTGAAACTCAGAAAAAACGTTTTCGGAAATAAGACAAAATCTTATTATCTTTGAGCCTTTATGGAAAAGATTAAAATTATAGAATGCCCAAGAGATGCCATGCAAGGTATCAAAACCTTTATTCCTACCGAAAGGAAAATTAACTTTATCCAGTCGATCTTAAGGGTAGGGTATGATACTATTGATTTTGGTAGTTTTGTTTCACCAAAAGCGATCCCGCAGATGCAGGATACTGCAGAAGTACTGGCAGGACTTGATCTTTCTACAACACAAAGTAAACTACTGGCTATCATTGCCAATACACAAGGCGCACAGTCAGCTGCTGAACATAAAGAAATACATTATTTGGGATATCCTTTCTCTATTTCAGAGAATTTCCAGATGCGTAATACCCATAAAACCATTGCCGAATCGCTTGTTACACTTGATGAAATACTAAATATTGCCGATGCTTCAAGCAAAGAAGTGGTGGCTTATCTTTCTATGGGTTTTGGTAATCCATATGGTGATCCATGGAATGTGGATATAGTAGGAGATTGGACAGAAAAATTGGCTTCTATGGGAGTGAAAATCTTGTCATTGTCGGATACTGTAGGAAGTTCTACTCCCGATGTGATTGATTACCTTTTCTCTAATTTGATTCCGAAATACCCTAATATCGAGTTTGGAGCACATTTACATACTACGCCGGATAAGTGGTTCGAAAAAATAGATGCAGCTTATAAAGCAGGCTGTAAACGTTTTGACGGGGCTATACAGGGCTTTGGCGGATGCCCCATGGCTACAGATGATCTAACGGGTAATATGCCTACAGAACGCATGTTGTCCTATTTTACTGCTGCAAAAGCAGATACTAATATGAATCCAATGAGCTTTGAGAGTGCTTATAACGAAGCGAGCAAAATTTTTAACGAGTTTCACTAAGAATAAATTTGACTGATAGCACTATAATTATATTTTATAAAACTATCATAATAACATTTAATTTAAAAGTAGTATATTTGCATGCAATTTAACTACAAATTGCAACAATGAAAGCACATACAACTAAAATCATCGGCGAAGGACTTACCTACGATGATGTTCTATTAGTTCCCAACTATTCTGAAGTACTACCACGCGACGTTAGCATCCAGTCTAAATTCTCAAAAAACATAACACTTAATGTTCCTATAGTTTCAGCAGCTATGGATACTGTTACCGAAAGCGCAATGGCTATTGCTATGGCTCGTGAAGGCGGTATAGGTGTATTACATAAAAACATGACGATCGAGCAGCAGGCAACTGAAGTTCGTAAAGTAAAAAGAGCTGAATCGGGAATGATCATCGATCCTGTAACGCTTCCATTATCAGCAAACGTAGGCGATGCTAAAAATGTTATGCGTGAGTATGGTATTGGAGGTATTCCTGTAGTTGATGCGGATGGTATCTTAAAGGGAATCGTTACTAACCGTGACCTTCGTTTTGAAAAAGAAAATAGCCGCTCGATTCTTGAGGTTATGACTACTGAAAATTTAGTAACTGCCGGAGAAGGAACTACACTTGAAGTTGCTGAAGGTATCTTACAAAAAAATAAAATTGAAAAATTGCCGGTTGTAAACAGTGATTACAAACTGGTAGGCCTGATCACTTTTAGGGATATAACAAAACTTACTCAAAAACCTATCGCTAATAAAGACCGTTTTGGAAGACTTCGCGTTGCAGCTGCACTTGGTGTTACTGCCGATGTAGTTCAAAGAGCGGAAGCACTTGTTAATGCTGGTGTTGATGCAGTAATTATTGATACTGCACACGGACATACACAAGGTGTGGTAACCGTATTGAAACAAGTAAAAGCTAAATTCCCGGATCTTGACGTTGTAGTTGGTAACATCGCTACACCGGAAGCTGCATTGTACCTTGCTCAAAATGGTGCTGATGCTGTTAAAGTTGGTATCGGTCCCGGTTCTATCTGTACTACTCGTGTAGTTGCAGGTGTTGGTTTTCCACAATTCTCAGCTGTTTTAGAGGTTGCTGCTGCTCTTAAAGGCACTGGTGTTCCTGTTATTGCAGACGGTGGTATCCGTTATACGGGTGATATTCCTAAAGCACTTGCTGCAGGAGCTGACTGTGTAATGTTAGGTTCTTTACTTGCAGGTACTAAAGAATCTCCGGGAGAGACTATAATATTTGAAGGAAGGAAATTTAAATCATACAGAGGTATGGGATCTGTAGAGGCGATGAAAGAAGGCTCTAAAGATCGTTACTTCCAGGATGTAGAAGATGACGTTAAAAAACTTGTACCGGAAGGTATCGTGGGACGTGTACCTTACAAAGGTGAACTTTTTGAAAGTATGCTTCAGTTTATTGGCGGACTTCGTGCCGGTATGGGCTACTGCGGATCTAAAGACATCCCTACTTTACAGGAAACAGGCCGTTTTGTACGTATCACTTCAAGTGGTATTTCAGAAAGCCATCCTCACAATGTAACGATAACTAAAGAAGCACCTAACTACTCAAGGTAATTCTAAGTAATAAGTATAACTAAAAAGGCCTAAAATATAGCTAGCTATATTTTAGGCCTTTTTAGTTATACTTATTGTTAATTAATTTTTGGAATGCGCTTCGACAGGCTCAGCGTGACAATACGTGAAAAATAATAGTAAAATGATTTAATTTAGGATGAAAGCAGATAACACGGATTGAGCAGATTATCGCTGATTCTTTCTATTATAAATGCTGCTCGACAATGTGTTGTATGATATCACTGCCTTTTAGATCTTCTCTTTTACCTTTTATAATGCTTCCCCTTCTTCTTCCTTTTTAATATCTACACTTTCCCAGGCATGGTCATTGGCACCAAGCTGTGCATAGAGGTCATTTCGTAGTAACTGTTCCTGTAATTCAATTTCTTCCATGGAAGTCATAAGGAATGCTTTTTTGTCGTGGCGTTTTTTAGCAAGCCTAAAAATGGACTGTTCGTCATATTTTATAAAGCGCTGTCCCTGTCGGGTCGCGGTGTAACGTCTGTGTCCCAGTTCTACAAGGGCATCAACTCCCAGATGAACGGCACTGTACATATTTTCCCTGTAGAAATCTTTTACGCCCATATCGACCAACTCGAACGCATCGCTTCTGTTTCGGGCTCGGGCAAGTACTTTTAGGTGTGGGAAATGTTTCTTGATCAATTCTACAACTGCAAGGTTTACTTCAGGGTTGTCTATCGCAGCAATAAAAAGCTTGGCGTCTTCACATCCGGCGGCCTTTAGAAGCTCTAATCTGGAAGCATCACCATAATACACCTTAAAGCCCATTTTCCGTAAGGAATCCACCCTGTCGGAGTCCATGTCAAGTACGGTTGCAGGAATACCGTTGGTTTTTAATAATCGTCCGATAGTACTGCCGAAGTTTCCAAATCCGGCAATAATCACATCGTTTTTCTCATCGATAGTGTCATATTTGTTCTTATTCTTTTGTTTTTCTTTTACGCCAAAGAAAGGATCAATCCATTTCTCATTGATCAATAATAAGAACGGTGTTCCCATCATACTTATGGCAATAACTGCCATCATCTGGTTGGCAAGTATGGTAGGGAGCAGATTAAGCTGTATGGCAAAGCCTAGTATTACAAAGCCAAATTCTCCTGCCTGGCTCAGTGCAAAGGCAAAGAGCAGGTTCTGATCGGAGCTTTTCTTATATATTTTTCCAACCACAAGAAGTACGAAGAATTTTATGCCGTTAAAAATGGTTGAAAATACAATGATAAAGATAGGGTCGGCGATTATCAGACTAAAGTTAATAGATGCGCCTACACCGATAAAGAACAGTCCTAAGAGTAATCCTTTAAATGGAGCAATATCGCCTTCCAACTCATGCCTGAATTCACTATTAGCCAATACTACACCTGCCATAAACGCACCAAGAGCAGGACTTAATCCTACAACCTGCATTAAGTAAGAAACACCCATTACCAGCAATAGGGCAGATGCCGTAAAAAGCTCCTGCAGCCTTGTTCTGGCAACAATATGAAGTAGGGGTACGATTATGTATTTACCACCAAAATAAATGGAAACGATACTGCCAAAAACGATAAGCGTCTGTATCCATCCGGGAAAATCGGAGATAAGGGATTGATGCAATTCTTCATTACTAACACTTCCTCCTGCCATAAGAGGCAGTAATGCCAGTATAGGGATAACGGCTATATCCTGAAAGAGGAGCACGGCAAAAGCAGATCGTCCCATTGAGGTTTGTGTAAGCCCTTTTTCTTTTAACGTCTGTAAAACAATAGCAGTAGAGGAAACGGATAACGCAAGAGAGATGGTTAACGTGGTTCGCCATTCCCATCGCAATACGATGGAACAGGCGATAAACAGGACTACTGTGGTGATTATTACCTGTAGTGAACCGATTCCCATAATAAACCGCCTCATTTTCCAGAATTTTTTAGGATCGAGTTCAAGCCCGATAAGGAAAAGCATCATGACAACACCAAACTCTGCAAAGTGCATTATATCCTGCCCTTCCTGCCCAATGAAACCTAATACATAGGGGCCTATAATAATACCGGCAAACAAATAGCCTAATACAGAACTTAGCCCAAGTTTTTTTGCAATAGGCACGCAGACCACAGCTGCAGCAAGGTAAATTATAGCCTGAAAGAAAAACCCGTCTTCCATATTAGCCTAGTTTAGTTGTAAACCAATCGTTAAAGTAGTGAAAACCTTCCACTTCTGAAAGATCTAATTCCTGATGTTCTAAATAGTCCAGTACCTGGCCGTATAGTTTTCCGTTTTTGTAGTACCCTTCCTCATTCATGGAGTGTGTACCATGTACCACAAAAGGAGGTAGGTAGGTCATATTGCATTTTTTTACTGTTTGGCTAAAAGGTAGCAGCAATTGAGGTATGGTAAATTTGTCACGCCCTGTGGACGAATAGTTTTCTTTTTTTCCTCCCGTAGTTATAGACTGTAGTAAAAGTTTTCCCTGAAGGGCAAATCCTTCTTTGCCATATGCCCATCCGTGTTCCAGTACAATATCGATCCACTGTTTTAAAAGCGGAGGACAGCTGTACCAATACATAGGATGGTGCCAAATGATTATATCGTGTAGCATAAGGAGTTCCTGCTCCCTTTTCATATCAATGTCAAATTCAGGATATTCCTGATAGAGGTCATGAAATGTTATATTAGGTGAGTCAGGAATGTTTGAAACCAGTGCATCATTAGCATTGGATTTTTCAAACAACGGATGTGCAAATACAATCAATATTTTATTTGGCATACATTTTTAGCATAGTTTACAGTACTGACTGATCAATTGTTTATCGCCTACGAGCCATATGGTGTCGTTCTTGTTCAGTATAAATTCCGATTCAGGGTTTAGTATCCTTTCATTATTACGTTCAATGCCTACTACAAGTCCATTTGTTTTTTCTCTTAATTGTGCATCTCTGATACTTTTGCCTGCAAAGTCATCGCTTGTGATCTGTATTTTTTGGAGCACAACTTCACTTGCTTTGGTTTCATCAAGCGATCTGCTTTTTTCAATATAGCTTTCAAAAACAAGGATCTGTTCGTCGGTACCGATTATATACAAAATATCCTTAGGGAATATTACTTCGTTTCGGGATGGCACGTTGATCATTTTTTCGCCACGCTTTATGATGGCAATGTTTACACCCATAGTTTCCCTAAGACGCAGTTCACTTAATGTTTTCCCAACGATATTAGATTCGGAAGGCACTTCGAAGATTGCCATGTGTCCATCCCAGGGGGTAAGTTCGCTTCTTCTGCGAAGCTTTTCAGATATTTCCCTACTATTAAGATTTTTGATAAAGTGATTTTCCAGATAGTAGTATACTTTCTGTAGTTTCTTTGGAAACAGGATACCACCTCCCACAAGAACAATTAATGCACCTAATGCAATGAAAGGCGATAGGAAACTGTTTAGTAATAATCCTAAATAGAAAAGGGTAAGGCATATTCTTATGAATAAGATCAGGGTTACCGGACCCTTGTATTTGCTGTTTCGTTTAATTTCGTCCATTGCTTTTATGGCAACTCGTCGTAAGGCAAGTGCCCACAAAAAAGGCGACAATACAATGAACATTACTACAGTAATCAGTATTCTGTCCCACTGTGATTCGGAAGATTGTGGGATAATGTAACGGGATGACAGTATGATAACGCCAAGAATAATAACCGAGTGAATAACGATCTGAATAACATTTGCTTTTAGAAATATTTTCCAGTTACTCTCCGATTTTATGGTTTGGGCACTATAGCTGTAATCTTCAATTCGTTTAAGGATTTTCTCAGGTAGGATACGTTCAATAAAACTATATATACCTGAAGATGATTTTATAAGAAATGGTGTGGTAAAAGTAGTTATAGCTGATACAGCGACTACTATAGGGTAAAGGAATTTACTGGTTACGCTTAAAGACATTCCCAGTGTGGCTATAATGAATGAGAATTCACCAATTTGCGCAAGGCTTGTTCCAGCCTGTACCGATTGTTTTAATGGCTGCCCTGATACTAATGCGCCAAAAGTTGTAGACATTGTTTTCCCGAAAATGGTAACAATCGTGATGATAAGAACAGGAAGCCAGTATTCTGCAAGGGTTTGTGGGTTGATTAACATACCCACGGAAACAAAGAAGACTGCACCGAATAGATCTTTTACAGGTTTAACCAAGTGTTCTATACGTTCTGCTTTAGTGGTTTCAGCAATGATAGATCCCATGATGAATGCTCCAAGAGCAGGAGAGAAGCCGGCTGCACTTGCCAGCATAACCATCATTAAACACATTGCCAATGCTACAATAAGCATGGTTTCATCATTAAGCAGGTTCTTTGCTTTTCGAAGGAATGTAGGAACAAAGAAGATACCTGCAATAAACCATAAGATAAGGAAGAATACCAGTTTTACAGCAGACTGCATCAGTTCGATACCTGAAAACTGCTGACTTACAGATATGGTGGTGAGAAGTACAAGGAGTAAAATGGCCACGATATCTTCTACGATAAGAGCGCCAAATACAATTCGGGCAAACTTTTGACTTTTTACACCAAGTTCTTCAAATGCCCGTATAATAATAGTGGTAGAGGATACTGAAAGAATGGCTCCGAGGAAAATACTGTCGATTTGTGACCATCCTAAGAGTTGACCGGTCAAGTAACCAAGCCCTATCATGCAGACAATTTGAATGGAGGCGGTTATGGATGCAGAACCGCCAACCTTCATAAGTTTTTTAAAGCTAAACTCGAGCCCCAGACTGAATAGAAGTATAATAACCCCTATTTCTGCCCAGACTTCAACGTTGTGAATGTCTTTTACTGTTGGAAACAAATAAAAATGTGGACCCGCTAAAAATCCGGCTATAAGATAACCTAGTACAAGCGGTTGTTTTATTTTTTTAAAAAGTAAAACAGCAACCCCCGCTGTCATTAAAATAAGCCCCAAATCGCCTATAAGTGGATATAAATGATGAGAAGTTTCAGTAACAGCGGTGGTGTCTAGCATATATTATTTTTAGTGTGGTGAGATTCCTAAGTAGTTAGCCGGTGTGATGTTTAATAGTTCAGCTTTTATTTCCTCGCTTACCTTAAGGTTTCCAATGAAAGTATGGATGGCATTTTTATCGATCACCTGATTGGTCCTGGTAAGATCTTTTAGTGCTTCATACGGGTTAGGGTAACTCTCACGACGCAGGATGGTTTGAATCGCTTCGGCTACTACAGCCCAGTTTCTCTCAAGATCTTCGGCAAACTTATCAGCGTTCAATAATAGTTTGTTAAGGCCTTTTAAAGTAGCTTCAAAAGCTATTATAGTGTGCCCCATTGGTACACCGATGTTTCTTAAAACAGTACTGTCAGTAAGGTCACGCTGTAATCTTGATAGCGGAAGTTTAGCTGAAAGGTGTTCGAAGATCGCATTAGCGATACCTAAATTACCTTCTGAGTTTTCAAAATCGATAGGGTTAACTTTATGTGGCATGGCAGATGATCCAATTTCGCCTGCTTTTATTTTTTGTTTAAAGTAATCCATAGATACATACGTCCAGATGTCCCTGTCAAGATCAATCAGGATCGTATTGATACGTTTTAAGGCATCAAAAAAGGCTGCAAAATGGTCATAATGTTCAATCTGTGTAGTAGGGAATGAATGTTTAAGCCCTAGTGTGCCTTCCACAAAATTATTACCAAACTGTCTCCAGTCGGTCTTTGGGTAAGCAACAAAATGTGCATTAAAGTTTCCGGTTGCACCACCAAATTTAGCAGCAAAAGGAACGTTGAACAATAATCTTAACTGTTCTTCAAGACGTTCAACGAATACCAGGATCTCTTTACCCAAACGGGTAGGAGAGGCTGGCTGACCGTGTGTGCGTGCCAGCATAGGGATTTCTGCCCATTCTACGCTAAGCTCTTTTAATTTTGCAATAAGCCCGATAAGGGAAGGCATGTATACATTTTCAAACGCTTCTTTTGTAGAAAGCGGTATGGCTGTATTGTTGATGTCCTGAGAAGTTAACCCGAAATGGATAAATTCTTTGTAAGCATCAAGGCCAAGTTTTTCGAAGCCGTTTTTTATAAAATACTCCACGGCTTTTACGTCGTGGTTCGTCGTTTTTTCTATTTCTTTTATCTGAAGCGCATCTTCACTGGAAAAGTTCTTGTACAGGTCACGTAATGGCCCAAAAGTGCTTTTATCTACGCCCGTAAGCTGCGGTAAAGGCAGTTCGCATAATGCTATGAAATATTCGATTTCCACGAGTACGCGGTATTTAATCAGGGCTTCTTCAGAAAAATAGCCTGATAATGCTACAGTTTTGTTCCTATATCGTCCGTCGATAGGTGATATAGCATTCAGTTCAGATAAATTTTGCATTGTTATAATTACTAAATATGGGTATATCCGCAAATATAAGGTTTTGAAGTCAGAATTAAAAAAGCTGAAGAAGTTAAATTGCGTTAATAGTTAACTATATTGCTTATAAAATTCAAAGCTTTTAAAAATGTCCGGACAGTTTATAAATAGTGAGAAACT
Organism: Flavobacterium cerinum; assembly: GCF_004028155.1. Lineage (GTDB taxonomy): Bacteria > Bacteroidota > Bacteroidia > Flavobacteriales > Flavobacteriaceae > Flavobacterium > Flavobacterium cerinum. Next base: position 285,628 of record NZ_SBII01000003.1, on the reverse strand, counting down.
GATACTATTCGTTTTTGTCTTTTGGTTTTATTTTATAGGTTGCTTCGCTCAGAATGCAAGGGATATTTTTATTAAAGATTCTATTTACCCGATATTGAATACTGAAGCAATTAAAAATAAGGCAGAATATTTAAAGCTCAAAGAAGGAATCGTAAAATTGGAAAAGCAGTATGGTTATGAAACCAACCTGAAAAAACGTATTCTCGAAGCAGCTTATGTCCATAATGATATTACTTATTTTAAGGCTGAACTAACCCTACTTGTAAAAGACCACGGTTTTGACGTGGCCTACATGAGCGGGGATGAAAATTACTATTCGGCAATTATGAAAGGTGCATTGACAAAATGGTTCAAAGAAATGTATCTTAAAAGTCATTCTGAATGGCTGAATAATAATTTTGATAAGCAGATTGAATTAAGAAAGCTTAATGCGATTCATGAAAAAGACCAATTTGTTACTTCTTTTGCTATGAATGTGCTTAATGTTCCAGGCTTAGATACTGCACAGAAGGATGCCGTTAAAGAGCATTTAGCAGAGTATCATTATAAAACGCTGCTTCCTGTACTGGATGTTGTAAAGACGAGGAACCTACTCCCTAATGATAAAAATTTTGCGGTACTACAGAACAATTATGATACCGCACTGATTCATAATTTACAATTTAAGGGAAATATGGATAGGGTATGGGAAATCCTGTTTCCGGTTTATAAAAATGCTTATATGGCTTACGATATTACTAATGTGATGTTTCAGAATTATGACTTTTACCACTATCAGCATTATGGAACACAGGTTTTTGATTCCTATACCATAGACCAGATACCGGAACAGTCCAGGAAAGGTAATAAAGCGATTCCTGTTGAGGATGCTGTGTGGTTGGGGAAACTAAAAAAAGAGTTTAAATGGACAGAATAAAATCTGTTATTTAAAATTCGATCTCTTTTAATTTTGCTTTGATAATTTCCATCCCGGCAGACGCGGAAAGTTGAAATACCTCCAATGGATTCCTGAGGTTTGGGATAGATGCAGGGTTTGGATCTATGTAATAAATTGGCGTAGTAGATTTAGCAAAATCTATAAGCCCAGCTGCCGGATATACCTGCATTGATGTGCCTATTATTATAAGACAATCGGCTTCTTCTACTATACCTATAGCATCTTCAATTGCGGGCACTGCTTCGCCAAACCATACAATATGAGGGCGTAACTGGTATCCGTCTGGGTGAAGATCGCCCGGATTGATGTCTCTTCTCCATTCGATAACACCATGGTCGTTTAATACGCTGCGTGCTTTAAGCAGTTCGCCGTGAAGGTGGACTACTTTAGTGCTTCCTGCACGTTCGTGAAGGTCGTCTACGTTTTGGGTAACGATAGTAACATCAAAGTCTGTTTCAAGCTCTGCAGTAATGGTATGTGCTTTATTGGGTTCAACTTCAAAAAGCTGCTGTCTTCGTTTGTTGTAAAAGTCTAATACCAGCGCCATGTTTTTGTTCCAGCCTTCCGGGGAGGCCACATCCATTACGTTGTGGCCTTCCCATAACCCGCCGGCATCGCGAAATGTTTTAATGCCACTTTCGGCACTAATTCCCGCTCCGGAAAGTATGACTAGTTTCTTCTTCATGTAGTGCTGTTATACTTTACCTAATGTATATAGTTGTTCAAGTGTTGGGGTAGCGCTACCACCGGCTGGTTCAAGTGTGATACCAAAAGCCTGTGCCTGATCGTAGTTTTCTACCTTTAAAATACCATTGTTTGCATTTTTGTTATCTATTACACCTATGCTTGTAGGAGTAAGCGGATCAAGTTTAAGTGCCCATATTTGATACACTTTTCCTTCAGGAGGTTCAGGTAAACCGGCCATATCGACATAGATTTCTTTCTTGTTGCTGTTTACATATACTTTAGCATAAGCATCCGGAGCAACCTGTTGTCCTGCCAGTTGGATAACAGTACTGTATTTATCCCTTACTATAGCAAGCGCTTTTTCATCTTCAGTTTTCTTAACCTGTAAATCGGCTAACATGGACTGAAATTTGGTGCGCTCTGCAGATACTGCCTGTACTTCGTCTTGTGCTTTGTTGTATTGGTTGTACTGGAATCCAATTCCAAGTAACAGTACCGCAGCTGCTGCCCAGCCAATATAAGGCGACATGCTTTTTTTGCGTGGTTCCAGCGGAATAACACCGCTGTGTTTTTCTATCAGTATGTTGCGTATCTTTTGGTAATTTTCTGCCGAAAGATGCGGTGCTATACTGTATGACAGGTTTATGACGGCTTTCTCTATAGAAAGTATCTCTTCCTGCACCTCCGGGTGCTTGTCTGCCATTTCTTTTACTTCGTTATTTTCGGCCTCCGTAAGTAATCCGAAAACATAAAGTTCAAGTATTCCCGAGTCTATATATTCTCTCATGTTCATTGTACTTGTAAAATTGTTCTCAATTCGCTAATGCAATTCCTGTTTTGTGTCTTTACAGTGCCTAACGGTATTTCAAGCTCATCAGATGCTTCCTGCTGTGTATACCCTTTAAAGAATAAAAGATCTATCAGGCGGATACATTTTGGTTTTAACTTCTTAATAAACTCTTTAATACCAATAGCGTCTATTTTGTTAGTCGCACTTGTATTGTAATCAAGTATATGTACGAAATTGTCTGAGGATAGGTTTTTTAAACTGTTATTATGTCCTTTAGAACGGAGTCTGTCTATGGACGAATTGCGCGCGATATTGAGTATCCAGGTATAAAAACGACCTTTGCTTTCGTTGTATGAATCGATATTCTTCCAGATTTTGACAAATACTTCCTGTAGTATATCTTCACTTTCTTCCTTGTCTTTAAGGAGTGTAAAAATAACGCCATATAGGCTTTTTGAATACATGTCATACAGGGTAGTGAACGCTTTCCCGTCTTTTTTGTAGATTTGCTGAAGTAATTCTTCCTGTGTCATAGGTTGGTTTTGGTTGCCCTAATATAATAAAAAATTTTAACGCTGTACAGCAATGGATAATACATTCGATATAAAGTATCTAAATTACCTTGAAACGATTATAACCGAGAATAGGAGTGAAAAATTTTTAAAGGTGCTGTCACAGCGCACACGTCATTTTACGGTTGCTGTAGAAGATATTTTTCAGCTTCATAATGCAAGTGCTGTAATGCGCAGCTGTGAAGTTTTTGGTGTACAGGAACTTAACGTAGTAGAAGAAAAATATGGTAAGACCATTGATAAGGAAATTGCTATGGGCGCTCAAAAATGGGTAGATGTAGAACGTTTTAATAGTGTTACCAGTTGTATTGATACACTTAAGGCGAAAGGATATCGAATTATAGCGACTTCACCACATGAAGATTCCTGCTTTATGGACGATTTTGATATAACACAGCCTGCAGCCTTATTTTTTGGTACCGAAAGATTAGGATTATCTGAAGAGGTGTTAAGCCGTGCCGACGGTTTTCTTAAAATACCAATGTGCGGATTTACGGAAAGTTTAAACATATCCTCATCAGCAGCTATAATCCTGCAAAATCTTACAAGCCGATTACGAAAATCGGATGTTAAATGGCAGCTTAGCGAAGATGAAATTATTGAAAAGCGTATTGACTGGGCACGTAAATCAATAAAAGACATCGATTATATTACCCAAAGATATATGGAAAAAGCAGGAGAGGTGTAAGGTTTACTTACGGTTAAGTGCTTTATATTCTTCATAACAGCCGCTGATGGCATCCATGATCTGGAGGTCGTTTGCGGTTTTAATAAAAGCTTCAGAGTAATTGCAGCGTTCTAATATGTCTGCAATTTCATCTTTGGTAACTCCTAATAGTGCAGCGAGTGTTTCGCGGTCAAACTTTGATGCAAGAGCATTTCTTACCGCGTCATCTTTTTTCATTTCCCTTAACCTGCGCATTTCTGTTGGTTTCTTGCCAAAGAGATTGTGTAATAAGTCGGCAGGGTTAAAAATAGAGCTCAATACCTTTTTAAAAGCGTTAGGAGAGTTTTCTCCGCTTTCATAGCCTTGAGATAGGCCTGATATGCTGTAACGGTAATTTTCTTTTATAGGCGCCAGCTTGGAATCTATCTGAAGGTAGCCGGTAAGGTTGTATTTGCTGATGATGACCTCTTCGAGTGTAAAGGCTCTTTCTGTAAGCGGTATTTTGGTAACGTTTTTATATTTTATCCAGTCGTTAGCAACACGCACCTTGATGGATTGATAGCCTATAATTGACAAATGCAGTGTGTCATTTGCGGCGGCGTCAATGGTAAAGTTACCGCGGCTATCGGTCACAGTTCCTTTTACACGGTTAATATTGATAACATTTACTCCCGGTACAGGTTGTAAAGTGGCTTCATTTACTATTATTCCGGTAATTTTTTCAAGAGACTGAGTGTCCTGAGCAAAGGAATAAGTGGAAACTAATAAAAATAAAAAAACTACAAAATATCTCATTGACTGTTTATGTTTTGTAAAAGTAATAAACAAACGGGATATTTTGTAGTTAGTATAAAATTATATGAAATAATTTTTAGCTTCTTCTAGGTCTTCTCTCTCTTGGAGCTGATGATGAAGGAGAATCAGTTCTTCTTGGAGGACGTCCGCCTGGGCTAGTGTTTCTGTCGCCGCTTCTGCCACCACCGAAAGATTCGCCACCTCTTCTTTCACCACCACCGTTTCTGTCTCCGCCGCCTCTAGGTCCTCTGTCATCTCTTCTTGGTCCTCTGCTGTCGTTGCTTCTTCCGAAACTTCCACCGCCACCGCCGCTTCTACCGTTATGGTCTCTGCGTCCGCTGTTTCTGTCGTTACCATTGTTTTGAGAGATCTCAACATTAATCCTTCTACCTTCCATCTGGAAGCTGTTTAGTACCTCAAGAACGCGTTCTGTATGTTCAGGTTCAGTGTTAAAGAAAGAGAAACCTTCTTTTACATCTACTTTAAATACATCGTCACGACCTAAGCTAAGTGTGTCACGAAGGAAATCTTTAAGGCTCATCCAGTCGAAGTTATCTCTTGAACCAATGTTCACGAAGTAACGAACTGCACCGCCATCGCTTCCGCCTTCTCTTGAAGAGCTTTCACGTCTGTCAGATCCTGCAGATTGAGCAGATAAATCTCTGTTTTTCTTGTAGTAATTGATGAATCTGTTGAATTCTACCGATACCATTTTCTTGATAAGCTCTTCTTTTGTAAGATCTTTCATTACTTCATAGATAGCCGGAAGGTACGTGTCAATTTCGTGCTCAACTTCAACATCTTTTATCCTATTAGCAAGGTGGAATAGCTGTATTTCACAGATTTCTATTCCTGAAGGAATCGTTTTTTCCTGAAACTTCTGCTGTATGATCCTTTCAATTGCTGATATTTTACGTAATTCACTTTTCGTGATGATAACGATAGAAGTACCTAATTTACCTGCACGACCTGTACGGCCACTACGGTGATTGTAGGTTTCTATTTCGTCAGGTAACTGGTAATTTACAACGTGTGTAATACTGTCTACGTCGATACCCCTTGCTGCAACATCTGTTGCTACAAGCATCTGGATTTGTCTGTTACGGAAAGATTTCATTACAGAGTCACGCTGTGCCTGAGAAAGGTCACCGTGTAATGCTGCTGCATTGTATCCGTCTTCGATAAGTTTTTCGGCAACTGCCTGAGTGTCTCTTTTAGTACGGCAAAATACAACCGAGAAAATATCCGGGTTAGCATCTGCTAAACGTTTTAGTGCTTCGTAACGGTCACGGGCATTTACAAGGTAAAATTCGTGAGATACAGTAGAAGAACCTGAGTTTTTATGACCTACTGTAATTTCAAGTGGTTTTCTCATGAATTCTTTAGCGATCCTGGCAACTTCCTGTGGCATAGTTGCAGAGAATAACCAAGTGCTTTTGTCGTCAGGAGATGTAGATAATATGTTTACGATATCATCATAGAATCCCATGTTAAGCATCTCATCTGCTTCGTCAAGAATACAAAAATCGATTTTAGATACATCTACTAGGCCACGGTTAATCATATCCTGCATCCTACCCGGAGTAGCTACGATAATTTGTGCGCCACGTTTAATGTCTCTGGCTTGTTCTGTAATACTAGCTCCACCATATACTGCAACGGTATTAATACCTTTGATGTATTTAGAGTAAAGTTTGATCTCGTTTGTGATCTGCAAGCAAAGCTCACGTGTTGGTGATAAAATTAATGCTTGTGTGTTCCTGTTTTCAGGATCTATTTTCTGGATAAGCGGAAAACCAAATGCAGCGGTTTTCCCCGTCCCAGTCTGGGCTAATGCTACAATGTCTGTGTCTTTTTCCAATAATAGGGGAATCGCTTTTTCCTGTACTTCTGACGGATTCTCAAATCCTAGATCGTTTATCGCCTTCAGAAGCGATTCATTCAATCCTAATTGTTCAAATTTATTCATATATAATTTTAAAATAGGTGCAAAGGTACTGTTAATTAGCGAGATATGCTAATATTAGGTGTTGTTTTATTTTAAAAGAATAAATTGAAAATCAGAAAGTTACATTTTCAAGAAGTCGATAAGTTGTGTTACGGCTCTTCCGCGGTGGCTAAGCTGCGCCTTTTCGTCGAGTGAAAGTTGTGCGAAAGTGGTATTTAATCCTACGGGTTTAAATATGGGATCGTAACCAAAACCTTTATCTCCAGTTTTCTCTGTAGTAATTGTTCCGTCTACAATTCCTGTAAAGAGGTTTTGTTTTCCATTAAGGTTTAATGCAATAACAGTTTTAAAACGTGCATTACGGTTGGTGCTGTCTTCCAGTGCTTTGAGGAGTTTGTCCATATTATCTTCGGCACTTTTTTGTTCTCCTGCATAGCGTGCAGAGTATACACCCGGTTCTCCGTTCAATGCTTCTACTTCAAGTCCTGTATCATCGGCAAAACAATTATATCCATAACGGCTGGTTACATAATCGGCTTTAAGTATAGCATTACCTTCGATAGTGTCTGCTGTTTCCGGAATTTCTTCATGACAGCCAATGTCTTCCAGACTTAATAATTCTATTTCGGGTGGAAGCTGGTGTTTTATTTCCTGTATCTTATTTTTATTGTTTGATGCAAATACAAGTTTCATGCTTATAATTTATAGGGATTACGGTCTTCTTTACTGCAAAGACGGTCGGTAAGAGACGCAATGCCAAACCAGCGTATGTTTTCACCTTTCTTTACTCTTGATGAGGTGTAAATAACAACAATGAATTCGGTACAGTTTAAAAGTATTATAAAGGTAATGTACAGCCAGTAGTAAAGCGTTGCTCCGCTGTAATCATCAAATATGGTTGCATTGTCTGCGAAGTATCTTTTTGGGATTTCTGTGATACCGAAAAAACCACGTCCTCCAAAAATAACTCCCAGTGTCCATGCAACTGCTACGCTGTTAAAAGGAATTAACAATGCCTGGCCAATAGTAGCCTGTATGCAATGCCATCTGATAAAATAAGATGATTTTCTGTGTGCCAGATAATAGCCTATAGAGGCAAAAAGATTTATAATTGGGAAAGGTAATCCGGCAATAACTGCAACAACAGCCATAAGATAGCTTCTTGATGCTTGTTCGTATTCATTTGGATGAATGAATTCCGGAGTTTCTTTAATGGTGTCTTTTATAATCCCTTGTGTATATTCCATGCCCAGTTTATTAGTATTAAAATGATAAGGGTAATGGCTACCCATTTGATTCGTACTATGTTTTCAAATTTTTTGTAACTCTTATATAATGTGTCTTTTTTGGTGATCACATCATACAAAAGCCAAAAAGGAGCAATGAGCATTATGGCAGCCATAAGTACTCCAATTGGATTTAATAGCACTGCATCTGTGAATTTACCTTGAGATAGTAAAAGTACAGATCGTGTGCTGCCGCAAGAAGGGCAGGCTATACCGGTAGCATTTTTAAATATACATGGAGTAAAACTGTGATTGAGTATTTTGTGATACGAAAACCATAGTACCCAGCCGTAACCGGCTAATATTCCTAACGCTAAAAGCAGGTATAGCCTGTTTCTTGTCATTTTATGAAAGGAATACCTGTAGTTTTTCCATGTTTTTTTGACGGGCAATGTCCATGATAAGGAACCAGTCTACAATTGTCCATACACCTAATCCGCCACAAGTAAGTAGTTTTGCTACACCAAGGCCAGTATCACCTACAAGGAAACGATCGATACCGAAACCTCCTGCTAATATAGATACAATAAGGATTGTGGTAGGATCTTTTAATTCTACAGACTGTATCATAATCCATTTAGAATCGTCAGTTGCCAGAAGTTTTTCACGAATATAGTTCAGGTGTTGTGCCTGGAAAAATTTCGCGTTGGTCATTAAGTACATGTCTACTTTTTGTGCGTCCATCTTTTTGATTGTTTTGGTTGTTATTATCGGTAAAACTATAAAAATATTTTTACAGTTATGTTTTTAAATTTTAAAACACATTAAATTCATTGAAAACGTAATAGTAAAATGAGCTCTAAATCGCTTGTTTAAAGCTTGTAGTAAATTAGTCGCAAAACTTCTTTTTTTATTACATGCCATATTAAAAATATTATGATGTAACCAATTTAATAATTACTTTTGGTGCGTTTTTTAAAGCACACAAAACTATAATTATGGTAAAAGATCTTTTTGAAAGGATACAAAAAAATAAAGGCCCATTAGGAATGTGGGCTTCTCAAGCAGAAGGTTATTACGTTTTTCCTAAACTGGAAGGCCCGTTATCTAACAGGATGATGTTTCATGGTAAAGAGGTAATTAACTGGAGTATTAATGATTATTTAGGTTTAGCAAATCACCCGGAAGTAAGAAAAGTTGATGCTGAAGCTGCTGCCGAATATGGCGCCGCTTACCCAATGGGAGCAAGGATGATGAGTGGTCATACAACTAAACATGAGCAGTTGGAAAACGAACTGGCTTCTTTTGTACAAAAAGAGTCGGCTTATCTTTTAAACTTTGGTTACCAGGGAATGGTGTCTATCATCGATGCACTGGTTTCTAAAAACGATATTATTGTATATGATGTAGATTCTCATGCCTGTATTATAGATGGTGTTCGCCTTCATATGGGGAAACGTTTTACTTATAAGCACAACGATATTGAGAGTCTTGAAAAAAACCTTGAACGCGCTGTAAATATGGCAGAAACTACCGGTGGTGGTATTCTTGTTATTACAGAAGGTGTTTTTGGTATGAGAGGCCAGCAGGGAAAACTTAAAGAGATTGTTGCTCTTAAAGAGAAATATAACTTCAGGCTGTTAGTAGATGATGCACACGGTTTTGGTACACTTGGTAAAACAGGTGCCGGAGCAGGTGAGGAGCAGGGCTGTCAGGATGGTATTGATGTTTACTTCTCTACTTTTGCAAAATCTATGGCAAGCATAGGAGCTTTTGTAGCAGCAGATAAAGATATTATCGATTTCCTTAAATATAACTTACGTTCACAAATGTTTGCTAAGGCATTACCAATGATGTTGGTATTAGGAGCTTTAAAGCGTCTTGAAATGCTAAGAACAATGCCAGAGCTTAAAGATAAACTTTGGGAGAATGTTAATGCGCTTCAAAACGGACTTAAAGAAAAAGGATTTAATATTGGTGACACGAATACTTGTGTTACACCTGTTTACCTTGAAGGAAGTATTCCGGAAGCAATGGTAATGGTTAACGACCTTAGAGAGAACCATAGCGTTTTCCTTTCTATCGTTGTATATCCTGTTATTCCAAAAGGAATTATCCTTTTAAGAATGATACCTACAGCTACTCATACTTTGGAAGATATTAACCAGACACTTAGCGCTTATGAAGCAATACGTGTAAAACTGGAAAATGGTACTTACAAGAAAATTGCCGAGCAGACTACGGTTGACGTGTCTGCAACGTAATCTAAAATATATACTAATTAAAAATCCCGACTGTCCTAACAGTCGGGATTTTTTTTATAACTATAAAAAAGCCCTAAGCCCTTAAGGTTTCAGAGCTTTTATAATTCAAGATTTACTATAAATCCTTTTTGTATGTTTTTCTGCGTTTGTGTATAACAGGATCAAAATGCTTCCAAATGTTGTGTATGGCATGATTGTCTGCCAACTCCGGAGTTCTAAAGCAGTTTATGATGCCGTTCTCTGTAAATGTATTGTAGTATTCTTCAAATATTATAGCGGTAACTCCTTTGTTTTGGTATTCCGGATGGATGCCTATAAGGTAAAACACTACGTCTTTGCTTGTTTTCCTTGCTTTTAAGAGATGAATGAAGCCAAAAGGGAATAGTTTACCATTCGCTTTTTTAAGAGCCTCAGAGAAAGAAGGCATAACAATACTAAAAGCAATCAGGTTTTTATCTTTGTCTTCTACGAACTTAATGTACTCAGGGTTGATAAAGCTGATGTATTTCTTTTTGAAATATTCTTTCTGTATGTCTGATATCGCTACAAACGATGATAGTTTTTCATACGATGCATTAAAAAGGTCGAACATCTTGTCTACATAGGGCATCACGTCTTTCGTTTTGTTAAAAGACAGTGCTGTAAGATCATATCGTTTTTTAATAAGTGCGCTTGCTTTTACAAACATTTCAGGTTTAACGTTAGCAAAAGGAAATTTACTTTCTATGTATTCTTTTTCTGTAACATAGCCCAATTGCTCGAAATGATCTTTATAGTAAGGGTAATTGTACCAGGTAATCATGGTACCCATTTCGTCAAAGCCTTCAACGAGTACACCTACTTTGTCCAGATTAGAAAAACCTATTGGTCCTTCTACATATTCAAGGTTGTGCCTACGTCCAAGCTCGTATACTTTTTCAAGCAGGGCTTTTGTTACTTCGATATCGTCGATAACATCAAACCATCCAAAACGAACTTTTTTCTTTTCCTGAACATTTATTTCCTGCCAGTTTACTATCGCGGCGACTTTGCCTACAATTTTATTATCCCTGTATGCCAGGTAATAATAAGCTTCGGCATGCTCAAATGCCGGATTTTTTGTTTTATCAAAGCCTTCCATTTCTTCGGCAATAATAGGTGGTATCCAGTACGGATTACCTTTGTAAAGGTCAAAAGAAAATTTTATAAAATCTTTAATTTCTTTTTTCGTCTTAGCTTCTTTAATTGTAATCATAATTATTTATTCTCCCTCAGGTGATACATCGTCAAGACGCTTTTTATCTTCTTTTTCTTTGTTCTTTTTATCCTTCTTTTGTTTTTCGTTCATCCCTTTTTCAAGGTCAGAATCGCCTGGTAACAGGATATCTCTGTAATCGGCATCAAAACGCCATGAAAAGCCTACGCCACCGTATAATATTGATGGAGTATCTTTAAAATTGGTGCTTATGGAAGCATCCAGTTGCATGTTGTCGTTAAGCAAATGAGCAGCCCCCAATCTAAAAATACCATCGGAGTAAAAATCACTTTTATATCCCTGTACTTCTACAAATCCAGACCATTTAGCGCTAAAAGCCCTGGTTAGGGTAGATATAAGTCCGTAACTTGGATAGTCTGTCGTTACTTTGTCGGCAATAATGTTGTTTACCCATACAATGTTGCCAAAACGATTGTGGGTTATAACCATTACTTTTGGGCTAAGCCCATCTTCCGGAAATGAATAAGGATTATTTTTTCCTATTATATTTGCACCTGCATATACCGAAACTGCAGGAAGAATACTGTGCCATTTAAATTTATGGTTGGCTTTCCAGCTGTAAATGTTTACCTCGGGTTTGTAGTTTTTATTAGGGTCGTAAATTAAGTACTTGGCACCAATGGTAAACTGTTTAAAATCATTACGGTTGGTGGTATATATTGCATCTTTAAACTGGTCAAACTGGTATTGTACATCTACAATAAATTCCAATTGCTCAAGAAAAGCACCATAACGAAGGGTAAGGTCGAGACCAAGGCCTTTGGTTTTATTGTTAAGTACATCGTGCTTTTCTTTAATGCCGTATATACCGGTTTCTACCTGCATGACAGTTTTTCCGACAGAGAAGCCCCCCATCGATTCACCGGGGCGGTTAGAATTTATCTGGTCAGTATACTGAGCATGAGAGAGAGCAGAACTTAATAGTAGGGCAAGCGGAAATATTTTCTTTATACCGATCATGTTTGGCTCGTTTATTGGTTGGAAATAACTATGGTTTCCCAAAAGTAGTATATTTTATTATTAATTTAAGAGCCATGATTTAATTTTAAATAACAGATTACCTATTTTTGATAAAATTTTATGATAATGGAAACCGCCTCATTTACTGGATTTATAAAAACATTATTTTGGTTAATCCTTGCGTATTATGTAGTTAAGTTCTTAATCAAGATGTTTGCTCCTGTGCTTTTACAGCAGGTAGTGAAAAAAGCAGAACAAAACTTTCAGCAACAGCAGCAACAATATAGCCAGCAGCAACAACAGGCTTATACAGCCCCAAAGCAGGAAATGCCCAAAGAAAAAAAGAAGGTGGGCGAATATATTGATTACGAAGAAATTGAATAAAATGATACACAGCCTTTCTGACAAGAAAGGCTTTTTTATGACCAATAGTTATTAATTGCGCCACAATGACAGACCGTTTGTGGAAAATTAAGTATCTTCACGGCGTTTTTTTACAAAATTTATTTATGAAGAATATCAATAAGCTCTACCCACATTTTCTAGCAATTATTGGATTTGTAATTGTATCTCTAATATATTTTTACCCTGTATTGCAGGGCAAAAAGATCTATCAGTCCGATATTGCCCAATATACCGGGATGGCTAAGGAACAGAATGATTTTCGTAAACAAACAGGTGAAGAACCGTATTGGACAAACAATGCCTTTGGGGGTATGCCTACCTATCAGTTAGGGGCAAATTACCCACACAATTATATTAAGCAACTGGACAGTGTTATTCGATTTTTACCACGTCCGGCAGATTATTTATTTCTATATTTCTTAGGATTTTATATTCTAATGCGAGCTCTTAAGGTAGATCCGCTTAAAGCCTTTTTTGGGGCACTGGCGTTTGGATTATCGACCTATCTGGTTATTATTTTAGGAGTAGGGCACAATGCAAAAGCACATGCCATTGCTTATATGCCTATGGTTGTAGCGGGTGTGATCCTGGTTTTTCAGCGAAAGTACCTTGTTGGCGGACTGCTCACCTTGCTTGCTTCGGCACTGGAAATCAATGCAAACCACTTCCAGATGACCTATTACCTTCTTTTACTTCTTTTAGTGTTAGGTATTTATTTCATTGTAGATATCGTTAAAAAGAAAGAATACAGGCATTTAGGTATTTCTGTAGGAGTACTTGGAATTGCAGCATTGCTGGCTGTGGGTATGAATGCTACCAGTATTTTAGCTACCGCTGAATATACACCGACGAGTATCCGAGGAAAAAGTGAGCTGACCTTTAATGCTGACGGATCTCAAAACACTACAAACTCTGCTATGGAATATGACTATATCACCGAATATAGTTATGGTATTACTGAAAGTTTTAACCTTATCGTACCGAGATTATTTGGTGGAGGAGGTCGTGAAAACGTAGGTAACAAATCACATTTATACGAATTTATTACAGAGCAGGGCGCATCTCCGGTAGAAGCCGAAGAGTTTGCTGCTAATGCAATGACCTATTGGGGTGACCAGCCTATTGTTGAGGCTCCGGCTTATATTGGAGCCATAGTATTCTTCCTGGCTGTACTGGCTTTATTTATTGACAAACGAAAAATTAAATATGCTTTCCTGGCAGGAGCAATTCTTTCGCTATTGCTATCATGGGGTAAAAATTTCCCGGGACTTACTACATTCTTTATTGACTATGTGCCGTTGTATGACAAATTCAGGGCGGTATCTTCAATACAGGTAATTATAGAATTGTGTATGCCTGTATTAGCCTTTATGGGGCTTCAATCGTTCTTTAAATTAACGAAAGAAGAGCAGTTTAAAGGATTATGGATGTCGGCAGCTACGGCGCTTGGAATCATAGTGTGCCTGTTCCTTTTCAAAGGAGCGTTCAATTTTACAGGTGGACGTGATGCCCAGTTTTTAGAGATGTATGGTGAAATGGGACCTGCTTTTGTAGATGCCCTGAAAATACAACGAAGTGATATGTACACGTCAGATTTATGGCGTTCAGGAATATTGATACTAATAGCAGCAGCAGCATTGTGGTTCTCGATGAAGAACAAAATATCACATATTACTGCAGTAGTTATTATTGGAGTTTTCATGGTTGGAGATCTTTTCTTTATTGACAGAAACTATGTAAATAAAGAAGATTTCGTTTCTGCAAGAGAAGTAGACAGACCTTTTGAAGCGACACCCGGTGATACTTTTATACTTCAGGATACGACACACTACAGGGTGTATGAAGTACAGGGCCGATTAGCAGGTAGAACATCTTACTTCCACCAGTCTGTAGGTGGTTATAGTGCAGTTAGGCCAAGAAGAATGGACCAGTTATTTATTTACAATGTAGAAACAAAACTGGCCGATGTTATTGGTAAAGTAAACCAGGAGACCATGTCGTTAGGAAGTTCTATCCCAACACTGGATGTACTGAATGTAAAATACATATTATTACAGTCTAAAGATGGTGAATATGTGCCGTTTACAAACCCTTATGCTAACGGTGCTGCATGGTTTGCTAGTAACGTAAAAGCAGTAAGTACGGCAGACGAAGAGATTAAAGCCTTAAATACAATCGATCCTAAAAAGGATGTGATTATTAATAAACTGGAGTTTCCGGATGCTATAACTAAAACTGCTTATGCTGTAGACAGTACAGCTACAATAACACTTGATTCTTATAAACCAAACGATCTTAAATATACGTCAAACAACAAGAACGAAGGCTTAGCTGTGTTCTCGGAAGTATACTATAAGAATGGATGGAATGCTTATATTGACGGTAAACTAACGCCACACTTTGAAGCAGATTACACCATTAGAGCGCTTAAAGTACCTGCCGGAAAACATACTATTGAATTCAAATTTGAACCACAGGTGGTAAAAACAGGAAGTATTATAGCGTTAATCAGTACGTTGTTAATGCTGCTATTATTAGCGGGAGGTATCTATTTCGAAAGAAAAAAGAAGCTTGTTAATAATGATACTAAAGAAACAGTTTAAGACTATACGTTTAATAATCAGTTAACTGTAATTTGAAAAAAGTACTTATCATAACCTACTACTGGCCGCCTGCAGGAGGGCCGGGTGTACAGCGCTGGCTTAAGTTTGTTAAGTACCTGCCGGGTTTTGGTATAGAACCTATTGTATATATTCCTGAAAATCCAACGTATCCATTATTGGATGAAGGATTACTTAGCGAAGTTAGTCCGGATGTAACGATCCTGAAGAACAGGATCATAGAACCTTACGGATGGGCTTCGGCATTTTCCAAAAGCAGTACAAAAAAAATAAGTTCGGGTATCATACCACATAAAAGAAAACAGTCTTTTTTGCAGCGTATCATGCTGTGGGTGAGAGGAAACCTTTTTATTCCCGATGCCCGCGTATTATGGGTAAAGCCGTCAGTAACTTACCTTTCTAAGTATATTTCAGAGAACGCAATTGATACCATTATCACTACCGGGCCGCCACACAGTCTGCATCTTATTGGGTTGAAGATCAAGGAAAAACACAATATAAAATGGGTAGCCGATTTCCGTGACCCGTGGACAACGATAGGCTATCATAAGGCATTGAAATTGTCATCTTTTGCAGCTAAAAAACACAGAACCCTTGAAAAAAAGGTGCTTACTACTGCCGATACTATCCTTGTTACCAGTCCTACTACAAAGCAGGAATTTCAAGCATTGACAACCAAGCCAATTGCTGTAATAACAAATGGTTATGATGTAGAAACAATAGCTAAACATCCTTTGGATGAGCAGTTTACAATAGCACATATAGGTTCGTTCCTGTCGGAGCGTAATCCGCGTATCCTATGGAAAGCATTATCAGAATTGATAGCTGAAAATTCAGAATTTAAAGCTCATTTCCAGTTAAAACTGATAGGTGCTGTAAGTAGAGAAGTGCTTGATGCTATTGAAGAGTTCGAGCTATCAGGCTATATCAATAATAGGGGGTATGTCTCGCATAGTGAGGCTGTTTCTGAACAAAGAAAGTCACAGGTATTGTTGTTGGTTGAGATCGATTCGGAAGAAACCAAATGCATTATTCCAGGTAAATTGTTTGAATATATGGTATCAGAAAGGCCAATTCTGGCGATAGGTCCCGAAGAAGCAGATTTTGCAGCAATTATCAAAGCTACAAATACAGGCATCTTTATTACTTATGACGATAAAGACAAGCTTAAAGACTCCATTTTATTGTATTTTAATCAATACCTTCAAGGTAATCTTAAAGCGAATGCTATAGGACTGCAACAGTATTCCCGTAAAAATTTAACGGGGCAGCTAGCCCAATTACTTAAGAATTAATTTTCCACTTTTTGTTTCTGATATGCACTTTTTGAGTGAAATAATAATTCTGCTTAAAAGTTTTATTACTAATGGTTTGTAAAGTAATTGTCCACTTTTGGTACATTTTAATATGATGCCGAAGCTTTTAAAGCCTAATCTGCTAAAATGGCAGTCTAAATTTTTTAAAAAATAACATTTTATTATTTTACGATATAGCATAAAAAAAGCCCGTCACTCTTATGAAGTGACGGGACTTAACAAACCAACCAACCAATTATTAACAAACCTCATGATAAATCCTGAGATTTGATTAATACAGTACAAGTTGCGTGCCAAACTTTATATTTGTGTAATTATTTTTATTACAATTGAAAATTATTTCGAAACCAGTATATTTAAAGTATCGTAAACTAATGATAACCCATGACTCATTTTACAGCTAGATTTGAAGATAATAAATGTATCATCCATAATGGGACTGCTATACTTGGGGTAATACAATTTGAAGATAAAAGACGGATTGTAGCCAGCCTGATTTTAGAGAACACTATTTTCAGCGCACATCCGGCAAGTTCCAGTGATAAGAATATCGTGATCACCGCTAATGATGCTATTCTTCTTAAATTCAAATTCGATTATCTGTGGGGAGGTGCATCGCTATATGTGTATGATGAACCTACAGGATATAAAATTACCGGTAAGGCTTTCAAGCCCGGTTCGCGATTGGTAGATATAGATGGTAATGACTTGATCGTGGTCGTTAACGCTTCCAAATGGTCAGAAAACCAAGGATTAAAAATGGAGGTTATAGACACTCAGGTAACTGCTTTTCAGATAATAACTACAGTATATTATCATCTCTATACATCAGCATCAAAATTGTATAGTATGGTAGGGATTGTTTAAGAAAATCTTTGGTACAGTTTATAAGGTAATTAAGCCGTAGAATATAGCTCCTTTACTCAATGCAAATTTTAGTTTTAGAAGAAACACAGAAAAATCTCACTATCAAAAAAAAAAGCTATTTTTACAAAAAATTGTGAATGAGAACCTTTCTATTGAAGTATAAATACCAAATTTTAATAATTTTTTTGGGCTTAATATGGATAACGTTTCTTAACGAATTACTACAAATAAAAAACCAAAATATAATTTATTCTGACTCGGATAATTATAGGGAAGCAGCAAGTTTTTTTTACCACGGATTTAAAGTACATCATTACAGGCCTATTGGTATGGCTCTTATTTTTGGCCTTCCTTATCTCTTTGGAGGTGATGATACAGCGATCTACAATTTTAGTTTTATTATAAACATAATTTCCTGGCTGGGTATCGCTCTACTGTTATTCAGTTTTTTAAAAAAATATCTTTCACAAAATAAGTCATTGCTTTTTACGCTGCTGTTTTATACGATATTAGGGTCTGCGTTTGTCAATTTTCATTTGCTAACCGAAAGTATATTTACTTTTTTGATACTGCTGTCTTTTTATTTAATAGACAAATACTATACAAGTAAATCATTTAATTACCTGGCATTGGCTATAAGCATTTTGCTTTTTACGGTAGTTATAAAACCGGGAGGAATGTTTTTTGTTGTTGTACTTACAATTTTCTTTAGCAGGATACTCATTAAAAATTATAATAAGATCAGTACTATTTTTATATACCTGAGTTTAGGGCTTATAGTATTTCAGGGTGTTAAAATGAAAGCGCAGTACGGTAACTTCACGATTAGTTATATTGACGGCATTACCTACTATAATTATCTGGGTAGTAAAGCCATCTGCTTAAAAGAGAACAAAGAGTTTAATCAGGGTGAGAACAAAAGGGCTGATTATATTTTTAGCCTTCCATTACCCGAAGGAAAAATAGTTGCGGCAAAAGATGCAGTAGAACAGCTTAAAAATAACAGTATAAATTTACTAAAAGCTTATTTTCTGGATATTGCCGATAATACGAAAAGCCCGAGTGACTGCATAAGCATATGCACAAACATAGACGGGACAGCCTATTTTGAATTTGTAAAAAAATCGATGGTGATACTTTCAAAGTACCAAAACAGATTTTTTACACTTATTGGCTTTATATTGGCACTCTATTACTGTTTAAGATCCTACAAAAAGCCTGATATTTACACCTTAATGGGGCTTTATATTTTATACATCATGGCAACTTCAGGTATTTCAAGTCAGCAGGGTGACCGGTTCCATATTGTTTTCTTTCCGGTTGTTATTATCCTGATGGGCAAATTGTATGCTGAGAAATATAAGAAAACTACTTTACAAGCTTAAAAATGAAAAAACTATCTATAATTATTCCTGTTTTTAACGAAGCAAAAACTGTTCATTTAATACTGAATAAAATAAAAGCTACTGTTTTACCGGAAAGCATTACCAAAGAGATCATAATAATAGATGATCACTCTACAGACGCTACTGCTAATACAATAGAGATTTATATGGCACAAAACCAGGATATGGCGATGTCTTTTTTCAGGCATGATAAAAACAAAGGAAAAGGTGCTGCATTACATACAGGAATAAAAGAAGCTACAGGTGATTTGATTATCATTCAGGATGCCGACCTGGAATATGATCCTAATGAATACAATCTGCTTTTAAAGCCTGTATTAGATGGGCATGCCGATGTAGTTTACGGTTCGCGCTTTATGGGAGGCAATGCACACAGGATATTGTTTTTCTGGCATACTATAGGGAACAGGTTCCTTACCTTTTTATCGAATATGTTTACCAATCTGAACTTAACAGATATGGAAACCTGCTATAAATTGTTCGATGCAAATGTATTAAAGTCATTAGATCTTAAAGAAAGACGCTTTGGTTTTGAACCCGAAGTAACCGCTAAGATTTCCCGTATAAAAAAAATAAGGATTTATGAAGTTGGGATCTCTTATTATGGAAGAACCTATGATGAAGGAAAAAAAATCAATTGGAAAGACGGAATTAAAGCGATCTACTGTATTCTTAAGTATGGTGCTTTAGGAATAAAATAAACAGGATTTTATTTGATTGTAATACAAGACACAGCATTGTTGTGTCTTTTTTCTTTTGTAGTTTTAACGATTGTCTGCTAATATTACAAGAGCATAAGTAGTATAAGAAGAATAAAGAGCAGGAATAAAAAGAAAGCGGGTTTATTCGATTCACTTTCGCTGGAAGTTTCAACTGCTTTTTGATTAAGGAATTTCTCAGTCTTTTTAGTCAGTACCGCAATTTTTTGTATGAATCTGGGATCACCATCGGCAACTTTAATCAATTTTTCATGAATGGTATAGCGTGATTCATCAGGCAGGAATACACAGGATACCAGTATTTCATCCAGTATCAGGTTATTCGTGACAACATCACTACCATTAACTAAAATCGCAATGGTTTCTTCAGATAACAAGTCGTCAATGATCTTAAAAAGTGCCGCTTCATTAATGTATCCACCCGCATTAAGCACTTTTGTTTTGATCCTTTTAAAGAGTATCAGGAAAGTTACCGGAGCTGCTTTACCTGAAGAAGAAGGGTTTTTACCGTTATAATGGCTTTTATTGCCCTGCGTATAATCGTAGGCATTTCTTTTAGGAGCATCACCAAGGATAATATACGATTCAGAGATCAGCTTGAACCGCTCTTCGCTAGTTGTATCACCGTCATTTCTATCAGGATGGTATTGCAGTGCCAGCAGCCTGTACGCCTTCTTAATTTCGTCCTGAGAAGCGTCACGCTTAACGCCAAGTATTTTATAATAGTCCTTCATGTAGGCCGCTGTTGGAACCGTAAAAATAAGATAATAGTAGCGTTGAGAGAAGTTTTTTTGAAGTTTAGTATTATATTTGATTCTTACAAAATTAAAAAATGAAGTTCGGTAAGACAATTAAAATATTTTTGATAGACGGAGATCCAAATGGAAGAATGACTTGTGAGTTATCAAATTGGACAGGGAAAGCATATAAAATTCCAAGGATAAAGATAAAAGATTGTTCGGATCGTGAAGATTTAAATAGTACAGGTGTTTATCTTCTTTTTGGAAAAGATCAAGATAATAATGATCAAGTATACATAGGAGAAGCAGAATCTGTGCTTAAACGTTTAAACCAACATCTTACTCAAAAAGATTTTTGGAATGAAGCAATTGTATTTATAAACAAAGATGAAAACTTGAATAAAGCTCATATTAAATACTTAGAGAACAGGCTTCATAATATTGCTAAATCGGCTAATCGTTATAGTATTGAAAATTTTATAATACCAACTAAATCTTCTATATCGGAATCGGATACAGCAGAAATGGAAGAGTACTTAGAAAATATAAAAATGTTGGTTAGTACCTTAGGACATAAATTATTCGATGAAAAAAGAGAAATTAAGCCATTAATTAAACAGCAAACGTTCTATATAAAGGCAGCTAGAGGAGCTGACGCTCAAGGAGAGCCAACCTCTGAAGGTTTTGTTGTTTTTAAAGGGTCTAAAGCATCTTTGGATACTGTAAATTCTGTAACTCCTTCATTTATTAATTTTAGAAATTCTTTAATCAATAAAGAGGTATTAAAGTCTGATGGAAATGTTTATGTATTTACTGATGACTATATTTTTAGTAGCCCGTCCACAGCAGCTGTAGTGGTTATGGGGCGTAATGCTAATGGACTTACAGAATGGAAAATGATATCTGGTCAGACATTAAAAGAATATGAAGCTAATGATCAAACGAAAATCTTAATTGATAAATTATAACGCAAAGTTATATTACGCTTCGACAAACTCAAGCCATATTAAAGTTGCTTAAACTCCCCTACATGCCATAATATGCCCGAAGGATCGTGTATAAAACATTCACTGCCCCAATCCAGGTGTACAATAGGTTTGAGTCTTACGTTTTTGTATTTAGCGGGCAGGTTCAGAGAAATAAGGTCGTCCCAAAAACGGTTTACATCGTCTACTTCCATAAAAAGCATGGTATTGTTTACCCAATCCGCATTGTAGTAATCCTGCAGGTAAAATGCCATAGTCCCTGTTTCAAATACAGACATATCAGGAGATATTTCCGTTTCCTTAAAGCTAAGCTCACGGTAAAAGCTGCGGGATACTTCAAAGTCTTTGGCTCCTATAAATGGACGTATTGATTTCGCTCTATGTTCCATTGCTATTAATTTTATACGTTAAATATAAGTAAAAGCCCAATTCAATTTAAGAAGGAGCTTGTATTTATATTGTCAAATAAGATTATTAACGAGTCAGCCTGAGCCTGTCGAAGGCCTAACCAGACGGGGTTAATTGTATCGCGCTTCGACAAGCTCAGCGTGACTATAAGTAACTAAGAGAATGGGATCTTGTTTATTTATTGTCTTTTCTATCAGAAATAATGTTATTAATGAGTCAGCCTGAGCTTGTCGAAGGTCTATAGAGATTAGATTTATATTATAATTGTACTGTGATTTGAGTCCCGATAGCTATCGGGGCAGCGTGACTATGAGAAACTAAAAATTAGGGACAGGACTTTGTCTGTTTTATCCTATTCCGATTGCCTTTTTCAAAATATCAACACCTAGATCAAGGGCAAGATCGGTTAATTTTTCATAAAACAGATCTGTCATTTTTGATACTTCCTCTAGATTTTTTTCCCTAATTCTTCTCTCTTCCTCTATATCCGCTTCAAATTCCCTACGGGTTTTTATAAGGCTGTTTTTTATATTGTCCTTAAATTGGATGGCCTTATCAAAATTTGTATGGACATATAGATATAATTTTTCTGCCTTTTCCAGACTACTTCCATCCTTAACAAGTTGTCGCACTATTTGTCCATGGCGTATATTATTTAGTATATCAGCAATAATAGTTTCATATAGAATCACCAAATACAATCTTTCTGCATATTTAAGATCAAGGTAATTCATAAGTTGATGGAAATTAATTATGGTCTAAGAGTTAAAATTAGAAAAATAAAACCCATGCTTAATCAGTTTTTCAAAAATCAGGTATTTGTACGTAGTCAATAGCGCACAAAAAAGCTCCATTCAATTAAGAATAGAGCTTTGTTGTTATAAGTATACTATTTTTTACTCCCTGTTTTGTTCTAGAACAAACATTGTAGGCGATCCGCTATTGATAACAATTCTTCCAATAGCCGTTTCTTCACAAAGTTTTAGTACATCTTTTGACTCAAGCATTTTATAAGGAATAGGTTGCTTTGCCCAGCTGAATAGCGCGTTTTCATCTGTAAATGCTCCTAATACGGTTACACCGTCAATATTAAATACACTGGATAGCTTAAGTGTTTTTCCTCTATTTTCTGTAACCGGTTCTTGATTTTCCTGGCTGTCATTCTGAGATGGCAGCAACAGCAGTGAATCGCCATTGAGAAGTTCCAGTATTACATTTTTATAGCTATCACCCTTTCCGTTTTGTTTCTGATATATGTCTAATAGAGTAGAAAGTTTACTATTTTTCAATTTGATAGGTTTATTTTATTTTCAGATAATTTATTAATGCGGCTATTCAATTATGAACAGTTTTTGTGTTTTTAGGTCTTTGTCATTTCGACCGGAATGAAATGGAGTGGAGAAATTTTTAAAATTATTGAATTTCCTTTGTTTCACTGCGCTTCAATCGGAATGACAATAAGATCTCTCTCTTCTGACTTCCTAACTACAGTTTCTCTTTCAAATACTTTCCAGTAACTGATTTAGGATTCTTCACCACTTCTTCCGGTGTACCGAAAGCCATCAGGTGACCACCATTTTCACCGCCTTCAGGACCAATGTCAATAATATAGTCGGCGCACTTAATAAGATCGAGGTTGTGTTCAATAACAATGATCGAATGTCCTTTATCCAATAAAGCCTCAAACGAAGTCATCAGTTTCTTGATATCATGAAAATGCAAACCAGTAGTAGGTTCGTCAAATACAAACAACGCTTTGTCTTTGGTCGCCCCCTTAACAAGGAACGATGCCAGCTTGATACGCTGTGCCTCACCACCCGAAAGGGTAGAAGACGACTGTCCTAATTGTACATAACCTAAACCTACATCCTGTAAAGGCTGCAATTTGGTCATGATCTTCGTTTGCTTGTGCTCGCTAAAGAACGCCACAGCATCATCAATAGTAAGTGAAAGGATATCGTCTATATTCTTGCCTTCAAATGTAACTTCCAGTACTTCTTTCTTAAAGCGTTTGCCATTGCAGGTTTCACACTCTAAATGTACATCGGCCATAAACTGCATCTCGATGGTAACTTCACCTTCACCTTTACAGGTTTCACAGCGTCCGCCATCTACGTTAAATGAGAAATGTTTGGCCTGGTATCCACGAATACCGGATAGTTTCTGTTTAGAAAACAAATCACGGATATCGTCATAGGCTTTGATATAGGTAACCGGATTCGAACGCGAGCTGCGCCCGATAGGATTCTGGTCTACGTACTCAATATGTTTTATATGCGAAAAATTACCCTGCAGTTCAGTAAACTGTCCGGCTTTTTCGCCCATACCATCCAGTTTTTTCTGCATGGCAGGGAAAAGTATCTTTTTTACGAGTGTACTCTTTCCGCTTCCTGAAACCCCTGTAATTACAGTAAGGCAGTCCAATGGAAAAGTAACATCGATATTTTTAAGGTTGTTTTCACGCGCCCCAATTACATCAATATGGTTCTTGAACTTACGGCGCTTTTTAGGGACACTGATCTCAAGATCACCATTCAGGTATTTCGCAGTAAGCGAATCCGATTTCAGGATCTCGTCATAAGTTCCCTGTGCTACAAGTTCCCCGCCAAGGGTTCCGGCTTCAGGACCAATATCAATGATCATATCGGCCGCTTTCATGATGTCCTCGTCGTGCTCTACCACAATAACGGTGTTGCCAAGGTTACGAAGGCCTTCCAGCACTACAATAAGCCTTTCGGTATCTTTTGGGTGAAGCCCGATACTTGGTTCATCCAGTATGTACATCGAGCCTACAAGGCTGCTGCCCATAGAGGTAGCAAGGTTAATACGCTGCGATTCACCACCCGATAGTGTAGCCGATTTACGGTTCAGTGTCAGGTAATCCAGACCCACTTCCTGTAAAAACCCAAGACGGTTATTGATCTCTACCAAAAGCCTTTTTGCCACTTTAGCATCAAATTCTGATAGTTCAAGCTGTGCAAAAAAATCGGCAAGGTTTTTAATCGGCAGGTCAACCAGGTCAGATATGGTGCGGTCGTTTATTTTAATGTAATTCGTTTCCGGTCTAAGGCGTTTGCCTTTACACACGGGGCATTTGGTTTTACCACGGTAACGCGAAAGCATTACACGGTTTTGTATCTTATAGTTTTTCTCTTCCAGTTCGGCAAAAAAGTCATCAAGGCCTGTAAAGTACTTGTTGCCTTTCCAAATCAACAATCGATCACTTTCAGACAGCTGGAAATAAGGCTTATGGATAGGGAAATCAAATTTATGTCCGTTGTTTACTAATTGGTCACGGTACCAGCCCATGCTTTCACCACGCCAAGGGAAAATAGCATTCTCATAGATAGAAAGTGCTGTGTTAGGTATTACCAGTTCTTCATCAATACCAATGATGCTGCCATAACCTTCGCAGGAAGGACAGGCACCATAAGGATTATTAAAGCTAAACAGGTGTACGTTAGGTTCGGGGAAAGTAATGCCGTCCAGTTCAAAATTATTACTGAATACAAGACGTCTTCCGGTCGATACCTCTTGGAGGAAAGTTTCGCCTTTACCTTCATAGAAAGCAGTTTGTATGGCATCTGCAAGACGGTTATAAAACTCTTCCTCGTCTTTAACTACGATACGGTCGATAATAAGCAGTACTTCCTTATTGGCGAAATCAACATCGGTAATTTCGTCAAGGCGCAGCATTTCATTATCTACTAAAATACGTGCGAAACCCTGTTGTAATAAAACGCCTAGTTTCTCTTCTAGTGTACGCCCTTTTTCGGTATGTACAGGAGAAAGCAGCAGCCAGCGGCTTTCCGGTTCCAGTTTCTGAACTTCAGCAACTACATCGGTTACCGTGTCTTTTTTTACCTCACGACCCGAAACAGGGGAGTAGGTGTGCCCAATACGGGCAAAAAGCAGTTTGAGGTAATCGTAAATTTCTGTACTGGTACCTACGGTAGAACGTGCATTGGTTGTGTTTACCTTCTGTTCAATAGCAATGGCAGGAGCAATACCTTTAATGTACTCTACTTTTGGTTTGTCCAAACGACCAAGGAACTGGCGTGCATAAGAGGATAAGCTCTCTACATAACGGCGCTGTCCTTCGGCATACAGGGTATCAAAGGCAAGGCTCGATTTTCCGGAGCCCGAAAGCCCGGTAATTACCACCAGCTTGTTACGCGGAATAGCCACATCCAGGTTCTTGAGGTTGTGCAGCTGTGCGCCTTTTATAAGTATATTTTTCTTAGGTTCGAGTTTAGAAAAATCAGTCTTTATCATAAGAATAATTGAATACGCAAAGATATGGTTTTCAGCCGTAATTTTTGTTAAGGGAAATGAAAGGAAGTTTTTATATTTGAGATAAATTAATTAAATGAAAATAATAGTAATGGCTTTGATATTTACTTTGTTTACAGGATGTAATCAGGATCGAAATGTTAGGAAACCCGATATCGATAAACTGCTAAAATCTACAGATATGAATAACAGTATAATCGTAATGGATACTTATCTGGGAGAATTATGTTCTTATGGTGATGATATGGAAAAACTAAATGAATATCAGCAAAATTTTTATTATATACAATTGCTTGAAGCGGAAGTTAACAATGGCGGTTTCGATCAGTATTTTTATAATTCGGGAGGAGATCATGCATTAGAAACTATCAGAGGGTTGAAGGCTATAGGGGCAGATAAAACAGCTAAGCTTTTACAGGAAGCAATGAACCAGTTTCCTAACGGTGAGGTGCCGAAATATAGGGAGATAAGAATTTCTACGCTTGAAAAAATAAGACCCGAATCTGAGAAAGTATTTGAAAAACTTGATGATGCTTTTTACACTTATGAAGATGATCTGAATACCCTTAATATGGAATATATCAGAATGTATAAAAATCACTTTTAAAAGGCTGCTTCTGTAATAATAACAATTAAGAATAAAAGGAATTCAACACTACTCTGATTTATAATAAGAGTAGTTAGCTTATTGCAGTACTAGTTTTTTAGATTCCGAAAAGCTTCCGGTTGTTACTTTTATAATGTACATGCCGGCTGATAAAGAAGACAGGTTCAGGTTTTGTGCTCCGGTGCCATTTAGTTCTCCTGTATATACTTTCATGCCGGTAAGAGTGTAGATGTTTACATCGGCTTTGGAGTCAAGGTTGCTGTTTATGGTAATGTTTCTGTCGATTGTGGGGTTAGGGTAGATGCTAAACGATGTTTTAGCGAAATCTTTTGTCCCTGCCACAGCATCATATTTTATATTATCAATACCGGCAAACATTTGTGTTGAATTTGAGGAAAATAAAATGGCAATATATTTTTGGTCTACATCTGCATCAATTATCATAGTATGAGTTACCGGTTCGTTAGGTACAACCATCGAACTGGTTATAGGTGTAAAAACCCGGGTATTGTCGAGCGTATTAAACGTTCCTACCGTAAAGAGTATGATATTAGGGTTAAATATGCCGTTTGTGAGGATCTTGAAAATATCAAAAGAAAATTGGTGCTGTGCGTCTATTGAAATAAGCTCAGGCGTAACAAGGTAACTGCTGCCATTCTGCATCATTGCATTATAGAACTGTGCATATTGATTGGGCGGGGTTCCTCTTTCCTCTGTATGGATAAAAGCACCTATAACCGTCCAACAGTTTTGCGGGAAACCACCAAAAGGAACGTTGAAGCCACTAAAATCTTCGTCTAATGTTGCTACCGGATCGCATTGCGAATAAGAAACCATTCCTACCAGAAGGGCTGCATAAAAAAGTATATATTTTTTCATACGAATAGTATTTGTAAGGTTCATAATAGTAATAAAAGTAAGGAATATATTTTAATTCCTCTGTTAATTTTAAATATATGTTATTGATTTTTAGTTATTTATGGTTTATCTGGCTCTCTTTTATGTCTTTTTATCGTATTGTATAAAAGCTTATAATGTCAATATGGTATAAGCAAAGTTTACTATGATTGGTATTGATTTGAATACTTATATTTGACCGACTTTGATAATTTCATCAATATTAGTAATCGCAACTATGGATAGTAAAATTAAATCTGCACTTTTTGGAGTTGCCATTGGTGATGCGTTGGGAGTTCCAGTAGAGTTTACAAGTAGGGAACAACGTCGTCGTGAACCCGTTGATGATATGTGGAGTTATGGAACCCATGACCAACCTGCAGGGACTTTCTCTGATGATGCATCACTTACATTTTGTCTTGCAGAGGCACTTTCTATAGAATTTGATCTGAATGTAATTGCACAAAATTTTATAAAGTGGTATTATCATGCCTATTGGACTGCACATGGAGAAGTTTTTGATATAGGCATCGCAACGAGGCAGGCAATAGACAGGCTTGCCAAAGGTGAGCAGCCGGAATTTGCAGGAGGGTTTGAAATATCTTCAAATGGTAACGGTTCACTAATGCGCTTACTGCCACTGCTTTTTTACATAAAAGATAAGTCTACTGAGGAACGATATACAATTACGAAACTGGTTTCTTCGATTACCCATAGTCACATACGCTCAGTGATATCTTGCTTTTACTATCTTGAATTTGCAAGACATCTTTTAAATGGTAATGATTTAACCTACATATATGGTCTCCTTAAAATAGAAATAAGCGATTTTCTTAAAAGTAAAGAAATCAATAAAGACGAAATTGCAATTTTCGACAGACTTTTTAAAAGAGATATTTATAAACTAAATGAAGATGAGATACAAAGTACTGGGTATGTTATTCATACTTTGGAAGCGTCTTTGTGGTGTTTGATGACTACGACAAGTTATAAAGAAGCAGTTCTAAAAGCGGTTAATCTTGGAGATGATACAGATACTACTGCTGCAGTAACAGGAGGGCTAGCTGGTCTTTTATATGGTTATGAGAATATCCCCAAGCAATGGCTTAGTAAGCTGGCAAGACACAATGATATTGAAATTCTGGCCCAAAGAATGAATAAAAGATTAATAATGCAAAATTCAGATTTTATAGCCGTTTTAAAATATAAGACTACTGAAGAAGGAGGTCGTGAAACTGCTGCTAAGTCGGGTTATCGTCCTGCTGTAAAGTTTAGTTTTGATAAAATGCTTACAAGTGGTATACAGACTTTCATTGATAAAGAACAGATTTACCCGGGAGAAAGTGTTGAGGCTTATATGAAAATCCTTTCGGCACCACATTTTTATGGACGTTTAGAAGAGCGTATGGAATTTATATTTACTGAAGGCGATCATATTATTGGAACAGGGGTAATAAAAGAGATTTTAAACCAGTATTTAAAAGTGAAAGAAATAATAAAATGAAAAAAAATCTAATTATATTTTTTGCACTCTTTTTTTCAACATGCAGTCTTTATTCTCAGAATAGAACAATTAATGGAAAAGTGATATCTGAATTTTTTGAAACGATGCCGGGAGTGTCAATTATAATCAATGATACAATTAAAATAGGAGAAACAGATTTAAATGGTGTTTTCAAAATAGATTTACCTGTTTATGCAAAAAAAATCTTATTTAAGTCACTCGGCTTAGACCCAACAATTGTAAAACTCATTGACAAATGTGATGAAGTTGAAGTTGTAATGATGTTAACTGCTACGTATGATTTTATAACTCTTAAGAAAGCTGATAGGCTTCGAATGAAAAGATTTAAGAAACTACCATCATTACATAAAGAAGCATTTAAGCAAGCTTTATTTAATACAAATAAAGCTTGCTATTCGCAAGAGTTTATATCTTATTATTCTAATGATTGGAATTAGTTATTTCTGCAAAATTGAGTTCTTTTCAAAATTGCTTATAATATGTTTTATTAAATCAATCCTATTTGTATATATGATAAGTATTTGATTTGAGTTTTAATAAGAATAATAACAATAAACTTTCCTTTTTTTGTAGCATAGTTTATTGTTATTAACCATTATAAGTCTCCAAAGAGAAAAAAACTCTTTGTTTAAAGCAAGTTGTTTTTAGCTTTATTGCTTATCGCAGTATTAGTTTTTTAGATTCTGAAAAGTTTCCCGCACTTACTTTTATCATATATATACCGGCTGATAAAGAAGACAGGTTCAGGTTTTGTGCTCTGGTGTTGTTTAGTTCTCCTGTATATACTTTCATACCGGTAAGTGTATAGATGTTTACGTCTGCTTTGGTGTCAAGGTTGCTGTCTATTGTAATGTTTCTGTCGGTAGCTGGGTTAGGGTAGATAGTGAAAGATGTTTTTGCAAAATCTTCTGTTCCCGAAACAGCATCATATTTTATATTATCAATACCGGCAAACATATGTGTTGCATTTGCAGAAACTAGAATTGCAATGTATTTCTGATTTACATCTGCGTCAATGATCATAGTGTGAGTTACTGAATTGTTGGTTACATTAGTCGTGCTGCTAACGGGTGTGAAAACTCGGGTATTGTCGAGCGTATTAAACGTTCCTACCCGAAAGACCATGACGTTAGGGTTAAATGTGCCGTTTACCGAGGGAACTTTGTAAATATCAAAAGAAAATTGATGCTGTGCGTCTATTGAAATGAGTTCCGGCGTAACAAGGTAACTCCCGCCATTTTGAATCATTGCATTATAGAACTGTGCATATTGATTAGGTGGGTCTCCTCTTTGCTCTGTATGAAAAAAAGATCCTATAACCGTCCAGCATTGCTGCGGGAAAGCTCCAAAAGGAACGTTGAAGCCACTAAAATCTTCGTCTAATGTTGCTACCGGATCACATTGCGAATAAGAAACCATTCCTACCAGAAGGGCTGCATAAAAAAGTATATATTTTTTCATACGAATAGTATTTGTAAGGTGAATAATAGTATAAAATTAAGGAATATATTTTAATTACCTTGTTAAATATATGTGTATGTTGTTGGTTTTTAAATGTTTGTGGTTTTTTATGTTATTCTTTTTCTAAGTTTTAAAACTTGGAATCTCAATAAGTATCATGTAAAGTTTAAGCTGAGAGCTATTGATTTGTACTACCAATAATTCTTATATTTGAATGATAATGGAATACGTCATTCGTGTTCTGATCTATTCATTAATGACAACACCAACCTACCTAAAAGAAGGCGATAAAGTCGGGATTGTAAGTACCGCTAAACGCTGTGAACCTCACGAAATAAATGACGGTCTGGCTTTACTTAAAAGCTGGAGACTGCATCCTGTACTTGGAAAAAATGCTTTTGCATCACACGGCTTCCTTGCCGGAACTGATGAAGAACGCTTATCCGATCTTCAGCAAATGCTGGATGATATTACTATTAAAGCGATCTTCTTTACCAAAGGAGGTTATGGTACTTTACGTATTATAGACAGCATTGACTGGACGGCTTTTAAAGCCAACCCGAAATGGCTTGTGGGTTATAGTGATATTACGCTGCTGCACAGTCATATCCATAATTTCGGAATAGAAAGCCTCCATGCAGTCATGCTGCAGGGAATTCCTAATAGCAATGCTGCATCTTCTGAAACCATTCGTGTAGCGCTCTTCGGCGAAAGCCTATCCTATAATATCCAAAACCTGCCTGATAATAAAACAGCCCCTGGTATACTGGAAGGCATATTGGTAGGAGGGAACCTTTCCATGATGTATGGAATTGTAGGTTCTGGATCGGATATTGATACGAACGGAAAGATATTGTTTATAGAAGATATCGACGAATACCTGTACCATTACGACAGGATGCTCATCTCCCTGAAAAGGGCTGGAAAATTATCTGGAATTAAAGCGCTCCTTGTAGGCGGCATGGTCGATATAAAAGAGTCTACGATACCATTCGGTAAAAACGATACCCAGATAACCCTGGAGCATTTTGACTGCCCGGTGTATTTCGGAATCCCATCCGGGCATACAGACGATAACCGCGCACTCATTATGGGGCGAAACATATCAATTAGCCATACTGCACAAACTGTTACCCTTAAATTCGATAATTAATTGGAACCGCTAACCAATAGAGAATACCAACTGGAACGCTTTCCAGGAAAGGGAGGGTGGACATATGCTGCCATAACCGATATTCAGAAGAACAAAGAAACGGCTTTTGGTTTTGTAAAAGTAAAAGGTACTATTGACGGTTATCCTGTAAAAAGTTTTAACCTGATGCCTTTAAGTAATGGTAATGGTATGATGATGGTTGTTAAGGCCGAGATCAGGAAAACGATAAAGAAGGATGAAGGTGATTATGTACACATAACGCTTTATGCTGATAATGATCCTTTTATAGTGCGCGAAGACTTTAAAGAGCGTTTGCAGGAACATAAAAGTGCCTATGAGGCTTTTATAAAATACAAGCAGTGGGAACAACGAATGTGTATTGAATGGATCTATTCCGCTAAAAGGGAAGAGACGATAGAGGAAAGAATTAAAAAGACAATTGGCAGGGTTTTAAGGAGGGAGAAGCTGCTTTAGCTGTTAAAATGATTAAAAAACAATAGTATATATTGTCTTTTGATTACTTTTTTAATTATAATGTAAATATTTTGCTATTTAATAAAACGTTGATTTTCCTTACATTACGTTGGTTTTACTATAACTTTTAGATATTTATTGTACTATTGCTGTTAAAATTTAAATTTATTATTGTTGTTTATAATTTTATTATGCTATATTTGGCATATCATTAATCTTTAATTAACACATTCGCCTATACAAAAAACTACTTTTTAGAAACATAGTTTCTGGATTTTTACCGAAAATAAATTCAAAGAACCTAAAAAGTATTTGCTATGGCTAATGTTGTAATCCTAGACGCAGTTCTGGTTAAAAATTATGTTGCTGGAGACGAAAACGCTCTTGCTACTTTAATCAAAAGGCACCAATCGAAAATTTACGGTTTTATCTACTCAAAAGTAACAGATAGAGATATTGCAGATGATATCTTTCAGGATACTTTTATCAAAGTGATAAAAACACTTAAGTCTAATGCTTATAACGAAGAAGGCAAATTCCTTCCATGGGTTATGCGTATTTCGCACAATCTTATTGTAGATCATTTCAGGAGGAATAAAAAAATGCCAATGTACCGTGAAACTGAAGAGTTTTCCATCTTTTCTATTATGACAGACAACAGTCCGAATATAGAGAACAGGATAATTACAGAACAGGTAGAAAACGATTTGCAACGACTTATTCAGGAACTTCCGGACGATCAGAAAGAAGTACTGCAAATGAGAATATATCAGGATCTAAGTTTCAAAGAAATAGCCGATTTAACTGGGGTTAGCATCAATACTGCCCTTGGTAGGATGAGATATGCTCTCATGAACCTTAGAAAGGTTATCGAAAAAAATAAAATTATTTTAACTAATTAGACAATATTAGAAAGCTGCTTTGCGTTGTAGTAGGAAATAAACAAATTCTATTCGATGGCAAAACTTTACTCTAAGACAAAATTAGCAGCTCCAAAAATGTTACCTAAGCAAGAAACCATAGATTTTTTACTTAACTATTCTAAGGCACTCAAGATAGTTAAAACAAGCAATGGTACATTCGAGAACATAGCTAATTAAAGAAAAACCTCCCGCAATTAACGGGAGGTTTTTTTATTATAATACTCTTCAATTACTGATTTTCGCCCTATTGTTTTGGTTATAATATCTTTTTCAAGATCCCATCCTCTGGCGGGTGAGTATTGTCTTCCATACCATATGATCTGGAGATGAAGGTCATTCCATAACTCTTCCGGGAACAAACGTTTGGCATCTTTTTCGGTTTGTACAACGTTTTTTCCGTTGGTAAAACCCCATCTGTACATTAATCGGTGGATATGTGTATCTACCGGAAAAGCCTGAATGCCAAATGCCTGGGACATTACCACACTGGCAGTTTTATGACCTACAGCCGGAAGTTCCTCAAGATCAGGGTAATTTGCAGGAACCTGTCCGTTGTGTTTTGCAATTAGTATTTCCGAAAGGCCATGTATTCCTTTAGCTTTCATTGGCGAAAGCCCTACCGGACGTATAATATCACGAATTTCTTCTACCGATAATTTTACCATAGCATATGGATTATCGGCTCTTTCAAATAATAGTGGTGTAATCTGGTTTACGCGTACATCGGTACTTTGAGCACTCATCAATACTGCTATGAGCAATGTATAAGGGTCTTTATGATCCAGTGGTATGGGTATAGTAGGGTAAATTTCTTTGAGTGTATCAATTACAAATTGTACCTTTTCTGCTTTAGTCATTTTCACTATTTTTATAAAAACAAATATACACTTATGATAACACTTTCAAAAGGAGATAAAGCACCTGATTTTTCGGGTGTCGACCAGGATGGTAACACACATGCATTAGCCGATTATAAAGGGAAAAAACTAGTTGTATTCTTTTATCCAAAAGCAAGTACGCCGGGCTGCACAGCCGAAGCGTGTGACCTGCGTGATAATTTTGAGCGTTTTAAAGCGAACAACTACGAGCTTTTAGGCGTAAGTGCAGATGATCAGAAGAAACAGGCTAAGTTTAAAGAGAAATACAATTTACCTTTCCCGCTTCTTGCAGATGTAGATAAAACGGTAATTAATGCTTTTGGTGTATGGGGTCCCAAAAAGTTTATGGGGCGTCTTTTTGACGGAATAAACCGAACTACTTTTGTGATTGATGAGAACGGAATTATCGATGAGGTTATAACTGCTGTAAAAACAAAAGCTCACGCCGATCAGTTATTAAAATAATAGAAATGCACCTAATAGAGTAAAGGGTTGATTGGTTCTATAGGTGCATTCTTTAGTTCTTAAAATAAAGGCAGTTTACCTGAAAATGAAATTACGCCCGAACGGGATACTTCAGGTTTCGACTCATTTGTTATGGTAAAGCTAACCGGGTGATAACCTTTTGTTCCCGGGTAAGCCAGCCTGCCTTTTATTTGTAATGTAACATAACCGCTTCCATCGGTTTGAGTAATCTGGTTGTCAATAACAAACCAAAAAGGAATATCTTGAATGGTAAATTTTATATTATTACTGGCTGAAATTAATCCATTACTGTCTTTTAAACAGGCGGTTATAAGGAGGATAAATTCGCCATTATCATCTAATCCCGCTGTGTCAACTAAAGGCTTAGCAGGAAAATAAGAAATTGCACAGCCTACACTTGTCTTTTTTTCAATACTGTACTGTCTGATTATAGCCATGATTAATATTTTATTATTCAGTAATTTGGGGAATATCAAATATCGATAGCTTAACACAAAAATAATAGCGTGGAAATACCTGTTTTTGCGCTTTAATTTAAAACAGGTAATTTTACTTAATGACTTTTACGTTGAAACGTAATATAGGTTGGTATTCAAATAGAATATCAATATGTCGCAGTCTTTTATCATCTACTATATATTCAAAAGTATAAATGCTGCCATCATTTTTAAAATCAACGTATTTTTGTTTTTTCATCAATTCTTCATCCCAAATTTTGTTCTTCTTTTTAATTGTCCGCCATGGCTTTGGGTTCGACTTGAGATTGGTGTTTATTTGAAAACGATGCACATTTTTTTTGTAATTTATAGCGAACCGGATAGTGTCGCTTACTTTAGCTGTAACAATTCCGGAATCAGGTTGAAGGATATCTAAATGAGGTATCTCAGATGATTTTATGAATGCAGTATTCTTATAAATTTCTTTCGCTATTTTATAAGGAGTGTGTTTTACCCAGATAGAATCTTTAGGGAAATGATTACGGGATAGCTTATCCATAGGCGTAAGCCAGTAAAAATCATTGTACCGGGACACAAATTTTTCAAGTTTTTTGTCTTCTCTCTCAATGCAGTACCCTGCTGCCCACGTAGCATCCACATAATAGTAGTTTCCGTCAATAAGAACTACATTCCAGGCATGGTTTAATTCGCCCATTTTTCCAACATGATAGGGCTCATTTTTGGTATAGCCTGTTACGATCGAATTTTGTATTCCAGCATAATCGCACATGCGCTTAAACAGCCGTGAATAGCCATCACAAATCGCTATTTTTTTTGAAAGTACTCTGGCCAAATGATCGTCCTCCCATTTAGCCCATTTTAAATCGCAATTATCCTTTTTCCTGCATTTAGGGTATTTTGTTTTCTTTTTTTTGTTTATAAATTTATAATCATACCCAATGTTATGGCTTATCCAGATAAAAATGGCACGGCTTTTCTCAAATTCTGAGCTATAATTCCGTGTCAATTCTGAAGTTAATTGTTTTAGGTTATTTTTATAAGTGACTGTTCTTGCCAGACTGTCTATCTTTCGATAATTAAATCCTTTTGGGTTTTCATTTATTGGTAAATCAAAAGTTGTGCTATCAGTCTGAGCCAAAAATGACAAATGAAAGAATAGAAGTGTAACTTGAAAAAGTATTTTCATGAAGAATAATGATATCTACTATAACTGATGAAGTAGTTGTTTTACAATGCCAACAGAGTATTTGCTTGAAACCTTTTTTATAAATAGAGGAAAGTCAATGTGCGATTGTTCATCGGCTGCATCAGAAATGGTTCTGATAATCAGAAATGGAACAGCATACTCATGGCATACCTGTGCTACTGCAGCTCCTTCCATTTCTACACACAATATTGTTGGCAGGCTGTTGTGAAGCTGCTCTTTTTGCTTGTTGTTGGCAAAGAACTGGTCACCACTGGCAATATCGCCAATATGCAAATTCGGTGTATTAATACCAAACTGAGCCAATACTCCCTCTCCAATAAGGTTTTTCAGTCCGTTATCAAGAATAAGTGGGTTGATAGCTTCTTTAGCGTGTTTTAGTTTTTCGGCATCAGATTCAAAATAGGTTTTTCCTAAAAGCGGAATCTCAAATTGCTGCATTAACGGGCGTGCATCCATATCGTGTTGATACAGTCGCTTTCCAATAACAATATCACCAATGTTCAATGTAGGGTCTATGGCACCGGCCACACCGGTAAAAAGAACTTCACTTACATTAAATACATGAATTAGCGTAGATATAGTAGCTGCTGCGGCTACTTTGCCCCAGCGCGAAAAAACAACAATAACATCGATATTATTTATAGTGCCCGATGTATAGGTACGCATACCAAGAGTGACTTCTTTAGGGTTTTGCAGTAAACCAATTACACCATCAATTTCCTGGGGCATGGCACCCATAATGCCAATAATTCGGTCTTTCATATTTATACTTGTTTTCCAATAGGAGGAAACCCTTCCAGATCCTTAAAAAAAGGTTTGTTGTTTTCTTTGCTATCCTTTACAGCCCACACAGCCATAGCATACAATACCGGACCTAAGGCCGTACCTGACTTACTGAGGCTATAAGTAACATGAGGTGGAACCACCGGTTTTGCAATACGAATTACAAGGTCGTCGGCTTCCAGTTGCTTTAAATGTTGGATGAGCATCTTTTCTGTAATGCCGGGAATCGACTTTCGTAGTTCACCATACCTTTTGCTGCCTGCTAATAAGTGGAACAGAATAATAGGTTTCCAGTACCCGCCAATTTTTTCCATAACATAAGTTACGGGACATTCTTCGTGGGCGAGTTTCTTGTTTTCCTGAATAGTAGAATTTTCTTTAACTTGCGTCATAGTGATACATACTTTGGGGTAAGTACTTGCATATAAGTAAGTACAAATATACATTTGTTCCCGAAACCAAAACATATAAAGATGAAAATTATAGTAACAGGATCTTTAGGAAATATTAGCGGACGACTAGCAGAACAACTAGCGCAAAAAGGACACGATGTAACAGTTATCAGTCACAATCAGGATAAAAAAGCAGCGATCGAAGCAATAGGAGCGAAGCCAGCTATAGGTTCGCTTAGTGATTACGAATTTCTTTTAGGTGCTTTTCAGGGAGCTGATGCCATATATTTAATGACTCCTCCAAATTATCAGACCGATAATTTAAAAGAAGCAATGATTGCAATAGTAGAAAATTATGCAAAAGTAATTGAAGCTGTTAAGGTAAAATACATTGTAAACCTGAGTGGTATTGGAGCTCAGAGTCCGCAGGGATATGGTCCGTCAAGTGCTTTTTATTATACAGAGGCAATGCTTAATGAATTGCCTGAAACGAATGTGCTGCACCTGC
Source organism: Flavobacterium cerinum (assembly GCF_004028155.1). GTDB lineage: Bacteria > Bacteroidota > Bacteroidia > Flavobacteriales > Flavobacteriaceae > Flavobacterium > Flavobacterium cerinum. The sequence goes on along the minus strand of NZ_SBII01000003.1, from coordinate 248,014 downwards.
GTCCGGGGATGTTTTACAGCAATTACTATGGAAGCGCAGCTATGATAAAACACATGGGTTTTATTGGTAATAATTTTGAATCGGATAAGGTTATTGTAATGACGCATCCTCATGATATTGCTGATGCAGCTGTTGAGGCCTTCGAGACACTATCTTTCTCGGGCAAGCAAATACGCTATGTTGCCAGTGATGAGTTAACGGGAGCACAGATAGTTGATACAATAGGTAGTGCTATTAGTAAACCTGATCTGCATTGGGTTGTTTTTTCTGATGAAGAATTGATCCAGGGAATAATGCGAAACGGATTCTCACATCATATGGCTTCTAACTTTGCCGAAATGGGTACAGCTATTAAAGAAGGAAAGATCTGGGAGCAGTACCTTGAGAATAAAGGTAATGCTTATGGTAAAATAAAATTTGCCGATTTTGCTAAAACAGAGCTGGCGCCGTTTTATAAAACCTTATAAATAAAAAAAGCGGAGTAAGCCTAAGGCTGCTCCGCTAATGATTTTTTAGGATCGTATCCAAACAGATGGTTCTGTTTAATGATATCAGCAATACCCGGAGGAAGCATTTCTTCCCATCCTGATTTTCCTTTGCTGATCATTTTAAGGACTTCACGCGAGAAAATGTCAAGATGGTCCTGTTCAACTTCAGTAATATCGATCACTTTTCCATTGAATTTAAAGAACTTGTACAGCTCTTTCATTCTAGGATGTACTTTTAGATTTTCAGAATCAATTACCTGTCCGTCTTCATCTTTCATTGGGTATAAGAATACCTTAAGGTCACGGTAGAATAATTTACCAAAGGCTTCCAGTATTCCTCCACTCAGGTGGCGGTAGTATTTCTCGTCAAAAATATCAACAAGGTTGCTCACACCCATTGCAAGTCCCATACGGGCTTTGGTATAACTGGAAAAATATTCTACAACTTTATAATATTCCTGGAAGTTAGAGATCATTACGGTTTGTCCAAGAGAGCAAAGCAACTCAGCCCTGTCCATAAAGTCACGCTCGTCGATCTCACCTTCAGAACGCAGATTGGATAGTGTAATTTCAAAAATCACCAGTGCTTTATCTTTATCTACCTTATTTTCTTCAAGGAACATTTTATATGATTTCTCATACATGTCCATGTTTACCTTAGTAACAGGACGGAAACTTCCTCTAAGGGCAAGTATATTCTTTTTATACAGAACTGCTGCGGGTAATACATTATGGCCATCAGGGTTAAACATAACCGCATCGGTCATACCGTTTTTAACCAGCTGAAGGCTCATTAATCGGTTGTCTACATCAGCAAAACGCGGGCCTGAGAAGTTGATGGTGTCAATTTCAAGCTGGTCTTTATCTAAGTGGTCATACAGGTAACGCAATAATTTTTTAGAATCGTTGTATTTGTAAAAAGCACCATAAATAAGGTTAACACCTAATATACCAAGGGTTTCCTGTTGTAAACGTGCATCATTTTCTTTAAAGCGAATGTGCAGGATAATTTCATTATAATCTTCATCAGGCTCAACCTGATACTTAATGCCTACCCATCCATGGCCTTTAAATTGTTTTGCAAAATCTATGGTAGCCACAGTATTAGCATAACTAAAGAACATTTTGTTGGGGTGCTTTTCCCTGTTCAGTCTTTCTTCGATGATCTCAACTTCGTGCGTAAGCATTTTTTTAAGACGGCTTTCGGTAACATACCTTCCGTCTTCCTCTACACCATAAATCGAGTCGCTAAAGTCTTTGTCGTAAGCAGACATCGCTTTCGCTATTGTCCCCGATGACCCGCCGCTCCTGAAAAAATGACGCACAGTTTCCTGTCCGGCACCAATCTCAGAGAAGGTACCATAGATGTTTTTATTAAGGTTAATACGTAGTGCTTTGTCTTTAATAGAAGGTACATGTTCGATTACCCTGTCACCCTTTAGGGTTATGTCTGCATCGGTTAATTTCATAGAAGGAAAATGATATATTGCAAAGTTAGCAAAACAGCACGTTTTATAAAACAAATAATGCTATTTTTGTAAAAAAACAACCCTGTTTTGAAAGTTTGGTTTTTAGGTACGGGAACATCACAAGGCATACCGGTAATAGGCAGTACTCATCCTGTTTGCCTTAGTAATGACCAGCGTGACAAACGCCTGCGTGTATCCGTATGGATACAGTGGGACGATGCTTCGTATATTATAGATTGCGGTCCTGATTTCAGGCAGCAAATGCTTACCTGCCAATGCCAAAAACTTGACGGAATCCTTTTTACACACGAACATTCAGATCATACTGCAGGAATTGACGACATAAGGCCGTTTGTGTTCAGGCAGGGCGACATGCCTATTTATGCTCATAAACGTGTAATAGAAAGCCTTAAAAAGCGTTTTGATTATATCTTTGAAGAAGAAGACAGGTATCCCGGAGCACCTTCAGTAACTATCCATGAAGTAGATCGCAGCAACTATTTTACCCTTGCAGGTAAAATAGTTGTTCCTATACTTGTTATGCATGGCAATCTCGAAATTTTCGGCTACAGGATTGATGACTTTGCCTACATGACCGATGTTAAATTTGTTCCTGATGCTGAGGCGGAGAAATTAAAAAGAGTCAAGGTATTAGTAATAAGTGCCCTTCGTGAACAACCGCATGAAACACATTTTAACCTTCAGGAGGCCCTCGATTTTATAGCAAAAGTACAGCCGGAACGCGCTTATCTTACTCATATTAGCCATCTTATGGGTTTTCATGCAGAAGTGCAGGAAAAACTCCCAAAAAATGTATTTTTGGCCTACGATAATTTACAAATAACAGTTTAAGACCATATCATGAAAAAGAACCTATACTTATATCTTTTTATTTTCGCATTGCTAATAAATGTGTTCACCTACATGTTCTTTACAAACAAGCAAAAATTTGAAGACAAGAAGGTAGAAGAGGCGCATGCAAAAGTTAAAGTGATAAAAGACAGCATCACGATAATTAAGGCAAAAAATGCGGATGAAAATTATTTCTCATTAGAGAATAATAGAAATGCAATTGATTATTTTGCAGGTAAGGATGTTCCTGCCATAGCTATTAAAATAAGAGATGCTATTTATGCTAAAAATATAAATCCTGGCGGAAATCCTTTAATTGAATACCCGGCAATGGATGGTAAAGTATTTACAGTTAGTAAAATAAAGATATTAAACCACAGATGGATCATTCTTGATTTTTCTAATGGTTTAAGGTGGGGCGAAACGCTTCTTAAATATTTTATCGAAGAAGACGGGACAATAACTTTTAAAGCTGTAGATTCAGTTTTATATCCTTTCGAGCCGTATTAATATTTTTTGTACTTTAGTTTCCCTTTAATTAATCCCTGTTATGAAAAAACTGGTTTTGCTTTCGGCTTTAAGTATATTTATGTTTTCCTGCGATTTTATATTAAAAGATCGTAAGAATACTGAAGTAGAGGTAAACCCAAACGAGAAAGTAGTTTTGGGTAACGATAAAGATGCCCAGGGCTGTGTTGCCTCTGCAGGTTATAGATGGTCAGATCTTTTTAAAGAATGCATCAGGGTTTTTGAAGAAGGTTACCGTCTTAATTCTATCGATGAATTAGCAGGGGAGAGTACTTCAAAAAGCGCTTTTGTAGTTTTTGAAAAAGAAGATGGCGACAGAGCTGAATTGTTTTTGCCGGATGGCTCTAAATCGATCATACTTACAAGAGATACTAAAAACGGAGCTTTTAAAAATAAGGAGTGGTCACTACAGCTTAAAAGCGGCTACAGCCTCAAAAAAAATGGTGAACTTCTTTTTGCCGGTGCAACCATAAAAGAAGACCAGATAACCGGAGACGACAAAGAAGAAAGCTAGGAAATTTTTTTTAGAATAATTTAGTCTTATAAAAGAGTAATACCAAAACTCCACCCAATCCATCCAATCCTGTTCTTGTTTTTATACAAATGAAAACGTTCTGTTCTGTTCTCAATAAATTTATAAGCAGCATTGGGTAACGATATGTCTTTTTGCTCAGAAGAATACATATTGAATGAAGGCCCTGTAAATATTGCCAGGCGTTTAAAAATGCGATAGGTAATAGGTGCGTCAAATTTTAGTAAGAGATTAGTGTCCTGCCATTTATCAAGATAAAGATAGTGTACTGTAAATTCCGGGTTAATACTTATCCTGCCGCCAAGCGGTATATTCTTTCCTACTCCAACCCCCATAGAAAAAAGCTGTTCTTCATTATTGTGTGCAGTTGCTCCTGCACTTAGTATTGTATACAGTTTATTATCTCCCGTTTTTATAGCAATGTTTACGTTCGTAAGTTCATTGGTAGAAGTACTAAGTTTTTTGTAACCACCTTTTTTAAAGTTCAGCAATCCTATACTGTATCCGGCTATAGTATCTGATACATTTACGATACCAAACTGGACGCCATCTATTTTTCGGGCATAATTAACAGCACCTACCTGTAAACCTCTGGCATTTTTACGCACGCTGTTGTAGCCCGCAGTAAACTGAAGTCCGTTTAAAGAATCTTTAATTACATTATAACCGGCAGACATCTGTACGCCATAGAGATTTTGTCCTATGTTATTATAACCTGCATTAATCTGTATACCTGTCATTGTACCTTTAACGCTGTTGTAAGCGTCAGACATCTGTACGCCATGAGCATCTTTCTCTACTTTGTTGTAACCCGATGTTAATTGTATACCATTCATAGTTCCCCGTAGGCTGTTATGTCCGCCACTTAGCTGTATCCCTATGAGGTTACCCATGGAATTATTGTATATACCACCCAGCTGCACTCCGGTAACATTACCACCTGCGGTATTAAACAGTCCGGCAAGCTGTAGTGCCTCTACGTTCATTTTATTGATATTATACAATCCTGCAATTTCAAATCCTCTTACACCGGCACTATAACCGCCAATGATGTTGAGGGAAAAATTATTAACGATCTGTGCGTTCATCATACCGTGAGTACTAATACTGGGTATTAATGAAAACTGGATTGGAGCTTTTGCAATAACACCACCAAGGTTAAGTGATTGAAGTTTTTGCCTTGATGAGATAAACAAACGGCCTAAACCTGATTTTTCGATATTAGAAAAATCACCCACAACATAATCAAGCAGGTTGCTTTTCTTTCCTTCGTCTACAACAACCTCAGGAAGGAACATACTGGTAACACTTTTGTAATTTTCTTTTGTAGCGGTAAGTTCTATAGGTTGAGGCGTATGTTTTATACGCATTACAAAATTTCCGTTTTTGTTGGTAAGTGTAGATTGTAGTACGTTTTTTTCGTATACACTGGCATTGGGAATCCTTAAGCTAGTGTTGGCATCAATAACATAGCCTGTAATAAGGCAGCTTTCACCAATATTTATATTCTTTTCCAGTATAAGAATAAGTTCCAGAGGGGCATAACGTAAAACAACAAAGCCTGCCGTTTCTTTATATTCGTAACGCTTATCTAAGACCTGGTCTAAAACATTTTCGATAGTAGCGCTTTCCGCAGAAATAGAAATGATGCTGTCGCGCGGAACAAGTTTACTGTAGTAAGCAAATTTAAAATTTTCCTTTTGCTCCATCAGGTCAAATACTTTACCTAATGGCTGTCTGTTTGCAGCAATTGAGATCTCTTTTGATAAAATAGACTGCGCCTCCGCATGAAAAGTCGTGCTGAAAAAAAGGATAACAGTAAAAAAAATAAAAATTGACCGCAAGTTATGTTAACGTATTATTCTAATATAATCTGATTGTTTTTCCGTTCTACTTTAATTCTAAAAACATCACTAATCACACTAAGTATCTCATTAAGAGATTGATTTTTAAAAGTCGTTGTTATTGGTTTTTCCTGTAAATCGGTTCCTTTAATAACAATGTTTACATTGTAAATTTCATTAAGGGCATCTACAAGTTCCTGTAAAGGAGTTCCATTACAAACTAACTCATTATTTCTGTAATAATTGTACAGCCTCCCTTTACTTATACCTTTTATCAGTTCCGGATGCTCATCTTCTATAATTACTTTTTCCCCTTTTGTAAGCTCTACCGAGTCAGACTGTCTGCTTACCTTAACAATTCCTGTTTCAACTTCTACTGTCGTTTTCCCATTTTTATTTTTCACATTAAAAGAGGTTCCCACTACTTTAACCGTTACATTATTGATTTGAATAATAAAAGGTTTCTGTTTATCTGGTGCAACATCAAAAAATGCTTCTCCTTTCATAGTAACTGGCCGTGTGGTTCCTTCAAACTTACTTGCAAAAGATATTGACGAATTTTTATTTAGAGTAACAACAGTACCATCAGGTAAAGTTTCGGTTAAAATAGTATTTGTCGCAAATACCTCCCTTTCTGTTACACTATTTCCAAGAAAAGTATAGACAAGATAACCAATAGCACTAATAATTAAAAAAGAAGCAGCAATGCGCATCCATCCAAAAGAGGCTTTTTTCAATTGTATCACAGGTACAGGTTTGGCTTCAGTATGCATGCGGTTTTGCATACGCAGCCATGCCGCATTTTCGTCTACAGTTGAGTTTGCTGCAATATCAAGGCTTTTATCCCATATTTTTTTAAAATCATTGTAATATTTCCGGTTAGCATTATCAGTATCCAGCCAGTTTTTCACAACATCATTTTCATTTGCATCGGTTTCTCCTACCAGATATTTCACTAGCAGGTCATCATTTATATGTGGGTAATTTTGGTTCATTATTTCTGAATTAAATAGGGGATAAATAGGAGGAAAGGTAAAAATTCAACAAGTTTCAATCGCATTACTTTAAGTGCTTTTCCCATTTGGTTCTCAACGGTCTTTACCGAAATATTCAATTGATCTGCAATTTGCTGGTATTTTAGCTGTTCAAAACGGCTCAGTTGGAATATGATCCGGCATTGCTGCGGCAATTCATTAATTGCTTTTTGAATTTGTATTTCCAGTTCGGATGCAATCATAGTAGCGGAAGCATCATTAGACGCTTCAGCATGATTTGAATAGTGTTCCTGAAATGAAGATTTCACTTTTTGGTGTTTAATGTGATTAAGACTTTCATTATGGACAGATCGATAGAGATAAGCCTTGAGCGAGTCGTCAATTTGCAGCTGATCTCTTTTCTCCCAAATCCTAAAAAACACATTTTGAACAATTTCTTCTGCTATGATATCTTCCTTTATAAAGGTATAGGCATAGGCGTGCAGGTTCTTAAAGTAAAGTTTAAAAACCCTTTCAAATGCAGCCTCGTTACCCTGCCGGATTAAAGTAAGAGAGTCGTTATTTTGATATTCCACTTATACTATTTGACATTCAAAATCAAAGATATGCACTTTTTTGTGTTTTATGATTTACCTGTTCATGGTAAATTGGGTTAGTTTCTAATTTTTGTTAATCATAATATATAAAATTGTGGTTTGCCAGTATCGATACAAATGTATCAATACAAAAATCGGCAGTTATGTCGGTGTCCAGACTAAATTCATTAAAACTAATTGTACAGCTGTTGTCAAAAAAAGTAAAAGCCAGTCCCTGATCTCTTCCTGATACGACGATAGTTTGATTACCTGTTATTTGGACAGAATTGTTTTTTTGGATAAAGTATTCAAAGATCTGTTTTTGAAACTGGCGCTGCTCTCTGGTTGTTTGCATGACGTTCTTATTATGTTATACTTTGGTTGTTTGATCTTCATTTTTGCAATAATACCCGGACTTGCAAAAACGAAATATAATTTTTTGCGTAGTCCTTTTGCTTCTTTTACATCGGCTATAATGTCTTGAAATTCATGTATATTGAGGTAAACGGGATCACTTTTACTTTTTAACGGATTTGTAATGCCATACACAGGCTTTTCTTCTTCATATTGAAATGAATTGAACAAGTGATCCCAGATCATAAAGGTTGCTCCAAAATTCTTATCAATGTATTTTTCCTGGCTCCCATGATGTACCCTGTGATTGGATGGCGTACCAAAATATTTTTCAAAAAAAGGATGTAGTTTATCTATACTCTCTGTATGTACCCAGAACTGATATAATACACTTAGCTGGCTTGCAATAAGAAACACTACAGGGTGGAACCCAATAAAGATTAACGGAATAAAAAAAATCACTTTTGTGTACTGAAACCAGCTCTGTCTAAAACTAACTGTCAGGTTATAGTGTTCAGCCGAATGGTGTACCACATGGGTTGCCCAAAAGAATCGGCAGTAATGTGATATCCGATGGCTCCAATAGGCACAAAAATCATACAGTATAAAACAGGGAATAAGCGACCACCAGCTAAATTCCATACGGTAGGGCACAAGGTTATAAATTAATACAATGCTATAAAACATACCTGTCTTCAACAGTGTATTTATAGTTAAGTTTCCTACTCCAATAAACACAGAGCCAATAGTTTCTTTTCGATCATGACTTTTGTGTTCAAAAAAATAAAACATCACATACTCCAACAGCGTAAAAAAGGCTACAAAAGGTAATGCATATAAAATAAGATTAGGCGCATTCTGCTCCATCTCATTTATGCTGTCTATAGATATGGAAGCCGACCCCAAAAATTGCAATTGGGTAGTCCAGCTAATAATAGTTGCTTGCATAGATTGATGAGTTTTATGCGATTTGGATCTGGATGGTATAAAGACTACTATGTATTTCTACTTTCTGGCAAATGCCGTTCTGAAAGTGATAATCGTTATAATTTCCGTCAGGAAGTTTAATCCGGTAACTATGGCTGGCCAATTTTTCTATTGCAAGGAATTTTTGAAAGCTGTCCGAATATACCCGCTGCTGGTTAGTAGGTTCTTTGCTGTACAACATCATTAGGTTGTAATAAATAGGCTCTTTAAAAAAGCCCTCTTTTTTCTCGGCGATTATTTTATAATGAGGGTCTGTAAAGAATGTCGATTTACTAACCTTTTCCCGCCCGTTTACATGACGTTTTACATAAGAAGAGATAAGTTTACCGTTTTTATAATAAGAGCTCTCTTCGGTCTTTACATCAACATCAAACACCATTTTGGTATTTACCTGAGATGATATTTTAAGGAACATTTTGTCATTTTCTACTTTTTGGTACAATTGCATTTCTCCAATAACATTTCCATTTCGGGAAATGGTATAGTTTGTATTCTTTTCCTGAGCCTGCAGGGACATAAAGAAGAATAACGGGATAAGAAGGAGTTTTCCTTTTTTCGTAATTAACTGATTGCGGAAGTGATCATTACAGCTTCCAATTGTTATTTCGGTATATTCTCTGAATACCCGGAATAAAAAAATGTTACTACTGTGTGCCATGATTTGATTGATTGATTGATTGATTGATTGATTGATTGATTGATTGATCTGTGTTATAGTAGTAATACACCTCATTTCAACTTTACCCCTATGCCTGTTTGTATAAAAAACAAAGAGCCCTGTAAAATCAGGGCTCTTTGAGTGAAAAAATAATATATAAAGTAAGGTTATGTTTAGTTTATTCCATTAAAAAGGGGATCCTTGCATGATCCCCTAACTAACAAACTCAACAAATGAAAAACAATATTAGTTAGAATACACCTTGATGTAATCTACTATAAATTCCTGAGGGAATATGGTGTCATTTACTTTAGGACCGCCAAAGTTTCCGCCCACAGCAACATTTACAATAAAGTAAAAGGGCTGGTTAAAAGGCCATACTTCTACAGTCTTGTTTTCGGGAGCAAACGTGTAAACCGATTTACCGTCTACAAAAAACTCAATTTGGCTGGCAGTCCAATTAATCCCATAGGTATGAAAACCTTCTTCTATTTTAGGGAATTTTGTTTTCTTAGAATTTATGGTTTCGCCATGACTGTCCTGTGTATGTAGTGATGTAAATACTGTATGCGGTTCTTTACCCACATATTCTAAAATATCGATCTCGCCGGACATTGGCCAGCCGACTTCTTTTATATTAGAACCCAGCATCCAGAAAGCAGGCCAAATGCCCTGCCCGGTAGGTAGTTTTGCCCTGGCTTCTATATATCCATATTTAAATTCTTTTTTACCTGCTGTAGTAACACGGGTAGAAGTATAGGTATCACCATCTTTTTTGGCAGTAATTATTAAATGCCCGTTTTCAAGGCGGTGATTGGTTTTGGTATATTCCTGGCGCTCATTGTTACCCCATCCGCAAACGTTAGGGCATCCGTCACCAAGCTCATAATTCCAAACCGACTCATTAAGGGCTTTGCCGTCAAAATTCTCTTCCCAGATCAGTTTGCCTTTTTTTACCTGTGCTGTACCTACAGCACCTGCAAGTAAAAATAGTATGGATAATCGTTTCATAGTTTTATATTATTTAGAGTAGCTAAATGATCTTTCAAGCTCTGTATCAGAGCTTCCGCCTACAAACACTTTAAAATCACCCGGTTCTGCTTCCCATTTATCATTAACGGTATAAAATTCTATTGTTTTTTCGTCTATAGTAAACGTTACTGTTTTTACCTGTCCTGCTTTTATTTCGGTAAGCTCAAAACCTTTCAATTCCTTTACAGGTCGTGTTACAGATCCGAATAGGTCGCGTATATAAAGCTGAACCACCTCTTTACCATCTACAGTACTGTTATTTTTTACGTCAACACTCACAGTTATCTTTCCGTTGGATGCAAAAGCATTGGAACTTAGTTTTAAGTTCGAATATTCAAATTTAGAATAGCTCAAACCATGACCAAAAGGATATTGCGGACTATTTTCTGAATCGATATAATGTGCCCAGAAAACACTTTCAGTAGGAGTATCGCCTCCAGGTCTTCCGGTAGATTTATGGTTGTAATAAATAGGCACCTGCCCTACATTTCTAGGGAAGGTCATAGGCAGTTTACCACTTGGGTTATAATCACCATACAATACCTGTGCAATAGCATTACCGCTTTGTGTACCCAACTGCCAAGCCTCAACGATTGATGGAACATTCTCAGCAGCCCATGGTAAAACTAAAGGTCGCCCATTGGTAAGTACCAAAACAATGTTAGGATTTGCTTTATAAACCGCTTCCAGTAATTCCTGCTGTACGCCCGGTAAGCCAAGCTGTGTACGGCTTCTGCCTTCGCCGCTTTGAAGTCCATGTTCGCCTAAAACCATAACAACCACATCGGCTGCTTTTGCAGCGTTTACCGCTTCATTAAAACCGCTTTTATCGGTCGTGTTGATCTTTGTTTCCACAATGAATTTTGGAGTGCCTAAAGCAACATCAGCGCCTTTAGCATAAACCAGTTGGTTCCCGGTATATTTGCGCATTCCTTCCAGTACAGATATTGCCGTATTGTCATCGGCTGCAATCCTCCAGCTTCCAAGCGGACTGGTTTTATCATCTGCTAATGCTCCAATAACCGCAATTTTCTGTCCTTGTTTTTTTAAAGGCAGCAGGTTCTTTTCATTTTTAAGAAGTACGATCGATTTTTTTGCCATATCAAGAACCCCATCCTGGAATTCCTGTTTGCCAATTGTTTGCTTCTCACGTGCTTCGTCACAATATTTATATGGATTATCAAATAACCCCAATTGGAATTTTACTCTCAGAATACGGCGTACAGAATCGTCTATTTTATCTTCAGATACTTTACCTTCACGAACGAGTGCCGCAAGATATTCTACATAACCTGATGATTCCATATCCATATCGCTTCCTGCGTTAGCAGCCTGCTCCGTAGCCTGTTTAAGGTTTTTAGAATATCCATGGCCTACCATTTCACCTAAAGAACCCCAGTCAGAAACAATGAATCCTTTAAAATCCCAGTCTTTTTTAAGTATTTCTCTTTGTAAGTAAGCATTTCCGGTTGCCGGTATACCATCAAGATCATTAAATGAATTCATGAAGGTTAGAGCACCAGCCTCGGCAGTAGCCTTAAAAGGAGGGAGGATGATATTGTGCAATGTATTATGGCTCACTTCTACAGTATTATAATCTTTACCCGATTCTGCAAAAGCATAACCTGCAAAGTGTTTTACACAGGCGGCAAGACTAAGCTCACCCAGGTCACCCTGAAAGCCTTTTACACGGGCAACACCAATCACACTGTTTAGGTAAGGATCTTCTCCTGCGCCTTCCATAACGCGTCCCCAGCGTGCATCTCTGGATACATCTACCATCGGGGCAAAAGTCCAGTTAAGGCCTGATGCTGCAGCCTCAGCAGCAGCAATCTCTGCCGATCTTTGTATGGCCTCCATATCCCAGCTTGCCGCTTCTGCAAGGGGTATTGGGCTTATGGTCTTATAACCGTGAATAACATCAAAACCAAAAATAAGCGGAATACCCAGACGGGTTTCTTCAACAGCCATTTTTTGGAGTGCTTTTACATCTTTTACACCTTTTACATTAAGCATGGAGCCTACCCATCCTTTTTTAAGATGTTCATATTTTTTTGCGGCCTGTCCCTCTTTAGGTACTGGTCCGGTTACATCCCAAAAACCGTTGTATTGATTCATCTGGCCCACTTTTTCTTCGAGGGTCATAAGGCTGAGTAATGAATCTACTTTACGGTCTATAGAAAGTTTACCTGTATTTTTAACAGCGGCTATATTTTGTTTTGCAGTACTGCAGCTAATCCCTAAAGCCAGCAGGGCAGCTAAAACATATTTTGGTAAATTATATTTCATTATAATTTTTTAAAAAAGCTCAATAGGCAGGGAGGCTAGTTGTTACTAACCTCCTGGCTATTGAAAATAAGTGAATTATAGAGAACAGATGTTTATTGGAAAACCTTTACATAATCAACCTCCATGGCTGATGATACAAATCCCGGTGCAATAGCACCACCATAATTACCTCCCATGGCAACATTTAGTATAAGGAAGAAATTAGCATTAAAAGGTTTCGATGCATCATTAGCAAAAGTGTAGTATAGAGTACCATCAATAAAGAACCTTATTTTTTCGGCATCCCATATTGTTTTATATATATGGAAAGTCTCAGAAACATCAGGGATATTGGTAAAGCCTCCCACACCACCGGCACCCGAATGTCCAGGGTAGTGCAGGGTAGCGTGTACTTCGCCCTGCTTATTGCCTATGTGCTCCATCATATCCAGCTCACCACAGGCAGGCCATTGCTGCGTTGCATAGTTGGCGCCAAGCATCCATAATGCAGGCCAGGTTCCGCTGCCTTTAGGCAGTTTGGCCTTAATTTCAATTTTTCCATATTTAAAGTCGAACTTACCTTCGGTTTTCATACGGGCAGATGTGTATTGTTTCCCGTCAAAAGCTTCAGCTTTAGCCGTAATTTTAAGCATACCGCCAGATACTACAGCATTTTCGGCCTTATACGATTGCGCTTCGTTATTACCCCATCCGCTTTGTCCTGTACCTAATTCCATTGTCCATTTGGATGCATCAGGTGCACCATCAACATCAAATTCATCAGAAAATACAAGGTTTGATGGCTCAGGATTGCTGGCCTGTTTTTGCTCTTCAATGGTTTTAGTTGTAAAAGTATGGTACCAGGCTAGGGTAGGATCATTACCCATTACAGCTCTAACCTGCATTTCTGTTGCAGTTATTTTAAGTATTTCATAAGTTGTAGCACCTACATAATAGCCCATAAAGCCATTATCAGCAAAAGTCATCGAAGTCCCTCTTGTCTTACCGGTAGGTACTACAGAGTTGGAAGGGCCTAATGTTACTGTTTTAAGTCCCGAAGTATCATAAGTAAGACAAAGATCCTGAGATGTATCTCCACTTCCACCAACACTGTTATAAGATTTGTTGAAAAAAGCGCTTCCATCAGTATCTAACTTAAATTTGATCGTTTCTCCCTCTAAAGAGAAAACTAATTTCTCTAAATAAAGGCAGCTGCTTGAACCAAGTTCTTTTTCGAATGGTGCTGCACCATAGAATTTAGGAATAGCATTGTCATCAGAGTTGTCATTTGGTCCTACTCCAAGGTGGCCTTGTTTAGAAGCTGCCCAATACCATGTTTTGGTAGAACCGGCAGTTAAAAACTGAATCGCTTCAGGATCAGAGAAATCACTGTATACAGTTACTTCTATAGAGGTATTGGTAGCGGTACCGCCTGTGCCATAAGCTACAGCCGTTACAGTATAGGTATTTACACCATTTTTAGTAAACTGTTTGGTATATTCTCCTGATGGCGAATTTTCAGATGTTTCGTCGCTAAATAAAAACTTGTAGCTTGTAGCATTATCTGCAGTAGCTTTAAGTATTACTTTTCCAGATCCGTCTCCGTCAGGGTTTGCTGCATCTTTACCTACAATTTCATAAGAGATCGTTAGGTTTGTAGGGGATACAATGGCACCAAAGGTTTTATCGTCTTCCTGGCAGCTGCTCACTAAAACAAGCAGCATAAGGAACTTTGTTAAGTTTTTTAAGGTCTTTTTCATAGTCTTAATTAGATTGTTTTACGTCATCATAATAGTAGCTTGCTCCGGTGCCCGAAGTTCCAAAATCAAAGAATATAACGACCATTTGGTAAGGAACAGTGGTATTTACAACATCGGTATAGTCAAATGTCAGTTCTTCCCATTCGTTTGCAACCGTTGTATTCACAGATTTCTCTATTGAAACAGAGTTGTCATTATGTTTTTCCAGTTTAAGCAATACAGGTATGTTTGCTGCAGGTGACCATACTTTAACTTTTAGTTTCTTCTGTACAGAAAAATCAATAGGAGCAACAAGTGGTAAAGAAACTCCCGCCCATGTTTCAGATCCTGTTGGTTTGAGCATTTTTGCAACATTAGCACTTGTATTAATTCCACTAGCATCCGGGTTAGCAACTTTAGAACCTACTGCACTACCAAAACCTACAAGGTTATAATCAACATCATCTTCAAAAGTTACAGGAAGTGGATTAACCGAACTAAATTGTTCGATATCATCAAAATAATAAGTGTCTCCGCCACCTACAACGTCAAAATTGAAGAACAGGATCACTTTAGAGTATTGTTTACTAAAATCGGCAGCAGACAGGTTATAGCTAAGCACTTCCCATTGGTTCGCAACTGTTGTAAACTGGTCTATTTCATGGTTGATAGTGCCATCGGTTAGGTTCTCTATTTTCAGTTTAACCTTAACACCCGCAGCCGGTGACCATACTTTAAGCCTTATCGATTTAAAAGTATTAAAATCAATTACCTCATCTAGTGTTATTGTAGTTCCTGCCCATGTTTCTGCACCTGGGTTCTTAACTGCTTTTCCAACTCTTGTACTAGTGTTTATTCCACTTGCATTAGGATTGTCTATAACACTCGAAGATGCATTTCCAAAATCAGTAAGGGAGTAGTTAAGTGTTGCACTTTCAAAATTAATAGGAAGTAGCAAAGGATTGGTAATTGTTACATTTTGTGTAAAGGTTTTAGTTGCAGCACCTCCACTGTAGGCTACTACTTTTACTTCATAGGTGCCTATCGCAGCATAGGTATGCTTAATGGTTTCTCCTTCGTTAAACTGTACAGGGGTTTCATTCTCTCCTTCGCCAAACCATACTTCAAAGAAAGCTTCAAACTCGGCTTTTGCAGCTACATCAATAGAGAAAGAATCTCCTGTTACAGGTGTAATAGTTACAGCAAGGTTTTCAGGCTCTCTAAACGATACAGTTAACTGATGAATATACTCAGTAGTTTTACCGTTAATGGTTGTACCAATTACTCTCACGCTGTAAACGCCTTCAGCATAGGTATGGTTAATGGTTTTCCCTGGGAAAACCCTTGATGGCTCTGCAGTGCTGTCACCAAAGTAGATGTCATAACTACCAACACCTTCGCCACGAGGGGCAATGGTTACAAGTCCTGTATTATCCTGTGTAATAGTAAATAAGGCCGATACATTAGTTGGAGCACCTACGTTTTCCAAGCTATCCAGGCTATTTTCATCGTCTGAACAGCCAAACATGATTGACGCCAGAACAAAAGTTATCAGTATTTTAAATTTTTTCATAATGTCTTAGTTTGCGTATAAAGGATTTTGTTCCCATTTGTCGTTAGAAAAACGAATCTCTTCGATAGGAATAGGGAAGAGGTTGTTTTTACCTTCTACGTACCCCGGAATTGTTCCGGCAGCTTTACCTGTCCTTACAAGGTCAAAGAAACGATGTCCTTCGCCTAACAATTCTCTTCTTCTTTCGTCTTGGATATCCTGAACCAGTTCGTCTCCCGATGAGGTAATATCATGGTTGTTATCTCCAAAAGCTCTTCGTCTAACTTCATTAAGATAGGTTTGTGCTTTCCCCGGATTAGAAGTACTAAATGCTTCGGCAGCCATTAATAAAACGTCTGCATAACGAATAGCACGGTAGTTATTAGGGTTGGTAAGGTTAAGGTCACCTGCAGCTTCTTTACTTCTTTTTCTAGGAATATACTTTCTGTTAAAACGTCCGGTATCTTTATACCCAGGACTGTAAACAGCATCAGATTCTGCTGACCAATCCTTCATATTAAGAATAGTATACTTTTTTCTGGTATCGCCATCTTCATAAATAGCTTCTGCTTCTGCTGTAGGAACATTAAAGCTAAAACCGGGAGTAAACAATGGACCTTCATAATTTCTTGGACCACTAAAACCTACAGCTACATTACCTTCACTACATTGAAGGCATCCAAATCCTGCTCCTTCAACATCAGTATATTGTATTTCGAATACCGATTCTTTTCCGTTTTCACCTACTTCTTCAAATAAATTGCTGTATTTGTCTTTATCAGCAGCGTTAGATTCTTTTACTAAAGCATAATTACCACTGGTAATTACATTTTCAAGCATTGGTCCGGCAAGATCAAATTTCTTTTGGTACAGGTACACTTTTCCAAGCAATGCCTGTGCAGCTCCTTTAGTAACCCTGCCTACCTGAGGTGCAATAGGGTTAAGGTCTGCAATAGCAAGCGTAAGGTCATTTTCTATAGCTGCATATACTTCTTCTTTAGATGATCTTGGAGTAGTAAGCTCATCACCTAATTTAAATCGTGCATCACCCTTCATCGGTATGCCTCCAAACCATTTTACAAGCTCAAACTGGTAGTAAGCGCGAAGAAAACGTGCTTCGGCTATTATTTGTGCTTTTCCCGAAAACTCTGTTTTATCTTTAAATTCAAGAATATAGCTCGCTCTGTTTACGCCAGCAAACATCCAGTTCCATATATCTCTAAGATTAGAATTTACAGGAGTATGTGTCATCAAATCTACTTGCTGCCATCCTATAACGTCATTTGCATCACCACCACCACATACGGTATTGTCCGAAGCAATTTCTCCTAAAATAGCATTTGCATAAGTAGATTGTAAAATATCATAAGCAGCAATTAAACCTTTATAATATTCTTCTTCCGAGTTAAAATAGTTGTCAGATCCTATAGAGTAAAGAACATCTCTTTCAATAAAATCATCACTGCAGGATATTGATACTGTTGTTATAAGGCTAAAAGCCAATATGGCTGTTAATATTTTTCTTTTCATTTTTTTAGAAATTAAGATTTAAACCTAATAGAAATGTTCTTGGAACCGGATAAAAACCGTAATCGATTCCTGAAGCCAGCGGGTTGTTATTTGTTGCTCCCGGGTCAAATCCTCTGTATTTTGTAAATGTATACAGGTTGTTAACACCTGCATATAGTCTTATTTTTGTTATACCGGCTCTTTTTGTAAAGTCTTCATTAATAGTATAACCTAACTGTACGTTTTGTATTCTTAAGAACGAAGCGTCTTCAACAAAATAGTCAGAGAATATGTTGTTAGATGTAGCCCCTGTAGTAACTCTTGGCACAGTAGTACTTGTGCCTTCACCATGCCATCTGTCAAGCGTATAGTTAAGTTTATTTACATCGGGTACATTTCTTTCATAGTTTCTTACCATATCATTACCAATAGATGCAAAAGCATAGGCTGCAATATCAAAGCCTTTATAGCTCATTTGCAGATTAAAGCCCATAGTAGCGTCCGGTATTGGGTCACCTAGATTTGTTCTGTCGTCGGTAGTAATTTTCCCATCACCGTTAACGTCAGCATACCTGATGTCTCCCGGCTGTGCAGCTGTACCAAGTGCACTTTGATCTGGATGCGCAGCTACCTCAGCAGCATTTTGAAAAATACCATCGGTTTTATACCCATAAAAGTATCCTAAAGGTTTTCCAACTTCCATTCTGGTCATTGTTGGCTGTCCTACACCAAAAGAGCCGCCTTCTACAATTCCGGTACCATTGTTTACTTTGTAAACCTCATTTTTAAGAAAAGTAACATTATAGCTTGCACTGATATTAAAGTTGTCTCCAATTTTATCTTTAAAAGATAAAGCAAGTTCAAGACCTCTGTTATCTACACCTCCGGCATTATAAGTAGGATTTTGTCCACCTGGGCCGTTAGTACCAATAATCCCTGTGATAGGAGTATTAGGAATTAAAAGGTTTTCTCTACGATCAATAAAATAATCGGCTGTAAATTCAAGTTTATCATTGGCAAGCCTTAAGTCTAAACCAACATCAAATTTTTTAGCCTCTTCCCACTTAAGATCTTTATTGGAAAGAGCCCCAATTGCAGCACCTTGTACTAGCTGACCATTAAGTACATAAGTAGCTTCACCATCCAGTAATCCAATGTATCTGTTATTCCCTATAAGGTCATTACCCAAAACACCGTAGCTGGCTCTAAGTTTTGCAAAACTCACTGTTTTAGATTCTCCGTAAAAAGGTTCATCAGAAATAATCCATCCTCCTGTTACCGAAGGGAAATAGGCTACTCTATTTGCAGGACCAAATCTTGTAGAAGAATCTCTTCTGATCATACCAGATAATAAATACCTTCCTTTATAATCATACTGAATTCTCCCAAAATAAGACAATCTTCTTTCATCATAAGAGTAAGAATTTGCAGTTTTAGATTCAGAAAAACCGGTTGTAAGTCGTATGTCTGCAAATTCCCATGAGTTATTTGGTACATCAAAGCCTGTAGCATATAAACCTTCACCCCATGATTTAAAAACAGTCATACCTCCGGTTACAGTAAAGTTGTGTGCATCGTTGATTGATTTTTTATAAGTTGCAAACAAATCATAAGTATAATCATTGTCATGGAATGCATTCTGATTAACACTGCTTCTCACATTATCAAACACTTTACCTCCATAAGAAATTTGCTTGTTAAAAACTCTTTCTCGGGCATTTTGTGTATTAAAACCTAAACGATTGGTAATAACAAGATCTTTTATCAGTTCATAATCAACCGTTATATTACCATTTAATTTCTTGAAATTATATTCATTATAGGTATTTGCTATTTGTGCTAATGGGTTAATTACCTCATTACCTAAATTACTACCTGGGTTTGTGTTACCTGTCGGCAGTACTGTATAATCTCCTTTATCATTAAAAGGGGTATAGATAGATGGAGTATTTATAGCATTAAATAATACAGATCCAAGAACATTTTCGTTAAACGATTTTCTCTCAAATTGAGTGTAAATAATGTTTGTACTTAGTTTTAACTTGTCTGTAAGGTCTGTATTTAAACCTAAACGGGCAGTATTTCTAATAAAACTGGATTTATTACCTCCAATAATACCTCCCTGATCTAAATGTGATCCGCTTGCACTATATGACGTTTTTTCGCCACCACCCGTAACCGAGAAATCATGGTTAATAACAGGTACTCCTTTATCAAATACCTGATCCTGCCAGTTTGTACCCACACCCAAACCGGATACGTTTGGAAACGGAATATTCTGACCGCCGTTAGCATAACTTTCGTTTAGTAATAAAGCATATTCTGTAGCATTTAGAACATTCATCTTTTTAGATGTTTCCTGAAATCCTGTATAGGTATTATATGAAAAAGCAGTTTTGCTGTTTTTTCTACCTTTTTTGGTAGTAACCAGGATTACACCATTTGCTCCAATAGTACCGTAGATAGCTGCTTGAGCATCTTTTAGTACTGTAATGGTCTCAATGTCATTCGGATTCATTAATCCGAAATCGGCTGTGTTATTTAAAACATAACCATCTACAATAACTGTAGGGTCTGCATTTCCATTAGTACCAATACCTCTAATACGTATGGTAAGATTTGCACCCGGTGCCCCGGATTGTGTTGTAACATTAACACCCGAAACCGTTCCTTGTAGCGCCTGTTCTACTTTAACAGGGTTTAGCTTTTCTAACGTTTCGCTGCTTACTACACTTACAGCTCCTGTAACTTCCCTTTTTTTCTGGGAGCCGTAACCAATAACCACGACTTCTTCTAAGGCTTTGGCATCTTCTTCAAGGCTTACCGTTATGGTTTTGCCCGTTACAGCCATTTCTTTGGTTTTATAACCAAGATAACTAAAGACCAGAGTAGAACCTTGGGGTACCGATAAGGTAAAGTTTCCATCCATGTCTGTTGCTGTACCTATTGTAGAATTTTTTACAGTGACATTTGCACCGGGTATAGGTAATCCGGTGGCCACTTCATTTACTTTACCGCTAACTTCTATATTCTGCGCAAAGCAAAATGTTGAAACAAACAGGAAAGCAATTAAGAATAGTTTTGACTTCATGTAAAATTGTTTTTTGTGATTATCTAAAATTATATCACAATTATTTATATAGATGAAAAAGAACCTCTACAAAAAATATACATTTCGAAATTAACTAAGATAAAACCCAATTAATCAATATAAAGCCAGTGTTAACAGTATCTTAAGAGAATGTGAATGAAAGGTGAAATAGTTACGAAAACCTTGTAAATAGTACTTTTGTATAGGTAATGTATAGGTAGGTATCCATTGTGTTGAGGTTAACTATATAGAAAGAATGTACTCAACAAGACTATGTTCATGAGGTAATTCCATTTTTTTGCGCAAACGATATCGTTTTATCTCGACACTGCGAACAGAAATATTAAGCAGCGGTGCAATTTCCTTGGATGATAAATTGAGTCGGAGGTAAGCACATAATCTCAAATCATTTGGAGTTAACAACGGATGTGCCTTTTTTACCTTTTTTAGGAAGTCTTTATCGGCGTTGTTAAATGCCTCTTTGAACATATCCCAGGTGTCGTCCTCATTAATGTTTTTATTAATGGTTGTAATAACCGATTTTACATTTTTGTCATTGCTTTCATCTGTTTTCTTTAAATCGTCCTTGATCATAGAAAGCAATTCATTCTTTTTAATAAGATTCATGGTAGAAACGGCCAGTTCGCGGTTTTTACTTTCAAAATCCTGCTCCAGCTGAAGATTCTTTACCTTCATTAGTTCCTGCTCGTTTTCCAGCTCTTTTATTTCTAAAAGCCTGTTGTTTTCCTCGATCAGTTTTTCCTTTTGCCTGTGGTAGTAATTTTTGTAAGCACGGTTTATAAGATAAGCAGCGATTAACGCGAGTATTAAATAAATGATTAATGCAATAGTTGTAGCATACCATGGTTTAAGTATGGTAAAAGAATATTGTGCGATATTATTAGAAATAGAATTTCCTGTTTTTGCACGTACTTTAAAAACATAATCGCCCGGTGGCAGGTTTTTAAAAGTTATATAAGGTTTAGCATTCCATTCACTCCATTGCTCCTGCATGCCTTCCAGTAGATATTGAAATTCTGCATTTACATATTTGTTGTATTCCGGCACGGTAAAAGAAAAAGTCAGGTTGTTTTCATCATATTTAAAACTTCCTTCTCCAGCTATAGGTTTAGAAACCGTATTTTGGTTAAGCAGGTTGGTAGCTACGTTTGTAATGCTAATGTTGTAATTGGTAAAATTAAGACCGTTGAGGTTAATGGTGTAATAACCGTCTGTTGTTCCTACCAGATAAGTATTTTGAGTTATTTGAGTAATATTCTCAAACCCCAGCATAGAATTAGTAAGGGTAGAAGGAATAGGGATTACATTGTGCTTTAGCTCTGAATTGAGTTTGCCTGCCGAAAAATAGTTGATATAGTTTTTGGTGAAAAACCATAATTTTCCTGATTTGTCCGGGGTAAGTTTTCCGGATGTGTATTCGTCTTTCGAAAATACTTTCGAAAGCAGTTCTTGTTTAACAAATT
This sequence comes from Flavobacterium cerinum, assembly GCF_004028155.1. Lineage (GTDB taxonomy): Bacteria > Bacteroidota > Bacteroidia > Flavobacteriales > Flavobacteriaceae > Flavobacterium > Flavobacterium cerinum. Next base: position 226,057 of record NZ_SBII01000003.1, on the reverse strand, counting down.
GTTTTGTTTTTTGGTCTACTTTAAAAAAGCCCTCTTTAGAGGCATAATAGATTATATTATTAAACTTACTAAGACTTGCATTCTTTCCTTTAACAGGAGACTTGTAAGCTACAAATTTGGTAACGCTTGTATAATTTTTATCTACAGCTATTCTAAAAACGCCTTTATATTCATGGCTTATGTAAATTTCATTGGCACCTGCTATTTCAAAATAGCGGCTGGAATAGTCAAAACCTTTTATCCAGTTTCTAAATTCCCATCCTAAAGCAGTTTTTTCAAGTACAGCAATCCCATGATAACTCCCTTGTAATAATAAGTCCTTATCGTATGGATGCTTTTCAAACTTCCAGGTTCCTGAACCCGAAAAAATTTGTACAGCTGTATTGGTATTTATTACATAAGTACCCGAATCATGCCCGCAAAATAGGGTACCATCATTTTCATATAATGACCACACCTGTCCCTTAGTACCGGGGATGAATTTAAAATCTTCATTACTCGTATAGTTTTTATAAAACAATCCCTGATTTGTACCTACATAAAGTAATTCTTTGTGAAGTATAGAGGCATATACAGTACCTAAAAATCCGGTATCGTCTACAAAACTCCGCACTGCAGATTGAAGATTAATACAGTTAATACCATTATCAAGCCCTATCCACAGGTTTTTATCATGATCTTCATATAAAGAGAGCGCGGTATTATTGCTTAGTCCTTTGTTTTGAGTAATATGGTATTTTATTTTACCGTCGCTGTTAAGAATAAATATTCCGTTAGAGACCGATCCCAATGCCAGGCTGCCATCGCTAAGCAGCTGTCCGCTGTAAATACTGCTTGTTTGGAGCTCATTATCTGCCTGAGTATTCCATTTGGTTATAGTACCGTTTTTATATTCAAACAGTCCATTGTACTGTGTTTGTAAAAGGAGTCCTTCATTTCTGGGATATATATTTACAATTTTATTCTTTAAAATTACAGGATCAGTGCTAATAGTTTTGCTTTTGCCGTTTTCAATTTCAAAAAGACCTGTTCCAAAGGTTTGGTACAAAATGGTATTGTCTACCATAAAGATCTTGTTTACACCGGTTTTGGGCTTAATAATATTATAGGTTCCGGCTTTACTGTCATAAACAAATATCTGGCTTAACGATTGAAAAATGATCCATTGGTCATATTGTGCTATGTTCCAAAATTGCTCATCGTCTAAAATTTTACTGCGTATTGATTTACTTAGTGAGAAGTATTTTAAAATTCCTTCAGCATTTCTTTCCCAATAACCAAACTCCATATAGCAGCCGGTATATATCTTCTTGCCGATGACTTTAACTGAGCGTATAATGGTTTCGTTAGGAGATGGGTATAAGCTCCATGCCATACCATTGTATTCTAACAGGCCTTCGTTATTCGCAAAATACATAAAACGGCTGCTGTCCTGGGCAATCATCCAGTTTTGATTTCCGGCATTATAATTTCCGGCATTAAACTTAACAATAGGGGGTAGTTCCTGAGTAAATCCGGCAACACAATAGAATAATAATAGGAGTAATGATTTTTTTATCAAAACGCGAAGATTAAATTAGAGATGAAGTTACGAATATACGATTTGAAAATAAAGTTTAAAAAGATCAATAGTCTTAGAAACTCCGGTAGTACTTCTAAAACTGGCTGAATTAAAATGTATGAAAACAGTATATGTGCTTTCTTTTGTAGTAATAGCAAAATTTAGAGCTAACTGTTAAGGAATCTGTTAAAAATAACGTGTTTGGGGTTAAACACCATAAATAATGCAAAAGCACGGCAGGTACTGAATTATAACCGATTATGACCATTTTAAGATTAAATTAACCGTTAAAGTAAGTTTAAATAACTGTTTCTTAAAGGTTATCAAGGGTGCTCTTGGCTAGATTTGCTTTACTAACATTTACTTAATTTAATTTTTAGCAACATGAAAAAGATCAATTTATTAGTTTGTACGCTTGCAGTGGCAGGTTTAGGTTTTACATCGTGCAGCGATGATGACAATGACGCTAACGACAATGTACGTATTGAGGGAACTTACGTACTAGATGAGGTGAATACAGCAAAAGCTACAGATTTTGATATGAACGGGGTACTTCATATTGACCAGATGGAAGAATCGAAATGCTATGATGGAGGTAAAGTAGTTTTAAATGCCGATGGTACTTTTACATACGTAATTAAAGGCATTTTGGTAACAGATGGTACAGCAGGCTGCTCAGAAACATTTACAGCTTCTGGATTATACAAAGCAGAAACAGCTGCTAACAGTAAAAATTCTCTGATTACACTTACTTACACTAATCAAAAAGGTGATCAGGAAGTAAGAGTATTTACAAAAATTGGAGATGAGCTTATTTGGGAAGACAACACTATTTTGTCTTCATATCCAGACAGAGATGCAAATGGTGCAGCAATACTTACTCAGGGAAGAGTACAGTATGTGTTTGATAAATAAGATTTCAAAGCATAAAAAAAAGGATGCCATTTGGCATCCTTTTTTATTTATACTATTTCAGCACTAAGGCCGGCTGCCAGCAAGCGGGTGCATTGGGGCTCCAGTTCTTTATATTCACCTGTTTTAACAGTGCATTTGCCGTTATAATGTACAATAAGTGAACATTGTTCTGCTTGCTCAGCAGTATGCTTACATACGCTCATAAGTGTATCGATAACGTGGTCAAAAGTATTGACTTCGTCATTATACAACACAATTTCATTATTAAAAGAAATTAATTCTTCAACTAATACTTCTTCTAATTCTTTTTCTTTGGTACTCATATTCAATGCTTAATCTAAAATGCTAATTTACATATTTTAGCGAAACCCAATTATTTCGGCTAAACTTTTTTACAAAAGTAAGCCCTTTTTCTGTACACGAAGCATCAATAGCAGGGATATCTTCTTCATAAAAACCGCTTAATAGTAAAAGGCCTCCTTTATTTAGGCAGTCTATATATTGCTGCATGTCGTTTAAAAGAATATTACGGTTAATGTTCGCAATAATAAGGTCGTAGGTTTTGCCTTCAAGTAATGCTGCATCGCCTTCATAAACAGTAATGTTTGTACAGTTATTACGCTCAGCATTTTCTATAGAATTAAGATAGCACCAGTTATCAATATCTATAGCATCAATAGGTTTTGCACCTTTCATTTCGGCAAGTATGGCAAGTATTGCAGTGCCACAACCCATGTCTAATGTTTTCATGTTCTCAACATCTGTTTCAAGCAGGTGTTGTATCATCATAAAAGTAGTTTCGTGGTGACCGGTACCAAAACTCATTTTCGGTTCAATAACAATGTCATATTTAGCATCGGTCTTTTCATGAAAAGGAGCGCGCACACGGCAGGTATTATCTACGTCGATTGGTTCAAAGTTTTTTTCCCACTCTTCGTTCCAGTTTACCTGTTCTATTTCTTCAAATGTATACTGAATGTCAAATTCCGGAGATTCAAGAATTTGTATATCCTTTAAAATATTTTCACTCCAAAGTTGTTTTTGCACAAAGGCAGAAAAACCATTTTCGGTTTCTATAAAACTCTCAAAAGGTGTTTCTTCCAGTTGGGCAATAAGAATTTCAGATCCCGATTCTTTCGGTTCTATAGTAAAATGGTATCCTATATATATATTCGACATAACTTTAATTTTCCGCAAAGGTAATATTATCATAACATTGGATTGCAACAATTAATATTAAGTTTGCGCAAACTTTACAATGCTTCACTAAGGGATGATTTTTTAGACGTATATTACTTAATCTTTTTACTTAATCTTTCTGGAGCGCGGTTTGAATTTTGCGGCAATTAACACTTAAATTTTGAAACTGGTATTAAATGAAAAATATCTTTACGTTACTAATTATCTTCTTTAGTCTTGCGGCAGCAGCCCAGGTAGACATTAAAAAAACAACAAAAGACAACGACCTTAAGCTGTCTGCACTTCCTTATTACAATTATGGTAAAGGGGTAGGGCTAACTTCTCCGGACAGTATTTTCCAGTTCAATATTCGTTTCAGGATGCAAAATCGTGCAACTTATATTCAAAATGAGGGAGAAGATGGAGCTATAGATGCACAAATTCGTCGTTTAAGGCTTCGTTTTGATGGTTATGTGGGGAATCCTCACTTTATCTATGCCATTCAATTGTCTTTTGCGCCAGGAGATGTTGGCGAGGTTAAAGACGGAGAAAATCTTAATATAATACGTGATGCGGTTGTGTTTTATAGACCTAACAAACACTGGAACTTTGGTTTTGGTCAAACAAAACTGCCGGGTAACCGTCAGCGTGTAAACTCATCGGGAGGTTTACAGCTTACAGACAGGACTATTAATAATGCAAAATTTACAATCGATAGGGATTTTGGTTTTCAAACCCATTATCAAAATGAGCATGATAATAAATTATCTTATAATGTAAGAAGTGCAATATCTACCGGAGAAGGCCGTAACTCTACAGATAAACCGGATAACGGACTGGCTTACACAGGAAAAGTTGAGTTATTTCCTTTAGGAGTTTTTTCAAAAGACGGCGCTTTCTTTGAAGGTGATCTTAAAAGAGAACCTAAACCTAAATTCATGCTTTCCGGTGCTTATCAGTTTAATAATAAAGCAAGGCGTACGGGTGGACAGTTAGGCGATGATCTTTTCCAAAAAAGAGATATGCAGTCTATTTTATTGGACGGAATGTTTAAATACAATGGATGGGCTTTTATGACTGCTTATATGCAGAGAATAGCAAAAGACCCAATCACAATAAATCCGGATGATGCAACGGATATTAAGTACATCTTTACCGGTAGCGGATTCGATTACCAATTGAGTTACCTGCTGCCTTCTAATTATGAGATCATCGGGCGCTTTTCTACCCAAAAAGTAAACAATGATATTAAGTTATTGGCTCCTGATGCAAAACAATACAGTATCGGTGTTACTAAATATGTGTGGGAACATGCATTTAAAGCACAAATGGAACTAACAATGGATGACCTGAATTATTTTGACGGGTCTTCAAAACAAAACTGGTATGTACGTTTCCAGGTAGAAATCGGAATATAAGTTATAAAATCCTGCTCAGGCAGGATTTTTTGTTAATAACTGTTTCATAGACCTGATGCAATGAAATATTTGCATTTATATCGTTTTTATTTTAATAAATTTGCAATGTTAATAGCTAATTTATGTTACAGACTACAGATATCGTGCTTACTAGTGAATTGGAAAAATACTTCCAAAAGTTCAGGGAAAATATTGTTGGAATAGACCAGGAGTTTGTTTCTCCGTTTGGGAAACAAAAAATCATTTACACAGACTGGACTGCCAGTGGTAGACTGTACAGACCTATTGAAGAAAAACTATTAAACGATTTTGGTCCTTTCGTAGCCAATACACATACTGAAACTACTGTTTCGGGTACTGCAATGACAAACGCATACCACGAAGCACGTCATATCATCAAAAAGCATGTAAACGCAAGCAGTGATGATGTTTTAATTACAGACGGTTCTGGAATGACAGGCGTAATTAATAAATTCCAAAGGATCTTAGGGTTAAAAGTGCCTGAAAATCTTAGAGCATTTACAAATGTTCCCGAAGAGAAAAAACCTGTTGTGTTCATATCGCACATGGAGCACCATTCTAACCAGACCTCTTGGTTAGAAACAATTGCAAATGTTGTGCTTATACCGGCATGTGCACAGGGGCTTATTTGTTTAGACAGTTTTAAAGAATTATTGGAAGAATATAAAGACCATACTATAAAAATTGCATCTGTTACAGCATGTTCTAATGTAACAGGTATAAAAACCCCATATTATGAGGTTGCAAAATTAGTACACCAGTATAATGGTGTATGTTTTGTAGATTTTGCCTGCTCAGGACCTTATGTTAAAGTAGATATGCATCCTGAAGACAGCGAAGCATATCTGGATGCTATTTTCCTTTCTCCGCACAAATTCCTTGGAGGGCCTGGAACGTCAGGAGTATTGGTATTCAATAAAAAATTATACAAAAATATGGTACCCGATCACCCGGGAGGAGGAACGGTAAGCTGGACCAACCCTTGGGGTGAACATAAATATCTTGACAGTATAGAAGAACGTGAAGATGGGGGTACTCCTGGCTTTTTACAGGTAATTAAAACAGCATTGGCTATCAGGTTAAAAGACCAGATGGGTATCGATAATATCCTGAGAAGAGAAAAAGAAATTACCGATTATATTTTTGAGAGCCTAGGCAGTATATCAAACATAAACATACTTGCGCCGCAGCACACAGAACGTTTAGGTGTTATCTCATTCTTTATAGATAATCTGCACTTTAATTTGGGTGTGAAATTATTGAATGACAGGTTTGGTATTCAAACGCGCGGCGGATGCAGTTGTGCCGGTACATACGGGCATTTCTTACTGCACGTAGATCAGGAGCAGTCTAACTATCTAACAGGAAAAATAACATCTGGAGATTTAATTCAAAAACCGGGATGGATACGAATGTCAATTCACCCTACAACTACAAATGCTGAAATTCAGTATGTATGCGACAGTATTAAGGCACTAGCCGAAAATCATACAGAATGGGCTAAAGATTATAACTATAACAATTCATCGAATGAGTTTGCTCATGTAAACGCAGCAGCATTTGAGAATAATATGGTTAAAGAATGGTTTACGCTGTAACAGGAGGATCGTTCTTACGGTGTTTAAAGCGCTTGTGTGTCCATAAGTAATACTCAGGCGCTTCCAGTATCTGAGCTTCAAGAAGCTTAATAAAACAGTCGGTTATTTCAAAGTTAGGTACTTCTTTTGGGCTATCTTCAAAAGCAATAAAGCGAGCTTTATAATAACCTCTTTTTATTTTAGCACCTTTCACAAACATAATATTCATGTCTAGTTTTTTGGCAAGCATTTCTGCACCTACGTGTACAGGAACTTCCATGCCAAAGAATTTAGTCCAATGAATTGTGCTGCCCAGTTTAGGCGACTGGTCACTTATAAAACCATAAAAGCCTAAAATTCCTTTTCTCTTGTTTTGAAGCATAAGAGGAACAGTCTCTCTTGCCGATACAAGATTGGCATCAAACTTACCGCGTATTTTCTTTACAAGTTTATCAAAATATTTATTTCGGATTACTTTATAAACACCAAATCCAGTATGGGTAGTAAGGTATTTATTCATTATAAGCAGCCACTCATAGCTGCCATAATGGGCACAGATAAGCGAAACACTTTTTCCTTTTTCCTCATATTCGCGTATCATTTCGATGTTATCAAAAGTAAAACGCTTTTTTAATTCTGCTTCAGATATAGATATCGTTTTAAGCATTTCAAACAAAGTGTCGCAAAAATGGCTGTAGAATTTTTTTTCAATTTCTCTACGTTCTTCTACGTTAAGGTGTCTTAGCGTAAGCCTAAGATTTTCTCTTACAGTCTTTTTTCTGTAGCCTACAACTCTATATACCAAAAAGTAAGTAATATCAGAGAGAAAATAAAGCACCCTGAAAGGCAGGATCGAGATAAACCAAAAAATAGGGTAGATCAATATATAGGCTAAAAGCTGCATTCTTTTTTATTGCAAATATACTTTTTATTATTAATTTATAGTTTGTTAAGGTGTTTACAGCAAAAAATACGTTTTCATTGGTTAAATTTACACTTTCAAAAAATAGCTATGAGTATTGATTTGGTTTTAATAGTTATGATTGCTATAAATGCAATTGTAAGTTTCAAAGGATTTAATGATGAATCTTTTTTCAGAAAGTACGAATTCCATATAGGCAGTATAAAAGCAGGGGAGCAGTATCGTATGTTTACATCGGCATTTCTTCATGGCGATTTAATGCACTTGGCCTTTAATATGGTTACGCTGTATTTCTTTGCGCCGGTAGTAATATATACCTTAGGTATTGTTGGCTTTTTACTGGTTTATTTTACGAGTTTAATCTGTGGCAGCCTGTTAACGTTATATTTTCATAAAAATGATTATTCATACAGGGCAATTGGAGCGTCGGGTGCTGTTATCGGAGTGCTGTTTTCTTCCATATTAATTAATCCTGATATGAGTATCAATTTCATACCCGGATATATTTTTGGCGTAATTTATTTGTTATTTTCCATATATGGCATGAAATCTAAGTCAGGTAATATTGGGCATACAGCTCATTTTGGCGGAGCTATTGGCGGCTTTTTAATTACACTAACGAGGATGCCAAATATTTTATACGATAATACATTGGTGGTTATGTTTTTAGCAGCTCCTATTCTTGTTTTGCTAGTCATGGCAAAGGCAGGAAAGTTGTAAGTTTGTAAAACTGGCACGTAATTTGAAATTCTCATAGAAATCTAAAATCAAAAATAAAATGAAAAAAATCGGATTAGTAGTATTTGTGTTCGTAGCAACATTAGCAAATGCGCAGGTAACTCAGCAAAACATGCAGCCGCAGATATCAGTATCAGGAGAAGGTAAAATATCAGTAGTACCAGACAGGGCAGATATTACCGTTGGTATTGAAAATATAGGAGCTGATGCCGCAGAAGTAAAGAAAAAGAACGATGCAACTGTAGATGCAGTAATCAAGTATTTAAAAAGTATTAAACTGCCTGCTGAAGACTACCAGACACAAAGAGTAAGCCTAAACAGGAATTATGATTACACAAAGAAGAAATATAGCTTTGTGGCTACTCAAACTATAGTGATCCGCTTAAAAGATATTACTAAGTATGATGCGATGATGATAGGGCTTGTAGATGCCGGTATCAACAGTATACAGGGAATTGAGTTTAAAACCTCTAAACAGGCTGAATATGAATCAGAAGCTCGTGTAAAAGCAGTTGCTCAGGCTAAGTTAAAAGCGAATGATTATGCTGGTGCTCTTAATCAAAAAGTAGGAAAAGCAATTGTGGTTACAGATAATACACAAACGTACTACCCACGAATGATGAGTGCAATGAAGATTGAAAGTGATAGCGCTGCCGGTGCACAAAGAGAAACATTGGCGATAGGAGAGATTAATGTTACCGCCAATGTGAGCATAAGTTTCGAATTGAACTAACAATAGTATATTTTACCTAAAAAGCCCGCATTTGCGGGCTTTTTTTATGCGTGAAAGGTAGAATTATTATTGGGCTATATGGCTCTTTAAACGTAGTAATATAGCTTTTGAATATGTTTGCGTTTAGATGTATAAGATGTAGTGTATAAAATAAAAAAACCCGAATCATATGATTCGGGTTTAGTGGGGAGAGTAGGATTCGAACCTACGAAGGTTTCCCAGCAGATTTACAGTCTGCCCTCGTTGGCCGCTTGAGTATCTCCCCTTTTAGCGCTTACTTGAGTATGTTTACCTTTGCTATTGCGAGTGCAAATATAGTACTGTTTTCTAAGTATACAAACATATTTGAAGGTATTTTTGCAAGTATTTTTTAAGTTGTTGAAAGTTAAATAAATAAAATTGTACAAAAATAAAGTTTGTGTAAAGTTTTCTTCATAAGGGTGTGTTTATTCAATAAAAGTCTCTCAATAGAAAGGGGAAAATTATTTTAAATTAAGCCTAAAAAAGAAAAGCCAGTCATTTTGACTGGCTTTTTCAACATGAACTATTCCTAAAAACTATTAACTATTGTTTTATTAATTTTTGAGTACCGGTATTATTATTACTATCTTTTACTTTGATATAATAAATACCATTGCTTAAGCCGGAAACATTAATTGTCGATTTATTTTTTGAATTTAAAACCTGTTGTCCAAGATTATTAAATATCTCAACTGTTTCTATAGTAGCATTATTATTCGCTCTAATATTTAAAACTTCACTGGTTGGATTCGGGTAAATTAGTATTGAGTTTAAACCGTTACCAAATTCCGGAGTACTAAGGCCTTCAAAATTAACTTTCATTTTTATAACGCCTAAGTCGGTAGTACCTAAATATACATCTGCCGAATCTCCATCAAACTTAACAGCACTTGATGTTACAATGGCATGGAAAAACTCGTTTGATGTTTTCTCTGTCCAGGTTGTTCCACCATCTGTAGAAAAGATAATTTTAGCATCAATATCATATAACGTTTGTACTACAGCTACAATGTCCCCGCCTGTTTTTGTTGAATGCCACACTTTACTAACAAACGACTCATAAATTCTTGACCAGGTAGTTCCGCCGTCTAAAGAAGTATAGATACCATTAGATGCTCCCATTGTAATTTGATTGGCATTTAATGGATTGTACTCCATAGTTATTCCAATATTTGGAAGTTGAAGATCGCTTAGTCCGTTTGTAATTAACGTCCATGTTGTACCGCCATCGGTAGTTTTATATAGTTCTGCCCCAACAGTAATAATAATTTTATTAGAATCAGTTTTATCAATAAGCACACAGTTCAGGTAATCATTGTTTACAGGTAATGTAATATCTGTAACTAATGGATTGGTAAGATCGGTAAAATCAATTTTTCTCAGGAAGCAGTTTACACCATCAAAAGTAGCAAACCAGCCTATTTTTGTATTGTTAGAATCTGTAACCGCAGCAGTCATAAGCTGATCGAATGTACTGTAAATAACATCTTTAGTTACTCCATGATCATTGCTTACATTTATAGAATTGCCCATCCAGCCGCCCTGATAAGTATACACCCTGCCCGGGATGTTCTTATCTGCAACCATTTTATAACCGCCTTCGCCCATTGGTACTTCATCAATAGCCAGCATATCAGTTGTAGTCTCTGTGTTTGTTACCAGATTTCTGTTTACATAACCCCATTGTGCACCATAGTATAAATGCTGCTCACCAGATAGATCAACTAAGTTCATATCTCTGGTTGCGTTAAAATAAGGATTAGAAAGGATGGTAGTAGTAAGTCCACCATCTGTAGAACGCAATGGGTACCAGGTATTATTGATAAGCATTTCGTTTTTATCGGTAGGATTTATAGCCAAACCGGTAGGGATATAATAATTGAATGTAGCAGGAGAAGGGTAGCCTTCGTAAATCGTATTTTGCCATGTTACACCATTGTCAACAGTCCTGATGATCTGGTTGTCTTCAAGAACAACAATATTGGTAGGATCAGTTGGGTTGAATGTTATCGAAAAGATTGCGCAGTAGCCTCCTAAGGCTGCATATTGGTTCCACACTAAAGGAATAATATTCCAGGTTAAACCTCCGTCTAAAGAGCGGTAAAGTGCTTCTTCCTGGTCAAGATAAGCCCAGCGTACACCGGTTCCAACAAGGATGTCGTTAGAATTAGAAGGATTCACAACTACAGTTTGTAATATCAGTCCGTCTAAAGTTAATGTCCAGGTTTGTCCTGCATTTGCAGATACCAATAAACCGCCATCCACATTTCCTGCTCCACCATTTCTGGCAATGTATAGTTTGGCAGCATTGCTTGGATCAATTGTAATATTGTTTACAATAACATCTTCATCATTTGCATTATCATACACTGTAGTCCAGTTAGTACCACCATTTGTAGTGTAAAATACTTTATCGTCACTACCGGATGCTAAGAGCATTACCGTATTTAATGTACCGTCATTAAAAATTTCATACTTATTAAAATTTCTCCCCGCAGTAATTTCCGGCATACTGTATTCTTTAATAACTGTTACAGTAATTATATCGATAACTTTTAGTTTATTCAGGCTGCTCCCTGGACCATAATATTCTACAAAACTTAAAGCTGTACCGTTTTTAGCCAGTTTCATATCCTTTATGATAGGATCATAATTTGTTAAAGCAGGGGTGTACAAAACATTCCAGCTTACACCATTATTGGTAGATGTCATAATGTGTTTGCTTAAAGTGCTTGCATATACTTTGTTTTTAATAGCGGCATCATATACAAAGTTGGTCAATCGGCCATATTGAGGTGACCCGCTAAATTCCAGTTGCGCAAACGAATGCTGCGCCGCTGCCAGAAAGACCAGCAGCATTAATGTAATTTTTTTCATTTCTTTTGATAGTTTAATTGTTAAGTCAAAGAACCAAATAGAAAATGATACTAAGAGTTAAAAACACTGGAATAAACACGACTTTCGTCAGGAAAAAACAGGACGTTTTATCTTTAAAGTATTGATATATAATTGTATAGTTCTAATTCGTCTGGTAAATCCATTTTTTTGCTAATGCGTTCCCTGCGTTTTCGACAGGCTTCCGGAGTAATGTTTAGAAGAGTAGAAATCTCTTTTATGGATAGATCCATATACAGGTATAATATAAAACGAATGTCATTTGAAGTAAGATTATTGTGCTTTTCTTTCAGCTTAATTAAGAACGTATGATTCACTTCTTTAAAATGGGTCAGAAAATCATCCCATTCATTTTCGCTTCTCAATTGTTTTTTGAGTTTTAAGATATAGCTCTTTATAGCCTGATTATTGGCAATTTCTGTTTGTGCAGAAAGTGAATTGATAATATCTTCAATCAATTCATTTCTATTGGCTGCCTGTAATGCCTTGGCGGCAATTTTTCTGTTCTTGGATTCTATTTCGCTTTTAAGTTGTTTTTCTATAATCAGCTTTTCATTTTTTTCATTTTCTAATTCCAGGGCTATAATTTTTTGGTTATGCTCTGCAATGATTCTTCTTTGCCTGAATTTAATAATCGTATTCCTTAAAGCCCAAATGGTAACTAGAATAATAATAATGGCCAGGCCAATAAGTATCAGGTTCAATCTGCGTTCCTGTTCCAGTTGCCTTTCTTTTTCGTTAAGTTCTTTTAAGTCATTTTGCAGCTTTAATTTGGTTTTAATATTGTCGAATATGATTCTGCTTTTTATCTTGTTCAAAGAATCTTTCGTTACATAACCCTGATCCTTAAATTTAAAAGCCTTGTCATATTCTTTGTTTTTTAAATAGAGTTCTGATAAGCGTTCATACAGGTCGATTTTTTTTTGAAGATCTATGTTTACTTCCAGTGCTTTTTGAGCCATCTGAATGGCCAGCGGCATGTTATTTTCATATACTTCGTATATATTTGAGAGAAGTAAATAGCCTTTAACTTTGTATTCTGTATATTCTGCAATAACAAGTTTAGGAACCAACGCCAGAATCATTTGTTTTGCTTTAGAATACTCTTTTTTATTAATGAGATTTTCGGCTTTAATGATCTGAACTTCATAAGTAGCACTGGAATCCTTTTTAACTAACGGTTCTGCAATTTCCAGATAAGTATCGGTTTTGGCAATTTGCCTTGTTTCATTGTATACTGAAGCAAGGTTTACAGCATATATACCTATTTTAAAACTATATTTATTTTGTTTTGCAATGTCATATGCTTTTAATAGGTATTTTTCAGCCTCATTATACTTCTTTTCCTTTAAATACAGTAGCCCAATATTGTTTAGAACAATCATTTCATAGTTGCTGTCCAATGATTTTGAGGCAATGGCGTAGGCTTCAAAATAATTCTCAATAGCCTCGCTGTATTCAAGGAGGTAATAATAGTTTAAAGCAATATTGTTTTTTATAAGGAAAAGCTGTTTTGGCCAGTTGTGTCCTTCAGCAATTACTTTAGCTTTGGTTAAAAGTTCTAAAGATTTAGAGAATTCCTGATTGTATAATGCATCAATACCTGTAGCTATGAGTTTTTCACAATCTTCCTTAGGCGCAGCAGCCTGTATAGAAAATGTAAAACATAAGAGTAGTATAAGGTATTTCAGCATATACCAAATGTATTAAAATTTTAGGTTTTAACAATATGGGGAGAAGTATACCTACTCAAATTGAATATATTTCTCTATCAAATGTATAAACAGGCAAACTACTGTAAACAAAAAAATCTCCCGAAGGAGATTTTAAAGTATTATAAATATAAAGCGAAAATTATTTAGCTAAAAGCTCTTTTACTTTAGCTTTAAGTTCTTCGCCTCTTAGGTCTTTTGCAACGATTTTACCTGCAGCATCAAGTATAAATGTAGCAGGAATAGATTTTACACCATATTGAGCAGCGATAGGCTCATCCCAAAATTTAAGGTTAGATATTTGGTTCCATGTAAGTTTATCAGCTGCGATAGCTTCTTTCCATTTAGCGCCATCTTTATCAAGAGATACACCAATAATGTTTAAACCTTGTTTGTGAAGCTCATTGTATAAAGCCACAACATTAGGGTTTTCCATTCTGCATGGTTTACACCATGAAGCCCAGAAATCAATAATGGTAACTTTACCCATAGATTCTTTAAGTGATATACTTTTTCCATCAGGATTTGGAGCGCTAAATGCAGGAGCTGTAGCACCTACTTCAACACTTCCTGCAGCAGCAGGAGCCGTAACAGCAGCTATAGGTGTTTTAGCTTTTTCTACAAGTTCACCAAGTTCTTTACCATCTGTGGTCTTTTTAAGTTCCGGATCAAGAGCATCATATTTCTTTTTCATTTCTTCATATGGCATTTTGTCCATAGAGAATGCTTGTTTTAATAATAAGATAGTAATATAAGCTTTTGGGTTTTTTTCGATAAATTTATCTGCAATAACTTTCATGTCACCACCAATAGCTTCATATTCTTTATTCAGCCTGTTCATAACAACGGTATCGTTAGTTTTGTAGGCATTCATCATTTCTGTTTGGTTTTTCTTCTGGAATGACATCATTCTTTTTCTTAAACCATTGATGTCATTATAGTACTCTGTAAGTTTATCGTTATTGTAAGTACCTGTTTTAGTAGTCTTGTAAAGAGAATCTTTATCTATACCTATAGCAATTTCACCTTCTTCAAGTATAAATTCTGCTTTGCCTTGTAAATCCTGAAGTTGTAAAAAACGTAATCCAGGCTCTTTAGCTTCGCCTTTAAAAATAAATTTACCATTTTCAATTTTAACAGTATCAACAGGAACATATCCCATTGGAGTTTGTTTTTCAAGAACTACATCTTTACCGTTTAAAGAAGGATCTACAGTTCCGGTCACTTCAAACTGGTTATCACCCAGCTTGTTGCATGACACAACAAAAGCGGAAGCTGCAAGAATTAAAAGAAATTTTTTCATTTGTTTTTTGTTTATATATAATGCAAAAGTATTTAAAAATCAATTGATAGGAACATTCCTAAAAAAAAATATTTTAGGTTATGATCCTGAGCAGGCAGGCTGTATCAAAGTAGTAGGGGCAGTGGTGTTTTTAATTCCTCCAAAACCTTTTTCTACATTGATTATGTTATGGTATCCTCTTGCTTTTAATATCGATGCCATGATCACAGATCTGTATCCTCCGGCACAGTGAAGATAAAAATCTTCACCTTTAGGAACTTCAGCTAACTGTTCGTTTACAAAATCCAATGGGATATTAACGGCATTTATAACATGTCCTCCATTAAATTCTCCGGGTTTTCTTGAATCTACTACTATTTTTTCTTCTTTAGCTAATCCTTCTGCAAAAGCATCCGGAGATATAGATGTAACGCTGTCGGTCTCATATCCCGCTGCTTTCCATGCTTCAATACCATCTTTAAGATAACCAACGCTATAATCAAACCCCACGCGGGCTAGTCTTGTAATGGTTTCTGTTTCTTTACCTTCAGGGGTTACCAATAATAAAGGCTGGTTTACATCCCTTATAAGAGCACCTACCCATGGAGCAAAGTTTCCGTGAAGTCCTATAAATATAGATCCGGGAATATGCTCTTTTACAAAATCATCTTCATGTCTCACATCGAGTATTAATGCTTCAGCTTCGATAGCTTTAGCTTTAAATTCATTTGGAGTAAAAGCAGTTTGTCCTTTTTCGATAATAGAATCAAGGCTTTGGTAGCCCTGTATGTTTAGCATTACATTTTGTGGGAAATAAGCCGGAGGCGCGCCAAGACCATCAAGAAGTTCCTTTATAAATTCTTCTTTGGTCATGTCTGCTCTTAAAGCATAATTCACTTTTTTCTGGTTACCCAGCGTATCGGTCGTTTCCTTGCTCATGTTTTTACCACATGCACTACCGGCACCATGGCTAGGGTAAACTATGATATCGTCCGGTAATGGCATTATTTTATTTCGAAGAGAATCGAACAGGTGAGAGGCAAGAATTTCCTGAGTTAGCGTTTCTGTTAATGCCTGAGCAAGATCCGGGCGACCTACATCTCCAATAAATAAGGTGTCTCCGGTAATAATACCATGTATACTGCCATTATCCTGTAATAATAAATAACAGGTGCTTTCAAGTGTATGGCCGGGAGTATGTATGGCTTTAATAGTATAGCTGCCTACTTTAAATTCCTGACCGTCTTCAGCAATTGTAGCTTCAAAATCAGGCTTAGCAGTAGGTCCGTATACAATTTTGGCTCCGGTTTTCTTAGCCAGATCCACGTGACCCGATACAAAATCGGCATGGAAATGTGTTTCAAAAATGTATTTTATAGTGGCATTGTCTTTTACAGCCCTGTCAATATAAGGTTGTATCTCTCTTAAAGGGTCAAAAATTGCAACTTCGCCATTGCTTTCTAAGTAATAGGCTGCCTGTGCAATACAGCCGGTATATATTTGTTCTATTTTCATGGTATGGATATTAAAAAGTATAAATCAACACAAAGTTCAAGCCAAAAATAACTAAAATCCAATGATCTCTTTAGAGAGAATAAAGGCTGCCATAAGTAGTATAAACCACCCAAATCCGCGTTTTAGCTGTCTTCCATTTACAAACCTGTGCAGATATGTTCCTGCAAATATACCAAAAACAGAAATCACAGTAAAGGATAAAAGAAAATGCCAGTCGATGTTTATAGTTTGTACATCACCGCAAAAACCTGTAATTGAATTTATAGCAATGATAAACAGCGATGTACCTATAGCTTTTTTCATTGGTAGACCTCCAAAAAACACTAACATAGGTATCATAAGAAAACCGCCTCCGGCACCTACAACTCCCATAAATATCCCTACGGCAGCAACGCTGGGCAGTACAAAAGCATAATTTAGTTTTTTAACTTCATCAATACGCTCATCGTTAGTTTTTCGGGTCAGTACTGATATAGATGCCATTAACATGATAATGGCAAATAATACCATAATAAAGGTATTTCTATGCAGTATAACGATATCTGTATCTATAATTATTTCAGGAATGGCAGGCACTATATATCTTCTTGTGAGATAGACTGCTATAAAAGAAGGAATTGCTATAAGAAGTCCTGTTTTATATGCAATGTTTTGTTTAAAATGATTTTGGATACTTCCACAGGCAGAAGTAGTGCCTACTATAAAAAGAGAATAGGCTGTTGCAATTACAGGATTAATGCCCATAACATAAACTAAAAGGGGGACTGTAAGTATAGATCCGCCACCACCCATTAAACCGAGTATAAGACCTATTATAAAAGCACCAATGTATCCTGTAACTATCTCCATTTTAAGTGTTGAACCCGTAAATTAAAGCATAAAACCGATTAGTAATTTGTCAGCTAACAAATCTCACTCTGTGTTTCTTGTGTATTTTACTGGTTTTAAGTTAGTTGTATTCCTGTTGCGAAATTATAATTTACGATATAATCAGTTTGGTAGACTTTTTGCTGTTATAAATTATAGCAATCACAATGATATGTTTTAATTTTTGTAAAATTATTAATTCAAACGATTAAGTTATCACAAACTTATATTTATATTTGTGATGTTTTTTAAAAAAATTAATATTTTATTATAATTTCAGTTGTAAGTAAAAATTTATGGCAACAGCAATAAAAGCCCGTCTGGGCATGTATGAAAACGTAAAGAACCAGTTCGAAAAAGCGGCAGCGCTTATGGGTCTTGACGAGAGTGTTAAAAAGATCCTGTCAATTACAAATAACGAGATCGTTGTACATTTTCCTGTGAAAATGGATAATGGACAAGTAGAGGTATTTACAGGATACAGAGTTCAGCACAACAATGCATTAGGTCCTTACAAAGGTGGTTTAAGATACCACCCAACTGTAGATATCGATGCAGCCAGAGCACTTGCTACCTGGATGACATGGAAAACATCTCTTGCAGGTCTTCCTTACGGAGGTGGTAAAGGTGGTATTCAGATCGATCCTAAAAAGTATTCGCAGGGTGAGCTTGAAAGAATAACAAGACGTTTTACATTTGCTCTTGGTGATAATATTGGTCCTGAATATGATATTCCTGCACCTGATGTTAACACAAATGCTCAAATGATGGCTTGGATAGCAGATACTTATATGTCTACTAAATCTCCGGCGGAGCGTTCTAAAAACCAACACGTTGTTACTGGTAAACCAGTAGGGTCAGGTGGTCTTGAAGGCCGTGACAGAGCAACCGGTTTTGGTGTTGTTGTAACACTTGAATCATGGGCTAATGTAAAAGGCACTTCTCTGGAAGGTAAAAGATACATTGTTCAGGGATTTGGTAACGTAGGCTACTGGGCTGCTCATTTCATGAACAAAAACGGGGCTATCCTTGTTGGTGTTCAGGATGCAACAGGTACTATCTATAATCCTGAAGGAATCGATCCTGAAGCTTTATTACGCTACCAGACAGAAACTGCAACGATTACAGGCTACAAAGGTACTCAGAACTACAAGTCTGATGAGTTCTTTGGTATTGACTGTGATATAGTTATTCCTGCAGCATTAGGTAATCAGATTACCGATGAAAATGCAGCTTCAATCAAAGCTCAGGTTATTGCTGAAGGTGCAAATGGTCCTATCGATACTGAAGGTGAAGCTATTCTTCTTGCTAACGGTGTAGATATTATTCCAGACATTCTTTGTAACTCAGGTGGTGTTATTGGCAGCTACTTTGAGTGGCTTCAAAACCGTAACGGTGAGATATGGACAATGGACGACGTTATCGTTAAACTAAGAAAGAAACTTGAAGATGCTTTCAGCAGAGTAATAACTTCTTCTGTTCAGTACAAAACAGACTGGAGAACTGCTGCTTATATTCAGGCATTAGTAAGGATTGAAATGGCTTACAAACAAAGAGGTATCTTTCCTTAATGGAAAATCCAAATATTCAAAAGGCGCCTTTATGGCGCCTTTTTTGATTATAATATTACGTCCTTTTCCGAATAAGAAGTATTGCTATGGTGGAATAGGTGGAATAACAGAAATTAAACTATAATAAAATGAAATACTTTTTAATATTTGCATCGTTATTATTTTTATCATGTACAAATGATAAAGATAGAATCAGTAGAGTAGAAGAATTTCTTGGGACAGATTTACCCACGAACTATAAAATGGATTATAGTGAAGATATGGGGTTAGATATGATAGAAATTACTTTAGAAGAAAATGATTTTAATGAGCTGTTAAAAAAAATTGATACGAGTAAGTTTGAAAAATCAGAAACAGATTATTACAAAAATACTGAAGGTGAAGGGGATGATGTTACACGTATTCTGTTTTTAACAAAAGAACATAAAATCAAATATTCTGAAAAATGGTAATTAGAGTAGTAATTAAACGTAAATCCAATAAATACCGCATCAAACTTAATTGCATTTTGTCTAAACTTTAAGATACACGCTACGTGGCTCCTTTTTTTAGGTTGTAATTCGGTATATTTGAGTAAACATAATCCTGACTGATATGAAAAAACTATTATTTACTATCGCGATTATTACAGGAGTTGTGGGCTATGGCCAGGCATTACCTGATAAATTAGAATTGGCATCTAAAGATGTGCATATAAGTGATAATTCAGATTTTCTGCCTATAACAGTAGATCTAACCTATTGTTCTAAAAATTATAAGGATGTTTTTGGTACATATAATTATACCCTCGATAGTAATAATTTCGGACAGCGAAATGTTTATGTTGGACATAATGATAAATATTATTATTTGAATAACTCTACTTTTATAATGGATATGCAACCGTCAGGATTGAACTCTTTTAATTTTACTGATAATGCTGATTACCTCGGAGGTTTGTATTCGGCAGTGCAACTAATATTTAGTGATAAGGTGGATTATACTAAACGCAGGCGTAAATAAAAAACGGGCTTATTTCTAAGCCCGTTTTTTATTTTTTATCCTCCCATAAATTCATCTCCGCCATTATCCTGTTGTTCCTTCTGTTGTTTTTGCTTATCGTTCTTGTTCATGTTAAAACGATAGGTAAAGGAAACGGTAACCTGGCGTTGTCTCCACTGCATTTCGCTATGTGATCTCAATTCACCCGGCAGGTAGGTTTCATTTTTCATCTTTCTGGAGTTAAAAATATCCTGTACGTTAATGCCTATTGTAGCTTTGTCTTTAAGAATATCTTTACTTAATGAGGTATTTGCACTGGCAACACCTATTCGTTTACCCTGAGCCGTATTTTGAGGTGCTTCATAATTACCGTTCAGCTGCCAGTCAATTTTTAAAGGAAGGGATATTTTAGAGTTTACCCTTGTTGTCCAGCTGTAGGCCGTACGGTTAAGGTTTATAAAATCGTTTATAGTGTTTCCTTTTCCATCTACGTAGGTAAAAGTATAATCACCTTTTGTTTCGTTTCTGTAAAAATTAAAGTTACTGTTAATTCTCCACCATTTAAACGGAGTATAGTTTACATTGAATTCAAAACCAAAACGGTACTCTTTTGCAAGGTTAACAGGTGTGGTTAGTATTATAGGTGTTTTAATATCTTCTCCATCTACTATGGTAACATTTCCTTGGGGATCAGTTGTGTCAAGTCCGCCTACCTGTTGAACAGCAAAGTCGCCCGTTGCTCTTCTGATGAACTGGAAAGTATCATCAGTTATATTCATATATGCAGAGCTGCTAAGTGTTACTTTGCTCCATTTTTTAAGGAAACCAATATCGATGGCATTGGTCATCGATGGGTCAAGATCCGGGTTACCACGGAAGATATTAATATTACTCTCCAATCCTGAGAATGGGTTTAAGAAACGGCCTCTTGGACGGTTAATACGTCGGCTATAGCTAATGCTTGCACTTGTACCTTCATTAAACTCATAAGTAAGGAATGCACTTGGGAAAAAGTTGTTGTATCTCTTAT
Organism: Flavobacterium cerinum; assembly: GCF_004028155.1. GTDB lineage: Bacteria > Bacteroidota > Bacteroidia > Flavobacteriales > Flavobacteriaceae > Flavobacterium > Flavobacterium cerinum. Next base: position 205,119 of record NZ_SBII01000003.1, on the reverse strand, counting down.
TGTTATAGTTACTTGAGTCTAATAGGTTAACATCAATATTTGAGTCTTCCCATCTAAGTCCGAACAGGTAAGAGAATTTACCCATTTTAGACCCAAACTGAGAATATAGCGCGTTTACTTTTTCCTTGTATTGTAAAAAGTTAGAGTAGTTTTTATTGTTTTCCCAAATGCCGCCGTTAAGTATTTCGGCTTTAGCATCAGTTTCCATTGTAGTAAAGCTGCCACGGTATCCTGCTTCAAAACGGCTGTTTTCTCCTAGCGGTAAAACATAATCAGCCTGAATAAGGGCGCGGTTTTCGTCTTCATCATTAAAGGTTCTTTCATTGCTGTTTACAAGGTTTGGAGAACCTAAAGTAATATCATTAATAATGGCATTTTCGTCGTCCATACTTTTAGATACCGAAGCATCTATCTTAAGTTCATGGCCTTTGTCGTCAAACTTTTTTATTAAATTGGTAGAGAATCTAACATTGGTGTCTTTTTCATCTTCCTCATTGTAACGGTAACGGGTACTTTGATAATTATGATTAGCATCATAATTATCAAAGTAGGTTTTAGTAGGATTGTCGCCGTTATTTTTTCTAACAGAAACAGAGTTGGTCCATGTAAGGGTTTTGTCTAAAAACCATTCAGCACCAAAGCTGGCATTAATTCCATTCTGTTTACGTTTACTTATTCTTTTCTCATTAACAAAATTACGGGTAGTATTGTCTTTATTCAGGTATTCAGTATTGGTAAAAGAGTTTCCGGGACTGTTCCTGTAGTTGTATCCTAAATTAGAAAACAGGTTAAAATTTTCACTTCTATAGTTAAGGTTAGCACTTATTCCATGATTATCAGGATTACCGGTACTGGCAACAACAGATCCGTTAAAACCATTAGCCGAACCTTTTTTAAGGATGATATTAACGATACCTCCACCACCTTCTGCATCATAACGTGCAGATGGATTGGTAATTACTTCTACTTTATCTACAGAATCTGCAGGTAATAGTCTTAATACATCGGCTACATTACTTCCGGCAAGGCTTGATGGCCTTCCGTCAATTAATATGGTAACGCTTTGATTTCCTCTAAGAGCTACATTACCCTCAGCATCTACAGATACAGACGGTACATTATCAAGAACATCACTCACAGTACCACCCTTAACCATCATGTCTTTACCCACAGAGTACACTCTTTTATCGAGCTTGATCTCCACAGTAGAGCGTTCGGCAACAATTTCTACATCATTAAGCATTGTTGCATCAGATGCCATAGCGGTTACACCCAGATTGGTATTTCCTGTAATTTCTTTTGCTAGTATAGCAGTAGGCTTAAACGATATGAAGTCAAATTTTATATTGTAAATACCGGGAGCTACATTAATACTATATTCTCCATTAGCATCTGTCATTGCTCCGTTTATGGTAACGTTAGCAGTATTTTGTATGGTAACTGTAGCAAATTCCAATGGTAGTTTTGTGTCCTGTTCAATAAGTTTTCCGGTTATTTTAACCGTATTGCCTGGATTACCCTGAGCAAATACTGCAAAAGCAGATAATAAAAAGAGCAGTACTACAGATTTCTGTAAATTCTTCATGTAAAAATTGGTGATTTTGGATTGTCTCAACAAAAATCAAGACGTAATAGAATAGGTTTGTAAAATTATAGAATCTCATTAACCCTCTCCACAGGGCGTGCAATCACGGCTTTGTCGCCATTAACTACTATAGGACGCTCAATCAGAACAGGATATTGCACCATGGCATCAATAATCTTGCCATCACTTAAATCTTTTCCTTTATAATTTTCTATCCAAATGCTTTCTTTTTGCCTAATAAGTTCTATTGGCTTTATATTCAGCTTTTTAATCAACGAAGTAAGTTCGTCTTTTGTTAAAGGTTCGTTAAGATATTTTACTGTAGTAAAAGTTCTATCCTGAAGTTCCAGTAGCTGCATGCATTCACGTGACTTACTGCATCTTGGGTTGTGGTATATCGTGATCATTTAATTCTTTTTGCAAAGTAAGTTATTATAAATGGAAATTTGAAGTAACTTAGTGCTAACAAAATTTAAAATTATATGTTTATTGAGCAGGCCTACAGCAAAAAGTTTGACATTATTAAATACCTACCTATACCAATAATCTTTATGCTGCTTATGCTGCTCAATTATGTTGCAGTTGTAGCTCTTAATCTAGATGTTGATAAACTCATACAGGATGAAATTACCCGAAAAGGTACAAATCGTGTATTTTTTGAAACAATGTTGCCACTCGCAATTTTTTTAATTATGCTTTTGGTTTGGGTTAAGTTTGTTAATAAGCAAAGCATAAGAAGCCTTACTACTGCCAGGGAAAAAGTAGACTGGAAAAGGATTTTCTTTTCTTTCGGGCTGTGGAGTGCAGTAACCATCCTTCTTACTGTCGTGGCCTATTATGCAGAACCGGCTAATTATGAAATTAATTTTAAGCCTGTTCCATTTGCTATACTAGCTGCTATTGCTGTAGTGCTTGTACCAATGCAGACAAGTTTTGAAGAATACCTGTTTAGAGGATACCTTATGCAGGGGATAGGTATAGCAACCCGCAGTAAGTTAATACCATTAATAACAACATCGGTTATGTTTGGGGTAATGCATATTGCGAATCCTGAAATAGAAAAGCTAGGGTATATATTGCTCTTATATTATATAGGAACAGGTTTTTTCCTGGGAATAATGACATTGATGGATGACGGTATGGAGCTTGCGCTGGGTTTTCATGCAGCAAACAATCTTGTTACAGCATTACTTATAACATCAGATTGGACTGCATTGCAAACCGATTCTGTATTGAAAGACTACTCAATACCCGATGCGGGTTTTGATATTTTGCTTCCGGTGTTTATTGTTTATCCTATACTTTTATTTATTTTTAGTAAGAAATACAAATGGTCCGGCTGGCGCGAAAAGCTAACCGGAAAATTAATACTGAAGGATACTAATAACGAAACAGGATACAGCCATGATTAATCCGGATTATCACTTTGTGCACAACCGTTTCAAATTAAACGGTTTTCACCTTAACGAAGACGACCTTTGCCGTATAGCCTATAGTTTTATTAAAGAGGGTGAGCCTTTTGAAAGAGCATTAGGTGATTTTTTATTGGACTGGTTTGACCAGAACAGCTTTATAGAAATGCAGACGTCGGGTACTACAGGAACTCCAAAACCTATAAGAGTAGAAAAGCAGGCTATGATAAACTCTGCAATGGCTACAGGCACTTTTTTCGACCTGTATCCGGGTATTAGAGTCTTACATTGTTTGCCTACACAGTATGTAGCAGGCAAAATGATGTTAGTAAGAGCTTTTATTTTGGGATGGGACATGGACATTACAGCACCCGTATCAAATCCTTTAGAACGCAATGATCAGGAATATGATTTTGCCGCTATGGTTCCTTTACAGGCACAGCATTCGCTTGAAAAACTTCATAAAATAAAAAAACTGATATTGGGTGGGGCAAAGGTAAGTCAGGCATTGTCTGATCAGCTTCAGGTTTTGCCTACAGAGATCTACGAAACATACGGTATGACCGAGACCATTACTCATATTGCTGCAAAGAGAATAGGTGAGGAAGCTTTTACCGTTTTACCTCATGTAAATATAAGTGAAGACGACAGACATTGTCTTGTTATTGATCCTTATGCTATTTGTGATGAGCCAGTTGTTACAAATGATGTAGTTAAAATTATAGATGACACTCATTTTATCTGGCTCGGAAGACATGATAATGTTATCAATAGCGGTGGTGTTAAGTTATTTCCTGAACAAATCGAAGAAAAACTATCGAAGAATATAAGCAGGCGTTTCTTTGTAAAAGGAATTCCGGATGAAACACTTGGCGAAAAACTCGTTCTTGTTATTGAAGGCGAACCTTTTGATATTGATACAACTGTTTTTGCTCAATTAGGCAAATATGAAAAACCCAAAGAGGTTCTTTTTGTAAAAGAATTTACGGAAACCGAATCGGGTAAAGTAATAAGAGATAAAACTTTAGCTTCTGCCTAAAGTTTTTCGAACCTTACATAATATTTGCTTTTTTGAAGATTAATTTCATCAGGATTAAAAGCATTTATGGTAACAGTTTGCCAGGTATTGGTTGCATTAAGCCTTATTTCTTTATCATTAACAGTTATGCCTACTGGCATAGCAAAATTTTGCACATCAGTTTCCCAGCGGTATTCTAACTTGCTGTCATTTAATTTTACCTGTAATTTCGGTATGTCTTTGTAGCGCAGGTATTGGTCAAAAACAGGAGTAAGATTCATACCTGTTTCTTTGCTAAAAAAGGCAACAACGGTTTCGGTATCTATGACTTGTTTCTTATAGGTTTCAGAGTATTTCAGAAGCATCTTCCACCATTTCTGGTCGTCATTTACAATATGTCGTAATGTATTAAGTAAAAGTGCTCCCTTGTAATACATATCGCCTGAGCCTTCTTTGTTTACCCCAAAAATTCCTATAACAGGTTTATAGTTGCCTACATTTCTTTGTTGTCCTGTTATGTATTGCATTGCTTTATCATATCCTAAAAGACACTCCACAAAAACAGACTCACTATACGTTGTAAAGCCTTCGTGTATCCACATATCGGCAATATCCTTAGAGGTAATACTATTACCAAACCATTCATGCCCGGTTTCATGTATAGTAATATAGTCAAACGTCATTCCGATACCTGTGCCGGTCATATCACTGCCCAAATATCCTTTTCGGTATTTATTGCCATAAGCAACAGCACTTTGATGTTCCATACCCAGATAGGGTGTTTCTACCAGTTTATAACCATCTTCAAAGAACGGATACTTTCCAAATTTCGACTGAAAACAATCCATCATAGGTTTAACCTCTTCAAAATGTTTGCGTGCTTTTTCTTCGTTTTTGCGAAGTACATAATAGTCAAGGTCTAGACCTTTATAATTATCATGTATGTGGGCATAATCTGCAATGTTTAGGGTTATGGTATAATTATTTATAGGATTGATTACTTCCCAATCCCATCGGGTATAACCATTTTTAAGGTCTTCACTTCCTTTAAACCTTCCATTAGAGACATTCATTAGTCCGTTTGGTACAGCTACTTTAATAGAAGCACCTCTGTCCGGCTCATCTGTTTGGTGATCTTTAACCGGATACCAAAGACTTGCACCTGTACCCTGTACAGCAACACCTATCCAGGGCTTTTGTTCGCTGTCTTTAGCGAATACAAAACCACCATCCCATGGAGCATTTTTTGCTACTACTGGTTTACCCGAATAGTAAAAACGCAGTTTTTCTTCAGAGCCTCTTTTAAGTTCAGAGGCGAACGTAATAAAAACAGCATCATTATCTCTTTTATAAGCCAGTTTTTTACCTTTAAATACAATACTGTCTACCTGCATATTTTCGAATAGATCCAGCTGGATTCTGCCTGTTTTTTCCAGTACCTTAAAAGTAATATCATTATAACCGCTGATAAATTTCTTATCCGGGTTAACCGTAATATTAAGATCATAGCGCTGTACGTCAAAATTGGTACGCTCAAGTCGGAGTCCACCCTGAAGACTGTCCCGTCTTGTAAAAGTTTGGGCAGAAATATTGTAAATACTAAATAAGGTAAGCGTAAAAAGAAAGACTTTCTTCATGACACAAAAAGTTTATATGCTATTGGTTATAAAACGGAAGTATTTGTTACGATATGCTATGATTTTTTAGCAGAAAGGATAATAAATTCTCTTTCTATCTTTTCGCCACTATTACTGGTTACAAGTTCTTTTTCGACGTTCGCTTCTAAAATAGTAAAACCTACATTTTCTAATAATTGTATTACCGTTTCAACATCATATAGCACAAAGCCAAATTTTGCAAAAGGTATATGCTGCATAGTGCTTTTCGGGATGAATCCAATAGATACAATGCCATCAGGTTTTAAAACACGGCTAAGTTCATGAACATAATCCTGAGGGTCGTTCCAAAAATAAATGGTGTTACAGGTAAAGATCTTATTAAAGTGATTTTCGCTGAAAGGAATGTGTTCACCATCTGTTAAACGGAAAGAAACATTTTCATATGCCGTGTTTAGTTTTTCAGCTTCTTCAACCATAGTTTCAGAAATGTCAATACCAAAATATTCCAGGTCGGTTACGCTGTTTATAATATCTTTTACATGGCTTCCATTACCAGGACCAATTTCTAGTATTCGATCTCCGTTTTCCAGTTTAATGCTCTCAATGGCTTTATTAATGATATTGCTATTTGTAAAGTTCATCATTTCGCCTACTTTAATCCCGCTTTCTCCATCAGGGCAGCGAAGCTGCTTAGCCAGTTCCCGCAGCTCTGTTTCTGTTAATTTCATAACATTCTAATTAAGATACTATTTAGAAGGGAAAGGTAAAAAAGATATTTGAGTCTGTTGGTATCAATTGCTATTTACGGGATTATTATTTCTGAGATTTTTTAAAGTCTTTTTTGCCTTTATACAAAAAGGTTAATACTTCATCAAAACGTTCCTGCCATGCTTTTTCTGTATGTTCAGCATTTTCAATTTTTTTCGTAATCCAGTTACTATTATTATACCCTTTAATTTTCATAATATTATCAATTGCTTTTTGATGCACTTCATAATATTGATCTATGCTTTTTGTACCATGATCAAAATAGATGCGATGATTTGAGGGAGGAGGCAGGTTTTCGAAAACATATTTTTTAATTCCTTCAGACAAGGGCATATAAGTGTTGTCAAACAATAGAGGCCAATGTGTAGACATACACGCTGCCTGTCCAAAAATATTAGGATACTCGCAAATGGCATATAACGAAATAAGAGCTCCCATAGAGCTTCCACAAATACTGGTGTTTTCAGGATCAGAAAGTGTACGGTAATTTTTGTCGATATAGGGTTTTAATTCAGAAACTAGGAATTTAAGATACTCGTCACCTAATAGCTCACTATCCTTAATTTTTTCCTGCTGTTTAATTTTTTCAAATACCTTAAGGTCTTTTTTGCTGAAATTTTTGGCAGCTTTTTCAGGAAAGTATTCAATGAAACGTTTATCGGTGTTCCATATAGCTACAATAATAAAAGGTTTTATCCTTTCGTCGGCTATCATTTTTTTTGCAGTACTATCAGCTTTCCATGCTGCGTTATGCGTTGATGTTTCCGGATTAAAGATGTTTTGGCCGTCCTGCATGTACAGCACCGGGAATTTTTTTGTTGGATCTTTAGTGTAAGAAGGAGGTAACCAGATTTCAATGTTTCGTGCCTTGACGAACTTTGATTTAAAGCCCTCGATCCCAACTGTTTTGCTCTTAATTTGAGCAAAACAGTTAAAGACCGCGAGCAATAGCAGCAGTTTTGTTAGTACAGATTTCATTTCGTTTGTTTAGTTTAAGTGCTTAAAGATAACAGGTATGTGAATTAAAAATATCACATTATGTTAAATCGCTGACACGTTACTGCATTAAACGCCGATTAATCCCTAAAAACAAATTTTTATAACAAAATAAATTAAACCTGTATAACACCAAGGTTAAATTGTTTCTCTATTGGAGCATGATTAGCCGCTTCAATTCCTAAAGATATCCATTTACGGGTATCTAAAGGATCGATAATACCGTCTGTCCATAATCTTGATGCTGCATAATAAGGAGATACTTGTGAGTCGTATCGTGCTTTGATCTTATTAAATAATTCAGCTTCTTTTTCAGGAGTAATTTCTTCACCTCTGGCTTTAAGTGATGACGCTTCTATCTGCATTAATACTTTTGCAGCCTGAGTACCACCCATAACGGCAAGTTCTGCACTTGGCCATGCAAATATTAGTCTTGGGTCATAGGCTTTACCACACATAGCATAGTTACCGGCGCCATAAGAGTTGCCCACAACTACTGTGAATTTAGGTACTACAGAGTTACTTACTGCATTTACCATTTTAGCACCATCTTTAATGATACCTCCATGTTCTGATTTAGAACCTACCATGAATCCGGTAACATCCTGAAGGAATACTAACGGAATTTTCTTTTGATTACAGTTCGCTATAAAGCGTGTTGCCTTGTCTGCACTGTCAGAATAAATTACTCCGCCAAACTGCATTTCACCTTTTTTAGATTTCACCACTTTACGCTGGTTGGCTACAATACCTACAGCCCAGCCGTCTATACGTGCGTAACCTGTAATAATAGTTTGACCGTATCCTGCTTTATATTCGTCAAAATCACTGTTGTCTACGAGTCTTTTAATGATTTCCATCATATCATACTGTTCAGAACGTGATTTTGGAAGAATACCATAAATATCTTCTTCCGGTAGTGCAGGTTTTTCTGCTTTCACACGGTTGTATCCTGCTTTATTATAATCGCCTATTTTGTCTATAATGTTCTTTATAGTGTCAAGGGCGTCTTTATCGTCTTTAGCTTTATAATCTGTAACGCCTGATATTTCGCAATGTGTAGTTGCTCCCCCAAGTGTTTCGTTGTCAATTGTTTCGCCAATCGCAGCTTTAACAAGGTAACTTCCTGCAAGGAATATACTTCCTGTTTTGTCTACTATAAGTGCTTCGTCGCTCATAATAGGAAGGTAAGCACCTCCGGCAACACAGCTGCCCATTACGGCTGCAATTTGGGTTATACCCATGCTGCTCATAATAGCATTGTTACGGAAGATACGCCCAAAATGTTCTTTATCAGGGAAAATTTCATCCTGTAATGGCAGGTAAACACCTGCACTGTCAACAAGATAAATAATTGGCAAACGGTTTTCCATAGCGATTTCCTGTGCACGAAGGTTTTTCTTTCCTGTAATAGGAAACCATGCACCGGCTTTTACAGTAGCATCATTAGCTACTACTATACATTGTTTACCGCGAACATAGCCTATTTTTATAACTACACCACCCGATGGGCATCCGCCATGTTCGGCATACATGCCATCACCTACAAAAGCACCAATCTCAATGCTTTTGCTTTTAGGGTCTAAAAGGTACTCTATGCGCTCTCTGGCGGTCATTTTGCCTTCGTTATGAAGCTTCTCAATACGTTTTTCACCGCCGCCTAATTTTACTTTAGCCAGTTTTTGTTTAAGATCAGATAATAAAAGTTTGTTATGGTCTTCGTTTTTATTGAAGTTAATATCCATGGTATAATGTATATTTGTCTAATGAATGTAAATTTTGAGGTGCTAAAATACGAAAACGTTTGATAGTACAAGAAATTATTGCGAATCCTATTTTTTTTTTGGCTTAGCAATTCCTTAAAATTAATAACTCCATGTTCATGATTGCTTAATGATTTCTTAACATTGGAAAAGTACATTTGCAACATCAAAAATCAATGTAATGTCTATAAACAGCATCTTCCAATTTCTTGTACCAAAAGATAAGAAATTTTTCCCCCTTTTCGAGCAAGCAACAACTAACTTAGTTATACTTGCCGAAACTCTTCACGAAGCAGTAAATGCACCTAAAGACGAAAGGGAAGCATACTACAGGAAAATAGAAGAATTAGAAAGTATTATTGAAGAAATAGCACACAAGACTAATCTTGAACTTAGCAGAAACTTTATCACTCCGTTTGACAGAGAGGATATCCATGCGCTAATCACTGCTATTGATGATGTGGGTGATTACCTTTATGGAGCTGCTAACAGAATGAGACTGTATCAGGTAGAAAAAATCACCAAGTCTATTAGAAAAATGACCGAAATTACTCTTGAAGCTTGTCAGCTTATACAGGTTGCGGTTGTCGATCTTAAAGACATGAATAATCTTAAAGGTATCACAGATGCCTGCAAAAGAATCAACAAACTTGAAAATAAATCGGATAACGTTTTTGATAAGGCTGTAGCCGATATCTTTGAAAATGAAACCGATGCAAAAAACATCATTAAATACAAAGAAGTATTATCTGCACTGGAATCAGCTGCTGATAAATGTAAAGGAGTAGCGAATGTACTGGAATCTATCGCAGTAAAACATTCATAAATCACAACCATAGAAAACAATCACTATGTTTACGCTTCTTGTAATTATTATTATTTTAGCACTGGTCTTTGATTATATCAATGGATTCCATGATGCTGCAAACTCCATAGCGACCATCGTTGCAACAAAGGTGCTTACACCTTTTCAGGCAGTACTTTGGGCCGCATTTTTTAACTTTCTAGCTTATTTTATCTCTAAGTATTGGATAGGCGAGTTTAAAATTGGTAACACAATCGCAAAAACAGTAAGTGAAGATTTTATAACCCTTGAGGTTATTCTTGCCGGACTTATTGCTGCAATTACCTGGAACTTATTGACATGGAAACTTGGTATACCATCGTCTTCATCCCACACACTTATTGGTGGATTTATGGGAGCTGCATTGGCTCATGCCTTTACCATTCCGGGTGCCGATATTAATACTGTAATCAACTACGCAAAAGTTATTCCTATAGTACTATTCATCTTTGCAGCACCTCTTATAGGTATGGTGGTGGCCTATTTTATTACCATTCTTATACTTAACATCTGCCGTAAAGCAAACCCTTCTAAGGCTGACAAATGGTTTAAAAGACTTCAGTTAGTGTCTTCTGCATTATTTAGCTTAGGTCACGGTGCAAATGATGCTCAAAAAGTAATGGGTATTATAGGTGCGGCTGTTATTTTTTACGAGATGAAAATTGGTAATGCAGCCTACTTATCTCTTGAAAGTGCCGATCGTTTCTCTTATTTTGTAGATCATTACGCATGGGTGCCAATAACGAGTTTCCTTATGATTGGTCTTGGTACAATGAGTGGTGGTTGGAAAATTGTTAAGACCATGGGGTCTAAAATCACAAAAGTAACATCATTAGAAGGTGTAGCTGCCGAAACTGCCGGAGCTGTTACATTATATACTGCAGAACATTTAGGTATTCCTGTATCTACTACACATACTATTACAGGTTCTATTATAGGTGTTGGTATTACTAAAAGAATATCAGCCGTACGTTGGGGAGTAACTATAAGCCTTCTTTGGGCATGGATACTTACTATACCTGTATCGGCAATAATAGCAGCGATCATGTATTATGTAGTTTCGCTTTTTACATAAGAAATTTCCTTTAAGATAATTTAACAGACATAATAAATATATTTGTTTACAAATATATTTATTATGTCTGTTTTTTTACATACATCCCGCAAGCAAATATTCCTTTTTGCACTTCTTTTTCACTTTGGTTATACGAATGCCCAGGTAAGTTCGTTATTTGATAATGAGCGTCCAAAATCGATGTCACAGCGATGGGAACTCGATACACTTACTTCTTCGGGTACCTTCCTGATTACACCTTATAAACCTGTTTATGTGCTGCCTATGCGGTGGTCGAGCAATCCCAATGGTCAGCCACATAGTGGTAATCCTGATCCCAAGTATAATGTGGCAGATAATCTTGATCTTAACAATCTTGAATCCAAATTTCAATTAAGCTTTAAAGTGAAAGTCCTGCAGAGTATCTTTTGGGGGCATGGCGATCTATGGATGGCTTATACCCAAAAATCACATTGGCAATTGTATAACAAGAGTCTTTCCCGTCCTTTTAGGGAGATCAATTATGAACCTGAGATCATTTTAAACTTTGCTACAAACTTCGAGCTTTTCGGATTCAAGAATCGTATGGCAGGAGTAGCATTTAATCACCAGTCTAACGGTAGAGGTATACCATTATCCCGAAGCTGGAACAGAATTATCTTTCATGCTGGTTTTGAAAAAGATAACTGGCAGGTATATCTACGCCCATGGTTTAGATTACCTGATGATCCTAAAGAAGATGATAACCCTGATATTGTAGAGTATATAGGTCGTGGTGATGCCACGGTAATTTATTCTCTGGGTACTAATATATTTACATTAACGGCAAACAGTAATCTATCATTTAACAGGCATTTTAAAGGCGGTGCAGAGTTTTCCTGGTCACGAACGCTTAGCGGTAATCTTAAAGGATATTTGCAAATTACTCATGGGTATGGAGAAACACTTATAGATTATAACAATAGACAAACTACAATAGGTTTAGGGGTATCGCTTGTAGAGTGGTTATAAAAATTGTCCTATGTCAATTTTGTGCTATCGATTGAAAGATTAGTGCTATACTGAAACGATTGAGTAGTTTAACTTTGGTAAACAACAAATAAACTATTTAACTTATGAGCATAGTACAACGTCCTGAATTTAAGGAAAAGTATGATAATTTTATTGGAGGTAAATTTGTTCCTCCGGTTAAGGGTGAATACTTTGACAATGTTTCACCAATAGATGGTAAGGTGTTCGCTAAAGCGGCACGCTCTACTAAAGAAGATGTGGACCTGGCTCTTGATGCGGCTCACGAAGGTTTTAAAACCTGGGGTAAGGCATCTCCAGCTTTTAGAAGTAATGTTTTAAATAAAATAGCCGACATCATGGAGGCTAATCTTGAATATCTGGCAACAGTTGAAACCATAGATAATGGTAAAGCCATTCGTGAAACACTGGCTGCTGATTTACCCCTGTGTATTGACCATTTCCGCTACTTTGCAGGAGTTATAAGGGCAGAAGAGGGTTCTATTGCAGAACACGATGAAAACACTGTTAGCATCGTGTTACACGAGCCACTTGGAGTTGTCGGCCAAATCATTCCCTGGAATTTTCCGTTATTAATGGCTACCTGGAAAATTGCTCCTGCAATTGCTGCCGGTAATTGTACTGTAGTAAAAGCGGCAGAGCAGACTCCGGTATCTATACTTATATTAATGGATCTTATAAAAGATGTGGTTCCAGCGGGTGTTATCAATATCGTAAATGGCTTTGGTATCGAAGCAGGAAAACCACTTGCCACCTCACCTAAAATTGCAAAAGTTTCTTTTACAGGAGAAACAACTACAGGAAGGCTTATCATGCAGTATGCCGCCGAAAATATAATTCCTTCAACAATGGAATTAGGTGGGAAATCGCCTAACATTTTCTTTAAATCAGTTGGTGATGCAGACGATGATTTCTTCGATAAAGCAGTAGAAGGTGCTGTAATGTTTGCCCTGAATCAAGGTGAAATATGTACGTGCCCTTCTAGAATGCTGGTTCATGAAGATATTTATGATAAGTTCATTGCAAGGGTTATAGAGCGCACAAAGGCTATAAAAATAGGTCATCCGCTGGATAAAACCGTTGCTATGGGAGCGCAGGCATCTAACGATCAATACGAAAAAATAAAATCATACCTTAAGATTGGCAAGGAAGAAGGCGCCGAAGTGCTTACAGGTGGTGAAGTAAATATACTGGAAGGCGATTTAGGTACCGGATACTACATACAGCCTACTATTTTTAAAGGCCACAATAAAATGAGGATCTTTCAGGAAGAGATTTTTGGACCGGTAGTATGTGTTACTACTTTTAAAACGACCGAAGAAGCTATAGAAATTGCCAACGATACCTTATACGGTCTTGGTGCAGGAGTATGGACGCGTGATGCGCACGAACTGTATCAGGTACCACGTGCTATAAAAGCAGGTAGGGTATGGGTTAATAATTATCATGCTTACCCTGCTCATGCACCATTTGGTGGATATAAAAAGTCAGGATTTGGTCGTGAAAACCATAAAATGATGCTTGACCACTACAGGCAGGCAAAAAATATGCTTATTTCTTATGACAAGAAAAAGCTAGGATTTTTTTAGATTTTAAATGTTTTGTTGGCAGGCAGCTTAATACTGTCTGTTTTTTTATTTTGTTTGGTTCAATAAAGGTTTACAGGTAGTGCTCTTTAGTCCCTTGGCACTGCCTGTTCTTTATTGAAAGCGTATGCTTTAAAAATTTATAAAATGTTTAAAAGAGTTGATATAACCAATGAAGCCATTGTACTTGTAAAAGAATTGCAGGGCAGGTATGGCGAATTAATGTTTCATCAAAGCGGTGGCTGTTGTGATGGCTCTCAGCCTATGTGCTTTGTTAAAGGCGACTTTAAATTAGGGTATAGTGATGTATGCCTGGGTACAGTTGAAGGCTGCGAGTTTTGGATGAGCCGTGACCAGTTTGAATACTGGCAGCATACACATCTTACACTGAATGCTATCGATGGCAGAGGAGCGAGTTTCTCGCTTGAAATCCCGCTTGGCAAACGTTTTATGACCGATTCACGACTATTTACGAGTGAAGAGAGTAATAATCTGGAACCGCTTGGTTATATCGAAGACTAGTTAATATACAGTTGTTGGTATTGTTTTGGGGTGATACCTTCGTACTTCTTAAACAACCTGATGAAATAATTGCAATCATCAAACCCCGACATAAAGCACACTTCATTGATTTGTATCCCTGATGTTTTAAGCAGTTTTTTAGCCTGTTTAATTTTCTCGGTTAAAATAAATTCTATCGGGCTCATGCCTAACTCCCTTTTAAAATAACGATAAAACGAGGTGGTACTCATACATGCCTTATCGCTTAACTCTTTTATACTAATGTTTTTCGTTATATTTTTTCTAATGTATTCTGTAATGATATAAATAGCACTATCTGTTTCTGCTGTAGCGGTATTATGGTCTATGCGCTGTACCGTTTGCGTTTGTATGATCCTTACTAATAGTTCCTGCAAAGCAAGATCTACTAAAGCATCTTTGGTAACTGAATAGCTCATGCATTCCCTAATAAGTTTATTGATCGTCGATGCCAGTTCTGTATTATTGTAAAAAGAGTAATTTTCATGGTTTAGCTTCCATATCTCATCTTCTTTTGGATAACGTTCATTCAGGAAGGCTAATGTATTGTTGATCTTGTTATGATCAATAGCCAGAGCAAGGCATTGTGTGGGGTTTTTAATAGTGGCTTCAGGGAAATCGATCTTCATTTCCACGTTCGAAGGAACAATTACAGTTTCTCCCGGTAGATAATCAAATCCGGGATCATCAAATAAATGCATTACTTTTTTGCCTCTAAGCATACTGGTAACAACAAGATCGTTAAATTTTAGAGGTACTAAAACAGATTCCTGATAGGTCTCAAAAAGATTTAGTTCGCAATTGTCCAGCGAATAAATGGTTCTGTTCTCTACAAGCGTCTTTAATGATTTTTCACTGGATAGTGAAGGTGCATCCAGTAATGTCCTGCGATTATTCATATCACTAATTTAAGACCTTTAAATTAGTGATATTTAATGATTCAGGAAAATTTTATCAGTTAAATTCGGCTATGGCTTCAATGTCATTGGGTGTTGTGTATTTTAATGGCAACGACACAATAAACGTAGCACCTTTATCTTTACCAGGACTCATAGCATAAATATTACCCCTGTGTAATTCAATAAATGATTTAGATATCGATAAACCGAGTCCGTTTGAAGTTTCTTTACCGGTAGGTTTAGAACTCAATTTGGCAAATTTGGTAAATAGCTTTTGAATATCATTAAAATTCAATCCCTGTCCTTCATCCTTTACCTCAATGTGAATATAATTTCCGGCTTCACGGGCAGAAACTTTTATACAACTGCCATGGTAAGAATACTTAATAGCATTGCTTAGAAGGTTGTGTAATACATCTGATATTTTAGATTTATCACCTTCAATACATGGAAGTGACTCATCACAATGAAGTTCGATAACCTGTTTTTTACGATGGGCTAAAAGTTCAAAATTATTAAGCAGCCTCGTAAACATATCCCTGAGGTTTATTTCTTCTATAGAAAGTACCAGGTCTTTTTCTTCAAGTTCAGATTGTTTTAAAAGATCGGATAGCCTTTTTTGTATTCTAGCAACCGACGATTTGATCATGCCGGTCATTTTATCTTTGGTTGTAATGTCTTTTCTTATAATATCGTTGGCCAGGTTTATAGATGCCAAAGGATTCTTTATCTCATGAAGCGCAATATTCATAAGATTGATTTGTGATTCAATGGATTTTCTATAGCGCAGCCTGTTCTCGAGTTTATCGATGATAATTTTAGACAAGGTCTTAAGCATGTCTAACTGAAGGTTTGTTGCTTCACGGGGAACATAATCGGCAACAGAAAGTACACCAACATTAAAACCTTCTGGCGATTTAAGCGGTACACCTGCGAAGAAGCGAATACCGTTTTCACCTTTTATAAATTGATTTTCCATCAGCTCTGGCTGGGTATGGGTGTCATTAAAGACAGTTACATCGTCATTAAAGATGGTCAGGGAAGATAATGTGCCCTCACGTTCTACTTCATTTATAGGTAAAGCACTTAAATTTGATTTTAAAAATGCCCTGTCCTGATCTATAAAAGTTATAAAAGCGCAGGGTGTATTAAAAATTTGTGAAGCCATAAGGGCTATCTTGTCGAAAGTATCTTCAGAGTGAGTATCTAATATTTGATACTCCTTAAGTTTTTCCAGCCTATGGATTTCTTTAAGAGGTAATGTAATATCGGGCTTTCTATAAGTCATGGTGTGTTAAGGGGTTACAAATTCTACCTTATATTGTTTTCCGAAAGTACCGAATTTACGATTTTATTCTGACAAAAAAACGTTAACGCAGAATGTTGTAACAAAACCTGCAGGATTTTGTAAACATGAAAATTGTACAGAGAAGTGATGATTTTACAGATTATAATAAATCAATAAAAAATCCCCTTAAATTAATTTCAATTTAAGGGGATTGTAGTATGTTTTGAGCAATCGTTATGATTCTTCCGTTTTCTGTCCCATCATCATGAGGTAAGCTTTCAGGAATTCATCAATGTTTCCATTCATAACTCCGTCTACATCGCTGGTTTCATATTGGGAACGCACATCTTTAACGAGTTTATAAGGATGCATTACATAGTTACGTATTTGTGAACCCCATTCGATTTTCATCTTGTTGGCCTCGATCTCATCGCGCACTGCCTGACGTTTTTTAAGTTCAATTTCATACAATTGGGATTTAAGTAACTGCATAGCTTTGGTTTTATTATCCAATTGCGAACGGGTTTCGGAGTTTTCGATGATAATTCCGGTAGGGTGGTGGCGAAGACGCACTGCCGTTTCTACCTTATTTACATTTTGTCCTCCCGCACCACTGGAACGCATGGTTTCCCATGAAATGTCAGATGGGCTAATATCGATTTCAATGGTATCATCGGCTAATGGGTATACATATACTGAGGCAAATGAAGTATGTCTTTTTCCGTTACTATCAAAAGGGGAGATGCGCACCAGTCGGTGTACACCGTTTTCACCTTTAAGGTAACCAAAAGAATAATCGCCTTCAAACTCAAGAGTTACGGTTTTAATACCCGCCACCTCACCAGCCTGAAAGTTAAGTTCACGTATTTTATAACCTTCTTTTTCACCCCACATCATGTACATACGCATAAGCATAGCAGCCCAGTCACAGCTTTCGGTACCACCGGCACCTGCTGTAATTTGTACTACTGCACTAAGGCTGTCACCTTCGTCGGAAAGCATGTTCTTGAACTCTAAGTTCTCTATATGTGCTATGGTAAGTTTGTATAATTCGTCGAGTTCTTCCTCTGTTGCATCCCCTTCTTTTACAAATTCGTAAACGATTTGTAGTTCTTCGGCCATAGCATTGCCTTTTTCATAATCTTCGACCCATTTTTTCTTAGATCTCAGGTCTCTTACAATGATTTCGGCCTGTTTGGCGTTATTCCAAAAGTCAGGTGCAAAGGTTTTTTCTTCCTCGTTGGTTATCTCAATTAACTTTTTGTCGATGTCAAAGATACCTCCTCAGCGCACCAAGACGCTCTATAATACCTTTAATTTGTTCGGTATTTGTCATAAATAATGTAGTTTTGTACAACGCAAAAATAAGCTATCCTTTTCAATTATATGGAAATAAATTTAGTAAGTGATACGGTAACTAAGCCTGGGCATGAAATGCTGCAGCAAATGTTCAGGGCAAAAGTGGGTGATGATGTTTATAAACAGGATCCTACGGTTATAGAACTTGAAGATACAGTTGCAGGACTTTTCGGTATGGAAGCTGCATTATTCTTCCCATCGGGTACTATGGCAAACCAAACGGCAATAAAATTACACACAAATCCGGGTGATGAGCTTATTTGTGATAAGTGGGCACATATTTTTAATTATGAAGGTGGGGGTGTCGCGGTAAATAGCGGTGTTTCCAGTAGGTTAATAGATGGTCATCGAGGTATGATTACTGCCAATCAGGTTCATGAAGCAATCAATCCTCCCGATTTTTATCATAGCCCTTTAACAAGTCTTGTATGTATTGAAAATACAACAAACAAAGGTGGCGGAGCGTGCTACGATTTACAAACGCTTATGGAAATAGGTGAGGTTTGTAAGGCAAACAATTTAAAATATCACCTTGATGGAGCCCGATTATGGAACGCATTAGTAGCCAAAAGACAGCATCCCAAGCAATTTGGGGAACTATTCGATACTGTTTCGGTATGTTTATCCAAAGGATTAGGAGCTCCGGTTGGATCACTTTTAGTAGGTAAGCACGAACATATACAGAAGGCGTTGCGTATTAGGAAAATATTTGGCGGCGGTATGCGCCAGGCAGGCTATCTGGCAGCTGCCGGATTGTATGCACTGCAAAATAACGTAGGCCGATTGGAAGAAGACCATAGGCGTGCCAAGCAGTTAAGTGTTTTTCTTGAGCAATTACCGTGGATAGAAAAAGTAGAGCCTGTAGAAACCAATATTCTTATATTCTCTATAAAACCTCAATACAGCGAGGCTGCTCTTGTAGAAAAACTAAAACAAAAGAGTATTTTTATCAGCTCTTTAGGAAGAGGCAAGTTAAGAATTGTAACACATTTAGACTATAAAGAAGTAATGCACAATTATGTGTTAGAAACATTGCAGAAACTTACGTTTTAGACATAAAATAATTAGATCTTAGTATTAATATGCTTTAACAAAGATCAATTTTATTTATAAAAAACAGAAAACGGATATAATCTTAAAATGCTTATATCCGTTTTCTGTTTTACAGGTATCAAATCATCATCTTAATTATTTAAACATGCCGTCAAGTCCGGGTATATTTGGCATCCCGTCTTGTGCAACAGCAGCCAGTTCAGCTTCATTAATAGCAGATGCTTTTGCTATAGCTTTATTAAGTACCAATACAAGATAATCTTCTAGCTGTTCTTTGTCTTCGAGTAAACTATCATCTACAGTGATAGAGCGGATACTGCGGTTTGCTGTTATCGTTACTTTTAACAGTCCGTCATTGCTTTGTTCGTCTACAAGCACTGTGTCAAGCCTTTTCTTAGTCTCTTCAATTTTTTGCTGGGTTTCTTTAAGTTTACCCATCATTCCCATGATATCTCCAAACATTTTTATGAATTTTATAAGTTATTTATATTGCAAAAGTATTAAATTGCAGGGTTATATACCAATCGATAAAACAATGAAAAAACATTTACTTTTAAGTTGTGTATGTGTTATTTTTGCAGCAAATGCTCAATCTAATAAAACAAAAATGCTTGAAACCATCACTCCGCCGCTTGCTAAAGTTAAACAAAAAACACTTGAAAAGCACGGCGATGTTCGTATAGATAATTATTACTGGCTAAATGAAAGAGAGAATCCAGAAGTTATTGATTACCTCAATAAAGAAAACGATTATTACAACACTATGACAGCCGGCTCAAAACAATTCCAAAAGGATTTGTTTGAAGAAATGAAGAGCAGAATTAAAGAAGATGATTCTTCTGTACCTTATTTTTATAACGGTTATTTTTATATAACCCGTTTTGAAAAAGGTAAAGATTACCCAATCCATTCCAGAAAAAAGGGAAGCCTTGACGCCAAAGAAGAAATTTTATTCGATTGTAATGAAATGGCAAAAGGGCATACTTATTTTCAACTTGGTGGTTTAAATATTAGTGAAGATAATAACTGGGCGGCTTTTGGTGTAGATACTGTTTCAAGGAGACAATATACCATTCAGGTAAAGAATCTGGTTACTAACGAAATTCTTCCTTTAAAAATTGAAAATACTACCGGAGGTTCAACATGGGCCGGCGATAATAAAACATTATTTTATACCCGAAAAGATCCTGTTACCCTGCGTTCTGATAAAGTTTACAAGCATAAACTAGGTACAGATGCCACTAAGGATGCTGAGATCTTCCATGAAAAAGACGATACCTTCAGTACATTTATTTACAAAGAAAAATCAAAAAAATACTTGGTAATTGGGTCATCAAGTACACTTACAAGCGAGTTCAGAATACTGGATGCAAACACTCCGGATGGTGAATTTAAAGTGTTCCAACCAAGAAAAAGAGGGTTAGAGTACAGTATATCACATTATGGCGACAATTTTTATATTGTAACCAATAAGGATAAAGCAACCAACTTTAAATTAATGATTACGCCAGAATCTAAAACAGGTTCTGCAAACTGGAAAGACCTTATTCCACATAGAAAAGATGTGCTTTTAGAAGATATTGAAATCTTTAAAAACTACTTGGTAGTTTCTGAACGTAGTAACGGACTTAATACCATAAGAATTCGCCCTTGGGATGGAAAAGGGGAATATTATCTGCCATTTGAAAGCGAAACCTATACAGCAGGAACTTCTACCAATCCTGATTTTGATACAGAGATACTTCGTTACAGTTACCAGTCAATGGCAGTGCCGTCGTCGGTAATTGACTTCAATATGAAGACGAAAGAAAAAACGATACTGAAAGAACAGGAAATACTGGGTGGCAAATTCGATAAGAACAACTACACCGAAGAAAGGGTGTGGGCTACAGCTAAAGACGGTACTAAAGTGCCAATTTCTATGGTTTATAGAAAAGGCATAAAGAAAGACGGCAAGAATCCTTTGCTGTTATACGCTTACGGTTCGTATGGAGCTTCTATGGACCCTTATTTCTCTTCTATCAGACTTAGTCTGCTTGATAGAGGATTTATCTACGCTATCGCTCATATTAGAGGCGGGGAAGATTTAGGTCGTGAATGGTATGATAACGGTAAACTGCTTAAAAAGAAAAATACATTTACTGATTTTATTGACTGTTCAAAGTTTGTGATTGAACAAAAGTATACATCACCGGAACATTTATATGCCGAAGGCGGTTCTGCTGGGGGATTACTTATGGGAGCTGTAGTAAACATGGCACCGCAATTGTATCATGGGGTTATTGCTCAGGTAGCATTTGTAGATGTTATTACTACAATGCTGGATGACAGTATTCCATTAACAACAGGAGAATATGACGAGTGGGGTAACCCAAATGATAAAAAATATTATGATTACATGAAATCATACTCACCTTATGATAATGTAACAGCGCAGGAATATCCTAATATGCTTGTTACTACGGGTCTTCATGATTCGCAGGTGCAGTATTGGGAACCGGCCAAATGGGTAGCGAAATTAAGGGTAACCAAGACAGGAAATAATCTTTTGTTCCTGGATACCAATATGGAAGCTGGTCATGGAGGTGCATCAGGAAGATTTGAAGCACTTAAGGAAGTAGCCAAGGAATACAGTTTTTTATTAGATTTGGAAGGAATTAAAAAGTAATTAAATTTTTTTTTGTTAGATTTGCAAAGTTTTGAGGTCACTAAACTTTGTAGATAGTTTACCTTACTAACTTATTTTTTATGAAAGAAGAAATAAAAGCCTATAATAATGTGTTGGAATTAATTGGTAATACACCTCTAATTAAGCTCAATAAAGTTACAGAAGGATTACAAGGGAATTTTTATGCTAAAGTAGAAGCTTTTAATCCAGGCCATTCCACTAAAGACAGGATAGCGTTATATATTATTGAAGAAGCAGAGAAAAAGGGAATCCTTAAACCGGGAGACACTATTATCGAAACTACTTCAGGCAATACTGGTTTTAGCTTAGCGATGGTAAGTATTATTAAAGGCTATGATTGTGTACTTGCAGTAAGTTCTAAATCCTCAAGGGATAAAATAGATATGCTGCGTGCAATGGGAGCTAAAGTATATGTTTGTCCTGCAAATGTTTCTGCAGACGATCCACGCTCTTACTACAATGTTGCTAAAAGGCTTCATGAAGAAATTAAAGGATCTGTTTATATTAATCAATACTTTAATGATTTAAATGTAGATGCACATTATAAAAGTACAGGCCCTGAAATATGGGAGCAGACAAATGGTATGATAACTCACCTTGTAGCCTGTAGTGGGACCGGAGGTACAATATCAGGAGCTGCACGTTTCCTTAAAGAGAAAAATCCTGCAATAAAAGTTCTTGGTGTAGATGCTTATGGTTCGGTATTAAAAAAATACCACGAAACTAAAGAATTCGACAGTGAAGAAATTTATCCATACAGAATAGAAGGATTAGGCAAAAACCTTATCCCAACTGCTACAGATTTTGATGTGATCGATAAATTTATCAAAGTATCAGATGAAGACAGTGCGCATACAGCAAGGCATATAGCTAAAACAGAAGGTCTTTTTGTAGGTTATACAAGCGGAGCTACTTTTCAGGCTGTAAAACAATATGCAGAAGCTGGAGAATTTGATGAAAACAGCAATGTTGTATTAATTTTCCCAGATCACGGATCGCGTTACATGAGTAAAGTATTTAGCGATGAATGGATGAGAGAGCAAGGATTTTTTGACAGCGTTAACTTGGAAGAGGCACAAAAAATTGAATTTATAAAGTAATAAATTCACTTAAATATATAAAAACTCCGAAGAATATTCTTCGGAGTTTTTTTTGAAACTAACTCAACTAACCCTTTTGTGATGCATATTGATTTATAAATACGAATCACAGTACTAAATTATTACCTTTAATAGTTATAAACAATACCTATAAGTAGGTATTCTAATCATTGAAAACAAAAAGCCTGTTCGTATTTGAACAGGCTTTGATCAAAAAAAACATCTACCCAAAGTCATCAATCGTGGGTGAAATTTCCAGATCCTGAAAACTTCAGGTCGGTTTCTTCAGGTCTTCCGGAAAAGGCAATATTACCAGATCCGACAATTCGACCCTTTATTGCTTTTGTACTGTTTACTTTTGCTTCACCCGCACCAGATACCGATGCAATTACATTTTTAGCTTCAAGCCCATTGGCTTTTACTGTACCGGATCCTGCTATTCTACAGATAAATTTTTGGGAAGTTCCACATATATTGATTGTTCCTGAACCTAATACCCACACTTCCGTATTCTCTGCTTTTATTGTAGCGTTAATTGTTCCGGGGCCATCTACAGTAGCTTTAAAGTTTTCGTTTTTAAGAGTACGACGCGAATTGATGCTTCCACAACCTATAAGTGCAACATGTTCCATACGGTTATAAGGAACTTTAATTCTTATTTTATTGCCTCTGCTAGGGTTTACAGGCTGCTCATTTCGAGTAGAAATAGATAAGGTACCCTCGGTAACTTCCATGGTTGTAAGATGCAGTATATTTTCATAACCTTCAATACTAATTGTTCCAGGTTCGCCGTAAACAAGATCTACTTCAAAAGGGCCATTAACTTTAAGTTTTGTGTAAGTGGTGTTTACCTTATGTGTTTCTTTAATAAGGTTTCCATTGCCAACCAGGGTAGTTTTTTCCTGGGAGATTGCAGTTTGGGCAAAGAATAGCCCTACTGCTACTAATGCGGCTAGTTTCATAATAATTGGTCGTTTTTTGATTCCTTACAAGTGAGGAACTGATTGGTTTGATTAATTGTAATACCTGTGATGAGCAGGACTGCCTGATGAGAGCAGATTTTAATTTTTGATTGTTGATTGAACTCCGCTGTTTTATCAGCTTCTGATTTCCCCAGTGATGAGTTGGGTAAACCTGTTATTATGTAGACGCTTACGCTTTAGCAAAGGTTATATAGAAACTGGTTTTTAACACGTTTTTAACTTTTTCCAAGAGCGATATTGCCATACTCAGTCTTGATGTACATGCGGTTAACACCGGATGATCTATTGTACCCTTTATAACTTGCACTGGTATCTCTAACGCTTTTTTCAGTGAATTTAAATCCTCCGGTGCCGTTAACATTACCATATTCTGTATGAAACTCAAAGTCAAAAGCATAATCTTCCTCATACTTTACAGTTACATTAGTATAAGATGCATTGATCGCTACATTTTTAACCGATTTATCAAGCGCTGCAATCCTAACATCACCATAGTTGCAGGTAGCATTAAAAGAACCACTTACCTGACCAAAGCGTAAGGCTGAATAATCTCCGGATCCAGTTGCTTTTCCAGACTTTTTAACACTAAGGTCTCCATATTCAGTTTTATAGGTTAGATCCTGAACTTCATCGAGATTCATTCCTGTATACTGTCCTTGTAATTTTAGCGTTCCGGCTTTCCCTAGCTTAAATGTAGAATACTGTACGTTCACACTACCGGATTTAATATAATTAATCCTTGAAGTATTGCTATACTGAAGCATGATTGTATTACCGTCGGCATTTAATTCGTCAAGATTAATATCACCATATTGACAGTCTATTTTTGCCTTACCATATATTTTGCCGGTAATTACCCCTCCATACTGGTTGGTTAGATCAATAGCGCCCTTTTTAGGAATTTTAATGATATAATTAATTTCAATACTCATGTTGTTACCGTTAACACTATTGTCGATGTTTGTACGGGCACTTAAAAGTGATTTTGTTGCGTTAATATCAATAAGAATACCTGCAAGCTTTTTGTTTACTTTATCTTCGTTGTTACCGCTTACGGTTATGGACACATCGATAGACATTTTACTTTCATCCCAGGTGGTAACATAGATGTTGCCAAACTTATTGTTTACATCCAGTCCGCAATTATCATTCACTAAGTAAACTTTATTTATCTTTTTCTCTTTAGTGTATTTTCCCTTTACGCCATTACCAGCCAGAGTAATACAGGGTAGCATAAGCAATACGAGTAATATATTATGTCTGATTGTTTTCATGGTAGTTTTCTTTTATTTTTTTTACATTTTCAATCTTCACCAGTACATCTTCAAGAAAAGATATTCTTGTTTGAAAATTGGTTATCATGGCATGGATTAATTGTTTGTTTTCGCCTTTTTGAGCTAAATCACGTGTAATTTTATTATAATCTTTTTCCAGGAGCTGCATGTGCACGAGCGCATCCTGTACAAGTTTTTTAGTTTCAGGGCTGTTTTCTTTTTCAACCTTAGCTAATTCTTTATTTATTATCGAAGCAAAATAGACCTGGGTTTCTTTTGCCTTAGGCGACATAGCCACAGTATGGTTATCCGTTTTAGGATTAAATACTAATAGCATTCCTAACATGATTACAATGGCAGCTGCAGCAGGTACTGCAATTTTGTAAAGCAGGTTTGTCTTTGCTTTTTTCTTTTTGCCGGCAAGCCGGTCAAAAAAACGATCTTCATGTCCCGCGGCCGGTTCATCAATGTCCCATTCACCGTTAAAACGGTTAAACATTTCGTCAATGTTTCTCTTTTCATTATTCATTAGGCATTCAATTTTTTAAGCAGGCTTTCTTTTGCCCTGCTTATGGTTGTTCGGCAATTGCCGGAGGTAATTCCCATAATTTCGCTAATTTCTTCATGGTCGTATCCCTCAATAAAAAACAGGGTTAGCGCTATCCTGTAGTTTTCTTTTAAAGACTGTATTGCAGCACCTACTTGTTGGGCTTTTAGCTGCTGGAAATCCAGCGCTGCATCTTCATTAGAGCTTTCGTCTTCTACCTTGTATAAAACGCTGTCAAGAGACTCTAATGCATTTTTATTAATTTTCTTGTAGTTGTCCAGACTGTGGTTGACCACAATTTTTTTTAACCATGCGCCAAAAGTGACTTCTCCTTTAAATGTATCCAGTTTTGTAAACGCTTTCATAAACGATTCCTGCATGATATCTTCTGCCCAATGGCTGTCCTTTACAATACGAAAGGCAGTATTGTACATGGGTTTATAATACCTGTTATAAACCTCAAACTGTGCATTTCGGCTGCCCTCTTTGCATAGCTTTAGTAAAGAATCAATATCCTGGTTTGCGTTTGTCAACTTTAATTGCTTGGTTTATTATAATGACTGTTCTAATTTAGTATTGTTACAGTTTTGATTAAAATAATGTTACGAAAATGTACATAAAAATAAAAAAGCGCCTGATAATCAAGCGCTTTTAAATATATTATTTTTTTAAAAATAGCAGTAGCTATTCTTTCATTGTATGATAAACATTCATAACGTCATCATCTTCTTCTATTTTTTCCAATAGCTTTTCTACATCAGCTACCTGGTCTTCAGTAAGTTCTTTAGTAATCTGTGGGATTCTTTCAAAACCAGAAGAAAGTATTTCAATACCTCTGTTTTCTAATTCTTTCTGAATAGAGCCAAAGCTTTCAAAAGGAGCATACATCATAATGCCATCTTCGTCTGCAAAAATTTCTTCTACTCCAAAGTCAATCATCTCCAGTTCCATTTCTTCAACATCTTGTCCTTCAGATGGGATACGGAAATTGCAGGTGTGGTCAAACATAAATTCAACAGATCCCTGTGTACCCATAGTACCATTACATTTATTAAAATAACTACGAATGTTAGCTACAGTACGATTATTATTATCGGTAGCAGTCTCAATAAGTATAGCAATACCGTGAGGCGCATAGCCTTCAAATAAAACCTCTTTAAAGTTTGCAGAGTCTTTATCAGATGCTTTTTTAATAGCTCTCTCAACATTCTCTTTAGGCATATTTGCAGCCTTGGCATTTTGTATTACTGCCCTTAAACGCGAATTACTTTCAGGGTTAGGTCCGCCTTCTTTAACGGCCATCACTATATCTTTACCAATTCTTGTAAACGTTTTGGCCATTGCCGACCAACGTTTCATTTTTCTGGCTTTTCTAAATTCGAATGCTCTTCCCATAATTAATTTGTTTGCAGCACAAAAATAAACTTATTCCCTGTTTCTGCAAAAACAAATTGGTGTTTATAATAACAGTTTTTTAATGATTTATAAATTTGAGTAGCAAAGCGGTATCATTTGCCCATAAGTTTATTAAAGAAGCCGCCTAGTCCACCGGATTTTTTAGAAACAGCAGCCATTGCGTCGCTCATATCTACCTTGCCATCATTGTTTTGATCTAAGCCAAACTGAGTACCATATTTAGATATAGCATCCATAATACCTCCTCCTGCTTTACTGTCGCCTCCGGAAATTGCTCCGATTATATCAGAGATCTGAAAACTGGAATCATTGGGGTCTTTCGCTTTATTTACTAATGATCCCATTACTTTCGGAATTAAATTATTTGCAACATTTGCGGAAGTATCGGGACTTAAACCAAATTTATTTCCAAGATTTTCAGATAGCTTATTTGTAATATTTTTTACAGCCGGGTTTGAATTGTCTGTAGCATTATTACCTTGAAATAGTCCTGCTAAATCAGAAATATTACCGTTTGAGACCATATCCTTTAATCCTGAAAGTATAGAGCTGCTTGCTTCATTCATTACAGCTTCATTTTGTTCATTTGGAATTTGTGTATTATTGACCACACTATCTGTTCCAAATTGTTTTACTAAATTTGTTAATTGATCTAACATGGTTGCTATATTTAATTGATTGTTAAGTAAATATAGAAAAAAAAGATTTACTTTTTGTTTTTCAATAATTAATATATCAACTCAGTTTGTATTACAAGGTTTAGGTAAAGCTTGTTGTACAGGCTTACTTTTAAGTAGTTTAAGGTATATTTTAATTATTTTTAAAGCTATTCACATCTCTTAATATGTTGATAGCTTCATTAATATAGGCATCGGTTTTTGCCGCTTTCATTTTATAGCTGTTCGCTTTCTTAAGATAGGAATCTTCCCGTTGCATCTCTGCTGCAAATGTAGTTTCCCGTATTTTAAATTGCTGTTCCTTTTCGGTAGCATCACTTATGTTTTTCCATAGGTCATCCATAGAATGTACATCGGTAAAAACAGTGTCGAAATAAATAGGTAATGGCGCTTTAGGCCCATTATATATATCATTTATCCTATCGTTAACCGAACTGATAAGTAGGAAATCTAAGTTTTTTGATACCCGATCTTTACTTAATGCAATAGCTTTTTTAGTTTTTGTATCGGGTAATTTTGTAAATGTAAGGTTCACATTTAGTGAGTCATTTTTTATTGCTGTTGGCATACTGCTCTCGCGAGGTAATAAGTCATTAAAAAAAGAAGGCAGTTCTACATCTGGTATAATGCCAATATATTGACTGCTTTTTCCTGTTACCCTGTAAAATTTATCAATCGTTACTTTTACAAAATCTTCAGGGCTGTCCTCTTCCAGCGGAAGTATAGTTTGCATGGTTGCTTTACCCAGTGTGGTATTACCCACTATAAGCGCACGGTTATAATCCTGCATTACACCTGCAAAAAATTCACTGGCAGAAGCCGAAAACCCATTAACTAAAACAACCATCGGACCCTCATACAGCATTCCGCGGTTGTAATCCTTAATCACATTGTAAGACATTTTTTGATCTGTAACTATGGCTATAGGGCCAAAGTTTATAAACATCCCGGCCATACGGATAACTTCATCCATTGAACCGCCGCCATTAAACTGAAGGTCAAGGATAAGGCCGGTAATGTTATCTTTTTTTAGCTTAATGACTTCTTTTGCAAGATCATCGGCACAGCCTTGTTTGGTAGTACTGTCAAATGCCGAATAAAAACTTGGAATTTTTATATAACCTATCGGGTTATTATCACCCAATACAAAGCTATAAACACTGTTGTCATCAGCTTTCATTATTTTTTTTATCAGATTTACAGAATATACCGTTCCGTCTTTTTTACGAAGAGTAAGAAATACTTCTTTGTAAGTGTCAGAATTTACTATATCGGTAATGGCTTCCAGCGATGTGCATGTAACTGCATATTCTAAATTGTTAGCAGCCAGTTTAATCAACTGATCGCCCTTATCTATTTTTTCGGTTTCATAAGCTGGGCCACCAGGAACCAGTTCTTCTACAATAATTTCTTCTTTTTCGTTTTGACTCACATATAAACCTAAAGAATAATTCTCTGTAGATATTGAAGATACAAACGAAGCCTTTTCGTTATAGTTAAAGTAGGTAGAGTGCGGATCAAAATAAGAACAGAAGGTAGAAAAGAAACGGTTGTAAATACCACTGTCAAATCCTTCGGGAGGGTTTAGTTGTCTGTTAATACGGCACAGGTAACTTTCCAGTATTTTATTTCTCGAAATGATACCTAACGATTCAAGATACGGTTTTAGCGCTTTATCATTTTTACTGAGTTTGGCAATATCTTCAAGAATATCGTAGGTAATTTTTTTGCGAAGATATTTCTTTATCTTTTGCGCGTCTGTGTGGTAAGGAAAGGTTTTCTTAGAATAGTAAATAGTATCTTTAGTATAGTAGTGTTGTGGTTCTTGCGCTATTTCCTGTACAAAGGTTTTATTGCGTTCTAGTGCAATTTGATAAGCCGAAATGAAATCATTTAAAAAAGAGCAGTCTTTTTTAAGCAGGTAATCGTCAATCTTGTATTTATGAATAGCCAGCTGGTCATATTCCTGTTGTAAGAACAAGGATCTGTTTTCATCCAGTTCATCCATAATGGTTTCAAAAACATAAACCGATAGACTATCGTCTACCGGTTTAGGCTTGAAATGTCTCTTTTGGAGAACATCATTAACTTTATAAAAAATATCACATGCTTTTTCATGTTTTTGTGCCTGTAGAGCAAAAGATATTAAAAAAGCGAGTGCGAATATTTTCTTCATAGAGTTTTATTTTTTATAAAAAGGCAGCTTCACCACCTGAGCAGGAATATCATTTTTCCTGATTCTAATGAAGATCTGACGTCCTTCTGCAGCAAATTCAGTAGGAACATAACCTAAACCAATACCTTTGTTAAGCGTTGGTGCCATAGTACCTGATGTTACTATACCAATTACGTTACCGTCTTTGTCTACAATTTCATAATCATGTCTTGGAATACCGCGTTCAGTAAGTTCAAAACCTACAAGTTTTCTGGTCACACCTTCTTCTTTTTGTTTTTTAAGTGCTTCAGAGTTGGTAAATTCTTTATTGAATTTAGTGATCCAGCCCAAACCAGCTTCAAGAGGAGAAGTAGTATCGTTAATGTCGTTTCCGTAAAGGCAGAAGCCCATTTCAAGACGAAGGGTATCACGTGCAGCAAGACCAACTGGCTTAATACCAAAAGCAGCTCCGGCTTCAAACACCTTGTTCCAAATTTGCTCTATCTCTGTGTTTTTTGCATAAATTTCAAAACCACCACTTCCGGTATATCCAGTTGCAGAGATAATTACATCCTGTACACCTGCAAAATCAGCTACTTCAAAATGGTAGTATTTAATAGCTGCAAGGTCAATAGAGGTTAACGGCTGCATTGCCTCAATAGCTTTAGGCCCCTGAATAGCAAGCAGTGAATAATCGTCAGAGATATTGCGCATATCTGCACCTACATCATTTTTAGACGATATCCAGTTCCAGTCTTTTTCTATGTTAGAAGCATTTACCACTAAAAGGTACTGCTCTTCTTTCATTTTATATATAATAAGATCATCTACTATACCTCCATTTTCGTTGGGCAGGCAAGAGTACTGAGCTCTTCCAATAGTTAGCGTTGACGCATCGTTTGAAGCAACTTTTTGTATAAGATCCAGTGCTTTTGGCCCACTGATTAAAAACTCACCCATGTGCGAAACGTCAAAAACGCCTACACCGTTCCTTACGATTTCATGTTCTAAGTTTACTCCTTCATATTGAACAGGCATATTGTAACCTGCAAACGGAACCATCTTGGCACCAAGGCCCTCGTGAATGTGCGTAAGCGCAGTATTTTTCATCTAATGTTAAAATAAAGTTTGAGGTTGCTAAATTATTGAAAAACTACCTGAAACCGTAAACAAAAATCAATAATCTTTAAATAACCGCCTACCAAAGTTTCGTTAAATTGTTATTGCCGCTGTTTATTGTAATAAATTTACATAAAACCACTTAATTGTTATGAAAATTTTTAATGCTGTGCAGATAAGACAAGCCGACGAGATGACTGTTACAAAACAAAACATCACATATAATGATCTTATGGAAAGAGCCGGCAGAGAGGTTTTTTTATGGCTAAAAATGCAGTTTCCTGATAAAGAAACTATTTTTCATTTTTTTTGCGGACAAGGCAATAATGGTGGTGACGGACTTGCAGCTGCTCGACTTTTGCAGACCGATAATTACAAAGTTGTATTGGATATTATTGAAGATGCAGGTAAACCTACTCCTGCCTTTACAGCCAATTTAAAAAAGATAGAAGAGGCTGGAATCCAATCCAATCAAAATACAGTTTATGAGTATGAAAAAGGGAGATTGGTTTATATCGATGCTCTTTTTGGTATCGGACTTACAAGAGACCTAAACGATGCTATTAAACAGGCCATAGAAAATATCAATAACAGGGAAGCTATCATAGTATCTATAGATGTTCCATCCGGAATGTTTATGGACAGAAAGACTGATATTGCTGTTAGATCTGATGTTGTACTTACATTTCAATTCCCTAAGCTGGCTTTATATCTCCCGGGTAATGCTTCTTTTGTTAAAGAAGTTGCCGTACTGGATATTGGGCTTGACAACGAGTTTATTAAAAACACTGTTACCGATTTTTATTTTACTGATGAATTTGAAGCTCAGAGCCGCTATAAGCCTGTTACACATAACGCACACAAAGGAACACAAGGGCATGCGCTTATTATTGGCGGAAGCTATGGTAAAATAGGAGCGATATGCCTTTCGGCAAAAGCTGCACTTAAAAGTGGCTGCGGATTGGCAACGGCTTATTTACCTAAGTGTGGTTATACAGTATTGCAAACATCTTTTCCTGAAGCAATGGTGCTTACCAATGGAGAAGAACACATAACACAAATCAGTTTTGATTTTCAGCCAAAAGCTATTGGTATCGGTATGGGATTAGGGCAGCATCAGGAGACACAAAAGGCATTGTACGATTTTTTAAAAATAGTTTCAGTCCCTTTGGTGATTGATGCCGATGCGCTCAACATACTTTCTTACAATAAAGAATGGCTTAAACTGCTTCCTGAAAATACTATTTTAACACCACATCCTAAAGAATTGGAAAGACTTATGGGAAGTTGGAAAGATGATTTTGAGAAAATTGAAATGATGAAATCATTCTCAAAAGAATATAAATTGGTACTTATCGCCAAAGACGCATATACAATGATAGTGTATAATGGTACGGTTCATATTAACTCGTCTGGAAATGCTGCACTTGCAACCGGTGGAAGCGGTGATGTGCTTACGGGTATTATTACAGGATTGTTAGCTCAGTCCTATAGCCCTGTAGATGCAGCAATATTTGGCGTTTACCTGCATGGCCTTACAGCTGATATTGGTATCAGGGAAACGGCAAAACAAGTCTTTATAGCGTCTGATATTTTGAAATATATGGGAAAAGCATATATGGATATAGAGGCAAAGTGCAATCTAAAATGAAAATTTGCCAAAAAGGTTGTTTTTTAATTATGGTTTATTGAATTTTGGCATCTTAAATAAACCCTACCATGGAAACAATACATTATATCAGTAGCGAGCTCTTATCGCTTGAAATTGTGAACGATATACTTACTCAGGATAAAAAATTAGCATTATCTGAAGAGGCAAGAGCCAATATAGAAAAGTGCCGTACTTATCTTGATGAGAAAATGAAATCTAATAATGATCCTATTTATGGTATCAATACTGGATTCGGTTCGCTATATAATGTTAAGATATCTAATGAAAACCTTTCGCAGTTACAGGAAAACCTTGTAAAATCACATGCTTGCGGTACAGGAGAAGAAGTTCCTGAAGCTATCGTAAAGATCATGCTGCTTTTAAAGATACAGTCACTTAGTTACGGGCATTCGGGCGTGCAGCTTGAAACGGTAGAGCGTCTTATTGATTTTTATAATAACGATATATTCCCGGTAGTTTATACTTTAGGTTCTCTAGGCGCATCGGGCGATTTAGCTCCATTAGCCCATTTATCCTTACCATTACTTGGTGAAGGAGAAGTAAATATGGACGGTTTCCGTCAGCCGGCACAAAAAGTGCTTGACAAAATGGGGTGGAAGCCTATCATAATGAAATCTAAAGAAGGATTGGCTTTGCTTAACGGTACTCAGTTTATGAGTGCTTATGGTGTATATGTGTTACTGAAATCAGTTAAGTACAGCTACCTTGCCGATGTTATCGGTGCAATTTCCCTTGAAGGTTTTGATGGTCGTATAGAGCCGTTCAACGAGCTTATTCACATGGTACGTCCG
This sequence comes from Flavobacterium cerinum, assembly GCF_004028155.1. GTDB lineage: Bacteria > Bacteroidota > Bacteroidia > Flavobacteriales > Flavobacteriaceae > Flavobacterium > Flavobacterium cerinum. The sequence continues at coordinate 171,883 of NZ_SBII01000003.1, read as the reverse complement.
CACAAAGGACAAATTGTTACTGCAAGACGTTTTAACGAGCTTCTTGAAGATAGTGAGATCATCGCACAGGCAAAACAGCATGTTCAGGATCCTTACTCTTTCCGTTGTATACCTCAGGTACACGGTGCTACAAAAGACACCATCGATTATGTTAAGAAGGTTTTCCGTACAGAGATCAACTCGGTTACAGATAATCCAAATATTTTTATAGAAAGCGACCAGATCATATCCGGAGGTAATTTCCACGGACAGCCATTAGCACTTACGTTAGACTTTTTAGGAATAGCCCTTGCTGAGCTTGGCAGTATCTCCGAAAGAAGAACCTATCAGCTTATTTCAGGTCTGCGCGGACTACCGCCATTCCTTGTAAGTAACCCGGGTCTTAATTCAGGATTTATGATACCTCAGTATACTGCAGCAAGTATTGTAAGCCAGAACAAACAGTTGGCAACTCCGGCAAGTATAGACAGCATAGTATCGTCTAACGGGCAGGAAGATCACGTGAGTATGGGAGCTAATGCAGCTACTAAAGCACTTAGGATTATTGAGAACCTGGAGCGCATACTGGCAATAGAACTTATGAATGCTTCTCAGGCATTAGAATTCAGAAGACCATTAAAGTCAAGTGACTTCCTTGAAATGTTCATTAAATCATACAGAGAAGAAGTGCCATTGGTTACTGAAGACAGAATACTCCATTATGACATAGAAAACACGATAGGTTTTCTTAATAACTTACAGATAGACGAAGTCGTATTCGAATAAGAAAAAAGCTCCCATGAAAGTGGGAGCTTTTTGTTTTTATCTATGGTTTTTTATTTCTCTACGACATCATCATGAAGGTTTTTGCTAGCAAGTCTTCAATAAAATCAATTTAGTATGGATGCTAACTCTTAACTGTGCTTGGCAAAAAATCTTTTTTCATTATCTTTCTGGAAAGTAAGAGTAGTATAATTGTATTTATAATAAAAAGATAATAACCATATTTTATCTGATTGAGATCTTCCAGTATTTCTGCGAAATAAAAAGATAACATTGGAAATATAACTAACACAAGGTTGATCAGGCTTAATAGGTATATAATTCTAAATTTATTTTTGAAAGAAAAATAAAATAGGATTATAGAAATGATTAAAACAATAAAAAAACACAAGAAATAATAAAAACCTGAATCGGATAAGTCTTGAAGTTCAAATTTATTGAATATATAAAAAGCCATTTCATAGCCACTTGCAGTATTGCCTTTTCTGCTTTCAATTAATGATTTTTCCTGTTCAATACGTAGTTCTTCAGGTGTTACAGTAATTCCTTTTTCTACTGTTCTTTTTAGGAGGTTTTTATCAGAGCACGTTTGAAAAAATGGACATAAAAAAATTAAAAAAGTTAAGCCTGCAAGTAGTCTTACGATAGTTTGTTTTGACATGAATTAATTGTTCTTTTCCTTTACTAAATATACTTCATCAACCCTTCTAAATTTAGGGTTGTTAGCTACTGTCGCTTTTTGAATGTAGGAGTCGTCTTTTGTTTTAGTGATTTTCACGGTCATGGTTCCAGCCTTAAGCACCTCTTTGTTTCTGGCAGCGGTGGCAGGAGTAGGACTCACGGTGTAAGTACAGTTGTCTATCCATACAATGTCAAAATCGTAGGCTTCGTCTGCATCTTCCATTTTTTCAGTCTGTTTATCGCCTTTACGGGTAATAATACATACTTTTTTTGTTTTTGGATCGGTTAGCTTGAAAGTTCCGTTTTTAAATTTAGAACAGTCAATACTTTGGCTGTAGCTAAATATAGAAAATAGCAGCATGAATGCCGAAAATGTAATTTTTCCAGTCATAAATTATAATGATTTAAAAATGGGTGATTAATAGTTAACTAAAAGAGATATCAATCCCAATGCCGCAGGGAGTGATTGTACATACAAAATAGTTTTTTGTACGGTAGCCGCACCATAAATACCGGCAATAAACACACAACCTAAAAAGAAAGCAGCTACATTAATGCTCCAGTCAGCATCTGTTATAAGCAGTGACCAAATTAGGCCTGCTGCCAGGAAACCATTGTATAGTCCCTGGTTAGCCGCCATTGGTTTTGTAACTTCAAATAAGTCTGCAGGAAATTTCCTAAACACTTTTTTCGCCTTTGTCATCCATCCAAACATCTCAAGCCACATTATATAAATATGAATAAGGGCTACAAAAACAATGATTATTTTAGATAGGATTGTCATGACAATAACTTTTAGTTACTACTTTGTTTTTTATTATTAAAAAATACTTTTACAAGTATTAGTATTGCCGATAATAATACCAAAAATGCTCCTATGAACTGAATGAAGCTTGCACCAGGCCAATGCATAATTTTAAAAAGAGATCCTACTATATAAATGATAGTCCCTATTATGCCTGGTATAATTAAGGCAAAAATTTTCATACTATTTCCATTTAAAGTTCTTTTCTATAGCAAGGATCATCTCTCCGGCAATATCTTTATTAGTAGCGCCTTCTATGCCTTCGAGCCCTGGTGAGGAATTCACTTCAAGCAATAGGGGTCCTTTAGACGAACGAATAATGTCTACGCCTGCTACCTTAAGGTTCATCGCCTTAGCAGCCTTTATAGCAATGCGTTTCTCTTCGGCAGTCGCTCTTATTACAGAGGCGGTTCCGCCAAGGTGGATGTTGGCTCTGAACTCTCCCGGAAGTGCTTCACGCTGAATAGCAGCCACAACTTTACCATCGATTACAAAAAGGCGTAAATCCTTTCCGTTAGCCTCCTTAATAAATTCCTGTACCAGGATGTTAGCATTTAAGCTCTTAAATGCATTAATAACACTCTCTGCCGCTTTTTTAGTTTCGGCCAGTACAACACCTTTACCTTGCGTACCTTCAAGTAATTTTACGATAAGCGGAGGTCCGCCCACCATTTTTATAAGATCATTTGTGTCTAATGGTGAATTAGCAAAACCTGTAGTAGGAATTTCAATACCGCTATTAAGAAGCAATTGAAGCGAATATAATTTATCTCTTGACTGAGTGATTGCAGAAGACGAATTAAGACAGAAAACCTTTAACGCTTCAAAATGACGTGTAAGCGCACAGCCATAAAAAGTCATGCTAGGGCGGATACGGGGTATAACGGCATCAAAATCATTTAATATTCTGCCTCCACGATAATGAATTTCAGGAGTGTGTGCATCCAGTTTCATATAGCAGTACTTCAGGTTAAGGAAGTGCATTTCATGACCCCTCATTTCTCCTGCTTCCATAATTCTCCTGTTGCTGTACAGCTCAGGATTACTGGCAAGAACGCCTATGCGAAGTCCTTTTTTAGGTTCTTCACTTTTATCGTAATATTCCTGTAGTTTTTCTTTAGTAGGTTGTCCAAGCAGGTATTTTTGTTCTGGGTCTACTAATAAGCGACCGCTCATGGCTTCACGTCCTAAAAGCATCCTGAAACCCATAGAGTCACGATTGGTCAATGTTAACTCTACATTCCAGTTAGTTTCGCCTATTTGTATCTCTGCTCTTATAACATAACGCTGTTCGCGGAAACCACTGGAGCTTTTTACAACACGTTTATCTACTAATGGAGCCTCACAATGTATAATTGTTTTAGTGTTATTCTGTATGGGATTGATGTCAAATTTCACCCAATTTTCACCCTCTTTTTGGAAAGGGGAAATGTTAATGGCGTGAAGGGCAGATGTTTTTGCCCCTGAGTCTACACGTGCCTTTACGGTAGGTATTCCCAGATGTGGGAATGCGCACCATTCTTCACTTCCTACTATTACTTTGTTAAGCATTTTTGTCTAATTATGTAATCTAAATTACTACTTTTTTTAAATGTAAAGTGGTCTCTGCGCTTTTTTATTGAAATTTAATGTAATCATAATGAAATAAAAATCCCCAAAGAGATTTAATTCTTTGGGGATAATATAGTTACAATGAAAATTGATGTGTTAACTCGCAGGATTTTCTGCTTTTTTGATGGTTACTACTAACTCGGTAGCATTTTCATCAAGATCCATGAAAATTTCATCACCTCCTGAAATTTTAGAAGTAATAATCTCTTCAGCAAGTGTGTCTTCAACATACTTTTGGATCGCTCTTTTTAAAGGCCTTGCACCATACTGTTTGTCAAATCCTTTTTCAGCAATAAAGCTCTTCGCTTTGTCAGATAATGAAATGGTATAGCCAAGATCTCTAATCCTTGCATAAAGTTTGTCAAGTTCGATATCGATAATAAGATCGATATGTTCTTTTTCAAGAGGATTAAATACAATAATATCGTCTATCCTGTTGATGAACTCCGGAGCAAAGGTTTTTTTAAGGGCAGCCTCAATAACACCTTTTGTATGATCGTCTGCCTGAGCTTTTTTAGCCGATGTACCAAAACCTACTCCCTGGCCAAAGTCTTTAAGCTGTCTTGCACCTACGTTAGATGTCATAATAATGATCGTGTTCTTAAAGTCAATTTTACGACCTAAACTATCAGTTAAATAACCATCGTCCAGTACCTGTAGCAGCATGTTGAATACATCAGGGTGTGCTTTTTCGATCTCATCCAGCAATACAACGCAGTATGGTTTTCTTCTTACTTTTTCAGTAAGCTGTCCACCTTCTTCATAGCCTACATATCCCGGAGGTGCTCCCACAAGTCTTGAAATAGCAAATTTCTCCATGTATTCACTCATGTCAATACGAATAAGCGCATCTTCAGAGTCGAAAAGCTCTTTTGCCAGTACTTTTGCCAATTGGGTTTTACCAACACCTGTCTGACCAAGGAAGATAAATGAACCGATTGGTTTGTTAGGGTCTTTTAGTCCGGCACGGTTACGCTGAATAGACTTTGCAATTTTAGCTACAGCTTCACTTTGACCGATAACTTTATTACTGATCAGTTGAGGAAGTTTAGCCAGTTTGTTGCTTTCTGTTTGAGCAATACGATTTACAGGGATACCTGTCATCATAGACACTACATCGGCAACATTATCTTCGGTTACGAGGATACGGTTGTTTTTAGAATCTTCTTCCCACTGCTCCTGAGCAATAGCAAGGTCTTTCTCAATGCGTTTTTCGTCATCACGAAGTTTTGCAGCCTCCTCATATTTCTGTTTTTTAACAACAGAATTTTTAAGTTCACGCACTTCTTCCAGCTGTCTCTCAAGGTCCAGAATTTGTTTGGGCACATCAATATTAGTGATGTGAACTCTCGATCCTGCCTCGTCAAGAGCATCAATAGCCTTGTCCGGAAGGAAACGCTCAGACATGTATCTGTTGGTTAACTTCACACACGCTTCGATAGCCTCAGGGGTATACGTTACGCTGTGGTGATCTTCATATTTGTTTTTGATATTGTTAAGAATAGTAATCGTTTCTTCTACAGATGTAGGTTCCACAATTACTTTTTGGAAACGTCTTTCAAGTGCTCCGTCTTTTTCAATATACTGTCTGTACTCATCAAGGGTAGTGGCACCAATACATTGGATCTCACCTCTTGCTAAAGCTGGTTTAAACATATTACTGGCATCAAGTGAACCTGTAGCTCCGCCTGCTCCTACAATAGTGTGTATCTCATCTATAAAAAGAATGATATCGTCATTTTTTTCAAGCTCATTCATTACCGCTTTCATACGCTCTTCAAACTGTCCGCGGTATTTTGTACCTGCCACTAAACTGGCAAGATCAAGTGTTACCACGCGTTTGTTAAAAAGAATACGCGATACTTTTTTCTGAATGATACGCAGTGCAAGACCTTCGGCAATAGCCGATTTTCCCACACCCGGTTCACCAATTAATAACGGGTTGTTCTTTTTTCTTCTGCTTAATATTTGTGAAACACGCTCAATTTCTTTTTCACGGCCCACTACAGGATCGAGTTTTCCTTCTTCTGCAAGTTCGGTCAAATCACGTCCAAAGTTATCAAGAACCGGAGTTTTTGATTTTTTGTTGTTTTTGGCGCCGGAAGAAGGATTATTGAATGTGCTTTCACGCAAGCTTTCATCTTGTCCTGCATCGTCGTTATACGATTCTGCTTTAGGCAGATTTTCCAAGTAATCTTCTTCGTTTGATGTCATACTGATAAATTGTTCTTTAACTGTTTCGTAATCAATTTTTAACTTGTTAAGCAATTTTGTAGTAGGGTCATTTTCGTTGCGTAAAATGCAAAGTAATAAATGTGCAGTACTTATTGATGTGCTCTGGAAAACCTTAGCCTCAAGGAATGTTGTTCTTAGGGCTCTTTCTGCCTGGCGGGTTAAATGAAGGTTTTTCTTTTCATTATTGCGTTCGGCATTAGGATTCGCGGGGCTTAATATCTCTACTTTTCTGCGCAAATGATCCAGGTCAACAGAAATGTTGTTTAAAATGGAAATGGCTTTGCCGTTCCCGTCTCTCAAAATTCCTAACATTAAATGTTCTGTACCAATAAAGTCATGCCCAAGGCGAAGAGCTTCCTCTTTGCTGTAGGTAATCACATCTTTAACTCTTGGTGAAAAATTATCATCCATAATGTTATTTTTGATAGTGTAAATTTAACTATTTAGGTAAGATTTTACAAAAACCATACCTAAATGAAGGTACTGACAGTATTGCAAAATGTACTGTCATGCTAAGAGACGAAAAAAAAGTTGAAAATAAAAGCAAAATCGTATTACTTTATTAACTATTGCTGGGGTTTTGACTGTTAATAAAACGTATAAAAAATTACTTTTAATGCCTCTGAATGCTATTTAAATTACGTATATTGGCACGTTTTGTAATAACTATAATTTTTTAATATAACTACTTATGTCTGAAGGAGAAAAGTTAATTCCTATTAACATAGAAGACGAAATGAAATCAGCTTACATTGATTATTCAATGTCAGTTATTGTATCAAGAGCGCTTCCGGATGTTAGAGATGGCTTGAAACCCGTACACCGAAGAGTACTTTATGGTATGTATGAATTAGGGGTATTCTCTAATAGGGCCCATAAAAAATCTGCAAGGATTGTAGGAGAAGTATTAGGTAAGTTTCACCCACACGGAGATACATCTGTATATGATGCAATGGTGCGTATGGCTCAGGAATGGAGTCTTCGTTACTTACTTGTAGATGGCCAGGGTAACTTTGGATCGGTAGATGGTGACAGCCCGGCAGCAATGCGTTATACAGAAGCAAGGATGCGTAAGATCTCTGAAGAGATTATGGCCGACCTTGATAAAGAAACAGTAGATTTTCAGTTAAACTTTGATGATACATTACAGGAGCCTACAGTAATGCCTACAAGGGTGCCTACACTTCTAATAAACGGAGCATCCGGTATCGCAGTTGGTATGGCTACTAATATGGCACCACATAACCTTACAGAGGTTATTAATGGTACATTAGCTTATATTGATAATACAGATATTGAAATAGACGAACTGATTACTTATATCAAAGCCCCGGATTTTCCAACAGGGGGTATAATATATGGGTATGAAGGAGTTCGTGAAGCATTTAAAACGGGTAGAGGCAGAGTTGTTATAAGAGCTAAAACCAATTTTGAAGAAGTTGAAGGAAGAGAATGTATTATTGTTACAGAGATTCCTTTCCAGGTGAATAAAGCCGACATGATCAAGAAAACAGCTGATCTTGTTAACGATAAAAAAATTGAAGGCATAGCTAACATCCGCGATGAATCGGATAGAAATGGTATGCGTATCGTGTATATCTTAAAACGTGATGCGGTGCCTAATGTGGTGCTTAACACACTTTATAAGTATACACAACTACAGTCTTCTTTTAGCGTAAATAACATTGCTCTTGTTGCAGGTAGGCCGCAAATGCTAAACCTGAAAGATCTTATCCACTATTTTGTGGAGCATAGGCATGATGTAGTTATCAGAAGAACCAGATTCGATCTTCGTAAAGCCGAAGAACGTGCACACATATTAGAAGGTTTAATTATTGCATCAGATAATATTGATGAGGTAATTGCCCTAATTCGTTCATCTAAAGATGGTGAAGAAGCTCGTGGTAAATTGATGGAGCGTTTTAACCTTTCTGAGATTCAGGCAAGGGCTATCGTAGAGATGCGTTTAAGACAGCTTACAGGACTGGAACAGGATAAACTTCGTGCGGAATATGAAGAGATAATGAAATTAATAGCTGAATTAAGAGCTCTTTTAGCAAGTAAAGAGTTAAGAATGGAGCTTATTAAAACTGAACTTGTTGAAATAAGAGATAAATATGGTGATGACCGTCGTTCTCAAATCGAGTACTCTGGGGGTGATGTAAGTATTGAAGATCTTATTGCTGATGAGAATGTTGTAATCACAATTTCTCATGCAGGTTACATTAAACGTACACCACTTTCTGAATACAAAACTCAAAATAGAGGCGGAGTAGGTCAAAAAGGAGTGGCAACGCGTGACCAGGATTTCCTTGAACACTTATTTGTGGCAACAAACCATAACTATATGTTGTTCTTTACTCAAAAAGGAAAATGTTTCTGGATGCGTGTTTATGAAATTCCGGAAGGAAATAAAACAAGTAAAGGACGTGCAATCCAAAACCTTATTAATATCGAAAACGATGATAAGGTAAAAGCATTTATATGTACTCAGGATCTTAAGAACGAAGAATATATCAATAGTCATTATGTTATTATGGCTACTAAAAAAGGTATCGTTAAGAAAACTTTATTAGAGCAATATTCACGACCAAGGTTAAATGGTATTGCCGCTATTACAATCAGGGAAGATGACGAGTTACTAGAAGCTAAATTAACTAATGGTGAAAGTCAGGTGTTAATCGCAGTTAAGTCAGGTAAACTTGTTCGTTTTGAAGAAGGTAAAACCCGTCCTATGGGTCGTAGCGCTTCAGGGGTTCGTGGTATTACGTTACAGGATGAGGCAGATGAAGTAATCGGCATGGTTTCTGTAAATGACATGAACAGCGAAATACTTGTAGTATCTGAAAACGGATATGGTAAACGTTCAAGTCTTGATGATTACAGAATTACAAACAGGGGTGGTAAAGGTGTAAAAACCTTAAACATTACTGATAAAACCGGCAAACTTGTATCTATTAATAGTGTTACTGATATAGATGATCTTATGATCATTAATAAATCAGGACTTACAATTAGAATGGAAGTTTCAGATCTTAGGGTTATGGGTAGAGCAACACAGGGTGTTCGTCTTATCAATATCAAAGGAAACGACTCTATTGCTGCTGTAACAAAAGTTATGCGTGAAGAAGAAGTCGTTGAAGGTATTGATGGTGATATTGACGATTTAGAAAATGCTACGGATACTATAGTTCAGGAGGAAGAAACTGAAACAACAGAAACAGAAGAAGAAAAAACAGAAGAATAATTTAATAAATTGACTATGAAAGGTAAATATGCAATCGCTGCAGCTTTACTGTTCTCTTTAAGTGGTTTTGCACAGAAAGAAGAACTAAAAGCATTAAAAAAACTTGACGATAAAGAGAAGCCAACGGCTGCTGATTTTCAGGAATACAAAAGGCTTTTAACTGAGGTAGAGCCTAAAATGGAAGCTTCTACTTTAGAACAGCAAATAGAGTTCAATTACTATAAAGGGACATTTGCTCTTGTGGAAATGCAGATGAATCCTGCTATGGCACAGATGAATTTTTCTGTAATGATGAAACACCTTAATAAGGTGATTGAGCTTGAAAAAAACGGTAAGAAAAAATATACCGAGGAAATTCAGAAACAAATTTTTCCAGAAGTTAAAACGGCTATCTTAACTATGGCTAACCAATTGGTTGATCAAAAAAAGTTTAAAGAAGCAGGTATGTATTTTGCAAGTGCTTATAAAATTGAGCCTAAAGATTATTCTATACTATATAATGCGGCAGCTTCGGCTGTAAACGCTCAGGACTATGATAATGCACTTAAGTATTATTTAGAGTTAGATCAATCAGGTTTTACTGGAGCGAGTACAGCGTTTACTGCTAAAAATAAAAAAACAGGAACAGTTGAAGGTTTTCCAAATAAAGCTACGAGGGATATTGCCGTAAAGACTGGAGAGTACATAGAGCCTAAAGACGAGAAAGTACCTTCTGTAAAAGGAGAGATCGTTAAAAATATAGCACTTATCTACGGTCAGAAAGGTGAAACTGAAAAAGCAAAACAAGCTATGGCTAATGCCAGAAAAGCGAACCCGGACGATGTAAGTCTTCTTATTGCTGAAGCAGATCTTTACTTGAAAACTAAGGATAATGAAATGTATAAAAAGCTAATTACGGAAGCTGTACAAAAAAGTCCTAATGATGCTGATTTGTTCTATAACCTTGGGGTTGTAAGCTCTGAGACAAATAAAGAAGAAGCAATAAAGCATTATAACAGAGCTTTAGAGATTAATCCTAATTATGTTAATGCTCTTATTAACTTAGGTGTTTTAATGCTTGCTGATGAGCAGAAAATCGTTGACGATATGAATAAAATTACCGGTACAACTGCTAAAGATAATCAGCGTTATGATGCATTAAAAGCTCAAAGAGATGGTCTTTATAAAAAATCACTTCCTTATTTAGAGAAAGCGTATAAAATTGAACCGGACAACCAGTATGTAATATCTTTACTAGCCAGTGTTTATCAGGCTTTAGAAAGAGATGCAGACTACAAAGTAATGAAAGCGAAAATAAAAGCATAGTGTTTTAATTTTCTATCATGATAATAAAAAAAACCTCGCTACAATGTAACGAGGTTTTTTTTATGTGATATATAGAGATGGTTTGCTATCTCAATTGAGCACCGGTTTCTTTTTCCAGGTTTACTCTTATCTTAGTCATGATCTTATCTATCTGTTCATCTGTAAGCGTTTTACTGCTATCCTGTAGCATAAAGCTCACAGCGTATGATTTTTTACCTTCAGGTAAATTGCTGCCTTCATATACGTCAAACAGGCTTATATCTTTTAATACAGTTTTTTCAGTTGCTCTTGCTATGGTAAAGATGTTTTCAAAAGAAACTCCTTGGTCAACTAATAGTGCTAAGTCTCTTCTAACCTCAGGGAATTTAGAGATTTCAGCATATTTTATTTTCCCCGATACCAATTTGATGATCGCATCCCAGTTAAAATCAGCATAGAAAACATCTTGTTTGATATCAAATTGTTTTAGAATTGATTTTTTAATCGTTCCAAATTCTACAAGTATTTCGTTACCCATAGAAAGTCCGATACCTTCTGCAAAAACATCATTAACAACTGGCTGCGATTGTATTTTTGTTACTCCTAATCTTGAGAATACAAGGTTAACGTAACCTTTAAACATAAAGAAATCTGTCGGTTTTTGAGCGTATGACCAGCTTTCAGCAAGTCTGCTTCCTGTTACCGTAAGAGTGAAGTGTTTGTTCTCATCATTACCCGATGGCAGTTTGTGGTACGTTTTACCAAATTCAAATAATTTAAGATCAGATCTTCTTCTGTTGATATTGAACGACACTGCTTCTAATGCACTAAATAATAATGACTGCCTCATAGCAGAAAGATCATTACTAAGCGGGTTAAGAATAATTACATTGAACTCTTCTCTAAGGTTTTCTGATAATTTTGCATAATCTGGCGTGGTAAGAGAATTGGCCATCATTTCATTGAAGCCAAGCGATACCATTTGTGCTGCTATAATATTTTGCAGTTTGTAATCTTCATTACGTGCTGAATTAGAAATAGAAGCATTTAATTTAGGAGTAAAGGTGATATTGTTATAACCATAAACTCTCAATATTTCTTCTATAACATCTATCTCACGGGTAACATCTACACGGTATGCCGGAATAACAAGTCCAAGACCTGCATCAGACATCGTGCTTATTTTTATATCCAGCGATACCAATATTTTCTTAATTGTTTCCTTAGAAAGTTCCTGACCGATAGTTCTGGTAACATTACTAAAGTTTAGCAGAACTGAATGATCTTCGATTTTCTTAGGACAAATGTTCTCAATGTCAGAGGTGATCTCACCACCGGCAGTCTCCTGTATAAGTAGTGCAGCTCTTTTAAGCGCATATTCTGTAATAGTTGGGTCTATACCTCTTTCAAAACGGAAAGACGCGTCTGTGCTAAGTCCGTGACGTTTTGCTGTTTTACGTATTGATACAGGATTAAAGTAGGCACTTTCAAGGAATATAGACGAAGTGCTTTCGGTAACTCCTGATGTTTTACCACCAAAAACTCCGGCAATACACATTGGTCCGCTTTCATCACAAATCATTAAGTCTTCTTCGTGAAGTGTTCTTTCAACGTCATCTAAAGTTACAAACTTAGTACCTGCTTCAACGGTTTTTACAATTACTTTGTTTCCTTTAATTTTTGCAGCATCAAAAGCATGTAGAGGCTGACCTAAGTCATGCAGTACATAATTGGTAACGTCTACAATATTATTTTTTGGTGTAAGCCCAATAGCTTTAAGTTTATTTTGTAACCATGCCGGTGATGGTTTTACGGTAATACCTGAAATAGTAACACCGCAATATCTTGGAGCAAGTTTGCTGTCTACAACCTTAACGTCCATTTTAAGGGTACGCTTGTCTACCCTGAAGTTACTTACAGATGGTGTAAGCAATTCTGTATTTACATTTTTTTGAGAAAGACCGGCACGCAGGTCCCTTGCAACACCCCAATGACTCATAGCATCGGCGCGGTTAGGAGTAAGGCCAATCTCAAATACTTCGTCTACTTCAATGTTAAATACTTTAGAAGCGGGAGTACCCGGCTTAAGGTCTTCTTTAAGTACCATGATACCGTCATGACCCTGGCCCATGCCAAGTTCATCTTCGGCACATATCATACCATGGCTGTCTTCACCGCGAATTTTTCCTTTTTTGATCTGGAAAGCATTTCCTTCTTTGTCATATAAGGTCGTACCAATCGTTGCAACAGGAACTTTTTGTTCCATAGCCACATTAGGTGCCCCACATACTATTTGTACAGGTGTGCCGTCTCCAAGGTCTACTGTTGTAATCCTCAACCTGTCGGCATTTGGGTGCTGAACGCAGGTAAGTACGTGACCTACCACGACGCCTTCAAGCCCGCCTTTAAGTGATTCAAACTTTTCTACACCTTCTACTTCAAGACCAAGGTCAGTAAGGAGTGCAGCAGTTTCTTCAGATTTCCAGTCTAATTTTATAAATTGTTTTAACCAATTGTAGGATATACGCATTGTAGTTTATTTTAAAAGCATGCAAAGATAAGGATTGCACTTTTGTTATGCGAATTTATAAAAAGAAAAAGCAGCCTTTTAAGACTGCTTTTAAAGATATTATTTTATTGCAACATTTTACAAATCTCTGCCTTAGTTGGATTTAAATATATATCATTTATATTATTCATGTAATATCCTTTATATCGATGTTCTTTTTCAAAAATTTCTTTATATATACCTGTATAATCTATGTCAGAAATTACAAAAAAATCACTATCTATTAATTTGACTCTTCCGGTTATATACGAAACAAATTCTAAAAATAACTTTTCTTGCTTTTCTTTAGGTATATCAGTTGGTATGTTTATGAAATAAGGTTTTAAATGTTTGTTTTTAAAGCATTTATTTACATCATGCTTTTGATTTATTATAACAAAGAACTTACTAACACGATAAATATCATCTTTAAAATCTAATGTAGTATATTTAATTTTTTGATTCTCAAATAAGAATATCTCATCAGATTTTGTTTGAGCTGATGCATTTTGTAGAATGAACATGAAGATGATAAATAAAATTCTCATAAATATATTTTTTTAATTAATCTAATACCCAAATATTTACTTCTGACGCATGTGGGAAGTAACACCAAGCAGCACATGTTATGCCATCATATTTATCACAATGGCCTGATGCTTTAAAAGAAATAGGGTCTTTTGGGAGCATAGTAAATATACCTTTTTTTCCTTTAATTGCAGTTTCAAAATCTGCTCCATTTGTGCCACCTTCAGTGTATTGAAAGTGTTTAGTGTTTAATGGTGTAGTCAATGAAGCAGGATTGGTTCCAAAAGTTTCTTTCATCCATGAATTTAATGCTTTAGCATTTAAAAAATAAAATTTACCATCGGCGCCTTTTAACGTAATAGGATCTCCATTTGGATAATAGAGTTCAGGAATCACAATTCCGGCACCATTTAAGGCGATTGATACTTTTAATGCACAAGGGTTGTTCGTTTGTCCAGGATAATCAATCCTGGCCTGTAAAACGGCTCCGCCAACATGGTTAAAAACATTGTCAGCACCTGTCATATAGCTCCCGTTTGGATTTCTAGGATAAGCAGCGTCAAATGCCTGCCAGGTTGGTAAATTTTGTGGAGGGAAAGATAGATTCGGGTTATTCCAATAGGAGGCGTTGTAACTTCCGTCTTTACCTTCGGAAATTCCCATATACCAATTTTCAAACTGTTCAGGAGTAGTATCAGGATTGTTTTCTAAATAATCTAATGCCCATAATAAAAACTCTACATCGCCATTAAGAAGAAGCTGTTCGGCATGTGCTTTACTCTCGTTAGACCATCCATTCTTTAAAAGATATTGTAAAATAGGCTTTCTTAGCTCCGAATCCTGCATTGCCATACGTCCATCACTCTTAAGGAATTCATAGTAAAAAGCCTCTTCCGGTGTTTTTATATTTAGTACGGGTTTTGTTAACCCGCCTTTCACAAGAGCAAAATCATTACCTGGATTAAAAGTAGGAGGTGTATAGCCTGAACCGCCTACTTCGCCGCCGCCGCCAGATCCAATCTCCGGACCTATAGGGTCATCATTACCTATATCGATAAGTATTGACCTTGTTATTGCAAGCACCTGTGCTTTTTTGGAAACGGTGCACTGGTGCCATTTTCCCATATTAGTACCATTATGTTCTCCACTTCCACAAGGTACTACTATTATTTGGGTGTAGAATATTTGTATAGTTCTCGATAATAAATCATTCGGGTTAAACTCTTTTAGTACAGTCCTGCTAACATAGCCAGTTATATTTGTAGGTTCATCATTTAGTATAGCTGTTTTGTTTTCTTCCGTTAATTCATATTTATATATGGCTACTGTATAGCTTCCGTCATCTTGTGAACTTAAAACTAAATTCTCAGTTGAGCCATCTTTGTTTCCCAAACGGGTTATTGGAAATGTTAATGAGTGATAATTACCGTTATCGAGCCTTAAAATTTTGGATGTATCAATAAAAATATCATAATCAGGATTGTAAATACTCCTGTCTGATGAACCAGGATTCTTTTCATTGATAATTTTTGCCAGCAATTCTTTTACTTTAGGCATTGCTTCAAGATCCGCTGTGGTTAGGTATTTTTCGGTGATTACCGGGTAATTATTAACATTTTTTTCCTGATTTTCATTTTGTTTTTCATCGTCCATCTGGCATCCGGCAAATAGGACTAAAATACACATTAGTAGCCCAAAGCTTATCTTTCTTATATTATCTTTCATTTATGTTTTGTTATTGTGTTTATTATTAGTTAATTAAATATTTGGCAAACATAAACGAAAGAGCTTTTTGTAAGATATTACATATGTGTTAAATAAAAGTTAATTGCGGAAAAACCGTAAATATTGTTTTTGTAATTAAATTGATTTTATACTTTCAGTCTGTTTTATTAGTTCCTTAAATATATCACTGCAGGTTTCCAGTTTAATTTTTGGAGCCGATTGACCAGACCACATATTGGTCAGTTGGTTATTATCCTGTTTAATTGCAGCGGCTCTAATGGGACCGGTAATGCTATTCTGGATAGTGTATTCAGGGATTGTTAGTCCGGATTGTTCTGTCTCGGTCATAAACGTATTCCTGATCCCTCGTGCCCAACGTCCGGAAAATGCCTTTGTAAGCTGAGTATCGGTATCCTGAGCCTGTAACAGCCGGTCTTTATAGGAGGGAATTGCCAAGCTCTCATTACTGGGAATAAAAGCAGTCCCAATTTGCACAGCAGAGGCTCCCAATATAAAAGCTGCTTTGATAGTCCTGCCGTCGTTAATGCCTCCGGCTGCAAGAACCGGGATAGAAACATTATCAACAATTTGGGGGAGCAAAGACATCAGACCAACTTGTGGCAATGGTTCATCATTTATAAAAGTACCTCTGTGACCTCCGGCTTCAACACCCTGAGCGGTTATTGCATCGATACCTGTATCTTCAAGCAGTTTGGCTTCTTTTACAGAAGTTGCAGTGCCAATAAGGATTGCACCATTATTTTTTAATTGTTTAATACAATCATTATCCAGCCACCCGAACGTAAAGCTCACAACCGGAATGTTTTCTTCAATTAAAATATCAATTTGTTCCTTGTAGGAGTAAAAAGTAAAGCTTCCGGGAGATTTTCGGTCAAATTCTAAATTGTGTTTTTTGCCAAGTTTATCCAGGAAATCCTGAATAGCAAGGGCTTCTTCCAGGTTAACGTTATCCAAAGCATTTACAAAAAGATTGACAGCAAAGGGTTTATTGGTCAGGGCTTTGGTCTTTTGAATGCGTTCTCTTGTTATTTCGGGCGAAAGCCCACCAACAGGCAGCGACCCAAGTCCGCCCGAGTTAGAAACAGCAGCGACCATTTCGGGAGTAGTTACACCAAGCATTGGTGCCTGTATAATAGGATATTGAATACCTAATAGTTTTGTGAGTTTATTTTGCCAGATCATTGTTTATTCGATAATACGTCTACTCAAATATAAGGTATAATTAAGTCGCAACAAATTAAATTCCTACATTTGGAATCTATAAAACAGAGTTCATGAAAAATGTTTTTTTCGCTATAGCTTTAGTGTTCAGCATATCATTACAAGCCCAGCTTAAAAGTCCGGAAGAATTTTTACCCAGCTATGGTAAAACGGTAAGCTACTACTATCAGGTTGAGAATTATTTTGGACACCTTGTACAAAATTCAGAATACATACAACACAAACCGTACGGGCAAACAACCCAGGAACGAGGGCTGAATGTATATTATATTTCGACACCTGAGAACCTGCGTGATCTGGAAAACATACGCCTCAATAACTTATATCAGATAGGTATGGGGGATACTAAACCTGCAACAATAAATGATAAAGCAATTATATGGTTAAGTTTCAATGTTCATGGAAATGAAATTGGGGCTACAGAAAGTGCCATGTCCGTTGCTTATGAGCTCATAAATCCTGAAAATAAAGAGACTAAGGAGTGGTTAGAGAATACCATTGTTATTTTAGATCCATGCCTTAACCCTGATGGATTTTCACGTTATGGAAACTGGCTTAGGGATATATCAGGTAAAAATACACATCCCGGAATTTATGACAGGGAACATATAGAACCATGGCCGGGAGGCAGGCAGAACCATTATGCTTATGACCTTAACCGTGACTGGGCATGGCAGACACAGATTGAAACCCAGCAGCGTATGCTTCTTTATAACGAATGGATGCCAATGGTTCATGTAGATGTACATGAAATGGGATTTAATGAACCTTATTTCTTTCCGCCAGCAGCAGAACCGATGCATGAGTTTATTACCGATGCCCAAAAAGACTTTTACAATAACATAGGCGAAATGACAGCCAAAAAGTTTGATAGCGAAGGATGGAATTATTATACCCGTGAGCGATTCGATCTTTTCTATCCAAGCTATGGTGATACGTACCCTACTTTTAATGGAGCAGTAGGTATGACCTATGAACAGGGAGGTATAGGTGCAGGCCGTGCTATAACTATGACTAATGGCAACCTGTTAACATTACAGGACAGGATAGACCACCATACGGCAGCAATACTAACGGCTGTAGAAACTACATCCTGGCAAAAAGATAAACTAGTTAAGAATTTCAGGTCGTACTTTAAAGAAGGAAAAGAAGAGCCAAAAGGTAAATACCGTACTTATGTTGTAAAAAA
This sequence comes from Flavobacterium cerinum, assembly GCF_004028155.1. Lineage (GTDB taxonomy): Bacteria > Bacteroidota > Bacteroidia > Flavobacteriales > Flavobacteriaceae > Flavobacterium > Flavobacterium cerinum. Next base: position 154,026 of record NZ_SBII01000003.1, on the reverse strand, counting down.
CAGCGGTAAAACAGAACAATTGGCGAGATTGCTAAAACGAAATAAGATAGAATATGCTTATGCTGCCGAATCTAAAAAAACATCGGGATATCATTACCAAAGTGATGCTGTTAAAGATTTTACGATAGAACCAAATGATCTTATTGTAAGTGTTAATCAACCAAAAGCTACACTAACACAGGTATTGTTTGAACCGGCTCAAAAATTAACCGACAGTCTGTCGTATGACATAACTGCATGGGCATTACCTCATGCCTATGGTATAGAGAGTTATGCCCTAAAAGGGAAACTATCTATCGATATTAAAAAGGAGATATCACGTAAAGGCAAATTTGATTACGAAAGGCTTTATGCTTATTACGTACCCTGGAATGGCAGAGCATCGGCAAAAGTCTTGGGATTAATGCTAAAGAGCGGAATCAAAGTACGTTCTTCAAGGAAAGCATCTGCGTTCAGGGGAATAAAAGTTAGCCCGGGCGATCTGATGATCTTAAAAGGAGACAATCCTCAATTGAGTGATTTTAAAAATGTCATGGAAGTTTTCCTAGATAAAAAGCCCGATTATGAAGTTGTAGAAAGCGGATTTTCTTTATCCGGCGGCGACCTTGGTGGTGAGAATTATCCACTGATAGAAACACCAAAAGTATTGTTATTGGCAGGAAGGAGCGTTAGTGCTACAGATTTTGGGCAGGTTTGGTTCTATATGGATGAGGTTATTAATTATCCGGTAAGTATAGTGGAGGTACAGGATATGGACAGAATAAGATTATCAGAATTCACAACCATTGTGCTTCCGGATGGCTGGTATAGCTTATCAGAGTCAGACAAAAAAAATATTGATAATTTTATTGATAATGGAGGTAAAGTAATTGCTATCGCAAATGCCCTTAGTATTTTTGAAGACAGACCTGGTTACAATCTGACAAAATTTGCAACTAGCGAAGCGAAACTACTTGAAACAACAGCAGAGGATGAAGAAGTGCTTCAATCCCGCTTTTATGATTATCAAAATGCAGAAAGACGTGCGTTATCAGGATCTGTTCCGGGTGCGATTGTAGAGAATGTACTGGATAAAAGCCATCCATTGGCTTATGGATTGGGAGATAAATACTTCAGTCTTAAAACATCTGATAGCCGTTATGAGTTATTAAAGAATGTATGGAATGTGGCTTATGTTCCAAAAGGCTATAAGAACTTCGGATTTATAGGTAAAAGCCTTAAAAAGAAACTGGAAAATACCGTCACTTTTGCAGTACAGCAAAAGGGCAGAGGGCAGATAATATATATGGTAGATAATCCGCTTTTCCGTGGTTTCTGGGAAAATGGGAATTTACTGTTCAGTAATGCGTTGTTTTTAGTAGATTAATTTTAAATAATAAGGTTTATTCTCTAAAATTAAAAGTTCCTAAATCTTTACAGATTCGCCTATCACATTTGTAATATAATTTTAAGCAAATGATGATGCGTACTCTTTTATTAACCCTATGTTTTATTTTTAGTTTGCCTGCCCTTGCACAACTGAGTCCGCCCGGACTTGGTAAAACCAATACTGCATTTTGGTCAGCAGTAGGAGTAAAGCAAAAATTAGACAAAAAAAATAGCTCTACAACCTATTTTGGAATGGGGCGTATTAGTGGCGCTCAAGGGAGTAATCCTTTTAGTATGCCTTCTATAGTTGTTGTAAATCAGGAATTTTATCATAAATTGAATGCCAATTGGACGTATAGTGCTGCGCTTAGCTACCGCAGGCAGCATGAATATGATGAAAGTTTTGATAAGGAGAAATCTGTTGTGGTAAATCAGGAATTCAGGTTGTACGGAAGGTTACAATATGCAACCAACATTGGCAACTCAAAATGGACAACAACTCTGCGTCAGGAAGTCAGGAAATTTTATACGGCAGATTTTGATCAGGTACTTGACGGATTGCAATTGCGCACACGATTAAAGACACAATTGCTTGTACCTTTGGATAATGATTCTGAAAACAGTTTAGTAGGAAGTGCAGAGGCATTGTTTGCTATGACAAATGACAGTGATGAAGGCTGGGGGAGTCCTGAATATAAAGAAAGCAGATTTTGCCTGTACTACAGCTATTCACCGGATAGCTTACCGGTAACTTTTGATGTGGGTTATATGAATGATCTTATAGGTTACGGACATCATATCAGTGATGTGAGTTATCTTGCTGTAGACATCATAATAGAAAATCCTTTTTAATTACTGGGAAAATGGCATAGCGTAATAAAAACTATTATTTTGTGTTATTATTGAAAATAATATAATGAAAAGTATAGCAGGGATTTTTGTTTTTTTTCTTTTTATCGGTTGTGGCAGTGATGATAATGGTGATGGGAATAACCAAAATGAGAATCGTGATTACAAGCAGAATATGCGTGACTTTGTAATTGGCATCAGCGAAAAGGCGAAAACGATCAATCCAAACTTTATTATCATTCCACAAAATGGTATCGAGCTGGTCACTAATAATGGTGAGGTATCAGGATTGCCAGATTCGGCATACCTATCAGCTATTGATGGTAATGGGCAGGAAGATTTTTTGTATGGTTATAATAATGACAACGATGCTACTCCCGCTAACGTGACAAACTATCTGAAAGGATTTTTGGATATTTCTAAAAATGCAGGTAATACAATACTGGCTATCGATTATTGTTCTACACCATCTAAAATCAGTAATTCCTATTTAGTAAATGGTACAAACGGATATGTGTCATTTGCTGCAACACAGCGAAACCTGAATATAGTTCCGGATGCTGTCCCTAATAACGTTAATGCTAATGTCATTACGTCTTTAAGTCAGGCAAAAAACTTCCTCTACTTAATAAACCCTGAAACTTTCTTGTCTAAATCGGCATTTATAGATGCAGTAACGGCTACTAACTATGATGCCGTTATTATGGACTTATTTATTAATGATCAATCTTTCACTGCAGCTGAATTAAATCAGCTTAGAAATAAAGCTAATGGAGGTAAAAGATTGGTTATATGCTATATGTCTATTGGAGAGGCAGAAAATTACAGGTATTACTGGCAGTCGTCATGGAATTCCAGTAAGCCTGCATGGCTGGCAGCGGAAAATCCGGACTGGCCGGGTAATTATAAAGTAAAATACTGGAACGAAGATTGGCAGGGACTTGTTTATAAAAACAATGATTCTTACTTAAGTAAAATAGCAACAGCAGGATTCGATGGTGTTTATCTGGATATTATAGATGCCTTTGAGTATTTTGAAAAGTAATTTTTAGACTTTTAAGTCTGAAAGCAGGCTTTAAAAATGTCATGTTGTCATATAAAATTCCTTATTTCTGACATTTTTTAGTTGTTTTGCGTCTTGGCACAAAGATTGACTATGGTTCAATGTTCGCAGAACAGTAATAATTAAGAATTCAAAAATAAGAAATAATAAAACCAGAAAAAGATGAGTAAAATAATCGGAATTGACTTAGGAACAACAAACTCGTGTGTTTCCGTAATGGAAGGTAACGAACCAGTTGTTATTCCTAATGCTGAAGGAAAAAGAACTACCCCATCAGTAATTGCATTTGTTGAAGGCGGGGAGATCAAAGTTGGTGATCCTGCAAAAAGACAAGCAGTGACCAATCCTACAAAAACCATCGCTTCTATTAAGCGTTTCATGGGTAATAAATTTACCGAAAGCTCTAAAGAAGCAAGCAATGTTCCTTACAAAGTAGTTAAAGGAGATAATGATACACCACGTGTTGATATTGATGGTCGTCTTTACACTCCACAAGAACTATCTGCAATGACATTGCAAAAAATGAAAAAAACAGCTGAGGATTACCTTGGATACACTGTAACTGAAGCGGTTATTACAGTACCGGCTTACTTTAATGATGCTCAGCGTCAAGCTACTAAAGAAGCAGGTGAAATTGCTGGTCTTAAAGTTAGAAGGATCATCAACGAACCTACTGCTGCTGCTCTTGCTTACGGTCTTGATAAAACAGGTACAGATCAAAAAATTGCTGTATATGACCTTGGTGGTGGTACATTTGATATCTCTATCCTTGAATTAGGAGATGGTGTATTTGAAGTACTTTCTACAAATGGTGATACTCACCTTGGAGGTGATGACTTTGACCAGGTAATAATTGACTGGTTAGCTAATGAGTTTAATACTGAAGAAGGTATTGATCTTCGTAAAGACCCAATGGCTTTACAGCGTCTAAAAGAAGCTGCAGAGAAAGCTAAAGTTGAGTTGTCTTCGTCTACACAGACTGAAATCAACCTTCCTTACATTACTGCAACTGCATCTGGACCAAAACACTTAGTTAAACCATTAACTAGAGCTAAATTTGAACAATTAGCAGATACTTTAGTGAAACGTTCTATGGAACCGGTAGCTAAAGCTTTAAAAGATGCAGGTCTTTCTACATCTGATATTGATGAGGTTATCCTTGTAGGTGGTTCTACACGTATACCACGTATCCAGGAAGAAGTTGAAAAATTCTTTGGTAAAAAACCATCTAAAGGAGTTAATCCTGATGAGGTTGTAGCAATTGGTGCTGCTATCCAGGGAGGTGTACTTTCAGGAGACGTTAAAGATGTATTACTTCTTGATGTTACTCCACTATCTCTTGGTATCGAAACTATGGGTGGTGTATTAACTAAATTAATAGAATCTAATACTACAATACCAACTAAAAAATCTCAGGTATTCTCTACAGCTTCTGACAACCAGCCGTCTGTTGAGATCCATGTACTGCAAGGTGAAAGACCAATGGCAGTAGATAACAAAACAATAGGTCGTTTCCACCTTGATGGTTTACCACCTGCACAAAGAGGTATTCCTCAAATCGAAGTAACATTTGATATTGATGCTAATGGTATCATCAAAGTATCAGCTACTGACAAAGGAACTGGTAAATCTCATGATATCCGTATCGAAGCTTCTTCAGGATTAACTCCGGAAGAAATCGACAGAATGCGTAAAGAAGCTGAAGCTAATGCTGATGCTGATAAAATTACAAGAGAAAGAGTTGAAAAACTAAACGAAGCTGATGCTATGATTTTCCAAACGGAAAAACAATTAACTGAGTTTGGCGATAAACTATCTCAAAGTAATAAAGATACCATCGGAATGGCACTTACTGAGCTTAAAATGGCTTACGAAGGTCAGGATGTTGCTACAATTGAGACAGCTTTAGCAAAAATCAATGAGGCATGGAAAAATGCTTCAGAAGAAATGTACAAGCAAGGTGATGCTCAACAAGGTGGTGCTCAGGCACAGCCGGAAGCACAAGCTGAAGGTGACAACGTTCAGGATGTAGACTTCGAAGAAGTTAAATAATCATACTGATCTTCAGTATTGAGAAATAGAAAACGCCCCGCAATTGCGGGGCGTTTTTGTTTATTATGATACTATTATAAAGATTTCTTCTGCCGTCGAAATAGCAGTAACGTTTTGTAATTCTTTAGCGAATTTGTGAAAAAATGTTTTGGAAGACTAAAGATAATAAAATGTATGTATTTGATTACCTGAATATACTGCCTATTGAATTAAATATCTTACCAAAGAAGCTTCTTTTCTGTACAATTATAATATCACCTTGCAATTGATATTCTTCTTCATTCATTATAATGGTGATCTGTTTTGTCTCATTCACAGTATAATTTTCATCTTTATAACCTATGTAAGAAATTTGTAAAACCTCTCCTGGATTTGCCTCTATAGAAAATCGCCCGTCAAGATCTGCCTGTTTTCCTATAGATGAATTTTTAATTTTAATAAGTGCTCCGGGTAAAACCTCCCCCAGCGAATTAGAGACAGTTCCTGTGATTATAGGTCTTGGTGAGGCAACTTTACCTAATACTATTCGTGTATTGTTATTTTGATGTTGTTCTGTACTTAAAGGAGTCTGTGCTAATGCCTGATTAGTTCCTACAGTCAGTAAACTTATTACTGCTGCGCTTGCAGCTACCCACACAGCACTTTTTTCTTTAGGGACAATAAGGTCACGATCGATTTGTGTTAGTGAAAATCGTCCACATGCATTTTCGGTATTTTTTAATATGGAAGCTATTTCCCTATCAGACGAATTTGTAAAATCGAATACCTTTTTTTCGCAGGAAGCACAAAACCTTCCTTTATCTACAGCTGTCATTTGCTGCCAGTTTTCATGGCAGGGTGATGGAATTGATATCTGGATCGGCTTTTTCATAATTCTGGTCAATTAATATTACTTATTATATAGATGAATTAATCCTGCCAAAGGTTGGGATGGGATATCAATTTTTTTTATTTTCACTAATATAAATAAAAAAGCAGGTTAAAAAACCTGCTCTGAACTATATGATTTTTTTAATCACACGAAGTTTATGTGAATGTCTTTTGGTGTCGATATTATAAATGCCCAAATGATCCAGACGATCGATGCGTACTTTACCATGCGCATGGATAATATGGTTGTCTTCCATTATTATACCCACGTGGATAATTCTCCCTTCTTCGTTATCAAAAAAGGCTAAATCACCCGGTTCGCTTTCTTCGATAAAACTAAGTGCTTCGCCCTGGGTCGCCTGTTGTGAAGCATCTCTTAGCAGGGAATAGCCATTTAGTTTATATACCATTTGTGTAAACCCTGAACAATCCAGGCCGAAAGGCGTTTTTCCTCCCCATAAATAGGGTGAATTCAGGTACATGAAAGCAGTATGGATCAGGTTCTCTTTAGAGGTAACTCCAGAAGCTCTTAAACCCTCGAATATATATTGTTCAGTATTTATACTTGGCTGGTCTAAAAATGTTAATGAAGATCCCATTGGGATCGATAATAACTGATTATTAGGTGTTGTAAGGTACTCAATAAGGTCAGCGTTCAATACAGCTGGTTTTGTGCTAAGTGTGTTGTATTCTGTCTCGCTGATGGTTTTAAACTGTTTGTTGTCTATCCATCCGTTGTAACTATCATATGCCAGTTCAATGCGTGACCATTTTTCAGTTTTTTCTAAAATTTTAAAATGCTCACCAAAGAGTACCTGCGACGTCATTTCGCTTCTGTCACTTGGTTCTAAACGTAGGGGCACAATGGCAAGATTACAAATACCAAACATCCTTATTACTGAGTATTTTATGTTTTTTATTAGAAAGAGCAGTATTTTTAATAGTTAACGCTGCTCTCAGATACTACAAATATAGTAGGAAAATCTGGAAGCAGCGTTATATACTGAAAGCTGTTTTAACGAAGTTAATAACAACTTTTTATTTTAAATCGAATAGATTAAGCGCGTTCGATAACAATAGCCGAAGCACCACCACCACCATTACAGATAGCAGCACCACCAATTTTAGCATTGTTTTGCTCAAGTACATTGATAAGTGTTACAATGATTCTTGCACCAGAACATCCTAGCGGGTGACCTAAAGATACAGCACCACCGTTTACGTTAACTTTTGCAGCATCAAGACCTAATATTTTCATATTAGCAAGACCTACTACAGAGAATGCTTCGTTGAATTCAAAGAAGTCAACATCATCTTTAGTAATACCCGCTTTCTCTAATGCTTTTGGCATTGCTTTAGCCGGGGTAGTAGTGAACCATTTTGGCTCCTGCTCAGCATCTGCATAACCTTTTATGTAAGCAAGAGGCTTAAGTCCAAGTGAATTTGCTTTTTCTTCACTCATTAATACCAATGCAGCTGCACCGTCATTAATTGTAGAAGCATTAGCAGCTGTTACAGTACCGTCTTTAGTAAATACAGCGTTTAATGAAGTTATTCTGTCAAGTTTCACGTTTGTGTATTCTTCGTCTTTAGTAACCATGATTGGGTCACCTTTACGCTGCGGAACAGCAACTGGTACAATTTCGTTATCAAATTTACCTGCATCCCATGCACGTGCAGAACGTTGGTAAGATTCGATAGCAAAAGCATCCTGCTCTTCACGTGTAATATTATATTCTGTAGCACATAGATCTGCACATACGCCCATAGCGTTGTTATCATATGCATCTGTAAGTCCGTCTTTTTGTAATCCGTCTACCATAGTAGCAGGACCAAATTTGTAACCATTTCTCATGTGCACATAATGAGGTATAAGGCTCATGCTTTCCATACCACCTGCAACAACGATCTCTGCATCACCGCATTGAATCGCCTGAGCAGCCTGCATAACGGCTTTCATACCTGATGCACATACTTTATTTACTGTAGTAGCAATAACCGAATCCGGTAATCCAGCAAACTTAGAAGCCTGTCTAGCCGGAGCCTGACCTACGCCTGCCTGTACTACGTTACCCATTATAACTTCGTCTACAAGTTTTGAGTCTAAATTAATTTTTTCAAGCGCTCCTTTTATTGCAGCTGCTCCAAGTTGAGAAGCCGTTACGGTAGATAATGCGCCCATAAAACTTCCTATAGGTGTACGTACAGCCGAAACGATTACTACTTTCTTATTCATGGTATATAGTCTTTTATTTGTTGAAGTTGCGAAATTAATGAATTTTGATTCGAATAAAAATAAAGTATTTAAAAATATTCTTTAAAAGAGATGATTTGTTGAATATTGATGAAAATTACTTTGCTTTTTACTCATGCATAAAAACAAACCCTGCCATTAGGCAGGGTTTGTTTATTTATAAAATAGCTGTATTAAGCGACTAATGTAGCCGATAAGCTAATTTCTGCGTTAAGCAATTTAGAAACAGGACATATCTCTTTTGCTTTTTGAGCTGCTGTCTGGAAATCCTGTTCTGTAATTCCCGGTACATTAGCTTCAAGTTTAAGGTGGATTTTTGTAATTGTACCATCTTCAAATGTTACCTGGGCTTCTGTATCAAGATTATCAGCAGTAAATCCAAGTTCGTTAAGGATAAAACTTAGCTGCATTGTATAGCATCCTGAATGTGCCGCTGCAATAAGTTCTTCCGGATTGGTACCCACACCTTCTGCAAAACGGGTTTTAAATGAAAGTTGTGCTTTATCTAATGTAGTACTTTGTGTAGAGATGTTTCCTGTTCCTTCCATTCCTGTTCCTTTCCAATTTGCATTTGCTCTTCTTGTAAATTTCATGATAATTGTTTTTTGTAGTTATTAATAATTAAAGTTAAATGAATTATTTAATTGTAATGTTTTCATTTTAATAGGACAAAGTTATGTTACATGGCTTTATCAATCAAATTAATAATTTTTTATCTTTATAAAAATAATTTATAACAATGACGATTCAACAGTTTAGGTATATTATAGCTTTAGATGAACACAGGCATTTTGCAAAAGCTGCCGATGTTTGTATGGTAACGCAGCCAGGTCTAACTATTCAGCTTAAAAATATGGAAGAGGAGATCGGGATAAAAATTTTCGACCGTACCAAGGTACCTTTGAAACCTACGCTTTTAGGTATTGAGATTATAGCGCGTGCCAGAAAGGTATTGCGCGAAGTTGATGCAATACGTGATTTTGTCGTAAATCAGAAAAATGATTTGGAGGGTGAAGTTACCCTTGGAGTCATTACAACATTATCGCCGTATCTTATCCCTCAATTTATAAAAGCAATGAAGGATCTTGTACCTAAAATGCATTTTAATATTATTGAAACTGGTACCGGACAATTGTTGGAAGGGTTGCATACAGGAACTATTGACATCGCTCTCATGGCGACACCTACCGGAATATCAGGATTAAAAGAATATCCGGTATTTAATGAACCTTTTGTTGCCTTTTTACACAGTAGCCATTCAATGGTGGCACAGGAGTATTATGAAATGAATGAAAAAGACAAGCCATATCTTTTGCTTTTACAGCACGAATACTGTTATAACGCTCAACTGCTTGATATTTGCGGACTGGAACAGCAGCGTGACAAACAGCTGGATCAGTTTAGTTATGATATCAATTCTATTGAGACTTTAAAAAATTTGGTTCGTGCTGATCTTGGTTTTGCAATTATTCCTCAGCTTTCAATTCTTAATGAAAAGGATGATAGCCTTTTTAAACCTTTTAAAGATCCAAAACCTGTAAGGGAAATAAGTTTGGTGGTAGCGGATACTTTCTCGAAAAAATTATTGCTTGAAAAAATGAGCAAGACAATCTGGAATTGTCTTCCGGAAAATTTGAAAGAGAATTTTAGTTATCGTAAAATTCAATGGAATGATTCGCCTTATTTTATTAAAGCTACCAATAGTTTTAAATAAGCAAAAAAACAAAACCCACCAATTGGTGGGTTCTGCAGGTAGTCTATGTTTAGTTTAAGTTTACTTTGTTGCGGCCAGTTTTTTAAGTACTGCCCATTGTTTTAATGCACTTCGTGCTTCTACAGCAGGGTATCCCAGCATTGTTTTTCCTGCTTCCACATTTCCTGCAACGCCCGATCCTGCGCCAATTGTCGCACCATCACCAATAGTAGTATGATCTTTAATAGAAGCGCTTCCGCCAATAATAACACCATTACCCAATGTAACAGATCCTGCAAGTCCGCTATTACCGGCCATGATACAGAATTTACCTAATACACTATTGTGACCTATTTGTACCAAGTTGTCTATTTTACATCCATCACCTAATATAGTTGAACTGAATTTACCTCTGTCTACACAAGAGTTAGCACCAATTTCTACACCGTTACCAATAACGACATTTCCAATTTGAGGAATTTTAACCAATCCGCGTTGTGCGCAAGGGGTAAAACCAAATCCATCTGCACCAATGGTTGCATTAGGGTGAATGATACAGTAAGCACCTATATGGCAACGCTCACGCACCACGGCACCAGACCATAGTATTGTGTTTTTACCTATAGTGCAATGATCAAGCACTGTAACATTTGGGTATATAATTACATTTTCGGCAATCTTAGTATGAGGGCCTATATAACAGCCGGCACCAATTCTTGTACCTTCGCCAATAATTGCCGTAGGATGTACTACTGCTGCAGGGTGTATCGCATCGTCAAACTGTGGAGGTACAGGAGCAAAAAGATCCAAAAGCTGTGCCATTGCCAGTTCGGCATTTTTTACTTTTATAAAAACTCTATTTTCACCCGGTTCAATTTCAATATCTTCATTCACTACGGCAGCAGCAGCTTTAGATGCCGGCCATAATTTTTCATATTTTTTGTTGCCAATAAAAGATATTTGATCACTGCATGCAAGTTCAAGCTGCTGAGGTGAAGAAATTTGATTATTAGTTGTACCAACAATTGTCCCATTAAGCAGTGTATTGATTTCTTCAACCGAATATAACTTCATGTATTTATATATTTTATTAAAATTGTATTAGTAAAAATGTATAATTGATGTTCAAATGTTAATGAAATCTTAATATTTCGGGGTAAATATAGAAAATGTATAAGTTAATTTTTTATTTTTTTTTAAAAATCACTAAAATACTTTCGATTGTGAATTATTGCGATAATCAAACAATAGAAAAAAGTCTAATAAATGATTTCAATTTTTATATATTTGCCTTACTAATCAAAAAGATACATCAATGTATATATAATTTCTTTTCAGGATAAAAAAATGGAACTCATTTACTGGGTTCTGTAATTATTCATTCTTCAAAGAAAGAAATTATGATTATTCTTCAAAATGTTACTTATATACATAATAACGGAGATTTACTGTTTTCTGATATAAACCTTATTGTTAATAAACAGAATAAAATTGCATTAATTGGTAATAATGGTGCAGGAAAATCTACACTGCTTACTATTTTGGCAGGTAATCTGCTTGTCTCAAAGGGGATTATAAAAGCAAATTCTAAGCCTTACTATATACCTCAAATTTTTGGGCAGTTTAATGATTATAGTATTGCCGAGGCACTTCAAATAGAAGATAAATTGAAAGCATTTCAGGAAATTCTTAAGGGGAATGTTACTGAAGCAAATCTATTATTACTTGATGATGATTGGTCTGTTGAAGACCGCTGTAAAGAGGCCTTTGCGTATTGGAAGCTTCATGGCTTGAGCCTCAGTCAGAAAATAGGATCATTAAGTGGAGGCCAGAAAGCAAAGGTATTCCTGGCAGGTATTAGAATACATTGTCCTGAAATTGTTTTATTGGATGAACCAAGCAATCATTTGGATGCTGCAGGCAGGGGTATTCTATATGATTATATAAAGACTACTACAGATACATTAGTAATGGTGAGTCATGACAGGGCTTTATTAAATCTTTTTACCACTACTTGTGAACTCAGTAGAAATGGGATAACTGTTTATGGTGGTAATTATGATTTTTATAAGGAACAAAAAATGATTGAAAACGAAATTTTTAATCAGGATCTAAAGAATAAAGAAAAAGCATTGCGTAGAGCAAAAGAAATAGAAAGGGAGTCAGTTGAGCGGCAGCAAAAGCTGGATGCCAGAGGGAAGAAGAAGCAGGAGAAAGCCGGACTTCCTACGATATCGATGAACACACTAAAAAATAATGCTGAAAAAAGTACCTCACGATTGAAAGGTGTTCATGCCGAAAAAGTGAATTCCATTTCGGAAGATCTACGTGTGTTGCGGGCAATACTGCCTGATATGGATAAAATTAAAATGGATTTTTATAATTCAAACCTTCATAAGGGCAAGGTGTTGATTACGGCAAAGGATGTTAATTTTGGCTACAATGAAGCCTTGTTGTGGAAGCAGAATTTAAATTTTCAAATAAGAAGTGGCGATCGTATCGCTATAAAGGGATTGAATGGCTCCGGTAAAACAACTTTGATCCGTATGATCTTAGGTGAACTTGTTCCGCAATCAGGAACTATGGATAGAGCAGGTGTTAAATCTGTTTATATTGATCAGGATTATTCGTTAATAGATGGTAAGCTGAGTGTTTATGAACAGGCACAGCAATTTAATTCAGGCGCTTTACTGGAGCATGATATTAAGATTCGTTTAAATCGTTTCTTGTTTACAAGAGATTATTGGGATAAGTTATGCAGCACTCTTAGTGGGGGAGAAAAAATGAGGCTGATACTTTGTTTGTTGACTATAAATAATGATGCACCCGATAGTATTGTATTGGATGAGCCAACGAATAATCTCGATATTCTGAACATAGAAATTTTAACTGTGGCAATTAATTCATATAGAGGTACGTTGATAGTTGTGTCGCATGATGAATATTTTTTAAAGCAGGCAGGTGTTGATAACTCTATTGTTTTAGAATAAAGTTATCTCTATTTTTTTGATTAATTCCAGGTTAATAAATAACTTTTTATTAATGTTTTACTATTCTAATTTTTTGTAAATTAGAGCTTTAAACCTATAATTATGAAAAAAATACTTTTGTTACTTTTAGGGTTAACCTGCTTTATTGGTAATGCCCAAACGGTTGAATCGGTAAAGTCTGCAAGTAAAACGAAATCTAAAGAGGTTGCAGCAGAAGCCCAGCAAAAAAAGAAAGAGGCTAACGCTAAAGTCGAAACGGTAAAAGCAGATAGTAAAGCAACAGCTAAAGAAGCTGCTGCAGATGCTAAGAAAAAGAAAGAAAAAGCTGAGGCTAAAGCTGAGAGTGTAAAAGCGGATGCTAAGATAAAAAAGGAAAAAGCTGAAGCTAAAGCTGAAACAGTAAAATCAGACACTAAAGCGGCAACAAAAGATGCTACAGCTGAAGTAAAACAGGAAAAGAAAAAGGTAGTAACTAAAGCGGCAGAAAACAGTGACGGAACAGTTACAGTTAAGGGTTATACCCGAAAAGACGGTACTGTTGTTAAAGGTTACACAAGGAAAGCTCCTAAGAAAAGTTAAAAAATAAGCTCCAGTGATGGGGCTTGTTTTTTATAGATCAAATTGTGTTTTACTTTATTTAAAATATATAAAATAACAAAACCCACTCAATGAGTGGGTTTGTAATGATGTGATCGCGTCAGGATTCGAACCTGAGACCGCCTGCTTAGAAGGCAGGTGCTCTATCCAGCTGAGCTACGCGACCTTGGGATACATTTCTAAAATGTTGTCGGGGTGGCAGGATTCGAACCTGCGACCTCCTGGTCCCAAACCAGGCGCGATAACCGGGCTACGCTACACCCCGAAAAAGCGGAGAGACAGGGATTCGAACCCTGGCGACGTTTGCACGTCGACAGATTAGCAATCTGCTCCGTTACCACTCCGGCACCTCTCCTTTGAAAATAAAAAATTAAAAACAAAAACCCACTCGGTGAATGGGTTTGTAATGATGTGATCGCGTCAGGATTCGAACCTGAGACCGCCTGCTTAGAAGGCAGGTGCTCTATCCAGCTGAGCTACGCGACCTTAAAATACATATCATTAAAATATTGTCGGGGTGGCAGGATTCGAACCTGCGACCTCCTGGTCCCAAACCAGGCGCGATAACCGGGCTACGCTACACCCCGAAAAAAAGCGGAGAGACAGGGATTCGAACCCTGGCGACGTTTGCACGTCGACAGATTAGCAATCTGCTCCGTTACCACTCCGGCACCTCTCCTGCTTGCTAGAAGAGTAAGACTCTTTTTGCGATTGCAAATGTAGTAGTTGATTCCCTTATCTACAAGTATTTTTAAAGGTTTTTTTGCTTTTTTTTTTATGCCTGTGTAAAGTAATTAACATTCAGTGTGATACTGAAACTTTACAAATGTAAAATTATTGAATACATTTCAGGAAATTCATGAAATAGGACTCAGGAAAGTATTTTTTAGACATGCTTTCACTTTGTAATTCTTTTTTCATTGGATAATCTACACTCTCATTTACATACTTAACACGTATAAATGATATAGGGTATTTTTCCAGTTCCTCTAAAGAACCCTTTGTAAAAAGAAAAGTTCCGGTAAGTATCCTAATGTTGTTCTTTTCTGTATTGTCATAAATCAGGCTCGAACACTGTTCATCGAGTGCGCTTATAAGGGTAATAATAGTACCATTTAAAAGCTGAATATATATTTTTGAAGTTTTATCCAGGCAGTATGATTTTGGGAATTCTTTACTTTTAGCCAGCATTTGGAAATTTAAAAGAGGCACGCCGTCATTGTTACTTAATGAAAAGAACATGAATTGAGAAGTGTTTCCAAAGACTTTCTCATGCATTAAGTACTCTTTAGTAGACTTTATTTCTTTATTTTCTTCAGTAGTCACTATAGTATACTGGCAATCTTCCTGTGCATTTGCTATAAACGAGAGCCCTAAAAGCAAGGATAAAAATAGTTTCTTCATTATGGTATTTAAATTGTTTTAAACATTTTCAAATATAGACAAAATGATACATCTTGTCCCATTTGCTTTTTTATTGCTGGTATTAATTAATCGGCTTTGGTGCAGATAAGAACTATCTTTTCATTTTTCGCATTGGTCGTAAAAAAGGTATAGCTGTCGCCACCATCTTTAATCTTCCACTTTTTACGAATGTCTTCTACAGATAATGGAAAATTACGAACAGTAATGTTCATTTTCTTACCTTCAGCATACTGTTTCATTTCTGGCTTTTGATAAGGCTGTATTTCGTTTATAGTAAAACGCCTGCCTGGGAAATCAATATATTCATCAGAGGTGTACAATTGTGTATGCTTGTGTAGTTTAGTAACCTTATAATGACGTGCTACAGCATCAAATGCTCCAGATTTCATGATGGCACTATTGGGTTCATAGAGGTATTTCTTAGGTAAAGAATAAGGAGCTTCATCGGCGGGTTCATAAGAAGCTGTGAATGTGTCTTCTTTATCTTTTGTAAGATTTACAGCTGTAAGCAGGGGTGTTCCTTTAAAGCCTTTTTCTAAGAGCCATAAAAGCTCTTTCACTTCATTATTTATAGCAACAATATGTATTGAACTTACTGAGTGCAGCTCGTTTAATCCTGCGCTTATATCGAGTAATGGAGCGGTTTTGATAAGGATGTTGTGGGTATATTTAAAATAAGTATCTAATAAATCGGGAACATTAGGAAGGCAGTCCTGCAGCATAAAAACCTTTCCTTTAGCGTCACTTCTTCGGGAAGGGTCAATGTACAGCCAATCCCACTTTTTATTAAGCAGGTTGAGCACATCTAAACTGTCGCCGGGAAGGCATTCAATATTATCTGTGCCTAAGGTCTTAAAGTTATGAGTAGCAATAGCAGAAAGCTCAAAATTGAGTTCGCAATGTTTTACTTCGTTTACTTTTTTGGAAAAATAGTAATCATCAATACCAAAACCTCCGGTAAGATCAATAAGACTTTTGCCTGAAATTAATCTGGCTTTATATTGTGCTGCAGTTTCTGACGATGTCTGTTCTACCGATACCCTGGAAGGGTAGAGGATATTTTCGGTGGTGTACCAAGTAGGCAGTTTGTCTTTAGCCTTTTCGCGCGCTGCGATCTGATTTAGTATTTGGGTCCATTCAATATCCGGGAATGGATTCTTTAACAAGGCAAGCTGTGTCACTGATTTGCCTGTGTTTTCCCGAATGTATTGCTGTATTTTAGATGATAAAAGTTTAGAGAAAAGCAATGCTATATGTCTTTAGTGAGTAATTTAACCACTGGATTTTGAGGGAAAAACTCTTTAGCAACAACCTTAATAATCGTATATAAGGGGATAGCTACAATCATGCCGAGTACTCCAAACAAAAATCCGCTTGCCAAAATTACTATAAATATTTCTAGTGGATGCGAATTAACACTGTTAGAAAAAATAAGCGGAGATGTTATATTGTTGTCTATAAACTGCGCTATGCAGTACCCTATAAATACATAAAGTGTAGTAGATAGCATTTCGGCCTGTGTTTCAGGACCTATATTACCTAATAGCGTGAGTAGTATAACTAAAACTGTTGCGATAAGCGGACCTATATAAGGTATGATGTTTAGTAGTGCTGTAATAAAAGCAATAATAAAAGCATTTTCTACACCAAATATAAGTAACACAATAAGATATAATACAAACAGTATAGACATTTGTATTATAAGACCAATAAAATAACGGCTTAACAGGTAGTTGATCTTTCTAAATGAATTAAGTATTTTATCTTCATGTGCATCTGGTAATATTTTTTTAGCACCAATGGTAAATAATTTTCTGTCTTTAAGGAAAAAGAAAGTAATAAACATTACAGAAGCAATACCCATACCGAAGCCGCTTAGAATACCTAATATGGAATTAATAAAGTTAGGGATAAAATTAAAATCAAGCTTTGAGGTAAGGTCAGCCTGTTTCATTAATTTTTCTGCATCGATATTATGTCCTGAAAAATAGGCATTAACGTTATTGACCATATGATTAAAGTCCTTTTCCAGTTTTCCGGTATCTAAAAGAGAAAGGTTTTCACTTTGTGATACAATAAGCGGAACAAATAACATTATAAAACCGACTAATAGTGAAATGAAAAATACCAACGCAACAATTACTGCCAGTGTATGAGGCAATTTTAATCTTCGCTGTAGGAAAGTAACAACCGGACTGGCTATCATGCTTAATATAAGTGCTACGAAAAGATAAAGTATAACTGTTTGTACCCGATACAGTAAATACATGAGTATACAAAATGCTGTAGTTATAGCTAAAGCGCGCAATATGCCATTAGCGATTGTTTTTGAGGTAATCATAATTGTTTGGGTGTTTGTATACCGAATGTATGAAAAAAAATCAGAATAGGTATTTTGCTTTAATACAACATTATGAAATTACATCTCTGCGATAGTATTAATTTTTAAAGGCGTAGTTTACAATGTTGGCTCCCATTTTTAAGGCTTTTTCGCGTACTTCTCTTGGGTCATTGTGTACTTCCTGGTCTTCCCATCCATCACCAAGATCGGTCTCAACAGTATAAAGGCAAACAAGTCTTCCTTCAACAAAAATTCCCCATGCCTGTGGTGGTTTGTTATCGTGTTCATGGATCTTAGGTATTCCTTGTGGGAAAGCAAACGGGCCTTTAAAAATATCGTGGCTTGCCGGTACTGCAACCAGTTCTTTATCGGGAAAGACTTTTATAAGTTCTTTTCTGATATACTTATCCATACCATAGTTATCATCAATATGCAGGAATCCGCCCGATGTAAGGTAGTTTCTAAGATTTATTACCTCATTATCACTAAATACAACATTACCGTGACCTGTCATGTGTATAAAAGGATAGGAAAAAATATCCGGGCTGTCTACTTCTACAACTGCTGTTTTAGGATTTATCCTGGTATTGATGTTCTGATTGCAAAACTTAGCAAGATTAGGTACCGAGGTGGGGTTGCCATACCAGTCACCACCGCCTGAATATTTTAGAACTGCAATTTCCTGTGCCGAAAGCAAAACCGGAGTAAGAAGAAATATATAGAGAAGTTTTTTCATTTTATCGATTTGTGCTGTAAATATAATAAAACTCATGGAATGCAGCGATACTCATTGCGGGCAGCTAATGAAGCAATCTTACAAGGCTAAAAAAATAAGCAACCTAAAATGTGTTTAGATTGCTTATTGCTTATTTTTTAGTTGACTGAAGATTTTTATTCATTCACGAAAGCCACACTATGTGCTGCTACTATAGCCGCTGTTTCTGTACGTAATCGTGTGTTTCCAAGTGATACAGGAGCATAGTTTTGTTGTAGTGCTAATTGTATCTCTTTTACAGAAAAATCACCTTCAGGGCCTATAAGGATCGTTAGTTTTCCGGCAGGTTTTATAGCATTTTTGAGTAATGTCTTTTCTGTTTCTTCACAATGGGCTATAAAAAGCTGTCCTTCGCGTTGTTCATTTAGAAATGTACTGTAAGGAACAGGTTCGTTTAGTTTTGGCAAATAAAACTGCAGCGATTGCTTCATAGCTGTTTGTACTATCTTCTCAAAACGGTCGGCTTTAAAATTGGTGCGCTCTGAATGTTCGCAAATAATAGGTGTAATTTCACTAACACCAATTTCGGTTGCTTTTTCAAGGAACCATTCATAACGGTCGTTAAGTTTTGTTGGAGCCACAGCCAAATGAAGCGAATAAGGAGCAGGTTCAAAAAACTGCTCTTTAATTACGTTTACCTCACATTTTTTTTCGTTACCAAAGGTGATTTCCGAAGTAAATAAAAAGCCCATACCGTTAGTTATCTCAATGGTATCGCCTTCTTTTTTCCGTAGCACTTTGATAATGTGCCTGCTTTCTTCTTTATCAAAAAGAAACGTTGTGTCGCCAGATTTTATATCCTGGTTGTAAAATAACTGCATATTAAAGTTCTATCCTTGCTTTAGATGTGACAGAGGCATCGTTAAACATATGTTGTAAATATTTCTGGTAGCCTACAATGCCAATCATGGCGGCATTATCGGTTGTGTATTCAAATTTTGGTATAAAAGTTTTCCACCCGTATTTTTTTTCAGCTTCCTTGAGTGTGTTTCTAATACCGCTGTTTGCAGATACCCCGCCACCTATCGCTACTTGGTTGATTCCTGTTTCTTTTACTGCTAGCTTTAATTTATCCATAAGGATATTGATAATAGTGTATTGTATAGAAGCACAGATGTCATTCATGTTTTCTTTAACGAAATCAGGGTTTAGGGCAACATTTTTCTGTACAAAGTAAAGTATCTGGGTTTTTAGTCCGCTAAAGCTAAAATCCATTCCCGGTACTTTTGGTTTGGTAAAAGGAAACGCCTTTGGATTACCAAGTTGTGCATATTTGTCTACTAAAGGTCCACCCGGGTAAGGCAAACCAAGAATTTTGGCACTTTTATCGAAGGCTTCTCCAACGGCATCATCGGTCGTTTCACCAATAATTTCCATATCGAAAAAGTCTTTAACTGTAACAATTTGTGTATGTCCGCCACTAATGGTCATTGCGAGGAACGGAAATTGAGGTTTATCAAAGCCTTCTTCGTCTATAAAATGGGCTAAAATATGGGCCTGCATGTGGTTAACAGCGATTAGCGGTACATTGAGTGCAAGAGCCATAGATTTAGCAAAAGAACTGCCTACCAGTAGTGATCCCATAAGTCCGGGACCCTGAGTAAAAGCTATAGCGCTAAGCTGGTCCCTGCGAATGTTTGCTTTGGTAAGCGCTACATCTATAACAGGTACTATGTTTTGCTGATGGGCACGCGAAGCAAGTTCTGGTACCACACCGCCATATTGTTCATGAATAGCCTGTTGTGCAACAACATTTGACAGCACTTTACCGTTCTCAAGTACAGCGGCTGCAGTGTCGTCACATGAGCTTTCAATTGATAATATATATATGGGTTTTACAGACATAATATGAGGCACGAAATTTGAATTATAAAAAAGACTTAAAGCGAATTTAACAAGTATTAAAATTACCTACTTTTGTTGAATGTTTGCTGTAGCAGCGAAAGCACAAATTTAAAACAATTAGCAGTATCAAAAAATTTAAAAAAATAGTTATTCGTACGATAATAGTAATTATCGTGTTTTTCCTGCTATTGGGTATTGCTTTATCATTGCCAATCGTTCAAACAAGCATAGCAAAATATGCTACTGAAAAGCTAAATAAAGACTTCGGAATTAATCTTCAGATAGAAAAAGTAGCAGTTTCAGTTTTTGGCGGAGTTAAGTTAAAAGGTTTGCTAATACTGGATCATCATAATGATACATTAATTGCTGCAAACAGGCTTCAGACTAATATTTTAAATATTAGAGGATTTGCTGATAGCAAATTAAAGTTTGGTAGTATTAAAGCTGATCACCTTAATTTTCATATGAAAACTTATAAAGGTGAGAAAACATCTAATCTTGATGTTTTTGTAAAAGCTTTTGATAATGGAAAGCCGGGGTCGGGTAAATTCAGGTTAAAATCATCTGATCTGATAGTAACAAATGGTAGATTTCGTCTTACCAATGAAAATGCCGTAACGGCACGTATACTTGATTTTAAGAAACTTAACGGAGAACTTAAAAACTTTTATATCAAAGGGAGTGATATAACTGCAGATATAAGAAAATTATCGTTATTGGACCACAGAGGGCTGTTCGTTCAAAATTTGAAGGCTCAGTTTTCGTACAACAAAAAGAATATAAAACTCCATGCTTTAGAACTTGTTACGGCTGAATCGGCTTTAAAAGGTGATGTGAAACTTACTTATGGTAAGGGGGATATGAAGGATTTCGTAAATCGTGTTGATTTCGATTTTCTTGTAGACAGGGCTACGGTATCCTCTAACGAATTGAATTATTTTTATAATGAATTTGGT
The DNA here is from genome assembly GCF_004028155.1 of Flavobacterium cerinum. GTDB lineage: Bacteria > Bacteroidota > Bacteroidia > Flavobacteriales > Flavobacteriaceae > Flavobacterium > Flavobacterium cerinum. The sequence continues at coordinate 132,948 of NZ_SBII01000003.1, read as the reverse complement.
AAAGACCAGAAATTTTACCTTTCTACACGTCTTAAAGGACCGCTTAATGATTTTGTACTCCATGACCTTAAACTATTAGACGCAAATGAGTCTGAAATTATAGGTTCTATAAATTTTAGGCATTTGTTTGACAAGCAGGGTCCGGGCTTTTATATGAATGCTAATTTTGATAGGGTTACTTCAAATTACAGCAATCTTAAAGGGATAATGCCAAGGATATTGGGCAAAAGTTTACCTGTTTTGTTGGAGAAATTTGGGCGTATAGATCTTGTAGGTGATGTTGTGCTTACTAAAACTGATCTTACAACAAAAGCTTACGTAATGTCTGAACTTGGTGAAGCAGAGGCAGATATATCGGTTAAGGATTATAATAAACCCAACACTGCCAGTTATTTAGGAACTATAGACCTGCAGGGGTTTAATCTTGGTAAACTTACAGATAATAAGATGTTTGGCCTTGCTACTCTGCGTATTAATGTAGATGGTAAAGGCTTTAATCAAAAATCATTAAATACAGTTGTAAAAGGAGATGTAACACAGTTCGCATTGAATAATTATAACTATAAAAACATAACTATTGACGGACAGTTAAAATGGCCTTATTTTAATGGTAAGCTAAACAGTAACGATCCAAATCTTAGAATGTCGTTCGATGGTTTACTGGATATGAGCAATAATAAAAGAGATTATGATTTTCATGCTAAAATAGATTATGCTGATTTGCATATGTTAAATTTCATGAAGAAAGATACTCTTGCGATATTTAAAGGTGATATACTATTTGATGCCAGAGGAAATACGCTGAATGATTTGGCAGGAAAGCTTCAGATATCAAGTCTATCTTATCAAAATAATAAAGACAGCTATTATTTTGAAGACTTTTTAATAGAGTCTTCATTTGACGAAGAGAACGTAAGAACTATAACTGTTGACTCTAAAGATATTATTGAGGGTAGCGTGCGTGGTATTTATGATTCTAAAGAAATTGTAAAGTTGTTTGAAAATGCTTTAGGCAGTCTTTACACCAATTATTCACCACATAAAGTGAAGAAAGGGCAATTCCTGGATTTCAATTTTATTATTTATAATAAAATCATAGAAGTTCTGGTTCCTGAAGTTGTGGTTGGCGATAATACCACATTGAAAGGAAGGATCAATGCCGATAAAGGGGAGTTTGTAGTGGCATTTGATTCTCCTAATATTGCTACATTTGATAATTACTTTAGTAACATACAAATTGATGTAAATAATAAGAATCCGTTATATAATGCCTATGTAAGTATGGATAGTATAAGGATGAAAAATTATAAGATCACTGATTTTAATCTTGTAAACGTAACCCAAAACGATACACTATACCTGAGATCTGAATTTAAAGGCGGCGAAAAAGCAAAAGACTTTTTTAATCTGAATCTTTATCATACTATAGATCAGGATAACAAATCGGTAGTAGGGTTTAAAAAGTCTGAGATTAACTTTAAAGATTATTTATGGTATATCAATGAGAACGATACCCGCGAGAATAAAATAGTCTTTAATAAGAAACTGACCGATTTTACAATCGATAAAATTACCATGTCGCACAACGACCAGATGGTAGAATTAATGGGAGTTCTTAGAGGTAAAGATTATAAGGATGTTAAACTTACGTTTAATGATGTCGACCTCCATAAAATAACACCCACAATAGATAGTCTTAGTTTTGGCGGAAGACTTAATGGAGAAGTGAGTCTTAAACAGAATATGCAGGAATTCCAGCCGGCATCTAGCTTAACGATAGATTCCCTGAAATTAAATAAATTTAATCTGGGAGATCTTAGTTTACAGGTTACCGGAGATAATTCGTTTCGAAAGTTTAATGTGAACACTTCACTAAGCAAGGATGATGAAGAAAACTTCTATGCGAACGGTGCTGTAGAAATTGTAGATAAACAAACATTACTTTCTATCGATGCAGGCTTCTCTAACTTTGATATCAGCCCGTTAAGTACTTTCCTTAAATCTGTTTTCCCAGAGATACGGGGTAAGGCATCGGGTAGGGCAGCTATAGTAGGTAATGTGAAGAACCCCGAAATTGATGGCAGGCTTTATCTAAAACAGGGTGGACTTAAAGTAGGCTATCTTAATACCGATTATAATTTTGAAGAGAATGCAGTTATAGATCTTACCGAGGAGAATATTTTCTTTAGGAATAACGAACTTACAGATACTAAGTATAAAACCAAAGGAAGGCTTCATGGTAATGTGAAGCATAAAATGTTTAAAAACTGGGAACTGGAGGATCTAACCATAGAATCTGACAGGTTACTCGTTCTTGATACAAAAGATTCAGATGATGCAATGTATTATGGTACAGCCTTTATTAAAGGTAAAGCTGTTATTGATGGGCCTACAAGTTCATTACTTATAACTGTTGATGCAAAATCTGAAAAAGGAACTGATATTAAAATTCTGTTAAACAATACCAGTGCAGCAGGGGGTAGTGCGAATTTTATACATTTTTTAAGCCCTAAAGAAAAAGAGAATAAGCTTAAAGGGATCGTGCAGGAGTCATCACGGACTTATAAAGGTTTAGAGATGAAATTTGAACTTGATGTCACTCCTGACGCTAAGCTTGAAGTTGTTATCGATAAGAATACAGGACATAGTTTAATAGCTAAAGGAAATGGTACCCTCTTATTAGATATTAATACTATGGGTAAGTTTAACATGTGGGGGGATTTCTCTGTACTCGATGGGCAATATAATTTTAAATATGGCGGATTATTTGATAAAAAATTCACTGTAAAAAGAGGTGGCGCTATAAACTGGGAGGGAGACCCTACGAGAGCCAGACTTAATATAGAAGCTGTATATAAAACTCAGGCGAATCCATCGGTACTTTTAGAATCGCCAACCTTTAACAGAAGTATTCCTATTGAAGTTGGCATTTTACTTAATGGTACCATTAATAACCCTGAACCCGATTTTAGCATCAATTTCCCAGGCGTAAGTTCAGTGCTAAAAGCGGATCTTGAATACAGATTGAGCGATATGAGTACAAGACAGACGCAGGCATTATCTTTATTATCTACTGGTAGCTTTATAAGCCCTAACAATGCAAATACAGCAGTATATGGCAGTTTATTTGAAAGAGCAAACAGTTTGTTCAATGATCTTTTTGCTGATGAAGACGGCAAGGTTAAAGTAGGTTTCAATTATGTTCAGGCCGATAAGAATCCGTATGTAGAAACTACATCACAGGTTGGTTTAACGCTTTCATCACAAATTAATGAGAGGATTACAGTTAACGGCCAGTTAGGGGTTCCGGTTGGAGGTCTGAACGAATCGGTTATTGTAGGTAATGTTGCTGTAGAGATGCGACTGAATGATGATGGTACACTTAAAGGCCGTGTGTTTAACCGTGAGAATGATATTAACTTTCTTGGTGAAGGTATAGGATACACCCAAGGAATTGGACTTACATATGAAGTAGATTTTGATACACTGCGTGAGTTGATGCAAAAGATATTTAATAAAACAAAAGCAGCGAATGTAGATACTACAGGAAATGATATACCGGACTCTGACCTTTCTCCTGAATTTATAAAATTTGCCGAGAGTAGGAATAAGAAAAAGACAAATCCTAAACAAAAGGAGCCGGAAAAAATCCCTGAAACTGATTAATCATTCGTTTTAAGATCTGAAAATTTCACATTGTATAAAAAAAAGCAGGTATTTCTGAGAGAGATATCTGCTTTTTTGTTTTGTTTAAGATTTGTTTAAGAAAAACTTATTAACGAAAACGTTTGAAATGTTGCAGATTTGATAATAGAATTTTAAATCAGATAAATAAATCATATTAAATTATTAATTTTACGATTAAATACTAAAAAATGTCAACTAAAGTAAAAAAAATAGGCGTGCTTACATCGGGTGGAGATGCACCTGGAATGAATGCAGCTATCAGGGCGGTTGTACGTACCTGTGCTTTCCATAATATTGAATGTGCCGGTATCTACAGAGGGTATCAGGGAATGATAGAAGGAGATTTTAAAGAGATGGGTGCACGTAGCGTTAATAACATCATTAACAAAGGCGGTACTATATTAAAATCAGCAAGATCTATGGAATTCATGACTCCTGAAGGACGTAAAAAAGCGCATGAGAATTTAGTAAAAAACGGTATCGATGGATTGGTTGTAATTGGTGGTAACGGTAGTTTCAGCGGAGCGCTTTTATTTAATCAAGAATTCAATTTTCCGGTTATTGGTATACCGGGAACTATAGACAATGATATTTATGGTACAAGCCATACTTTAGGATATGATACTGCTTTAAATACAGTAGTAGAGGTTATAGATAAAATTAGAGATACTGCAAGCTCACACAACAGACTGTTCTTTATAGAGGTTATGGGGCGTGATGCAGGGCATATTGCGCTTAATGCAGGTATTGGTGCAGGAGCAGAAGAGATCTTGATTCCTGAGGAAGATATGGGACTTGACAGGTTGTTGGATTCTTTGAGAAAAAGTAAAGCATCCGGGAAGTCATCAAGTATCGTGGTTATTGCCGAGGGTGATAAAATAGGCAAAAATGCTTTTGAACTTAAAGACTATGTAGAAGAGAACATGCCGGAGTATGATGTACGGGTATCTATATTAGGGCATATGCAGCGCGGTGGCTCACCGTCTTGTTTTGACAGGGTTTTAGCCAGCCGACTTGGTGTGAAAGCCGTAGAGAGCCTTTTAGATGGAAAATCAAATTACATGGCAGGACTTTTAAAAGACGAAATTGTGCTCACTCCACTGGAGCAGGCCGTTAAAGGCAAATCACAAGTGGATAAAGAATTAATTCGTGTATCAGACATCGTTTCGATATAAATCCAAAAAAAACAAAAAACATCTATTCACAATGACAAAAGTTAAACTAGGAATAAACGGTTTCGGCAGGATTGGTCGAATTGTTTTCCGCGAAACCTTCAACAGGGATAATGTTGAGGTTGTAGCAATCAATGACCTACTGGCTGTAGACCATTTAGCCTACTTATTAAAATATGATTCGGTACATGGTCGTTTTAACGGTACTGTTGAGGTTAAAGATGGGCAGCTTTATGTAAACGGTAAGCATATCAGGGTAACTGCAGAAAAAGATCCGAAAGGCCTTAAATGGGACGAAGTAGGTGTAGATGTAGTGGCAGAATGTACAGGTATATTTACAACATTGGAAACGGCTCAGGCTCACATTGACGGAGGTGCGAAAAAAGTTATTATCTCTGCACCATCGGCAGATGCGCCAATGTTTGTAATGGGGGTAAACCATGAGAAAGCTACAGCAGCGGATACTATTGTATCTAACGCATCCTGTACTACAAACTGTCTTGCGCCGCTTGCAAAAGTGATCAACGACAATTTTGGTATTGTAGAAGGTCTTATGACAACCATTCACGCTACAACGGCTACACAGCTTACTGTAGACGGACCGTCAAGAAAAGATTTCCGTGGAGGAAGAGCAGCATTGCTTAATATCATTCCTGCAAGTACAGGTGCTGCAAAAGCAGTAGGTAAAGTAATTCCTGAGCTTAACGGTAAACTAACAGGTATGTCTATGCGTGTTCCTGTAGCAGACGTTTCTGTAGTAGACCTTACTGTGAAATTAAGTAAAGAAACTACTTATGAGGAGATCATGAGTGTTCTTAAAAATGCTTCTGAAACAAACATGAAAGGTATTCTTGGGTTTACTGAGGATGATGTAGTGTCTCAGGACTTTATTTCAGATTCAAGAACGAGCATTGTAGATGCTAAAGCCGGTATTGGTCTTAATTCTACTTTCTTTAAAATTGTTTCCTGGTACGATAACGAGTACGGTTATTCAAGCAAACTAGTAGATCTTTCGGTGCACATTGCATCTTTATAATATTTTTATAACTTGTCCCGCTTTTCGTGAAGAAAGGCGGGACTTTGTTTTTTATAAACGGCTTAAAGTTTAGTTAACTAAAATATAATCGATTACGGTGATTATAGAGGTAGTTTAAGTTAAAACTTAATCCAAAACTAACCCAAATAATATGAAATTATTAGTAGACAGTGGCGCTACAAAAGCCGACTGGATTGCACTGGATGAAGATGGCAACCGACTTTTTAATACACAAACTCTGGGTTTAAGCCCTGAAGTTATAAATAGGGAAGAGGCTATTGAAAGGCTGGAAGCCCGCTTTGATATTTACAATAATAGAAATGAGGTAACAGCGCTTTATTTTTATGGTGCCGGCTGTGGTACAGACAGGATGAAAATTTTTATGAAAGACATCTTTCAGGAATTTTTTCCAAATGCAGATATTACTGTAAAAGAAGATACCTATGCTGCGGCTTATGCTACAAACCCAACAAACGATAAAGCGATTATTTGTATTCTTGGTACAGGGTCTAACTGCAGCTATTTTGATGGTGTAGAGTTGCACCAAAAAGTACAGTCGTTAGGCTATATTGCGATGGATGATTGCAGTGGTAATCGTTTTGGACGTGATTTGGTACGTGCTTATTATTTTAATAAAATGCCTGCTAATCTGGCAAGGATATTCGAATCAGAATATAATTTAGATCCGGATGTTATAAAACACAATTTATACAAAGAGCCAAATCCTAATGCCTATTTAGCTACATTTGCTAAGTTCCTTATTCAGCATAAAGACGATGCCTTCATTAAAGGTCTTATTGTAGATGCAATGCAGGTATTTGTAGATAATTATATCACTCAGTATGAAAATGCACGTGAAATTCCTATTCACTTTGTAGGATCGATAGCATTTTACCTGAAAGCAGAACTTGCAGAGGTATTAGAAAAAAACAACCTTATATTAGGGAATGTTTTAAGAAGGCCTATTGACGGTCTTATAGAATATCACGAAGTAAATAAATAAAATAAAATGGAAATTGCCATCATTGCTCACGACGGTATGAAAGCCGAAATGGTTCAGTTTTTAAACAAGCATAAAGATATTCTCATTAAAGAAAATATTAAGCTTATTGCTACCGGTACAACGGGAAGTAAAGCTGAAAAAGCGGGTTTTAAGGTAAAGAAAATGCTTTCGGGGCCATTAGGAGGTGATGCACAGATTGCAGCAAGAGTAGCAGAAGGTAAAACTAAAATGGTGTTCTTTTTTAAAGATCCTTTAGCAAGCCATGCTCATGAAGCCGATATTAATATGCTGATTAGGGTTTGCGATGTGCACAATGTGCCACTTGCCACAAACCCTGCATCGGCAGATTTATTTTTAATTGCTATAGCACAGCAATCATAGAGATTTCCACATTTACATTCTTAGGCAGTTTTGCCACCTGAACCGTTTCTCTTGCAGGAGCGGTTTTTTCGTTAAAATAAGCGCCATAAACACCGTTTATCTTTACGAAGTCGTTCATGTCGCTAATAAAGATAGTAGTCTTTATAACGTTCTCAAAATTCATTCCGGCAGCATCCAGTACCGCTTTCATGTTTTCCATAACCTGCTTGGTTTCTGTTTCAATATCTCCAATCACTAATTCTCCTGTTTGCGGATCCAGAGCAATTTGTCCTGAAGTATAAAGTGTGTTACCTGATAAAACAGCCTGGCTGTATGGCCCAATAGGAGCAGGGGCTTTGTCTGTAAAAATTATTTTTTTCATGGTTTATTATTGACGTTTACTGCAAATATAAAAAAGCATAAGCTTACAACCTTTAGAAAAATAATAAAGGTATTAATGTTGAAAAATATAGTTCGGTGTTTTTTGTTCTTACTGAAGTCTTCTGTCCGGAACCTGGCGTTTATCCCATTTGATATCGCTAAGCACAGATGATTTGATACCAATAAAGAAGCCCCAGTACATGTTCGTACCAAAAGGAACCCAGTTAAAGTCCATTCTCCAGCTTAAAAGGTCTCTTTCAAAACGAAGTTGGGTAAATGTTACCCCATTTTGCACGAAGTCATAACCTGTAGAAACACCCATTTTCCAACGCGGGGTGATATCCACATTACCGGATACCATTAGGGAACTGCCGGATATTTTCTTTTCCCGCCTGTCGTTAGAATAGGTTAGGGAGTAGGCCATTGTAAGATCCCAGGGGATTTTGGCATTAAAAAATCCGCCGCTGGATTTATCTGGTTTTTTATTTTCGTCTTCTTCTTTAAACATGCTGGTCCTGTTATCGCTAAGATCGCTTGCTCTACCAAAAAGATCATCTTCACGGCCGCCATTACGGGCTGTTTGGTTGTTTTTATCCTTATCATCTCCATTGCCATCAGTACTTGCCAAAGAATAGTTTAGTGTAACGTTTGCGCTGGTTAACCTAAACAAGCTACCGCCGTTATTTATATTGTAAACATCAATTCTTCTGTTTGCGTTGTCAAGGGCATAAGGATCCAGAGTAGCAGCAAAGTTAAGATTCATTTTTTCTTTAAAAAGGTTAGTACCAGCAGATACTCTTAGTGGTGACCATGCCAAAGAATCGGCTGCCATATTATAACTTGTAGTGAAGTTCAGGTTATTTAAAAGCATAACCTTTTTAGCCTCTTTTGCGTTTTCATCATCGTCTCTCACTTTTGCTTCGAAAGTATTATTTACAGAGATACCAATGTTGTTAGAATAGGATTGACTTGGCGCGCCAAAAAGTCCATTTTCAAAGCGTGTATATGATCTGTATTGTGTACCAGTAGCATCAATTTCATAGGTGTCATAATATTGGTCGAAACTAGGAGTGTAGGTATAAGAAATCGATGGACGCATTACATGGCGTATTGCCTGGATTTTTTTATCGGCACCAAAATCATATGTACCATATATCGTTGTACCAATACTTGACGAGAAATTATAGGTTCTGAAAGAATCAAATCCTCTTATATTATTTATAAGAGTATCTTTATTGGTAATTGGGTTGAATTCTCTTTTAACGGTATTCATTACCCATGTTTCCTGATAGTTAGTTCCCGCAGAAACACTAAAGTGCTTAAAAATTTTAAAATTGGTGCTTATTGGAATACTATGTTGCATACCCACTTTAGCATCTCTAAACATTTCAGATTTAAAGAAAAGCGAATCAGTTGTTTTAATTCTGTTTTCTCCCTTAAGATTGTACTGAAGGTTAATATTTTTTATAATACCTTTTTTTGGAGCATCTGCAGCTGCAAATGGAAATATCCTGTCTACACTAGCCTGTAATGTAGGAAGTGTCATGTTTATTTCCTGAGTATTTGTGTTTTGGTTGTGAGTAGCTGCTAAGGAGATATTTACCTGTGGTACGGTTTGAAATGTTTTGGAATAGTTAACAGATGAATACAGTATGTTGTTTAGAGTAGATCCAACATTATTCATATTAAGTGAATTCTTAAAATATTTACTGGATCCTAAATTCACACTAGCCGAAAATTTTGAATTAGGGTTTGCTTTAGAGTCCTGGTTATGTGTCCATTGTATATTGTACTGATTCTTTCGTTCATAATCAGGCAGTCCGCGTTCACTTGTAATAAGATTTTCAAAACGGATGTTTATATTACCATTGTATTTGTACTTATTGGCATAGCTGGAATCGAATCGAAGTCCGTAACTTCCATTAGTGTAATAATCTCCTGTAACTGCAAGATCATAATAATCACTCAATGCAAAGTAATAACCTCCATTTTGAAGAAAATAGCCCTGCCTGTTATTATCACCAAATGTAGGTACTATGAAACCTGATTCGGCTTTTTCACTCATAGGGAAAAAGGCAAAAGGTAAAGCTAAAGGGGTTGGTACGTCTGCAATCCACATATTTGTAAAGCCTACAACTACCTTCTTGCCGGGCACAAGCTTTATTTTCTGAGCCAAAAAGTAGTACTCAGGGTCTTTAATATTTTTTGAGGTGGTGAAACGTGCATTTTTTATAAAAATAACCGAGTCATTCTCTTTTTTGGTGACCTCGCCAAATACCCTGAATTCTCCTTGGTCCGATCGGGAGTTCCATATCCTGGCTTTTTTGGTTACGGTATTAATATGTATAGAATCGGCTTCTACAATATTGGTGCCTTGTTTAAAATAGGGGTATTGGGAATAATTACCCAAAGAGTCTTTAATCCTTCCGGCATAAACTTCGTTTTTTTCGTAGTTCATTACAATTTTACCTGCCTTAAGTTCTATATCTTTATAGTACAATTCGGCTTTATTGTAAAGTTCAATCTCTTTTTTTTCCTGATCTATTTTTTCGTAATCTTCCGCTAAACGCCTAATAATTGCATCAAGACCATCACTCTTTTTTTTATTTGTGTCGTTAACGGTCGTTGCTGTTGGCGGCGGAGTTGTTGCAGGTTTCGGAGCTATAGAAATGCTCTTTGTGATACTATCCTTCTGTTTTACAGAGGGTATGGCGTGCTTTGTTGAAGGTATTTCCTGCGCCGAAAGTTTCAAACTTCCCATTGTTAGGAAAATTGATAATAAAACGATATGAAATAAGTTTGTACGCAACGGTTTTAATACTATTTTTGTAAAAATGTGGCTTATTTTCGAAGTGTCAAACTTACAATTTTTTTAGCAAAATAAACCACTAAATACAATTATAACACAAGTAGCATAATATCTATATTACAATGACAGGGAACATGAAATTAAAACTGGCTTTTTTAACATTCATTATATTTTCTACCGCTTCGTTTGGACAGGGCAACTCAAAATTCAAGGTTGTACTTGATCCCGGGCATGGGGGTAAAGATTATGGTGCGATCTACCATGGATTTATTGAGAAAAATATCGCATTGAATGTAGCTTTAAAAGTAGGGAAGCTTTTGGAAAAAGATCCGGCTGTAGATGTTATTTTCACAAGAAAGACTGATGTTTTTATTGAACTAACAGAGCGTCCTAATATTGCAAATAAAGCAGATGCTAATTTGTTTGTATCAATTCACTGCAATGGAGAGGTTAAAAAAACGGCATTTGGTACAGAAACATTTGTAATTGGTACAACGAAAAATGCATCTCAACTTGAAGTGGCTAAAAAGGAGAACTCGGTTATAACACTTGAGAAAGACTATAAGGTGAAGTATGCAGGTTTTGATCCAAACGCTCCGGAGACCTTAATAGGTATAACGATTCAGCAGGAAGCATACAGAAGCCAGAGTATTGATTTAGCCAGTAGAGTAGAAGAAATATTTAAGGAAGATCTTAATAGGAACAAAAGAGGAGTTAAGCAAGCACCATTTTGGGTATTGCATAAAACAGCTATGCCAAGTATTCTTATAGAAATGGGATTCATTTCTTATCTGCCTGAAGGTACCTATTTAAATTCTGATGAAGGACAGGACGATATGGCGAAGGCTATAGCAAAAGCAATATTGTCGTATAAAAAAGAATATTTTGTTAACGGCGATAACTCTCAGGATGAAACACCTGTTATTGTTATTGATAAAAAACAACCAAAAGTAGAAAAGCCCGAAGTTGTTGAAAAGCCTTCTAAAAATACAGAAAGCAACACGCCTGCTGCATCTGCAAAAGGAGTAGTGTTTAAAGTACAAATTGCTGCAAGTGGTAAAACGCTTGAGTTGGTTCCTTCAAACTTTAATGGACTTAGTAATATAACTAAAGATGCAAGCTCTGCAGTAATTAAATACTATTATGGAGATACATCTGAATATAATAATGCAAAAGAGCTGCAGGAGCAGGCTAAAGCAAAAGGCTATTCATCAGCATTTATAGTAGCATTTAAAGATGGAAAGAAAATAACTGTACAGGAAGCTTTAAAAAAATAGCAGTATAAAGCTTTAAAGCAATATTCACATTATTATAAAATTATTGTCCTACATTTGTTAAAAATTTATTCCATTTTGAAAGTATCTAGAGAAGTTAAAACCGCGGTATTAGTTATAGGAGCCATATTATTATTTATATGGGGATATTACTTTTTAAGAGGCAGGGACCTATTTAATTCCTACAAAACCTATTACGTTACATATACAGACGTTGAAGGGCTTTCTCCTTCGGCACCCATTACTTTGAATGGTCTTGTTGTAGGTAAAGTTACAGGTATATCATTTAAAAGTTATGAGACTGGAGAGCTGCTGATAGAAATGCAGGTTAAGACCGATTTCCCTATTTCAGCGACCAGCCATGCAACTTTATATGAACCAAGTTTATTAGGTGGTAAGCAAATTGCTTTAATTCCTGATTTGAAAAATACTACTCCGGCAGAAGATGGAGGCTTTTTATTGAGTGGTTTAAAACCCGGAATGTTATCTGTAGTAGGTGAAAAACTTTCGCCACTGCAAACTAAGGTAGAAGCAACTGTAGTATCTGCAGACAGCCTTCTTAAAAGCGTGAGTAACGTTCTGGATTTAAAAACGCAGGAAAACCTGCGTGTAGCCATTGCAGAAATGAGCGCTACTATGAAGCAGTTTAACCAGGCTGCAACTTCTTTAAACGGAGTTATAGCTGGTAACAAGGCTAAAATCGACGGTACTATGAGTAATCTAAATCGTACCAGCGCTAACTTTGCTCAACTATCGGATTCGCTTAATAAAGCTAATCTTGGGCAGGCAGTTAAAAATCTTGAAAAAACGCTTACTAACGTTGATAAGATGATTAATGATGTAGAAGCAGGTAAAGGTACATTAGGTAAGTTAATGAAAGATGAAGCTATGTACAATAATCTTACGGCAGCTTCAAATGAGTTGAAACAATTACTTGCTGACGTTAAGAACAACCCGAAACGTTATATTCATTTCTCTGTGTTTGGTAAGAAAGGTACTCCTTATAAGGAGCCTGTAGAGACAACTACTACTCCAGAAGAAATTAAAAAGTAAATTAGGACAGGACTTACACCCAATCACCTTTGTGTATGAATTATATTGATAATATTCTTTTTGTTATCCTCCTTGCGTTGGGTTTTGGCTACTTTGCCATCAACGTAAAAAAACTTGTGCGTAATATTAAATTAGGCCATGATGTAGACCGTAAAGACAATCCATCAGAACGTTGGAAAAATATGGCCATGATTGCTCTTGGGCAGTCTAAAATGGTTAGAAGACCTGTTGCCGGTGTATTACACATTATTGTATATGTAGGCTTTGTAATTATAAACATTGAACTTCTAGAAATAATAGTTGATGGTATTTTTGGTACACACAGGTTATTTTCATTTATGGGAGGCTTTTACAGTTTCCTTATAGGCTTTTTTGAGATCTTAGCTTTTGGTGTTATTGTTGCTATTGTTGCATTTTATACCAGAAGGAATATTATAAAACTTAAAAGGTTTATCCATAGTGATCTTAAAGGATGGCCAAAAAGCGATGCCAATTATATTTTATATTTTGAGATTAGCTTAATGGTTTTGTTCCTTACTATGAATGCTGCCGATCATTACCTTCAGGGTGTTGGTGCACATCATTATATTAAGGCAGGGGCTTTCCCAATTTCGAGTTTTATATCTCCAATTTTTTCAGGTATGTCTGAAGGTACTGTGATCTTTATCGAAAGAGCAGCATGGTGGCTTCACATTATTGGAATACTGGCATTTATGAATTACCTGTATTTTTCTAAGCACTTACATATATTGCTTGCATTTCCTAATACTTACTTTGCAAATCTTAAGCCTAAAGGGAAATTTGAGAACCTTGAGTCGGTTACGAATGAGGTTAAAATGATGATGGATCCAAATGCTGATCCTTTTGCTGCTGCGCCTCCAATGGCTGAAGGCGAAGTGCCTGCTAAATTTGGAGCCAGCGATGTACAGGATCTTAACTGGGTTCAGTTACTGAATGCCTATACTTGTACTGAGTGTGGACGTTGTACCGATTCTTGCCCTGCAAATATTACAGGTAAAAAACTTTCGCCAAGAAAGATCATGATGAGTACCCGTGACCGACTTGAAGAAGTGGGTAAAAACATTGACAAGAATAAAGGAACTTTTGTAGACGATGGAAAATCGTTACTTAATGATTATATAACTCCTGAAGAACTATGGGCATGTACAACCTGTAACGGTTGTGTTGAGGCCTGCCCGGTTAACATTGACCCGCTTTCTATTATTATGGATATGCGCAGGTATCTGGTTATGGAGCAGAGCGCAGCGCCTGTAGAACTGAACGGAATGATGACGAATATTGAGAATAATGGAGCTCCATGGCAGTACAGCCAAATGGACAGGTTAAACTGGAAAGACGAAGCATAATGAAAGCGGAAGAGATTGAAAAGAATTTACAGCCAATTACTGAAAATGGCGAACACTTAAGCCCTATACTTCCTGAGGGAATTAAGAATTACCTGATTGATATTGACGGAACTATTTGTGATGATATTCCTAATGAGGAACCGGAAAGAATGGCAACGGCAGAAGTATATCCTGATGCGCTTGTAACACTTAACGGATGGTATGATGAAGGACATGTTATTTTCTTTTTTACATCACGTACAGAAGCACATAGGGAAGTAACAGAAGAATGGCTTAAAAGACACGGTTTTAAATATCACGGTATGCTAATGGGCAAACCCAGAGGCGGAAACTACCATTGGATAGATAATCATCTTGTTAAGGCTACCCGCTACAGAGGCAAGTTTACAAACTTAATTGAAAAAGAGGTTACCATACAGGTTTTTGACGACGGTAAAGACGAATAAATAATATTATGACTCAGGAAAATTTTACAGTTCCAACTATGGCCGATATGATGGCTACAGGTCAGTCACCGGAAGTTTTGTTCTGGGTAGGCTGTTCTGGTAGTTTTGATGACAGGGCTAAAAAAATTACGAAAGCATTTGTTAAAATATTAAATAGTGCCAAAGTGCCTTTTGCGGTTTTAGGAACAGAAGAAAGCTGTACCGGAGATCCTGCAAAAAGAGCAGGTAACGAATTTTTATTTCAGATGCAGGCAATGACTAACATTGAAGTGCTTAATGCATACGATGTTAAGAAGATTGTTACGGCATGTCCGCATTGCTTTAATACCATAAAGAATGAATATCCTGAACTTGGCGGAAACTATGAGGTTGTGCACCATACCCAGTTTTTAAAATCATTACTGGATGATGGCAGACTAAGTATTGAAGGAGGCCAGTTTAAGGGTAAAAAGATAACGTTTCATGACCCATGTTACCTGGGGCGTGCAAACAATATATATGAAGCACCAAGAGATCTTATGGAGAAGCTTGATGCGGAATTAGTAGAGATGAAACGCTCTAAATTAAATGGTCTTTGCTGTGGCGCCGGTGGTGCACAGATGTTTAAAGAACCGGAGAACGGTAACAAAGATGTAAATGTGGAGAGGACAGAAGATGCCCTTGAAACACAGCCGGATATTATAGCAGCCGGCTGCCCATTTTGCAATACGATGCTTACAGATGGTGTTAAGGCAAAAAACAGGGAGCATGATATAAAAGTAATGGATGTGGCAGAGCTTATTGCCAATGCGAAGGATTTATAAGAAAAAAATTATGTACGTTCCCTTTGATACACTACCTGAAGAATCCAGAATATGGATTTACCAGTCTAACAGAAAATTCTCTGATGAGGAGATCGCTGAAATAGAAGAAGCATTAAAAAGCTTCCTTGAAAATTGGGCTGCACATGGTGCAGGTCTTGAAGCGTCTTTTGAAACGAAATACAATAGGTTTATTATTATTGCAATTAATCAGGAAACTCAGGCAGCTACAGGCTGTTCTATTGATGCTTCTGTGCAGTTCATTCAGGAGCTGGAGCAAAAATATGGTGTAGACTTACTGGATAAAATGAATGTCACCTTTAAGCTTGGCGATCATATTGCTCATAAAACGCTTATTGAGTTTAAAAAAATGGCTAAAGAAAAAGCAGTATCGGCAAATACGATAGTGTTTAATAATTTAGTGAATACAGTAGGAGAATGGCAGGATTATTGGGAAGTACCTGCTGGAGAGAGCTGGCATAGCCGTTTTTTTTAAACAGCTATTCCATCTGTACAGAATATAAGAATCATCATTATACATTAGGTAATGATGATTTATTATTTATAAAATACAATTATTTAATGAGGTTTTCCATATTAGTTTTCTTGTTTGCCATCCAGGCGGTATCTGCCCAAAAGGCTAGAGTTTTTAGCGATTATAAAACGGTTGCCGAAAAAAAATGGGTGGATAGTGTTTACAGTAACCTGTCTTTCGATGAGAAGTTGGGGCAGCTGTTTATGGTAGCAGCATATTCGAATAAGGATTCAACCCACGTTAGAGGAATTGATAAATTAATTACCGATTACAAGATAGGGGGACTTATTTTTTTTCAGGGAGGACCTGTTAGACAGGCAAAACTTACCAACCGTTTTCAGAAAAAATCGAAACTGCCATTATTTATAGGAATTGATGCTGAGTGGGGTTTAAGCATGAGGCTTGATTCTACCTATCGTTATCCATGGAACATGACTCTTGGTGGTGTTCAGGACATGGCACTGATTGAAAAAATGGGGCAGCAGATGGCCATACAGGCAAAAAGAATGGGTATCCATTTTAATTTTGCTCCCGTTTTGGATGTGAATACCAATCCGGCGAATCCTATTATTGGGAATCGGTCTTTTGGAGAAGATAAGATCAATGTGACCGATAGGGCATTGGCGTTAATGCGCGGTATACAAAGTCAGGGTGTATTTGCCACGGGTAAACACTTCCCTGGACATGGCGATACAGCGACGGATTCGCACCATACACTTCCTTTCCTTCCTTTTACAAAAGAACGACTGCATGATATTGAGTTTTATCCTTATAAAAAACTATTTAGTGAAGGCCTATCCAGTATAATGGTTGCACACCTTAATGTGCCTAGCCTGGAGCCGACCAAAAACTATCCTACCTCATTATCTTATAATGTAGTGACTAATCTTGTACAGGATGAAATGGGCTTTAAAGGGCTTATTTTTACCGATGCACTGAACATGAAAGCAGCCAGCAGTTTTATGCAGCCAGGTGACGTTGACCTTGAAGCGTTCCTTGCGGGTAATGATGTATTGCTTTTTGCAGAGAACGTTCCTGTGGCCATCGAGAAATTCAGACAGGCTTATAATGATAGTATCCTTTCGAATGATCGTTTGGAACTTTCGGTTAAAAAGATACTGGCATACAAGTACAGGGGCGGACTTAATAAATATACTCCGATCGATCTTAAAAACTTATACAATGACCTTAACGGACATGAGTATGATGATTTAAATTATCAGCTGTATGAAAATGCAGTTACCGTTCTAAAAAATGAAAAGGATATCGTTCCGATCATGGAATTAGAGAACGAGAAAATAGCTTATGTAAAACTAGGTGATGATGATGGATCTGTTTACCTGAGTACACTTCAAAAATATGCCGATGTTACCGAAGTTCAGGCAGACACTCTTCGCGTATTGACAGAAAGACTTAAACCATATTCAACCGTTATTATAGGTTACCATAAAGCAGATGGTGCATGGAAAAAGCATGACCTTTCGGCTAAAGAATTGATATGGCTTGATACTATTGCTAAAAACAAAAGAGTAATTTTTACAGTATTTGCAAAGCCTTACACACTGATCCCTGTAAAAAACTTCAGGAATATAGAGAGTATAGTAATGGCTTACCAAAACAATGTTATGTCGCAAACTGTGGCTGCTGAGATCGTTTTTGGAGCATTAGGGGCTAAAGGAAAATTACCGGTATCTATTGCATCGTCGTTTAAACTTAATGATGGTATCTTCACCAAGACTACAAACAGGCTGGGCTTCACTACGCCCGAAAATGTGGGGATGAGTTCGGCATTGCTTTCAAAAATAGACCTTATAGCGCAGCGTGCTATTAATGAAAAAATGACACCCGGACTACAGGTTCTGGTCGCACGGAAAGGAAAAGTTATCTATCAGAAATCATTTGGCTATCATACCTATGATAACGATATTAAGGTTAAAAATTCTGATATATATGATGTAGCATCGCTTACCAAAATACTTTCTACACTACCTAATATTATGCAGTTGTATGACAAAGGACAGTTGAGCCTTGATGCTAAATTAGGTGATATGCTTCCTGCTTTTGCGAATACTGATAAAAAGAACATTACGTTAAAAGATATGTTATTGCATCAGGCAAGATTTCAGGCATGGATACCTTTTTACCAGGAAACACTTGACAGTAAGAAAAAACCGGATTCCCTGCTTTATAGAAAAATGTATAGTCCTGAATTTCCTAATCAGGTAGCAGAACATCTGTTCCTTGTAAAGGGTTACAACGATACTATTGTTTCCAGAATAGCTGATAGTAAATTACTTCGTAAAAAAGAATACAAATACAGTGATTTCTCTTTTATCCTGTTAAAGGAATATCTTGAGAAAAAGACAGGTAAACCGTTGGATGTATTAAGCCAGAATGCTTTTTACAAACCCTTAGGCGCCGCTTACACATCTTATAACCCTTTACGTAAATGGGATATGTGCTCAATACCACCTACAGAGATCGATAACTATTTCCGTTATGAGGTGATACAGGGATATGTACATGATATGGCTGCTGCTATGGAAGATGGTGTGGCAGGACATGCCGGATTATTCTCTAATGCAATGGATGTTGCAAAGATCATGCAGATGTACCTTCAAAAAGGTAATTATGCTGGCAAACAATATTTCTCTGCTAAAACATTTGATACCTTTAATACTTGTTATGATTGTAAAGAGGGTAACAGAAGAGGACTTGGATTTGATAAACCACAGATTGAAAAATCAGGGCCTACATGCGGTTGTGTATCTAAGGCAAGTTTTGGACATACCGGTTTTACTGGCACAATGACATGGGCAGATCCTGAAACAGGAATTGTTTATGTTTTCCTTTCTAACAGAACTTATCCTGATGCAGGAGAGAATAAGCTTTCTAAAGAAAACATTAGAGAGGACATACAGAAAGCAATTCAGGATGCGATTATAGAGTAAAGAAAGTAGAGGGTTTTGAAGGCCGGAAGTTTTAGACTAATATCGGACTTAAGACCACTCACATCAAATAACAAAAGAATTTAACTATGCAATCTACAGCGGCGACACCTTCAGCGTATTTGGAATCCCTACCGGATGACAGGAAACAGGCTATGGTAAAATTAAGAGATACTATTGCAAAAAACCTTCCTGAAGGTTTCGAAGAGGGTATGTCTTATGGTATGATGGGCTGGGCAGTGCCTCATTCTACATATCCACAAGGCTATCATTGTGATCCTAAATTACCATTACCGTTTTTAAGTATTGCTTCGCAAAAGAATTTTATCGCGGTTTACCACATGGGGGTGTATGCTGATAAAGAACTGTATGATTGGTTTGTATCGGAATATCCAAAACATGTAAAAACAAAACTGGATATGGGAAAAAGCTGTATTCGTTTTAAAAAACCGGAAACCATTCCATACGAGCTTATTGGAGAATTAGCATCAAAAATGACAGTACAACAGTGGATAGACCTTTATGAGTCTGCCTTTAGAAAATAACTTTTTGAAAGATAACGATTAGGTTAATTTCGCATAAAAAACAGGCATTGCCTGTTTTTTTTATTTAATTTCGTTACTCTTATTAAGTCACTTTATGAAAATCGCAATAGTATGCTATCCAACCTTTGGCGGTAGCGGTGTTGTAGCCACAGAATTAGGGTTAGAACTCGCACGCAGAGGGCATGAGATACACTTTATAACCTACAGCCAGCCGGTGCGTTTGGCGTTGTTAAATCCAAATATTCACTACCACGAAGTACACGTTCCTGAATATCCTTTGTTCCACTATCAGCCCTATGAGCTTGCTCTTTCCAGTAAACTGGTAGATATGGTTAAGCTTTATAAAATAGAGCTGCTGCATGTGCATTATGCAATTCCTCATGCTTACGCAGGATATATGGCTAAGAAAATGCTAAAAGAGCAGGGAATCAAGATACCAATGGTAACTACGCTTCACGGTACAGATATAACCCTTGTAGGGAATCACCCGTTTTATAAGCCGGCAGTAAGTTTTAGTATCAATCATTCTGATATTGTAACCTCGGTATCCCAGGATCTAAAAGAGGATACTTACAGACTCTTTGATATCAAAAAAGAGATTTACGTTATCCCTAACTTTATCGAGATCGATAAGAACAGGATAGACGAAACATCAGAATGCCATCGTTCGCTTATGGCGACCGAGACACAAAAGATCGTTACACATATAAGTAACTTCCGCCAGGTAAAACGTATTCCGGATGTTATTAAGATATTCAACGAAATACAAAAGGTGATGCCTGCCAAACTGATGATGGTAGGAGATGGCCCGGAAAAAGAAGGAGCAGAAAAACTATGTGAACAATTAGGAATTAGCGATAAGGTTATTTTCTTTGGAAACAGTAATGAGATAAACAAAATTCTATGTTATTCTGATTTGTTCCTGCTTCCATCGGAAACCGAGAGTTTCGGTCTTGCTGCGCTTGAGGCTATGGCCAGTGGCGTACCTGTAATTTCTAGTAATACGGGTGGACTGCCAGAAGTAAACAGAGAAGGTTATTCCGGTTACCTGAGCGATGTAGGCGATGTACAGGATATGGCTAAGAAAGCAATATCGATACTATCGGATGATAAAAAATTATTAGAATTTAAATCAAATGCACTTAAGGTGGCACAGGAATTTGACATTCAGAATGTAATGCCGATGTATGAAGAGTTATATCGCAAAGCCATAAAAATGATTTCATAAAAGTATTTCTATCTTTACGATAATAATAAAACCAAATCAATGAAAAAAATAATTACGTTTAGTCTTTTAATGCTGGTTTTTACCGGATGCAAAATCAATGTGATAAACAACGTTAAAGTTGATGCAGCTGTTGCTTTTGAAATATTGAAACAAGATGCCTATGGTGGCCGCGATAAAGAATCGACGGTTATTATAAAAACGCAGGCAGAACTGGATAAGCTTTATAAAGAGTTGGGATGGAGCAGTGTTCCAAAAATAGATTTTATACAAAATAATGTTGTTGCATTATTTATGGGAGAAAAAAGTACTGGCGGCTATAGTATAGGAGTACGAAAAGTGTCTGTAGTTGATGGAACTGTTGTTGTAAACGTATTGAAAACAAGTCCGGAAGGAATGGCTACTATGGCTATTACAGCACCTTACTGTATTGTTGCTGTACCAAAATCAGATAAAACGGTTATAGAATAGGTTTATAATTTACCATTAAAAAAGAACCCTTATGCAAAAGTATAAGGGTTCTTTTTTTGGATTTTAAAAGGGAAATTTAATTTTAGAGGTGTCCCATTTAATCTTGTAAGGATCATAAGCTATTCCTGTTGTTTTATATTTCATAACGATTTTTTCTTCATCAGTCATAGTACGGATTATACAAAGCCATTTTGTGTTTTTATGAGCTTCTAAAAAGGAAATACCTTCAGCTATATTTGAGGATTGAAATGTTTCTCTTGCAGAAGCAAAAGAAACTCCATCGCGAGTAGATTCTGATGTGATATTTTGTTTAATATAATTTACAATTTCTTTTTCAGGAATTTCATGTATATCTTTTGGCATAAGTCTGACAAATTTTGGTCTTATGTCATTGTCAAAATTTTGTTGGCAAGTATTTATTTTTGGAAGATTCAATTGATAGTGGAATATTCTTCCATTCTTATCTATTATAAAATTGTTATTAGAATAATAGGGTACTCCTTCAGGTGGTAATGGTATATCTATTGAATTTGCATCATTTTTTATACGTTCAAAAAACTCTTGCATGTTGCGTGCAACGAGTATTTTTTCTTTTTCATTTTTGCATGAAAAAGTGAAGAGTGCGATTATAAATAAAAAAAATACTTTTTTCATTTATAAAAATGTATTTCCTGACAGATACCCATGATCTGTCAGGTCTTCTTTATTGTTTATAGCAATCAGCCGCCCGTTTTTAAGTAACAGGTTTCTATCGGCAACAGAGAATACATCGTCATAATAATGATCTGTGAGGATGATGCCTTTTGTGAATTTTAAATCGAATAAAAATTCTCTGATCTTATCTCTGTACAACGGTTCTATCATAGAGAAAGGCTCATCCAGCATAAGGAAAGGGTGGGAGAGGTTACCAATTAATAACAGTTCGAAATACCGAAGCTGGCCCATTGACAGGCTACCAACTTTAGTGTTAGCTATTTTAGCTATTACAGGATCATACAGAATGTTGTCCTGCTTGATTTCACTGGTATAATAAAGCGGAACCACATCACGCACCTTGATACTCTTTGGTAAAAAGGACACTTGAGGCAGATAAGCGATCTTTTGCTGCGGAATAACTTCTTCTACAACAAATGGCTTATCGTTGATAGAGAGCCTTATTCTGTCCGCTTTGAGTGTGCCGAAAAGTATTTTAAGCAGTGTTGATTTCCCGGTACCATTGCGGCCAAAAATGCTTACTATTTCACCAGTTTTACATTCTATAGCTGCATAATCCAATACAGGATTAGTTCCAAAGGCTTTTGTTAGTTCGGTTACTGAGAGCTTATGCATTATCAGGATAGTATAAGTACTAAAAGCAATAGTACAATTCCGGGAATCAAATTAATACCAAATGTAATTAGTGCCAATTTTTTCTTAGTATAACCCATATTGTAGTAAAAGTAATACTGGTCTTTAAAGAAAAAATTATAGACAAACATACTTACCGCTATTCCTAAAGTACAAAACAGTATGGGAAACCATATAACATTCAGCATTATAGTGGCTACACACAGGCAAAAGCAACAGTTTATGAGTGTTACCGTTTTATAGTAATTCAAAAAAAGCCTCATATTTGATTATTGAGACGTGAGTCCGTAGAATTTAAACCCACTATTGACTTTTACAAACTGGAAAGCATGGCTGGTACCTTTGTGTCCTTTTGACAATTCATCCGGCTTATAGGTATGTACCCAAACCTCATATATTTTTAGATCTTTTGGATAATCTTTTGGTAAAAATCGGGGTTTAAAGTCTTTTAACGTCATGCTGTTAAAAGCATATCCTCTTTTTGCAAGTGCTTTATATACCGGTGAAACTGTAAAATCTTTAGCAACTGTGATATAAAATACTTCGGCAGGTACAAAATTATTCTTAGCACCCAGTTCGGCAGCGTTTGGGCATTCTATACAATCTACCTGTGGTAAGCTTAATGCGGTATAAGCAGCTTTGTCGTTTGTTTCAAGCGCTTTTATAAAGGCTATAAATGTTTTATCCAGTACATCCCAATCGGATGCAGCTTTTTGCGATTTGGCGGCAGGTTTTTGTGCCCAGCCGGAAGTACAAATAAATAAAAAGGATAATAACAGGTGTTTCATGATAATTGAAATTTATAGCAGCGAATATAACATATAAATATATAACGCAAAAAACGCTGGTTAGTACCAGCGTTTTTTATTTTGTTTTGAAGCTTCAGACTTACGGGAATTTCCCTGTCCTGTCTTTTTCTTATTACGAAGATCGGGTTTCTTTTCAGCATCGGGCTTTTCTGCCTCTTCGCCAGATCCATACGGATAAGGATGTCCGTCTATTACTTTTATCTTCATACGGATCAGCTTTTCGATATCTTTAAGATACGGCTGCTCATCTTTTGCACAAAATGATATGGCAAGTCCACTATTTCCGGCTCTACCTGTACGGCCTATACGGTGTACATAAGTTTCTGGGATATTTGGGAGGTCGAAATTAATAACGTATGGCAGGCTTTCGATATCAATACCACGAGCAGCGATATCAGTAGCAACCAATACAGATACTTCTTTATTTTTAAAACCTTCCAGTACACGCTGTCTTGCATTTTGTGATTTATCACCATGTATGGCTTCAGCATTTACACCATTTTTCTTCAATGCCTTTACTACGTTATCTGCACCATGTTTAGTACGTGAAAACACTAATACGTTAGAAAGATTTTCGTTACGTATAAGATGGTAAAGCAGTTTACGTTTGTCTCCTTTGTCCACAAAATACACTTCCTGTTTTACATTCTCAGCCGTAGAAGAGATTGGTGCTACAGATACATATTTAGGCTTGTTAAGGAAAGTATCGGCAAGCTCACGAATTGCTACCGGCATAGTAGCCGAGAATAATAGTGTCTGCCTGTTGTTAGGTGTTAGCTTAATGATCTTTTTAACGTCATTGATAAAACCCATGTCTAACATTTGGTCGGCTTCGTCAAGTACTAACGTATGCAGGTGATCCAGATTAATAAATCCCTGTTTGTGCAGGTCTAACAGCCTTCCCGGTGTTGCAATAAGAATATCTACACCTTTTCTAAGCTGATCTGTTTGCGGTACCTGGTTTACACCGCCAAAAATAGTTAGTTGGCGAATGTTTGTGTATTTACCATAAGTTTCAAAGCTTTCGCCAATTTGTAAAGCCAGTTCACGTGTTGGTGTTACTACCAGGGTACGGATATGTTTTACCTTTTTTGATGAACCTACAATATGATGTAAAGAGTTAAGGATAGGTATAGCAAAAGCTGCCGTTTTCCCTGTTCCTGTTTGTGCACAGCCCACAAGGTCAGTACCTTCCAGTATAATAGGGATGGCCTGCTCCTGGATTGGAGTAGGGTTTTTATACCCTTCATCTGCTAAGGCCTGTTGTATATTTTTAAGTAATTTAAGATCTTCGAATGTCATTTATAAAAGTATTAAGTACTAACTGTTAAGTACTAAAGTAACTGCAAATATACTCTAAAAAAATTAAGTGCCTGATTTAGGCTTGTGCCTTTTAAAATCTGTATTTTTACCGACTCAAATTTACCAATTTAAATTAGCTGTTTACCAATGGATACTACTGAAAATAAAGGTTTAAAATCGACATTTATAGGTATAGTGGTAAGTGCTATTCTTGCCGTTGTTAAAGCATTAGGCGGGATTTTTGGTAATTCGTATGCACTTATAGCAGATGCGATTGAATCTACTGCGGATATTTTTACTTCAAGTATGCTTTGGGTGGGACTCAAATGGTCATCTAAGCCCGCTGATGAAGACCATCCTTACGGTCACGGTAAAGCAGAAGCCCTTATTGCCATTGGTATTGCCATTGCCCTCACCATTGCTGCATTTGTAATAGGTAAAGAGAGTATTCATAATATTATAACACCCCACAAAACCCCTGCAGCTTATACTTTAATTATACTTCTGATTGTTATCGCTACTAAAGAGATATTATACCGTTATGTTATGAAAACGGGTGTAGAAACCAACAGTGATGCCGTTAAAGCAGATGCTTTCCATCATAGGAGTGATGCAATAACATCGGCTGCTGCGTTTATTGGTATTAGTATTGCATTGATTGGGGGCGATGGGTATGAAGTTGCCGACGATTGGGCAGCTTTATTTGCAAGCGGAATTATTATGATCAATGTGTATAAGATTGCACGTCCTGCAATAGGAGAATTATTGGATGAAGATCTTGATCCTGCATTAAATCAAAAGGTAAAAGAACTTGCAGGAGAAGTTAGGGGAGTGGTTAATGTAGAAAAATGCCATACCCGTAAAATGGGCGTAATGAACCATGCCGACCTCCATATTTGGGTAGACGGTAACTTATCAGTTACTGACGGGCATATCATTTCGCATGATGTAAAAGACCATATCCAAAGAACACTTCCTCAGTTTATAGAGATCATGATCCATATAGAACCGGCTTCTGTGGCATATAAGATATAAAAAGCAAAAAGCGATATTTTAAATATCGCTTTTTGCTTTCATGAAGTCGGTTACCAAATAGGCAATAAGTTTTCCGGTAAGGTGGTTGTTCTTTTCGTTATCAAGATCAGGTGCACCTTCACATAAGTGGAGGTAAGCTGCATTTTGATGCTGGCCAAAGTAATGTATAAACTGTCTGGCTTTCTCAACACTAAATCCGCTTGGTGTCATTGCGCTGCTGGCAATATTAGGCAATGAATCAAGATCCATTTCTATACCATAAGATTCATCTTCAATAAAACCCAGAGCATGTGCCATTTCTTCAGAGAAACTTTTTTCTTTGCGTACGGCTATCTGCTCGTAGGTGTTGAACTTAATTCTATCCTGGTATTTTTTTATGTTTTCCATTACTCCTTTAGAAGCATAATTTTCATGCAATCCAAAGATGAAATATTTTTTAAGGAAACCTTCTTCAAAAGCATAAGAAAAGCCATTACCGCTATGGCGGCCTTCAAGCAGCCTGAAATCGGTATGAGCATCAAAGTTTATGGCATTTAACGGTTTTCCTTTGGCAAGTGCCATACCTTTAATGTTACCATAGGCATTGTTGTGACCTCCGCCTATAATAATTGGTGTTTTTCCGGCAAGAAGTATCTGGCAGACAGCATGTGCCACATCTTTATCTATTTTTTCTATAAGCTCAGAAAGGGCTTTGCGCCCCTCTTTTGTGGTAGCATCCAGGGTATTTGCTTCCTCAGTTGCCTCTTTTACATTGATACAGCCTAAAATAAGCAGATTATTTCCTTTAGCAAATTTGTTGTGCTGAAGGTTCACAATGCTTTTTATTGCCGACTCCCATGCCGATGCTGCACCAGGTCTCCCGAAGTTAGCACGCACCCCAATATCTTCAGGGATTCCAAAAAGCACAAAGTCTGCATCACAGGACTTTATATATTCTAAAGTGTCTGTGTCTTTAGGAATAGTAAGTATCCTTTCTCCAAATTTTATCTCTCCGCTGCGTTGTGATGTATACTTTGTAAGATCGCTTACTGTAAACTTAATTATGTTTTCCATGAATTTCTTGTTGCAGTCAAAAATACTATTTTCCGCTAATTTTTCGTTAAAATGAGAACGAGAAATTAAAATATATATAAATTTGAGAAAAAATATTTTAATAATGGAAAATCAAAAAAGTAATTCAAGCTTAAAAGCTATTATTGTAGTATTGTCGATACTACTGGTGGGAAGTTTAGCGTACATGTACAAAATGAGTACTGACAGCGAGACTACGGAAAAAACCTTAATGTCTGAAAAGGAAAAACTTATTAATGATCTTGAGGCTACAAAAGCAAGTTATGATGCTGCAATTGCCGATAATTCTACATTAAAAGGAGATCTTGAAACAGAGCGTGCTAAGATTGAAGAGTTACTAGCTGAAGTAAAAAAATCTAAAGGTGATGCGGCTTCATTAACACGTTACAAGAACGATTATTTTAAACTAAAGCGTGAACAGGATCAGTTACTGGCCGAGAACAAGCAGCTAAAAGAACAAAACATGACATTGACTACACAGCGTGATAGTACTGTTAATGTATTGGGTGAGGCAAAACGTTATAATGATACGTTAGTTAATCAGAATGAAAAACTGTCTAAAACGGTAGCAAAAGCAGCTAAGCTTACCATTCTTAACTTAAAAACGCAGTCATTTAAAGAAAGAAGTTCAGGTAAACTTGTTGAGACAGAAAAAGCAAGGCGTGTAGACGTTCTTAAAATCAGTTTTACTATTGCAGGTAACGAAGTTGCTCAATCTGGTAATAAAACGTACTATGTACAGATCATTGACAGCAAAAATAATGTAATAGGGGAGAAAGCTACTGAGGCATTTGGTGATCAGTCGCTTACTTACAGCTTCATTACTAATGCTATTTATGAGAACAAAACAATGAATGTAAGCGAAACGGTATCTGGAAAAGATTTTGCTAAAGGTCTTTACCATGTAAATATTTTCGATAAAGGACAACTTGTTGCCGATACGACATTCACATTGAAATAATCAATAACAGAAATACATTAAAAGGAGCCAATTGGCTCCTTTTTTTATGCAAAAACTTTTTGACAGCATTTAATTAAAAAAAAAACAAAAGCATAAATGTAAGTGATGGTTTTATATAATTTTTATTTTTTCGATTAAATGTAACTTATTGTCTTTTAAATACTTACTGCTAAATAAATGTTAAAATATTTAAGTAACACTTAGGTTTACTTAAATTTAGGTTAAGAATAACGCCTCTGTTTCGGTATTAAAAAACTAAAGTAAAGGAGTGTTATCTTAACAAGCATCCTACTAATTATTACTAAAGTTTTTGTTGGCTTTTGATTTACAAAACCATCATTATGTTATGGTAAAAAATTACTTTTTGGCAGTTTATTTCTTTTTAGGCTGTCTTGTGCTTAGTGCACAAAATCCGTGTTCAGATTTTAATGATCCAGTTAACCCGGCAGGAAACTGGACCCTTGCCCCAGCTCCAAATGGTAATGTGAATATATCATTTGGAAGTCCGAATGCTTTAGATGGTACACAGTACCTTAGAATGAAAGATTTATCAGGAGGATCATGGTATCAGAATACTGTGGATTATAAATTCCTGGGGGAAAGATTCCCGGGGCAGTGCTTATGTTTCGATTATTATCTTGAGCATGACGGAGGATTTGGATCTCCAATTCATCCTTCTATTACTCTTTCTAATGCTAATTTCAGTATTACATTTGTAGCCACTGTTACCGTTACTCCCGGAAGCGGATGGGTTCGTGTTTGCGCTCCCCTTGTACCTGCAGATTGCTCAAGCCTAACTTTCCCGGGTAATGCACAAGGTTCCTGGACAGGACCAGTAGGGATGTCGTGTGATGAGTTTAATAGTGTTATGTATGGAGGTACTACATTATCAATTAGTCCTGACATTACTTCCTATCAGACAGAAGTAGTAATGTATGATAATATTTGTGTAAGATCAGGCTGTAGTGACTGTTCGGCAGACTTTAAACTTCAAACATCATTCAGTACAGTAACAAATACTGCAAGTGCTGATTTAACAATCATTAATCCTGATATGTTCTCTACTCCAGGCAATCCAGGCAGTTCTTATATTGTAAATTGGGGTGATGGAAGTCCTCAGCAATTGTACACATTACCTTCTTTAGGACATAATTATGCTACACCTGGTACATATACTGTTTGTGTTACTCAAATGAAAGGTAAATTAAGAATATGTACAAGATGCTTTACTTTCTGCTTTGGCAAGAATGATACTGGTGTAGCACAAAGGAGCAGTAGTGATGAGAACCTTACTTCGCCGCTTTCTAAGATTGCTGCTATTGCACAGGAAGAACTGATGTCTGGTAAGTTTATTCTTGTTCCTAATCCGGCTAAGAATTATGTAGATATCCAGACAAATCTTTCTAAAAGTGAATTGGTATCTATTAAAGTGATTGATATACTTGGAAAAGTTGTATTTGAAAAATCCGAAGCATTGAATAGCGGTTTACAGACTGTTAAGCTTAATACCGAAAAACTTGTTCCTGGAACTTATATCGTTGAAATTAAGTCGGGAAATAAAGTTAATTCTCAAAAACTTTTGATCTCAGAATAGATCAGCTTTAAGTAAAAAGTAAAAGGCTATCCATAGGATAGCCTTTTTGTATTTAAGTATACTTTGTTTTAAATCACTTTTCCTTCGATCATTACACTTTCGATAAGATTACTTCCAAAGGCATAAGGCAACTGATAGTAAGAAGCAATAGGTTTTGTGATGATTAAGTTGGCTTTTTTACCTTTTGTAATACTACCATGTGTTTCACTAAGACCCATAGCATAAGCTCCGTTTAAGGTTGCAGCATTAATAGCCTCTTCGGGTGTCATTTTCATTTTAATGCAGGCTGCAGCAACAACAAGGTTCATGTTGCCTGATGGGGTAGTCCCCGGATTAAAATCGGTTGCGAGAGCTAATGGCAATCCTGCGTCAAGCATTTTTCGTGCCGGTGTATAGGGTATGCTGATAAAGAAAGAGCAGGTGGGTAGCGCTACAGGCATAGTAATACTATTTTTTAGCACCTCGATATCTTCATCAGTAACAATTTCAAGGTGGTCTACGCTTAGCGCATCATATTTCACACACGCTTCTATACCGTTAATTGCTGTGAACTGGTTAACGTGTATTTTAGCAGGTAGGCCATATTTCTTTCCTGCTTCCATAATACGCTCTGTTTCTTCAATAGAGAAATAACCGGTTTCTAAGAAGGCATCAATATAATCGGCAAGTTTTTCTTCGGCGATCTTTGGCAGCATTTCATTTACGATCACATCGATGTAACCAGCATGGTTCTCTTTATACTCAGTAGGAAATGCATGCGCACCTAGAAAAGTTGCTTTAATGGCTATAGGATATTCGTTTTTTAAGCGTTGAATAACACGCAGCATTTTAAGTTCGCCTTCAACGGTTAGCCCGTAACCTGATTTGATCTCTACGGCCCCGGTTCCCTGATGCATTACTTCTTCAAGTCGTGATTTTGACTCTAAGTAAATATCTTCTTCAGAAGTTTCGTTTAACCTTTTTGCAGAATTAAGAATACCACCGCCACGATTTGCTATTTCTTCATAACTCAATCCGTTTATACGATCTACAAATTCCTGCACACGGTTACCTGCGTATACAATGTGGGTATGGCTATCGCACCATGCAGGCAGTACAGCTTTACCAGCGGCATCAATAATATGTATTCCTTTACCGTCAGGACAGTTATTCATAGTGCCAAAATCGGCTATAAGATTGTTCTCAATTAATAAAAAAGCATTGTTTATAAGCGGGAGATCAGCCATTTCCTTTCCGGAAACCTTAGTAATGCCGGCTTCGCGAATTTGTAACAGCTCTTTAATATTTATGATAAGGGTTTTCATGAATTAAACTTTTTGTAAAAATAGAATGGATTTTAAAAAACTCCTATATTTATAGGAAAGAAATACTGTAATAGTGAAAAGAATTAAATATCACAAAGTACGCAAGGTACAGCCTAATTATTTAGAATATACCGGGGAGTATAAAACTGAACCTGTATCAATGCAGCTGTTTGTTTTTGATGAAGAGGGATATGAAGAATACAAAAATGTATCCTTAGACAGGGTTATTTCTGAATGTAAAGACGAACTTCAGGTAAATGATGTGAAATGGCTTAATGTACATGGACTGCATGATGTAGATTTAATAATGAAAATAGGCGGCCTTTTTCAAATAGAACCTTTTATCATTGGCGATATTTTAAATACTTCACGACGAACAAGAATTGAAGAATTAGGAGATGTACTTTTCTTCAGCGTTAAATCGGTATTGCCGGAAGATGAAGATGGTGGTATAAAGACTGAACAGGTTAGTTTTTTATTAAAGGATAATGTAATTGTTTCTTTTCAGGAGAAAAAAAGCGATTACTTTTCGCATATAAGGGAACGCATTCGTACAGGTGGAGGAATAGTAAGGAAAAAGAAGAATGATTATCTGCTGTATTTAATGCTGGACGCTATCATGGAAAACTTTTTTATGACTATTGAGCGTTATGAAGATAGGGTGGAAGCACTTCATGATGGAAAAATTATTCGTAATCGAGATTTTACTGCAAGTGTAGAAAAAAGCCGTGATGATCTTAATTATTTAAAAAGGGCGATTACACCGCTTCGAGAGGCACTGTATAATCTTAAAAGCGTTAAGGAAGACGAAGAGATCGAAACAATCCGTAAGGCAACACATCCGTTTTTTGCCCGTTTGCATCAAAAATGTCTTGAAATGCTGGATCAGATTGAGTATGACCTTACTTCACTGGACAGTGCATCAAGCTTTCACTTTTCGATGCAAAGCCAAAGAATGAACCAAATTATGAAAACCCTCACTATATTTTCGGTTATCTTTATGCCACTTACCTTCATTGTAGGTGTGTATGGGATGAACTTTGATAATATGCCCGAACTGCGCACTGCAAATGGCTATTATTGGGTTTTAGGTGTTATGGTGTTCATTACCATTTGTATGGTGGTTTATTTTAAAAAGAAAGACTGGTTTTAATTATGCAAAAATTTACAAGCGATATATCCGGGAATGAGTTTTCAGACAAAGAAAAAGTATCTGCTAAACTGGTAAGACAGCCTATTATTGACATTATTAAAGCTGAGCATCCTCTTTTTGACGATAAGTGTCATTTGTCAATGGGTGAACTCAATGAATACAGGGAGAAATATATTTCTAATTTTCTTCAGCAGGAGTTAGGAGAGCTTTCTGATATGGAAAGTAAAGTACTTGAAGCTTTAAAAGAAAATACGCTTCTTTCGGATGATCCTGATGATGATGCAACAAACTTAACTATTGGTCAGCGTATAGCAGATAAAGTAGCTTCTTTTGGGGGAAGCTGGACGTTTATAATTCTTTTTATTTCATTTCTATTATTATGGATCGCAGCTAATATTTTTATATTGGCAAACAAAGGGTTTGATCCTTATCCTTTTATCCTTCTTAATCTTATCCTTTCCTGTGTGGCTGCTTTGCAGGCACCGGTTATTATGATGAGTCAGAACCGCCAGGGTGAGAAAGACCGTGAAAAGGCACAGAATGATTATATGGTTAACCTTAAGTCAGAATTAGAAATTCGTATGCTTCATGAAAAACTGGACCACCTTATTTTACATCAGGAACAATCCTTAATAGAGATCCAAAAAGTTCAAATCGACATGATGAATGATATTCTGGTACGTATGGAAGGGAAAAACAAGTAATTATCTATTTGAGAATAAGCTGCATAAACTTGACATCCAACCATCGTTCAAATTTATAACCGGCTTGTTTTATGGTTCCGGTATCTTCAAATCCAAATTTCTTGTGGAACTCGATACTGCCTGTATTATCAGCATCAATACCACCTATCATCGTATGAAATCCTCCTGCTTTAGCCAGTGCTATTAATTCTATAAGCAGTAATTTACCTATACCTTTTCCATTATGATTTTCTGACACATATACCGAATGTTCGACAGTAAATCGATAACCGGCTTTTGTCCTGAATGTGCCGTAGGTAGCATATCCCATAACTTCGTTTTCCTGAACGGCAACTATAACCGGCCATTTGGCTTCTTGTTTTTCGGCAAACCAGGCTTCCATTTCTGGTAATGTTTTAGGATCATAGTCGTATACAGCCGTACTGTGCAGTATGTTGTGATTTACTATTTTCAATATTGCAGGCAGGTCTTTAATTTGAGCAGGGCAGATGGTAGTTTGCATAAGTTAGTGCTTGTGTAACAAAGATAAAATTTTGAAATGATTTATATTTGATAAATAGAACAATGAAAAAGACCGTCATATAGACGGTCTTTTGTTTTATAATTGAAGGATAATTATTTTAGTGTTCCAACCATATCTTCCGGTTTAACCCAAGCATCAAAATCTTCCGGAGTTACATATCCTAAACGAACTGCTTCGTCTTTTAATGTAGTTCCGTTTTTGTGTGCTGTTTGAGCAATTTCAGCTGCTTTGTAATATCCAATTTTAGTGTTTAAAGCCGTAACAAGCATTAAAGAGTTGTCTACCAATTCTTTAATACGAGTGTAGTTAGGCTCGATACCTGCAGCGCAATGGTCGTTAAATGACACACAGGCATCACCTAATAATCTTGCAGACTGAAGGAAGTTTGCAGCCATAACCGGTTTGAATACATTAAGCTCATAATGACCCTGAGTACCACCAATAGTAATAGCCACATCATTACCCATAACCTGAGCACATACCATAGTAAGCGCTTCACATTGTGTAGGGTTTACTTTACCTGGCATGATAGAAGAACCCGGTTCGTTTTCAGGAATATGGATCTCTCCAATTCCGGAACGAGGACCAGATGCCATCATACGGATATCGTTAGCAATTTTATTAAGTGCTACAGCAAGCTGTTTAAGTGAACCGTGTGTTTCTACGATAGCATCGTGAGACGCTAATGCTTCAAATTTATTTTCGGCAGTTACAAAAGGTAGTCCGGTAAATTTAGCAATGTACTCGGCAACTTTTACATCATAACCATCAGGAGTGTTAAGACCAGTTCCTACAGCAGTACCACCAAGCGCAAGTTCAGATAAGTGAGCAAATGTGTGTTTAACCGCTCTAAGACCATGGTTAAGCTGTGCTACATAACCAGATAGTTCTTGTCCAAGTGTTAGGGGAGTAGCATCCATTAGGTGTGTACGGCCAATTTTCACTACGTTCATGTACTCTTCTGATTTCGCTTTAAGCGTATCGCGAAGTTTTTCTACACCGGGAATTGTTACTTCCATAACAGCTTTGTAGGCTGCAATATGCATTCCTGTAGGGTAGGTATCGTTAGAAGATTGTGATTTGTTTACGTCGTCATTCGCTTTAAGTACAGGCTCGCCTTCGCCAATTTTTCCACCGGCAAGAACCTGAGCTCTGTTAGCTACTACTTCGTTAACATTCATGTTACTTTGTGTACCTGAACCAGTCTGCCAGATAACAA
Organism: Flavobacterium cerinum; assembly: GCF_004028155.1. Lineage (GTDB taxonomy): Bacteria > Bacteroidota > Bacteroidia > Flavobacteriales > Flavobacteriaceae > Flavobacterium > Flavobacterium cerinum. Next base: position 98,814 of record NZ_SBII01000003.1, on the reverse strand, counting down.
GAGGAAACTGATCGTCAAGTTTACCGTCAAGTATTTCTTCGCATACCTGTGCAATAGCATCACGTTTTTCTACAGAAAGAACGCCTAAATCGTGGTTTGCATATGCAGCCGCTTTTTTAAGATAAGCAAAGCCCTCAATAATTTCTTTAGGCATTGAGCCAGAAGGGCCTATTTTAAAGTTGTTTCTTGAACGCTCGGTTTGTGCGCCCCAGTATTTGTCTGCAGGGACTTTTACCTCGCCCATGGTGTCTTTTTCAATCCTGTATTCCATTTTCAGAATGTTTTATTGTTGTATTTGTTTGTAAAAGATAAAGGCTCCTAATTAGCTGACGGTGTGTCTGACAAATTTAAAAGCATGCCAAAAATAAGCATTATAGACAGGTATAAAAAATGATTTCGTAAAATATTTTATGTGTTTTTAGGGCATTAATGTTGGCTGAAAAAAATATTAGCCTTATATTTGGTGCAGAATTAAATAATCCTACTACCATGGAATTCACACAATATTTAGGTTTTTTAGCTTTCTTAACGGTTTTTACAATCGGGTTCTGGTTAATGCTTTTCTTAGCTAGCTTTGTTGGCTACTGGTTAACAGGTGCTACAGTTGAGCTTATTAAAGAAAAAAGAGCTGAAAAAAGAAATAAAGACAATTAACAAGTCATCTTGTTTCTACATAAAAAAAGCCCCAATATTGGGGCTTTTTTTATGGTTTTATTTTTTGTATTTCATGTAATAAGTAATTTTTTGACCGGATCACTTAATGAAAGAAGTAGAATATGTTTTAGCACAGTATAAAGTTCCACAGAGGTTAAACTCTGTGGAACTTTATTTATAAACTTAGGATAAAGCTGTCTTTATTGAGGCCATCAGTAATATATTGCCAGTTAATATGTACTACATCGCTAAGAATCTTTTTAAGCATATTAAAATCGTTCGGCTTTTTGATGTATACATTGGCTCCGGATACAAAGGTATCTTCTATATCCTGTTCAGATGAAGAGGTAGAGTAAATGGCTACTGATATCTTTTGCAGGCGCTCATTATTTCTTATTTCCTTAAGACACTCTATGCCCGATTTTCGAGGCATATTTAGATCCAGGAATATAATATCCGGTAATGGATTGCTTGCATCATAGAGGTGTTCCATAAGCTGTTCTCCATCATTAAAAGTGGATATTTTATATTTTATTTTAACTTCTTCAAATGCTTCTTTAAAAAATAATCTGTCATCTTCATCATCATCGGCAAGCATTATGTGTATTGGAGTAGGTCGCATCTGCGTTTTGGTCTTATCGGTTTAGGATTCTGTATAGCGTTTCTGCTTCATTATTTTTTGAAACGCTGTGGGTGTTACCCCGGTAATATTTTTAAACTGTTGTGATAAATAAGCAACACTGCTATAATTCATAGTAAAGGAAATTTCAGTAAGTGAAATATTCTCAGTAAGCAGTAACTGTTTTACCCTTTCAATCTTATGCAAAATAATGAAATTTTCGATAGATATAAAAGTAACTTCAGAAAATGCTTGTGATAATGTACGGTAACTTTCTCCTAGTTTTTCTGAAAGATAAGTAGATATTTTGAGGGATTGCATTCCTTTGTCTGCATAAAGCATTTCTATAATGGTATTTTTTATCTTTTGTACCAGTATACTCTTTTGATTATCAACAATTTCAATTCCAAATTCTTTTAAAGAATCTATGAGTTTGTTGTAGGTTTCCATGGGGATGTTCTCCTTAAACCTGACATAGCCCGGCTCAGTTACCTTGCAGTCTATTTTGAATTTATCAAGTTGTTGCTGCAAGAGAACTTTACACATCATGTCTATGTTGTATTTAATGTAAAGTTCCATTTGTAAGGTTTTGCTTGTAATGGGTAAAAGTAAAATATTTTCATAACATTTTACACTGATTTTGTAAAATTATAGGCATTCTTTAAAAAGCTTAATATTGTATTAAATATGTTGATATACAGTTATTTGTTTGGGTTTTTAATAAAACATATGTTACATCATTATTTAATGATTATTATTACTAAGACTAATATACATTAACTTGCGTTTACAAAAAATATTTTCACGATACTTTTTGTAAGAATACTATAGTTTGTGTAGCCGATAGTAATAAATTACTTCAAGATCAGTGATGAATGAAAAACCCGCTTATGGGGATTAAAGCGGGTTTTAGTAGCATTATATAACAGTATTTAAATTTTTATTGCTTTGGCATGGCGCTTTCGTCCATATAAAAAAATTCCCATTGATGGCCATCTAAATCTTCGAAGTTACGGCCATACATCCATCCATAATCCTGGTTGTCTTTGTATTGTTTTCCTCCGGCTTCAATAGCCTTTGTAATAATATCATCGACTTCCTGCCTACTGTTCATAGAAAAGGCATTGATAACTTCGGTAGTGTTCTTAGCATCAGCTATTTGCTTATTAGTAAATGTACGAAAATAATCTTCTACTAGCAACATCGCAAAAATATTCTCACCAATGATCATTGAGGTTGCATTGTCATCTGTAAATTGTGGATTAAAGGTAAACCCTACTTTAGTAAAAAAGTCGATCGATCTCTTTAGGTCCTTAACTGGGAGGTTCACGAAAATTTGTTTAATAACGGCCATTTTTTGATTGTTTAAATGATTATACTACAAATTTATAGAGAATTGAGTAAGCATGTTATGTGTGAATGCGACAACAATGAGGGTGTTTCAGGACAATTTTAATATTATAAAACCATATCATTGAACAGTTTTTCTACTCTGCCTTCCAAGTTAGTACATAGCCCTGGATGAGGTCTTGAGGTTTGTATTACCGAGCTTCGCACAGCAGTTAACCATCTAAAACGTTCAGGAACTTCAAGTCGGGATATCGGACCACCATCTTTTGCACCGTTGCCTATTTTTTGGAATGATTCCAAATTTTGACGCACTTGATCAATATCAAGATCGGGAGCTATAAGCTGCAGTTTTGCTTCATCAATAGTATATAAAACCTTAATAAATTTCTGTCTTTTGCAAAACACAATAATCCCCGCGTTAAGAAATTCTTCGCGTTCAACCCTTGGTACCACACGGATTACGGCATATTCATATAAGTGCTTGTCTTGCATCGTTTGCTTGTTTTATAAATATTCCTGAATTTGCTAATCGTGTTAAAAAGAACTTGGTATATACCTCCCTGATCTCATCCGGAGACAGCTCCAGTTCTTCCCATTGCAGCCATTCGTCCGGTAAAAGTGCTACGATAGAGCGTATTTTTTCTTCGGTTAATAAGACTTTAAATTCGGTATCAATCGTCTCTATTAATGATGCCTGAGGCAGTAAAACATGGTCTTTTATAAGGGCAAACGGACTCTTGGCATGTCCTTCCGGATCGCTAAAAGAGTGGTGGAAATAGAGACTCGCTCCATGATCGATCAGCCATAGGTCTTTTCGCCAGATAAGCATATTTGTATTACGGAAAGTCCTGTCTACATTGGTAATAAAAGCATCCAGCCATACTATTTTAGACGCCATTATAGCATCTACAACTGTAACAACCGGATCGAAATTTATAGCGCCCGATAGGTAATGCAGTGCCAGGTTTAATCCCTGTGAGCCCTGTAAAAGATCCTGGATCTCTTCATCAGCTTCTGTACGGCCAAAGGCCTCATCAAGGTTAGCAAATACCAGCTCAGGAACCGGAAGTCCCAATGCACGGGCTATTTCACCACCAAGGAGTTCGGCAATAAGAGCTTTAGTACCATGACCTGCTCCTTTAAATTTAAGCACATAATTAAAGTCATCATCAGCTTCGGCAAGTGCCGGCAGTGAGCCGCCTTCGCGAAGTGGAGTTATGTACCGTGTTACATTTACGGTACGCAGTTGTGGTTTGTTATTCATATTTACAGGCTTTTCAGCTATATTGAAATGTAAAAATAGCGAATTTTACCGCTAATTTTTTACTTTTTAATAGTCCACTTTGTGTACATTTTGATGTGGAAAATAGAAAAGATCTAACATGTTTATTGTTAGTAGTTTATATCGCATTAAATCCCAATGTTCCACTTTTAGTATATTCATGTGGAACATTACGGTTTTCATATTTGAAATACAGGTTTTACGATTATTTTTTTTGCTGTCTGCTTAGATCGAATTGATATAAAAAAAGTGGTACCGACCATGATAACCAAACTACGGTAGGGAAAAACTCGGCAAAACCTAAAGCTATAATAAACGGCATCTTAAAAAGCATCGCTTGTGCTAAAAAAGCAAGGGTAACAATATAACTTCTTGCCATCCATTCTTTGTGCTGTACCATTTTGCGTTTTCGCACAGCCCAATAGGCAAATCCTGTTGAGATGAGCCATACAAGAATCTGGATTTGTAAGGCAAAAGAATAAGGAAGGTTAACTTCGAGTCCGGTTGTAAAGGTTAGGTATAAAGCTCCAAGTCCCGAGATAAGTATCGCAATAACATAGACTTTTCCCAACAGGCGGTGTGTTTTCAGAAAACGGTTCCTGAAATATTCCCAAAGTAGGAATGGTCCCGAAAGTAACGCCAGAGATCCGAAGAAAATATGCGAAACGATTACCCATTTTACATCAATATATTTCCCTAAAGCTTCGGGGGTTAACAGATAAAATCGCCTGTTTTCGTAAATAAAAAATATGGCGATAAGTAGTATAAATGCTCCGTGTATAAGCTTAAGGTTCTTTGTTATAGTGGTATTTTTCATGTTTTATATTTTAAATTGCTATTGCAAAATTGTTCACATAAAACAGTAAAAACAATAACCGAAAAACTATTCGGGTACCGAATAATTTTTCGGTATGCAGGTTTACAGGTTGTTACAAAGTTTTCATTTAAATTTGACTGTAAAAATTATCCTATGTACGAAAGAAAAACACCTCAGGACCTGGAATGCGGTACAATTGTAGCTATGAAAATATTTGGAGCCAAATGGAAATTCTGCATTATTGATGCTATAAACAGAGGGTATAACCGTCCAAGCGAAATTCATAGAGAAATAATGGAAGCTACTCCACGTGTTCTCGATATGCAGCTGCGTGAATTGGATGAGCATGGTGTTGTCTTTAAAAAAGTACATCCGGGACTGCCGCTAAAGGTCGAATATTATTTGACACCTTTAGGTCAGAGCATACTACCCATTATTGAAATGCTCGACAAATGGGGTAATAAGAACAGGGATATCGTAAAAGAAAAAGTTGTAAGCGCTTAGTTTACAACCATCACTTCCCTGAATATTTTTTTTATGTGTGCTATTTCATCGGCATAAATGGTTTTTTTACGTGTAGCAAAGTGCAGGGTATTGGTAAGCTTCGGTTCGCCTTCCCAAACCAGTTGTATGAGTCCGGCATCAATTTCTCGGCGGCATAAAAAATCGGGTATAACAGCTAATCCAATACCACTGCCAAGGCAGCGCACAATAGAGTTCAGGTTGGGTACGATGTAATTCGGCCTGAAATCCGGGTACTTATTAAAATTGAGCTGCCAAAAACGGCGCAGGTGTTCCATATCGCCCGTAGTTCCATACCATTTTTGCTGTTTTAGCCAATCTTCAGTAGCTTCAGGATTATTCTGTGCTTTTACCGTATTAAAAGCATCAATATCGGTTTGATTACCGCCCACAACTACAATAGTTTCCTGCGAAAAAGCTTCATATTCTACTGCAGCACCAATAACCATTTGCGGCGTAATGATAATATCAAGAATACCTTTTTCGAGATTGCTTACCATTTCCGGGTATTCACCAAATTGTATGATAACATTGAAAGGGAGTGACGAAATATAAGGCTCTAACGTGATCTGGAACGTTTCAAAACACATGCCCACACTTATGGTTGGTGTATGTTTTTCGGTACTCCGCTGAAAATTCTTCTCGGCTTCTTCCAGTTTGGTTAATGCTTCGGTAATAAAGTTGTAAAGCACCTTACCGCGTTCGGTAGGAGTCATGCGCCTGCCAGTACGGTCAAAAAGTTTATAACCTGTATAATTTTCCAGCGAACTCAAATGCAGGCTCACTCCGGGCTGAGAAATAAACAGCTCCTGGGCAGCTCCTGTAAGTGTTCCGGTCTTGTAAATAGCCTTAAATGTGCGGTACCATTCTAAGTTTACCATAACTCTATCTATTATAATTATGATACAAAGGTATAAATTATGTTATTTTAATAATAGATAAGCCTGTAATATCTTTGTACTATCAATTTAGAGATATAATTATGACAAAGATATTCATCATTAATGGCGGTCAGAATTTTGGCCATTCGGGCGGAAAGTTCAACGATACTGTAACCCGTGAAACAATTTCCTTTTTTACTGAAAATGAAAGTTTTGAAGTAAAGACAACCAATATTAACGAAGCCTATAATCCTGCCGAAGAGGTTGAAAAATATGTATGGGCAGATGTTGTTATTTACCATACACCGATATGGTGGTTCCAGTTACCTCATGGTTTTAAGCAATACATAGATGTGGTATTTACCGAAGGTCATGCCAAAGGTATTTATCATAGTGACGGGCGTTCGGCTGCAACCCCGGCGATTAACTACGGAACCGGCGGAATGCTGCACGGAAAAAAATACATGCTTACTACCTCATGGAATGCACCTAAAGAAGCCTTTACGCTTCCGGGAGAGTTCTTTAACGAGAAAAGCGTAGACGATGGACCGTTATTCGGTTTCCATAGAATGAATGCCTTTACGGGGATGAAACCCCTGCCGGGTATTCATTTTCATGATATCGAAAAAAATGCTGATATACCCCGCGATCTGAAACTATACAGAGAACATTTAGAAAACGTTTTTATCAAAGAATATGCATACTAATATCACCGCAGTTATAAAAAGCCTGCCCAATAAGGCAGACGAAATGAAAGCCATTCTTGAGGAACTGGCTGTCGAATCGAATAAAGAAGAAGCCTGCCTGCAGTATGACCTGCATCAGGATATAGATGAACCCAACGTGTTTATCTTCCATGAAATATGGAGAGACAGCGCAAGCTTCGATGTTCATAACAACAGTCTTCATGTGCTTAAATTTAAAGAAGCATCAAAAACAATTCTGTTAGAAACACCGGCAATATATATTATGAACAGAATAAAATAAATAATAATGGAATACAGGAAATTAGGAGAATCAGGTTTAGAACTATCAACGATAACGTATGGTGCATTTGCTATTGGCGGAACACTATGGGGCGGAAATGAAAAACAGGATTCCATAAATGCAATACATGCTTCACTGGATAACGGTGTAACCTCGCTGGATACAGCACCTTTTTACGGACTTGGCAGAAGCGAAGAACTTATTGGTGAAGCTATAAAAGGGAAAAGCCGTGATAAGATCCAATTGCTGAATAAATTCGGATTGGTTTGGGATGGCAGTAATAAAGGAAAAGGCGAATTCTTTTTTAATGCCGAAGATAACGGAGCTACCTATCCAATTTACAAGTTCAACTCGAAAGCAAATATCATTAAAGAAGTAGAAGAAAGCCTTAGCCGTTTGGGTACCGATTATATTGATCTGCTTCAGGTGCATTGGCCGGATGCCACTACGCCAATTGAGGAAACCATGCTTGCTATGGACGACCTGATCAAACAAGGAAAAATAAGGGCAGCAGGGGTATGTAACTATGATGCGGCCCAGTTAACCGAAGCTGCTAAAACTATAAAATTGGCTTCCAACCAGGTGTCTTACAGTATGCTTAACAGGGTTATAGAAAAAGATGTAGTGCCTTATGTATTGGAAAACAATATGGGAATCATTGCTTACAGCCCAATGGAAAGAGGTTTGCTTACTGGTAAATACTTTAAAGAGGCAAAACTGAAAGAAAACGATCATAGAAATGGTTATTTCGGGCAGTTTGGTGTCGAAAAAGTAAAAGCACTACTTGATGCTATTGAGCCGATTGCAGTAGCTAAAAACGCTTCATTATCACAACTGGTACTGCGTTGGACATCGTTACAGCCGGGTATTACGGTAGTGCTTGCCGGAGCAAGAAATGCCGCACAGGCTATAGATAATGCAAAAGCAATGGACATCAATCTTACCGATGCAGAACTTCAGTTCATTACTGCACAAGTATCAAAAATATAAGTATGAGAAATAAAAATTGGTTAACTTTAGTGGGAACGGTTATTATGCTTGTTGCATATACTTCGCCCGTTTTTTCTCAAACAAAAAAATCAAAGGGTATGGAAACAGCTAATAAAGGAGGTTTTAACCGTGTAAACCATGTTGGTATCACGGTAGCAAACCTGGAAAAGTCGATTGTTTTTTATGAAGCTTTAACCGGAACAAAAGTATCGAATGTAGATGAGATCGGGGGATCGCGTATGGCGCGTGTTCAGGGACTGGATAAAACACTTATCAAGTATGCCAACTTACAGCTCAACAATCTTAATATCGATATTCTGGAATATGTAGAGCCTGTACCTTCAAAGGCATCTTATAAAAATAACCAGATAAGTGCGATGCACCTTTGTTTTGAAGTTGATGATATGGATGCCGCATTAAAAAGGCTGAAAGCAATAGGTATTGAGCCCGAAGGCGAGCCTATCATTTTTGAAAAAGAAGACGGACTTAAATCCGGTTTCGGAACTGTAGTAGCCTACTTCCAGGATCCGGACGGTACAAACCTTGAATTGATCGCTCCGCAGGGGCCTTTTAAGAGAAAAGGTAAATAAATCAAATTTTGGTGCTTATTATAAATGGTTTGGGGTAGTTTGAAAAAGCCGCTTGTTGTATAACAAGCGGCTTTTTATATTAAAATATCATTTATTATTTTTGATTAAATGATAATGAGATATATAAATGGGATGAAAATCTTTTTCTATATATATTTAACAATAAAGAATGAAGCTATTACTTTTGATAATTTGAAAGATAAAAACTTATTATATGACTAAAGAAAACCTAAAAATCGGAGATGTTTTTTCATCTCAAATTGATAATAATTATAAAAAATATTTTCAATACGTAGCCAATGATATTACACAATTGAATAGTGAAGTAATTAGAGTATTCAAGACTCAATACCCTATTAATGTTGATTCTGATTTGATAGATATTATAAATGATGACATAGATTTTTATGCACACTGTGTAATACAATTTGGGTTAAAATTGAAAATATGGGAAAGAATAGGGAATTTAAATTTTATAGAAAAAATAAATGTTATTTTCAAAACAAGTACAGATCATGGTAAACCTGAAATAAAAATATCACATGATTGGTATGTATGGAAGATTAATGAAAGTTTCAATCATGTGGGGAAATTAAAAGATAAAAATAGATATGCAGAAGTAGGCAGTATAATACCTCCAGACAGTATTGTCTATAGGATGCTACATGGGGAATATGATTTTGTATATCCTGGATTTGAATAATAATAAAAAAAGTAAGGTATCAGATTAGGCTTTTCGTTGACACAAGTATTTTACAGTGCACAAAATGGTAGGAGGTTAATACATAGCATTAAAAAGCCGCTTGTTATATAACAAGCGGCTTTTTATTTTCACTGAATACAAGTAGAATTATTTTACTTTTGAACGACCGAAAATTAGTATGAAACTTAGTCTATAATTTACAGAAAGAAGAAGATTAATATGGATGTGAAAAATTTAATTTTGGCTGTTTTACTTCTATTTGCTGCAGTTTTGTACTATCTCTTACATAGGAGTTGGTTAAAGTTAAAAAAGATTAATACACCTGCCTCTAAGCAATTAACAAAAATTGAGGTTTGGAAAGATTGGATGCTTATCATAGCATCAGTAATATCATCAATTGTTTATTTTTATAAATCATTTAATTAGTATGAATTCTGATAGTTATATTAATTTGTTTACTCCTGCTTGTTTAATAATTGTTGGTGTTTTAATTAGGTTTCCAACTGAAAAAAACAAATTTGCAGATGTAAAAAAATATTCTCTGTTCTTTATTATAGGTGGCAGTTTAATGTTATTATATAGGTTATGGAAATTGTCTAATTTATAATTGCATGTGAGTTTTATGATAAGCTTATGTTTGACTCAACTTTGCCTTTGCAATTAATTCGTAAATTGACTTTTATAAATCCAGAGTATGAAATTTTACAAAAGTCCTTTATTATTTGCTTTAATGGCTTCATTTTTTGTGTTTTGTAATCAGCATAAAAGCAAATCAATTTCTCCGGTAAAAGAAACTGTTGTGGTTGATAGTACAAAACAGCAGCAGGTCAATCGTGAAGAGATCATAGCATTTGCCAAAAAATATATGGGCACAAAATATTGCTATGCCGGAGGCGATCCTAAAACAGGTTTCGACTGTTCAGGGTTTGTCAATTTTGTATACAAGAACTTTAATATCAACCTGCCGCGCAGTTCCTCCGGATTTGGAAAAATAGGGAAGAAGCTAAAACCCGAAGATTTTAAGATAGGTGATATACTTATTTTTTACGGCTATCGTGATAATAAGTCAGTAGGACATGTGGGGATTATATGTGAAGCCAACGGAATGAAATCAAAATTCATCCATTCTTCATCAGGTAAAGAAATGGCAGTAATAATCAGTGAATTGGGTTCAGATCAATATACAAAACGATTCTATAAAGGCATAGATGTTTTGAGTAAATAAATTGCCAAAACATTATAAATGAAAAGGTTCGATCAGGATATTTTTTTCTGATCGAACCTTTTTTAGTATCGTATTTATCTCCTTCTTATCTAATTAGCAGCATAAAGCAAATTCGCTAATCTTCCATCTCGGTTATATACATCATCAAAAAAGGCAATGTTACCGTCATCATCAGCCCAGGCGGTAAAGTAGGCAATGTATACCGGTATTTTCTTTTTCAGTACATAGGTACTTTCTTTCCCCGCATTCATGGCTTTATCTACTTTACTTTCGCTCCAGTTGCCATCTTTTTTGGTGATCATTATAGCTAAGTCACGAGCTTTTTCTACACGCACGCAGCCGTGGCTGAACGCTCTTTCGTCTCTGTTGAACAGGCTTTTTGCAGGTGTATCGTGCAGGTAGATGTTATTTGTGTTAGGGAACATGAATTTTACTTTTCCTAAAGAGTTATTACCTCCAGGTTTTTGTCTTACACGCCCTTTATACCATTCCATGTTGTGCTGTGCCAGGTAATTAGGATTCTTGGCAATAGCAGGCTTAATTTCCTTATTTAGTATACTGGTAGGCACATTCCAATAGGGAGCAAAGTTAAGGTAGCTCATCATCCCACTGAAAACTACCGTTTTGTTAAGGTCTTTTCCAACCACAACCCTGGACGTAAAGAACGGTTTACCTTCTTTAAAATAAACCAGTCGGTATGATGGGATATTAACAGCAATAACCTCCGGAGCTTTATCCATTTCAGGCGATATCCATCGGCAGCGTTCCATGTTTACGGTGATCGTCCTGATACGGTCGCCTACAGAGATATTAAGCTCTTTTATCAGAGACGGAGTAACCTTTCCGTTATAAGTACGGTTATGTTTTTCCTCATATAGTTTTAATCCGTTAGTAAGATCGGCATCAAAAACCTCCTTTTCGGAATCGCTTTTAACATATCCTTCTTTCACAAGGCGGGTACGCAGCTGCTTAACGGCTGTTCCCGAATCCCCTTCTTTTAGTGCCTTGATCCCTTCACCCAGGGCAATAGTGTCCCAACCGCCGTTTTTCTCGATCTCGCGGTACTTCTGTAAACCTTTACGCAGTTTATAATATTGGCTAAAAAGATCTTTAGTGTTTTCTTTGATAAGCTTAGGGTCTTTCATAAGCGTATCTAAATAGGCAACGTAGTCTACTTTTTCACGCGGCAGGAACCAGCCGGTTTCCTGGCTGACTTTGGTGTCCAGTCCTTCAAATACTTTTTTAGTATAATATAAGTACATTGAGCTTATAAGAAGCTCGGCGTCCATATTAGGCTTATCGGCAGTATCAAAAACAGTATTCAGCTCCTCTTTATAAGGAACTTTTAATTTTAAGCCTTCATCATCAATCTGGCCGATCTTATTGTGCAGTACATCAGCAAGTTCTATAAGTCCTCTTTTATCAAACCATACATAATGATTGTGTTTTTTGTACAGCTGGCGTACATCTTTTTCAAATTCTTTCAGATCAGGATGGCTCGCAAAAAAGGGAGCAATTTTTGTGGTGTCCAAGGCTACACTTTCATCCACATGACTATGCACCTGAATGCCGGAGGCCATTCCTTTTTTATCCTTCTTGCAGGAAACAGTGGCAATTAGGCAGCCAAAAACCATTATAATAATTAAACTGACTTTCTTCATAGTGCGATTTCTTTTGATTAAAAGTAGGAAAAAAATTGTTAGAAAGAAAGAGCTGCTCTTTGTAAAGGCTTACTTTAACTAAGAATTATGAGCTTTTATAAATTTATCTTAATGCTTTTTAACGGGAGCCATATGTTTAATATTTTTACAGTAAATAAAAACGAACATGGAAAAATTTCAGGAGATAATAAACGGTAACGACCCGGTCTTGGTCGACTTTTTTGCTACTTGGTGCGGACCCTGCCAAATGCTTGCTCCAATACTAACCGAAGTTAAGAAAGAGTTGGGTGACAGCATAAAAATTATAAAAGTAGATGTAGATAAAAACGAGGCATTAATGGCTGCGCCGCAGTTTCAGGTAAAGGGCGTACCTACATTAATGTTGTTTCAAAAAGGTAAAATGCTTTGGAGGCAGTCGGGTGTAGTGCCTAAAGAAGATATTATCAGGACTATTAAAAGTTTTCAGTGATCAGTATTCAGTTTGTTGGCTTCTCATAGTCTGCCTTCTGAATACTGATCACTGAATATTGAACACTATTAAACCGGTTCCTGTTGGCTTAAGCAATGGAAGCTTCCAAGACCCCATATCAGGTCGGTAGAATCAATACCTATGATTTCCCTGTCTTTAAAGCACGATTGGATAATATCCAGTGCTTTAACATCATTAACGCTATCCTGGAAAGTAGGTACTATAATACTTTTGTTCGCAATATAGAAGTTAGCATACGATGCAGGTAAACGCTGATCCTCATAAATAACAGCCTTTGGCATAGGCAGCTCAATAACATTAAGCTGTTTGCCATTTTCAAGGCGCATGGCATGAAGGTTTTTTAGGTTCTCCTGTAGTAATTCGTAGTTATCATCGTTTTTATCCTGTTCTACCACGGTAACCACGGTATCTTCATTTACAAAACGGGTAATATCATCAATATGTCCGTCGGTATCATCACCCACAATACCGTCGCCAAGCCATAATATATGCTCAGCACCATAGTATTCGTTAAGATATTCCTCAATTTGTTTTTGAGACAGGTGTGGGTTACGGTTTTTGTTAAGCAGACATGCTGTAGTTGTAAGAAGTGTACCCTTACCGTTAAACTCAACACTGCCGCCTTCCATTACAATATCGGGATGGAATACTTTTAAACCTAAAGCTTCTCCAATACGTGTAGGAATAACATCATCCAGGTCGTATGGAGGATATTTATCACCCCATGCGTTATAACCCCAGTCCACAATAGCTTTCTCTCCGGTTTGCCTGTTTACTACAAAGGCAGGACCGTGGTCACGGCACCATGCATCGTTAGTAGGGTGCAGGTAAAAACTGATTGCGTTAAGTTGAGCACCCGCAACAAGAGGAGCAAATTTTTCGATCTCTGTTAAGGCAAATTGCTGCATAGCAGCATCTGCAACATTAATGCATACTTTTTGATGGCGCGACACCTGTAAAATAAATTCACAGTACGGTTTGTAAATTGTATGCAGTTTTCCCGGCCATGAAGCCTCTTTGTGCGGCCATGAAAGCCAAAGCGCACGTTGCTGCTCAAATTCGGCAGGAAAATGGAAACCTAGTTGCTTAGGTGTATTGTTGGTATGAAAAGCCATTGACTTAATATTATAATTGCCCTTCGACAAGCTCAGGGTGACTGTATGTAAATTCTAATAACGGGAATTAACCCTTAAACTTGAAACCTGAAACAAAAAATTAATCCTCATCAAGGTAACGTTTTGTTATCGGCTGGTAGCTGTCAATTCTACGGTCGCGTAAGAAAGGCCAGTGGGTACGGTAATGATCGGTATCTTTAGTTTCAAGTTCAACAACTGTAGTTTCTTCATTTTCATGAGATGCAAGGTACATAAGCTTACCTTGTGGGTTAGCCACAAAACTGCCACCCCAGAATTTCATTTCGCCTTCCTGCTCAAAGCCTACACGGTTAACGCTCACAACGTGAACACCATTGGCTACAGCGTGAGAACGCTGAATGATCTGCCATGCATCATACTGCTCTTTGTTGGTATCTTCATCCTGCGATGTAGCCCATCCGATAGCAGTAGGGTAGAACATAATTTCTGCACCCATAAGCGCCGTGATACGGCTAGCCTCCGGGTACCATTGATCCCAGCAGATAAGGATACCAATTTTGGCATACTTCGTCTGGAATGTTTTATAACCCAGGTCGCCCGGGGTAAAGTAGAATTTCTCGTAGAAAGCCGGATCATCCGGAATATGCATTTTACGGTATTTACCAAGATACGTACCATCAGCGTCAATAACTGCTGTAGTATTGTGGTAAAGACCCTGCGCACGTTTTTCAAATAACGATGCAATAATAACAACATTCAGCTCTTTGGCTATTTCGCTAAGCACATCAGTAGACGGACCAGGGATAGCTTCTGCCAGTTTAAAGTTTTCATAATCTTCAACATCGCAAAAATACAGCGATGTAAACAGCTCCTGAAGGCATACTATCTGTGCGCCCTGCTTTGCAGCATTGCGAATTTCTCTTATTGCTTTATCAAGATTGGGCTGCTTGTCTTTAACACAGCTCATCTGTACTAATCCTACTTTTACTTTTGTCATGGCAGTTACATAAAAATTTGAGGGGCAAAATTACATAAAAAGTTTGGTTTTTTAAATCAATGCCTGTTAGGCTTTTCTTAAATATAAAATCGGCATTTTGGGCGTGTCCCCTCCATTGCATTCCGGGGCCGGGCTATACGCTGTATCCCTTCGTTTCTCTTCGGGAATGCCGCTGCTATCCCTCACGCAATTATACCGTTAGTAGATAATACCTTTTAGTTTAAACCAATCCACAGCTTCGGTGATACCGTTCTCAATAGGTTCAAAATTAACATCAAGTTCATCAATAGCCTTTTGGTTCGAATAATAATTTCCTGTACACAGTATCCGCATGTTGGTAAGCGAAACTGCAGTTTTTACACCAAAGTGCCGCAATATCCATCCATACGGTAAATACCCACCGCCAGCGCATTCTTGTAAAGCTGGATGCAGATAATGCTATGGAAGCCGTTAAAAAGGCTTCGGCTTTAGGGTTGCTGGCTTAGTTTTGTGCCGCAGGAAGTATAATTACAAAAAGTGCTCCTATATCTTCAGATGCCCTGACCTCAATATTACCATGATGGTTCTGGATGATCTTTTTACATATCGACAAACCGATTCCAGTTCCTGAATATTCTGATTTTCCATGTAATCGCTGGAAAATATCAAAGATCTTCTCTGCATAATCCTGATGGAATCCTATGCCGTTATCCATAAATTCTATTCTGTAATAGTCCTTTTCCTTATCCAGCTTCGAGACTGTACCTTTGGGTAACAACGTTGCTGTTATGGTGATTTTTGGAGTTACATTAATGCGTTTGTATTTAAGTGAATTAGAAATAAGATTACTAAACAGCTGCGACATTTGCCGCGGTATAGCATCTATAACAGGGAGGTCTTTACAAACTATAACAGCACCCGTCTGTTCAATAGATAGCTCAAAGTCGGTTATGGTCTCCTTAGCAATTTTATCAAGGTCTACCGATACAAAAAAGTCAGCTTCCTTAGATAGCTGCGAGTAGGCGAGTACATCCTGAATAAGGTTCCCCATCCTGTCGGCAGAATTGTTTATTTTATTGAGGTAAGTTCTTGAACGGTCGTCAATACTACCCAGACTCTCTTTCAGCATTTTAGAGAAGATACTTATCTTTCTTGTAGGCTCCTGTAAATCGTGAGATGCTATATAGGCAAACTGTCTTAATTCCTGATTGTTTTGCTGTAATGCTTTGATCGCTTCAGCCAGTTCAGAATTTGCCTGCTGTAACTGTTCTGTGCGCTGCTCCACCTGAAATTCCAGTTCCTGCTGAAGTTTTCGTTCTTTGGTAATATCCTGTGCACTGCCGCTCAAAAATTCAGGATTTCCTGTAGCATCCATTACTACCTGAGCCTGCGAGTGTATAATTCTTATCTCTCCGGTAATACGGTTAATAACAGGATGTATATTTTCATAAATACCGCTGGACCCTTTTCTGGAAGCCGTTTTTAGAGCGGTATCTACCTCTTCTGTAAATTCTTCCGGTAACGATACAAAAGCACTATTAACTGTTTGTAAATTTTCAGTTATTCCCATCCAGTTCATGTAGCGGGTAGAGTAATTAAAAATATTCTTTTTAATGTCAAGGCTCCAGGTAGCAAGCTCTGCAAGTTCTATTGCTCCTGTTAAAGCGGTTTGAGTGTTTTCAATTTTCTGTCGTGCACGTACCTGTTCGGTAACATCTATTGCCATATCCATAATGGCATATACTTCACCTTTTGCATTAAAAAGAGGTTTATAAGTAAAGTCAAAATAATAAGTTCCCGGTATACCGCCTATATTAAGCAGTGCAGGAGCAGCACTTGCATGGTAGGTTACTCCGGTAGTAAAAACGTTATCTAAAATGTCCAGAAAGGGCTGTCCTTTTAGTTCGGGTACTGCTTTGGCTAACGGTAATCCAATTACAGAGTTGTCTACATTCCAGTAGCTTAACATAATTTCGTTGGCAATTTCCAGACGTAACTCCCTTCCCATAAAGAGGCAGGTAGCAACAGGAGCTTCTTCGACCATAGACCTAAAACGCTCTTCACTTTCCATAAGTGCTTTACGCCCTTCAATGATCTCGTTAATATCCATGCAATACCCTGCATACCCTGCAAAACTACCATCATTGTTATAATATGGATCTCCGGCAGCACGACACCATGATGTTTTTCCGTTGGCTTTATTTAATCGGAAGATCACCTCATAATGCGAATGATCTGCTATAGCTATTTGAAACAGTGCTGCACATAGCTCCCTGTCTTCTTCAAATATATAATTGATCCATTCGCCATCGGTATAGCCATCATGCGATATACCACTCCATTCAATAAGTGTTTTATTAATGTAGGTTATTCTTCCTTCAGTATCAGACAGCCAAAGACCCGTAGGCGAACTGTTCGTTACATTTCTAAACTTGATATCAGCTTCGGCAAGAGCTGTTTTTTGGTTTTCAAAGACAGTGATATCCCTTACTGTTCCCGAAAAAGAAACAGGCTTACCCGAAGCATCAAAAGTATTAGATCCCATAACAACCATTCGGTGTATGGTTCCATCATCCCATATAACTCGGGGAGAATAATAAAATTCGTTTGTTTTTACACCTTCTTTTAGAGCAATTGCTCTTTCTTCAAGATCATCGGGGTGTATGTGTTTTATAAAAGCCTGACGGTTAATTTCTTTTCTGGTGCTGTCACCCGTTAATATTAAAGCAAAAGAAGGAGTATATTCTATAGACCCTGTAGCCAGATCAATATTAAAAACACCAATACCGGCACTTTTTACTGATAAGTTGGTTAGATGATTTGCTTTCGCAATCTCTTTTTGTGCCTTTTTACGGTCTGTTATATCTTGTAGAGTACTATTAAAACGATAGGCAATAGTATCAGTACCAAACCAGGCACGACCTTTTGCCCTCACCGTTCTCAGCTCATTTGTAACAGGGTTTTTAATTGTATATTCAATGTCATAATGTCCGCCCGATTCATAATTAAGCGATTCGAGTATCGCATCAGATACACGCTGCCTGTCTTCTTCTATTATAGAATCTACAGCATTTGAAAGAAGTATTTCGCCATCGGCAGATAAACCAAACCAGTTTTTAAGCCGGGCATTGCCAGTAAACTTATTAGTGGCAGGGTTATAATCCCACACACCCAGTTCGGCAGCTTCAATGGCAAATTCCAGTTCGTTTTTGGCATCTTCAATACGCGCCAGGTTTTTTACCTTTTCGGTAGTTTCGGTACATACTACCAATACACCTTCAACATTATCATCATCACCGGTTATGCCGCTAAAGCTAAAAGTCCAGTATACATCTTCAATAGCACCATTTCGATAAATAGGCAATAACAGGTCTTCACTCCATGCACTTTTGTTTTTAAGCCGAACCTTCTGTATTAGAGGATAAATGGTATCCCAGATTTCCTGCCAGCAATCTACACCCTTTTGTCCAAGGGCTAAAGGGTGTTTCCCGTTATTACCAAGGCTGGGCCGGTATGCATCATTATAAAATTGGATAAGATCTTCTCCCCACCATAAAAACATAGGGAATTTCGAAGATAGTATCATGGAAACAGTATTACGCAGGTTTTGAGGCCATTGATCTATAGCACCAACCGGAGTAGATGCCCAGTTATAATTGTTTGTGAGTTCGCCCATTTCTCCGCCGCCACGCAGAAAAGGATATGATGTAGAATTGTTTTTCAAGGTATATATAAGGGGGTATACTGTAAAAATTTATTTAAAAATAATAATTTATTCTAAGGATTAAGGTATCAGATAGAAAAAGATACCAAAGAAATGGAGCGCACTGCCACTTAAAACAAATATATGCCAGATAGTATGATTATAAGGTATTTTTTCTTTCACAAAAAAGTAAATACCAAAGGTATAACACAAACCACCGCCTAGAAGATAATAGAGTGCTTCGGGCGCAAGGTTTTCTATCAAAGGCTTAATTACAGTAATAATAAGCCATCCCATTAAAGCATAAAGAATTAGTGATATTTTCTCTGATCTTTGCAGGGGCGAAAACTTAAAAATAAATCCTGCAAGGGCAAAAGCCCATATACAGCCAAACACCGTCCAGCCCCAAACTCCTTTTAATCCTAATAAAGCTATGGGAGTATACGTTCCTGCAATGAGAATATAGATACAGATATGGTCTGCTTTTTGAAAAATGCGTTTCCATTTTAAGGTATAAGCTGCATGATAAAGAGTAGAGGCAGAGTACAGCAGCACAAGGCTTAAACCAAAAACAAGCGAGGCTGCAAAATGGATCATCGTTCCTCTAAAAACAGAAAAAATTACAAGAACTCCCAAAGCGACAAAAGAGAGTAATGTCCCTGTACCGTGGGTAATTACATTCCAGAATTCTTCACTTTTTCTATTTTTTTTAGGCATTGGGTAATTGCTTTAATCATAGTATAAAGATACACTATTGCCCTGTTTTGAATAATTAAATAAAACATAAATTATCCTTTCAGCACTGCTAAAACTATTATTCTTAAATTTGTTTTCGGCTAAATTCAGGCTGTTATTATTATGAAATACAAATCCCTTATAAAAGCAGGTTTTAAAGTAAGCGAGGTCAGTTTTGGCTGCATGTCTTTAAAAAGTTCCAATACCCATACGAATGAGATAATCAGTAAAGCGATTGATGACGGCATTACACTTTTTGATACGGCCGATCTTTATGAAAACGGAGAAAACGAACGCCTGTTAGGCAATGCTATAAAATTAAAACGAAAGGATATATTAGTGTCTACAAAAGTGGGCAACCGATGGAAACAGGACGGCAGCGGCTGGGAGTGGTATCCGCGTAAGGAATACATACTAAAAGCTATCGATGAAAGCCTGAAACGATTGCAGACGGATTATATTGACCTTTATTTATTACACGGCGGTACCATAAATGACCCAATGGATGAAACCATTGAAGCTTTTGAGCGTTTGGTCGATATGGGTAAGATAAGAGCTTACGGACTTTCGTCTATTCGCCCAAATGTGATCAGGGAATATGTAAAACGCTCTAACATCACCGCGGTAATGACACAGTATAGCCTTTTAGACCGCCGCCCTGAAGAAGAAACGCTTGACCTCCTCCTTCAAAATGAAATTGGGGTACTTGCTCGCGGTGCTATGGCAGGTGGTTTGCTGGTTAACAAACCCGCTGCTGATTATATTGGGATAAATGAAGATGAGGTTGAATCTATTTTGAAAAGGCTGCCTGAAGCAATTCGCGAAGGAAAAACACAAACCGAAACCGTACTGCGGTACGTAATAGATCATCCTGCCGTTACTACAGCCGTTGTAGGTGTTCGCACGATGGAACAGCTCAATGATGCCATCGCCGGAGCAAAATCAGATGCTTTAACAATTTCTCAATGGAAACAATTGCAGGAAATCTGGACTGGTAATACCTATAAAGAGCACAGGTAGAGGCAAAACCATATGATAATTACAGGATGTTTTCTGTTAACACCATTGTTTATAATTTAAGTATAAATGGATTTTTCACACGGATTATAAACGATAAAATGTGTGTAAATTTAATCACGCTAAAAAGCGCTTATTTATAATATGGAAAACATTACGATCATTATCATGATGCTGTTTGGAATAGTATTCCTGGGTATCCTGAGCAACAAATATAAATTCCCTTTTCCCATCGTTTTGGTACTGTCCGGAGTGGTTATTAGTGTCATTCCCGGGCTGCCGGTCATAGCATTGAGCCCTGATATTGTTTTTATCATATTCCTTCCGCCATTGTTATACCATGCGGCATGGAATACCAGTTGGCACGATTTTAAAGGAGCAATACGCCCCATTAGCTTTGCCGCAATTGGATTGGTATTCTTTACCACCATTGCAGTGGCAGTTGCAGCACATGCATTGATAGACGACATCAGCTGGCCATTGGCATTTCTTATTGGAGCAATTGTTTCCCCGCCTGATGCTGTTGCTGCTACATCGATAACAAAAGGACTTGGATTACATCCCCGTTTATTAACCATATTAGACGGCGAAAGCCTTGTTAACGATGCGAGCGGACTTGTAGCTTATAAATATGCACTTACCGCAATTACTGCTGGAAATTTTGTACTGTGGGAAGCCGGCCTTAATTTTGTGGTCGTAGCATCGGCAGGTATTGCCATTGGAGTAGGGATGGGGTATATCATGTACCTTATTCATAAAAAGTATGTATGCGATCCTATTGTTGAGGTTACCCTAACATTCCTTACGCCATTTACATCCTATTTAATTGCCGAGCATTTTCATTTTTCGGGGGTTCTTGCAGTAGTATCTACAGGGTTGTACCTTTCCTTCAGGTCGGCACAAATATTTACGCACCAAAGCCGCATTATGACCACTACGGTTTGGGATGTCGTGGTTTACATTTTAAACGGACTTATCTTTATTCTTATCGGCCTGCAGCTGCGCCAGATAATGGCTGATATTGGCGGTTATTCACCACTTTCATTAGCTATTTGGGGTATATCCATAAGTTTTGTAGTTATCATTGTACGTTTTATTTGGGTATTTCCGGCAGTGATGCTGCCCCGTTTTCTTAGTAAAAAGATTCGTGATAAAGAAGAATTTGATGCACGAAACCTCGTAGTCTTTGGATGGGCAGGTATGCGTGGTGTGGTTTCTATGGCTGCGGCACTTGCCATACCATTTACATTCCCACAGCGTAACCTGGTAATTTTTCTGGTATTTTGTGTTATACTTTCCACATTGGTATTGCTGGGTTTAACACTGCCATGGCTCATACGTAAATTAAAAATAGAACCCTATTCTATTTATGCCGAAGAATATGAGGTGAGAAATATTGTAGTATCGCAAACCATTGCCCATATTGAAGAAAATCTGTCACTGCTACAGGACGAGTTACTTAACAACATTAAAAGTAAGTATGAAGTAAAATTCAACAGGTTGCAAAAAACCGAACTTCCGGCACATTATTTTGCCAATGGCGAAACACTTTCTACCAATATTTTTAATGAATTTACCCAGTTACAGATAGACCTTATAAAGGTAGAACGTCAAAAAATAGAACAGCTGCATCGTTCCGGAGATGCGAATGAAGAGATCCTGCGAAAAATCGAGAGAGAGCTTGACCTTGAGGAAACAAGGCTCAACATGGATATGTACGAAGGCTAATTGTAATTTTTAGCATATGAAACAGATAAGGCATTATTTTGAAAAAACAGACAAAATTTCGGATGCCGACTGGAATACATTTTCGTCTAAACTGGTAAGAGAAGAATTTCCTAAAAAGGCATTGGTTTTAGAAGCAGGACAAACAGAGAAGTATCTTTCTTTTGTAGAAAGCGGTGTTATCCGTTTTTATATTCCAAAAGAAGAGCAGGATCTTACCTTTGCTTTTGTGTTTGATAATGAATTTGTAAGTGCTTACGATTCTTTCCTTACGCAGTTACCTGCTAATTACAATGTCGAAGCATTATCTAATACTGTTCTTTGGCGGTTATCTCATAAAGACCTTCAGGATATCTATGCTCAAACAGAGATTGGGAACACTATCGGCAGGCATGCCAGTGAAGGGCTTTTTATGGAAAAATCCAAAAGGGAACTTTCCTTACTCAATGAAACTGCTGAGCAGCGGTATCGTAACTTATTTACAGAACAGCCTCACCTTATTCAAAACATCCCTTTAAAATACCTGGCTTCCTATATTGGTATTACACCACAGGCATTAAGCAGGATACGTAAGCGAATTTATTAACCCAGGTTCATTGCCTTATACTGCTTATCTACTGAACTTTGCAGAAAAAATACAATGGAAACCGAAATAACATTACTGGGAACATTCTTAATTTCACTTATCGTTTTAAGGATAAAATACAAACAATACAAGTTTGCTTTATCGGGCAGGATTGCTATGTCGGCTATGTTGGTGCTTACAACCGTTGGCCATTTTTTATTTACCAAAGGGATGGCCATGATGCTGCCTGATTTCATCCCTTACAGAATTGAATTGGTTTACTTCACAGGATTTATCGAGATGGCTGCACCAATAGGCCTTTTACTTCCAAAATATAGTAAAGCAACCGCATGGCTATTGATTGTTTTTTTTATATTCCTACTTCCTGCAAATATTTATGCAGCAATGCACCATGTAAATTTACAGACCGCTGCGCTTGATGGCAACGGCCCGGACTATCTATGGTTCAGGATACCGCTGCAGTTGTTCTTCATTATATGGGTATACCTGTCGGCAATTTATTCTAAGCGATAAATTATGCTTTTAATGAAGCATCAATACTCCATTTGTATTCCCCAATTACCGAAAGTAAAAGACTTGCTGCACTCACTGTAAATACAGAATAATTGAATGGCGCCCTGTAGCCTGCAAAGAACAACATACTCAAAGCAAAAGTAAGTGTAAGTGCAAAACTGCCTATAGCTGTTAACCGTGTCTTAAAGCCCACAATAAGCAGGATACCAAATACGACTTCGGCTATGGTAGCTATTGCTCCCATAATCCCTGCAATGGGTCTGTTAAGGTAGGGCATAAGTGAATGGGTATAATCAATAAAGTTACTCCAATTGCCCCAGCCCACATTAGGTTCGCCAGGAAGCCCCAGCATTCCCAAACGGTCCATTACTGGTAATATAAAGCCTATTCCCAAGGCAAGGCGTAAAAACAATTGTGCTGTTGGAAGCATATTTTTCATAAGTAATAGTATTTAGATGATTTGTTCATTACAAATCTCTGCTATTCAACCTCTAAAAAACTTAATCCAGATTAAGAAATACGATTACCTGCCATATCTTTTAACTAAAAATTATTCAAAATTTTGATTCATTAAATCTGATTATGTAATAATTTTATAGGCTATGGAAACAAATAAAAGAAAGGGCTTTATATTCAGGCAATATGAGGCTCCAAATGTGTCTCCGTTTGACAAACTCTTCGAAATTTTTACCGAGCTGATAACCCATACTTCGGGCGATCTGGATGAAGCGCTGGACTGGCTTCGGGAATTGGATAAAGAATATAAACTTACGGACGAAAATTATACTATCGATGATTTTATTGAAGACCTTAAAAAGAAAGGTTATATAAAAGATGAGGTTAAAGACGATGGATCGGGCGGATTAAAAATAACAGCTAAAACCGAGAGGTCTATTCGCCAGCAGGCACTGAACCAGATTTTTGGCAATCTGAAAAAGAGCGGTTCCGGAAATCATAAAACAAAACATTCAGGAAGCGGTGATGAGCATACCGGGGAATTCAGGGAATACCATTTTGGAGACGGACTGGACAGGATCTCGCTCACAGAAAGTCTCAAGAATGCCCAGATCAATAACGGGATCGACAGTTTTATGCTTACCGAAAACGATCTTGTGGTGGAAGATGCGCAATACAAGGCACAAATGAGCACCGTCTTGATGATTGATATAAGCCACAGCATGATACTTTATGGCGAAGACCGTATTACTCCTGCAAAAAAAGTAGCCATGGCACTCGCGGAACTTATCACTACACGCTATCCTAAAGATACACTGGACATACTTGTTTTTGGTAATGATGCATGGCCTATAGCCATTAAAGATCTGCCATATCTGCAGGTAGGGCCTTTTCATACCAACACGGTTGCAGGGCTTCAGCTCGCTATGGATTTGCTGAGAAGGAAACGAAACACCAATAAACAGATTTTTATGATTACAGACGGTAAGCCAAGCTGCATCCGCGAAAGCGACGGCAGTTATTACATGAACAGTAACGGCCTGGATGAGTATATTGTAGACAAATGTTATACGATGGCACAGCAGGCACGAAAACTGCATATTCCCATAACTACTTTTATGATTGCCAGCGACCCGTATTTGCAGCAGTTTGTAAATCATTTTACAGAGGCAAATCAGGGTAAGGCATTTTATACCGGATTAAAAGGGCTTGGCGAAATGATTTTTGAGGATTATGAAACCAATAGAAAGAAACGAATTAAATAAGAATTTTAGAGAACTGATATATGGATATTGAAAATATAAAAACACTGGGTGCCCTTAAAAAGGCAGGTTACGAAAGCAGAAGCATAAAAGACGAATTGCGTAATAACCTTAGAACCAAAATAAGCAAAGGCGAAAACGTTTTTAAAGGGGTATGGGGTTTTGAAAATACGGTAATACCCGAACTGGAACGTGCTATTTTATCACGCCATAATATTAACTTATTAGGACTTCGCGGACAGGCTAAAACAAGGCTGGCACGCCTTATGGTTAACCTGCTTGACGAATACATACCTTTTGTGGAAGGGTCTGAAATTAATGATGATCCATTAAACCCGATTTCCCGCTTTGCAAAAAGCCTGATCGAAGAGAAAGGTGATGACACTCCTGTAAGCTGGCTGCACAGGAACGATCGTTTCTATGAAAAGCTGGCAACTCCGGATGTTACGGTAGCCGATCTGATTGGTGACATCGATCCTATTAAAGCGGCCAACCTGAAATTATCGTATGCTGATGACCGGGTTATCCATTTTGGGATGATACCGCGTGCCAACCGCTGTATTTTTGTTATTAATGAGCTGCTCGACCTGCAGGCCAGAATACAGGTTGCCTTATTCAATATTTTACAGGAAGGCGATATCCAGATCCGTGGTTTTAAGGTGCGTATGCATCTGGACCTTCAGTTTGTATTTACGGCAAACCCTGAGGATTATACCAATAGAGGAAGTATCGTTACGCCCTTAAAAGACAGAATAGGGTCGCAGATTCTTACGCATTATCCTGAAACGGTAAAAATTGCTAGGACAATTACAGAGCAGGAATCTAATCTTGATGGTCGTCAGAGTGAGTTTATCCATGTTCCTTCATTAGCAAAAGACCTGTTAGAGCAAATAAGTTTTGAAGCACGCGAGAGTGAATTCATTGATTATAAAAGCGGGGTAAGCGCCCGGATGAGCATTACTGCTTTTGAGAATCTGTTAAGTACTGCCGAAAGACGTGCTTTAAGAGCTGGCAGCGAAAAAACAACCGTTAGACTATCTGACTTTATGGGTGTCATTCCTGCAATTACGGGTAAGGTCGAACTGGTATATGAAGGTGAACAGGAGGGAGCTGCTGTTGTAGCTGAGCATTTAATCAGCAGTGCCATCCGTACATTCTTCCCGGATTATTTCCCTAAGATCGAAAAGCTGGAGCGTTCTAACGAGAAAAGCCCTTATCAGGAAGTAATCGACTGGTTCTTTAATGAAAGCGGTTTTGAACTTTTAGACGATGCTACCGATGAAGAGTATAAAAAACAACTGGATTCTATTATTCCTTTAAAGCAGCTGGTTTTAAAATATCAGCCTAATGCCGAAAAAGAAGATGTATATTTTCTGAAAGAATTCATCCTTTGGGGACTTTCTGAATTCAAGAAATTGAACAAAGACCGTTTTACTGAAGGGTATCAGTTTAAGGATCTTTACGGAAGCTATATCAGCAAGAATCTATAACAAAAAAAGCCAGTTCACATGAACTGGCTTTTTTTATACTTTTTATAAAGATTAATGTATCATAACATTGTCGGTGTCTGTTGTTTCGGTTAAAACAGTGATGTTCCTTCGCCCGATTAAAAGTACAATTAAAGCTAATACCGTACTGCCTGCCATAATAACGACCATAGGTATCATAGAATCTTTTACAAATATTCCCACTGCCATAGATGCAAGTGCACCAAGGCCTAGTTGCATAGCACCCAATAACGCCGAAGCACTGCCTGCATTGTTAGAGAATGGCGCTAACGATAGTCCGGATGTATTAGGATTGGTTAATCCAAGGCATCCTAAATACAGGAACAGCATTGCTATAGTTCCATACAGGTCCAACCAATTATTCATAGCTGCAATAAGAAATGCGATACTAACGATGCACTGCAATGCAAGCCCGAAATAGACCAATTGCTCACTATTGTATTTTCTAAGCAATACTGAGTTTAATTGACTTACCCCAATAAAGCTTATTGACATGAAGGCAAAGATCCATCCGTAGGTTTCCCCCGATACTTTAAAAATATCCATAAACAGTATTGGAGAACCCGCTACATAGGTAAACAGTCCCGAGAAAGCTATACCTCCTGACACTGCATACGTATAAAACTGTGGGTGCATAAATACTTTTGTAAAGCCGGTTATAATGGGTTTTGGTTTTAAAGAAATAGAATGATCTGGTTTTCGGGTATGTGGCAAGCCAAAACGCGATGCCAGTAATACCGCAAGCCCCATAAAGGCAAGGATAACAAAGATAAAATGCCAACCGAAGCCTAAGATCACATAACCTCCAATTGTTGGTGCCAGCATTGGCGAAAGCCCTACTACTAAAAGCAGTAACGAGAATACTTTCGGACTGTCTTGCGGTGGGAACAGGTCACGCACCATAGCCATAGAGGCTACAGCAGCAGCACAGCTTCCTACAGCCTGTACAAAGCGCAGTGCAATAAACACATCAATATTGGTAGTAAGCGCACAGCCTATAGATGCCAGGATGTAAACGGTTAAACCAATATACAAAGGCATTTTACGGCCAAAACGATCCAGTAATGGTCCGTACAGTAATTGACCTGCCGATATCCCTATGAAATAGCTTGACAGCGATAAAGAAACTTTGTTGGGTGTAGTATGAAGATCTTTAGCAATAGCTGTAAATCCGGGTAAGTACATGTCTATTGAAAAGGGGCCTAATGCACTTAACGACCCTAAGATGATGATAAGGAAAATATATTTTTGTTTGTCCACAATAATGTTTTTGGATTTTTATGCAAAGATAACCGCTGGGGTTGGGATTACCGGTAAAAGGATTGTAAATATTTATTATTTAAACTTCTATTGATGTTGCTGTAACGCAGTGCGAAAGGATAGAATGCAAATCAATATTTTTCTGAACATGATATTTATCAGGTTTTAAAAAAGCATCCTTTATGATATTTGCAGATTATTAGTAATTACATCTATGACAACAAATAAACCGCTGCATAGCTTTCATATTCCTGTAATGGGACTTGCTTACACTATAGACAGCCCTATCAGGGTAGCTCAATATGGTATTGATTCGGTAATTTCCATTGTAGACGATGAGCTTATGGAAAAGATGAATGCCTTTTATAGCAAAAAATTCAGCCTGCCTTATAAAGAGATCACGTCAAAAATGAGTGATTACAGAGCCGAGAGAATCACAGCTTATCTTAATACGGTAGATGAAATTGTAAGGCTAAAATATGAGGCTTTTTGTGATGAAATGAGCGCAAACAAACAGACATTATCTAATTTTATAGGTATGCTGCCTCAAAAGTCTGAAATAAAAAAAGGCTTGCAGGATCTCATTTCGGGAGGAATAACCAATGTTGTAAAGAGTTTTATTTCACAACACCTGCACCCGGGTGCTATCGATGTTAACATTATGACCAAGGTAGACAAAGCCAATTATGAAAAGAAAGAACAACTGCCTGTAACTTATAACGATGCACATGCAGCATTGCGAGGTTTTGCTAATAGTAAATTAAATTCATCGCTGGTATTATCTGCAGGAATGAATCCGTCGCTGTATAGTTATATCGCAACATTTAAAGATTTTTTTCCAAACAAAAATG
The DNA here is from genome assembly GCF_004028155.1 of Flavobacterium cerinum. Classification (GTDB taxonomy): domain Bacteria; phylum Bacteroidota; class Bacteroidia; order Flavobacteriales; family Flavobacteriaceae; genus Flavobacterium; species Flavobacterium cerinum. Next base: position 70,357 of record NZ_SBII01000003.1, on the reverse strand, counting down.
GCGAACTTAAAAAGAAAATCACTCTCAAAGTGAGTGATTTCAGGTCGGCTATGATACAGGGAAGCTTTTTGGCTAAAAAAGGCATCTGGGTGTCCGAATACCGTATAGAGTCAGGACTTAATTGTGGTGGGCATGCTTTTGCTACCGATGGTTTACTATTAGGCCCCATCATGGAAGAATTCAAGCAACGTAAAGAAGAACTTATTATAAATACACATCAGTTAATGATAAAGACACTTTTAAACGAAGGATATGCTGTACCTAATGAACCAATGCCATTAAAGATAACTGTTCAGGGTGGGGTAGGTACCGCCGAAGAACATGAGTTTTTCCTAAATTATTATAAAGCAGATTCAGTAGGGTGGGGATCACCATTTCTGTTGGTACCCGAGGCTACATCAACAGATACCGAAACCCGTAATTTATTGGCAGCTGCCGGAGAAAATGATTTTTACCGCAGCGCCATTTCACCCTTGGGTGTACCTTTTAATACGGTTAACGGAACAACGAATGATTACTTTAAGAACCATCGTATAAATAATAACAAAGCAGGAAGCTCCTGTCCTAAAAAACTATTGGCTTTGAATCGTGAATATGACGAAGAAGGGATTTGTACCGCATCGCGAAAATACCAGCAGATAAAACTTGACGAACTGGAACTTAAAAAAGAAGAACTATCTGCTGTTGCTTTCGAGCGGGAGAAAGATGCTATTACAGTAAAATCGTGTCTTTGTGTTGGTTTAGCTAATGCTTCTTATTTGGAAAATGATATTGCTATAAAAGGCGAACAGCAGGGTGTCGTTATCTGTCCGGGACCTAATATGGCCTACTTTGATAGAGAAATTACGCTAGCTGAGATGATCCGTCATATTTATGGATATGAATCGGTACTTACAGCGAAGCAGCGCCCCAATGTATTTATAAAAGAGCTGGACCTGTATGTAGCGTATTTAAAGCAGGAAGTAAATGATGTGTTTATAGAAATAACCAAAGGGCAGATCAAAAAATGGACGGCTTTTAAAAATAACCTGTTAGAAGGTATCCTGTATTATCAAAATCTCTTTGGAACAAATGATTATTTTAAAAATGAAGTTCGTGTGATCATGGATGGTCTTGAAAGTTATAAGAAAGAAGTTTCAAATGTATTAATTCCGGAAGTTGTAGTAGTTTAGTAGTTCTTTATATATATTTGAGATAGCGCAAAGCCAACACAATTTAGTTAGATTGACGCCATTTTATGAGCGATATAAACAAGTTGGCGGTAATTTTACAGAACCAACCTACAATAACAGGAATTAACAAAATATGAAAACGCTTGAAGAATTAATAAACTTGGATGAACCAGGATGGGAATTAGTGTCAGAATGGTTAAATGAAGCGGAAAACGAATATGAAATTTTACCAAAAGACGAGAGAAGAGCAGAAAAAGAACTTGTGAATGCTCAAGTCACAACACGTTCGCCAATGGGTGCAGTAATCTACGAAACAGGAGGAATATTAATTGACAATGGCTGGCTTAGAATTTTGGGCTCAGGAAGTGAAAAACTTAACAGGGATTTGATCGAATGGAATAAAGGAAAAACTTTTGAAAATTATGGCAATCAACCATCACATTTCTTAATTGCGGACGATATAATCGGTGGATATTTTGCTCTAAACGCTGGTGGAATTGGAACCGAAATGGGTAAAGTTTATTATTTACCACAAGATACACTTGAATGGGAATGTTTAGATACAAACTATTCTGAATTTCTTTATTGGGCTTTGACTGGCGACATAAATAAATTTTACGAGATTTTCAGATGGGAAAATTGGCAAAATGATATAAAAAAAGCAAACGGAAATCAAGTATATTCATTTGTGCCATTTTTATGGACTAAAGAAGGAAAAGACATTGAAAAAACATATAGAGAATTAGTTCCAATTGAAGAAAACTATAATTTAACACTTGATTTTAAAAAACAATTTAGTGAAAAATAAAAACTGCCGTAAACAGGGGCTTGGCGATAGCGGTAGGAAAGTCTATAATTCAAGTTTTGTGTTTCGGTTCAAATTTGTATTTTAGCTAAAGGTTTCGGCTCCGAAATGCCACCATCCAATTGCCCCGACACAGTATGAGTTTTGATAGTAGAAAATATCACTTTTATTTGCTTTTTGCCGACACAACAAAAGGCAAAGAGCCATGGACAAAAAATGAATGGACAAAAAGCATTCAACCACTTTTTGACAAGATCATAAAGCATTCATCCTATTACGACAAAACAGGTTTGGGTGTCCACGCTTATACACAACGACCTAACTCTGAATATCATGATGAAATAAAATTTGGAAAACTTCGCTGGAATGAAAAGTCGTTTGAAAAATGGACTTTTAGTGACGAAGAAAAGGAACGGCAGTTTAGCTGTTTGGACTGTTGGACACCAATGCGGACTGTATGTGGAAAAATAGGTTCTGCACCTGACATCTGCTTTAGTATTTTGAATGAACAAAACCATCCCAAAAAAGAGAAAATAAAATTTGACTTTCTAATGGTTATTGCAATTGCTGAAGAACTCAATTACAAAGGGACAGACGACATAAGAGAATTATCAAAAATTCTAAATGCTAAGAGAACGGTATATAAATACAGACGTTGGGGAAGTGTTCACGACCCCGAAAAAAATGCCCAATGGAGTTTTATCAATTCAATACAAGACACAACTTCATTTGGTATTTACAGAGCTGAAACGTTAGACATACACGACACAAAATTTGACGACCTTAAATTTGAACCCTATTGGACGACAATATACGGCAGCTAAATAGCATTGGCATTATAGGAGGAGCTGACAAACAAAGGCTGAACATTTGTAATTCTTAAAATGAAATTCTCATAAACTAATGGAAAAATACTTAAAACCACTATACGATTTCCTAGCAAAAGGTGAATGGTATTTAGAAGAACCTGAGTTCATTAATTTGCAGTATGAGATTGTAGACGAAATGGAAGCAGACAAAATTGGCTTTGATGCAATCGAAAATATACTTGAACTAATGGAAAAAAATCCTTTGGTAGAATTTGGAACACCTGGACCATTAACACATTTTATTGAGAAATTTTATAAAGAAAGACAAGAAGATTACGTGAATTTACTAAAGAAATCAGTGAAGGACAAACCAACAGTTCATACAGTTTGGTTATTGAACCGTGTAATAAATGAAAATAAAAAACAAGAATTAATTGGAATACTAAATTCTATAAGTAAAGACAAAGAAATAAAACAAGAGATACGTGATGTTGCTAATAACTTTTTAGAGTATCACCAGAATAAATAATTGGTAGATTTGCCTATGAGAAAAAGCCGAACGTACAACAAGGGTTTTGCAGAACGACAGAAACCAACAGAATAAGATAAATGAATATTGGCGAAATTTTTAACCAAATAAGGAATAATCCCAAAATAGTCTATGGGATTATTATTTCGACTTTAATGTTGGTTTTAATTGGGTACATAAAAAGATGGAAATGGGCAACAGAACCAACAGGTCATAGAAAAAGTATGATACTTATAGAGTGGTTTGGTTACGAAAACTATCGAAAAATAATGATTGGAGTACTCATCATCGGCATTATTAGCTTGCTTTTTCTATTGTATATGGCATAACGCTAAACAAAAAATAAACAACTGGAACGCTAAAGCTGATTTTAAGTTTATTGCTTTTTTTACATAAAAACTTGCATGTTTTTTAACACTTATTATATTTGTAAGTAGCAAAAACTTTTAAATATATGTGGATACTTTATATTGCTGTTGCGATAGTTGTTTTGGTGTTAATTAAAAAAGCAGTAGAAACAAAAAACGAAGAAGATGTATTACGGAAGAGTGGTATCAATCCTTTCCGGTTTATAGATTCAGGAAGCTATGTTTTTGGACATATTCCTATTCAGATAACGTTTATTTATCCGCTAAAAGAAGAGTTTAAGATTTATGGTATAAAACCCGGCAGCCTAAGAAAAGAGCAGCTTTCTTCTATAGAAACAGCTAAAATAAAAGACATTACACTGGAAAATAAATATGCTACGGATAGTGGTGAACCTCTTGGAGCTTTGGTTACTATAATATGGCGTGAAGGCAATTTTATACACAATACAGCTTTTCAGTTTGTGGGTAACGATGCAGTGAACAGAGCTGATACTTTACATAACCGACTTATTAAAGTGATGAATGCTGAATATAGCGAAGCCGAAGATCTTGACGATCAGATGCGATATTTGGTACAACAGAACAACAAACTGCAAGCGGTAAAAATTTGTAAAGAAAGAAAGGCTATGGGATTACTGGAGGCCAAGACCTATGTAGAAAGCTTAAATATGTAACCTGCATAGTAAAAGAATAAAAAAGGCTGTAGTGAGAACTATAGCCTTTTTAGTTTACTAATATCGGTTATAATGATCTTTTTACCGGATAACTCTATATGTCCTGATTTCTTAAAGTCAGACAGCAGCCTGATACAGCTTTCGGTAGCAGTACCTACCATACCAGCAATTTCTTCACGCGATAGTTTTATATTAAGACTATTATCGGTATCAATTCCAAACGAATCATAAAGATAGATAAGAGTTTCAGCAAGGCGCTGTTTTACCGGTTTTTGAGCCATGTTAACCAAATGGTCGTCGGCTTCTTTAAGATCACCGCAAATTGCTTTCATAATATCCATAGAAAACTTGTTATTCTCATTAAAGAATCCCATTATTTCAGCTTTAGGTATAAAGCACACCTCCATATCTTCAAGGGCAATGGCAGTAAGATTTACAGGTTCATCGCTAATCATAGAGCGTTGTCCTAATAATTCACCTTTGGTAATTAGTTTTACGATCTGGTCGTTACCATTGGTGCTTAGTTTTGAAAGTTTACAAACACCGTCTTTAATACAAAAGATACCATTTACATTCTCTCCTTCACTAAAAATGGCTTCACCTTTTTTAATGGTATAAGAAGATTTACAGTCAGCGATTTTAAGCAGCTCCTCTTTGTTCAGCGCTTTAAGCGAGCTAAACTCTCTCACGATACATTGTTCACATTTACTCATAGAATAGCGCTTTTGGGTTATGCAAATTTAGTGAATAGTATGACAATTATCATATTTTATCCTTGTTATCTGCGCCAACTTTGTCTTAGGTAAATGAGCATATTATGAGCACGCAAAATTGTTTTCATTGCGGGTTGGATATTGTAAAAAAAGAAGAGATTGTTTTTGACGAAAAATCGTTTTGCTGTAACGGCTGTAAAACCGTTTACGAGATTTTTAGCCTTAACGGCCTTACTGATTATTATAATTTTGAAACTGCACCCGGCGCTACGCCACAGGACATAAAAGGGAAGTACGACTTTTTAGAAAACGAAGCCATTGTAAACAGGTTGTTGGATTTTCAGGAAGATACTACCAATATAATTACATTATACATTCCGCATATTCATTGCAGTTCCTGCATCTGGATACTGGAAAACCTGAACAGGCTTCAGTCCGGTATTAGCAGTTCGCAGGTAAACTTTCCCGACAAGAAAACCCGTATCATCTTTAATGCTGAGAAGGTTACCTTAAAACAAATTGTACACCTGCTAAGTTCTATTGGATATGAGCCATACATAAGCCTGGACAATTATGAGAACCAGGTAAAAAGTGTAAGCCGTGACCTTATTTATAAAGTTGGTATTGCCTTTTTTTGTTTTGGAAATGTAATGCTGCTTTCTTTCCCTGAATATTTTGAAGTAGAGGAATTTTGGCTGGACAATTATAAAGGCTTTTTTAGATGGCTCATTTTTGCATTGTCATTGCCGTCGTTTTTGTATTCGGCAAGTGGGTATTATATATCGGCCTATAAAAACCTGAAAGCGGGTATCCTTAATATAGATATTCCTATTGCTTTAGGATTGGTAGTAATGTTTGTGCGAAGTACTGTCGATATTATATTTGGTTATGGACAAGGCTTTTTTGACAGCCTTACAGGTCTTGTTTTCTTCATGCTTCTGGGCAAGCTGTTCCAACAAAAAACGTATAATTTCCTTTCGTTTGAGCGCGATTTTAAATCCTATTTTCCTATTGCAGTTACTAAGATTTTATCAGACCGTACAGAAGTATCTGTCCCGGTGTATGATGTTGTAAAAGGAGACCGATTATTAATTCGTAATAAGGAACTTATTCCGGTAGATGGAATATTGATCAGCGAAAGCATGGCAATAGACTACAGTTTTGTTACCGGAGAAGCAGTACCCATTACAAAAGTATCGGGCGATAAAATATATGCAGGCGGCAGGCAAACCGGGAATGTTGTAGAAATGGAAGTGATAAGTTCTGTATCTCAAAGTTACCTTACCCAGCTTTGGAGTAATGAAGTTTTTGCTAAAAAAGAAGACAGGAACTACAAAACAATCACCGATACCATTAGCAGGTATTTTACACCTATGCTGCTGCTAATCGCCTTTGTTTCTTTTGGTTTCTGGATATTTATAGATACCAATACTGCTTTTAATGTATTTACTGCAGTACTTATTGTGGCCTGCCCGTGCGCACTGGCACTAAGCGCTCCTTTTACACTGGGTAATGTACTGCGTATTATGGGAAACAGGAAGCTGTACCTTAAAAATGCCACTGTTATTGAGCAGATGGCAAAAATAAATACCATTGTTTTTGATAAGACAGGTACAATCACTACCAACAAAAAATCGGAAATAGTATATGAAGGGGATTATATTGACGTAAAAGAGCGGGCCTTTATAAAATCATTGCTTCGGGGGTCTAACCATCCGCTAAGCAGGAGATTATATGATTCTCTTCCGGATGCCCATTTGCTGCCTGTTAACCATTTCGAAGAAATTACGGGTAAAGGCATTCAGGGTACAATTAACGGTTTTTTTATAAAGATGGGTTCGGCTTCCTTTGTAGGTGCTCCGCCCGATATCATGCAGCAAACCAATGTGCATGTCGCCATTAACAGAAACTATCTGGGTAAATATATTTTCGATAACCAGTACCGTGAGGGCTTGAGTATGTTATTCGAAAACCTTAGTCCTAACTACGAATTAAAAATACTCTCGGGCGATAATGAAGGAGAACGTGAAATACTGGAGCAGCTTTTACCGGAAGGAACGGAGTTTATTTTTAACCAAAAACCCGAACAGAAACTAATTTATATAGAGCAATTGCAACTGCAGGGCAAAAACGTAATGATGGTGGGTGACGGGCTTAACGACGCAGGCGCATTGGCACAAAGTAATGTGGGTATTTCAATATCAGAAAATGTAAATGTTTTTTCCCCGGCCTGTGATGGAATATTAGATGCTTCACAATTTAAAAAGCTCGATTATTTCATGAAGCTTTCTAAAAATACGGTCAAAACCATAAAGATGAGTTTTACCCTTTCGCTGCTCTATAATGTAGTAGGACTGTCGTTTGCCATAACCGGAAAATTATCACCACTTACGGCTGCTATCATTATGCCGCTCAGTACAATAACTATTATTGGTTTTGTAACGATAATGAGCAATTACTACGCAAAAATAAAATCCAAATAACCACTGTAAAAAAGGGATAGCATGACAAATATCATGTTTTATACCTAAACCCAAACCTAACTTTGTAGGACTTAATTTAACAAGTATGAGCGTAATTTATTTATTAATCAGTATCAGTATTATAGTCGCAGTCCTTGCTTTGTACGCCTTTATAAGAGCGGTAAAGAACGGGCAGTTTGACGACGACTATACACCCTCTGTCAGAATGCTTTTTGACGACGAAATTAAAAAAACCGAAAACAAAACTAACAACGACTAACTATGGAGATGCAGCAATTTTACTACGACAATAAAATAGTCAAGAAGTTCCTGTATGCAACCATAGTGTTTGGTGTAGTAGGGATGCTTGCGGGCTTATTGATCGCATCCATGTATATGTTCCCTAATTTAACAGATGGTGTTTCCTGGTTAAGTTATGGAAGATTAAGACCATTACATACCAATGCGGTTATTTTTGCCTTTGTGGGTAATGCTATGTTTGCGGGGATTTACTATTCGCTTCAGCGTTTATTAAAAACCCGCATGTACAGTGACTTTTTGAGTAACCTTAACTTCTGGGGATGGCAGATCATTATTCTTGCTGCTGCGATATCTCTGCCAATGGGATATACCTCATCAAAAGAATATGCAGAGCTGGAATGGCCTATAGATATCGGTATTGCGCTTATATGGGTGGTATTTGGTATCAACATGATAGGTACTATTTTAAGGAGGCGTGAGCGTCACCTGTATGTGGCAATATGGTTCTATTTAGCAACATTTATTACCGTTGCGATACTACACATTTTTAACAGTCTTGCTATTCCGGTAAGTGCTATGAAAAGTTACTCTGTTTATGCAGGGGTACAGGATGCACTGGTACAATGGTGGTATGGGCACAACGCTGTTGCCTTTTTCCTTACCACACCGTTTTTAGGTTTGATGTACTACTTTGTACCTAAAGCGGCAAACCGACCTGTGTATTCTTACAGACTATCGATTATTCACTTCTGGTCATTAATATTCATTTATATCTGGGCTGGACCGCACCACCTTTTATATTCGGCATTGCCGGACTGGGCACAAAACCTTGGAGTAGCATTTTCTATTATGCTGATAGCACCATCGTGGGGCGGTATGATAAACGGTTTGCTTACCCTTCGTGGGGCCTGGGATAAAGTAAGGACAGAACCTGTACTTAAATTCTTTGTAGTTGCAATTACCGGTTATGGTATGGCAACGTTTGAAGGGCCAATGCTTTCACTTAAAAATGTAAATGCTATTGCCCACTTTACCGACTGGATTGTGGCTCACGTACATGTTGGAGCACTTGCATGGAATGGTTTCCTTGCCTTTGGTATGATCTACTGGTTAATACCAAGGATGACAAAATCCAAACTATACTCTACAAAACTGGCTAACCTGCATTTCTGGATAGGTACGCTGGGTATCATAATGTATGCATTACCAATGTATGTTGCAGGCTTTGCACAGGCATCGATGTGGAAACAGTTCAATCCGGATGGTACTCTTAAGTATGGTAATTTCCTGGAAACTGTAAAACAAATTATGCCAATGTACTGGATGAGGGCTATTGGTGGAACGTTGTTCGTTATCGGATTATTGATCTTGGTTTACAACATCATCATGACGGTACGAAGAGGCAACAAGATCGAAGATGAACTTGCTGAAGCTCCAGCATTAGAAAAAGTAAGCAGCAGAAGGCTGAAAGGGGAGAAATTCCATCCTTGGTTGGAAAGAAAACCAATACAGCTTACTATACTGGCTACCATAGCAGTACTTATTGGAGGAATCATACAAATTGTACCTACTATTATGGTAAAATCAAATATACCTACCATATCTACAGTAAAACCGTATTCACCATTGGAACTTGAAGGACGTGACCTTTATATAAGAGAAGGCTGTGTAAACTGCCATTCGCAAATGATACGTCCGTTCAGGTCTGAAGTAGAGCGTTATGGAGAATACTCTAAATCGGGAGAGTATGTGTATGATCACCCATTTTTATGGGGATCTAAAAGAACCGGGCCCGATTTAATGCGAATAGGCGGTAAGTACAGTAATAACTGGCATTTTAACCACATGTGGGATCCGCAGAGTACATCCGAAGGTTCGATCATGCCGGCTTACAAATGGCTGTTTGATAACGAGAAAATGGATTACTCATACACACAAAAGAAAATGGAAGTAATGGCGCAATTGGGCGTGCCTTATACAGTACAGGATATTGCCAATGCTCCAAAATCGATAAGTCAACAGGCAGCAAAAATTCAGGAAAGCCTGTTTACAGACCCTGACTTTGTGAAGAGTTATGAACAGAGCAAAAAAGATGCAGCAGCAAGAGGTGAAGCCTTTATAGAAATGAGAGACAGAGAGATTACTGCGCTTATTGCTTATCTGCAAAGAATGGGAACCGACATTAAAATTAAGAACACAACAGCCGAAAATAAAAAGTAAAGCCATGCTAAAATTTGTAAAGCATAACCTGGAAACCATCTCTGGAATAGAGTTGTATCCAATCATATCATTACTTATATTCTTCATCTTTTTTGTGGGACTATACTATTGGGTATATACCTATAAAAAAGACAAGATCAATGAGATGAGTAACATACCATTTTCTGGTGATGACAACGACAACGCTAACCAATAGTTGAAATCTAACACGTAGGATTATGAAAAAATTTATCCCGGTATATGTAAGAGTGCCTGTGATTTTTGCACTTGTTTTTATGGCTTTAGAGTACTTTATAGACTCTGGCGACAGGCCTGCTTTCTTAAAGTATCCAATGGTTTCGGTATTTCTGCTGTTGTTCATTTTTATTCAGATAGCTATAGAATTGGTAGTGCTGGCTATAGACAGGGTAACGTATAGTTTACTTACTGAAGAACAAAAGGAAAAACTGGCAGAAGCCGATGCCCTTGATTTTAGAGACAGTAAATGGTATAAAAAGTTTAAAGAGTTCTTTATTAAAGACAAACCTATTGAAGAAGAGGGAACGATACTTTTAAGTCATGATTATGATGGTATTAAAGAGTTGGACAATGTTTTACCGCCATGGTGGACAAAATTATTCTATGCCTGTATCATCTTCGCAATTGTTTATATGGCTAAATACCACATTTTCGATTATGACGATCAGACAAAAGAGTTTGAAAAGGAAATGGCCGATGCTAAAATTGCTGTAGAAGAATACAAGAAAACAGCAAAAGATCTTATCGATGCCAACAGTGTAACACAGCTTACTGAGCCTGCCGACCTGGCTGCCGGTAAAAAGATATTCGAAATGAATTGTGCTGCCTGCCACAGGCAGGATGCAGGGGGAGCCATAGGGCCTAACCTTACGGATGACCAATGGATATTGGGTGGAGGTATTAAAAATGTGTTCCATACCATTACAGAAGGTGGACGAGATGGAAAAGGTATGGTAGCATGGAAAGGAACTTTAAAACCATCAGAAATACAATTGGTAGCGAGTTATATCTTATCATTAAAAGGTACAAATCCTAAAGATCCTAAACCGTCTGAAGGTGAAGTATGGAAAGAAGAAGCTGCCGAAAAAACAAATGATAAGCTCGCAATAAAATAATAGCTAATGTCAAAAATGCAGGACGATGGGTTTCGGGATAGTATCGGAACCATTAATGAAGATGGTAAAAGGCAGTGGGTTTTTCCTAAAAAGCCATCAGGAAAATTTTATAAGTACAGAAAAATTGTAAGCTGGACCTTATTGGCTTTCCTGGTCCTTGCACCGTTTATCAAGGTAAATGGTAATCAGTTCTTACTGTTCAATGTGGTAGAGCGAAAGTTTAATATTTTCGGGTTTCCGTTTTGGCCGCAGGATTTTCACCTGTTTGTTATTTCAATGCTCATCGGGGTAGTCTTTGTGGCTTTGTTTACAGTGGTGTTTGGGCGCATATTTTGCGGCTGGATCTGCCCACAGACCATTTTCATGGAAATGGTATTCAGGCGTATTGAGTACTGGATAGATGGAGACAGGGGTGCACAGATGAAACTGGACAAACAGGAATGGAATGCTGAGAAAATAAGAAAGAGAGTCCTTAAATGGTTCATCTTTTTTGTAATCTCCTTCGGTATTGCAAATGTCTTTCTCGCTTATTTATCGGGTAGTGACAAGCTCTTTCAAATGATAGAAGAGGGGCCAAAGGACAACTTGGGTACACTTATCGCCTTACTGATTTTCACGGCTGTATTCTATTTTATATACGTATGGTTCAGGGAGCAGGTTTGTATTATTGCCTGTCCGTATGGAAGACTTCAAGGGGCATTACTTGATGATAAATCGATCATTGTTGCCTACGACCATGTGCGTGGTGAAAAAGAAGCCGGTCGAGGCAGGATGGTTAAAAATGAAGAGCGTGCGCTTTCCGGTAAAGGAGATTGTATCGACTGTAAGTTGTGTGTACACGTTTGTCCTACCGGGATAGATATCAGGAACGGTACTCAGTTGGAATGCATTAATTGTACTGCCTGTATAGACGAGTGCAATACAGTAATGGATAAAGTAGGATTGCCACAGGGACTTATCCGTTATGCGAGTGAAGACGAGATCACCAAGAAAGCAAAGTTTGTTTTTACACCAAGAATGAAAGGATATACCGCAGTACTGGTAATACTCATTGGGGTATTTATAGGGATGCTGTTCCTGCGTAATGATATAGAAGCAACTGTACTGCGACTTCCGGGGCAGTTGTTTGAACATAAAGGAGAGAACATAAGTAATGTGTTTACTTATAAAATAGTAAACAAAACTGCTAAAGATTTTAACGATGTTTACTTTAAACTGGCAGATCCTAAAGGAAAAGTGATTACCGTAGGGGCACCACATTTTAAAATCCCAAAAGAAGGCATGGTTGCAGGAACCTTGTTTGTAGAAATTAATCCTGCATTACTTGAAGGCGATAAAACAAGAATTACCCTGGAGGTATATAATGGTGAAAAACTTATAGAGACGGAGAGCACCAACTTTTTAGGGCCAAGGAGTTTCAATTAAAAATTAAAGATCATGAAAATACATTGGGGTACAGGAATCGTAATTGCATTTGCACTGTTTATGGCTTTTATACTATTCTTTGTCTTTAAAGTGCAGAGCGATAGTAAATATGATAACGAACTTGTGGTAGAAGAATACTACAAGCAGGAGCGAAGCCTGCAGGGACAGCTCGATAAAGAGCAAAACTCGGCAGCGCTGGAACATAAACTGCAAATTCAGAACAATCCGGAGGCTATTAAAATAACATTCCCGGAAAAATTTGACATTCAAAAAATAAAAGGTAAAGTGTCCCTTTACAGGCCGTCTGACCAAAAACTTGATTTTGAAACCCCAATTTCATTATCAGCTCATCATTTGCTCATACCTAAAAGTGATCTGGCTGGCGGCCGATGGGACATTACTATAGACTGGCAGTATGAGGGCAAAGGATATAGTAGTAAAGAGATGCTTACTATTAATTAGTTTGTACCTAAAATTTAGAAGAAAATGCTTTACGCTGCATTTATATTAGGAGTAATATCGAGTCTGCACTGCATTGGTATGTGTGGGCCTATTGCTATGATGCTGCCAGTAGACAGGAGTAATGAAGCAAAGAAAATATTCCAGATGTTCTTATACCATTTTGGAAGGATAACCGCCTATGCTGTATTAGGATTGCTATTTGGAATAATGGGTAAAGGTTTATTTTTAGCCGGATGGCAGCAGGAAATGTCTATTATTGCCGGAATTTTAATGATAGCAATTGCCTTGATACCCGAAAAGGTATTTTCAAAATATAACTTTTCCAAACCGGTTTATCACCTCATCTCAAAAGTAAAAACAGGCTTGGGTGGCCAGTTTAGGAAAAAGAGCTATAAAGCACTCTATATAACCGGACTCCTTAATGGTTTTTTACCCTGCGGATTGGTTTATGCGGCACTTTTTGGCGCATTGGCAATGCAAAATATACCATTGGGTATACTTTATATGGTATTATATGGTGCCGGGACTATTCCGCTTATGAGTGCCGTAGTATATGTAGCCGGTATGGTAAAAGCTCCGTTAAGGAATACGCTTAATAAACTAGTACCATATACGGTTGTTGCTATAGGAATGCTTTTTATTGTGAGAGGATTAGGTTTATCCATACCTTATGTGTCACCTGGTGATATGAGCCTTTTTGTACAGGAAGCTCCTGTTTGTAAATAGTACAATTTTAAACACTATTCTAAATAAAAACAGCCCCACATTGTGGGGCTGTTTTTTGTTTGTCAAAACAAATTAAATGGTCATTGAGAACAATTTGGTATCCGGTGCTTTGCGCTTCAGCCTCAGGTCAAATGCCATACAGATGTTACGCACAAAGGGTTTACCTTCTTCGGTTACTGTAATACTGTTTTTTTTAAGTTCCAATAAACCATCTTTTTCCATCTCTTTCAAGTCGATCAGTACATCGGGTAATTCATTAAAATATTCTTCATTGACAGTCCATGACGTTTTAAAACGACACATCAGGTTTAGAATGTGTTTTCTTATGATGAGGTCTTCTTCGTTAAGCAAATGACCTCTAAAAACGGGGAGTTCATTATTTTCGATACGGTTGTAATACTCTTCCAGTGTTTTTTCATTTTGGGCAAAACTATACCAGCTGTCGCTTATCGACGATACCCCCAAACCAATCATAAGCTGGGTTTTAGAGGCGCTGTATCCCATGAAGTTACGGTGAAGTTTACCGTCTTTATAGGCATCATACATGGAGTCGGTTTCCAGTGCAAAATGATCCATACCTATTTCTTTAAAACCTTTCTCTGCCAATATTTTTTTCCCTACTTCATACAGCATTCTCTTTTTGTTATCCTGAGGCAGGTCATTTTCATTAAATCCGCGTTGTCCACTGCCTTTAATCCAGGGTACATGAGCATAGCTGTAAAAAGCAAGCCTGTCCGGGTTAAGTGATTTTGTTTTTTCTATAGTATCAATAATGCTTTCCAGTGTTTGGAACGGCAGTCCAAAAACAAGATCATGACTGATAGAAGTATAACCAATCTCTTTTGCCCAAAATGTCACTTTTGCTACATTATGAAAGGACTGCACTCTATTAATACTCTTTTGTACTTTTTCATTATAATCCTGTACTCCAAAGCTCACCCTTCTAAAGCCTATGTCATATAGTTTTTGAAGATGTGCCCTTGTTGTATTGTTAGGATGGCCTTCAAAACTAAACTCATATCCTGGTGCTTTTACTGCTCTGTCGAAAATACCATTGATAAGCACTTCAAGATTTTCCGGACTAAAAAAAGTAGGAGTACCGCCGCCAAGATGCAGCTCTTTTATAAGTGGGTGCTGAGGAAGTAGGTCACAATACATTGCCCATTCTGTAAGTACTGCAGTTATATAAGCAGTTTCTACTTCATGGCGGCGGGTTACACGTTTGTTGCATCCGCAAAACGTACACATACTTTCGCAGAATGGCAGGTGGATATAAAGGCTTATGCCTCCCGGCAGATTACTTTCGGCAAAAGCCTTTAAAAAAGTCTGCTGCCAGTTTAGAGTAGAAAACCCGTTGTTATCCCAATACGGGACAGTAGGATAACTGGTATATCTCGGCCCCGGCACATTGTATTTTTGTACGATTGAAGTTTCCATGAAATCATTTTTCTTTAGCCAAAGTTATTGGTATAGCTTGTAGCAAAAAATGATAAAAGTCATACTAAGAATAAGTAGTGATAATTTAATTAGGCAGGAATAATTATTTGTCTAACTTCGTTTCTAATTACATAAATCACGTTTTTACATTATGAGCAATACGGTAATATTAAGAGTAGCAGTAGCTATTATTTTATTGACACATAGCGTTTTTGCCATGTTTAATAATGGCATAAATGATTTTGGAAATTTCTACTTAAATCAAATAGGTTTTGCTCCGCTTGGTGTGCCACTTGCCTGGGCTATTAAACTGTCACATGTAGTGTGCGCTGTTCTGCTGCTTTTAAATAAATTCGTGAAACCGGCATCGGTAGTTACAATACTGATATTACTAATGGGTATTGTTTTGGTTCATTTTAAAGAAGGCTGGTTTGTAGTGGGAGGCGGTAGAAACGGTATGGAATATAACTTCTTACTTATTTGTGTGCTGTTCGTTTTATACCATTCATATTTAATTGTCGAAAGCAGTTGAAGAAGCTCCTCTGGCAATTGATTTTGCTTTGAATTTTGAATTTAAGTAAACATTTTGTTTTGGAGTATCTTATCGTCGGGATTCTGCGGTAACAGGGATAGTAGGGGTAAATGTCCTTTTCACTGATTCGTCTACATAAAAATATTTATTTTATTAAAAGGTTTCACTAATGATAGTGCGGCCTTTTTTTATTGATTGTTGTCTACAAATAGTCTATGATTAAGCATTCCTAAAATGTGGTATTATCCTCTTTGTAGTTATCGTTGAAATTATTTAATAAATAAATTACTACATTTTTTGATGATTTATGAATTTTTTAACATTTAAAAAATTAGTTTTATATAATCAATTTTTGCACAAAAAAATTATATGCTAAGTAGTTAGAAGTGTTTTTTTACTCATTTAAACCTATTTGTTAATTGTTAAAAGATAAAAAATGAACATTCTTCTGGTAGACGATCATCCTATGGCACTGGATTTATATGAAAATGTAATTCTTGAAAATTTTAAACATCTTGCTCCAATCTCAATAACTAAAGCACTTAATTGTAAAGATGCTTATGATGCTATTACGACAGTTAAAAACAATAATACAAGTTTTGACTTTGCTATTTTAGACTATAGCCTGCCGGTTTATAAAGAGAAAAATATTTTATCAGGAAATGACATTGCAAACCTGATCAGAAAAGAAAATCATTCCTGTAAAATAGTCATTATAACATCTCATACTCAGATATTATTAGTTTATGATATTCTTAAAAAAACACAACCCAATGGTATGGCCATAAAAAATGATATTACAGCTTCGGGACTAAAGAAGATGTTAGAAAAAGTACTTAATGGCGATTTATATCAAAGTGAGTTGGTAAAAAAATATGTAAAGGAAATTTGGAAGAAAGAACTTTTAGCTGAAGAAACCAATAGACAAATTCTTTTCTATTTATCAAAAGGTTATAAAGTCAAAGAACTTGATAGGGTGATAGCGCTTGCTACAAGTACAATTCAACGTAGAATTATAGATATAAAAAAAACGTTTAACGTGTCTGATGATACCAGTTTAATAAAGGAAGCTATAAAGCAGGGATTCATATAAATCTTAAATTTAACATAATTTTTAACACAAACGATTGTTTAACTACCTATTATGTTAAACAATCGTTTGTGTTAAATAGCAAATGATAAATTATTTATACATTCGACATCAAGGAAATATTAACATTTTTTTATATAAAATCATGAATTATCATTATTAAATACGAGTAAAAGAATCGTGTTTTAATGATAATTTATGTTTTTAATGAGGTGGTGAATAAAGAGAAATAACTTGTTGAGACAATAGTGTACTAGCTTTATAGATGCTATAACAGTTATTATGTATGTGATGGTTTTAATGCTTGAGAAATCCTAAAAGGACAGGAAGACTAAAATAAACAAACTGTAATAGATAGCTGTTACAGATAAACATAATGCTTAGATCATTTTAATTATTTAATAACCAATCAACTTTTTATTAACCAATCACTTTTATTATGAAAAATTTTTATTCTAAGTGTGTCACGCGGTTGTTGTTTGCCCTCTTTTGGGTATTCGCATTTCAGTCCACGGCTTACGCACAAACATCACAAACCTACATCACCTGGGACAAACAGGTTGGGTGTATTACTTATGATTCTCAAGGGGATCCAAAAGATCCAAAAAGACTCGTTTTTCTTGAAGGCATAGAAAATGCCCCATGCATCAGAGTTTGTGAATTCAACACTGTTGCTTATACCGTGAATGGAACCGGTATATCCAATGTACAATGGAGTGTTGTTGGAGGTACAATTGCTTCTATTAGCGGAGCAAACAATAAAAATGCTTCTATTAATTGGGGACAGGCAGGAAACGGCGCTGTTAATGTTATAATTTTTTATACAAATGGTACGCAAAAAAGCACCACCGTTTGTGTAGAAAAAATTAACAGCCCTAAAGCTGAGTTTAAAATATATGGATTAGGTGAAGCACCTGTTTATTGCTTAAACACACCTATTAGTTTTCAAAACCTTTCAAACAATAATGGAGGTTCTGAGATTGTAACGTATCAGTGGGATTTCATGGATAATACTTTCTCTAATGAATTTGAACCAACTCATACTTTTGATCATCCGGGAACTTACAAGGTAAAATTAACAGTCACCAATAATTGTAACTGTTCTTCAGAATATACTATGGAGATTGAAATTACTGAGAAAAAGTACCTGGAAATCAGCTGTGCTTCAGTAGTATGCGAGAATGATGATAAGGTAACATATACTGTAAATGATGACTGTAAGGGGGATTGGAAAGTTACAGGCGGAACTATCGTAGCACAAGTTGATAATACGATACAGGTAATATGGGATCAGGTTGACGATGAAGGTTTTGGTTTTGTAAGCTATCGTTCGGATTGTTCATGCCCTTTCTGGACTACTATTAAAATACCTGTAGTAAAAGTAAAAGGTAAAATAGTAGGAGACCAAACACTGTGTGTAAATGAACAGGGACTTTACTCTTTACCACAATGGCCAAGTACAGATTTTGTATGGACATTAGTGTCAAGTACTTCAACAAACCTGGTTTATTTAGATCAGCGTAATCAGGTAATTGTAGATGCATTAGCGCCGGGTATTTACACCTTACAATGTAATTATGTAAATACATTATTAGGATGTAAAGGTTATGCTGATATTAGAATAACTGTAGTGGCTGGAACTGTGATTACAGGTCCTGATACATTTTGCAGTGGTACTTCTTCGACATATCAAACTACAGGAGGAAGTTCAGTTCAGTGGGAATTAAGAAAAAATAATGCAGTTGTAGCATCTTCTCCAGGTGTTTCATTTACTTATTCTTTCCCTACAGGAGGCGTATACTCATTAACAGCTACTGTAGCTGGAGGATGTGCAGGACAGCCAAAAGTAATAAACGTTACACAAACTCCAACTGCTCCAACAGGACCAATTGTTGGTGAAACTAAATATTGTTCAAACATTCCTTACGAGTATACGTTAAACAATACTGATCCAAATACGATCCTGGAATGGTCAGCTACTCCTGGAGCAGTATTTCAGGGAGATAACACTGGTAATAATGTAAGTATTATATTTAATACTGCTGCAACACATACTATTACAGTTAGAAAACGTTCATTAGATGGTTTAGGATGTTTATCTGCACCATTAACTTTAAATCTAACTAAGATTGTTGTTAATTCAACCATCACAAACAACGCAGGATTAACTACATTCTGCCCAAGTAGCCAGACTACCTTTACAGTTAACCACAATGGTGTTACACCAGATTTAGTAGAGTGGTACATTGAGCCTTCAAATTTTGGTAACGTTATTTCCGGAATTAATTCAAATACTGTAACAGTAAGCTGGAATGAAATTTCAACTTCACCAAACGGTGTCCTGAAAGTAAGAGTTAAAAAATGTGGCGTTGATACAGTTTTCAGTAAACCTATCACGTTGCAGGCTGCTCCTAATTTAACATTAACTGCTCCATCGCCTATATGCTATGGCAGTAATTTAAATTTCACGTTAACTTCATCTACGACTTTATTAACGGGTACAGTTACCTGGGATTTTGGAAATGGTGCTACAACTACCACTCCTGTAAATCCTTCGTCTACTTATGTAATACCTAATCCTTATAACAATTCTACAGGAAGTAACATCAATTATACAATTATTGCTACAGTTAACCTGCCAAACGGATGTAGTTATAGTGTTAATGCTTCGCAGCAGGTTGTAGTATTTCCAAGGACTAAAATTACTATCACTCCTGGATATAACTATACAGTATGCCCAACAAGCTATACTCCTTTTAACTTAAATGCTAATGCAACTGCAGGTATTGGAGTAACTGTTACATACAAATGGTTTAAAAATGGTTCACCAATTACTGTAAATGGTACAAACAGCGTATATCAGGTATCCGGAGCAACACCACAAGGTACTTACTATGTGGAAGTAAAAGATAGCAATCAATGTACAGTAACTTCACAGACAATTACTGTAAATGCAGATTGTGCACCTGTAAACCCATGCAGCATTACCCCAGATCCTAATGTTCAATTAACGGCAAGCTGGACAGCGTGTAATGTTTTAACGGCACAGCTTTCTTACTCATTTACTGGTACATCTACCGTACAGTGGATTGGAAGTCCGTTTTTAAATTATATGAATGGTAACAATTTGGGAGCACAATTCTCAACAGATATTCCTGGAGCACACCTTATCACGGCTAAGGTAACTTTCCAAACTGGCTCAGGACCATGTGTGGTTTTCCGTACTTTTGAGGTTAAAAAACACTATCAGCCTAATTTCAATACTAATATTGTATGTGTTAATGGCGTGTATAATGTTACATTGTTAAATAACACAACAGTGTTTGATTTACCAAATGCGGTTACTTATACATTTAGCGGTACAGGTATGTCGCCACAGGTAGGTGAGACAATAAATCTTACTGGTCTTACCCCAGGTACTTATACGTATACCTTAACAACCAGTTTAGGTGGAATATACCCAAGCTGCAGCATTAGTAAAACGATTGTATTGCCAGCTATGCCTGATGTAAACTTTACTTCTCCTTTAAATAATAGTACTTATTGTGCAGAAGAGCAGATTAGTTTAGTAATTCCTAATTATAATCCGGTAAATAGTTACGAATGGTTGTTTAATAGTACATCTTACGTTGCAAGCTCTGCAACAACATTGATAAACATTAATACGGCAGGTGTATATACTATTAAATTAAAAGCCACTAATCCTTATGGATGTTCTTATACAACAGCAGTAGGAAAACAGGTTACTATTAATGCTGCTAACTTTAGCGGTAATCTAGTTGCTACACCTCCAAATATTTGTGAAGGAGCTACTCCGGTTCCTGTAATTACATTTTCGCCAAGTATAGGTTCTCCAACACCAACTAGTCTTATTTGGATGAAAAATAATTTACAGGTTGGAACAGGTACATCATATACACCAACAGCTACCGGTTCTTATTGGGCAAAAATGGTAGATGCAAATGGATGTATATTCACTCAAATACCTCCTGTTAGTGTAATAATACGCCAGCGTCCTTATGTAGGTATAACCGGGAATAATAATCTTTGTTCAGGTGATCAAACTGTACTTACAGGTGTTATTACAAATACTTCGCTTCAGCGTCGTTGGTTACTTGGAGGTTCTCCTATTGCAGGTGTATATGGTACATTTAGTGCAACAACACCTTTATCCCTAACAGTAACAACTACTACACCTGGTACATATGTTTATACATTAGAAGTACAGCCAGTAGGAGATATTACATGCGGTAATAGCGCAAGTATTAGTGTAACCGTAAATCCGGTAGTAACAGCACCTACTGTAACTTATCATGTAGATTTCTGCGAGCCTTACAAAGTTAAACTTACAGCTTCAGGACCTACTTCAGGAACATATAACTGGACTGATGGGCAAACTGGACAATCAATTATTGTACACAGTGGTGGTGCTTTTGGTGTTACTTATACTGCACCAACAGGATGTTCGGCATCAGGTACAGTTATGGTTCCTCATCCTACAGATCGTTCATTATGGGTGTTCCCTACAGGTTGTTACGATTTCTGTCTTAATACACCATATCCTTATATTTTAGGTCCATTAGGAACATTTACTCATTACGAATGGTTGTTTAATGCAAACATAGTAGCACAAGGAAATAATACTATTATCCCGAACCTACCAGTAAATCAGCCAGGATCATATCAGTTAGCGCTTAACAATAATGGTTGTAATTTTGAAAGCGGTATAATGCACCTTACACCTAACTTAAAAGAATGTCCACCAAAAGATTGTGGTGTAAAAGTCACAATTAAAGATGGTATATTTTTTGAAAAAGACAGGTATATAATTGAAGGATATATTTATAATCCAAATAGTACTGCTGTAACTGTTAACTTATCAAGTTTTAATGGATATGGAACTTATTCTCCAAGTGTTATAACAATACCGGCAAATTCAACATACTATTTTAGTCCGTTGTTCTTCTATCCTAATAGCAATTTCCCTGGTGGAAATGACTATATGATTGTATCAATGGTAGGATGTGCAACAATTGTTGATATTAAATTCCCTAAAAATGAAATACAACAAAAATCTAGAAATGTTTCTAGTGCAGAGGAATTTATACAAGCAGTAATGACAGTTGCACCTAACCCTGCAGAAGAATTTACAATTATTAGCTATAATCTTGGAAATGAATACAAGCAAGCCGAAAGTCTTATTGTTTTCAACTTATTAGGTATTCCTTTAATTACAGAGAAATTAGAGAAATTATCAGGAGAGGCTAAATTGTCTACGATAAACCTGCCATCGGGCACTTACATTGTAAGTATTCAGGCTGATGGTAATAGGGTATTACAACAAACATTAGTTAAAAAATAAGATTATTTTTAAAACAAGCAGCGCCATAGTGTAAACTATGGCGTTGTTTTGTTATTTTTATTATCAT
The DNA here is from genome assembly GCF_004028155.1 of Flavobacterium cerinum. Taxonomy (GTDB): domain Bacteria; phylum Bacteroidota; class Bacteroidia; order Flavobacteriales; family Flavobacteriaceae; genus Flavobacterium; species Flavobacterium cerinum. The sequence continues at coordinate 48,110 of NZ_SBII01000003.1, read as the reverse complement.
ATTACCCAATAAATTAAAATAGTGCACTATGAAAAAAAAATTACTTTGTATTGCCCTGCTAATTAGCTTAAATGCTTTGTCTCAAGAATATGAATGGCAGTGGGCGAAGAGAGGAGGCGGTATATCCGGATCACAAGGTGAAACTAGTAGCGCTTATCGATTTGATAGCGAACAAATAAAAGATATTGTGGTTGATGCCGATAATAACTATTATTATCTGGCTTTTATGACGCAGCAGGAAACAGAATATGAAGGTATAGACGTAACAGTTTATAATGCTCCAAACTCAAGTTCAGGGGGTACAGATATTGTTTTGATATCTACAACTTGTGAAGGTGTATTACGCTGGAAACAAACAATTGGAGGAGCTGCACCGGATTTTTCATATAAATTAGGCTTAGATAATAATGGCGGACTGTATTTAGGAGCAAATGTTCTAAACATTACACAAGGCTCTCCTAATACTTACGAACCTACACATTTTAGCCCGGACGATGCTTTACCTTTAATAGAAGATAATCCAGGAATTCAGGAAGCTTATAAAACAGTTGCTTTATTAAAATATAAAACGTCCAATGGCTCGCTGGACTGGAGGGTAATGCCACAGGGTGATGTTAATTTGAGCTTGCGCTATGGCAGTATAAACCAGATTGTTGTACAGCCTGATGGAACAATACATGCTTTAATAGGGTTTTTAGCAGGAACTCATTTGAATAACCAGATTGTGGTGCCAGAAACGTATGTGAGTTCATATAAATACTATATAGTCAAATTCAACGCACAAGGTACTGTTCTCAGCACCCTGCCGTTATCATTTGAAGGTATATTATTAGAACCTCATACAGAGTTTCGTTATGATGCGAACCTTAATAGATATTATGTAGCAGGCTTTAGAAATTATTATGGAGGCGGACAATTATTTGACCTTTCATTTAATAATGTACCGTTTCAAAAAACAATGTACATTTTAGCCATAGACAGTCAGGGAAATCAAATATGGCGTAAAGAGGAAAATAATTCAGGAAACGTCAATGCAGCCGAACTTAGAGGTATGCACATAGATAAAGATTCTAACATTTACATTTGCGGCAATTATTTTAGAAATGACGACGCTGTTGTAACATTCAGCAACTATACTTTTCCAACAAGTGTTATAGGGAATATAGTATATGTTATGAAGCTTGATTCTAATGGAAATGTATTGTGGGGAACCACACCTACCTTCGAATCTACAGCTAATATGGCATTCGATCTGGTCGTAAATAAAGATGAGGTTGCTGTTGCCACCGAAATGCATGATGGAACATGGGGTAATGCCACATTAATAAGAGAACCTAACCATTTAACAGACCCTGTTGTAGTTCGTTTTAATAAAAATACGGGTGCAGCAATTAAGATACATGATATTTATGGTCCTGCGGGTTATAAAGATGCTTTAACTGCTATTGCTGTAGATAATGATGGTAATTATATTACAGGTGGTTATTTTAGATACCAATTGTTTACTAAGGAAGATGATGATGTGGCTACGCTTACCAAAGTGGGAGGCCAGACTGCATATACCGACTTTTTTATTGCTAAATTGGCAAATGCTGCTTGTGGTTCTGGAACGCAGGGAGGTCCGGAATTCAATAAATCAAAATTAAAAGTATATCCTAACCCTTCTTCCGGCCAGATCTATTTTGATAGTGAAGAAGAATTAAGCAGTTATGAGGTGATAAATATGTTGGGTCAGCGTTTATTAAGCGGTAGCCTGCAATCATCACAAAATAGTATATCTATAGAAAACTTAAGTACAGGAAGCTATATGATAAACTTTAAAACAATAGACGGAAAAACGTTTAATCAAAAAATAATCAGGGAATAGGTCAGGTAAAAACACGATAGTACAATTTGATTTAATTTTTTACTGTATTTTAGGCACATTAATACGTTAAACTAATTAAATAATAATGACAAAGCTTTACTATTTTAAAGTTACTTTCATATCACTTACGATAGGAATTACAATTGGCCTTTTTGTATATGATCTTTTGGGTGTGTTATTTTTTGACGATCCAGTCTCAATTGGAAATATTGCACTAAGAAGCTTATTCGTAGGCTTTTTTACAGGATTGATACTGGGCTTTCTAAATATGTATTTAAAGATATTTCCTTTTAAGCAAAGAGGCAAATAGTCTCTGTAACTATAAATTATAACAACTAAAAAAGCCGCTTTATGCGGCTTTTTATAAATATAATTCGGGATTAAATATCTTTAAAAGATATTTCCCTGAAAATTATTTTTTAGACTCTTCGATAGAAACTTTTCTAAAGTCTTTTAGTAATTTACTTAATTCTAAAGCTGATTTACGAGCTCTTGTTCCTGCTGCTTTGTTTGATTTTTCAATATGCAGTTCAGATTCTGATTTAAATGTTTCAATTTCGGCGTTGATTTTTGCGAATAGGTCTTTCATAATATTTCATTATTAAATTAGGACGCAAAAATAGTAGTTTCCCCGATATGTCTAAATATTTTGCAATTAATTATGATAATTTTTAACTCACAACAATAATCGAATAATTTAGAACACCTAATATTGAGTAAAAAAGCACTTTTTTTTCATCAAATCCCCGTAGAATTATAAGGCTAATTTTTCTTTAGTTGAGCAAAACATTGAAGTGTAAGATGAAAAATATATTTCGGTTGATACTGATTATTAAAGATTTATCGGTTAACTTTAGTAAACCAACTTATCACTTATGAAATTTTTAAAACTGCTCGCTATTTGTTTTTTCGCACTATTTTATACTTCATACAGTATATCTCAAAACTTAAGTCCCGGATTTAACAAAGAAGAGTATAAAGAGCTAATTTATGTCGCAGCCAGGTCAACAGAATCGGCTGAAAAGCTAAAAATGATTCCGCAGCCGGAGCATTTTAAGCTTATTTATCAAAGCAAACCGATAGGATTAGACAATCTTTGGGAGTTATGGATTAAAGACAATTCTACCGCCGTGCTGTGTACAAGAGGGAGCACAGAAAAAAGTGAAAGCTGGCTGGCTAATTTTTATGCAGCTATGAGTCCGGCTAAGGGTGAGATAAAAATTAGCAATAATTATACTTTTGAGTATGAACTATCACCTGATAAAAATGCAGCTGTACACACAGGATATTTAATAAGTACAGCATTTATATCTAAAGAAATGGTTCCTAAGATCGATTCGTGTTATACAGCAGGGATTAAGAATTTTATAATTATGGGTCACAGCCAGGGTGGGGGAATAAGTTATTTACTCATGGCTCATTTTTATAGTTTACAAAAGAAAGGCGTTTTACCTGCCGACATACGTTTTAAAACCTACTGCAGTGCTGCTCCAAAACCAGGTAATTTATATTTTGCTTACAGCTATGAAAAGATCACACAGGAAGGCTGGGTCTATAATGTGGTTAATGCGGTAGACTGGGTACCCCAAACGCCTTTTACAGTACAAATACTAAATGATTTACCAAAAGTAAGTCCGGTTTCGGTAATAGAAGAAACAATAAAGAGTCAGCCATTCTTTAAAAAAATACTTTTGGAAATGGTTTATGGTCGGTTTACAAATCCTTCACAAAAAAAAGTTAAGCGGTATCAGCAGCTATTAGGTGATGAAATGGCAAAAAAGATAAAAAAATACCTTCCGGAATTTAAAGCACCAGATTATTTTAACAGCAGTGATTATGTAAGGACAGGTAATACAATTGTTCTTTACCCTGATGAGGCTTACTATGAGAAATTCTCAAATGATAGTAAAGATCTAATGATACATCATTCATTCCCACCTTATCTATATCTTTTACTAGAATAATTATTATTAGAAATGGACGAGAACATCAAACTTTATTGGGAGAAGGGAAACGGCAGACAATTCATCGAATGGTCGGGTGCAGAAGTTAATCTTGCTAACCTTGATCATTATAAACGTTTAAGTACGGAATATGATGAGTTGGGTGATGCTGCTGCTAAAGAAATTTTTACAGGAAGAAGTTTTCCTGAAGCCTATTTGTATATAAAAGAATTATCTGAAATTAAAATTAATGAGGAAGATGATTTACCCCATAATTTAAAAATGATGCTTCTCTCAATGCAGGAAGTACCCAGCTGGCTTAATCAAGAATTAATTACTGCGGGCTGTAGCTTGTCTATGCGCAGCGGAATTAATGGACTCATATCTCTCCGGGATTACAGCCTTATGGGAGGATATGACTATGCTTATCTTAATAAGCCGCTTGTTTATACAGGCGCATTAAAAAAAGGTGCTTCAAAAAGAATTACCGATACATTAGATTTTTGGGTACATGTAACCCGAAAAAAGGCTTTACAACTTAATAAAGATGGTTATAGGTACATTATAAGAACCAGGATGATACATTCTTTTTCCCGTATTATGATAAAAGAAAAGTACAAAGAATGGAATAAAGAACTGTGGGGAGAACCAATTAATTATAGCGATATGATTGCCACCAGTATCGGATTCAGCCTTGTATTTCTTCATGGACTCCAAAAGCTTGGACTCACGATTTCTGAAAAGGAAGAGCTTGGCGTTTTTCATCTTTGGAAATACATTGGACATCTGCTTGGTATTCCGGAAAACCATCTTCCTGATAATAAAAAAGAAGCTACAGAGATGTTTTATACTTGGACAGCCACTCAGGCTTCTGCCGATACAGACTCCGTAATGCTGGCAAAGGCTTTAGAGGATGAATCACTGGCGTCTAACATTTTTAAAAAATCCTATCAAAAAAACTTCCTTAAGTACCTGCATACCAGTTATGTTTGGTTTTTAAATGATAGAGAAACCTGCGAACGGCTTCATACTACAAAAGTGAGCATGCCATATCTTTTTCCCCAATCAAGAAGAGCAGGTAATATAATGTCCCAGAAATTGATTGCTATAAGTGATAAAAATTATGAGCGTGCTGTGGCGTTAGGAAATCTAATTCAGGAAAAAATATCTCAGGAATATTTAAAAGCAGATAACCATATCTCATAGTAATTACTTTTTGTAAAGTTCATTTTCTTCACAATAGTTCTCTACTGTTAATATTAATGTAAATAGCATATAACTAGTCTGTTTTCAATTCAAATATTAGGTAAATTAGTATAGAAAATCATGGTAATCAAGGTTATTTGATCGTGCTTACTATGAATAATAGTAATTGAAAAAGTAAGATCCATGAGTAAAATAGTAGCTGAACAGTTAGTAGAAATGTTGATTGAAGCAGGCGTAAAACGTGTTTATGCAGTAACAGGAGACAGCCTCAATCATTTTAATGAAGCAATACGCAAGAGCGGAAAAATAAAATGGATTCATGTACGGCATGAAGAAGTTGGGGCTTATGCCGCAGCCGCGGAGGCTGAGCTGGACGGATTTGCGGTATGTGCCGGAAGCTGCGGTCCGGGGCATGTGCATTTAATTAATGGATTATATGATGCTCATCGTTCACACGTTCCTTTATTGGCCATTGCTTCTACCATTAATACTACAGAAATGGGAATGGATTACTTTCAGGAAACCAATACCATAAAGCTTTTTGACGATTGCAGCTGCTACAATCAAATGATCATGACCGCCGAACAGGCTCCCCGAATTATACAAACTGCGATACAGCATGCATTAGGAAAAAAAGGTGTTGCCGTTATTGGCTTACCAGGAGACGTTTCTCAGTTAGATGCTGTAGAAAGCAACATATCCCAACAGTTTTTTCATTGTGAGCCGGTCATTCGCCCCTCAGATAAAGAATTGAATTTATTAGCAAATGCAATAAATGAAAGCAGTAAAATAACATTGTTTTGCGGTATAGGTGCGGAAAATGCCCATGATGAGGTTGTAAAATTATCTCAGTACATTAATGCCCCTGTAGGTTATTCTTTCCGTGGAAAGATGAGCATTCAGCCTAATAATCCAAATGAGATAGGGATGACAGGTCTGCTGGGCCAGCCATCCGCCTATCACAGTATGCATGATTCAGATCTGGTTATACTGCTAGGTACAGATTTTCCTTATGATAAATTCATGCCTACAGATAACAAGATCATACAAGTAGATACAAACCCGGAACGTTTGGGCAGAAGAGCCAATCTTCATTTAGGTTTATGTGGAGATGTTGCCCATACCATAGATGCTTTGCTTCCTTTATTACAGCAAAAAACCGATGATAGCTTTTTGTCTTCTCAGTTAAAATTTTACGAAAAGGTAAAAGAGCACATGAAAATCTACATTACTGATAATGGGGGAGAAGACACTATTCAGCCGGAATATCTGGCTTATGTTTTAGATGAACTGGCCGATAAGGATGCCATATTTACAGTAGATACCGGAATGACCTGTGTATGGGGTGCCCGTTTTATTAAAGGAACAGGCGAACGTAAAATGTTAGGATCTTTTAATCATGGCTCTATGGCTAATGCCATGCCTATGGCGATAGGGGCTGCTTTAGCACATCCAAAAAGACAAGTTATTGCCATGTGCGGCGATGGCGGATTATCGATGCTGCTGGGCGACCTGGCAACCATTAATCAATATAAAATACCAATTAAGATCATTGTGTTTAATAACCGTGCCCTTGGAATGGTAAAACTTGAAATGGAAGTTAATGGTTTGCCGGATAATGAAACCGACATGGTTAATCCTGATTTTGGACTGGTTGCTCAGGCAATGGGTTTTAAGGGTGTTAATGTTCATAAGCCTGAAGAAGTCGCTGCAGCCATAGGCATGGCATTAGCTCATGACGGACCTATCTTAGTTAATGTGTTTACAAACCCAAATGCTTTGGCAATGCCGCCAAAAGTAGAATGGGCACAGATAAAAGGTATGGCAAAATCAATGACGAAATTGATGCTTGGCGGTAAAATGGACGAGGTTTTCGATACTATAAAATCGAATTACAAACATTTAAAAGAAGGTTTATAGTAGTTGTCCATAATTACTGAATTTTTAATTTAATACATACCCAAATGGATGTAAATGCCAATAGATCATACACCAAATACTATGTTATTGCATGGGTATTTGGACTGCTCTTTTATTTTTTAGATTATGTGATACGATCTGCTCCGGCAGTAATGATCCCGGAACTTTCGGAAAATTTTAATGTATCGCAAATTGGACTGGTTTCTATTATAGGAACCTATTATTATACCTATTCCACGTGTAGTTTAATTGCCGGTATAGCATTAGACAGGTTTGGAGCTAAATATTCCTTGTTTGCAGGTGCATTTATCCTTGGTTTAGGCTGTTTATTATTTTTAATATCTACTGAATTTGCAGGGACTACAGGGAGGTTATTGCAGGGCGCAGGATGTGCTTTTGCGTTTCCGGGATGTGTATATTTAGCAAGTAAAGGATTTTCAGCAAAATCACTGGCAACTGCCATAGGGTTTACCCAATGCTTTGGAATGCTGGGCGGATCGGCGGGGCAGTTTGTGGTTGCTCCCTGGATTGAAAACGGAATGAACATTGATGCTTTTTGGTTGTGGACAGGGATTGTAACCATTATTGTAGCCGTAGGGCTCTGGTTTATTACCCCTTTAAATAAAGAAGAGAAAAAGACAGAGAGAACAGATAACAAGCAGGGGTTGTTAACACCTTATAAAATTGTTTTCAGCAATCCTCAATCCTGGTTTTGTGGATTAATTTCGGGACTTTTATTTGCACCTACTACTATTTTTGCGATGACATGGTCGGTTGCATTTTTTCAGAAAGACCGTACGTTCGATTTTCATTCTGCGGCAATTGCGAGCGCTATGGTTGCTTTTGGATGGGTTTTTGGCTGTCCGATACTGGGATATATAACAGATAAAATTGGGAAGAGAAAACCTGTTTTAGTGGCGGGAGCTTTATTCATGATCTTAAGCCTGCTGCAATTAATCTATCTGCCCGATTTGTTTCCTGCTAAGATTAGTATGTTTTGTTTAGGGGTAGCTTCCGGCGCTGCTATGATCCCTTATTCTGTAATTAAAGAAGCTAATCCTGATTTTGTAAAAGGCAGTGCTACAGGAGCAATTAATTTTATCACATTTGGGGTTACCACATTATTGAGTCCTATATTTAGTCATTTGTTTGGAAAAACTTTAGGAATAGAAATGGACACGACGGCACATTTTCAGCATGCTGGTTTGTTTTGGATTGTTGGAATTTCGATAGCTATTGCAATAAGCTTCCTGTTAAAGGAAACAGGACAGGGGAAGATAATGGTGTCAAAATAGTTTTTAATACTACTATATAAAAGCAGGGCTGTTCTATGAATAGCCCTGCTTGCATTTTTTATATTCTTCTTGTCTATTAATATAGATCCATCCGGCGCTAGAATTGAGCAGTATCTGAAGCACCAGATAATATAAGGTTTTCCGGGTTGCCGGTAATTTCTTCAACTGGAGGATAGATCTATACAATTACACTGCCTTCGTGAAAATATGCTACATTGTGACTTTTGTTACAAATTTTGCCTTTTAAATAAGTTAGTGATATAAGGGCGTTTTTTAAGAAATGTTATTAATTTGACAACCATGTTATGGTATTAGACTGTTACTTTTTCTATATAATATATTTAATGCTTATGAAAGAAATTACATAGGTTTTTCATAAATTTGAGTAGTAAATTTTATATGAATACTATGCCTTGGACTGCTTTGGAAAAATTATGGGAGAGAACATTAGCTAATGCTTCTTCTCAAAACACATGGAATAATGAAATTGAAACTTTATATAGGTTAGGTATCAGTATGGAAGATACTTTACGATATTTATATTTTGAAAGACCAGATTTTGATACTTTTAAGATTTGGATAAATGAAAATAAAAAAGATGTACAGATTGACAATGACGTTATTCAAAATGTTCTATCTGAAGAAGATTTGAACTTTTGGAATGAAAACGGTTATATTATTGTTAAAGATGCAATTTCTAAAAAAGATTGTGAAGAGACACAGCTTGCTATTTGGGAGTATTTAAAAATGAACCCGAATGATAGAGAAACATGGTATACTACCCATGATGATTTAAGAGGATTAATGCTTAATTTTTCTGATCATGAAACATTAAACCGAAATAGGTTTTCACCACGAATAAAGAAAGCTTACGAGCAGCTTTATAAAACAAATAAAATTTATAAGAGAATAGATAAAGTAAGTTTCAATCCGCCGCAAACAGATTCTTATAAATTTTTGGGCAGTGATCTTCATTGGGATGTAAGCTTAAAAACCCCCATCCCTTTTGGTTTGCAGGGACTTCTCTATTTAACCGATTGTGGGCCTGAAGATGGTGCTTTTCATTGTGTCCCGGGTTTCCATAATAAGATTGAGAACTGGCTTAATGACTTAAAACCGCATATCAATCCGCGAGAGGAAGCACTCAAAACATTAAAAGTGAAACCTATACTTGGAGATGCCGGTGATTTTATAATATGGCATCATTCATTGCCTCATTGTGCTACTCCTAATTATGGAACAGCACCGCGAATGGTACAATATCTTACTTATTTTCCGGATGATTATATTGCATCTTCTGAGTGGATATAAGCATTTATCGAATCTTATTACTTTGTCATCGATATAATAATTTTTTCGCGATGATTCAGCCCCCATTGTACTAATGTTTCTGTTACCGGCAGTACAGATTTGCCATACTCGGTAATAGAATAAGCTACAGTTATGGGCCTAGTATCCTGAATTTCCCGCAATATAAGAAGGTTAGCTTCTAAATCTTTTAGTTCTTTGCTAAGCATTTTGGCGGAAATCCCATCGATTTCCCGCTGCATTTTTTTAAAGTAAATAACCTGGTGCGACCTGTTAGTAAGGAAGCGCAAGATCATTAATTTCCATTTTCCGCCTAACACCTCAAGGCTATCACGCATAGCCATAAGTTCTTCAGAACAATTGGCTTCCCGTAATGTACCATTATCATTGATTTTTGCCATTCAGGTTTCTTTGTGGTTACTGGTAACCTTTAGTTAACTGATAGCAAAAATAAACTATAGTTGATATAATTTTGTAGTCTAAATTAATAAAATGAAAGCTATAGTATTAAATAATAAGGGAGATTTAAATTTGGAAGAAGTGTTAATTCCAATGCCAAAAGACAATGAAGTTCAGGTTAAAATTATGGCTTCGGGTTTCAATCCTATAGATTATCAAATGATTGAAAATGAATTGGAAAGAAAACTATTGCATTCTCCTATTTTAGGAAGAGAATTTTCAGGTATCGTTACGACTATTGGTAATAAGGTTATAAATTTTAAAATAGGAGATGCTGTTTTTTGCGGTTCTGGTAGTATGGGGTCTAACGGTACTTACGCAGAATATATAAATGTTCCTGAAGAAATTGTTGCAGTTAAGCCGGATAGTATCTCTTTTGAGGAGGCAGCAGCAATACCATCTGCAGGACTTACAGCATTGCAATGTTTTGATCGGATACCTATTGATCATTTATCAACCTTATTTATTACTGGTGCAGCTGGTGGAGTAGGAGCTATGCTCATAAAAATTCTTCTTACTAAGGGATATCGTAATTTTATTGTTACTGCCGGAAATGAAACAAGCATTGGGGCATTACTGGAAATAGGAGTACAAAGCGAGCAGATTATCAACTATACTTTACAGGATGTGGGAGTTGCAGCGATTACTTTAAATAATAATTCAAAATTTGATATTGTAGTCGATTTAGTTGGAGGAGCCATTGCCGAAAAAGCTGCAGGAGTTTTAAAAACAAATGGTGCTTATCTCGATGTTACTGCATTATCTACTCCATCCTCTCGTGAAATATTATTTAATAAGGGAGCCATAATAATAAACATATCAAATTATGCCTATGTGGCCGATAAAAATTATGTCTACTATAAAGCCGGACTCACATACTTAGCATCTCTGTTGCATAATTCATCTATTACACCTCCGTCAATTAACGTTTTAGGAGGACTGGATGTTGATACTGCTTTAAAGGCACATAATATACTTAAAACGAATAAAACACAAGGTAGAAAACTAATCATGCAAATAAGATAATAAAATTAGAACCATTCCAAGAAAAATTATAACTGGCATTAAAAATGAAAGATCAATAATAGAAAGGGAACTTATTTTTGTTATGTGCAAATACTACCCGATAAAAATTTAGGGATTTAAACACCTTCTGGACAGTCACACCCATTAATACATCAAACTGATACCCTCGATTATATTATAATCTTATCTGGAGAAACACTTCTTATAGTAGAGCAGGGAGAGACACTTTTGAAGGCAAGGGATATTGTAGTGTTGAGAGGTACTAGCCATGCATGGAGTAATAAATATTATGTTCCATGTGTATACAGCTTGCAATATTTATTGATGCAGAAACGTCTTCATAGCAGTTGCTTTATTTATTGATTTCTTGTTTTACGCCATTTACTTATTCTTGTTTTTGCGTTAGCATAGGGCGAGGCAGTATTGAACTGTATCATACGACCCATAGTCCATTTTCCATACCATTCTTTCTCATAAAGGTCTTCATTGGTCATTTTATCGATTTCGCTTACTATTCTTTTATGTACATTATCAAGTTGATTGATTACGTCTTCATAAGTGTTGTCAGAAAAATCAGAATAGAATTTTTGAGCCAGATCACCTAATTGATTCCATTTAAAACCGGTTTCAGGGAATTCAATGTTACTGATGTTTTCCTTTGTTTCAATCCATTTTATTACGATTTTTCCCCACCCAAGCAAATAGGATACTAAATTATGTATACTCATTTTGGTAAACTGTGCATGACCGTCCAATGATTTCTCAAGGAACATTTCGGGAGGTATAGTCAATAATTGTTTTTTCAATTTTCCGTAGTTCTCAGAAATAGCTCTTATCAATTCAATTTTGTTTGTAGGTATAGCCATATAGTAAATTATAAAAGTAAATTTAAAAAGAGTCTATAAAAAAATGAATGATAATTATCATCTGTACTTTAATATCATAGTGTTCTTTGATGTAATTTTAACTTCTTTGACGGAGAATTAGAGGCACATAAATTTTGATAATTAAAAGAAAAGGCAGCTATTTATGGCTGCCTTCCTCTTGTTAAGTCAATTTAATTATGAGTTTAACCTCAGTGTCGAAGCATCATTGAAAGACCAGGTAAAAAATGGTTTGCCTTTTCAAGAATGGATATTGAGGTAGGCAGAATACTTCAATTATTTAAAATTCCATCCTAATGTCAGCCCAAATGCAACGGGCCGTATTTTTGCATTTTTATCAGTGCTGTACAATCCATTAGCTTTTCTATCTGAAGCAGATGTTGGGTTATATCCTATGTAAGACTCATCTTTATCCTGGTCAACAATAGAACCATAGCCATTTTCAAGAAACATTGCTGCATACAATGCGTTTTTTGTACCCATATCAAATGTAAAACCCAACTCAAACATACTCATCACAATACCCTTAGTTTGGTATTCGCCAGATGCCGAATAATTGTTCTGACTGCCAAAACCATACTCTGGCAAATCATCAATAGTTAAATTAACATCCGGATAATAAGCTGTACCATTTACACTACTTGCCGTTGCTTTTATTTTATAGTTTACAGGTAAAAAGTACTTCGCACCTGCTCTAAAACTAAAATCAATTCCTTTATTAATATTCGTTTTGTACTGTATGAAAAGTGGAATTTGGATAGCATGCAAAGTTTGTCTTTCTTTATAATTACTTGCTGTAACATTATAAACAAAAGCAGAAGTAGAAGGATCGACTTCAAAATTGCTAAGTGTTGCTGAGGAATTATTTAAGAAAACATCTTGTTTGTACTGAGAAAATTCTACCCCGGTACCAATTCCGATATGATTGCTTAAAGAATAAATATAACCCGCTTTTACCGCTCCTCCAAGTTCATGACCAGCGGAAGTTCCTTTAATATCACTTTTAACATTTCCAATTCCTGATTGCACACCTACATAAAACTGTGCAGCCATTGTTTGTGAAATTAAAAAAGCTGTTATCCCAATTGTGTTTTTTATATTCAATTTCATAATTGTATTTTTCATTAGAATAATCCATCCTCATTTATAAAAAATGAGGACTTCATACTCTTGATTATTTAATTTTTAACTAGAATGTTTTTAGTAAAATACTTTCCATTTGTTAAAGTCATCTTTACAATATATATTCCTTCAACAGTTGGAGCTTCTAAAGTTACTGTACTTTGATTAGTTGTTTTATTCTCCATTAATACTCCACCTATACTATACACTTCAACACGAGCATTCTCTAGCCTTGAAGACGATACATTCGTGAGAAGTTCATAATTCGCATTTGGTTTAACTGGATTTGGAACAAGTTTGATATATTCCTCTTCTGCTGTTGGAGATAAAGTTAATGGACAAGTAGTAATCAACGTACCGTCTAGTTTTACGGCTACTGCATGATAAGTTCCATTTAAATCTCCATTTTCTTTATAAAACTGATTAGTTTGATTTGGAACTAAAACTCCATTTTTGTACCAAGTATATGATTCAAAATTTTTAGAACTATTATCAAAGAAAATAACATCTTCAAACTGTTTTCTAATTAAATTAGGCTGACTATTTACTATAGGTAATACTACTACTGTAGCTGCATTATAGTTGTTATTTCCAGCTTGTGAAGCAGTAATAGTTGCTGAACCATAATCTTTAAAAGTTAATAAACTATTTGATACTGTTGCAATATCAGTATTAGAAGAAGTATAATTCACAGGCAAACCACTACTAGAAGTAGCTGTTAATACGATTGTAGTTTCTCCATCACAACCTGATTCTAAAGTTTGATTCCATGTAATTGTTTGATCAGCCTTAGTTATGGTAAAATCATTACCAACATAGGTAATAGTGTAGTTAGCACCTGCACTTAAACTTCCTTGACCAATTGCATAAGTACCTACGTCTTCTCCTGCTGCTCTTGTCAATACTCCGGTAAATGCATCTGCACCTACTAAGGTTGGAGCGAAAGTATAAGTCAATTCTGGGTCAGTAGTACCATACACTTTTGTTTGTGATGTTGCAGTTACCGTTACCGTTTTGTTACCAATGGTTAAATCGGCACTTGTATAATCCAATATATAATTTCCGCTTAAAGTAAGTGTACCTTGATTAATTGCATACGTTCCTACGTTTTCACCAGCTACTCTGCTTAGGTTTCCACTGAAACTATCGCCTGTTACTAATGTTGGAGCGAAAGTATAAGTCAATGCCGGATCAGCATCGCCATAAGTTTTATTCTTCGCTGTTGCATTTACCACTACCGTTTTCTTAGTAATAGTTAAATTGGTACTTGTATAATCCAGCGTATAATTTCCGCTTAAAGCAAGTGTACCTTGATTAATTGAATAAGTTCCCACGTTTTCACCAGCTACTCTTTCAAGACTTCCTGTAAAAGTATCTGTTCCGTTTAGTGCCGGGCTGAAAGTATAAGTCAATGCCGGATCAGTATCACCATACACTTTAGTTGTAGCGGTTGCTGTTACAGTAATGGTTTGCGAAGTAATGGTCAGGTTAGCTGGTACATAGGTAATCTGATAGTTTGTACCCAGGCTCAGGTTACCCTGTCCTATGGCATAAGTACCAACAGCTTCGCCTGCAGCACGGTTCAGGTTTCCTGTAAAAGCATCTGTTCCAATCAGCGCCGGGTTAAACGTATAAGTGAAAGCGGGATCAGCAGCTGTAAATATTTTAGTTTTAGCGTCAGCAGTTACTATTATCGTTTTGTTACCAATGGTTAAATCGGCACTTGTATAATTCAATATATAATTTCCGCTTAAAGTAAGTGTACCTTGATTGATTGAATATGTTCCCACGTTTTCACCAGCTACTCTGTTTAAGCTTCCACTGAAACTATCACCTGTTATTAATGCAGGAGCGAAAGTATACGTCAATGCAGGGTCAGTAGTACCATACACTTTTGTTTGTGTTGTTGCATTTACCGTTACGGTTTTCTTACCAATAGTTAAATTGGCACTTGTATAATTCAAAGTATAATTTCCGCTTAAAGCAAGTGTACCTTTATTAATTGCATAAGTTCCAATATTTTCACCTGGAACCCTGCTCAGGCTTCCGGTAAAGGTATCCGTTCCGATGAGTGCTGGAATAAACGTGTAGGTTAATGCCGGATCAGCAGTTCCATAGGTTTTAGTAACGGCGGTGGCGGTTACACTGATGGTTTTTGTACCAATGCTTAAGTTAGCAGGGGTATAAGTGATTTGATAATTCGGGCCAGCGGTTACTGTTCCTTGAGTGATGGCATAGTTTCCAATGTTTTCACCTGGAGTTCTGGTTAAACTTCCTGTAAAAGCATCTGTACCAATTAATGCCGGGCTGAAAGTATACGTCAGTGCCGGATCAACATCGCCATAAGTTTTAGTTTTTGCTACCGCAGTAACTGTGAGTGTTTTGGCAGTAATGTTCAGATTTGCCGGGTTGTAAGTAATCACATAATTAGGTCCAGCAGTTACCGTTCCCTGGGTGATGGCATAGCTGCCGATATTTTCACCAGGCGCACGGTCCAGGTTTCCTGTAAAGGTATCTGTACCAATCAGTGCAGGACTTACAGTATAGGTCAATGCAGGATCTACTGTTCCATATACTTTTGTTTTAATTACCGCATTAACTGTCAGTGCTTTGGTGGTAATGTTCAGATCAGCAGAAGTAAAAGCAAGAGTGTAATTGCTGTTTAAAGCCAATGTTCCCTGTGTGATGGCGTAGTAGCCAATGTTTTCACCAGGAGCTCTGTTTAAGCTTCCTGTAAAGGTATCTGTTCCGATCAGTACTGGGCTGAAAGTATAAGTGAATGCGGGGTCAGTTTCGCCATACATTTTGGTTTTAGCTACTACAGTTACGTTCACTGTTTTCTTTGTAATGCTGAAATTAGCAGTAGTAAAGGCAAGGGTGTAATTGTTACTTAAAGCCAATGTTCCTTGTCCGATGGCATAAATTCCAATGTTTTCACCAGTAGCCCTGTCCAGACTTCCTGTAAAGACATCTGTTCCAATTAGTGCAGGACTAAAAGTATAAGCAAATGCCGGATCGGTTGTACCATATTCCTTATTACCAGCTGTTGCAGTTATGTTTACTGTTTTCTTAGTAATGCTCAAATCAGCAGTTGTATAGTTCAGGGTATAATTGTTGCTTAAAGCCAATGTTCCTTGGGTGATGGCATAGTTTCCAATGTTTTCACCTGCAGTTCTGGTTAGATTTCCTGTAAAGGTATCTGTTCCATTTAGTGCCGGGCTGAAAGTATACGTTAAAGCCGGATCAACTTGGCCGTACACTTTAGTTTTAGTAGTTGCAGTTACGGTAATGGTTTGCGAAGTAATAGTTAGGTTAGCCGGTATATAAGTGATCTGATAGTTTGTACCCAGGCTCAGGTTACCCTGTCCGATGGCATAAGTACCCACATTTTCACCCGGAGCTCTGTTTAAGTTTCCGGTAAATAAATCCGTTCCGATTAATGCCGGGCTGAAAGTATAACTAAGTACCGGATCCGGAGCAGTAAATATTTTGGTTTTCGCAGCAGCTGTTACAGTTACCGGTTTAGCAGTAATGTTCAGGTCGGCTGAAGTAAAGGCAAGGGTATAATTGCTGTTTAAAGCCAGTGTACCCTGTGTAATGGCGTAATTACCAATGTTTTCACCTGTAACTCTGGTTAGACTTCCGGTAAATAGATCTGTTCCGATCAGTGCCGGACTGAAAGTATAAGTGAATACTGGGTCAGCTGCACCGTACACTTTGGTTTTAGCTACTACAGTTACGTTCACTGTTTTCTTTGTAATGCTGAAATTAGCAGCAGTAAAGGCAAGGGTGTAATTGTTGCTTAAAGCCAATGTTCCTTGTCCGATGGCATAATTTCCAATATTTTCACCAGTTGCTCTGTCAAGACTTCCTGTAAAGGTATCTGTTCCGATCAATACCGGACTAAAAGTATAAGCTAATACCGGATCTGTTGTGCCATATTCCTTATTGCCGGCCGTTGCAGTTATGTTTACTGTTTTCTTCGTAATGCTCAAATCAGCAGTTGTATAGTTCAGAGTATAATTGTTGCTTAAAGCAAGGGTACCCTGAGTGATGGCATAGTTTCCAATGTTTTCACCTGCAACTCTGGTTAAACTTCCTGTAAAGATATCTGTTCCGTTAAGTGCCGGACTGAAAGTATAAGTTAAAGCCGGATCAACTTGGCCGTACACTTTAGTTTTAGCAGTTGCAGTTACGGTAATGGCTTGCGAAGTAATAGTTAGGTTAGCCGGTATATAAGTGATCTGGTAGTTTGTACCCAGGCTCAGGTTACCCTGTCCAATGGCATAAGTACCTACATCTTCACCCGGAGCTCTGTTTAAGCTTCCGGTAAATAAATCCGTTCCGATTAATGCCGGGTTGAAAGTATAAGTGAATGCCGGATCAGCAGCAGTAAAGATTTTGGTTTTCGCAGTAGCTGTTACAGTTACCGGTTTAGCAGTAATGTTCAGGTCGGCTGAAGTAAACGCAAGGGTATAATTGCTGTTTAAAACGAGTGTACCCTGTGTGATGGCGTAATTACCAATGTTTTCACCTGCAACTCTGGTTAGACTTCCGGTAAATAAATCTGTTCCGATCAGTGCCGGACTGAAAGTATAAGTGAATGCAGGATCAGCAGTACCATACACTTTGGTTTTTGCGACTACAGTTACGTTCACTGTTTTCTTTGTAATATTGAAATTAGCACCAGTAAACGCAAGGGTGTAATTGTTGCTTAAAGCCAATGTCCCTTGTCCGATGGCGTAATTTCCAATATTTTCACCAGTTGCTCTGTCAAGACTTCCTGTAAAGGTATCTGTTCCGATCAATACCGGACTAAAAGTATAAGCTAATACCGGATCTGTTGTGCCATATTCCTTATTGCCGACCGTTGCAGTTACGTTTAATGTTTTCTTCGTAATGCTCAAATCAGCAGTTGTATAGTTCAGAGTATAATTGTTGCTTAATGCAAGCGATCCCTGTGTTATAGTATAATTTCCAATGTTTTCACCTGTAACTCTGGTTAAACTTCCTGTAAAGATATCTGTTCCGTTAAGTGCCGGGCTGAAAGTATACGTTAAAGCCGGGTCAACTTGACCGTACACTTTAGTTTTAGCAGTTGCAGTTACGGTGATGGCCTGTGAAGTAATGATCAGGTTAGCCGGTATATAAGTGATCTGATAGTTTGTACCCAGGCTCAGGTTACCCTGTCCAATGGCATAAGTACCCACATTTTCACCCGGAGCTCTGTTTAAGTTTCCGGTAAATAAATCCGTTCCGATTAATGCCGGGCTGAAAGTATAACTAAGTGCCGGATCCGGAGCAGTAAATATTTTGGTTTTCGCAGCAGCTGTTACAGTTACCTGTTTAGCAGTAATGTTCAGGTCGGCAGAGGTAAAGGTAATATTGTAATTATTGTTTAAAGCCAATGTTCCTTGACCAATAGCATAATTACCAATGTTTTCACCCGCTGCACGATTCAGAGCACCTGTAAAGGTATCTATTCCGATCAGTGCCGGACTGAAAGTATAAGTCAATACTGGATCAGCTGCGCCATATATTTTGTTTTCAGCAATGGCGGTAACTGCGATGTCCTTTTTATTCACCACTAAGTCTTGAGTTACAGGAGTAGCTGCAAGATAGCTGCCGCTTCCTGTCTGTGAGGCGGTAATGGTTGTTGTTCCTGCCGATAGTATGGTTACGGTGCTTCCCAATACTGTGGCTACAGCTGTATTGCTGGAGCTGTAAGTTACGGTTAATGCTGAACTGCTGGTTGCAGTCAGGGTAATTGGAGCTGCGCCATAAACCGAAGCCGCAAGCGGATTGAAGGTAATGGTTTGAGCTCCTTTAGGTGCAGAAACAATATTTCCTGATTTGGCACCTTCATTTCCGGTTAAATCTGCAGCCGAAATGCGATAGAAATAACCGATACCATTGGTCAGTCCTGTATGGGTATAGGTTAAAGTTCCAGCCGGTATGCTTTGGATCACTGTAGTCGGGTTGATGGTTGTTCCTCCATAAAGGATGTATTTGTCCAGGTCCGAAGCCGGGCTTGCATTCCAGGTAATGATGTTCTGTGAATTTCCCGGAGTGGCTGCCAGTCCTGTAGGCGCAGCCGGAGCCGTTCTGTCTACAGTTACTGAGCTGCTGTTGGTGGTTGTGGTTACCGGAACTCCTGCATTTCCTGGCACATCTGAAAAAGCAATGTTAAAAGCCAGAACTCCTTCAGGAGTCAGTCCTGAAACGGTTTGAGTTGCCGTCCAGTTGTTTCCTCCTGTATTAGTTGGGGTTACCGCAGCTCCACCAATGGTCACCGTTGGTGTGGTTATGGTTACTGAAGCCGTAAAATTCAGGGTGATAAGATCCCCTGCTTTTGCTTTGCTTATGGTCAGGTTATTTGAAGCAATGGCTACGGCAGAAAGTGTTGGAATGGTTTTATAGTAAAATACGCTGCTGCTGTTAGTGGTT
The DNA here is from genome assembly GCF_004028155.1 of Flavobacterium cerinum. Classification (GTDB taxonomy): domain Bacteria; phylum Bacteroidota; class Bacteroidia; order Flavobacteriales; family Flavobacteriaceae; genus Flavobacterium; species Flavobacterium cerinum. Next base: position 28,633 of record NZ_SBII01000003.1, on the reverse strand, counting down.
GCAGTTACAGCTGTTCCTGTATTTCCTGTCAGGTCTGTAAAGGCAATATTGAAGGCAACGGTTCCTTCTGGTTCTGTTCCTGTAAGGATATAAGTAGCTATGTAACTGTTTCCTCCTGCAGGTGATGGAACAACCGTGTTTCCGGCAATGGTCACTACAGGAAGGTTTATCACTTCAGAAGCAGTAAACGCTATAGCAATGGTATTTCCTGTTTTAGCAGTCTGATTCGAGGCGTTATTGGAGACAATGGCTACCGTAGTTAAGGTTGGTACCGTCTTGTCGTACGTCACGCTGCCGGCATTGGTCGTTGCAGTTACCGCAGTTCCAACATTTCCGGCAACATCTGTAAAGGCGATGTTAAAAGGAATGACACCATTGGCATCTGCTGATTGTGTGGTATAGGTTGCTGTCCAGTTATTTGCACTAGTATTGGTAACAGTAGCAGTATTTCCAAAAATGTTTACTACTGGTGTACCAATGGTTTCAGCAGTGGTAAAGCTCAGGGTAACCAAATCTCCGGGCTTGGCTTTTGCGGTATTGGCATTATTTGAAGCAATGGTTACTGTAGTTAAAGTAGGAGCGCTTTTGTCGATGTTATAAACCTCTCCTGCAGTATAACCTCCCTGGATCTCATTACCAATGGTATTGATGATTCCTGTTCCTGAATTTTTAAGGTCGAGTCTTAAGGTTCCGGATCCTGTTCCAGTGTTTACCGTAACCGTTCTGGTAGTAGTGCTTCCTGAGACAAAAGTAACCGTAGAACCAGTAATTCCTGAAGAAGTAATGCTGAAATCAGAGGTATTGACACCAGTCACATTTTCGGAGAACGTGACTAAAAACTGAGCTGTAGTCAGATTGATATTGGCATTGCTCACTCTCGTGATACTGACTATAGTTGGTGTTGTTGTGTTGATAGCAATATCTTTGTTTGCAGCTAAAGAGTTTGCAGTTCCTGGAGCCGCAAGGGTTAGGGTGGCATTGTTTCCGACAACATCTTTAATCGTTCCGCCTGCCAAAACAAGTGCAGTGGTACTGGCCTGATCCAGATCAGCAACAGCCTGATTAAGTCCTACTGTATAATTAAAGATAAGTGCTGTTGTTCCTGAGCCACTTACATAGCTGGCAGTTCCTCCTGAATTCAAACTCAGTGTTGGTGTTCCTGTTACGGTTACTGTTTCAGAGAAGTTGACCGTTATAGGTAAAAGGTCACCTATTTTATATGTTCCGTTTGGTAGGGTAGAGTTAACTGAGCTTACCTCTGGAGAAGCAGTGTCTATGATGATATTTTTGTTGCCGCCCAAAGAATTTGGAGCTCCTGGGGCAGGCAGTATCAAGGTTGCTGAGTTTCCGGCAGCATCTTTGATTGCCGCACCGCTTAAGTCAATTGGGCCTGTAATGGTGAAGTAATCCAGATCAGCACTGTTTTGTCCTGTACCTACTGTATAGTTAAAGTTGAGGGTTGATGTTCCTGAACCATTGACATAATTAACAGCTACACCCGAGTTCAATGCAATTCGAGGAGTTCCTGTAACGGTAACGGCTTCAGAGAAATTGATATTGATGTTAATGAGGTCTCCTGCTTTATAAGTCCCATTTGGAGTAGTTGAATTTACAGAAGTCACAGTAGGAGCAATGGTGTCTATAACAATTGCTTTATTATTACCAAGGGAGTTTGCGGCTCCTGGAGTAGCCAGTGTAAGTGTTGCATCAGTACTTGCTGCATCTTTAATTGTTCCTCCATTGAGGGCAAGAGCGGTGGTAGATGTATAATCAAGATCAGCGGAACTTTGTCCGCTGGCAACAGTATAGTCAAAAGTAAGGGTGTTTGTTCCGGTTCCACCGCTATAAGAAGCATTAGCGCCTGTGTTAAGGCTTAATAGAGGTGTTCCGGTTACGTTTACAATAGTGGAAAAAGTTACGTTAACAACAATAACATCTCCGGTTTTATACGTTCCGTTAGCCGTAGTAGAAGTTACATTGCTAACATTTGTTCCAAGTTGAAAAATGGGGTTAACACCCGGAAATGCTGCTCCACCAGGAGCAAGGGATTTCTTATTGGCAAGTAATTCTGTCGTTGTCCAATTCGATTTTATATTAATCGCAGTCAGAATGGATGCTTTTGTTCCGGTAAATGTACCGGAATAATTATTGTAATCTCCATGATAACCTGTTGGCGGAGTACCTGCAATAGTTAATGTAACATAAAAATTTCCCGCTGCAAGTATAGTTGGAAGGTAAGAAACTGCTGCCGAAACTGTTCCAGCGGATTGCCATCCTGTAGTAGGATCAGGGACATTGGTACCTGGAAGTGCAGTAGACCAGTTTGCAAATCCATAGATAAAGCTCGGAGTAGCATCATCACCGGAATAGAGAAACCAGTTATCACCGCCACCTGCTACCACGGTTCCTGTGGTCCAACCCGTTACTGTGACTGTTCCATAAGCTTCAAGTCCTGTAGCCGTTGGTACTGCACCGCCGGTGATTGCAATATTAAATATCGTTCCTGCCGGAATAGAACTTGTGGTTGTCCAGGTAATTAGCCCATCGGAACCATTTGTGACCAATGCAGATTGGTCCCAGCCGCGGTCGGTAATTTTAAGCTCGGTTCCAGAAGGGATTACTTTTAAGGCTACAATAGCCAGATTTACCGTTGCTGCATTCCCGTTGAAGCCTACAATAGCAAAATCGCCTTGGGTTAGCTGCGCGAAAGCACGATTAGTAGTAAAAGAAAGCAAACAAAATAGAGCTGCTAATAGTAGATTTTTTTTCATGTCTGAAAGATTAAGCGATTTTGAAGTAAGGTATTCACGTATGCTATTAGAAAACATTTTATTACAATTTACCCATATAAGCAATGGGAGAGATAGAAATTGACGACTTATACAGAGTAGCTTACTAAGAGCAAGAAACTATAAGTAAGATTAGGATGCAATATTTTTTCATCTCGTATGGAGGAGTGGTGTTAGGAAAGAATAGATTTAAATTAGCGCTAAATTACATTTAGTTTGTGAATTAGCGATAGGTAGTTTTACCTGTTTTAAACCTACGTAAAATTATGTCTGCCAAATAGTTTACCTATTAATCTTTAAACGGATTAAACAAAAATTGTCCCGACACCAGAAAATCGATTATGTCATTATACAATCTCTTATTTGACTTTTTTTAATTTGACAGATGCGACTGAACACTATACTTCTTGTTATAAAAAAAAGCATCCCTCTATAGAGAGATGCTTTTAAAAAAAAACAGGAATTGGTTATTGTTGTTTATCTACCACAATTCGTTTAGTTGTTTTACCCTTATCAGAAGTAATACTTAAAATATACACTGCTGATTCCAGTTGCATAACATCAATACTGAATGTTTCGGAATTAACACTATTTTGTTTTACTACCCTTCCATTAAGATCATAAAGTGAAGCTTGAAGATTATTATAGATAGAAAAATCAGTTATCTTAACAAAGACTTCAGTAGAAGCGGGGTTAGGATAAACAGTCATTTTAATATCACTAAAATCAATAGTACCAGAGACTGGAGAAACGACTACAATTGCTTCTGCAGAACTACAGTTAGTAGCATCTGCAACTTCACATATCAAGTAAGTTACTGTATATGTTCCTAAAGTTGCTGTTGCAGGTACAGTAAGATTACCTGTTACATCAATGGTAACACCTGTTAAGCCTCCGTCATTCACTACACTTATAATAAAATCAGTATCATTCACTGCAACGTTATTTAATAAGTCATTTGCAGTAACATCACCAGCAACTCCGGTTGTACCTTCATTAATAACAACTGCACTAAAATCATCGTTTACAGCTTCGATATCGTTGTTAACGGATAATAAGGCAAAAGTAGATAGAGTTACACAATTAATACCATTGGTTAAAAGAACTCTATACTGATAATTATCAAAAGCTACCGGTATGTCTGTAATATTTAAGGTATTTGTAGTAGTGCCTGAGTAAGTTGGTTCAGTTCCACCATCTACAACATCAGTCCAATCTGTTCCATTAGTAGTAATCTGCCATTGGAAAGTATCAGTATTAGTAGAGTTGATGGTATATGTAGCATTTCCATTAGTTTCAATACTAATATTTTCCGGGTTAGTAGTAATTATGATAGCAAGAGGCTCGATAATAGTAATATTATCTGTAAAGCTACATCCTTTAGCATCCGTTATAGTTACGGTATATGTATCTGCGATTAGTCCAGAAGCTGTTGCCTCAGTCATACCATTCGACCATGAGTAGGTGTAAGGAGCTGTACCGCCTACAGCAGTTACAGTTGCCGAACCATTGGTTCCACCATTACAAGATACATCTACATTTGTTGTTGTAGCAGATAATGCAGTAGCAGGCTGAGCAATAACAGCTGTTGTGGTAGTTATACATCCTTTAGCATCTGTTATAGTTACGGTATATGTATCTGCGATAAGTCCAGAAGCTGTTGCCTCAGCCATACCATTCGACCATAGATAGGTGTAAGGAGCTGTTCCACCAACAGCAGTTGCTGTAGCCGAACCATTCAATCCACCATTACAAGCTACATCTACTTTTGTTGTTGTAGCCGAAAGAGGAGTTGCAGGCTGAGCAATAACAACTGTTGCTGTAGTTGTACATCCTTTGGCATCTGTTATAGTTACGGTATATGTATCTGCGATAAGTCCAGAAGCTGTTGCCTCAGTCATACCATTAGACCATGAGTAGGTATAAGGACTTGTACCGCCTACAGCAGTTACAGTTGTCGAACCATTAGTTCCACCATTACAAGCTGCATCTACTTTTGTTGTTGTAGCAGATAATGCAGTAGCAGGCTGAGCAATAACAACTGTTGCGGTAGTTGTACATCCTTTGGCATCTGTTATAGTTACGGTATATGTATCTGCGATAAGTCCAGAAGCTGTTGCCTCAGTCATACCATTAGACCATGAGTAGGTATAAGGACTTGTACCGCCTACAGCAGTTACAGTTGTCGAACCATTAGTTCCACCATTACAAGCTGCATCTACTTTTGTTGTTGTAGCCGAAAGAGGAGTTGCAGGCTGAGCAATAACAACCGTTGCTATAGTTGTACATCCTTTAGCATCTGTTATAGTTACGGTATATGTATCTGCGATAAGTTCAGAAGCTGTTGACCCAGCCATACCATTCGACCAAGAGTAGTTATAAGGACTTGTACCGCCAGCAGCTGTTACAGTTGCCGATCCGTTCGATCCGTCATTGCAAGCTGCATCTACTTTTGTAGTTGTAGCCGAAAGAGGAGTTGCAGGTTGAGCAATAACAACCGTTGCTATAGTTGTACATCCTTTAGCATCTGTTATAGTTACGGTATATGTATCTGCGATAAGTCCAGAAGCTGTTGCCTCAGCCATACCATTCGACCATGAGTAGGTGTAAGGAGCTGTTCCACCAGCAGCAGTTGCTGTAGCCGATCCGTTCGATCCTCCATTACAAGCTACATCTACTTTCGTTATTGTAGCCGAAAGAGGAGTAGCAGGCTGAGCAATAACAGCTGTTGCTGTAGTTGTACATCCTTTAGCATCTGTTATAGTTACGGTATATGTATCTGCGATAAGTCCAGAAGCTGTTGCCACAGCCATACCATTAGACCATGAGTAGTTATAAGGGCTTGTACCGCCTACAGCAGTTGCTGTAGCCGATCCGTTCGATCCTCCATTACAAGCTGCATCTACTTTTGTAGTTGTAGCCGAAAGAGGAGTTGCAGGCTGAGCAATAACAACCGTTGCTGTAGTTGTACATCCTTTAGCATCCGTTATAGTTACGGTATATGTATCTGCGATTAGTCCAGAAGCTGTTGCCTCAGCCATACCATTCGACCATGAGTAGGTGTAAGGAGCTGTTCCACCAGCAGCAGTTGCTGTAGCCGATCCATTAGTTCCACCATTACAAGCTGCATCTACTTTCGTTATTGTAGCCGAAAGAGGAGTTGCAGGCTGAGCAATAACAACCGTTGCTATAGTTGTACATCTTTTAGCATCTGTTATAGTTACGGTATATGTATCTGCGATAAGTCCAGAAGCTGTTGCCTCAGCCATACCATTCGACCATGAGTAGGTGTAAGGAGCTGTTCCACCAGCAGCAGTTGCTGTAGCCGATCCGTTCGATCCTCCATTACAAGCTACATCTACTTTCGTTATTGTAGCCGAAAGAAGAGTTGCAGGCTGAGCAATAACAGCTGTTGCTGTAGCTGTACATCCTTTAGCATCCGTTATAGTTACGGTATATGTATCTGCGATAAGTCCAGAAGCTGTTGCCTCAGTCATACCATTAGACCATGAGTAGGTGTAAGGACTTGTACCGCCAGCAGCAGTTACAGTTGCCGATCCGTTCGATCCGTCATTGCAAGCTACATCTACTTTCGTTATTGTAGCCGAAAGAGGAGTTGCAGGCTGAGGAATAACAGTCGTTGCCGTTGTTGTACATGCGTTCGCATCTGTTACGGTTACGGTATACGTTCCTGCAATAAGTCCAGAAGCTGTTGCCTCAGCCATACCATTAGACCATGAGTAGGTGTAAGGACTTGTACCGCCAGCAGCAGTTACAGTTGCCGATCCGTTCGATCCGTCATTGCAAGCTACATCTACTTTCGTTATTGTAGCCGAAAGAAGAGTTGCAGGCTGAGCAATAACAGCTGTTGCTGTAGTTGTACATGCGTTCGCATCTGTTACGGTCACGGTATACGTTCCTGCGATAAGTCCAGAAGCTGTTGCCTCAGTCATACCATTCGACCATGAGTAGGTGTAAGGAGTTGTTCCACCAGCAGCAGTTGCTGTAGCCGATCCGTTTGATCCACCATTACACAATACATTTGTAAATGTATTGGTAGCTGTTAAAATATCCGGTTCAATGATGGTGAAAGATTGTGAAACAGAACATGTATTAGCATCGGTTACTGTACAGGTATAAGTCCCTAAACCAAGTCCTGTAGCTGTAGCATTAGAACCTCCCGTAGGTGACCAAGTGTAAGTTAGGGTTCCGGTTCCTCCTATGGCAATTGCTGTAGCCGATCCATCGGATTCTCCGTTACAAGAAATATTGACTTGTATCGGATTGATTGTTATGGAATTGGGTTGTGTTATAACAAAATCTAGTGTTTTTTGACATGAATTAGCATCTCTTATAGTTACGGTATAGGTACCTGCTGCTAATCCTGAAATTGAAGCAGTACCATCACCAGTAGGCGTACCATTCCAGTCATACGTATAAGAACCGGTTCCTCCAGTTACAACTACGCTTGCGGTTCCATTAGAACCTCCATTACATGATACATGGTTTATTGTTCCCTGAGTAAGAACTAATAAAGGAGGTTCAATTATCGTAAAACTTTTAATAAGACTGCACCCATTGGCATCTGTAATAGTACAAGTATGATTACCTTGTTTTAGATTACCCACTATAGAGGCTGTTGTAGTCCCATCAGACCATAAGTAACTATAGGGAGCAGTACCTCCGGTTACATTTCCTACAGCGGCAACCCCATTTGATCCACCATTGCAAGAAACAGGAGTCTGTGCAGATGAAACTGTAATGTTTGATACAGAAAGTGTTGTTGCATTTGATGTTGAAAAAGGAGGACAGTTTCCTAAAGCAAGTAGTCTGTACTGGTAGTTGTTCATTGCTGTAGTTACTCCTGAAATAGTAAGAGTAGTGGTACTTCCACCCGAATGGGTAGCACTAGTAACTGCATTAAGGAATGAAACTCCACCATTGGTACTGTATTGCCATTGGTAAGCAATTCCACCTGCTACTATTCCGGTAAGCGTTTTAGTCACACCTTGGCATGCATAAGTATTTGCTGGTAATGGAGTAATAACAGGAGGTTGATTAACGGTAAGTATGGCACTGTTAGATGGTAAACTCGTAACACAAGGAAACGAAGTATTTACTCTATATTTATAATTACTCATACTAACTGTTGCTCCTATGATGGTAAGGGCAGCTGAGTGAACACCAAAGTATGAAGTACCATCAGTAAGATTGGTAAATCCTTGGCCATCTTTATCTACCTGCCATTGGTAGGTTTGAACTCCACCTTTGGTTGCAACACTAAATACAGTATTGTTACCTGCACAAATCGCTGTGTTTGAGGGTTGAGTAGTAAATGCAGGTGCATTTACAGTTAACTCTATAGTAGCCGGAGTACCGATGCAACCATTTAACGTTGGAGTTACTATGTATGTAACCACACCTTGTCCTACTAATGTTTGTGTTATTATAGGGCCTGCACCATCAGAAAAACCGGTAACTCCCACAGCGGAAGCTGTCCATGTATATGTACAGCCAGGAGAAAAAGAACCTAGAAATAGACTTGAAGTTCCTCCACTACATGTTGTTGCTGTAGGGACTATGTTCATCTCAGGTTTCTGTACTACCGTTATCTCTACGGTAATAGGAGATCCTATACATCCGTTTAATGTTGGTGTAATTGTATAATTAGTAGTACCATCACCTGTTAATATTTGTTCAATGGTGTTTCCAGTACCTGCTGAAGTACCATTTACTGTACCGGTTGCTGTTGTTGCTGTCCATGAAAATGTTGTTCCTGGGTTTGATGTCAGGTCTATATTTGTAGTAGTACCAGAACAAATTGTTTGTGAAGCTGGTGTTGCTATAGCCACAGGTGAAGTATTCACTATCCCGGTGATTGCAATATTTTTTGCAATGGCATTTGCACTAGTAAAGGTAATATTACCTGAAGGTGTACCGGTGGCTGTTTCGGCTAACCGAACATAAAAAGTTATAAAAGAACTGCCGAAAAGATAATGACTATTTGAATAAGTACCTGAAGGTTGAGTAGATATTTCATATCCAATTGGGGCCGTTATTAATATAGCTTCTTCTAAATTATTTCCGGATACTATAAAACTTTTTAAAGGTGACGGGCTGCCTGAGCAGCGCACAATTTGGCCTAAGTTGGTCGTTGAAACATAAATTACAGGAGGAGCACTTATAGAAAGGTCAAAATAATTCAAGGACAATAAACCTGGAGAGGTATTGTTGAAGTGCGGGTCATTATCGGTAAATCCTGCTTTGTTCTCTATTTTATTCTCAAAGGTATTACTAAAGGGCTCTGCAAGTCCGTGGAAACCTGACAGGCATAAAAAGAGCAATAGAATGATCTTTTTAAAATAGGTTAATAAATAATTTTTTTTCATAAAGGGTGATTTTGTTTGTAGGGGTTTAAAATTTCAGGACAAAGTTGAATCTTAAAAAAACAGAATCATACAAGGGGAAACCCCTGATTTTTTGTTGTATACTTTTTATATGCTTTAAAAAGATACTTTTGTTAAAAAAACTGAATGATTCCAAATAGAAGATTTATCTTAAATAATATATGTGTCTTTGTCATTATAATCTTCTTTGGATCGTGCAATGAAAAAAAGGGAACTACTGTTTATAAAAAGCCTCTAAATGAAAAATTCGATGCCGTTTGTACATGGTTAAATGATAATAATAATTTTTATAAAGAAAATTATTATTCGGTTTTCTATGAATATTATAATAGGAAAATTAAAGAGAAAAAGTTTAAGGATGCTGCTCAGGCAATGGAATTTGTAAGTCTGATTAGTTCCGGTTATGCTTCATTTGATGAAACGTTTTTAAAAGAAGTCCTTTCTTTTTCTAAAAATTATAAAGACAAAGTACCTCCGATTAATTCGACTTTTGTTTATACTTTTCAGGGTGATTATTATAGTGATAAGGGCGATTTTGAGAAAGCGATTGCCAATTATATTAAGAATACATCGATTGATATAGTTGATTATAAAAGCTGCTATAAAAAAGGAGATGCTTACAGAACTATTAGCTGGTGCTACAATTCGCTTGGGAAACAAAAATTAGCTTTGGAAAACAACCATAAAGCTCATGATTGTTTTAAACAAACAGATAGAACGAATATTTTAGAAGGTATTTATGCCAATTATGCTCATATTTATATGGCAATGGATGATTGTGATAAAGCTGTGGAAAATGTAGATATAGCCATTAAATATGCCAAACTCGAAAAGCGAAATAATCTCTTTACTCATCTGTTTAATAAAATAAATTATTACGATCACTGTAAAAAGTTCGATAAGATGTATCCATTAATTGATTCTACTTATCAAGCGTTTAATAAATCAGGAATTAAAGATACTTCTATTAAAGTTTCACTATCGGTATATTATATACACAGGCTTTTTGCAGAAGATAAACTTGTTGAATCTAAAAAAATATTAGATGAATTAAAACCCGAAGTTGAAGCATTAAATTCAAGTATAACGAATCAGGAATATGCAGTTGTTTCAGCCTTTTATGAAGTTCAAAAGCATGATGGAATTAAAGATATTAAGTTAATTAAAAACTCGATTCCTCATTTTTTAGAACTTCGTAATTTTCCTAAAGCCCGCGATTGTTATGCGCTTTTATTAGAAGATGCTCTGGCGAGAAAAGATTATAAAGAAGCCTTAGATTACAGGGTTGATTTTGAAGCTGTAAAAGACAGTATTGGTAATATGGAAATGACCGATAAGGTAATGGAACTTAGTGCAAAATATGAGACGGAAAAAAAAGAACAACAAATTGAAATCCAGAAGAAAAGTATCCTCAATAAAAACACAACTATAGCTTTACTTATCTCATTTTTAATAGGGCTTATTTTTATAGTTATTGCTGTTACACTTAAGCAAAAGCAGAAGAAATTAAAACTGGAAAAGCATAATGTTCAATTATATACCAAACAGCTTTTAGAAAAAACAGAAGAAGAACGAAAACGAATTGCAAGTGATTTGCATGATAGTGTAAGCCATGAGCTATTAAGTTTAAAAAATTCAATTGAACAAAAAACTGATACTACCGATAAAAAAATTGATGCAATTATAAACGATATTCGTAGTATCAGTCGAAATTTGCATCCTATTATGTTTGATAAAGTGGGATTAAAAGCCAGTATCAATCAAATGGTTGAAAGAGCGCAGTCAATTAATGATTTTATGGTTACTGCAGACGTAGATTATATCACCGTTTTACCGTCTTCAATCGAACTACAAATTTATCGAATTATACAGGAAGGATTATCAAATATTATCAAATATGCTAATGCTGTTGCTGCAAAAATAACTGTTACAGAAAATAAGAACCATATAATCATTGAGATAAAAGATAATGGAAAAGGATTTGATGTAAATGAAACCTTAAACAATAATAATTCATTTGGTTTACACAATATTATTGAGCGAAGCAGAGCAATAGGAGGAGAAGCAAAAATAGTATCTGGCAAAAAAGGCACTATTATAACTATTGAGATAAAGAAAAACTAATGAATATATTAATAGCTGACGATCATCCATTTACATTACAAGGTACTAAAAGCTTTGTAGAGTCTTATGGTTATAAAGTATTGGATACATGCTCTAATGGCGTTTCGGCATTAAATTTAATAAAACTACACAGCCCCGATATTGCTATTTTAGATATCAATATGCCAGGATTAGATGGATTGGATGTTACCAAAAAAGTGCAGGAGAGTAAATTAAAAACTAAAATTATTTTACTTACCATGCACAAAGAAATGACTATCTATAAAAAAGCTAAGGAATATGGCATTTACGGATTTATATTAAAAGAACATGCACAGTCAGAATTAGAAAAATGTCTCCAAGAAGTTAAAAAAGGTAACCGTTATGTGAGTCTTTTTTTAGAAGAAGACTTGATTTCGGATAATCCGAATGAAAATAATGCCTTGTCAAAATTAACGTTATCCGAAAGGAAAATAATAGAACTTATTACTCAGCAAAAAACCAGTAAACAAATTGCCGAACTATTGTTTTTATCTGAAAAAACAGTTGAAGGCCATAGAAGTAATATAATTGAAAAATTAGGATTGCCTAAAGAAAAAAATGTTTTATTAAAATGGGCAATTCAGAATGTACATTAGACTCACATTACAATTCAGATATGAGTGTAAGTTTAAGTGAAATTATAAAGAAGGTACTAGTTATTTCTTGAATTGGATAGTCATTCAATCCATTTGGTTTTATTTGTTTGTTTTTCCTTTTAAATGATTTCGCCGGTCATTCAATGAAATTTTTAGATTTGATTTGGCTAATTCAAATTCACTATCGTAAATATTGAAAAGGCAATCACGCAAAGGGAAAGTGGTAACTGAAATAATAATTTTCAGAGATACTGTCAATTTAATTGTAACTCCTCATATATAAACCCTTATGATTTTCAGGAAATTGTATAGCTTTGTACAGTATTAAAGAACGATACAGGGTTTTTATTCGGCTGTATAAGGTGTTTAAGCTAATAAGGTGATGGGAACCATTCCGGTACGATTTATTCAGGATACTACAAAAGAACCTCTTTTATCGGGCAGCTTCGCCATACGCACTATTGAATCATTATCAGAAGGAAAAGATATGGTCGAAAACCTGCACAGACATGACTTCTTCTATGTGCTGGTAATCAAGAGCGGTACTGGAAGCCATGAGATCGATTTTATCCCGTACCATGTGACGAATAATTCCATATTCTTTATGAAGCCAGGCCAAGTTCACCGTCTGACGTTGAAGGCGGGTAGTACAGGATACCTTCTTCAATTCAAAAATGGATTTTTCCCCTCACAGGAGCTGCTGCGAAAGCTCAGCCATAAAAAGATATGCACACTTGCTGATGGTAATGGCGATAGGCTAATTGTACTTCTCGAGGATATGGTGAGGGAGTTTACGGAAGAGCGCGAAGGCTATCGGGAAGTAATAAAAGCAAACCTTAGTATCTTTTTTATTGAACTACTGAGGCTCCGCCGCAATAACGAAAGCAAAACGGCAGCTGCCAGCGAATACCCTCAGGAAAAGCTAGATAATTTTTTTGAAATGCTTGACACAGGCATCACACAATTCAAACAAGTTACCCACTATGCAGACGCGCTTAACCTTTCGACCTATCAGCTTGGCGCTATTACCAGATCGCTGTTGGATAAAACACCTTCGGATATAATCAGCGAGCATATTATTCTGGAGGCAAAGCGACAGCTTCTGGCTACTTCAGGTCAGGTAAACCAGATCGCCTATTATCTGGGCTATGATGACCCCTCTTATTTTATCAGATTCTTTAAAAAGCACACCGGCCATTCGCCCGAGTCTTTCAGGATTATTTCAAAATAAGTCCTATTCAATCCCGTTTTTGTCCTATTCTTAGGGCTGCAGTCCTCTATAACTTTGTGGAAATATAATAATCCCATAAGTACTCTATATGAAGACAAAAATGAAACTTATCGCATCCCTAAAGATCTGGCTTGCTATCTATCCCTCTATCACTTTGTTCCTGTTTCTTTTCGGGGAGGCACTCTCCGGGCTGCCGCTCTATGTGAGCACCTTGATGCTTACACTGGCACTGGTGCCGTGGATTGTCTTTGCGGGTGTCCCGCTGGTCGATCTTTTGTTAGGCCGTTGGATTTCTTTACACGATAAAAAATAAAGCATGATACCCGAAGATAATCCTGGACTATCCCGACGCAAATTCATTGCAAAGGTCAGTCTGGTCTCAACCGCACTGGCTGTACCATTTCAAGGCTTAAGTTTTATAAAACCACCTATTATGAAAGACAAAACACTATATGACGCCATCATTGTCGGTGGTAGCTATTCCGGCCTTGCCGCCGCGATGGCCCTTGGCCGTGCACTAAAGCAGGTACTAATTATCGATAATGGGAAGCCCTGCAATGCACAGACGCCATACTCGCACAACTTTCTTACTCAGGATGGAAATACCCCTGCAGGCATTGCAGCGCTGGCGTTCACACAGGTAGAGAGCTATGAGAATGTGAAATTTTATAACGGACTTGCAACAACGGGCAGAAAGACGGATGATGGATTTGAAATACGCCTTGCCACAGGTGAGGCATTTAGGGCAGGAAAATTAATCTTCGCCACAGGAATTAGGGATATCATGCCTGCAATTGAAGGCTTTGCTGAGTGCTGGGGCATTTCTGTGATACATTGCCCATATTGCCATGGTTATGAAGTAAGGGGTTTGAGAACCGGTATTTTAGCCAATGGTGAACAGGCGTTCGATGTTGTAAGGCTTATTTCCAATTGGACCAAAGACCTTACCGTTTTTACAAACGGAAAAACAAGCCTTAGCGATGAGCATTCCCTTGCGTTGGAGGAACACCAGATTACTATAATCGAAAAAGAAATTCAAAAATTGGAACATATTAATGGGCATATCAATACTATTTTTTTTAAAGATGGTACCAAATCTACTTTATCGGCTTTATATGCTCCAAGACCCTTTGAGCCTCATAGCATGATACCGGAAACCCTGGGCTGTGAGCTTACAGAAGAAGGTTATATTAAAACCAATGCTTTGCAGGAAACCTCAGTGCCTGGCATTTACGCCTGTGGGGATAACAGCACCCGTATGCGTACGGTTGCCAATGCGGTAGCAATGGGCACTGCGGCAGGCATGTCTGCCAGTAAAAAAATAATTCTCGATCAGTTCCAGTATACTGTTTCTACGAAATACTAAGAATATTCACTTTTAAAATTTAAACAATGAAAATCATTTTAGTCGGTGCTACAGGCACCATGGGTACATATCTTGCAGGTACCCTTGAAAAAGAGCACGAAATCATTAGGGTAGCCTCCAAAGGCAGTGATATTGATACGGATATCACCTCGGTTGCATCAATAGAAAAGATGTTTCTTAAGGCAGGCCATTTTGACGCGCTCATCTCTACAGCAGGTCCTACGTTTGTAGGACCTTGGAAGAAACTAAATAATGAGACTTTCCGCCAGGGAGTGGAAGGGAAAATGATGGGACAGATCAACCTGGTACTCATCGGCCAGAAGTACATCAACCCACAGGGATCATTTACTCTTATAACCGGCGCTTTGACGCATGATCCCCAAATAAACTTCGCCAATGCATCGGCTGCAAATGGAGCTGTCGAAGGTTTTGTGCGCGGAGCGGCCATTGAGCTGGGAAATGGCATCAGGATTAACGCAGTAAGCCCCACTGTTATTGAGAACTCCCCACAGTATTTTCCATACTTCCCAGGTGAGATTCCCACCACGATGAAACAGCTCGAATATGCATTCAGAAAAAGTCTGTTTGGTTCTGTTACTGGTAAAGTTATACGACCATAACCTTTAGCATCGTTTAAAGCAACTTTGATTATGTTGCCTAAACTGTTTCAGTGGAGTGTCAGGCACTGTAATCAAACACTTAATTCTAATTTTGACTTTTTTGAGAACTTAAAATAGGCTCTACTGGGGTAACCATAAAAAGCTTGAGAATCTAGATTTTCAAGCTTTTTATGGTTAGAAAATCCTTTTATTTCCATTATTACTTTCCTTTACCTAAATGCTGTCTTAAATATTCTGCCGTTATAGAAACGGTGTCGTTCAATAATTCAGAAACCGTTCCGGTGAACAAAACATTTCCTCCATATTTTCCAGCGCCAGGACCAATATCAATAACCCAGTCTGCCTGGGCAATCACATCAAGGTTATGTTCTATAATGATTAGGGTATTATTATTGTCAACCAAGTTATTCATAAAATTTAAAACCTTTTGGGTATCACTTGGATGTAAGCCTGTACTCGGCTCATCAAGAACGATTATTTTATTGGAATGTTTCAGTTCTTTGGTCAATTTCAGGCGTTGTCTTTCTCCACCTGAAAAACTGTCTAACCGTTGCCCCAAAGTAAGGTAGCTTAAACCTAATTTAAGTAACATATCGAAGGATATGTAATACAATTTATCAGGAAAAAAATCAATTGCTTCCTCAACGGTCATATCCATGATCTCAACAATATTTTTATGGTTATAAAGATACTTTAAGACCTGTGGTTTAAAACCTGAACCTCCGCAAACTTCACATGGTTGTTCTATGTCATCCATAAATGCCAAATCAATTTTTTCGACACCAATTCCTTTACAATTTAGGCAAGCGCCCTCACTATTTCTACTAAAAAGTTTATCGGAAACATGGTTTGCTTTTGAAAATCGTCTTCTTATATCATCAGATAAGTTTAAGTACGTAAGTAAATTAGAACGTATGCTTGCAGCAAATAAAGACTGATCAATAATTGTTATTTCAGGATAAAATTTAGGTAGTACCTTATTAATTAAGGTACTCTTACCTGAACCTGCAACTCCTGTAACTACAGTCATTATGTTTTTGGGGATTTTTACGTTTACGTTGTTAAGGTTATGCAAATTACCATTTTCAATTCCCAAAAATCCTTTTGCGCTTCTTGGTTTGTTATTAATTTCAGGTACTTTCGCAAAGTATAAACCAGTTTTTCCGTTCGATTTTTTTAATCCCTCGAATGTACCTTCATAAGTTATTTTTCCACCGTTTTTCCCTGATTGTGGTCCCATATCAATTATCCAATCAGCAATTTTAATCAAATCGGGGTCATGCTCAACAATTAAAACCGTATTCCCTTTATCTCTTATCTTTTTAATTATAGAAGCAATATTTTGTAAATCCTTAGGATGAAGTCCTATGCTTGGTTCATCAAAAATATAGAGTAGGTCAGTCAGGTTATTTCCAAGATTTCTAACCATTTTTATTCTTTGGCTTTCTCCTCCCGAAAGTGTATCTGTTCTTCTGTCCAGTGTTAAATATTGTAATCCTATATTGATTATGTTTTGAAGTTTCTTTTGAACTTCAATAAGAATTATTTCAAAAGTTTTGGATTGAAGGGAATTTATAAACTCCAAAAGTTCATCTATCGAAAGCGCTGTACAGTCGGCAATATTTTTGTTATTGATTTTACAAGACAAGATTTTATCATTCAATCTTTTACCATGACAAACCGGGCAGGGTTTCGTTACAATGATACTTTTCAGGGCCTCTTTACGAGTGATATTTTCCTTTGAGTCTTTCTTTAGAAATGCTTTCTCAATTCGGGGGATTATACCCTCATATTTTACGGTTTTCCCCCATTCCTTATGAGGTGTCTTAGGTTTGTGTTCAGGTGAGTTCAAAAGCATTTCCCACTCCTCTGAAGAATAATCTTTTACCTTTTTATCAGTATCAAAATAGCCTGACTGTGTATATCTCGTTAAACGCCAACCACCCGGTTGAAAAGTTGGGAATTCAATTGCACCCTCACTCAGTGACTTCTGTTTATCTATGAGCGCATCTACATTCACCGTCTGTATAAAACCAAGTCCCTCACACTCTTGACACATCCCCAAAGGATTATTAAATGAAAACATATTGGAATATCCAACAAACGGCTTTCCCATTCTGGAGAAAAGCAGTCTTAAAGAAGCGTACACATCTGTGGCTGTTCCTACGGTTGACCTTGCACTTCCGCCTAATCTTTTTTGGTTAATGATAATGGGAACATTCAAGTTTTCAATTTTATCTACTTCCGGAACTCCAATATGTAGCAGCCGGTTTCTGATAAAACTACCTTGCGTTTCATTAAACTGACGCTGTGCTTCAGCCCCAACCGTTTCAAAAACCAATGACGATTTACCTGAACCGGAAACACCTGTAAATACAGTAATCTGATTTTTTGGTATTTTTACAGTAATATTCTTCAGGTTATTTTGCCGTGCATTTGTGATGATAATGTCTTTCATATTTATTGTTTTTGGCCATACTTAACAAAGTTAACTAATTTCATACCATGCATGAAGCCAAAGGAAATTCTACAATGTATTTACGGAATTGGACTACTTTATTTTGGCAAATATGAATAAGGGCAATGTAAACGGAGTAACAGCTGCACATTACAACATCATCTAAATAATAAAGCATAGGAAAACGGGTTGGAAAGGCTTTTAACATAAGCCTACCTGTGATTTCCAGACAACTTAAATTTCTGATTGAAAATAAACTTATAGAATAAAAAACAATCCACTAGTTGTATTGCCGAAATCAGATGTTTGGAAATAATATATAAAGGAGTAATAACGACACCTTTTTTGAAATTTGGTGATATACTAGAAATAGAAATGAAAGATAGAGATGGTAAATCTATAATTTGGAAAAATTAATCAAAAATTACAAAATATACTCCTGTTCAATAGTTTTTTTAACTAAAATATAAATGTTTGGTTCTGTCTGTTACACTTAGCAGATTAAAGATTTTATTTTAAATATTTTTTAAAGAATGCTTCCAACTTATCAAAAGGAATTAATTCTATATTATCATAAAGGTCTACGTGACCAGCATTTGAAACATAATATAATTCTTTAGGTTCGGCTGCACGTTTATAAGCGTCTTCACTAAACTCTTTTGAATGTGCTTTATCTCCAGTGATAAAAAGTAAGGGGCGAGGTGAAATTGTTTCTATATCATTAAAGGGATAAAAATTATTAAATTTTGTATTACTGCTCAAAGTTGGATGAGTGGTTGTTTTTGGCGAACCACCAATTGGAGTATATTCTCCTCTTGGTGTACGATAGAAATCATAAAATTCACGTTGAATGGGATTCGTGTTTTCATCTAGCTGATGCGTTGTTCCCCCTGTATATTTTGTTTCTCCATCAGTAAATTCTGTGTAACGTTGCGCTGCAGCTTCTGCGATAATTTTCTTTCTCTGTTCTAGAGTTTGTGAATGGTTTAGTGCATTACGATTGGCTGACCCCATATCATACATACTTACTGTTGCAATGGCTTTCATTCTTGGGTCGATCTTAGCGGCACTGATAACAAAACTTCCGCTGCCACAAACTCCAATGGAACCAATATTGCTTCGGTCAACAAATGTTCGTGTACCCAAAAAATCTACTGCTGCACTAAAATCTTCTGCATACATATCTGGTAAAACAGCGTTACGTGGCTCGCCTGCGCTCTCGCCCCAAAAAGATAAATCAATTGATAAAGTAACAAATCCACGATCAGCCATGTTTGAAGCATAGACATCAGCACTTTGCTCTTTGACAGCTCCCATTGGATGACCAATAATAATGGCTGCGTGTTTTGCATTAAGATCTAAATCATTGGGTATAAAAAGATGTCCCACAACATCCAATTTATATTGGTTTTTAAAAGTAACCTTATACATAGTAACGTTCTTGCTAACTTTAAAAGTTGTAAATTCTTTTGGCGATATCTTTTCCATTGCTTGTGCTTGATGATCTTGCTTCTTTTGTGCATATACCTGTCCTAATAACATAAAAACCGCAATTATTAAAATCGTACATTTTCTCATTTTGTATGTGTTTAATGAATATTTAAAGCCTAATAATTTTCTGAAATTGATTTAATGAACTTAGCGGGAATTCCACCGACAATAGTATTATCAGGAACATCTTTAGATACTACAGCACCCGCAGCTACAATAGAATTTTTACCAATAGTTACACCAGGAAGAATGGTGGCACCAACACCAATCCAGGCTCCTCTTTTTATTAATATCGGCTGGGAAATTGTTGCTCTTCTTTCGCTAGGATTTATAGGATGATTGGTGGTAACTAGGTTTACTTTTGGACCAATAAGTACATTGTCCTCAATGGTGATACCGCCTCTATCCATAAATGTACAGGCGTGATTAACAAATACATTTTTACCGATGTTTATATTTTCTCCAAAATCGGAATAGAAAGGTGGAATGATGAAAAAAGTAGTATCTACTTTCTTACCAATTAGTTCGCTAAAAATAGCATTGATTTCTTGCATATCATCCGTAACAAGATTATTTAGTTTTCCAGTAGTACGAATAGCTTTTTGAATAATCTTAAATAATTCTGGATATTCAGGGTCATTAAGCTGGATTGTTTCGCCTGATTTGTCTCTTGTGAAAATAGTTGCCGTTTCCATATTTCTTTACATTAATTACAAATACAAAGCTATGTCAGAACCCAGTTCGCATAGTAACAAGAATCAAACCTATAATTAAGAAAATCAAACTAAATTTAAACGGAATTTTTTTGGATTTGTTCCGGTATTTTTCTTGAAAAAATTATTAAAGTAAGTTGGATATTCAAAACCAAGTGCATATGCTATTTCTGCAATATTCCAATCAGTGTGTTGCAGCAGTGCCTTTGCTTCACTAATAATTCGTTCTGAAATATGAGTCGTTGTAGACTTTCCTGTAACTCCTTTCACAGCTCGGTTGAGATAATTTATATGAAGAGATAAAGCGTTAGAATAATCCTGTGCAGTTTTTAATTCCAGTGGTCGTTCACTGGTTTCAATTGGGAATTGCCTTTCCAATAACTCTAAAAAAACGGATGTAATTCGGGATTGAGCATTATTGCTGTTTGTATAATTATCAGAAGGTTGCATTTTAAGCGCCTCGTGAATTATCAAATTAATGTAATTTCGAATCAAGTCATCTTTATAAGCATAATCCGTTTGTTGTTCATCCATCATTTTACAGAAGAGTGTGTTCAGAAAATTTCGCTGTTCCTCTGTTATTTTCAAAATAGGTGTACCTCCAATCTTAAATAAGGAAGAATGCTGTAAACTTTCAGAACGATCTGATTTCAAGAACTCTTCTGAAAACAAACAGGTATAACCTACGTAGCTTGTTGAGATTGTCTCCCAGGAATAAGGAATGTGAGGATTGCCAAAAAACAAAATAGTTCCCTCTGCATTAAAGCTTTTATCAGCATAATGAACAATACTCTTTCCAGTAGTTAGGCAAATTTTATAAAAATCCTTTCTACTGTAATTGCGTGTTGAATTACCATCACTTTCTATCTGGAAAGTATTAAATCCTTTTAGTTTTAATTCAGTATTGAATTCAGAAACCGAACGTATAATTTTACTTTGCATTTAACAAAGTTATAAAAAACAAACCTGAATCAAAAAGCAACTTATATTTTTCCTTGTAGTATATTGTAACTTATGGACTAAAAGGAGGATACAAAACGGTTTAGGCTTTAAAAGTTTTGAATCGGCTAAACGTACTTTGAATGGAATTGAAGTTGTACACATGTTGATAATGAATCAGATAATTAATCCTGGGATTACTATGTTCAAATCATTCTCTAAACAGGCAGCCTAAATTAGAGTGCTCCAATATCCTGGATCTTTACAAACAGATGTGACAGAACCTAAAAACAGCAGCTTAACCAAAAGTTAATGGATTGCGTTTTGAGATCTAATAATAAAAGTAATAATTTATTGTTAATTAGAACAAAATTTATGTTAATCTTGCGAAATATAAACTAAAACAAGAGCCCATAATTTTGAGTACTTATTTTTACGGTATTTAAATTTTTAGTTTTTTTACAGTTTACTAACTTATGCGAATGTTATTACTTTCAACTTAAATTCTCAAATCATTATTATGAAGAGCGTTACTATTTTTAAGTTTTTTAGCTTGTTTATTTTGCTATTGGTTAATGAAACAGCTTTAGCTACTAACAAGGATCAGGTACCTTCAAAAGAATGCTTAAGATTATTTGATCTCGGAATAAAAGAAGGCTCCAAAGGCCATTATAATACAGCTTTGGAATACTTGACCAAAGCGGAACTCCTTGCTGAAAAAGTACATTGGAAAGACAAACTTTTCGTTATAAAATTCAATATAGCGGCTAATTATGCAAACCTTTCTAATTATGGTGAAGCTTTAGGCTATTATAAAGATGCACTTAAATATGCTACAGAAAACGATAAAGGAAAAGAAAACCGGCTCAAGGCATTGATCAATATTGCTCTCATATATTCATTTGAAAATGATAATAGTATTGCTTTAGAATATATGTTAAAGGCATATAAAGAGGCGAAAGAACTGAAATCAGAGGACCTTATCGTTTATTCGGGGACTAATTTGTGTCACATATATAGTATATTAGGCAATTTTTCGCAGGCTAAAAAGTATTTAATGGAAGTCAGGGATATTCCAAAAACTAAAGAAGTCGAGCAAAAGTGGCAAATTAATTATGCAGACGTTTTAATTTCAGAGGGAAAGATCGCCGAGGCAGAAAAAATAGGAAAGAAATTGCTAGATGAAGTAGAAGAAAAAAAAGCTTCTGGCTGTTATATATGCATTGCTAAAACGCTTACACACTTATACGAGAAACAAAATAAAATGGAATTGGCAATTTTATATTCAAAAAAAGGATTGCAAAGCACCATAGAAAAAAAGGATCGTATAGAATTATATGCAGCCTTATCACGGCTCTATTTTAAAAACAATGAGTTTGTATTATCCTCCCAGTACAAAGATTCAGTCATCATTGAAAAAGATGCACTAAGAGTATTGGTGAACCGCGGACTTTTTGAAAGCAATAAAATAAAACTCAGGGTTCAGGATTACAGGAATGCATTGCAGGCTAAAACTCAAAGACAGCAGTTGGAGCGTAATTTTTTCATCGCCGTTATTGTGCTAAGTATTGTTATTACTATTTTTTTATACCGCGGCTTGCGCCATAAAATTACACGACAGCGGCAGGAAAAAACCATTATTAATCTTAAGCTCGAACAAAAGAGCAAAGATCTTGATACCATTAAGGCAAAGGAACAATTAAAGCGCGAAAAGCTAAAGAACACAATTGCAGAAAAGAACCGCGAACTTTCGGCCAAGGCTTTATACCTGTCAATTCGCAATGAGCTTATTGAAAAGTCAATCAATGCACTGAGTTTAGTTCCGGAAATATCTAAAAACGCTTCTGTTTCCAATCATATAAAGTCGCTAAAGAACCATTTAAAAAGCGATGCTGGCTGGGAGGATTTTATTTCACACTTTGAAAAAGTAAATCCCGCCTTTATTAAAACGGTAAAAGAAACGCACCCTGAACTTAATGGCAAAGACATCCGCCTTATTTGCTGTGTATTTCTAAATCTTGACATCAAGGAAATCGGCAATATTTTTAATGTGACCTACAACGCGGCCAATAAACGAAAACAACGCGTAAGGCAAAAAATGGGGCTTGATGAGGACGCTTCTTTGTATGAATATCTTTTAAAGCTGGATAATTCAAATTTAACCAGAGCAGTTAAAGTCTAATCATGTCTAATAAAGTTAAATCATTGTTTTATAAGGCTTTCAGTTAATTATTTTTAAAAACGACCTTAAATTTCACTAGTAGCGACTCTATAATTCACCCTTTAAAATATAATTATTGTGCTGTAATTAGCAATATTTGTTTCGGGCTACGTGTGTTCAATTTTCTAGATCCAAAGCTTTTTGAAATGGAGAACACATAAGTTGATTATAATAATTCACGATAATTAAAATCTTAAAGACGATGAAAAAACAATTACTACTGGTTACACTTCTTTTTTTAATTAACTGCAGTTTACAGGCTCAATTTCAAAATGGCCTCTGGACTGGTAAAGAGGCTTATAATTGGCCAGGGTATGACCTTGGACTAAATTTTTCTACTTCGCCTCTCCAGTTAGTAGATGGAGGGCCAAATGAGTTTTTTGAAGGTTATGGAGCAATATCTGATAGTGCCGGAAATCTCCTTTTCTATAGCGACGGAGTAACGGTCTGGAATAAGAACCACGAGGTTATGGATAATGGGCAAGGCTTATTAGGAGAAATTTCGTCTACACAATCGGGATTAATTATCCCCAAACCTGGTAATGAAGGTCTTTACTATGTTTTTTCAACAAATAATGGAGAACAGCAAATTTACGACCCTAATGCCCCATCTTCAGGGTATTATTATTCTGAGATTGACATGAACTTAAATGGTGGATTAGGTGCTGTCACTTCAAACAAAAACATTCTTCTTGCCGCTCCGTCAGGCGAGAAAATAACAGCCGTTTATCACGCCGATGGAGAACAAATTTGGTTACTAACACATGCTGGAAACGCATGGGGCAACGACGGCCCAAGCAATTTTTTTAAAGCATTTTTAGTTTCGGCAAGTGGCGTTTCAACAATTCCTGTTGTTAGTGCAGCTGGTGAGGCAATATGGCAAAGTTATGGACAGATGAAAGCCTCTCCCGATGGAAAAAGAGTTGCCTTTATTAATGTTCTATTTTTTGATCCATTATTGGAAGTGTTCGATTTTGATTCAGCCACCGGCCAGCTATCGAATCCAATTAACCTCAGTCTGGCAGTACAGTTCGGCTGGATGGGGTATGGAGTGGAATTTTCACCGAACAGTAGATTCCTTTATGTTGGAGAGACAATGCCTGGTAAACTTCGTCAATATGACCTTGAAAGTGATAATGCAGAGCAAATTTTGGCATCCGAAACCGTTCTCGCTGATTTCGGAGAGGAGGAGATGGGCGTCAACCGTATGAGTGCTATTCAGGCAGGCCCTAATGGGAAAATCTATTTAGTTTTCAATAATAATCTTGTTGAGATAGGATATCCGAATAATCCAGGTATAGCATGTGGCGTTAATTTACAGGGTATTGGAGATTTACAAGGTGTTAAAATAGAAAGAGGTGCGGGGCTGCCAGGTTTTATCCAGGACTACTTTGAATCGGGTATTTTATACGAAGGAGGAACCTGTTCAGGTGCTGAAATCGCTTTTTCTACACTGCGTATCCCGGGAATAACATCAATATCATGGGATTTTGGCGACACTGCAAGCTCAACCAATACGTCTACCGACCTTTTACCTACGCACACTTACAACACCGCCGGCACATACACAGTAACGGCAACGATAACAAGTAATGGAGCGATACAAACTGCTACTACGGAGGTTGTAATAAATCCTCTTCCGGTAGTTTTAGTTCCGGGAGATGGTTTGTCACAATGTACTGATAGCTACGGAAATACAACATTCGACTTGACTGCCTTTAATTCGGACATATTAAATGGACAAAACCCTGAATTGTTTACAATAACATATTACTCCAACGAGCAGGATATTGCTACGGATAATCCAATCGATAACCCACAGAATTTTTCAACTCCGGGACAAACTGTTTTTGCGATGGTAGCCAATAATGAAACAGGTTGCAGCGTACAACTTTCCTTTGTACTTATTGCCTCGAAGCTTCCCCTAGCAAACGTTCCGTTAAATATTGCAAAATGTTCAGATACAACTTCGGCAATTTTCGACCTTACACAGCAGGATGTATTGATTCTGCAAGGCCAAAATAGCGATGGATTGGCGGTAGCCTATTTTGATGATATGGCAGATATTGAATCGAATAATCCAATTAGCCAGCCTTCTGCTTTTACTTCAACAGGACAATTGGTATATGCTATCGTAATAAATACGCTTACTGGCTGTTCCTCTGCCGTAGTGTCTTTTGAGATCTCAGTTCCGCAACCCTCTGTTTCTGGTGAAATACTTATGATGGAAGGATGTGTGCCTTATGATCTAATTGAAATCGGAAATAAATTAGGGCAAGGTCAAATACTGTCTTTTTATACGAGTGAGCAAAACGCTATTGAGAAGTTAAATGCAATTGCTAATGCTTCAAAATATGTCCCACAAAATGAAGAATCTATATTTGTACGTGCTGAAGATGCCGAAGGGTGTGCAGCCATTTATGGTTTAACATTACAAAAATTAGGCTGCGAGATCCCAAAAGGCATTTCTCCAAATGGCGATGGAAAAAACGATAGTTTTGATTTGTCATCCTTTGATGTTTCAGAGCTGAAAATATTTAATCGATATGGAAAAATCGTCTTCAGCAAAAAGAATTATTCTGATGAATGGCATGGACAGTCGGATAACGGCAATGATCTTCCCGATGCAACGTATTATTACATGTTGCAATTGAACAATGGAGAGAGCAAAACAGGTTGGGTATATGTGATTCGAAAAAGCTAATGATGAATTATTTTATACAGACTCATGGAAGATAATACGGAGTTTTATCCGATGTCGCAAACGCCACTTCCTGATTCGAGTGATACCAGTTTTAGTTGTACTGTCATTATTTACGGGGCAGAATCACAGCATGTGGAATTGGGTTATTATGATTTTGAAGAAGGCCACTGGGCGCATTTTGGAAAAAAAGGTTTCCTGTTAAAATGCTGGTGCTATATTCCAAATCCGGGAAATTTTTTAAAGCTAGCCTCTTGGGAGGCGGTAGCATCAAAAGGCTACAAAGCCAATATATTCGACAATTTATAATTGAGATAGTTGAGGATCTCCAAAAGAAGATGATAAAAAAACTTTTTATACTATTTTTCGTAGTTGCGTCTGCGTCTTTAACCGCACAGCGGGAGGCTGCCAATTGGTATTTTGGCTTTAATGCAGGATTGGATTTTAATTCTGGTTCCCCTATTTCTCAAAATGGTCAATTGTCTTCAGAAGAAGCGTGTGCCAGTATTTCGGATAGTGACGGCAATCTTTTGTTTTATACTGATGGCGTTAGAGTTTATAATGCAAATCACGTTTTAATGCCTAACGGAGCTGGCCTCTGGGGACATGAAAGTACAACTCAGGGAGCCATAATTATCCCGCAGCCAGGAAATCCGGACAGATATTATATTTTTACACAGGATTATCAAGGAGAGGTAAGAGGATTGGCTTATACGGTTGTGGATATGACTCTTGATGGTGGGCTTGGAGGAGTAGTAGCAACTGAAAAAAATATCCAATTAAGTACCCCCACAACAGAGAAGATGACAGCCGCTTTTCATGCCAATGGAGAAGATATTTGGGTGATAGCCCATGTTTATGGAACTAACGAATTTTTAGCCTATTTGGTCACGGCCGGAGGAGTTTCTACTGTACCTGTAGTTAGCGCAGTTGGAGAGGTTGCTACGATAATGTTTGGAGCTGGAAGCACCGCGGGATACTTAAAAACATCTCCAAATGGAAAAAAGCTAGCCTCGGCAAAGCAGGTTGCACTGTCGGGGCTCGAGTTATATGATTTTGATGCGTCTGGAGGTATCATCAGCAATGCTCAAAAAATTACTTCCTCATCAGTATATGGTGTTGAATTTTCTGCCGACAGTAAGGTTTTGTATGCCTCTTCTTCGGGAGGGATTAGACAATATGATATTACACAATCTAATCTTGCTGCGATACAGGCATCTGAATTAATTATGGCTTCAGGTATTCAGCATGGAGCACTTCAGTTGGGTATTGATGGAAAGGTATATGCGGCACGGTATAATTTAAATTTTCTGAGCGTCATTAATAATCCGGGCATTTTAGGATTGGGCTGTAATTTTATACAGGATGCTACATTACTTTCACCTAATACCAAAAGTGGTTTTGGTTTGCCAAATTTCCTTACTTCTTACTTCCAATTCGAATTAGGCTTTAAAGACCTATGTGCAAAACAGCCAACCCAAATGGAGATCATTAGCCGTTCTAACATTGCCACGGCAAGCTGGAACTTTGGCGATCCGGGCTCGGGAGCAAACAATACTTCCACGACAATACAGCCAAGCCATATTTATGCTATTCCGGGGACGTATACGGTAACGGTTACCCTGACTACAGACGTAGGATACAGCATTACCCTGACCAATATGGTTACTATCATTGCGAGCCCTGTAGCGAATAAACCGAGCAACCTGATCACCTGCGATGTTTTGCCCAATGACGGTTTTGCGCAGTTTACCCTTTCAAACCAGACTGCTACTATCTTAGGCACCCAACCGTCAGCAGACTATAGTGTTGCTTATTACGCAAGTGAGGATGATGCCAGGGCAGAAAACATGGCATTGCCACAGAATTATACCAATACGAGCAATCCTCAGACAATTTATGCACGAGTTACCAGTAATGCCAATGACTGTTATGATCTGACGACCTTTACGGTAACAGTAAATCCGACGGCAGAAGTTACTGATCCCGATGACCAGGAAGCTTGTGAAGAAACACCGGGCAGCGGTATTTCCCATTTTGACCTTACCCAGTCTATTCCAGAAATCACCAATGGTGCTAACGGACTTAGTGTAACTTTTTATAAAACACAATCCGATCTAAATAACAATATCCCGATCACTACTCCAACAAATTATACCAATACCACTCCGGGTGGAGAAACAGTATACTTCCAGGCAGCAGACCCTGCAGCTCCGGATTGTAAAGCAGGAGGGAGCCTTGATCTTGTTGTTAATGGTCAGCCGCCTTTAAACACAAATATTCCCGTTTACAAACAATGCGATTACAATAACCCGGGTGATGGATTCGAGAGTTTTGATTTGACTTCGATGTACCCATCAATTACTTCAACCCCGGGACTGACACTAACATATGAGTATCAAAGCGCAGGGACAAGAGTAGCGATAGCCGACCCAACGAACTTTACCAATACCATATCAAACCAGCAAACTATTTATGTATCTACCACAAATAATTCCGGTTGTAAGAGCGAAGTAAGTTTTGTGATAAAAGTAAATCCACTACCTGGTATAAATTCTAATTTACAGCCGTTCTACGCCTGTGAAGAACTGCAGGGACAAGGAAAGTTCAACCTGCCGCAAATCAGCCAGGGACTTACTTCCACTTCAACAATTTACACTGTAAAATATTATACAGGTATCACAGAAGCAGAAGCAGGAGGAACAGATAACCTTCCTGACTTTTATACCACAGCACCAACCACGATCTACGCACGTGTTTCCGATATTGCTACGGGTTGTTTCACTATTACCCCTGTGGTATTAGAAGTTATCCCAGCGCCAATAGCTGCAGTTCCTGCACCGCTTGAGATCTGTGATACGAACAACGACGGTTTTGGTGTTTATAACCTTGATCCTGTTATCCAGGCTATCCAGGCTTCTTTAGGCAATGTAGTTGTAACAGTTCATGAGACGCC
>NZ_SBII01000002.1 GCF_004028155.1 Flavobacterium cerinum | reverse complement strand
CTCAAAGCGGGTGCAAAAGTACAACTTCTTTTTAATCCCGCAAGCCTTTTTGAAAATAAATCTCTTTATTTTTTTTGAAGCTTTTCAGTAAATCTAAGAACTCTCACAATCCCTTTTCACCTTTCGGTCAGGGAGGGCAAAGGTAAAACCTTTATCCTTTATGTGCAAATCTTTTTTTACTTATTTTAAAGGCCTTTCAGCACTTTTAAATTGCTTCACTTGCTTCAATATCTATAAGAACTTCGCCTCTAATGCGGGTGCAAAAGTAACAACTCTTTCCACTTCTACAAGCTTTTAAATACCTTTTTTTAATACTTCCTTAACTTTAATTTCTAACTCACTGAATTCCTGTTTTTTGTGAGTGAAAGTTTTTTGCCTTTTGACGGGTAGCTTTGGGAAAGAAGTGCGGGTTTAAGGCTGGTTTGTGAGGGTTTTGCCTTTTGTACGGGTTTTACTTTTGCGGGATATCCCCTGGATAGGGCTGAATTTTGCTGGTTTGTCGCTTTTGCTTCGTTTTTACTCTTATATATAAGGAGAGTCTTTCGCGTTGTTTACCAATTTGGACTGGTTTTTACTCAAAGCCCCGATGGAAGCGGCATACCCTGCCCCTTTCGGCAGGGAGAAAGCGAACAGCGGGAAAGAACTTTACCAATAAAACCCGGAGATCACTCCTCATATATATAAAGGAGTAAAATAATCGATTTTTGGTTTTATAGACATTTGTCATGTTTTAACCGCAATCCAAAAAATACCTTTGCTATATAAATGACACATTATATATATGAAGAAGGTACTTATTATTAATGGACACCCAAATCCTGCCAGTTTTAATTTCGGGCTGGCTGATACTTATAAAGCCGGAGCGCTACAAAGCGGTGCTATTGTAGAGGAGATCATTATCGCAAAACTCAACTTTAACCCTAACCTTGCTTTTGGATACCAAAAAAGGATAGAACTGGAACCGGATCTTGTTGCTGCCTGGGAAAAAATAAAACAGGCCGATCACCTTGTTTGGATACATCCTGTATGGTGGGGCGGACTACCGGCCATAACAAAAGGTTTTATTGACAGGTTGTTTTTACCCGGCATGGCTTTTAGGTATCGTGAGAATTCTGTTTTTTGGGACAAGCTGCTTAAGGGTAAGTCAGCTCATATTATTACAACCCTCGATCAGCCGGGCTGGTACTATTGGCTCATGTATGGAAAACCAAGCGTGAACCAGCTAAAAAAGTCGGTTCTTAATTTTTGCGGCATCAGTCCTGTTAAGACTACCTATATAGGCATAGTAAAAACTGCCGATGCTGCTAAACGAAAAAAATGGCTGGACCGTGTATATAAATTAGGTGTCAATTTAAAATAAGAAAACATGGCAAGAGTAAAACTTGTAAAAAAACGGCAGGTTATTGATATGACTGCTATGGTAGATGTCGCTTTTCTACTTCTCACCTTCCTTATATTAACCGCACAACCTAAAGAAACAGAAATACTACCTGTAGATGTACCGTCATCCATAGTATCTGCCGGCGTACCCGATGACGCACTCATTATAACAGTAGGCGATAATGGAAAAGCAACCCTGAGAATAAAGGATAAATCAATAAGGAAAAAAACTCTGGAAAAGATGGCTGCTAAATATGGTATTTTATTTAAGGAGAAAGAAAAAAACTCTTTTGAAGGAATGGAAGTTTTTGGGAGTCCGTTAAACCAGATTAATCACTTATTGTCTTTAACTCCTATAGAGATGGAAAAGATGAAACATGCAGGAATACCCACAGATTCTATTGGCAAAATGCCTTCGGAATTATTCAACTGGGTTATTGAGGCGCGCCATACGGCAAAAGAAATACATTTTAAAGAATTACAGGTAGCGATTAAAGCAGATGGGAATGAGAATTATACTCACGTAAAAAAGATCATTGACATATTACAGAGCCAGAAGATAAACCGCTTTAGCCTGGTAACAAACCTGAAAACAAAATTATAGATCTTTATACTGCGCCCTGATTCTGCTCAAGTGTCGCGGCGTTACCCCCAAAAACGAAGCCAGGTAGCGCAGAGGTATATACTTTATATAATTGGGATACCTTTTAAGCATAGTCTCATACCTTTGGCTGCCTGATTCTTTTTGAAACGAAGCAACTCTTTTCTCTAAATCTACATATTGCATTTCGGCAAGAAGCCTCCCTATTTTTTGCCACTCATTACTTTCCTCGTATAATTTTTCGAGATCTTTCTTTTTGATCACGATCAGCTCGGTATCAAAAAGCGCCTGAATACTATCTTCTGCGGGAAGCTGGGTGATAAAACTAGCATAGGCCGACATGAGTTCGCCTTCAAAAGTAATACAGTTGGTAATTTCGTCACCACTCTCATTAATATAAAAAGAACGAAGTGCACCTTTTTGTATATAAGCAATTTCGTCGCTTACCATATCCTGCTGTATAAGGTACTCTCCTTTTTTTAAACGCTTTTCAAAAATACAGCTGTCTATATTGTTTAAATCGTTTTCGGTAAGAATATTAAAGGAGCTAAAAAGCGTTTTCATCTGGAGGATAATTATACCCCAAATATAAGGGTTCCCTAGATAAAAATAGAGCTTTACAATTCATTAAATTTCCGTGACACTACCCTTCATTTTCTTTATCAAATTAGCCTGAAACATTTTACAGTTATTTAAAACCAATGAAAAGTGTTGCTCTACCACAAATGATTATGTTCCATTTAAAGAAGATTACAAATTTAAAAACCTGCAGCTCTCTTGTTGACTAGGATAATACTCTTTTAACAGACAGAAATAATGAATGGATGTAAAAACTGCCTGGATTAGTAAAGAATAACAGCTGCTTTATTGCTGTAGGATTAGCCCATTTAAGATACAAATGCGGACTCATTGAGCAACTTAGATATCTGGGTTATTCAGTTGAGCGTGTTACAATGAAATCGCAAATTTTAAAACATTCAAAAAATCAGCTAAAGGCCCTTAACGGGCTTTTTTTATTTTAAAAAGTAGGATTCTACTTTAAAAAGTAAAAAATAATTTTCAATAAAATCATCTAATTAACTCATTGCATGTCAGTTAATAATTAATAAGTTGAATTTTTTAATTATATAATAAATAAAATTCAGTTATTGTTTCGCTACACTCATTAAATTATAAATATTTCGTTAATTTTTTGATAAAAAAATATTTTCGAAATTCTATGAAAATATTTAACTACTACATTTACAACCACTTACATGCCTTCTGTTTCAATTTTATCGCCTTATCATTAATCTTAAATACATCATTGTGAATACAATTATAGTAATATTAAGACTTATCAGGATAAAATTAAAATCTGCCCATCCCCCCTGAGGCATAGTCTTACGCATCCGAAGAATTTACTAACATTAAAATTATAATATGATGAAAAGATTACACCTTACATTAATGATCTTATTCTTTGGGCTTTCTACTATATACGCCCAGCAGAATTACTTTTATTATTATCAAAACGAAAAAGTACAATTAACTCTTAACAAAGATTTTTTAAATATTAGTACTAAAGGAGAAATTAAGAGAGAACAGCTTGCTGAACTTGGCCTTAAAATTGAAAAGGTAATAACCAAACCTACATCTAAGTCTAACGGAATCACTAAACTACAATTCGTAAATGCACCTAAAGAAGTAGAGTACTATCAAAAAATTAACGCTTTAAGGCAAGTTAAGAATGTAACCCATGTTGCCCAATACTTTGAAAGAGGGCACGATGCAAAACCTATTGGGTTATCGAATACTTTTTATGTAAAATTAAAAAGTGAAGGAAATACTGAAAGTCTAAATGAGGTTGTTAAAGCTAAAAACTTAAGCATTGTTAAACAGGTTCCTTATATGCCGGAATGGTACATACTTTCCATTAATGCCGGAAGTACTGATAATGTACTGGACGTAACAAACTATATTATGGAGACAGGTAATTTTGCAGATATTGACCCTGCCTTTATGTTCAATTTTGAACGTACCTGTACAAATGATACGGATTTTGGAAGCTTATGGGGACTTGATAACAGCTCAAACCCGGCAATAGATATTAATGCCTGCCAGGCATGGACTATTACACAAGGTATTGGTAGTAAAGCAGCAATACTTGATCAGGGTATTGACATAAGCCATAATGATTTAGATACTAATATTTTAGGCCCTGGTTACAATGCACCAACAGGTACTTCCCCAAGTATTTTTGGCGGAGCCAGCCACGGTACTCACGTAGCCGGTACCGTAGGTGCTATTAAAGATAACAATCTACAAGTAGTTGGAGTTTCTCCAAAATCTAAAATATTACCTATAAGCCACCCTCTAAGCTTAACTCCTGCAATTTCTGCCGAACTGGCAAGCGGTATAAGCTGGGCATGGCAAAACAATGCCGATGTTATCAATAATTCATGGGGAGATCAGGGAGGTGCTTACTATAGCCAGCTTCAAAGTGCAATACTTGAGAATGCAATAGTAAATGCACTTACTTTAGGAAGAAACGGTTTAGGAACACTTGTTGTATTTGCAGCAGGTAATTACGGAACCTCTGGTGCTGTTATGGATTATCCAGGAACTTATCATAATGATATCACTACTGTAGGTTCTATAACATCATCCGGAGCACGTTCAAGTTTTTCAGGCTATGGCGCTAAACTGGACGTAGTAGCACCGGGAAGCAACATTCTATCTACATTACCCGGAAATAATATTGGAGCTATGAACGGAACTTCTATGGCATCGCCTCACGTTACCGGTACTATAGCCCTTATACTTTCTATAAACCCTTGCTTAACAGCACTACAGGTTAGAAACATTTTAGAAAGCACATCTCAAAAAGTAGGTGGTTATTCTTATGCTACTGCGACTGGCAGACCAAACGGAATATGGAATAACGAAATGGGATATGGCTTAATTGATGCCTATGCAGCAGTACAAATGGCACAAAGCATTCTTAATCCGAACCTTGACCTTTATGTAAAAGATTCTCAAACACCTCTTGACACTGGTATACAGCCAAACACTGTTACTCCATATATGTGGAACAGCCAGGATATCTGGGTAAGGGTTTATGCTGATAACGGACTTGTACATCAAAACCCTGATTACAGCCCAATGGGAAATCCAAATACTGTATATGTTAGAGTAAAAAACAGAAGCTGCGTACCATCTACAGGTAATGAAAAATTAAGACTATACTGGGCTAAGGCCGGAACTTCTTTATCATGGCCGGCAAGCTGGAACGGAACTACAACCTTGGGCGGACAGTCAATGGGTAACCTGATAGGAACAGTATTAATACCAGCATTACTACCAGGACAAGAAGCAATCGTCCCGTTTTCATGGGTTGTGCCTAATCCTGCAAACTATTCAGGTATAACAACAGAACCTTGGCATTTTTGCTTACTTACAAGGATCGATGCACCAAATGATCCAATGGCTTCAATTGAAACAACAGATCTTAATGACAATGTTAGAAAAAACAACAACATTGCATGGAGAAACGTAACTGTAGTAGACGCTATTGCAAACAACAGTGTACCTGTAGGCGGTGTTATAGCAGTAGGTAACCCTTTCAATGCCGTTCGCCCATATACACTGGAATTTGTTTCTGAAAAAGGTGAGCCTGGAAAAGCTATTTTTATGGATGCTGAAGTAACTATTAAAATGAACGGAACGTTACTTGAAGCATGGGCTGCAGGTGGACAGCAAAGAGAGCAGATGACGTACTTACCACAGGAAGGTAAACTTGTAGTAACAGGGGAAAATGCCCGACTTCCAAAAATTACATTACAGCCAAACCAAATAGGAACGCTGAATTTAGCCTTCAAATTTAAAAAAGAAGCCTCTACCAAGAAGAACTTTGTATACCATGTAATACAAAGAGACGCTGAAACCGGAAGGATCATTGGCGGTGAAACCTATTACATTAACAAAGTACAGCAAGGCGAGCAGCCGGGAACTCCAGCAGTGGATACCGCCGATGCGGCACCTTCAACTAATTACTTAGCAGCACTTGCTCCAAATCCGGCGACAGATAATGTTTTGGTTCAGTACAGCATAAGCAATACTACCCAAGCAAGTATCATGATCATCGGAAGCTATGGAACTACTACAAGTTCAAACAGTTATGATCTTGATGTAAACAGTACAGAAATGAACATCAACATTTCCAAATACCCAAGTGGTTTCTATACTGTAGCATTAGTATGTGATGGCAAAATAACACATACAAAAACGCTGGTTAAGAAATAATAAAATCTAATAAATGTAAATGCCCGTGTTCATCACGGGCATTTTTTATTTTCAGATAACACACTTAAACACAAAAACGCAGCAACAAGAACGATTTATACCTTTTATGAAAGAAAAATTATAGTAAATTCTTTAAAAACAAATTGCAACAAATTGTATGTGTATTGTTAATGCTTTATATTTGCGTTCTATAAATTTTTAAGAATGATAAATATTACATTGCCGGACGGTTCGGTTAAGAAATTCGACGCAGGGGTTACTCCCATGGACGTTGCCATGAGCATTAGTGAAGGTTTAGCAAGAAACGTGATTTCTGCTTCCTTTAATGGTACAACAGTTGAAACGAAAACCCCACTAACGACGGACGGCTCATTAATATTATACACCTGGAACGATAAAGAGGGTAAAAAAGCATTTTGGCACTCTTCTTCTCACGTTTTGGCGCAAGCCCTGCAGGAAATGTATCCTGGTATCAAACTTACTATTGGCCCTGCTATTGATAATGGTTTTTACTATGACGTAGATTTTGGCGAACATACTGTAAGCGATAAAGACTTTAAAGCTATCGAAGACAAAGTTCTGGCCATTGCAAGGGAAAAATATGAATTCACAATGCGCAGTGCTACAAAAGCAGAAGCGCTTGAGATGTATAAAAACGAAAACAACCCATACAAAGTAGAGCTGATAGAAAACCTTGAAGACGGTACTATTACTTTTTGCGACCATGCTACCTTTACCGACTTATGTCGTGGAGGACATATTCCAAATACAGGAATTATCAAGGCCGTGAAAATTATGAGTGTTGCCGGTGCTTACTGGAGAGGTGACGAAAAGAACAAACAGCTTACCCGCATTTATGGTATTACTTTCCCTAAACAGAAAGACCTTACAGAATACCTTGAACTTCTTGAGGAAGCTAAACGCCGTGACCACCGTAAGTTAGGTAAAGAACTTGAACTGTTTGCTTTTTCGGCAAAAGTAGGCCAGGGTTTACCGCTATGGTTACCTAAAGGTGCTGCACTACGCGATCGTTTGGAACAATTTTTAAAGAAAGCACAAAAAAAAGCCGGATATGAGCAGGTGGTAACACCGCACATAGGACAAAAAGAATTATATGTTACATCTGGCCACTATGCTAAATATGGTGCAGATAGCTTCCAACCTATTCATACACCTCACGAAGGTGAAGAATTTTTGCTAAAACCAATGAACTGCCCACATCACTGCGAAATTTACAATACCAAACCATGGTCTTATAAAGACCTGCCTAAGCGTTATGCCGAATTTGGTACTGTTTACCGTTATGAGCAGAGTGGTGAGCTTCATGGGTTAACACGCGTTCGCGGATTTACTCAGGATGATGCACACATTTTCTGTACACCGGATCAGCTTGATGAAGAGTTCAAAAAAGTAATTGACCTTGTACTTTATGTATTCAGCTCGTTAGGGTTTGAAAACTTTAGTGCACAGATCTCTTTGCGTGATAAAGAAAACAGAGAGAAATATATTGGAACAGATGAAAACTGGGAGAAAGCAGAAAACGCTATTATAAACGCAGCAAGAGACAAAGGTCTTAATACTGTTGTAGAATATGGCGAAGCAGCTTTCTATGGTCCTAAACTTGACTTCATGGTTAAGGATGCTCTAGGAAGACAATGGCAGCTAGGCACAATTCAGGTAGATTATAACTTACCTGAACGTTTTGAACTGACTTACAAGGGGTCTGACAATGAGTTACACCGTCCTGTAATGATTCACCGTGCTCCATTTGGTTCTATGGAACGTTTTATCGCAATTTTGCTTGAAAATACTGCGGGTAATTTCCCACTTTGGCTGATGCCGGAACAAGCTATCATATTGTCTCTTAGCGAGAAATATGAAAATTATGCTAAAAAAGTTTTAGAATTGCTGGAAAATCACGAAATTCGCGCCCTGGTAGATAACCGAAATGAAACCATCGGTCGAAAAATAAGGGAGGCGGAAGTTCAAAAAACGCCGTTTATGCTGATCGTTGGTGAAGAAGAGGAGAAAAATGGAACGATTTCTGTACGTCGTCATGGCGATGCAGGTAAGTCGAACCAGAGCATGACAATTGAAGAATTTGCTTCCCTAGTACAGGAAGAGATAAATAAAACACTAAAAACATTCTAAGTTTAACTTAAATTTTTAAAGCCATAGCAATAAGAAACAACAGAGGCTTCCAGCCTCGAGTAGAAAAAAAAGATGCGCACAGAACAAATAGCGCTATCCGTGTCCCTGAAGTAAGGCTTGTTGGGGAAAATGTAGAGCCTGGAGTTTACAAAACTTCACAGGCACTACAAATGGCAGAAGGGTTTGAACTTGACTTGGTGGAAATATCCCCCAATGCTGAGCCGCCTGTATGTAAGATCATGGATTACAAGAAGTTTCTTTATGAGCAAAAGAAACGCGACAAGATGCTGAAGGCAAAATCTTCGCAGATTGTTGTTAAAGAAATACGTTTCGGACCTCAGACTGATGAGCACGATTATGAATTTAAGAAAAAGAATGCCGAGAAGTTCCTTAAAGAAGGTTCTAAACTTAAAGCATTTGTATTTTTTAAAGGTCGTTCCATTATTTATAAAGAGCAAGGGCAAATCTTATTGTTAAGATTAGCAACTGATCTTGAAGAGTGGGGAAAAGTAGAAGCTATGCCTGTTCTTGAAGGAAAGAGGATGATTATGTTCATCGCGCCTAAAAAGAAAAAATAAGACCGGGTTAAAAGTCGAAAGTCTTAAAGCTTGAAGTCCATTCAGGATATCACTTTATGACCTTCGGCTTTAAACTTTGGATTATAACAAATAAGTAAGTAAGATAAATTAAAATAAAGGAAGAAAATGCCTAAAATGAAAACCAAATCCTCTGCCAAAAAACGATTCAAAGTTACAGGCTCAGGAAAGATCAAAAGAAAGCACGCTTTTAAAAGTCACATCCTGACTAAAAAATCTAAAAAGCGTAAGCTAGCTCTTACTCATTCTACATTGGTTCACCCAACAGATGAGAAAAGCATCAAACAACAGTTAAGAATTATCTAATAACTGTTTCGGTTAAACGAAATTAAATAACCCTGGAGCATGGCCAATTAAAGTTTCTGTTAACACAGAACGCCTGCTACAAAAACAAGAAAAATTATGCCAAGATCAGTAAATTCAGTAGCTTCAAGAGCCAGAAGAAAAAAGGTAATGAAGCAAGCCAAAGGTTTCTTTGGAAGACGTAAAAACGTTTGGACAGTAGCGAAAAACGCGGTAGAAAAAGCAATGGTTTATGCTTACCGTGATAGAAAACAAAAAAAGAGAAACTTCCGTGCTTTATGGATCATGCGTATCAACGCTGGTGCAAGACTTCACGGAATGAGCTATTCTCAATTCATGGGTAAAGTAAAAGGCGCAAACATCGAATTGAACCGTAAAGTTCTTGCAGATTTAGCGATGAACCACCCTGAAGTGTTTACAGCTATCGTAAACCAAGTTAAATAAACGTTTTATAAACAATATATTTATCTTACTTATTTAATAAGAACCCGCTCAGCAATGAGCGGGTTTTTTATTTACTTTAGTATCAACCTTAAAATCAATCTTATGAAAACAGATCGTTATACTAAAGTGATCCTCACTATTATTGCTGTGTGCCTTGTTATTAATGTAATGGATAAAATAAATATTATCCCTCAGGCCTATGCCGATACTCCCCTGCCTCCAAATACACCACTTACAGTAGATACTCCAAAATACGGAATTATACCCCTTAATGAAGACGGGAGCATGAATGTGACAATGAAAACCACTGCACCAATAGATGTAAACATTACAGGAATACGCACCAGTGACGACCTTGATGTAAAGATCTCCGGAATAAACACAAGCAACAATCTCAATGTAAATGTAAACCTTGATAAAATTGCCGGTTCATCGGCTTATGGCGGACTGCCGGTTAGAGTTGTAAAATAAAAAAAGCGCCCATAGGGCAGCTTTTTTATATAGATATATTAATATTTATAATCAGATATTTTAAGTGGTTGCTTTGTAGGTGCTTTTAAACCTCCCCCTGATGGAGGATTTGTTTCAACACATTTACATTTATTAACCGTGTCATCACAGCATGCAAAATAGCCTGTATAACATTTCACCGAGCAAGACATTGATACTGATACAACACTAGATCCTGATCGACATTCGACCGAACCTTTACCTCCTGAACGACAAGTTATTAGTGGATTTAAAATTTTATCATTAACAGCAATAACCTCAGATAGATCTTTTATTGGAAGCCCTCTATTTACTAGTGAATATTTAGTCGCTTTTTTATGTGATAGTCCATAACCATAGAAAATCGTTTCATTAGCATTCACATAATTTGAATCGATCGTTAACACCACAATTTCAGAATCAATCTTAAGCTTTATTAAACTGGAATTTACTTCAATTAAGGTTACTTCTTTTACTGCTGAAACATCAAAAAAATTGGGTGTGTCTAAATTGTATTGAAAAACATAGTATTCCTCAAAAGACGAATCTTTTTTAAAATTGGGGATAATAGCGATTTCCACTCCCGGTATATCTGCTAAAACAACTTGATTAGCAGTTAATGATTTCTGTTTTATATTGGAATTTGCAGACAAACACATTTCATGAGAATTCTTTTTAGCAGACTTTTTTTCATTACTACAAGCAATAAAACCTACAACCAGCATAAACATTAGTATTAAAAAAGGTAACTTTTTCATAAGCATTTATTTTATGCTAGCGAAATTAGCTTATTACAAGAGGATTAAATGAGGATTGATTTTTTTTTTAACAAGAATTAGTCGCGGTAAAATAAATTAACTAATCAGCTGTACTAGATTATGAACTATATTCAGTTGAAATTTCCCCTCCTGAATGACAAGTAACGGAAGCCCCTCAGTCCAACTGACACAGAGCACCCTTATCTGTACAGCTTTTATTGTGACTGAATGAATTTTTTCAAGGCATAATTTAGTTTCGTTACATCGTCTGCATATCTTGGATATTTTTCTATATTTCTTATACTATGATTTTGGTTATTCACAATTCCAACATCATTTTGATTAAAAAAATGTCCATTTATTATTATCCCATTTATTATACAATATGAGATATATTCAGCATTATCTTCAAATTTGGGAATTGTTTTTAGTTGGTCCGTCACATATTTTTGAGCTTCAGAAATTTGATGTCTTTCAATTCCTGCCATTGGTAATAATAGCAGGAAAAGGAAGTCATATTTTTGAAATGCTAAAAGTTCTTCCCAAGTAAAAAACCAAGCTTCAAAATGTCCTCCTAAATTACCAATGTATATATCATTTATATAGAATACCGTTTCACATTCCTGGAATTCAATATGGAAGAAAATGTCTTCATTTAACTTTCCTCCAATAAATCTTATATCTTCTTCAGATGCGTTTTCAGTAAAAAATTCCTTTTCCCATTTATGTAATTCAACTTCGTCGATGTTAAGGGTTTTAAGTGCTTCGCCAATATTAATTTCATTCTTGTCATCATATGCCCTAAAACAGCTGATATAAACATACCAAAACAATGGATTGTCTTCCAAGTCTTCTTTTGTAATTTGTCCATTCATTTTATCTATGTTCAGTTTAAAATTGTCGCTAACATTGAGGGCATGGATAACTTAACATCATTTCTACTTAAACACTTCCACATCTTTACCGTCATAACTGGCAAATACCATAGAGGGATGAGAATCCTCATGATACATATTTCCATTATGGTCGATACCGATAGCTCCAGCAAAACCATCATAAGGTTTAAGCTCTGCAAACGTTTTGGCGAATGCCTCTTTAATAGGCATACCATCGGTAACGCGGGTTACAATTTTAGCAGCGGTAGCATTGCTAACAATGTCCTCTCCCACTCCTGTACAGCTCACTCCACAAAACTCATTGGTATAATTGCCAGCTACGGTAGCAGAATCTGATATTCGTCCGACCATTTCAAAACCTTTACCTCCGGTAGATGTAGCTACTGCAAGGTTTCCGTTTTTATCTAAAGCAACACAACCCACAGTTCCTAAACCCTTAGTTCCTAACTTAGCTTCATATTCTTTTCTCCTTTGAGGAATCTCGGTAGAGAAAACTTCAAAACCATGCTCGCGGGCAAATTGTATTGCACCTTCTCCTCCTAATATCCTATCTTCAAAAGGCATTAATTGTACTGCAACTTCTATAGGATTCTTTACATCTTCTATATTAATAACCCCACTCATTTTTTTTGTAGTACCGTCCATAAGAGCAGCACTCATCCTGATCTTACCGTCACTTTGAATCTGAGATCCTGTTCCGGCATTAAAAAGCACATCATTTTCCAGCAGTGTAACGGCATAAGCTGCTGTTTCTACTGCTGTATGGCTTTCCAGATACTCGTAAGATTGAGTTACAATTGCCTTTAAGGCATTTTGCTTATCTGCTTTTGTTTGGGCATCTGTAGTCGATTCACTAAAAAAGCCGCCGTGAATTATTATTTTCATAAATGGTTTTTGAGTAAGTTATTCGAGTCCTTCGATAGAATTATCGTTCAATTCAACTGGAATATCAAGTGCCGAAAAATACTGAGAGTTATGGATCTCCATTTTATGGTTTTTAAGATCATAGGTATCAAACATACTCATTACATGAACGATCATGTTATTAATAGATATCGGTTTCCCTAATTCAACCTGAGTAAGGTTTGTATCCATAATACTGCGTCCGTCAACCAAAATTACGAGTCCTGAGCCTATCGCCTCCATGTTACTATCATTGGTAATCAATAGTCCGGTGTCTT
This sequence comes from Flavobacterium cerinum, assembly GCF_004028155.1. Classification (GTDB taxonomy): domain Bacteria; phylum Bacteroidota; class Bacteroidia; order Flavobacteriales; family Flavobacteriaceae; genus Flavobacterium; species Flavobacterium cerinum. The sequence goes on along the minus strand of NZ_SBII01000002.1, from coordinate 461,078 downwards.
CACCCAGTCCAATTCCCAAAATACGTGGATTACCCACAACAGCCTGAAACAAACGTCCCATACGGCCGCGCTGTACAAAATGGGTATCTATAATAACATTTTGAATAAGGCTTAGCCCACTGGTAATTTTCACTTCGCCTTTAAGCAAAGCTTCCTGGCTGCTGCCCTGATAGATCATATTATTAGAAGCTGCAGCAGCTCCCGCCGAAGTTCCGGCATATATAAACTCTTCGTTTTGGTATTTATCAAGAATAATATCGTGTAGTTTAGTACCACCTAATATCGAGGTAAGCCTTAACTGATCGCCTCCGGTAAACATAACCACATCTGCTGCCTGTATTCTTTTCAATACATCAGGGTCTGTCGTTTGTTCACGTCTGCCAATATGCAGTAAACCAACATTTTTAGCATTTAGATATTCGAAGGCCTTAACATATTCCGCTCCTACTTCAAGCGGTATTATTGAGGCCGTTGTTATTACTTCTATTCTTGAATTTTCCTGATATTTTGATTCTTTAATAATTCTTTTTAAAATACCTGTTTCAAAAAAATTGAGGTTGTTCGCCACATTCAGGTCATAAGTCCCTTCAGTAAAGCTTCCTTTATCTACGGCTCCACCGATGATAATAAGTTTTCCTTGTACATTGTCCATCCTGTAAAAGTAGTTAAAAATTTAAAACTCTTAGGAATATAAGGGGATTAGCCACAAAACATTTTTAAAAATAATAGCTGTAAAACTAGCATTTTGTCATATTTTTAATTAAATTACTAAACATGGGCAAATTCTATTTTAACAATTAGTTTATATTCCATAAAAACACCTGAATTCTAACCACATAACTAATCTACACCCTTTTATTACCCTATGAAGATACTAAAAATTCAGGCCCTTCGCGGACCGAACATCTGGAGTGTCTACAGGAAAAAGCTAATTCAAATGAGGCTTGATCTTGAAGAAATGGAACAATCTCCAACCAATAAAATTGACGGTTTCCGCGAGCGTATTGAAGCACTCTTACCTACACTTATTGAGCATCGCTGCTCTGAGGGACACAAGGGTGGTTTTTTTGAACGAATAGAACGAGGCACCTGGATGGGGCATGTTATAGAGCATATTGCTCTAGAAATACAAACACTTGCCGGGATGGAAACTGGTTTTGGACGAACAAGAGAAACCAAAACACCTGGTACTTATAATGTAGTATTTAGTTACCTTGAAGAAAATGCCGGTATTTATGCTGCTGAAGCTGCCGTGCGAATTGCCGAGGTACTTATATCAGGCGGAGAATATGATCTGGAAGATGATATCCAGAAAATGAAACAGATCAGGCAGCGTGACCGATTAGGACCTAGTACAGGAAGTATTGTACAGGAAGCTGTTTCGCGTGATATTCCCTGGATAAGACTGGGAAGTAACTCACTAGTCCAGTTGGGCTATGGTATTAACCAGGTTCGCTTTCAAGCTACAATAACAAACAAAACAAGTCATATTGCTGTAGATATTGCCTGCAATAAAGAAACTACTAAGCGTATGCTAAGCGCTGCGTCGATCCCTGTTGCAGGTGGTGACATTTGCAGTACTGAAGAAGAACTTGAAGGTATTATCGATAAAATAGGTTACCCAATAGTGCTTAAACCACTGGATGGTAATCATGGTAAAGGCGCATCGATAAATGTAACAACACTTGAAGATGCTAAAGCCGGACTTGAGTTTGCGCAAAAATACGGACGCAGGGTTATCGTAGAAAAATTCATTACCGGATTCGATTTTCGTGTTCTTGTTATCGATAACAAAGTAGTAGCTGCTTCTCAAAGGGTTCCTGCTCATGTAAAAGGTAACGGTATAAATAATATCCAGGAGCTGATTGATATTGAAAACCTTGATCCAAGAAGAGGTTATGGCCATGAAAATGTGCTTACTGAAATTTCAATAGACCGCGATACTACCGATCTGCTATCTAAAATGGGATACTCGCTTGATACAATTCCATCTAATGATGAACTTGTATACTTAAAATCTACCGCCAACCTAAGTACAGGAGGTACATCTGTAGATGTTACTGATCTCGTGCATCCTGAAAACATATTCTTATCTGAAAGAATAGCCCGTGTTATAGGTCTTGATGTTTGCGGTATCGATATTATGGCAGAGAACCTTACACAGCCTTTAAAAGAAAATGGTGGTGTAATACTGGAAGTGAACGCCGCACCGGGTTTTAGAATGCATCTTGCACCTTCTGAAGGTTTACCCCGCAATGTTGCTGCTCCCGTTATTGATATGCTTTATCCTCCAGGCAAGCCAAGCCGCATTCCGATTTTTGCTGTAACGGGTACAAATGGTAAAACGACTACTACCCGATTATTAGCACATATTGTAAAAAACAATGGTTTTAAAGTAGGCTTTACAACTTCTGACGGTATCTATGTGCAAAACCACATGCTTGAAAAAGGTGATACTACCGGACCTATGAGTGCCGAATATATATTAAAAGATCCTACTGTAGAATTTGCAGTACTTGAAACTGCCCGTGGCGGTATACTTCGTTCCGGACTAGGTTTTAGCAGCTGCGATATTGGAATTATTACAAACATACAGGAAGACCATTTAGGCTTAAATGACATTCATACACTGGATGACCTTTCTAAAGTAAAACGTGTTATTGCACGAAGTGTAAAAAAAGAAGGATGGGCTGTTTTAAATGCTGATGATCCTGAATGCGTAAAAATTGCTAAAGACCTGTCATGTAATGTGGCTTATTTTAGTTTGGATGAAGACAATCCATTACTGAAATCACTTGCCAAAGAAGGGCGCACAGTTGCTTTATACGAAAATGGTTTTATCACTATTAAAAAAGGTGAATGGAAAATAAGGATCGAAAAAGCATCACATGTACCGCTAACTATGGGTGGTAAAGCGAAATTTATGATTGCCAACGTTCTTGCTGCTACTTTAGCTTCTTACCTATGGGGTTTTAAAACCGAAGACATCAGTCTTTCATTACAAACCTTTATACCGGGTGCCGCACAAACACCAGGACGTATGAATATTTTTGAATTCAGGAAATTCAAGGTTCTAATTGATTTTGCTCATAATCCGGCGGGGTACAGAGCTGTTGAAGAATTTTTAAGCAACATAGAAGCTACCCAGAAAATAGGGATTATTGCGGGTGTAGGCGACAGACGCGACGAGGACATTAGAGAATGTGCCGAAATTGCAGGCAGAATGTTTGATCATATTATTATTCGTCAGGAGAAACACCTTCGCGGCCGTACCGATGAAAACATCAACAACCTGATCTTAGAAGGCATTAACAGAACCGGAAGAGAAGTAACTTATGAAATTATACCTAAAGAGATCGAAGCCCTTAAACATGCTATGAATAACGCACAGGAAGGCAGTTACATAACAGCACTTAGTGATGTTGTAGCCAATGCGATAGATGTTGTTCAGCAGTATCTTGATAAAGAGAACGAAGAGATCATTGGAGAATAAAAAAATCCCGCATTAAGCGGGATTTTTTGTCTTTAGTCTCTTGCCAACCTGAGCCTTTAGAAGATTAATTCTGAAAAAAGATTTGACAGGCTCAGCATGACATATATACTTTTATGTTTTTAATTTTTTCTTTCTTGCAGCCGGGAATAATACATTATTAAGTATTAATCGATACCCGGGAGAATTAGGATGCAGGTCTAACACTGTAGGTGCATCACCTACCCTATGCTGGTAATCTTCAGGGTCGTGTCCGCCATAAAAGGTAAACATTCCTTTCCCTTTAGTCCCATGAATGTAACGTGCCTCACCATTTTGTTTGTTCTCACCCATTATCAATACATTCGATTTTATCCTGTCGGCTTTAAAAGCAGTTGTCTGCCCCATAAAACCTTTTACAAGCTGCGTATGGTTCTGGCAAAGCATCGACGGAATTGGATCCCACTTTGCAGAATATTCCATTAACGTAAAATAGTCTACATCCGGTAAAACAGTACGCCCATTGGTAGTATCAATATCCGAGAATTCATAAACAATCGGGTTACGCTCCAATACATAATCCTTAAATGCAAATGAGTTATTGTAATCAATTTTAGACTGATAGTTTGGATCACTCGCATCACCATCAAACATCGGTTCACAAATATCGACCCCTTCGGCTGAAAGTGCAATATCAAAACTATCAGTAGCAGAGCACATTGCAAACATAAAGCCTCCGGCTACTACAAAATTTCTTATCTTATTGGCTACAGCCAGTTTCTCCTGAGATACTTTTGCATATCCCAGCTTTGCTGCTAAAGCTTCTGCCTGTTTTTTTTGTTCTATATACCAGGGAGCATTTCTATAAGCTCCAAAAAATTTGCCATACTGTCCTGAAAAATCTTCGTGGTGCAGGTGCAGCCAGTCAAATAATAATAAGCCATCACCTAACACCTCTTCATCATATATTGCTGTAAAAGGAATCTCGGCATACGTTAGCACCATTGTAACAGCATCATCCCAAGGCTGTTTGCCCGGTGGCGTATAAACAGCAATTTTAGGTGCTTTTTCAAGCACTACATTTTCCATGTTTTGTGACGGGCTGCTAATTTCATCAAGAATAGAATTTGCCTCACTATCGCTAAGTACTTCAAAACTTACTCCTCTAATTTGGCATTCGCGTCTTATTTGTTCTGCATCGGGTAATAAGAAAGAACCGCCTCTATAATTTAGCAGCCAGTTTGCCTTATAACTTTTATCAAGTGCCCAATAGGTAATACCATAGGCTTTTAAATGATTTTGCTGAGAGGTTTCGTCCATTGGCAATAAGATCATAGATGCTTTTGCAGAAAAGCCTATAACAAGTAGCAGGGCGATATAGATGTTTTTAAACGGCATTTTTTTTTCTTTAGTAATTTCAAAGATAATAAACTAACGAGATATTGCTAATGATAGTACCTGTAAATTAGCTAAAAACAAAAAGCACATCCTGAGATGTGCTTTTATTAGTTTAGTGTTTAGCTAGTGAATGTGGCTGTCTTAATTCTGGATAGAAATAAATTCAGCGCCGGTAACATTCATTTCTCGTATTGCTTCGGTAATTACGAAGTCTTCATTAGTAATTTTTTCCATATAATATTGTTTTAAGTCGTGTCTTTTTTAGAACGGAACGTCGTCGTCATTATGTCCGCCACTGTTCATATTGCTTCCAAATGCCTCATTTGCCGATGGCAGATTTTGTGTAAGGAAAGCATTATTGTCATTCATATTCATGCTTGACGGCAATTCGTCAAACGGAGAACCAAAGTCATCCAAGTTGTCAAACTTACCAAGGTTACCGATGAACTTAAGCCTGATGTTATCCAATCCACCATTACGGTGTTTTGCAACGATAAACTCTGCCTGTCCCTGTGTTGGAGACTGCTCTTCATCATCCCACTCATCAATTTTATAGTATTCAGGTCGGTAAATGAACGATACGATATCCGCATCCTGCTCAATCGCTCCCGATTCCCTCAAATCCGATAGTAACGGACGCTTACTTGATCCCCTGGTCTCTACTGCACGTGATAACTGTGATAGTGCAATAACCGGTACATTAAGTTCTTTTGCAAGGGCTTTAAGCGTTCTCGAGATGGTCGAGATCTCCTGCTCACGGTTACCGCCGCCTTTTCCGCTTCCTCCTGCTGTCATCAACTGAAGGTAGTCGATGATAATCATCCTTATCCCATACTGGGATACCAGTCTTCGTGCTTTTGCCCTAAGGTCAAAAATAGAAAGCGATGGGGTATCATCTATATACAAAGGGGCTTTTTCAAGATCCTTTACTTTATGTGTTAATTGCTGCCACTCGTGATCTTTTAGCTTACCAGTACGAAGTATTTCAGACGATAGTCCTGTTTCACTCGATATCAAACGGGTAATAAGCTGTACCGAGGACATCTCCAGCGAGAATAAAGCAACACCGTGACCTGAGTCGACAGCAATGTTTCTCGCCATAGATAGTACGAATGCGGTTTTACCCATACCCGGACGTGCCGCAATAATGATAAGGTCACTGGGCTGCCATCCTGATGTAAGCTTATCAAGCGCATGGAATCCTGTAGCAACACCACTCATTCCTTCCTGGCCGGCAATCTCTTCAATACGTTTTTTAGCCTGGATAACTAAGCTTTGTGCTGTTTCAGAACTACGCTTAATGTTTCCTTGTGTTACCTCATATAATTTGGATTCTGCTTTATCAAGCAGGTCAAATACATCGGTAGTTTCATCATAAGCCTCTTCAATGATCTCGCTTGAGATCCTGATAAGGCTTCGCTGAATATATTTTTGCAGGATGATCCTGGAGTGAAATTCAATGTGTGCAGAAGATGATATCTTCTGAGTAAGCTGAATAAGGTAGGAATCGCCTCCTGCAAGTTCAAGTTTCCCTGTTTGTCTAAGCTGATTCGATACCGTTAATAAATCTATAGGCTGCGTGTCGTTAAAAAGCTGAACAATAGCCTCATAAATATTCTTGTGAGCATCTTTGTAAAAAGCGTCCGGCTGTAAGATATCAATAACGTCATCAACTCCTTTTTTGTCGATCATCATCGCTCCCAAAACTGCTTCTTCAAGATCAAGTGCCTGTGGTGGCAGCTTGCCTTTTTCTAAAGCGATAATGGACGTCTTATCAACTTTTACGGGGTTCATATTCCTGATATTTTCCATAGTACGAATGTAATAAAATTAAAGCGGATACATTAAGGAATTGTTAAGCACAAGGTGTTCATAACGTGTTGATAAAATGCACCTGTGCTGTTAATAACTCAAAAAAAATCCGAAGCAGTAAGGCTTCGGACTAATTATGCGTTTATGGCTTATTATTCCTTGAATTCGCCCATTTTGCTGTACTTATCCATCCTTTGAGCAATTAAATCGGCTGTTGATAAGTCTTTTAATTCATTATATCCTTTAAGGATGTATTCTTCTACGCTTTTAAACGCAGTTTCCCTGTCGTAATGTGCTCCACCAAGAGGTTCGGGGATAATATCATCAATAAGTTTATTGTTTTTCATATCAAAAGAAGTCAGCTTCAATGCTTCGGCTGCCTGCTCTTTGTATTCCCAGCTTCTCCAAAGGATAGAAGAACATGATTCCGGCGAAATTACAGAGTACCATGTATTTTCCATCATGTATACTTTGTCACCTACACCTATACCTAATGCACCTCCTGAAGCTCCTTCACCTACTATAATAGTAATGATTGGAGTTTTAAGACGGATCATTTCAAAAATGTTCCTCGCAATAGCTTCTCCCTGCCCGCGCTCTTCAGCCTCAAGTCCTGGATATGCACCAGGGGTATCTACTAAAGTTAAAACAGGAACGCCAAATTTCTCGGCCATTTTCATAAGACGAAGGGCTTTGCGGTATCCTTCCGGATTTGCCATACCAAAGTTCCTGTACTGTCTCGTTTTTGTATTAAAACCTTTTTGTTGGCCTATAATCATAAACGACTGTCCGCCTATCTTACCTAATCCACCTATCATGGCTTTATCGTCTTTAAATCCACGATCGCCAAATAGTTCAAGGAACGTATCACCTGTTAAGGCTCTAACGTGGTCCATGGTGTATGGACGGCTAGGATGTCTGGAAAGCTGTACCCTTTGCCAAGCAGTAAGGTTTTTATATATTTTCTTCTTTGTTTCTTCCAGTTTCTTCTCGATCTGTTTGCACGTATTAGACACGTCAACATCTGACTCCTGGCCTATTATTGTACACTTATCCAGTTGGTCTTCAAGCTCCTTTATCGGAAGTTCAAAATCTAAATATTCCATAGTATAGGCAGATTTTTAATTTTTGTTCAGACTGCAAAGATAAAATTTTCAGTGGACTGAGAAACAGCCCCTGCCATTTACTTTGCTTTTTTAGTATTATTTTTAAGTATCCCGTTGAGTATCACAGTTGTTAGAATAATGGCTGCGCCAATATAAAACCAACCACTCATTTTTTCTTTATCATTGAACACAAGTAGTGCAAGAATAATCCCATAAATAGGTTCCATGTTAATGGTAAGCATTACCGTATAAGGGCTTAGGTGTTTCATTACATGTACCGATGCTATAAAAGCATAGGCTGTACAAAAAGACCCCAGTATAAAAAGCCACATCCAGTCTGATGAAGATACGGTAAAAAATTCCATTGTAAAACTGCCCGAAAACAGCAGGTACAATGAAAAAAAGAATACGCCACCTAACAGTTCATAAAATGATATTACAACAGAGTCATACACCGGTGCATATTTTCCATTTATAATTGAGAATGTAGCCGACAGGAATGCCGATGTTAAGGCCAGCAGGATACCGTTTAAATAATTACCTTCAAAATGAAAGATCATATACAGCCCTGCTATTACTACTAATCCAAAAAGGACTTCATAGAGTATTACTTTTCGTCCAAAGAATATAGGTTCCAGTAAAGAAGTAAAAAACGCTCCTGTAGAAAGGCATGCCAGTGTTACCGATACATTAGATACTTTTATGGCCTGAAAAAAGGTAAACCAGTGCATGGCTATTACCAGCCCGGCAAACAGAAATCCTATAAGTGTCTTTATTGGAACTTTAAGTCTTGTTTTTGTAAATGCTGCATAAAGAATAATCAAGCCTACAGCTATGCTCATCCTGAACCATACTAAGGGCAATGCATCAAGGGTTATGAGCGCACCAAGTACAGCTGTAAACCCCCATACAAATACTATAAAATGAAGGTGTATGTAACTTTTTAATTTATCGCCTTGCATTGCGTAGAAGGTATATGGCGAGTATGCCAAATGTTACATTAGGGAACCATACCGCAATTAATGGCGACATAGTAGATGCTTCGGCAAGTGTACCAAAAACTTTATCGAAAAAGATAAAAGTAAAGGCAAGGCCAATACCCATAGCAAGGTTAATACCCATACCTCCTCTTCGCTTCATCGACGATACTGCTACTGCAATAATAGTTAATACAAACGCAGATATTGGTATACTGTACTTTTTATATTTCACTACCAGATAGGCATTTATATTACCCGATCCGCGTTGTTTTTCTTTCTCAATAAAACGATTTAGCTCACCAAGTGTCATGGTCTCGGCAATGTATACAACAGGCGTAAGATCATCAGGTTCAAAGTTGAATTTAAATTTCTTTTCCTGCGCAGATTCAAGCTCATCGCCCATAAGGCCGATCGTTCTTTTGTTGTAACCTACCAGCGTATATGTACTATCGGCAGCGTTCCATTTAATAGAACCTGCACTTATCTTATAAACCAGCTTGTTATCTTTAAAGTTTTCGAGATTGAAGTTATACCCTACTTTATCGAGGTAGTTAAAACTACTTACATAAATGTAATCGTTATCACTAATTTGCTTGTATACATCTGAGCTTTGCCTCGATTCAGGATTATTCTTTAAGTACTGATACCTAAAGTCATTAAAACCTTTACTTGCCCTTGGAACAAAGAAAAATCCCATTAGCAATGCTAATATTGAGATAAACGTGGCACCAACTATATACGGCCTTAAAAAACGCATATAAGAAATACCCGAACCAAGTATAGCAATGATCTCTGTATTATTTGCCAGTTTTGATGTAAACCATATTACCGATAAAAACAGGAATATAGGAAAAAGCATATTGGCAAAATAGATCGTAAAATCGCCATAGTACTTTGCTACCTGAAGAAAGGGAACTTTGTTAGCAAGGATCTTGTTTATTTTTTCAGATACGTCGATAACTATACCGATAGGTATAAATAGCAGCAGCATTACAAAAAATGTTGCTAAGTATCTTTTAAGAATGTACCAGTCAATTATCTTCAAGGGACCTCTATCTTAAATAATTTATAGTCTTTGGTTCATTTGTACTACCATCATATCTTTCCATTGACGGAAATCTCCAGCTAAGATATGCTTTCTCGCTTCACGAACCAACCACATGTAAAAACCTAGGTTGTGTATCGTTGCAATTTGTTTACCAAGGTACTCATTTGCTGCAAATAAGTGTCTTAAATAGGCTTTTGTATATTCAGTATCAACATAAGTAATACCCATCTCGTCAATTGGAGAAAAATCATCTTCCCACTTTTTGTTCTTGATATTTATAGTACCGTGAGCTGTAAACAGCATTCCGTTACGGGCATTACGGGTAGGCATAACACAGTCGAACATATCTACACCAAGAGCGATATTTTCAAGAATGTTTATAGGCGTACCAACTCCCATTAAATAACGCGGTTTATCTTCCGGAAGTATACTGCAAACCACATCGGTCATTGCATACATTTCTTCGGCAGGTTCACCTACAGACAGTCCGCCAATAGCGTTACCTACAGCTCCTGCATTAGCAATATATTCGGCAGATTGTTGTCTTAGATCAGTATAAGTACTTCCCTGAACGATAGGAAAGAATGCCTGGGAATATCCATACTTGTACGGCAGTTTATCAAGATGTGTAATACATCTGTCTAACCAGCGGTGCGTCATGTGCATAGAACGCTTTGCATAACGGTAATCGCATGGGTAAGGTGTACATTCATCAAAAGCCATGATAATATCGGCACCAATGGTACGCTGAATTTCCATAACGCTTTCGGGAGAAAAGAAATGGTACGACCCGTCGATATGCGATTTGAACTTTACCCCTTCTTCCTTGATCTTTCGGTTTGCCGAAAGAGAATATACCTGATATCCTCCACTATCCGTAAGGATTGGGCGGTCCCAGTTCATAAATTTATGTAATCCTCCTGCCTTTTCCAGAATCTCTGTTTGCGGGCGAAGGTATAAATGGTAGGTATTTCCTAATATAATATCCGGGTTAATGTCGTCTTTAAGCTCACGCTGGTGCACGCCCTTAACCGTTCCTACAGTGCCCACAGGCATAAAGATAGGTGTTTCTATAACTCCGTGATCAGTAGTAATGCTACCCGCTCTCGCTTTGGACTGCGGGTCTTTTGTAAGTAAATCAAATTTCATAGGTCTCTTTTACAGCGTGCAAAGATAATCCATTTATAATTTTAGTTTTACGATTTGTGATTTAATTTAAAGTTACCTGTTAATTTGATTTTCTTTTACACAAACCAGAAAGCACCTGTTAATTTATTTCCACATTTCCTGTAACAAAAATCAATATCTTAACGTCATATACCCTATAACCAACATAAACTTTATGAAAAACAAAATTTTCTCATTACTGTTCCTTTCCCTTATAACGCTGCCAGGTGTTATACACGCTCAGGACAAAGCAAAACTGGATGAATATTTTAATGCTCTTGAAACCAACCATAAATTTAGCGGAAGTGTTTCTGTATCAAAAGACGGAAAAACAATTTATTCAAGATCTGTAGGCTTCGCAGATGCTGCTACAAATAAAAAGATCAATGATAATACGAAATTCAGGATCGGTTCCATTTCTAAAACCTTTACTTCAACACTTATTTTTAAGGCGATTGAAGATAAAAAATTAAAACTGACAGATAATTTAGCTGCTTATTTCCCTACGGTTCCTAATGCATCTAAAATAACAATTTCTAATTTGCTAAACCACCGCAGCGGTATTCACAACTTTACTAACGATCCTGAATATACAACATGGATGACGAATGCTAAAACGCAGGCAGAAATGGTTGCTATCATTGCTAAACCTGCCAGCGAGTTTGAACCAGACAGTAAAGCAGATTATAGCAATTCTAATTATGTTCTGTTAAGCTACATTTTAGAAAAAGCATACAAGAAACCTTACAAAGAAATTGTGGATCAAAACATTGTAAAGCCACTGGGTTTAAAAAACACCTATTTTGGTGGTAAAATCAATCCGGCAAACAACGAAGCTAACTCATATGCAACGAATGACACTAAGGAGAAAGAACCTGAAACCGACATTTCTATCCCTATGGGAGCAGGCGGAATAGTCTCTACTCCTAATGACTTGTCACGATTTATTGAAGCTCTATTTTCAGGAAAGATCATTTCGATGGCCAGTTTGGATCAAATGAAAACGATAAAAGACAATTACGGAATGGGATTATTTAAATTCCCTTTTGATAGTAAAACCGGATTTGGACATTCAGGTGGTATTGATGGTTTTACATCTTTGCTTTCTTATTTCCCCGAAGACAAAATTACTTTTGCATTAACATCTAATGCCGGCGGTTCAAAAAATAATGACGTCGCTATTGCTGTACTAAGCTGGGTGAATAACAAACCTTTTGAGATTCCTGACTTTAAAACTTTTACAAACAGCAGTGCAGACTTAGATAAATATGTAGGCAACTATACTTCTGCACAGATACCTTTAGCTATTGCCATTACAAAAGACGGAACTACACTAATGGCACAAGCTACAGGTCAGTCGGCATTTCCCCTTGATGGAACTGCAAAAGATAAATTTGCTTTCGAAATGGCGGGTATATTGCTTGAGTTTAAACCCGAGCAAAATCAAATGGTATTAAAACAAGGTGGTGGTGTTTTTACTTTTACAAAAGGAAAATAACACATTTACTATAACAATATTTCAGCCCCGATATGTTTTACCATATCGGGGCTGTTTTTTTACATAGTCTCAATAAACAAAAGGCTTCTCAAATGTTTTTAATGTTCCTCTTTTTGTTTTTAAGCTGTGGAATAAAATCATTATTTTACTATCAAAAAACAATTTTAGCTAACAATTTGCTTTAATATTTGCCAAAGCAAAAGTTAAAGCAAACACTGTAAATGAAGTTGTATTTGAATTTAAAATTGAAATTGAAATATTTAAAAAACGGCAATTCGGTTTTTTGTAAAAGCCATACCATTTTAGTGCAAGAACGGTTACCGTAAAATTTCAAAAAAATGTCCCGAACTTTGCAATGCCGTATTTGAAAATAGAGAACCATGACAATTAGCCACTTACCGAATCACTTTATCAATGCAATAACAGCCATTTAGCTTCAATTCACAAAGCATCTGCCATTTGATTTTTGATGCCTAAATTAATTTGCCAGTCGTGAAAATAACAATTACTTTTGCACCAGTTTAACTTTAACATACAAAATGAAGCCTAACACACAACAACTAAATGACTTAACGACTCAGGTAAGAAGGGATATCCTTCGTATGGTGCATGCTGTAAATTCAGGTCACCCAGGTGGATCACTTGGCTGTACAGAATTTTTAGTAGCCCTTTACCAGGTTTTAATGGATCGCAAGGAAGGTTTTGACATGGATGGAATTAACGAAGATTTGTTTTTCCTTTCTAACGGCCACATTTCTCCTGTATTTTACAGCGTTTTAGCTCGCAGCGGTTACTTTCCGGTAGCTGAACTTGCTACTTTCCGTCTTCTTAACTCAAGACTTCAGGGACACCCAACAACACACGAAGGTTTACCTGGTATACGTATGGCTTCAGGATCACTAGGCCAGGGAATGAGCGTAGCCATTGGCGCTGCTCAAACTAAAAAACTTAACGGTGACAAACATCTTGTATACAGCCTTCATGGTGATGGTGAATTACAGGAAGGACAAAACTGGGAAGCAATGATGTATGCATCGGCTTACAAAGTAGATAACTACATTGCGACTATCGACGTTAATGGTAAACAAATTGACGGCCCTACTGACGAAGTATTGAACATGGGAAGCCTAAAAGCAAAATTTGAAGCTTTTGGATGGGACGTGTTAGAGATCAAAGAAGGTAACAATATAGAGGCTATCATTGCCGGTATGACTGAAGGTAAAACAAGAACGGGTAAAGGAAAACCAGTTTGCGTACTATTGTATACCGAAATGGGTAATGGTGTAGACTTCATGATGAACACGCACGCTTGGCATGGTAAAGCGCCAAACGATGAGCAGCTTGAAAAAGCATTTGCTCAAAATGCAGTAACCCTTGGCGATTATTAATTTTTAGATAATAGACATGAGAATTGAGATAATAGATTTTAGACAATAGACTGCTTCGGCCATCTCAATACTCAATACTAACATCTCAATACTATTTAAAAAGACATGAAAAAATACACAAATACAGGTAATAAAGATACACGTTCTGGTTTTGGAGCCGGATTAACCGAACTGGGCAAGACTAACGAAAATGTGGTTGCACTTTGTGCCGACCTTATCGGGTCACTTAAAATGGAGGATTTTAAAGCTAACCACCCTGAGCGTTTCTTTCAGGTAGGTATTGCTGAAGCTAACATGATTGGTATGGCTGCCGGTATGACTATTGGTGGTAAAATTCCTTTTACAGGAACATTTGCTAACTTTTCTACAGGAAGGGTTTATGATCAAATCCGTCAATCCGTTGCTTATTCAGACAAGAACGTAAAAATATGTGCTTCTCACGCAGGTCTTACACTTGGTGAAGATGGCGCAACACACCAGATATTAGAAGATATAGGTTTGATGAAAATGCTTCCGGGCATGACAGTAATCAACACTTGTGATTATAACCAGACAAAAGCAGCTACAATTGCTATTGCAAAACACCACGGACCGGTTTACTTACGTTTCGGACGTCCGTCTGTTCCAAACTTCACTGCCGAAAACGGTGAGGATTTTGTTATTGGTAAAGCAGCGCTTCTTAGCGAAGGTACAGATGTAACTATTGTTGCTACAGGCCACCTTGTATGGGAAGCTTTAGTTGCTGCAGAAGCACTAGAGGCTAAAGGTATCTCTGCAGAGGTTATAAACATACACACTATAAAACCACTTGATGAAGAGGCTATCCTTAAATCAGTTGGTAAAACAGGATGTATTGTTACTGCTGAAGAGCATAACATTTTGGGCGGACTTGGAGAAAGTATTGCTCGTGTACTTGCTTTAAACACACCTGCACCACAGGAGTTTGTAGCAGTAAACGACAGCTTTGGAGAATCTGGAACTCCGGCTCAATTAATGGACAAATACAAACTTAACAACCAGGCTATTGTAGAAGCTGTTGAGAAAGTTGTAAAAAGAAAATAATCCTTTCTTTTATATATCTAAGAAATCCCGCTCAATGAGCGGGATTTTTTTGTTTATTTAAAATTCACAACCATAAAACAAAATCTTAAAAAAATCATAATCATAGTACTTATACTACATTTTGTCGAAATAAGAGTATCGTTAGTCGATTTTAACAGACTCATAATTAATCAAATAAGTATTTTGGGGCATCAACCATTAAATTTTATTAATTATGCGTAAATTATTATTATCGGCGCTTTTTATACCCGCGCTACTTTTAAGCTGTTCTACAGATCCTGAAAACACGGTAACCAAAACAGAAGCTTCTTCTAAAGATGCAACACCTAAATCGCTATGCGTACCAATATCTGGCGAAAATGGCATTAATGCTACCGCCATAGGCGCTAAGAGAAGACTTTTTATTACCTGGAACAAAAATCTGGAGCAAAATCCTTCCCGATTCTATGAATCCCAAATAGAAGTTACTAATATTAATTGTCTTGGCGGTACGCCTCAATTAATAGAAACTTACCCTATTGATCTATTCAACACAAACTCACATGCGCTTCATCAACTTTCCGGTACGTGCTTTGACTGGAGAATCGTTGTAAAAGGCTATAAGCTTAGTGTGGACGACCAAATTCCGGTTTGCACAACACAAACACCATGGACAAATTATACTCCATAACAATGGCTTAAAAAACAAAAATCCCAATCTTACGATTGGGATCTTTTATGTTTAAACTATTTTATTTATTGGATTTCGGCGCAGGAAAACAGCCTTTGTCTAAATGCAATGGTAAACCACCAACCGAACAAATAGGTATATTAGCAAATTCATATAACACTGCCGGTACCGGAGGATTAGAACCTACACCTGTATTAGGCATAGTAATTTCAGTTCTTGTAAGGTATCCATCACCATCATCATCTGTATCTAAATAGTTTGGAGTTCCATCACCATCAGTATCATAATCCTGAAGATCTACTCCCTCAATAGTTTCATCTTTATTAAGTATACCATCGCCATCAATGTCTGTATACGTTACATCATATAACTTAAATGTAAATATCATGGTAGCATAAGCAGGTACTAAATTACTAGGCGGCTTATTGTAGTAAGCAAGTCCTGATGGCACAAACATAACACCGGCACCAAAATCAGCAAACTCAACAGGCTCACCGGGAACATCTGTAAAAGTACCCGATTTAAACAAAGGCATTAACTCCGGGAAGCCTTTTACCACATAAGCCGTTAATGAATTAGATTCATCAGGAAAAGGCTGATACTCAAACTGAGTACCATTTAACAGCAAACCTCTTAAAGAAACAATAATATTATCTGCTCTTGTAGGCCTTTTGTTTACACCTTCACGAAAAGAAATATAATACAATGTATATTCTACATTTTTACTGGCATCTTTTTCGTTTTTAACTAAAACTTTTTTATTTTTTAATGGATATTCAGTCTGATCCCATATTGAAGTCTTAGAACCATCTGCCGGCAATTGACCAAATGTAGCATCCATGGTAACTGGATCAACTGTAATATAATTATTTTTAAGATATTTCTCTATTGTATCTTTCTCTGAAGAATATTGAATTCCATAGTCCCTAGGCGGCACAACCTTAACATCATCGTCGTTTTTACATGAAGCAAAAAACACTATTATTGAAAGAAGGCCAAAAACCTTTAAAAATCTATTCATTTTAATTTTATTTAATGGGCGCAAGATACAATTTTCATTTATTTTTGTATTGGTAATAACAACGATTTTTAAGAATTAGTATGAGGATTGACAAATATTTATGGTGCGTACGCTACTATAAAACCCGCAGCATTGCCACACAGGCATGCCAAAAAGGACACATTACCGTAAACGGTCAACAGGCAAAACCATCACGTGAAGTTTTTCCAACAGATAAGATAACTGTGCGCCGTGATCAGATTAAGTATATGATTACTGTTTTAGATATTCCTGCAAACCGTGTGGGTCCTAAGCTTGTAGATATTTATCGTAAAGATGAAACACCGCAGGAGTCTTTTGAACATTTAGAACTGCTTAAACTTTCTAAGGCCCATTACCGCACTACCGGCACAGGACGACCTACTAAAAAAGACCGCCGTGACCTTGATGATTACGGACTGGATATTGAGGAAGACAATAAGGATACCGAATAAAACCCGCACGCAAACAACTCTTTTTTTATCTTTGAACAAAATAATATAATACCGCATAATGAAAAATATAATCCTTACACAGCAGGAAATAGACCATAAAACAAGACGTATTGCTTATCAGATATATGAAACTTTCCCAGATGAAAGCGAAGTAGTACTGGCTGGCATTGCTTCTAATGGTTATCTTTTTGCTCAAAAGCTGGCTGCAGAGCTGGAAAGGATATCTGATATTAAAGTAACACTATGTGAAGTAAAAATAAATAAATCCAAGCCTTTATATCCTGTATACACTTCATTGAAACCCGAAGAATATGCTAATAAAAGCCTTGTATTAATCGATGATGTACTTAGCAGCGGCACTACCCTTATATATGGCGTAAAGCATTTTCTTGAAGTACCACTTAAAAAATTCAAGACTGCAGTACTTGTTGATCGAAACCACAAGCAATACCCTGTTAAAGCTGATTTTAAAGGTTTATCCCTTTCTACATCACTTGGAGAGAATATCCAGGTCATTTTAAATGAGAAAGAGCAGTACGCTTATTTAGATTAAAACAAACTCATAATTTCGTTAGTAATAGCCTCTGGTGTTTTTCCATCGGTGGCTACTACATGCTTTGCCTGATGGTAGTAATAACTACGGTCAAACAAATGTTTTGCCACAAACTCCTCCATCTCTTCTTCTTTAAGAGTTTCCAGTAATGGGCGTAGTCCCGGCTGTGTCTTTATACGCTTTATAAGCTCACCTATGCTGGCTTTAAGATAAACAGATACTACATCATCCCTTTTTAAAACTTCGTGGTTATTAGCATAGCTGGGTGTGCCACCGCCTAAACTCAAAATAAAGCTGTCTGAATCATTAACTACCTCGTTAAGGCAATCATGTTCCAGCTTTCTAAATTTAATCTCCCCATCCTCTTCAAACAACTGAGATATGGTTTTACCGACCTTTTGTTCTATAACCTCATCGAGATCCATATAGGTAAGTCCGGTAGTTTTTGCAAGCAAACGGGCAATTGTTGTTTTACCAGACCCCATATAACCGCAAAGTATAAGTTTTTTCATGATGCAATTTTAATTACTTTTTTATTATGTAGCACATACTAATGTAAAATAATAGCTCAATAAAAGATAACCTAAAATTTATATTAAAAATAATACCCCAATAAAACCTTATAAATTAAGGCGTTAAAAAAAATATTTAAAAAAAGTAAAATTTCTGCCCGAAACGCTTTGAATAACCAATAAAACATGCGTATATTTGCACCCGCATTCAGGGAATGAATTTTTACTGACTCGATAGCTCAGCTGGTAGAGCACATCACTTTTAATGATGGGGTCCTGGGTTCGAATCCCAGTCGGGTCACAAATTTACATATACATTCCCTGATAGCTACGACTCGATAGCTCAGCTGGTAGAGCACATCACTTTTAATGATGGGGTCCTGGGTTCGAATCCCAGTCGGGTCACAAAAAGTTAAGCCGCTTCACGCCAAGCTTAACTTTTTTTTATTTTAAAGACTATCTGGCCACGTGGAGAAACTGGTAGACTTGCCATCTTGAGGGGGTGGTGCTGAAAGGCGTATGGGTTCGAATCCCATCGTGGTCACAAATTGATACATGCATTCCCAAAATAACGACGACTCGATAGCTCAGCTGGTAGAGCACATCACTTTTAATGATGGGGTCCTGGGTTCGAATCCCAGTCGGGTCACAAAAAGTTAAGCCGCTTCACGCCAAGCTTAATTTTTAGATTACAGAGTATTGGCCTCGTGGCGCAACTGAATAGCGCATCTGATTACGGCTCAGAAGGTTACTGGTTTGAATCCAGTCGAGGTCACAAGTTTACATACGCATTTTATAATGCAAGACTCGATAGCTCAGCTGGTAGAGCACATCACTTTTAATGATGGGGTCCTGGGTTCGAATCCCAGTCGGGTCACAAAACCGACAAGATATACGAAACTATATTTTGTCGGTTTTTTTATTTAAAACTAATTACAAGACTCTAAACCTGGTTCGAATCCCATCGTGGTCCACAAAATACGAATTCATCTGAATTTGTATGGTAACAAAACTTTCATCGCATTCGCATACCCAGATAGCGACAAGACCCACCGAGGTTAAGGCTGCAAGCTCCAGAGTCATTGATTACTTCTTTAGCATATACAAAGAGATCCTACGTGGATTACTGAAACACAAAAATTCAGCGTTTTTATAAATACATAAAGGCTATGAGCGCGACGAAATGGAAACTTTCAAAAACCAGTATATACAATACATCACTACTTACAAAGCGAAATTATTGTTCAAGGTTTTTAAAGAAAAAAAGTAATTTAATATCCTTCCAGGGTATCAGTTGTGTATTTATGCTGAGTCTTCTGAAAAGCCCAAAATCCTAAAGCATACTACTAAAACTGTTTTTTAATCAGGTCTTCGTAGAAAGTAAAAACTGGCCTGTATGTTTCGTTAAACTTTTGCAACTGACTTTTATTAAGTATCTGAAATCCGTAATCGTCGGCAAACGTTACTTTTATATGGTCTGTATCCTTCATCACCACAATCCTGAAGGGTAATGTAAAAGGGTCTATATTCAGCCATCCGCCCAGTGCTGCATCTTCGTTTTTGCCCGAATAGGCAATAATACCGTCCTCTACACCATCAATTATCCTGAATTTTTTTTGATCCAGTAATTGCTTAATTTTTAGAAGAGCACCATCATTAAGCGATCTGTCAAGGTCAAGGTCAAACTCATAATTAGCCTTGCCTGGCTTTAGCTCTAAAATATTGTTTTTGCCTTTTTGACTATGACGCCTTGCCTTGCCTCTCATAATGAAAATCACCTAGATCAATACAACAAGCGCAACTATTATAACATATAGGAAAATACTTTTCATATTAAGCTTTTATTTGGCATAAAATTAACAAAATTTTTCTTAGTTTAAAAAGGATGTACTTACATTCAATTAAAAGTATTCTTGCTTTCAAATGCTGGACTATAGAGTGGCTGAAATTATAGAATGTAAGAAAACATTCATATAAGTCTAATTTGCTTTATATTGTTCTTTTATTCCATCTAATATTTTTTGCAGCTTATACAAATTTGGACTTTGAAAGCCGTATTTAGAAAACAAAAATCTTGGCTCTTTTTTTACTTTCTCATCCGGAAGGTAATTCCAATGAGGAGGTGGATTCTTAGAGGCATCCAAAGTTTCGTTTAAAGAAATCAGCATTTTATTATCTTTATAGATATAAATAAATAAGTCAACCTGTCTGATTCTTGGTTTAACATTTTGTAAGTATGTCCAATAGTATTCATATCTGAATGGATAATTAATTGTGACCTTGCTTTCTTTCGTTTGTATTTCTAAATCAATCTGCTTATCACCCTTTCTAAGCAATTTAACTGTTGATTTACTGGATCTGTGTCCTTTGATTCCAATGATTAAGAATAATGATAGAAGTAATGAAGGTAAAGCCCAATATAGTATCAAATTGCTTTTATATTCATTCATCATTAAAAAAAGAAAAAGACTTACAGTTCCAAGTGTACCTGCAACTAAGGCAAGAGCACTAGAATTATTCTCATTAGCAGAAAAATTTGCACTAAAGTATTCGTTACCCTGTAGGGAATTTTGAGCGAACTCAATATTTGATAAATAGTTTCCAAAAACTTTGCTTTCAAAACTTTGGATAGATTCTTCTTCTAATTTTTTGTCTTCAACCTCATCATTTTTGTCCTGCTCGATAGCTTGTTCGTATAAATTTCTTTTTTTCAATATTTCAATTATTGCATCCTGAGCCTCCTGAACATATTGATCTCGATTTCTATATATTTCCAAAACCTTTTTATTAGATTCAAGATTTAACCTTTCGTAATACTCATTATTCATAATTCACTTTTTAAAATACTGCGTTATTTACACACTAGATATTGTAAGAATAAAATTAATAAAACAATTTTATATGCACAAGTAGAAATTTTTAAAGTATTTCAATACTTTAGCTACATTACATTTTATTATTTAAAATAATGATTCCATAGTTACAGGAATTTTTAGAGTAGATAGTAATAATGGAAGAATGGGAAAGATTTATCTTTGGTTTAAACAAAAAGAAGAATAAGCCTATTATCTTCCTGTATCATGCTATTTTCAAAAGATACGATACAACAAGAAATATTTTTACAACCCCGAAGTATTCTGCTATTAAGCGGAGAGGCAAGGTATAATTGGAAACATGGCATAAAGGCAATAAAAAATGATAAGTGGCTAAATACCAATATTCCCGAAAAAGACGAATATCTATAACTTTTAGAAAAATAAAAGGAGTAATGTAACATACAGAAAAGTGACAGCTCACTGTCCTTTCTCCCTCCTACCCCATTATGGTCACAAAAAAAGAGGCGCTGCCTCTTTTTTTTATAAATAATACACTATTATTATTTTTTTAATTTTCCGGCATATTTTATAAATGCAGTATGATAAACGGCATAGGCAGGTGAACCATACTTATCATTGGGTAACGTTTTTAAAAACTTATGGTTTTTGGCATAGGACAATTTTTTTAATTCTTTTTCTACAGGCGGAGTATAATCCGGATCAATATTTAATGTTTTCATATCACCAGAGATTAATCCGCTAAAAACAGGAGCCACCCTATCGCGCGGTGTTAATGGTCCATTTAAATCAAACTGGGCACATAACGTTGCTATTATAGAAGTATGATCAAAATACTGACCGGAAGGAGGTCTCAACACCGTTCCGCTTTTTATATATGGATTAATAAATATGGCCGGTACTCTTGGCCCATATTGATTATAATTAAAATTAGTTACCGTACCCGGAACAAATGGCGACATTGCAGCCGGTGGGGCAACATGATCAAACAATCCTCCATGCTCATCATAAGTAACAATCAACAGGGTTTTTGCAAACAGATCGGGATTATTAATTAATGCACCATAAATTTCGCTCAACATTGTTTCGCCATTAACAACATCAATAGGAGTATGACTATCAGGAAGAATACTTGCTGGACCGGGATGATTACTGTTTGGAGGAATTATTCCTTCAACAGAATTTTCCTGGTATCTTGGTTCAATAAAGCTATACATCGGTAAATTACCACTCGCTACATCAGAGAAAAAATCACCGTAAATGGACGGGAAGTCACTTTTATAGGCAAGGACATTCCCTCCTGTTTCGAATTTATTCCATCGGTCATCAACATAATCAAAAAGTGCAGAGATAGGGACCTCATCATCATAATAAACTTTCCAGTTTTTTTGAGGCCCTGGGTATCTTTCATCAAGTAACTGAAACACCGTTTTCCATTTCAGCTGTCCGTCAATTACAGGATAATGGGGATATTCATGATTATTTAGATAAGATACTCCCAAATTACTCCCCGGTGAACCGCTATGTGCAAATAAACGATTTGGCCACGTCTGAACCGGACCGGAACCAAAATAAGTATCACTCACTGCATACATTGAAGCTAAACGATGCGATACAGGCATATAGTCGGCGGTATAGTACTGCATAATCTGCTTTACGCTATCAATGGTTGGATTTTTCAAAACCGTTGCATAATTATCTGCAAAGCCGTCCATACTACCATTGTTAATCTGGCTCTCCATATCATTATGATCTTCTTGCGGATCAGGGAATGGCATTATCTGCGTACTGCTGTCATTACCCTGCCATGCGGAAATTTGTGTTGTTTTTCCGTTTAATGTATAGGGTACTGACCAGCCCGGAGGTACACCATTAAAGCGCGGACTAAATTGATACAATCCGCCTAATACATTATCGAAAGATCTGTTTTCAAACATTACAACAATCACATGTTCAATAGTCGGTAGTGGTTGTTGTGTCTGGGTAGTATTTTTGTTTTGTGTCATGATTTACAGCAAAAGAGTCGACAGCTAATTTATCGTTTTATCAAACAACTCGTAAGAGTAAAAATACCTGATTTACAAATGGGTATAATGTTACAGATAGATCCTTTTATACTCGAAACTTTCATTGTAAGAATTTAGTAGATCATGTATTCCCTAACAAAATTAATTATATTAATTAAGTAATCATTTGGGCAGCTTTTAAAACAAAACTATTCAATAAATCATCTGTATATATTGACCATTTCATTAACTAATTATAATTCAGCTTTTAATTCTTACAGAACAAGTATTATTTTAAGTAACTTCGTTAACTTATTAAAATAATTATCATCAATCAATTTACAAAAAATCATGAAAAACTTTTTAAGACTGACCTTAAGCGCTGTAATGCTTTTTACAATCATTAGCTGTGAGAAAAAATCAGGAACACCGGATCTTAACGGAACATGGGAACTAAGGCACGTAGCCGGTATTCAGGTTGCAGGAGTAGATCCTAATTTTAAACCGGGCAATGGTAATTTCTTTAAGTTCGAAGGCGAAAAATTCGAAAAATTCAACGACGGTAAAAAAGCAGACAGTGGTACTTTTGTAATTACTCCGGAAGATAATGTTCCTGTAAACAACAGTAAAGCAAACTATAGCATTTCTTTTAATAAAGGAGAGAAAAAGTATGTAAACTTATCTGATAAAAAACTAGTCATTTTTGATGGTGAGATTGCTGCCGACGGTACTGAATCTACCTTTGAGAAGCAATAACCGCTAGTAAACACATAACAAAAAGCCTGCAAAATAAACTTTGCAGGCTTTTTTAGCAATTTCCCCCTTATTATTAGACCAATCTAATTTCTTTTTGCAGCTGCTTCAAGAATAGCTGCGATTTCTTTAAAACCTCTATTTTTTGCGTGTGTTAACGCCGTTACCCCATCAAAATCTGGGATTGTGATATCACATCCGGCATCAACCAATATTTGTACGATTTCTGTATGTACCTTTCCTCCTGTTCCCAGAACAACAGCTTCCATTAATGCTGTCCACCCAAGATTATTAACATGGTTTATAGGAAAGTCTTTAGTTGAAGAAAGTAAACGAACAACTTCTACATGACCTTTCTCTGCGGCGGGTATTAAAGCACTGCCTCCATAACGGTTAAACACAGTAAAATCGGCTTCATTCGATAAATAAAGCTTAACCAACTCTAAATGACCACGCGCTCCTGCATATAAAAATGGACTGTCTTTTATACTGTCCTGAGTATTTACATTAGCTCCGGCTTCAACCAGAATCTTTGCCATTTCTAAAGCATTTTGATGTGTAGCGATTAATAGCAGCGTATGGTTTTCGGCATCCCTGCTTTCTACGCTTGCCCCTTCTTTCAATAATGTTTTAACGGTTTCTGTTTTGTTGGTTTTTACAGCTTCAACTATCATATCGTTTTTGTTGGTTTTATTGTTATTGTTCTTATCCTGAGCTTCGCAATCGGTAATCCCTAAAAGACTTACCATCAATAAAAATACTATTTTCATATTTAAGGATTATTTATCCTGATAAACCAGCTTACCGTTATGGTATAATGCTTTTATAGTAGATACACGTGCTACAACCTCTGCAGAACAGCTGGCATCAACAAGATTAAAGTCGGCTTTATCTCCCACTTTAGGCCATTGCTGTTTTCCATCATTATCTAATGCCAATACGCCATTTGTACCAATACCTAAACATCTTGACAGTTCCAACTCGGTAGAATAGCCATAAAGCTGCGCCATCAGGTTGGCTTTTTGAAGTATACTTCCTGTTCCAAACGGATTCCAGTGATCGATAACGCTGTCTGTTCCTGTCATAACATTTACACCGTGCTTTTGCAAGGTTGGTATAGGCATGATCAGTTTTCCAAAAGGAATGGTAGAGATCACCCCTATCTGTGCATTGGCCAATTCCTTCGAAGTTGCTTCAAGCTCTTTATCATCGAGCTTTCCTAAAATATAACAATGGCTTAAAAATGTCTTCCCTTTTAAAACCGGATTTTCATTTACCCTTTTCATAAGATACTGAATGGTGTCCATTCCGGTTTTACCGCTTTCATGCAAGTGGATATCGATCCCTCTGTTATGATCCAGTGCCAGCTGAATAGTAAAATCCAATGACTTTTCTATACTGCCATCAATCGAAAAAGGATCTAACCCGCCAATAAAGTCGATATCCATTTGAGCTGCCTCTTTCATCAGTTCTTTCGATTTAGAAAGTCCGTGCTGCGGAAAAGCAACGATCTCTGTATCAAAGCTGTCTTTTTTATTTTCGATAGCTTTATACAGGTTCTTTAATGTATTTAGTTTTGAAGTAGGTTCAATGTTATTGTGGCTTCTCGCAAAGTTGGAACCTTTGGATTGTAATAATTCTATAAGCTTTTCACCACGATAGGTCGATGTTTCCAGCATACCCGGCATTATTTTTTCTTCTAATGCGATCATATCTGTAACAGATCTTTGCCTTTTAGAGCATGCCTTCCAAGGTCCGCCATAGTAGGTTTTATCAAGGTGGATATGCATATCTTTCAAGGCAGGCATAAGCAGATATCCTTTAGCATCAATAGCAGCTGTATTGTTAGTATTAGGCTTAATCGCTTTTATTTTACCATTTTGCACTACTAAAGAAAACAACTCGGTTTTAGTGGCGGTTACTTCAAATTCATCCCTGATGAATCCGGTTTCTAACCTAACGTTTTTAAAGATAAGTTCATCCGTACTTTGTTGTGGTGCTTTATTAAGATCCGGGATATCTAAAATAGACTCCGGGATAATACTGGCCAATGCACCATATCCCACTACTCCGCCTGCCTGTTGGATAAACTTTCTCCTGCTTAAATCTTCTCTACTCATAGCTTTATTGTTTACTAAAAATACTGATACAAAGATAAAAGGCTGTAACAGCAGTAAACTTATAAAAACGATACTATAACTTGTAATTTTTATAACTAACTCCGAAATAACCGAGGTGACTCTCCCGTTTTGGCTTTAAAGAAGTTAGAAAAATAAGCCAGGTCATTAAATCCTAAATGATAGGCAATCTCTTTAATTGTCATTTCAGATATACGCAATAAACGTTTCGATTCCAGTAACACACGGTTTTGAATAATGGTATTAGCAGAAATCTTCGTGTATTTTCTACAGAGTATATTCAGGTAATTTGGCGTAATATTTAAATGTCCGGCATAAAAAGAAACCGACTTCTCCTGCTTGTAATAATCATCAACCAGTTTAATATAACGAACAATAATAGGATTCGATTTAAGCATATCCAAATCCTTGAACTCCTCTTCTATGTCCCGGACTGCCAATTGTACGATCAGCCTGCATCTGAGGTAAATAATATCCCAGTACAACTTCTCTTTTTCAAGCTCGGCATTAAGTTGTTTAAACTCGCTATCCAATAAACGATAAGACGTTTCGGTTAAAGACAAAACCGGATGGTTAAATTGGGGCATCGGAGAAAACTGCAGATAGTGTGCAAATGTTTCAAATACTTTTTTGCTGATCATCAATTGATAACCTTTAGTATCTTTTGCTAAACTCCATGCATGTACCTGCCCCGGCAGTAAAATATGAAGCTGGTAATTGCAAACAGGATAATCTACAAAATCAATACTATGAGTCCCATTGCTTTGCTCGATCAGGAAGAACAAATAAAAATCATGCTTATGCCCGGTTATCTGATGATTGCCATGTGTAACGTGATCCAACATAAAGATATCGGACAGTTCGTTGAATCTAAAATTCTCTAATTCTAATATGGGAAACTCCTGGTTCATTATATAACCTACAAGATATATAAATTTCTCATCATGGTATCTCTATTTAAATTTTACCTTTATTAAAATTTCACTGTAACAATTGCAGCATTCATAGAGTCTTTTAGTTATACTAAAAAACCCATTTTATACCTACATAATTATGGTTATCCTTAAAAAGCACTTTTATATTCTTTTATTAAGCATCTCTTTTTTAACGCAGGCACAGCAAACAAAAGATAGTATCGATATATTTCTGCAGCAAAAAATGCAGGAGTTACATATTCCGGGATTACAGCTGGCTGTTATCAAAAAGGGGCAAATTATAAAAACAGGAAACTATGGACTGGCAAATATTGAACATGATGTATCGGTAACAAATGAAAGTGTTTTTTCTATTAACTCTATAACCAAAGTATTTACTGGTATAGCCATTATGCAACTGGCCGAGGAAGGAAAGCTAAAAATTGACGATCCGTTATCACGCCATTTAGATAATTTACCTGCTGCATGGCAAAACCTAACTTTACAGCAACTATTAACCCATACCTCTGGGATTCCAAACATTATAGATGCTGCCGAACGTGTAGTAGGTAATGGAGATGAAGAATCAGCGTGGGAAATCGTTAAGACTCTTCCAATGGAATTTAAACCCGGAGAAAAATTCAGTTATAATCAATCCGGATATGTGCTTTTGGGACAAATAATATCCAAATTAAGCGGAATGCATTTTACAAAATTTATAGAAGAAAGACAGTTTAAGATTGTTGGTATGAAACAAACCTGTTTTGGAGATTCTTATGATATCATCCCTCATTATGCAGGTTCTTACACAACCATTAAAAACATAGATGGAAGATGGGTAAGCAGTAATGACCTTAAAAACACTTATGTTGGCTTTCCTGTTTTCTTCAGGACAGCAACAGGCATACTGTCTACCGCTACAGAAATGGCAAAATGGATTATAGCCGTTCAGGATGGCACCTTACTGAAACAAAAAGAAAGCCTAAACTTATTATGGACTCCGGCAATATTAAACAATGGTGGTGTTGGTGGTTCTAACAGCCTGACCAATGGTTATGCATTGGGATGGCCAACCGTTACAAGACACGAACATCCGGCAGTAGGTCCGCTAGGAGGCAGAAGGTCTGCTTTTTTCACTTACCTGAATGATGATCTATCTATTGTTGTACTGACCAATTTACAGGGATCTGACCCGGAATGGTTTATTGACAAAATTGCAGCATACTATATTCCTGACATGAAAGAATCCAATGGCTTTGGATTATCTGCTTCCGCTAAAAAGCTCAGAACCGAATTACTCAAAAAAGGGTATGATAAGGCTTCTGAAATAGCAGTAAAGCTAAAAAAGAAAGACGCCTCATTTAAGCTAACTGAAAATGAATTGAATGACTGGGGTTATAAATTACTAAGACAGGATAAAAAAGCAGAAGCATTCCATATTTTTAAACTCAATGTAAAACTATATCCACAAAGCGGAAATACATATGACAGCCTTGGAGAAGTGTATGAACTTATGGGTAACCGTAAAAGTGCCATAGAAAACTACAAACGTTCATTAGAATTAGACCCTCATAATACTAATGCTTCTAATATTCTTAAAAAGCTAGAGACAAAATAGAAGATATTAGTACCGTTAATAAAAAAAGCCTCTAAATCATTTGATTTAAAAGGCTTTTAGGATTTACAAAACGATTGCTCAATCACTACACACATAGAATGATTGACATCAAAATTTAACCGACTCGAATTCCGTTAAATTTGTATACAACCTCAAACTGAAATTCTGAAGAATACTGAATATGGAATAAGCATTATTCCCCAAGAAAGATCATTCAATTATATACTTTTTACTTACCATTGCGAAAGTAGAATAAATAAAAACACTAGGTATACGTATAAATACGCTATTATTATTCCAGGTATTTTTACCTGTATCCCAAAAAAACCACCTTAAAACTAAAGAATTCTTTAATTTTAAGATGGCTGTATATTTTAAACTAGTATTGTTTATCTTTTAATGAGAAACCGCTTTAAGACCTATAATTGAACCTATTAATGTAAAAATAAAAAATATTCTCCAAAAGTTTGCCGGGTCTTTAAATACTAAAATACCCATTAAAACTGTACCAACAGCTCCAATACCTGTCCATACTGCATAGGCCGTTCCTATAGGTAAATTTTGTGTTACTTTAATTAGTAGTCCCATACTGATAACCAAAGCTACAAAAAACCCGGTATACCACCAGTAAACATCGTTTCCTGATGCGTCTTTTGCTTTACCTAAACAAAAGGCAAATACTACTTCAAATAATCCTGCAATAATTAATAATATCCAATTCATGGTGTAAAAATTTTTGACAAATGTCCTGAAACATTTTGGTTAATAATTTTACAAATGTTAAAAAAGAATCCGTTTTGACTTTATTTCTCCGCCCTGATCCGGCTTAAGCTAACCTGTGTAATACCCAAATAAGACGCGAGATGGCTCAATTGCACTCTTTGCAGCAAATCCGGATTATCAGTAAGCAACTGCTTATACCTTTTTGATGCTGTTTGAAACTGTCTTGATATAAGGCGTTCTTCAGTCTTTATAAGTTCTTTTTCGGCAAACTTTCTTCCCCAATTTGCAATGTGAATATCTTTATCAAACAGCTTTTGCAAATTTGTGGTTTTTAACTCATACAGATCGCACTCTTCTAAAAGATCTACATTTTCATATCCCTTTTTATTTTCTACATAACTTTTCATGGATATAATAGTATCTCCTTCCTTACCAAACCAAAATGTTATCTCATTATCATTCTGATAGGTGTATGCCCTGGCAATGCCTCTTTTTATAAAATACACTGCCGTTTCTACTTTATCTGCTTTAAATAAAAGATAGCCTTTTGGCAGCCTGACTTCGTTAATGTTTTCTTTGAGCAGTAATCTCGAAGTTTCAGGAATACAATATATATTATCTATAATTTGGTCAATATTCATTTAGCATTATGAGTAAATTAGAAGAAAAGGTTATCAATTTCTGAGTTATAAAAGTACAATTGTTTTAATAACTATAAATTGCTTTCCTTTTATTATCCTTAAAATCACTCATCGAGGCAGTTAAAACCACAAAACCACTTCATTTTTAATCAATTCTGGTAATTTTTTACTTACATTATAATATCTGTCATTATAAAAAGCCTTAACTTTAATACAATTGACACTCTTACCATTTAAGATATATCAATACTGATGCCCGCCTTGTTTCCAATTTAAATAAGACAACATGAAACAGAGTTCCTTATACCATCGTTCTTTACTATTTTTAAGCCTGATCACTTTAGGATGTTATAGTGCAAATGCACAGGAAAAAACAACCTTTTTAAACGCACAGGAAAGCGACCCTATTAAAATGGGATGGATGGTAGGCTCACCACCTCCGGCAAATCGTATTTTGCGCTTTGAAGACGGCAGTTTTTTTCAGTTTCCAGGTATGCGATGGAGTGTAGCACACATGCGTGAGTTCATGCCAACTGTAAATGTATCGCGCGGGTTGGGAAATTCTGTCCTACTCCAAAAAAACCTGCTTAAAGATATTGATGCCGTAACTTTTACACCACTGGGAGAAAGTAAGCCAATGACATGGGAAGAATCTTTACAAAAAACCTATGCCGATGGTGTAGTTATCATGCATAAAGGCAAAATAGTGTATGAAAAATATATGGGCGCACTGCAGGAAGATGGTCAGCATGCAGCAATGTCTGTAACAAAATCTTTTACAGGAACGCTTGGAGCAATGCTGGTAGCCGAAGGATTAATAGATCCTGCTCAAAATGTAGCACATTATATTCCCGAATTAAAAAATTCTGCCTTTGGAGATGCTACCGTAAGACAGGTATTGGACATGACAACCTCATTAAACTTTAGCGAAGACTACACCAATCCTAATGCTGAGATATGGAAATTCTCTGCGGCGGGTAATCCGTTACCCAAACCTAAAGATTACACAGGTCCTAAATCGTATTATGAATACCTGCCCACAGTAACTAAAAAAGGAAAACATGGCGAAGCTTTTGGCTACAAAACAGTAAACTCTGATGTATTGGGCTGGATAATTGCCCGCGTTACTAAGAAACATATAAACGAAGTACTATCTGAACGCATCTGGAAAAAACTGGGCACAGAACAGGATGCTTATTACTCGGTAGATGCTACAGGCACACCTTTTGCTGGCGGTGGATTGAATTTCGGATTGAGTGATATGGCTCGTTTTGGGCAATTGATCCTCGATAACGGTTATGCTAACGGCCAACAAATTCTCCCTAAAGCGGCAATTGACGATATTAAAAAAGGCGGCGATAAGAAAGCATTTGAAAAAGCGGGTTATACTTTATTAAAAGGATGGAGTTATAGAGATATGTGGTGGATAACAAATAACGAACATGGTGCTTTTTGTGCACGTGGTGTACACGGACAGGTTATATATGTAGATCCAAAAGCAGAAATGGTAATTGTACGATTTGCATCAAACCCTATAGCAGCAAATGGCGCTAATGATCCTTTCTCGCTGCCAGCTTACCATGCAATAGCTAAATTTCTTTTAGCTAAGAAATAAACATTTAAAAATAACCTCATCAAAGCAAATCATAAAAAAGGCTGTCTAATTTTCAGACAGCCTTTTTATTATCTTATACTATCTTAGGGATAAATTTTTAACCTAAAGACCAAATGACATAACTCCCGCATTCATTCTATAGCGATTGGAATAACTAAAAGCAGCTACATTCTTATTCTAGATTTAAAGCTGTTATAATGAGATACTCCGTTTAAAACACCTGTAAAACCTATAATCTTTACATTTTATTATGCCTCATAAAATCGGCACTATATGTAAAGCCAAAAGCCCCCATAATTGAGAGCTTTTATATTTTTTATAAACTAACGTGGTTTTACTTATGAAAGTGAAGCTACGTGTTTAGTCAATTTTGATTTAAGGTTTGAAGCCTTGTTATCATGAATGATGTTCTTTTTAGCTAATTTATCAATCATTGAAATAACAGATGATAATTTTGCTGAAGCTTCACTCTTAACTGTAGCTATACGGATTGCTTTAATAGCATTACGTGTAGTTTTGTGCTGGTATCTGTTTAGAACTCTTTTTTTCTCGCTTGTTCTAATTCTTTTTAATGCTGACTTATGATTTGCCATTGTTTCTTAACTTAAATAACTTTGTTAATGTTTTAATTGTAGTCCGTAGGGGAATCGAACCCCTGTTACCAGGATGAAAACCTGGCGTCCTAACCCCTAGACGAACGGACCATTGTTTGAAATTTTTGTAGCCCGTGGGGGAATCGAACCCCCCTTACCAGGATGAAAACCTGGCGTCCTAACCGATAGACGAACGGGCCATTTTGTTTCTCTAATGCGGTGCAAAGATACAACTGTTTTTTACTTACGCAATAGTCGAAACAAAAAAAATTAAAAAAAAATTCAAATTTAATATGCCCTTGCAAAAAGCACTCTTCCAACAGACTGATTCCCAGTAAACACACAGGTTCCCGCTTCTTCAACTCTGTCTAAAGCTATACAGCGAATTGTTGCTTTTGTTAGTTCTTTGATCTTTTCTTCTGTCTCAGGTGTACCATCCCAATGAGCCGAAACAAAGCCGGCTTTAGTATCAAGTACCTCTTTAAACTCTTCAAAAGTATTTACCTCTGTAATATGAGAATCCCTGTAATCTAATGCCTTATTATACATATCAGACTGGATTTGCTCTAATTTACCTTGTAAATACTGTACAATATCAGTATTTGTAACGATTTCTTTTGTTAATGTATCCCTACGGGCCACTTCAAAAGTTCCATTAGCAAGATCATTTGGGCCTATAGCGACACGTAAAGGCACGCCTTTAAGTTCGTACTCATTAAACTTCCATCCCGGCTTATGTGTTTCCCTGTTATCATACTTAACCGTGATATTGAGTTTCCTCAAATCAGCCATAAGTTGTTTTGCAGTTTCTGATATTGCATCAAACTGCTCATCGGTTTTATAAATAGGCACAATAACCACCTGTATCGGCGCAAGGTTTGGAGGTAATACCAGTCCGTTATCATCAGAGTGTGTCATTACAAGCGCACCCATTAAACGGGTAGAAACTCCCCATGAGGTAGCCCATACATATTCCTGCTTACCTTCCTGGTTGGCAAACTTAACATCAAATGCTTTAGCAAAATTTTGACCTAAGAAGTGCGATGTACCTGCCTGAAGTGCTTTACCATCCTGCATTAAAGCTTCAATACAATAGGTTTCTAATGCACCTGCAAAACGCTCATTTGCTGTTTTAACTCCTTTAACAACCGGAATTGCCATAAAGTTTTGAGCAAAGTCTGCATAAACATTCATCATTTGTTCTGCCTCAGCAATAGCTTCCTTTTGTGTAGCATGAGCGGTATGCCCCTCCTGCCAAAGGAACTCGGCAGTTCTTAAGAACAACCTTGTTCTCATTTCCCAACGCACTACATTAGCCCATTGGTTAATTAATAACGGCAGGTCGCGGTACGATTGTATCCATTTCCTGTAGGTATCCCATATAATAGTTTCAGATGTTGGTCTAACAATAAGCTCTTCTTCCAGCTTAGCATCCGGGTCTACTTCAATAGATCCATCCTCTGCGGTTCTTAGCCTGTAGTGAGTAACAACGGCACACTCTTTAGCAAAACCATCTACGTGGCTTGCTTCTTTGCTAAAATAAGACTTGGGTATGAACAGCGGGAAATAAGCGTTTTCATGACCGGTTTCTTTGAACTTTTTATCAAGTTCTGCCTGCATTTTTTCCCAAATTGCATAGCCGTATGGTTTTATAACCATACATCCCCTAACCCCTGAATTTTCTGCAAGGTCTGCTTTTACAACCAGTTCATTATACCATTTGGAATAATCCTCTGATCGTTTCGTTAAATTCTTACTCATTTTAAATAGATTGGCACAAAAATTGTTTTACTTTTATATATCAAATATAGTTTAGCAAAACTAACTATTTTTGAGTAGTTCAACAATAAAAAAAATGCAGAGATATGAAAACTAATTACTTCAACATCCGGCAAATCTCCCTTTACACTGTATTGGGAATCTTTGGTTTGGCTGTAAGTTCGTGCAGTTCTTACCAAAATACGTCATCATATGACAACGACGGAATATATGGTTCTACTCCCCGCAATGCTAATAATGAGCAGGTATATAAATATAATGACGGAAATGTTAACCAATATAATGATGGAAACAACTCTGGTCAGAATACAAACTATAAATCCTACTTCAGTTCTTTACAGGATGAGTTCCCATTATATGGAGACGGAAGCACTGATAGCACTGCTACTGCAAGCTCTACCAACGACAGCAGTAACACGGTTGTTAGAACAGAAGGCTACACTTCTTATCCTGGTTGGGGCGAAAGTACCGACAATGTAAACATAAACGTTTATGGCGGCAGCGGTTATGGAGGATACTATGGCGGATGGAATAACTACTATAATGGCTGGTATCCGGGTTGGAACATTGGCTTTGGCTGGGGCCTTGGTTGGAATAGCTGGTACGGCGGTGGCTGGGGCTGGGGAGGATACCCTTATTACCCATCATACTATGGTGGTCATCACCACTATTACGGTAACAACTATGGTTATAATGGTTATAGCCGATCAGGATCCTACTTTCAGGGAGGAAGAAACGAATATTATAACAACGGCAGGAATAATACCAGATATAGTAATAGTAGAACGAATGCTTACAGCAGCAGAAGAAACAATGATGCAAACGTTAACAGCAGAAGTATCTATAACAACAGAAACAATACTAGCATAAATACCAGAAGCCAGGGTATTCGCGAGGTAAACAGCAGTAGGTTTAATACCAGTAGAAACAATAATGTTGTGCGATCAAGAGGAGATATGCAGTACAACGGCGGTACTTCGCGCTCACAAAACCAATACAGCACTCCTACAAGAAGCAACAACACATATACTCCTTCTTCCAGAAACACTAATAGTAATAATACTTATACTCCATCAAGAAGTACAAGTTCACCTTCAAGGAGCAGCGGCACAACCATTAGCCCATCAAGAAGCAGCGGCGGAGGTAACTTTGGCGGTGGTTCACGCGGTGGCGGTGGTGGAGGCGGTTCCCGTGGCGGAGGCGGTGGAGGCGGCCGAAGAGGATAAAACATACAACAGTCCCCATGTTATTTAAAACAAACATGGGGACTTCTTTTTAAAACAAACCCATTATGAAAAGACACATACTTTCATCTATATTTATACTTGCCGCAGTTACATCTCACGCTCAGCAAGATCTTAATACTGCTGCAGATGCAGTACGTTATTCTACAAGCAACCTTACCGGTACAGCACGATTTAGAGCAATGAGTGGTGCCTTTGGAGCTGTAGGAGGCGACCTTTCTGCCATGATGGTTAACCCCGCCGGATCTGCGGTATTCAATTTCAACTCAGGAACAGCATCATTATCCAGCTATAATGTAAGTAACAGCTCTAACTACTTTGGCACAACCACCAAAAAGAATGACAATGCTTTAGATTTAAACCAGGTAGGCGCTGTGTTTGTTTTTAACAACACCAATGAAAATGCTCTAATGAGGAAATTCACCTTGGGTTTTAATTATGAAAACACCAATAATTTTCATAATTCAGTATATACCCGCGGTACAAATACAAACAACTCGATAGACAAATACTTCCTTAGATATGCTAATGGCATTGGCAACGAAGGCGGAATCACCCTGGGTACCCTTAGGTCTGCAAACTATACCGACCTTAATTATATGGATCAACAGGCTGCTCTAGGTTATGAAACTTATATTTTTAACCCTGCAACCGGTAACGACAACAATACAGTATATACAAGTAATGTTCCCAACACAAGAAACTACTACCACGAAAATTATGTTTCTACTACTGGATATAACGGTAAAGTAGCACTTAATTTTGGTGCACAATTAAAAGAGCGTTTATATGTTGGTATCAACCTAAATGTACATTTCACAGATTATATACAAACCAGCACTATAACTGAAAGAACAAACAATCCGCTGGCAACCGGTATGCAATCCATACGTTTTGATAATGAGCGTTACACTTATGGCGGAGGATTCTCTTTTAATTTAGGTGCCATTTATAAGATTACTAATGAACTTCGTGCCGGTATCTCTTATGAATCACCTACATGGATGAGGCTTCAGGATGAAATTACTCAAAGAGTTGCATCCCGCTGCCCTGAATGTGAAACAGGAACATCAGTAAATACTTTTGTTTACAACCCGGGTACTACTTTTATTTTTGACCCTTATACTATTAAAACACCATCTAAATGGACAGCAAGTGCCGCCTATGTATTTGGCAGAAACGCCTTATTAAGCGTTGATTACACTATAAAAGACTATAGCAATACCGAATATAAAAGCAGCAGATATAGTGCTATAAATACCGAACTTAGCAATACCCTTGATGTAGCAAGTGAAGTAAGAGTTGGTTTAGAATACCGTATCAAGAAATTCAGCCTTAGAGGAGGTTACCGCTATGAGCAGAGCCCGTATAAAAACGGCACAACTGTTGGCGACCTTAACGGTGCTTCAGCCGGTTTAGGTTATGCCTTTATGGGATCAAGATTAGATTTGGGCTATTCATGGTATGAACGCAAAATGGATACTCCATTGCTTACTGCAGGCTTTACCGATACTGCCCGTGTAAAAAGCACTTACAACAATATTACACTATCATACACGATAGACTTATAATTTTTCATCTACTATTAATTCAGAAAAAGCCATTCCCGGCAAATTGGTAGGGAGTGGCTTTTTTATTACAGAATGATTTTACGATAAAAATCACATAGCTAGCCAAGGGTTTATTGCCTCTGGCCTATTTCTTAAAGTTTAAAGTTTAAACCTCCAAACCTATCAATAAATTGCTTAATTTTGCACTCCAATTTTCAACTACATGAGAACCAAATCGTTAAAGAAGAATAAGATCAATGTAATCACCTTAGGATGTTCCAAAAACGTGTACGATAGCGAAGTACTGATGGGACAACTAAGAGCAAGCGGTAAAGATGTTGCTCACGAAGCACCTGCAGATGAGGAAGGAAACATCATTGTTATCAATACCTGCGGATTTATTGATAATGCTAAAGAAGAGTCGGTAAACATGATATTGAATTATGTTGACAAAAAAGAACAGGGTATTGTAGACAAAGTATTCGTTACCGGATGTTTATCTGAACGCTACAAACCGGATCTTATTAAAGAGATACCTAATGTAGACCAGTACTTTGGTACAACAGAACTACCTGGCCTTTTAAAAGCACTTGGCGCCGATTATAAGCACGAACTGCTAGGTGAACGCCTTACCACTACTCCAAAAAATTATGCTTACTTAAAAATTGCCGAAGGATGTGACCGTCCGTGCAGTTTTTGCGCTATACCGCTTATGCGTGGCAAACACGTTTCCCAGCCAATTGAAAAATTAGTTAAAGAAGCCGAAGGTCTTGCCCGTAATGGCGTTAAAGAACTTATACTTATTGCTCAGGATCTTACCTATTATGGTCTTGACCTGTACAAAAAACGTAATCTTGCCGAATTGCTTGAAAACCTTGTAAAGGTTGAAGGTATTGAATGGATACGTCTTCATTATGCGTTCCCTTCAGGTTTCCCAATGGATGTATTGGATCTAATGAACCGCGAACCTAAGATATGTAACTATATAGATATTCCTTTACAGCACATTAGCGATAACATCTTAAAATCGATGCGCCGTGGTACTACTAAAGAAAAAACCACTAAACTTCTTAATGAATTTAGAGCAGCTGTGCCGGGAATGACCATAAGAACTACACTTATTGTAGGATATCCGGGTGAAACGGAAGAAGATTTCCAGATCATGAAAAACTGGGTTGAAGAAATGCGTTTTGAGCGTCTTGGATGCTTTAAATATTCTCACGAAGAAAATACTCATGCTTACCTTCTTGAAGATGATGTTCCTGCCGAAGTGAAACAACAACGTGCAAACGAGATCATGGAAATACAATCTCAAATTTCATGGGATCTAAACCAAGAAAAAATCGGACAGACTTTCCGTTGTATTATTGACAGAAAAGAAGGCGGTCATTTTATTGGAAGAACAGAATTTGACAGTCCTGATGTAGACAATGAAGTACTAATAGATGCTTCTCTTGCTTACCTTAAAACAGGCGAATTTGTAAATATAAAAATTACTGAGGCTACCGAATTTGACCTTTATGGCATCCCGGCAGACCTACCGTTAAACTAAGAATATCTATAAAGCTAAAGACAATAAATCTTTAGCTTTTTTATTATAATTTTATTACGTTTGATTTAATTATTGTAACCGTTATGAAACTAAAAGCATCCCTTTTTATTCTATTCTTTATGTTCCTTGCGTCATCGGCAGCATCAGCGCAGGTAGATCGCCGTATAGGCCGTGAACAATACAAACCAAGCAAAAGAAAACAGGAAAAAGTAGACTTTGTAGAAGAGTCTGTAAAATACCTTACTAAAGAACTTACTCTGGATGATTTTCAGGAAGCAGCAGTAAAAAGTGTTCTTGAAGACGAACGCGGTACTATAACAGCAATAAACCAGGCTCAAGGTCTATCTGCTGATGAAAAGAAAGCCAAGGCTCGTGAAATTTCTACAAGAATTTTCAAGAAAGTACTGCCTCTCCTTACGCCGCCGCAAGTCGAGAAATACACCAAAATGGAAGAAGCTAAGAAGTTCTAGATTATAACACTAATAATCCAAAGTCTCTTAGCGTATTTATAGGTTTACTAAACCATAAGAGTTCAAAGTCTTCCAAACCGGAATCTTCATAACTCTGTTTAGCCTGCGAATAAGTAGTAATACTTTTTGCAGCAATAGCCGCTTTATCTAAAAAATCAGCAAGCCATTGTGCCTGCTCCTGAGAGACCTGCACAGCAAAACTCTCTTTTTTATCATGAAATGTAAGGGTCGCCATCTCAAAGCTGCGGCCCTTTTTATTTTTAGTAAAGTAAGCAACCGAAGGCTTCCCTCCTGTCCACACAACTTTGGCGGTAGGCTTTACAGTAAAGTTATCTTCTTCCTGCAGTACACTAAAAATATAATCATCGGGCACTTTTGTTTTAGGTACTTTAAACTCAAACCAATCCTGAAGCGAATAATCAAAACAAATACCATGCATATAGTTAAACAGTGACTTCTTCAGCCCAAAACTAAACTTGTCGTGATTCGTACCTGTTTTATCTACATGTACAATATCATTATTGGCAAAACTGCCTATTGCTTCTGTTTCTTTAAGCACTCCGAATTTTTCGGGATACATACCTACAGGGCTATGGGCTGTCATAGCAAACTGATGCCAGAATCCGGATTGTAATATACCTGTTTCAAACATCTGGCGTACCATTTCCAGTGAATCTATTGTTTCCTGTGCCGTTTGAGTAGGAAAACCATACATAAGGTAAGCATGTACCATAATACCTGCTTCGGTAAAATTGCGGGTTACGCGCGCCACCTGTGCAACTGTTACTCCCTTTTGGATAAGTTCCAATAATCGGTCTGATGCAACTTCGAGTCCGCCCGAAACAGCTATACATCCCGATGCTTTAAGCAGTAGGCAAAGATCTTTAGTAAAGCTTTTTTCAAAACGTATGTTTGTCCACCACGTCACGGCAAGATTGCGTCGTAATATTTCAAGAGCCAGTTCACGCATAAGAGCCGGCGGTGCAGCTTCATCAACAAAATGGAAACCATTCTGCCCTGTTTGTGCCATAAGCTCTTCTATGCGATCGCAAAGCAGTTTTGCAGCTACCGGTTCGTATACCTTGATATAATCTAATGATATATCGCAAAAAGTACATTTACCCCAATAGCAGCCATGTGCCATAGTAAGTTTATTCCAGCGTCCATCGCTCCACATGCGGTGCATAGGATTCACAATTTCAATAACAGAAATATATTCATCCAATAGCAGATCTGAATAATCAGGCGTACCTACATCGGCTTGCTTATAATCCCTGCATCCGGAATTATCAATATATTTAATTTTGCCATCGACTAAGGCAAACGTTCGTTTTAACTGTTCTATATCCCTTTTACCGCTAACGTGCTCTACCAAACATTCTACCGGAGCCTCACCATCGTCCAGCGTAATAAAATCAAAGAATTCCATTACTCTTACATCCGCCAATGAACGAAGCTCGGTATTCGGGAAGCCACCGCCCATGGTAATTTTGACCCCCGGAAAATGTTTCTTGATGTACTGCGCGCTTCTGAAAGCCGCGTACAAATTCCCCGGAAAAGGTATCGAAAAACCAACCAACTGTGGTTGCACGTCCAGCATACGTTGGTGTAAAATATCCAATAGTATTTCGTCTATAAAGGTAAATGGCTGCTGCAGGCTGTCGTACAATTCGTCAAACGAATTAGCAGATCGGCCAAGCCTTTCTGCATAACGGCTAAAGCCAAAATGTGAATCGACGCATTCTACAATTAAATCGGAAATATCTTCAAGATACAGTGTAGCCAAATGCTTTGCCCTATCCTGAAGCCCCATCGTTCCAAATGCCCAATCAAGTTCTTCCAACTGCGCAAAACGGGATGCTTCTGGCAGGAAATCTTCACGGCAGATAAGGTGCGACAGTGTAGGGTTTTTTCCCTGCAAAAACAACATAACTGCATCTATCGTTTTAAGGTATTCTCCTTTTAAAGCAATAATACGTTCTGCATTTGGAGTTCTTTCCTGCGGATCATTTTCAATGCGCTCAAAAAGATCAGTCAATCCTGTTTTGGAAAACAATTTCAATATCACTTCAATACCAAGATCGGCCTGAGTAGACACAATGCCTTTAGTATTTAAAAACCCTTTTAGATAGGCCGTTGCCGGATAAGGCGTATTGAGCTGTGTAAAAGGCGGTGTTATTAAAAGAAGTTTGGTTTCCAAAATGCATGCAGTATTAGCCTGCAAAAATAGGGGATATTTTTGGGATTTATGATTAATTGATATTGAAGATAAAACCCTTATTAAATGCACAAACACTGAATATGCTCTTGATAGTTTTATCAACCTGAAAGAAATTTGGTAAGAAACCTTAATACTAAACCTTAAATGAATTTATAAATGACATATCAAACACGTCATTTATACATTTATGCAAAGTGTTTTTTCCGTAATTTTACGGGAAAATTTGTATCAAAATGCCATCAGACTGTATCAGCTACCAGAGTTCCGGATATTTTACCCCGCTTATAACCGATTACCTTAACCAGAAAGATACACTGAAGCCGTTGTACCATCGCTTCCCTACCCTTGAAAACTTCAAGGCACAGATCGAAGAGAAACAAAAAAACTACAATCCTGCCTTTCGTAGTGTTCTTGCTGACACTTTACAGGAACAGTACAAGAATATAAATACATCTGCGCTTACACAGCACAACATAGACCTGTTAAGAAAAGACGACACCTTTACCGTAACAACAGGACATCAGCTTAACCTTTTTACCGGACCTCTATATTTTTTATACAAGATAGTTTCTGCGGTTAACCTGAGTAAGGAATTAAAAGCAGCCTATCCGCAGCAAAATTTTGTACCGGTATACTGGATGGCAACCGAAGACCATGATTTTGAAGAGATCAATTTCTTTACTTTTCGCAATAAAAAAATTAAGTGGCCGCGTGAAAGCGCCGGACCCGTAGGACGATTTTCTACCGAGGGCCTTGAGGCTGTTCTTGATGTTTTCTCTAAAGAACTTGGCTTAGGGAAAAATGCGGCATGGCTTACTAAGCTATTCGAAGATGCTTATATAAAACATACCAACCTTGCCGATGCTACCCGCTATTTGGCTAACGAATTATTTAGCAGCGAAGGCCTGGTAATTCTCGATGCCGATACTGCCGGTCTTAAAAAACTGTTTGCACCTTATGTACAAGAAGAATTACTAAAGCAAACATCTCACCTTAAGGTAGCCGAAACAGCAGCACTACTTAAAGATTATAACATACAGGTAAATCCGCGTGAGATTAACCTATTCTACATAGAAGATAC
Organism: Flavobacterium cerinum; assembly: GCF_004028155.1. Taxonomy (GTDB): domain Bacteria; phylum Bacteroidota; class Bacteroidia; order Flavobacteriales; family Flavobacteriaceae; genus Flavobacterium; species Flavobacterium cerinum. The sequence continues at coordinate 419,189 of NZ_SBII01000002.1, read as the reverse complement.
CCTAAGAGAACGCATCATTTTACAGGATGGCGTTTACCACATTAACAATACCGAGCTGAAATTCTCTGAAGACGAGATTTTAGCTTTGTTGGATTCAAATCCTGAAAAGTTTAGTCCTAATGTAATAATGCGTCCACTGTATGAGGAAGTAATATTACCCAACCTTGCCTACATTGGCGGAGGAGGCGAAATTGCTTATTGGCTGGAACTTAAATCGTATTTTGAATCGGCTAAGACTACTTTTCCAATACTGCTAGTTCGTAACTCAGTTTTACTGGCTACACAAAAACAGGCCGACAAACTGGATAAGCTAGGTCTTTCATGGGCAGATATGTTCTCTAAGCAGCAAGATCTCCTTAACAAAAAAGTACAATCATTCTCTGAATTCAAACTTGATTTCACTGACCAGAAAGAACTGCTTAAAAATCAATTTGAAGTACTGGCCGATATTGCTGCTAAAACCGATGCTTCTTTTATCGGTGCTGTAAAAGCGCAGGAAATAAAACAAATTAAAGGGCTTGAAAACCTTGAGAAGCGTTTACTTAAAGCAGAAAAACGAAACCATACCGAACAGCTGGAGCGTATTGTATTACTCCAAAATGAACTTTTCCCCGGAAAAGGCTTACAGGAACGAAAAGCAAACTTCTCTGAGTTCTACCTGGAATTTGACGGCAGCCTCCTTAGCAAGCTCTTTTCTCAACTAAAGCCATTAGAACAGGAGTTTAACGTGGTTATTCTTTAATGAGGTAATAAATCCTTATTGATTTATTAAAATTATTAATTTAAAAACTACTATTTTTGCACCAAATTTAAAAATAGAGATGGCAACAAACAGAACTTTTACAATGATCAAACCGGATGCAGTTGGAAACGGGCATATCGGTGGTATTTTAGCAATGATAGCAGATGCTGGTTTCAGAATCGTATCTTTAAAACTTACACAACTTACAGTTGCTGATGCTCAGGCATTTTACGCTGTTCACAGTGCAAGACCATTTTATGGTGAATTAGTTGAATTTATGTCAAGAGGCCCTATCGTAGCTGCTATTCTTGAAAAAGACAATGCTGTTGAAGATTTCAGAACGCTTATCGGAGCTACAAACCCTGCTGATGCTGCTGAAGGAACTATCCGTAAAAAGTATGCTACTTCAATTGGAGAAAATGCTGTGCATGGATCTGATAGCGATGAAAATGCTGCTATCGAAGGTGCTTTCCATTTTGCCGGAAGAGAACAATTCTAAGAATACATCTTTTTGTATATATAAAATGCCGCTTTACAGCGGCATTTTTTTATCTCAATACGATATCTTTTACAACTTCCCGTTTAAGCTCTTCATTAATCATTTTTATAATCTTCGCTTTACCATGGCTTAGTTCTTCTCTTAAAACCGAAGAGGTTAGTTCTACATAAAGTGTACTCCCCTTAAGCATTATGTCCCGCGTATAATTATTTACTCCGTTTCCCATAAGGTTTGCCCAGGCTTCTTTTACATCGATCTTATCCATACCCGGCTGTAGTCTGTTGGCTTGCATAAATTCCTTTAACACGTCGCCAATAGCGTGCTCTCCATTAAATCGTTTTGCCATTATTTTACTGTAAAAGGTTCAGGTTTTTTGTAATGATATTCCATATCATGGTTATTTTTCAGCACCAGCTTTTTATCATTAAGCTCTACAATCTCTTCTTTCCATTTAGCATAATCAGTAACATAACTTACGTATGTTTTACCACTATCCTGGACTATGCTTATTTTTTCTGAAAGATCATTCATTCTATACGAACCATCAAATTGCGGCATTACCTTTTTGCGAAAACCTGTTTTACCTTTTAATTCAAAAAAATCTATTGTGGTATTAATTTTATATTCTTTCTCACTACCATCGGGCATTACAGCTGTTTCAATTTCCCAATAGCCATTAAGTTTAGCTAAATCGGCTTCAGAGATGCTATTACCGCAAGACAGGGCAACAATAGATACAAACAGGAGTAAAATGGTTTTCTTCATGATTTAAAATGGTTTTCAAAAGACAAATTTACTCATTAAAACATTGCTAATTTTAAAATATCGTGATAAACTATTTATTACATTTATATACTTATTGCAAGCTCATGAAAACGTTTTGGTTACCGCTTTTTACCCTGCTTATTATAACTGGGTGCAGCTCAGAAAATAATGAAAGCCCTGGAGATAATCCTAATACAGAACCTATGTATTTCCCTGAAAACAATTCTACCAACTGGGAAGCAACAACAATGACATCATTAGGATGGAATCAGGACAATGTAGAGCCATTGCTCACTTTTCTTAACGAGAAACACACCAAATCGTTTATAATCCTTGTAAACGGACGTATTGTAATGGAGAACTACTTTGACGGCCACTCAGCAGTAAGTCCGTGGTATTGGGCAAGTGCCGGAAAAACACTAACAGCTGCCACTGTAGGCATTGCCCAACAAGAAGGTTATATATCTATAAATAATAAAGCCTCTGATTATTTAGGCAACGGGTGGACAAGTGCTCCCATAGCAAAAGAAAACCTCATAACGTGCAGGCATCTGCTAACCATGACATCAGGTCTTGATGATAGTAAAGGAGATAATGTTTTACCTGCCAATCTACAGTATCTTGCCGATGCAGGTACCCGATGGGCATACAGTAATGTATATGTAAAACTTCAGGATGTGGTTGCTAATGCAACACAGCGAACCTGGAATAATTATTTTGATTCGGCATTAAAGAATAAAATTGGAATGACAGGTGCCTGGGCAGTAACCGGTACTGACCTGAGCGTTTATTCAAGTAATACGCGCAGTATGTCGCGTTTTGGGCTTTTAATGCTCAATGAAGGTAAATGGAATGAAGAACAAATTATCAATACTGCCTATTGGAAAGAGATGACCTCTACTTCTCAAAACATCAATAAATCATATGGTTACCTGTGGTGGCTTAACGGAAAAGAAAATTATCATTTACCACAAACACAGCAGCAATTTAATGGGAGCATTATTCCCCCGGCGCCTAATGATATGTATATGGCACTGGGGAAAAATGATCAGAAAATTTATGTAATTCCATCCCGAAAGATGGTAGTTATCCGAATGGGAAATGCCGCCGATGGAGAAAATTTTGCACTTTCAGGTTTTGATGCCCAATTATGGCAAAAAATTAATGCGGTTATTAATTAATTAATTGTGTATCTTAAATTAAGACCCAATCTGGTAATATCGGTTTTATAGGGACCATTAGAATCATCAAGCATATCCCTACTTGTTTCATATCGCAGCGATAACCCAAATTTATCATTAAACACATAGCCAACACTAAAATTACCACAAAAACTGGTCCCAGCATCAAAACGATCACCATCGCCTTCATACTCATATCCGGTACCTGTTTTAATATGGGATGACCTGGTAATCTCTATCCCAACAGGAAAGCTCATTCCAAAAGATGCATCAACAAAAAATTTATTTTTTTCATTAAGTAGAAAATTAAAACGAGGTCCGAAAAAAACATTAAAAGCGGCACCTTCTAACGTGTAAGTACTGGTCAATACATTATAACCCTGATCGTAAGGATCAATGTTTTTTGCTGAAATTACTTCGTATTCTGCCTGAACAAAAAATTCAAATTTTTCTGAAGGGAAAACATAAGCAGCTTCAAATCCTAAGCTAAATTCGGTATTAGCTTCGGCACCACTTACAGGTGGAAAACCACTTTTTATACCAAAATTCATACTATTAACACCTGCAAAAGCTGTATACTTAACTTCAGTTCTTTTACGAAACCCATTATAATAAGATACTGATTCAGAGCCTGAACATTTATTATAATTTTTAATTACATCAGACAGTTCTTTTTTATTGTAGCGTATGTCGCTAAAATAATCAGCATATTGCCCTTCGCATCTTACAGCATTAAGAAGTTGTTGTTTGTAAGCTACGTTTTCTGCAACCCCTTCCGGAGTCCTGTATTTTTTATATATAAGCTGACTTACTTCTCCGGGTTTATTTTTAGTGCTAAAGAAAAATTTAGTTTTGTAGTCTTTTGTATACGAATACAATTTAGCATCTCCATCTACAGCAACATTTAAAAATAATGTTTCTGTTTTCCACTCAGGACTTTTTTGGGAACTTAAGTTGTTTGCGTCTTTATCAGAAATATCAATTTGAACAGTATGTTTTTCAAATTTAAATTCATTGTTATTGATACCATATTCTTTGATATCACTTAGCAAGAGATTATTATAATCCTTCCCGTTTGATGCTTTAAACAGCAATGAAGCAGCATCATTAAAATCAGCAGGTTTAAAGACACCTTCAACCCGTTTATCAGAGTTTGTAATGTAATATCCTTTTATATCCTGCGAAAAAACCTGCATACTGATGAACAGTGCAGTTAGTAAGGTGAAAAATTTCATTTGGTTTTGTTTGGTTTGATTAAAGTTTGATTTTACTTGAAGAAAGAATCAACAAATTCATATTTATTGAATACCTGCAAGTCTTCTATACCTTCACCAACACCAATGTATTTAACGGGAATCTGGAACTGATCTGAAATCCCGATAACTACTCCACCTTTTGCTGTACCATCAAGTTTGGTTACCGCAAGAGAGGTTACTTCTGTAGCTGCAGTAAATTGCTTAGCCTGCTCAAAAGCGTTTTGACCTGTAGAGCCATCAAGTACCAGCATTACATCATGAGGTGCATCGTCTACCACTTTCTGCATTACTCTTTTTACTTTAGTAAGCTCGTTCATCAGGTTCACTTTATTATGAAGTCGACCTGCTGTATCTATAATTACCACATCGGCATTTTGGCTCACTGCCGACTGAAGCGTATCAAACGCTACTGAAGCCGGATCACTGCCCATTTGCTGCCTTACAATAGGTACACCTACCCTGTCTGCCCATACCTGAAGCTGATCTATCGCTGCTGCCCTAAAAGTATCGGCTGCTCCAAGTACTACATTGTATCCTGCTTTCTTAAATTGATAAGCAAGTTTACCAATGGTAGTAGTTTTACCCACACCATTAACACCAACAACCATAATTACATATGGCTTTTTATCTTTTGGAATTTCGAACTCTGTAGCCTCACCCGAATGGGTTTCAGAAAGCAGTCCGCCAATCTCTTCTCTTAAGATACGATTTAGCTCATCAGTCCCCATGTATTTGTCATTCGCAACGCGTTCTTCAATACGTGTAATGATTTTAAGAGTTGTGTTTACGCCAACATCCGAAGACACAAGTATCTCCTCAAGATTATCCAGTACCTCATCATCTACTTTAGATTTTCCGGCAACGGCTTTAGTAAGTTTTGAAAAAAAGGTTGTCTTAGTTTTTTCAAGGCCTTTGTCTAATGTTTCCTTTTTTTCGGAAGAAAATATTTTTTTAAAGAAATTCATATCGATTGTAAATAGTGTGTGTTTCCCGTGGTAAATATAAAAAATAAAAAAGCTACTTTCGTTAACTGAAAGTAGCTTTTATATATATTGGTGGGAATATTATTTCTTCTTAAGAAAATTATCCACTTCTTCTGGAGTCATAACGCTCTCAACAAAAGTATAAGCTCCAGATTTTGGAGATTTTACCATCTTGATAGCTTTAGTTAACCTTTTTGAAGATGTTTGTAACGATGCTACGGTTTTCTTTGCCATGACTAATGATTATTTAATTTCTTTATGAACAGTCACTCGCTTAAGGATTGGATTAAATTTCTTAATCTCTAACCTGTCCGGAGTATTCTTTTTGTTTTTTGTGGTGATGTACCTTGAAGTTCCAGCTACGCCGGAAGCTTTGTGCTCTGTACACTCTAAAATTACCTGAATTCTATTACCTTTCTTTGCCATCGTGCTATATATTTATTAGGTAAGGATTATTTAATAAATCCGTTAGCTTTAGCTTCTTTCAAAACTGCAGCTATACCATTCTTGTTAATTGTCTTGATAGTAGAAGCAGCTACTCTAAGAGTGATCCATCTATCCTCTTCTGGAAGATAGAAGCGCTTTTTCACTAAGTTCACACTAAACTTTCTCTTAGTTTTGTTCATTGCGTGGGAAACATTATTTCCAACCATCGCTCTTTTACCTGTAAGGGCACAAACTCTTGACATTATTTCTCGCTTTTATATCGTTATTCAAAATCAGGGTGCAAAGAAAAGGAAAATAAAACAATTACACAAACTTATTCTATCAGTTTTTTAAAATTTCCTGATAAATTTTTTCAAGTGCCTTATTTGCAGCCCTATCTATAACTTTCTCTCTGGGCTGCCCAAGATCCAATCTTTCACTAAATACACCATTTGGAGTAGCGTAGGCCACAAAAACCGTCCCAACCTCAGCATCTGCATCGCCTTTTAAAGGGCCTGCATTTCCAGTTGTGGCAACGGCAAAATCAGCACCAAAAATTGCTTTTGCACGCAAAGCCATAGCTTCTGCAACAGCTGCGCTAACTACAGAATTTTCTCCTATAAGCGTTTTATCCACACCCAGCACATCAATCTTAGATTGCGTAGCGTAAGTCACCACACCGCCCTTAAAATAAGCCGAAGACCCCGGCACTGACGTAAGCATCTGTGCAATTTGACCACCTGTACAGCTTTCGGCTGCCGCAAGCGTCATATTTTTCTTAGTGAGCAGCCTCCCCAGCATCACCTCCATGGTTTCGCCTTCGTCATACCCAACTATAATATCGCCTATTAAACCTTTCAGTTTTTCAGTCTCAGATTCAATAGTATTTTTCAATACTGCTTCGTTAGTTCCTCTTGCACTAAGACGTAATCTCACTCTTCCTGGGCTCGGTAAATAAGCAAGCCTTATAAATTCCGGCAGGCTATCTTCCCAGTTCTCAATACGTTCTGCAACAAGACTTTCACCCTGTCCGTAAGTCATTATCGTTTTATGTAAAATATAAGGCCTTTCGTATTTTTCTACCAGTTTCGGAATGATCTCATGCTCTACAATATGCTTCATTTCATAAGGCACACCAGGCAGCGACATGAAAACTGTATTTCCTTTTTCCATCCACATACCGGGAGCTGTACCCACTGCATTATGAAGTATAGTAGCACGCGACGGCACCAGTGCCTGATCTTTATTCATTTGAGAAGCTGTACGCTTCATTGCTTTTTCGATAAGCTCTACAACATGCTTTTCCAGTTCCAGATTACGCACCAGCTCATCATCAAAATAATCGCAGAACGTTTTCTTGGTCACATCATCTTTTGTAGGCCCCAGGCCACCGGTTATAATAACCACATCTGCCTTATCCTGCAATGATGCCATTGTGTCTAAAATATGCTGTCTGTCGTCGCTTATGGACAACATTTCATATACTTCTATCCCTATTCTATCGAGTGATTTTGCTATAAATGCCGAGTTAGTATCTACTATCTGGCCTATAAGTATTTCATCTCCTACAGTAACAATGGCTGCTTTCATATTATTTAATTACAAAGCGTAATCTTTTTTAAGTTCTTTTACAGTTTTACTTATGTGCTCTTTCAGGCTTTTTACAACTTCTTTGATCTCTTTCTTTTTACCTTCAGAGCGACTCCAGGTCTCTACAGACGTCACATCTTCATAAGCCAGATCCATCCCCATAAGGTCTAATGTCGGCTTAATTTTATGAGCAGCATGATAAACCTTGTTGTGGTTTTTTTCTTTGAGTCCTTGCTTGATATTTTTCATTTCAGCAGGAACTTCTTCGATAAAAAGTACAACGATTTGTTTTGCAAAATCGACATCATTGTCTGAGATCGCATATACTTTTGATAAATTGTAGTGTAGTGCCATTATTTTACCTGTATCCTGAACATTTTTTTTCCTTCTATAAAACCTTCCAACACATCATTAGCACTCACTTTTGCTACACCTTCCGGTGTACCGGTAAAGAGAATATCGCCCGTTTTGAGTGTAAAATATTGTGACGCATAAGATATCAGCTCATCTATTTTCCATAGCATTAACTGACTGTTGCCTTTCTGTACCACATTACCATTATTTGTCAATTCGAAATTAATATCATTAAGTGACGAAAATTCTGTTTTAGGTATAAATTCACTCACTACTGCCGATCCATCAAATGCTTTTGCCTTTTCCCACGGCAGGCCTTTTTCTTTAAGTTTAGCCTGCAGATCGCGAGCTGTAAAATCGATACCTAATCCTATTTCCTCATAGTATTTATGTGCAAATTTTGGAGCTATGTGTTTACCCACTTTGCATATCTTAACTATTATCTCCACCTCATGGTGTATATCATTACTAAAATCCGGTATTACAAACGGAAATTTTTTTAAAACGATGGCCGTATCCGGCTTTATGAAAATAACCGGTTCATCCGGTTTTTCGTTTTGCAGTTCTTCTATATGCTTAGCATAATTCCTGCCTATGCAGATTATCTTCATACCTCGTTACTGAAAATTATTATGCCAATTTATTATTTAATTTTCGGAGTTTGATTGCCGTTAGCACTTTTTTAGTGTACAACGGAAAATCAGCATTTTGAATCCATCCAAAATACCCAGGTTCCTGATCGAGTACCGTTGCTACTTTTGCTCCTTTATGTTTTCCAAAAGTAAATATCTCTTCCCCATCTGCATCTAAAGCAATAAAGCCTGCAAAATCTACTACCTTTTTACGTGTCGTATATTCAGACAGCACTTTCATGTCATTCTCAAGATCATCATAACGATCCAGCTGCGATTTAAGAATCTCATAAGTCGCCAGTGTATCCGCTTCTGCCGTGTGTGCATTCTCTAATGTTTTGCCACAATAAAACTTATAAGCGGCACTTAGTGTACGCTCTTCTTTTTTATGGAAAATAGTCTGCACATCGACCGATACCCTGTTTTTCATATCAAAGTCAACACCGGCACGCAATAACTCTTCTGCCAATAACGGAATATCAAACCGGTCAGAGTTATACCCTCCCAGATCCGAATCCTTGATCATGTTATATATAGTATGCGAAAGCTCTTTAAATGTAGGTTCGTTAGCTACCTTCTCATCGGTTATTCCATGAAAAACAGTAGTTTGAGGCGGTATTGGCCTTTCCGGATTTACCAGCCATGTTCTGCTCTCGCGGTTGCCGTTAGGGTATACTTTTAACACAGATATTTCTACAATCTTGTCTCTAGAGATATCTGTACCTGTAGTTTCCAGATCAAAAAAGCATATTGGCTTATGTAATTTAAGTTCCATAGTGAATTTGTATAATTACAAATATAGTTTGAGAATAGTTTAAAAAGAAGATTTTTAAGATTAAATCCCTACTAACTAAAGCTAATTTTTAAATATTATAAACCAGAACACCCGCAGCAAATATCATTTCTTACAACATGTAGAAGTAAAAATCTAAAAATGAGCAATTAAAGAACTCCTACACAAGACATTTTACTTTAATACAGTAGTATATATTCAATACTCACTTACAGTTACTATTCATCACAATCCCATCTAAAGTCGGCAGTTTCATATTGTTTCTTCCTGTAATCAAAATGCCACCATTCGTTATTGTAAGGTGCAAAACCAGCCCTTTTCATAATGTTCCTCAGCACCTTTCTATTCCTTCGTGCCTCTCGTGATAAATTATCGGCATCGTAGTGTGACTGCGCTGTAAAATCATCAAAAGGAGTACCCATATCGAGCAGGTTCCCGTTCTCATCTGCCAATGATAAATCTATAGCGCGGCCACGGTTATGGTTAGACCCTTTACCCGGAGGTGCCACATAACGCGGATCGTTCACGATATCATACATTACTTTTTGATAACCGTATGGGCGGTAACAATCATATATCACAAGGATATATCCTTTTTCTTTTGCAATAGTATTTGCTTCTTCCAGAGCTTCTGCGACTTCAGGACGCAGAAAGCATCTTGCACACGGATAAATTTTCTGATGCATAAAATTTGCCGTATCAGCATAAGCCATACGGTTTTGAATGCCTTGCACTTCAAAATTAACCTCAGCCCATTCTTTTATGGTATCCTGAGCAATTATCTTTTCGCTTTCGCGGAAGTTAAAAGCTTTAGGAAAAAATAGTGTTAACCCAATAAAAGAAAAGAAAGTAATATAAGTGATGATTTTCATGTAGGGAAGTTTACATCACAAATATAGCGAATTGAAAAAACACATTTTGAAGACATTTTCTTACTTTAGCAAAAAAAATGCCAGCTTTATCATGAAAAAAGAACTACTTACCATTATGTGTATCGCCGGAGGCTATATAGCAACCGCACAAACCATCACTATTCCTGATCCTGTTTTTGAACAGGTTCTTATTGACAAAGAAATTGATTCAGACGGAATTGTAAACGGACAGATTTTAACTGCTGACGCTCTTGCAGTAACTACTCTTACAGTTACATCTCCGACTATAGGCTCAAATAACATTGAAGATTTAACTGGTATAGAAGGATTTACAAACCTTGAAAGCTTAACTGTAACCGTTACTATGATAGATGAATTAAATGTTAGCACACTTACAAAACTTAAACATTTAAATTGCGCAGGTAATATGCTAACCAGCCTAAATGTATCAAACAACCCTCTATTAGAGTATTTAGACATTTACTCAACAGGAGATGTTTTACCAATAAACAATATAACCCAGATTGACCTTAGCAATAACCCTAACATTAAAACACTTATAGCTACAGGACCAATTAATTACATCAATTTAAAAAATGGGAACAATAACCCTGAGATGAACATTGATATAAATTCAGGCTCATGGGGCGTTCCTCCTGAAGTAATACAAGGGCATACCTGCATAGAGGTAGATAATCCTACAGCGGCTCAAAACAATCAACTACCTTACTCTGCATGGACAATTAGCCACGCCAATAAGACATATGCTCTTGTTGCAGATTGCTCATTAAGCACTAAAGATTTCATGAAAGATACAGTTTCTGTATATCCTAATCCGGCTTCAGATGTTTTACATTTTGACGTTAAAAATGAAAGCGCAATTGAAAAAGCTATTTTATTTGATATCTCCGGAAGAGCTGTTAGAGAATACAATGAAATCTCAAACAATGTCCTTTCCGTTTCAGATCTTCAGAGTGGTACTTATATTTTAAAATTAGTTTCGAACAAAGGAACTTTTACACAGAAAGTAATTAAGAAATAAATCTAAAAACAAACAGCCCCGCAATGCGGGGCTGTTTTATTATACAACTTTATCTTCTTAGTAATCTCTATTTACATCAAAAGCTTCAAGGTATTCTGCAACACGCTTAACAAATGATCCTCCTAGGGCACCATCTACCACACGATGGTCGTAGCTGTGAGAAAGGAACATTTTTTGGCGGATACCAATGAAATCACCTTCCGGAGTTTCTATAACAGCAGGCACTTTTCTAATTGCTCCAAGAGCAAGGATACCTACCTGCGGCTGATTTATGATAGGTGTACCAAATACACTTCCAAAAGTACCAACGTTTGTTACTGTATATGTTCCACCCTGAGTATCGTCCGGCTTAAGTTTACCAGCTTTTGCACGGTTACCAAGATCGTTTACCGCTTTTGCCATACCTACCAGGTTAAGCTGGTCTGCATTTTTAATTACCGGAACAATAAGGTTACCATTAGGTAAAGCTGCTGCCATACCAAGGTTGATGTTTTTCTTTTTAATAATGTATTCTCCATCTACAGAGATGTTCATCCCCGGGAAGTCTTTAAGCGCTTTAGCTACAGCTTCCATAAATATTGGAGTGAAAGTAAGCTTTTCACCTTCTCTTTTCTCGAATGCATTTTTAACTTTATCTCTCCATTTTACAATGTTAGTTACATCTACCTCGATAAACGACTGCACGTGTGCCGATGTTTGTACCGATTGTACCATGTAACCTGAGATAAGCTTACGCATACGGTCCATCTCAACAACTTCATCCTGACCGTTTACAGATACAGGTGCTGCTTTTTGAGCTACCGGTTGCGCTTGTACTGCTGGCTGAGCCACAGCAGGAGCTGCTGCTTGTGGAGCCGGCTGGCTGCCACGGTTCTTAACATACTCCAGTATATCACTTTTAGTTACCCTGCCTTCTTTACCGGTGCCATTCATAGCTTCCAGTTCAGCAAGAGAAACACCTTCTTCTTTAGCTATGTTTTTTACAAGTGGCGAATAGAATTTCTCTGAATTAGAGAAATCTACAGGAGCCGATGCTGTTGCATGAGCAACTGCTATAGTCTGCTCTACAGCCTGTATATTTGCAGCAGTAGTTTCTTCTTTAGGAGCATCGACTACAACGCCGCCTTCAGTTTCAATATAGGCAATGATCTGCCCTACTTGTACTACATCATTAACCTGGAAAAGTATCTCTGAAAGTACACCTGTAACTTCAGATGGCACTTCGCTGTCTACTTTATCTGTTGCAATTTCCAATACTGCTTCATCTGCAGCAATGTGATCGCCAACATTTTTTAACCAATTTGTTATTGTTGCCTCTGCAACACTTTCACCCATTTTGGGTAATCTTAGTTCAAATTTTGCCATATTGATAACCTAAAGGTAAAATTACTATTTTAGCTTGCGAAATTAATAAAAAAAATGAGCCGTAACTCTTTTCTCAATAATTATTCACTCACTTTTTCTATTTTATTTTTATAACATTCCATCCAGCAGTATTACCTGCCCCCTGTCATTACTGTCATTACTGCCAATTATGAAAGAAGAACCTGCCGGTCGTATCTTAAAAGTAAAGCCATTGCTTTTTTCCTGCTCCATAAAAGCGATCATCTCTTTAAAACGAACAAATTCATTATCAAAGATAACTTCTGTTTTTTTGTTACGCATTGACAATACACTGTCAATAACCGTTGTACGTATTATACTTTTTCCAAGCTTGCTATGCAGTGCTTCCCGCAATTTTTCGTTTTCTGACACTAAAATATAATGCTGAGGATGGTAAACCGGTGCTGTTTTATTCTTCTTAGCAATTGCAAAAAACAACGTCCCCACCTTCATTAGTAAATCAAATTGCGGCGAACGCCTAAAATGCTTTTGGTAAAAAAACTGCATCGCTTCACGAAAACGCTTCATGTAAGCACCATCTTTAACAGTACTTTCCCCTTTATAATGTATCACCGAAGTATCTGCATAATAGAAATTGCGAAGTCCTTTTTTAAGTACAGTATATGAAAGATCTATATCATCACTGTACATAAAACAATCTTCATCAAATCCGCCTACTTCAAGATACAGCTCACGCTCCATAACCATAAATGCACCTACAAGAATATCCACCTTACCGGTTTGATCTTCATGAAGATGCTGCGCATAATAGCGGTTAAATATCTCACGACGTGGCAATAACTTGTAAAGCCCGCCAATTTTTGTAAAGGCTACCCACGGTGTAGGCACCCCTCTTTTACATTCGGGTAAAAAACAACCGCGTCCATCTACCAGCTTAGCCCCGCTGATACCAAAATTCTTTTGTGTTTCGGCAAATGCCAGAACTTTAGTAAAAGTATCTTCAGCAACTACTGTATCCGGATTCAGGATGCATACATATTTGCCTTTTGCGGCATCTACACCAATATTATTCCCTTTAGAGAAACCTGCATTGAACTTATTTTCTATCAGCTGTACCTCAGGAAAACGCTCCTTCATCATGGCACAGCTATCATCGGGCGAGTTATTATCGATCACAATTACCTCACCATCAATATCTTTAAGAGCCTGCTGCACACTAAGTACACATTGCTCTAAAAAATAGCGAACGTTGTAATTGAGAATAATAACGGATAACTGCATGTGACAAAGATAAAAGAATTTGTGAATTTCAAAATGCCTCTATAAAAACAAAAGCGCCCCAATGGGGCGCTTAATAACCTAACTAACTCAAATCTGATCTTATTATGAAATCTCGATCATTCTTTTTGCCTTTGGCAATGCCTCTTCTTTTTTAGGAAGTGTAAGCGTAAGAATACCATCTTTATAAGCAGCATTAATTTCGTCTGCTTTTACTGTTTCAGGTAAAGTGAATGCTCTTTTAAAAGAAGATATTCTAAATTCTCTCCTTGTAAACTTACCTTCTTCCTGTTCTATTTTTTCTGTTTTAGCTTCTGTCGAAATAGTTAACAGTTCGTTTTCTATTTCGATATTAAAATCTTCTTTCTTTTGTCCAGGAGCAACCAGTTCTAATTCGAATGCCTGCTCATTTTCTTTGATATTTACCTGTGGCACTGTTTTTTGTATGTACTGAGTACCACCTAAAATATCTTTGAATAATTGATCCATTACAATTGGAAATCCGTTTGCGCCATTACGTTTTGTGATGTTCATAATTTTATGTTTTTATGTTTAACTTTAAATATTTGATTAGTAATAGACAACTTTTATTCCAAATCGAAAATCAATGCCAAAATGGCTGATGTAGTGACTTTTTGGCATTTTTTAACATTCGACACCTGAAATGGGTATATTTACAATACCAAAAAATCAGCCAAAAATGGATTCAATTTTACAGAGAAGAATACAATCAATAGACGTCGTGCGCGGTTTAATTATGGCCTTAATGGCTCTGGACCATACCAGAGATTTTTTTCATATTGACGCCATGATCGATGAGCCTACAAATCTGGATACCACAACACCTTTTTTGTTTTTCACCAGATGGATCACCCATTTTTGCGCACCTATATTTGTATTCCTTTCGGGTGTTTCTATTTACCTGCAAAGCCTTAGAAAAACAAAAAAAGAACTGGCTGGGTTTTTATTCACCAGAGGATTGTGGCTTGTAATAGCCGAACTTACCTTTATAGGTTTTGGATGGAGCTTTAATATTCATTTTGATTTTTTTGTACTCCAGGTAATTTGGGCTATAGGCTGCAGCATGATCATTTTATCCGGGCTTATATTTTTCAGGTATTGCGTTTTAGCTGTACTGGGCATTATTATAACAATTGCCCACAACTTAATGGACACCGTTTCGTTTAGTGATCCTGCGCAAGACATGATCGCCAACTTATTTATAATAACCGAATTTGACAGATTTACAATTGGCGAAAACATACGGTTCTTAACCGCTTATGCCATACTACCCTGGACAGGAATTATGCTGTTAGGTTATACCGCAGGAAAATTATATAGTTCTAAATTTACAGCAGAGATGCGAAGAAAGACACTTCTAATTGCAGGAAGTACACTTATTCTTGCCTTTATTATTCTAAGAGCCATCAATAGCTATGGTGATCCTGAGCCTTGGGAGGAGGAGGGTTCGTTGACCTATACTATATTGTCTTTCCTAAATGTAACCAAGTACCCGCCATCCCTCCTATACAGCTGCATGACCTTAGGGCCGGCATTATTATTACTTGCTTTTATTGAAAATGTACGTAACCGCTTTACAGATATACTTAACATCTTTGGTCGTGTTCCATTTTTCTATTACATTTTACATATCTATATCATCCACCTGCTGTGTATTCCTCTTTATTTCATACAAGGATATACATTAGCAGATCTTGACATCATAAAAATGTCATTTGGGTTTAGGCCGGTCGCTAATTTTGGATTTTCTATTGGAATAACCTACGTCGTATGGATATTTGTACTTGTATTGTGTTACTTTCCGAGCCGATGGTACAACAACTATAAGAGCACACACAAGCAGTGGTGGCTGAGCTATATATAAAAACAGATATTAAAAAAACACGAATTACAGATCATAGCCCCGATTGAAGCGACATCTTTTTTTGTAAAAAAAGATAGAGCAAAAAGCGGGAATTGGCTCTTAATAGTAAACCCCAAGCGCCTCTGCTACTGATAATTCGTAATTCGCAATTTTTAATTCGTAATTAATAAGTTACTTTTGCAAAAAATTACCCAGCGTGAATTATCTTTCAGTAGAAAACATATCTAAGTCCTTCGGCGAGCGTACGCTTTTCGAAAACATATCTTTTGGCATCAATAAAGACCAAAAAATTGCTTTTGTAGCAAAGAACGGTTCAGGAAAAACCAGCATCTTAAAAATTATTAACGGTGAAGACACTCCGGACACCGGACAAGTAGTGATCCGTAAAGAGATCAAGATGGCTTTCCTGTCTCAGGAGCCGGTATTAAACCCGGAACTATCTATTGAAGAGAGTATTTTTGCTTCAGATAATGAGATCCTGAAAGTGATCGAGCAGTATGAAAAAGCGCTTGAAAACCCAGAAGATGAAGATGCTTACCAAAAAGCCTTTGAGCGTATGGATATGCATAACGCGTGGGATTTTGAGACGCAGTACAAACAAATCCTGTTTAAACTGAAGTTGGAAGACATGAAACTGCTTATTAAAAACCTAAGCGGTGGACAAAAAAAACGTGTAGCCCTGGCTATTATCCTAATCAGTAAACCTGATTTACTTATTCTGGATGAGCCTACCAACCACCTTGACCTGGAAATGATCGAGTGGCTGGAAAACTACTTCGCCAAAGAAAACATGACCCTGTTTATGGTAACGCACGACCGTTTCTTCCTGGAACGTGTTTGTAACGAGATCATAGAACTGGACAATGGTAAACTATACCAATATAAAGGGAACTACTCGTACTACCTTGAGAAAAAAGAAGAACGTATCGCCGCCGAAAATGCCAGTGTAGACAAAGCGAAGAACTTGTTTGTAAAAGAACTGGACTGGATGCGCCGTCAGCCAAAGGCACGTACTACAAAATCGAAATCACGTCAGGATGACTTTTACGTAATTAAAGAAAAGGCAAACAGCCGTCGTAAAGAGCATCAGGTAGAACTGGAAATAAACATGGAACGTATGGGCAGCAAGATTGTGGAGCTGCATAACATTTCAAAGAAATTTAAAGAAAAAACCATACTGGACAACTTTAGCTTTAACTTTAAAAAGGGCGAGCGTATTGGAATTATTGGTAAAAACGGAACCGGAAAATCGACCTTCCTAAACCTTATTAGCCAAAACATTCCTGTAGATGGCGGTAAAGTTGTTGTAGGTGAAACTATAAAAATAGGCTACTATACCCAAAGCGGTATTAACCCTAAACCAGATCAAAAGGTTATCGATATTATTAAAGAATATGGTGAGTATATTCCGCTTTCTAAAGGAAGAACAATCTCTGCCGCACAGCTTTTAGAACGATTTTTATTCGACCGTAAAAAGCAGTATGACTTTGTTGAGCGACTAAGTGGAGGTGAGTTAAAACGTCTTTACCTATGTACCGTTCTTATCCAAAACCCAAACTTCCTGATACTGGATGAGCCTACAAACGATCTTGATATCGTTACCCTTAATGTACTTGAAAGTTTCCTATTAGATTATCCCGGATGTTTACTTGTAGTATCTCACGACAGGTACTTTATGGATAAAATTGTAGATCACCTTTTTGTTTTTAGAGGCCAAGGTGTGATTGAAGATTTCCCAGGTAACTACAGTGATTTCCGTGCTTATGAAGACAGTAACGAACCTACAAAGGAAGAACTGAAAACTGTAGGCGATAACAAAAAAGACTGGAAACAAAACAACGTAAAACCTGGACTTACTTTTAACGAACAAAAGGAATTCCAGAAAGTTGAAAAAGAGATAAAAGACTTTGAACGCGAAAAAGAAGCTATAGAAAAGCAATTTGCAGATGGCTCTATAGCCGATGCCGACATTGCTAAAAAAGCAGCCGACCTTGAAGTTGTTATTAAAAAAATAGAAGAAAAAACAGAGCGCTGGTTTGAACTTAGCGCTAAAATGGAATAATAAATAGTATTTAGAAGCAATCACACTTTGGCTAACTTAGTGTGATTGCAAATATTATATGAGTATCAAATCGTACATAAAATTCCTTTGGAACTCCAGCAATGCTCACGGAGTACATTCGCCTTTTGTATTTGATATTGTATCTAAAGGACTTAGCAGGCCTACAAGGCATCTTCCAAGATTAGAGAAAGAAACAGAATCCGTAATGAGCCGAAAGGCAATGGATGTTCTCTGCCGTATTTTAACCCACTTTAGAACCGAAAAACTTTTTATATTAGGCGATGAAGCGGGCGCAGTAACAGAATCCATAAGAACTATTGGAACACATTACAATATGAAATTATGGTTCTTCTCCCCTCTTGCTCCAATTCCCGGAACGATTGACCTGGCTTATATTTCAGGAACAGACACCGAAACACTACAGGAACTAATTACACAGGCACAGCCTAATATGGGTAACCGAAGTGTATGTGTGGTAGGCAACATTCATGCATCTGCAGAAGCAGAAGCCGCATGGGAAATCCTTAAAAATGATCCGCGAATTACCGTCACCATAGACACCTACCATTTAGGCATGGTGTTTTTAAGACAGGGGCAGGCAAAAGAACATTTTATAATTCGTACAACAACTTCCAGGCTTCTTGACTTTATTTTAGGAGCCAAAAACCTTTGGGGACTACTCTACTAACAGGGCATAAAAAAAGAAGGTATACCGGAGTATACCTTCTTAAACACAAATTTATATAAAAAACCTTATTTTTTAGTTCGCTTTATCTTTAGCGTCTTGATTTTCTTCGCTTTTAGCAGTCATACGCTCCCATTTAAACATTGGAGCAAATTTCAATTTAAGACCTGCAATTTTCATGTTGTCAGAGCTTGAAAGACCTTCTTTCTCTACAGTGTTTTTTCTTGAATCAAGCGCTTCATAGTAAGCCTTTACTTTATCAAAATCCTGTCTTGAGTAAGAGTCTTTGTTTGCTTTAAAAGTCTCAACAAATTTCTGGTAAACACTAAGGATGTTATCTTTGTTAACCCATGAGAATGTCATGTCATCGCCTACAACTTTACCGGCACCAAAGTAAGCATCAGCAACAGAGTTACCTGCTTTTGCTACAGCTTCCTGAGCTTTAGCCTTAGCTTCGTCTATAGCCTGCTGTCTTACGCCATCATATTTAGCCTTTCCATCTTCAATTCTTTTTTTAGCGTCTGCATCATCTTTAAGAGCTACTAATGAAGCTTCTGCTTCAGCAATTCTAAGTTGATATCCAGCTTCAATAGACGCCCAGTTAGCCGATCTTTCGGCAGCATCAAGACCGTTTACAGAATCTACATATACCACATAGTGGTCTACATTTTTCTTTGCTGTCTCTTTTACTTCATCTTTGCAAGAAACAAACCCTGCTGATATTAGGACTGCGCCTAATGCTAAATTGAATCCTTTCATAATTTTTTTGTTCTTAGGTTAATTTGTTATTTTCGATGATCAAAAATAGACAAATATTAATCATATCTCAAAACAACTATTAAATTATTAAGAATACTTTAATACAATTAATAAATATTTAAGAAACATTAAGAGATAGTTAACTAAAACCCGTTAAGCGTTTTTTGTTTTCTATCAGAAAAAAGCCTCTTTTTTAATATTCCACTTTATGTATAAAAAGACGCGAAATAGAGAGGAACAATAGAATTTTATAAAACACTATAAATCAAAACATTAAAAAGAAGCTGTTTCTAATAGTACACTTTTTGTACATTTTGGTTTTTTCTGTAACCCTGAGCCTGTCGAAGGGCAATTAAAAATTTAAAAATCCGATCAAACGACCTATCAATTTTCACTGCAAAAATGCCTGCAGTAAAATTTCGGGATCATGATGTAAATTTGCAATATGAAAAAATACACAAAAGAAGAACTAGAGGAAGCACTACGATCGCATGCGTCTACGATTAGTAAATGCGAAAAAGCTTTTCTTAAATTAAAGGAGAATACTGCTCAGCGCACTTTACTCTCCAGGAGGATTAAAGCGCTATATATATCAGTCGACCTGATAGAACGGGAGCTGTCCGGTTTAGTATAGAACTTTTTGTCATCCTGAGCTTGTCGAAGGGTCATCCTGTCCCGATAGCTATCGGGGGTCAAAGCAGTCCTTTCAGTGTTTTATCTTACAATTTAAAGCAGGCTGTAAAAGCATTGGTCAAATATTGTATTTTTGCTATAGCCACACAACCAAACAATTTTTATATTTGAACTATGAGTACAGCGACAAAAAACCACATAGGAAGAAAAATAAGCCGAATAAGAGAACTGCGTGACATGAAGCAGGATGTATTAGCAGAGGCATTAGGCGTAAGCCAGCAAACCATATCTAATATTGAGAACAGCGAAGACATCGAGCCGGAAACGCTGATTAAGATTGCCGAAGTACTGGGCGTTACCCCGGAAGCAATTGAGAATTTTTCGGAAGAAGCTGTGTTTAATATCATCGGTAATACTTACCATGTAGATAATTCTTCTGCCGTAAATTATGGCTGCACTTTCAATCCATTAGACAAGTTGATGGAAGCTTATGAAGAAAACAAAAAACTGTATGAAAGATTAGTTCAATCTGAAAAAGAAAAGAACGCTTATCTTGAAAAGATGCTTAACGATAAATAAGCTTTACACTATACACATATAATGCCCCTGTTGGGGCATTATTATTTTAAAACCGTTTTGTCACCCTGAGCCTGTCGAAGGGTCATCCTGTTCCGATAGCTATCGGGAGTCGAAGGGTCATCCTGAGCCTGTCGAAGGGTTATCCTGTCCCGATAGCTATGTGGAGTCGAAGGGTCATCCTGAACTTGTCGAAGGGTTATCCTGTCCCGATAGCTATGTGGAGTCGAAGGGTCATCCTGAGCTTGTCGAAGGGTCATCCTGAGCTTGTCGAAGGATAATTTTAAAAACCAAAACAACTTTACCAACATCAACGGAATTCCTTACATTTGGAATTCAAAAAATTTAAAACCATGATCCCTTACCAAATTACCATACCTACCGAGAAAAAAACACTTAACCAAAAAATGCAGTTACTGGCAATGGGCTCCGGTGTATGGTACACCATAGATAAAACAGAAAACAATACCGTTTACAATATAGAGTTCCAACTTCAAAATGAATTCGACCTGTTTAAAGAAACCGTTGAGAAAGCAATCCCGGAGTTGACCGCATAAAACTTATAGATGCCAAGACCAAGACCCGTCACAACTATTGATGATTGCTTTAAGTATCTAATTATAAGTTTTGCTTTTTGCATTTCGATATTTAGAGGTGACTTGCAACCACAGGTTCTCATGTGTTTTGCTTTGACCTATTTGATATTATCAATAGTAAAATTATTTAATGACAAACGCAAAGATGTACCGCTCACAAAGTCATATATCCTGTTGGCAACATCTATAATTTTATTTGGCGCAATAACTTATGTTCTTGTAATTAATTATCTTTCGAAAGTGAGGTAACAAACGAAGCTACTTTAAGCCCTTCGACAAGCTCAGGGTGACAAAACGGTGTTGTAGAATAAACAGTCATGCTGAGCCTGTCGAAGCAGACTGTTTATTCTACAATTATACTTTCTCATATGTTCAGGGTGACTCTACATCAATCTGAAATCTAAAATCCACCATCTGAAATAAATTTTTCTTACTTTTAGGCCTCAAATCATCATCAATGTCACAACCAATAATAGAGATTAAAGGCATAACCCGCGATTTTCCGCTTGGCAGCGAGATCGTTAAGGTACTTAAAGGTATAGACCTAACTATAAACAAAGGGGAATATGTAGCGCTTATGGGTCCGTCAGGATCAGGTAAGAGTACGCTTATGAACCTTTTAGGCTGTCTGGACACGCCTACCAGTGGCTCATATATCCTTAACGGAAAAGACGTGAGCAAAATGAGCGACGACGAACTTGCCGGAATCCGTAATAAAGAGATCGGCTTTGTGTTCCAAACGTTCAACCTGCTTCCCCGCACCACCGCACTGGATAATGTAGCATTGCCAATGGTATATGCCGGTTACAGCAAAACCGAGCGTAATGCCCGTGCTACAAAAGTGCTTACACAAGTAGGCCTTGAAGACAGGATGGACCACAAGCCCAACCAGCTTTCGGGAGGTCAGCGTCAAAGGGTAGCCGTAGCTCGTGCCTTGGTAAACCACCCGTCTATCATCCTTGCCGATGAGCCTACAGGTAACCTTGACAGTAAAACATCGGTAGAGATCATGGGACTTTTTAATGAGATCCATGCCAACGGCAATACTGTTATCCTGGTAACTCACGAGGAAGACATTGCTGCTTATGCGCACAGGGTGATACGTCTTCGTGACGGAATCATTGAAAGCGACAACCCCAACCTGAAAATACACAAAGACGGCGACAGGGTTAAATCGTAAGCACTGCTTCGTCATACAACATACACATAAACTTAATAAAGCAGAGGAATCAACCTAAGAAACTAAGTTCCTCAGCAACTAAGAAGCTTTTAAAAAAATGAAAGTATATACTAAAACCGGCGATAAAGGAACCACGGCTCTTTTTGGAGGCACGCGCGTACCTAAACACCACATCCGCATAGAGAGCTACGGCACGGTAGACGAGCTTAACTCACACATAGGGCTTATCCGTGACCAGGATATTAACCCGAATTACAAGAAAATACTGGAGCGTGTACAGGACAGGCTCTTTACTCTTGGTGCCATATTGGCAACAGACCCTGAAAAAGCCATATTAAAAAACGGAAAAGACCGCCTTAATATTCCTAAAATATCCGAAGCCGATATTGAACTTCTTGAAAACGAGATTGACAGCATGGAAACAGAACTGCCACCGATGACGCATTTCGTGCTTCCTGGCGGCCACACTACCGTGTCATACTGTCATATCGCAAGATGTGTCTGCCGTCGTGCAGAGCGTCTTTCGGTACATTTAAACGAAATTGAGCCTACCGATATGATGGTTTTAACCTACCTGAACCGACTTTCTGACTACCTTTTTGTATTGGCACGAAAGTTGTCCCATGACTTAAAGGCTGACGAAGTAAAATGGATACCTGAGAAATACTAATTGAGATCGTAGATTTCAGGCTATCACAGCGTCACGCTAAGCTTGTTGAAGGGTACAGGAATAAAGCAGAAAATTTGTTATAAAAAGAACGATTAATCTGATTAAACTGAATTTCAGACTTTCGCCTGCAGACAGCTAAAAAACACGTTCTTTTTTTTTATAGAAAATAAACACAATTTTACTTGATAGTTTCAGTATAAAATTTATTTTTGCATAAACTTTAATCGTTTAGAAGATGTATTGGACATTAGAATTAGCATCCTACTTAAGTGATGCTCCGTGGCCTGCCACCAAAGATGAGCTTATTGATTATGCCATCAGAACCGGCGCACCTCTTGAGGTCGTAGAAAACCTGCAATCCATTGAAGACGAGGGTGAGATCTATGAATCGATGGAAGAAATATGGCCGGATTATCCAACCGACGAAGATTATCTTTGGAACGAGGATGAATACTAGGAAAAAATAAAACTCAACTAAAAGTCTCCCTAAGAGGCTTTTTTTTTGGCTAAATTTGTATCCTATTACAATTAAATATAAGTAATTACAAAATAATGAGTTTAATAAACAGCATTCTGAAAGCCTTTGTAGGCGATAAATCGGAAAAAGATGTAAAGGCTATGCAGCCTTTGATCAACAAGATTAAAACCTACGAGAGCGCTTTATCGCAACTTAGCCACGATGAGCTAAGAGCGAAAACGATCTATTTTA
Organism: Flavobacterium cerinum; assembly: GCF_004028155.1. Classification (GTDB taxonomy): domain Bacteria; phylum Bacteroidota; class Bacteroidia; order Flavobacteriales; family Flavobacteriaceae; genus Flavobacterium; species Flavobacterium cerinum. Next base: position 395,677 of record NZ_SBII01000002.1, on the reverse strand, counting down.
AAGATACCATCCGCAAGGCCCGCGCAGAGAAAGATGCAAAAATTGCTTCTTACCTGCAGGAGGTAGAAAAGATCGAAGACATTGATGCTCGTGAAGACATCTATGCTTCTATCGATGCTCTTGAAAAAGAAGCTTACGAGATCTCTGAGAAAACATTAATGGATATACTTCCTGAAGCATTTGCTGTAGTGAAAGAAACGGCACGACGCTTTAAGGATAATACATCTATAACAGTAACCGCTACACCTAAGGACAGGGAACTATCTGCAGAAAAAGCATACATTACCATAGAAGGTGATACATCTACATGGGCAAACACATGGACTGTGGGGGGTAAAGAAATTACCTGGGACATGATCCATTATGATGTTCAGCTTATTGGTGGTATTGTACTTCACCAAGGTAAAATTGCCGAGATGCAGACAGGTGAAGGTAAAACTCTTGTGGCAACACTTCCTCTTTACCTTAATGCACTTACCGGAAACGGTGTGCACCTTGTAACCGTGAATGACTACCTTGCTAAAAGGGATAGTACATGGAAAGCTCCATTATTTGAATTCCACGGTATAACAATTGACTGTATTGACAACCACCAGCCAAACTCTGACGCTCGTAAAAAAGCATACGCTTCTGATATTACTTATGGTACCAATAACGAATTTGGTTTTGATTACCTAAGAGATAACATGGCACATTCGCCAAACGACTTAGTACAGCGTAAGCCTAACTATGCGATTGTCGATGAGGTCGATTCTGTATTAATTGATGATGCGCGTACACCGCTTATCATTTCGGGTCCGGTACCTCAGGGTGACCGTCATGAGTTTACTGAACTTAAACCTAAAGTAGATCACCTTGTTAACCTGCAGAGAACATTACTGAACGGAGTTTTAGCAGAAGCTAAAAAACTAATCCGTGAAGGTAAAACTAAAGAAGGCGGATTCCTTTTATTACGTGTTCACCGCGGACTTCCAAAAAACAAAGCGCTTATTAAATTTTTAAGTGAGGATGGCGTTAAGCAATTACTTCAGAAAACCGAAAACCAATACATGGCCGATAACAATCGCGACATGCATAAGGTAGACGAAGCATTGTACTTTGTTATCGAAGAAAAAAACAATCAGGTAGAACTTACCGATAACGGTATTAAATTCCTATCTCAGGATACAGACAATAACTTCTTTGTACTTCCGGATATTGGTACTGAAATTGCCAACATCGAGAAAAAACATCTTGCTAAAGAAGAAGAAGCTGAAGAAAAAGAAGAACTTTTCAAAGACTTCTCTATTAAAAGCGAGCGTATCCATACACTTACACAGCTTTTAAAAGCCTATACCCTATTCGAAAAAGATACAGAGTACGTTATCATGGATAACAAAGTACTTATCGTAGATGAGCAAACGGGTCGTATCATGGATGGAAGACGTTATTCTGACGGACTTCACCAGGCTATTGAGGCTAAAGAAAATGTAAAAATTGAGGCGGTAACACAAACGTTTGCCACCATTACCCTGCAAAACTACTTCAGGATGTACAACAAGCTGGGCGGTATGACCGGTACAGCAGTTACTGAAGCAGGTGAGTTCTGGGAAATATATAAATTAGACGTTGTTGAAATACCTACTAACAGAGGCGTTTCAAGAAGAGATGAGCATGACCTTATTTACCGTACAATGCGTGAAAAGTTCAATGCTGTTATCGAAGACGTTACCAAACTTTCTGAAGCTGGCAGACCGGTACTTATCGGTACAACATCGGTAGAAATATCTGAGTTGTTAAGCCGTATGCTTAAGATGAGAAATGTACCTCACAATGTATTGAATGCGAAACTACACAAAAAAGAGGCTGATATCGTAGCCGAAGCCGGTAAACCGGGAGTAGTTACCATCGCTACAAACATGGCTGGTCGTGGTACCGATATTAAGCTTACGCCGGAAGTAAAAGCTGCAGGCGGATTAGCGATCATTGGTACAGAACGTCACGACTCAAGACGTGTAGACCGTCAGCTGCGTGGTCGTGCAGGTCGTCAGGGAGATCCGGGAAGCTCACAGTTCTATGTGTCGCTTGAAGATAACCTGATGCGTTTATTCGGTTCTGAAAGAGTTGCTAAGATTATGGACCGTATGGGCCTTAAAGATGGTGAGGTTATTCAGCACTCGATGATGACAAAATCTATTGAGCGTGCTCAGAAAAAAGTAGAAGAAAACAACTTTGGTGTACGTAAGCGTTTACTTGAGTACGATGACGTTATGAACGCTCAGCGTGAGGTAGTTTACAAACGCAGAAGACATGCTCTTGAAGGTGACCGTCTAAAAGTAGACTTAGCTAACATGATGTATGACACTGCCGAAGTAATTGCTGAGAACAATAAAGCGATTAACGATTTCAAAAACTTTGAATTCGAACTTATACGTTACTTCTCTATCAGCTCTCCGGTAAATGAGAGTGAATTTGCTAAACTTACTGAAAGAGAGCTTGCAGGAAAAGTATACAAAGCGGTTCTTGACCATTATAGTGACAAAACCGAACGTAATGCTAAAGAGGCATTCCCGGTTATCAAAAACGTATACGAAAACAATAACGGTCAGTATGAGCGTATTGTAGTTCCGTTTACAGATGGCATCAAAACCCTTAACGTAGTAACAGATCTTGAAAAAGCATACCAGACAGAAGGTAAAAGCCTTATCACTGATTTTGAGAAGAACATTACTCTTGCCATCGTAGATGAAGCATGGAAGAAACACCTTCGCAAAATGGATGAGCTTAAACAATCTGTACAGTTAGCTGTTCACGAACAAAAAGATCCATTACTTATCTATAAATTTGAAGCTTTTAACCTGTTCAAGAAAACATTGGATGGAATTAATAAAGAAGTAATATCGTTCCTTTTCAAAGGTGACCTTCCTTCTCAAAACCCAAACAACATTCAGGAAGCAATAGATGTACCTCAGGTTGAAGAGTACACCATATCTAAAGATGAAGTTTTAAATAGCGATGAAATAGCTGCTAAAGCGCGTGAAGTTTCGCAACAGTCTCAACAACGCCCGCAAACTACAGAGACTATCGTTAGAGATGCTCCAAAAATTAACCGTAACGACAATGTTACTGTTAAGCATATAATGAGTGGTAAAACTGAAACAATGAAATTCAAAAAAGCCGAAAGCCTTTTAGCTTCTGGCGAATGGATTCTTGCAAACGAGTAAGACCAATTCAATATCCTTAAAAATCCCCGAACAATGTTCGGGGATTTTTGTTTAAAACCACTATCATAATTATATACTCATATCTTATAATTAGGCTTTAAATCTTAGAGTGTGCTGCCAATATTTCTGTAAAAATTTAATTCATATTCTTAGCATTTACTTATATTTGAAAAAACTAAACTTAAATTATGAAAACCAGACTTCTAACCTTAGTACTTTTACTAGCAGTTTCACTGAGCAGTATGGCACAGGACAAACAGCAGTTAAAGATATATACACAAAGAATGATCGATGTATCATCTTCAGGTGATGATTTATCTCTTATTGATTTAATGTATCCTAAAATTTTCCACGTTATAACTAAAGAAGAATTGCTTTCCGGCCTGGAAAAAAGAAGAAATGGAAAAGATTACACCATGAGCCTTGGCAGAACAGAACCATCTATAGATTATGGTATGATCTCTAAAACCGATGGTGGTCAATTTTGTATTATTACTTATAACACCTACATAAAATTAATGCCAAAAGAACCAATACCTGCTAAAAAATTAGAAGCTGAAACAAAACGTTTTAAGGATCTATTAAAAGTAGAAGACATTAGCTACAATGAAGCTAATAATGTTTTTGAAGCCTACAAAAGAGTACAGGCAATAGCGATTACTGATGCCGAGACTAATCAAATGTGGAAATTTGTATTACTGGACGGCAGCCCTTATGTAGATAAGGTACTTCACGAAGACATCAGAACTGCAATACAGCAGCAATAACCAGATATTTTTTATAACTGCCTAACAAGCATGTTATAATTTATTATATTAGTATAGATTACGATTACAAACTAAAAACCCATCAGTTATGGCAAAAGGACAAGACGTAAAAAAGGCTGTTAAGAAAGAACCTTTAAAAACAGCTAAAGAGAAAAAAGAAGAGAAAAGAGATAAGAAAAACAGTAAAAAAGACTTCTAGCTGTTATTGCATAAAAACACGAAAAACCTTGCTAAAGCAAGGTTTTTTTCATTTAAACCTCAAATCAATTAGGTTAAAAGAGGCTATTTCGCTATTTTTGTAAAAATCGTATTTTTTTAATCCATCTACTATCTTTTACAAGCCTATGGAATTATACTATTCCCTTTCAGTTCTAATTGTTATCGCCTCATTCTTTGCCTATTTCAATGTACGTTTTTTAAAGCTCCCGTCAACTATAGGAGTAATGGTCATTGCAATGGCAGTATCTATTTTATTGGTAATTTTTGGCAGCGCTTTTCCTAGTGCACTTAACCAGGTTTCCAGCCTCGTTAAAGGCTTTGATTTTACTGAGCTCCTAATGGGAGCTATGCTAAACTTCCTGCTCTTTGCAGGTGCTGTACACATTAATTTAAAAGACCTTCGTGAACAACGCACCCCTATTGTAGTATTCTCTACCGTAAGTGTTATTATCTCCACATTTGTGGTAGGTTCACTATTATACTATCTACTTCCTTTGTTAGGCTTATACCTACCTTATATCTACTGTTTACTATTTGGCGCCTTAATCTCCCCTACAGATCCTGTTGCGGTACTTAGTATTCTTAAAAGTGCAAAGGTTAAGAAATCATTAGAAACCAAAATTGCAGGAGAATCATTATTTAATGATGGTGTTGCCGTTGTGGTTTTTGCCGTTATACTGCAATTAGCCCAGGGCAGCGCTGTAGATGTGACTATAGGCCACATAGCATGGCTATTAATAAAAGAAGCTGGAGGAGGCTTTATACTGGGTGTAGTGCTTGGTGTGGGTGCTTCTAAAGCCATGAAAAAAATTGATGACTACAAAGTTTCGGTACTTATAACATTATCAGTAGTTATGGGCGGTTACTTAATAGCCTCGCAACTTCACATTTCGGGACCACTTACCATGGTATTTGCCGGATTGATTATTGGTAACTTTAAAAAGAACTGGGCGATGTCACCTGTTACTAAAGACTACCTTGATAAATTTTGGGAACTAAATGACGAAATACTAAATGCAATACTTTTTCTTTTTATAGGTTTCAACCTTCTTTTGGTAAAAGACATTAACAACTACTGGCTGCCTGGATTATCGTGTGTGGTATTAGTATTGTTCTCCCGATTCATATCAATATGGCTGCCAACAAAATTTATACGCTTCCGCGAAAAATTCAGCAAAGGCACCATCAAAATGTTAGTTTGGGGAGGTCTTAGAGGAGGTGTGTCTATTGCGCTGGCCTTATCCATAAATGATGGACCCTACAGAGACATTATCATTGCTATTACGTATTTTGTGGTAGTATTCTCTATAGTAGTCCAGGGACTTACAATAAGCAGGCTTGCGGCAAGGGTTTTACCCAAAGCAGAAAAAAAACAGCTGCAAAAAGCAGCTTAGTTTTATATAGCATTTCCTGATAATCTTAAACAAGGTTATCAGGAAGTATTTTTCCGGGATTAAGAATATTGTTGGGATCAAAAACATTCTTAATGCTTTTCATCAATTGCAGCTGTGTCTCATTAAAAGCAATATCCATATAGTTTTTTTGCACATAGCCTATACCATGCTCACCTGATAAAGTCCCTTTAAGAGAAACAGTGAGTTCAAAGATCTCACGAATACCTTTAGGTACTTCTGTATTCCAATTTTCATCGGTCATATCTCCTTTAATGATATTTACATGCAGGTTACCATCTCCCGCATGCCCATAACAAACCGAATGAAACCCATATTTTTTTCCGGCAGCTTTAATACCTGCAAGTAATACAGGTAACTCATATCTTGGTACAACAGTATCTTCTTCCTTATAAACCGAATTCGATTTTACCGCCTCACCTACTGCCCTACGCATTTTCCACAAGGCATTCTTCTGGTCTTCGGTATCAGCAAAAAGAATTTCGTCAATTTCAAATTGTTCCAATACACCCATAATTTTTTCTGCTTCAGCAAAAAGCATATCCGGGTAATTACCGTCTACTTCTATTAGCAAATGAGCTTCTACAGCTTCTTTGATATCCAGGCTTACTCCGTCTACAAAACGCAGTGTCCAGTCTATTGCATCACGCTCCATGAACTCGAGTGCACTGGGAACAATACCTGCCCTAAAAATTTGTGCAACAGCCTCACAAGCTTCACCTGCCTTAAAAAAAGGAACAAGCATTAATATATTATGAGAATTTGCAGGTAGCAGCTTCATAACGATCTTTGTAATCACTCCAAGCGTACCCTCACTGCCCACCATAAGCTGGGTAAGATTATATCCAGTTGAATTCTTAAGTGTATTTGCTCCTGTCCAGATAATTTCGCCATTAGCCAAAACTACTTCCAGATTAAGCACATAATCTTTTGTCACTCCATATTTAAGTGCACGTGCACCACCGGCATTTTCGGCAACATTGCCACCAATCGTACAGCTGCCCTGACTGCTTGGGTCGGGTGGATAGAACAATCCTTTCGCAGCAGCAGCCTCCCTAAATATCTGAGTTATTACCGCAGGCTCTACGATACCCTGCAGGTTTTTTTCATCGATCTCGATTTTATTAAAACGCTCCATAGAAAGGCCTATCCCACCATAGATGCTTAAAGCACCCCCGCTAAGACCAGTCTGCCCTCCAATAGCAACTACGGGGATTTTATTAGCATTGGCAAACTTTAGTATATCAGACACTTCCTGCGTAGTTCCCGGCTTTAGCACTACCGATGGCGGAAAATTATAATCTTCTGTTTCGTCATGACCATAATCTTTTCGGGTGGGTTCATCAGTAAAAATATAATTTAAGCCTACTATAGCCGCAAGTTCATTTAATAGATGAGGTGTCAGTGTAGTTTCCATAAGTATAATCAGTCATTAAACACATAGCTTCAAAGGTAATTTTTTTACCCGAATTTGAAGTTTTATCAATTAATGTTTTTAATATTAGATAGCTTAAAAACGCAAAATAACGCGTGCGGTAATTTTATAAGAAAAAGTTTATGCAATCTAAAAAAACAGTATTTTTATTAAAAAAAAGCCATGAAAAAATTATACTCCTTACTTGTTTTATGCAGTTTTCAATTTATAGGTTTTTCGCAAACCATAAATATACCCGATGCAAATTTCAAAGCACGCCTGCTTACATCTGGCAATACAGCATTTGATACGACAGGAACAGGTTATTCCAATAAGGCAGATATAAACAATGATGGTGAAATCCAATTAAGTGAAGCTGCTTTAGTTACAGGTTTGGATATACATACCATTACATCAAATCCTAATAAAATAAGCTCTTTAGAAGGTCTTCAATATTTTACAAATCTTAAAACCCTTAAATGTTCTGGAAATGAAATAAGTACATTAGATGTCTCTATGCTTTCTTTGCTTATGACTATTAATTGTAGCCGTAATCAAATTACAAACATTAATGTATCTGGTCTTAACCAATTAAAAGAACTTTCATGCAGTGCTAATAATATTTCAACCCTTAATACTTCCGGGCTTACAGCTTTAGAAACTCTTTTTTGCCAGGGTAATAGTTTAAATTCTGTCAATTTTGAAAACATACCAGCACTCAAGAATTTAAACATTTCTGAAAACCAGCTTACTACCCTTAATATAACGGCATTAACCAATCTTGAAGTTTTATCCTGTTCTAATAATGAAATTTCGCAGCTTGTAATAGCAAATTTAAGCAGTTTACGTGAAATCGTTGTAGCAGGAAATTCACTAAATACAGTAAATCTGGAAGGGTTAAATAATTTAACCTATCTGAATCTTGATTCGAACTCCTTATCGACAGTAGATCTTAGTCCGCTTAGTAAATTGTCATCTCTTGACCTCAATTATAATCCGCTAACTGAAATTGATGTAAACAATAATTCTCTACTCAGAACATTACAAATTTCTAACACTCAAATTAGTACAATTGATTGCAGCCACACAATTGTCGATCAATTAATATGTAATAACAATTCAAATCTTACATCTATTAACGTAAAGAACGGCGTTTCTTCTACCAGCGATCCTGATATGCTTTATACTGCTTTTATTTTTGATAATTTACCTGTATTAACGAGCATTTGTATCGATCAGTCTGAACTCTGGAATCTTGGCTATGCAAATTATAATTCTAGCGGAAATGCAGTTATTTATACCGGGGAAAATTGTGATACTGTATTAGCATTAAACACAGAAAAACATGAAACGATTCAACCATCTGTATATCCAAACCCTTTTACAGATCATTTAAATGTTAATTTGGCTGCTGAGCCTTCTTCAATAGAAATATCAGATTTAAATGGAAGAATAATAAGTCGCCCGACATTTACAAACAATAACAATTCGGTTAAAATAGATCTTGCAGGGATTTCCCAAAATGGGCTATATATTTTAAAAATAGTTTGTAAAGAACAAACCATAACAACCAAAATTTTAAAGCAGTAAATAATCTATACGTTTTAAATCTCATTTTTACTCTAAATAAAAAGCCCTACACTGTGGGGCTTTTTATTTAATAAGTTACTTTACTCCTTTTACGTGATATAAGATGGTCTATCGAATATTTTCCGCTGCCCGTTACCAACAACACTAAATAGATTAGCAGGTAAACTGCCGGCAGTTCCTGATTACCAAAACCATCTGCTCCATGTACTACAAACACAATAACGAACATGGTAAAGATTAACGGCAATACTACCAGTCGTGTACCCAGTCCAATAAATATAAGTGCAGAACAGACTACTTCGGCAAAAACAGTTAATACTAAAGAAGTCGTAGACCCTACACCCAGAGGATCCGGAAACTGTATTAGCTCTCCTGAAAACAACATCATATATTTTTTAAGACCATGGGTAAACATAAATATACCAACCACGATACGCATTAATAACAATGCAGTATGATAGAGCTTCTTGTCTCTTGAGGTATCAAATATCCACATGATTACTGTTGTATAAATTGGAGGTGAGCAATTAGTTTAACTTCTTCACTAACTGTCAGTCCGCCACCTTCTACAACAGCGTTCCAGTTAAGTCCAAAGTCTTTCCTGTTTATTTTTCCGGTTACCTCAAGTCCTATTTTAGTATTCCCATAACCATCTGTAGCTTTACCACCATACTCGGCTTTAAAATCTACCTGTTTGGTTACACCTCTCATTGTAAAGTCGGCAGTTATTGTATAATCATCAGCTGATACCTGTTTAATAGCTGTAGTCTTGATCGTAATTTCATTATGATTATCGGCATCAAAAAAATCAGCACTTCTAAGGTGACCGTCACGCTGGGCATTATTGGTATTAATACTTGCCGCCTTTATATGTACAGCTATTTCCCCACCTTCAAAACTATCTTCAGATGTTGTTGCTTCTCCTGTAAATTCATCAAAAGAACCTGAAACGGTAGATATAACTAAGTGCTTTACTTTAAACTGTATTTCTGAGTGTGCCGGGTCGATAACCCATTTTTTTGTAGCCATTATTATAAGATTTTAGTTAATCTTATAAAGTTATGTAATTTACTACAATTCAAGGGTTAAAATTATGTGAACATCTAGTCCCTATGCGGTTTTCTTCTTCAAATTAGGCAGGAACCATGCTATTATACCTATTAAAGGCAGGTAAGCGCAAAAATGGTATACATACTCTATACTTGTCTGATCGGCCATATAACCCAGTATTGCAGAACCCAATCCGCCCATACCAAAAGCAAAGCCATAGAACAGTCCTGATATCATTCCGAGTTTTTTTGGCAGCAGCTCCTGTGCATATACCAATATGGCAGGAAATGCCGATGATATGATAATACCAATAACTACTGAAAGTACACTGGTCCAAAACAGGTTTGCATAAGGCATTAGTAATGTAAATGGAGCCGCTCCAAGAACCGAAAACCAAATAACATATTTACGCCCGAATTTATCACCTAATGGCCCGCCAAGTAATGTACCAATAGCTAACGATAATAAGAATAAGAAAAGGTAAAATTGTGCATCCTGAACCGAAACACTAAATTTTTCTATCAGATAAAAAGTAAAATAGCTTGAAATTCCGGCCACATAGAAATACTTAGAGAAAATAAGCACTAAGAGGATTATAACCGACATGGTGATTTGTCTTGGTGTAAGATTTGGAAGATCGACCAAAGCAATTTTTTTCTTTGCCGTTACCTTCAGGTGTTCCTGATACCATTTTGCTATGCGCGATAATACCATAATACCCATTATAGCTATAGCACTAAACCACACAATATATTCCTGTCCATGCGGTACAACGATCCAGGCTACTAAAAGCGGACCCAATGCTGTACCCAGATTACCACCAATCTGGAAGATGGATTGTGCCAATCCTCGTTTACCTCCCGATGCCAGATAGGAAACCCTCGATGCTTCCGGATGGAAGATCGATGAACCGATACCTACCAGTACAACCGATACCAGGATAATTGGGAAAGCTGTAGCATAAGCCAATAGAACTATTCCCGATAAGGTAAACAACATCCCGAAGATCTGTGAATACGGTTTTGGTTTTTTATCGGTATAGAAACCTACAAACGGCTGTAAGATGGAAGCTGCCATTTGGTACGAAAAAGTTATAAGCCCAATCTGGGTAAAATTAAGATCGTATTTTTCTTTAAGAATAGGATAAGCTGCCGGTATTACAGCCTGCAGTAAATCGTTTAGCATGTGTGCCGCAGCGATGGAGAACAATACCGAATAGATCGTTTTTTGGGCCAGTTCTTTGTGACCTTCATCCAGTATAACTGTATCTATGTTTTTCATAATAAATATTTAAAAAGTAATCAATATCCAATACCAAAAAGCCAGCGTAACAAACGATAACGGTATCCCTACCCCTATCATCATTCCGGCAAGCCGGGGTTTTAACCCGTGTGAAGAAGCCAATATAGCAGCCGTAATCATGGGTGCCATTGCCGCTTCCATAATAGAAACGTCTATCATTAATCCCTCTCCACCTAATACTATTTTATAAAATAAGTAGAACACCGCGGGTACAATCATTAGTTTAAAGAATAAACCTAATGCGAGCAGTCCCCAGTGTTTACTTCTTCTTTGTATTTTTAACTGCAGCCCCACTGCTACCAGTGCCACAGGTGTTACTGTGCTACCTAATCGTTGAAAAACAGGCTGAATAACATCTACAAAATCATAGTGAAACAAGTTCATCAGCATCCCGATAAAGAAACCAACGAAAGGTGGGAACAATACTATTTTTCGAGCTATCTGTAACGTGCTTGGTGATCCTTCTGAATAAGCCGCAGCCACTATGATACCCAGCGTTGCCAAAACTACAAAAGTACCTGGCTGATCAACGATAATTGCTGTTTCTAACCCTGCTTTACCATATAGTGCCTCTATAACAGGAAAGCCTACGAAAGCAGTATTCCCTAATCCGGTTGTGAGAATTAGGCAGCCTGTTAACTTTTTAGACCACCCTAACCGTTTACCTAAAACGGCAAAGAAGATCCAGGCCAATAGAAAAGTACCCCACGCTATACCCAATGGATAAAGCAGTGCCAAACTAATTTCTATTTTAGGGATATAAAACAATGCCAGAGCAGGCAGTGAAATGTAAATTACAAAATGGTTAAGAGACACATGGGTGTTGGCAGGAAAAGTTTTTACCCGCTGCATCGCGACACCCGCGAGCATACAAACAAAAATAAGGATGATACTATCCATTAAAAAAGCCAATCATTAAGAAAAGTTATATCCTTTTCGAGTCGGCAAATTTACTGCTTGTATACCACAATGCCCAATAAAATAAGGTTAATTTTTAAACCTTTACATATCGCAATAAATAACCTAAATAAAATAGTTGCAGGATGTTAAAATGTTTTTTACATTTGTAATAGATTTTATTACAGTATGATTTCAGGCAAGTTTGCCATAACGTTACACATTCTTACCCTCCTGTCTAAATTTCCGGAGGAATACCTGTCGTCAGAGTTTTTGGCAGGCAGTATGAATATTAATGCGGTATTGGTGCGCAAAGAAATTGCAAACCTGAAGAAACATAATATGGTAGAAAGCCGTGAAGGAAAATATGGTGGTACACGCCTTGCCAAACCATCAAAAGATATTACCTTAAAGGATATTTTCAGCATGACATTTGACTCGGTTTCATTAGGGTATTCTAAAAATGATCCTAATCCGGCCTGTCCTGTAGGTAAAAAAATTAACCAAAACCTTGACAGCCTATATACAGATATTAACCAAACCATAAGCGCACAGTTAAGCCTTATATCGCTTGACGATTTTACAAAAGAGTTTTAAATTTTTTTCACATAAACTGTAACATTTTTAATTACATATAAAATTATTTAATTTATGAAAATAGCAATTATTGGAGCCACAGGATTTGTAGGCTCAAACCTGGTAAAAGAATTTGCACATCGTGGTCACGAAGTAACTGCAATAGCAAGAAACCCAACTACTGATGCAGAAGGTAATGTTAAACCGGTAAAAGCTGATATTTTTGATGCTGCTGCTCTTGCAGATATACTAAAAGGACATGATACCGTTGTGAGTTCCTACAATCCCGGATGGACCAACCCAAATATCTATGATGATTTTATTGCCGGATCAAGATCAATCCAGCTGGCAGTAAAAGAGTCTGGCGTAAAACGTTTAATTACCATAGGCGGTGCCGGAAGCCTTTTTGTAGCGCCGGGTGTACAAGCTGTAGACGGACCCGATTTCCCAAAAGAATATTACCCAGGCGCATCGGCTGCCAGAGATTACCTAAATATCATTAAGGAAGAAAAAGACCTGGATTGGGTATTCTTCAGCCCTGCTTTCGAAATGCATCCGGGTATCACTACAGGACGCACAGGTAAATACCGTTTAGGACTCGAAAATCCTGTTTTCGATAATGGTCAACGCAGTATACTATCTGTAGAAGATCTTGCTTTTGTTATTGCAGATGAAGTAGAAAACCCTAAACATCATCAACAACGCTTTACTGCAGCTTATTAATCTGCAGCAGGTTTGATAACCAACCTTAAAACACAGCTTGAAAAAAGGAATATCAATAACGGTATTCCTTTTTTATTTGTGGCAATTCGTGTAATTTGTGTCGGAATTATTATCTAAAAAACGTAATTTTACTTTTCTAATTTATTACTGTGGATAAGCCTAAAGCCCATAAAACAGCCCTTCACGAAAAAGAAGGCATTGCACAACCCGAATCTGTCAGCCTTGATGCTATTGAGCACGTTACAAAGCTCAGAAAAATACAGCCTACTGCTCAGGAGCTGGTAAACGGTATCCTGAAAGGTGACAAAACTGCGTTGAGCCGTGCCATTACTTTGGTTGAAAGCACCAATCCTGCCCACCTAGAAAAGGCGAATGATGTGATTAACCAATGCCTGCCATACGCAGACAAATCATTGCGTATAGGTATTACAGGTGTCCCGGGAGTTGGGAAAAGTACTTTTATTGAAGCTTTTGGAAAGCATCTTACTTCTTTAGGCAGAAAAGTAGCTGTACTGGCAGTAGACCCAAGCAGTTCGCTTTCGCACGGCAGTATATTAGGTGATAAAACCCGTATGGAAGAACTGGTTAAAGACGAGAATGCTTATATACGTCCGTCAGCGTCAGGTGATACATTAGGTGGTGTAGCCCGTAAAACCCGTGAGGCCATCATTCTTTGTGAAGCCTGTGGCTTTGATACCATTGTTATAGAAACTGTTGGCGTAGGCCAAAGCGAAACCGCCGTGCACAGTATGGTCGATTTCTTTTTACTCCTGAAAATTTCGGGAGCAGGTGATGAACTACAGGGTATTAAACGTGGTATCATGGAAATGGCAGATCTAATTGTTATCAATAAAGCCGATGGCGATAACATTAAACGCGCCCGCCTTGCAAAAACTGAGTTTAACAGGGCATTGCATTTATTCCCAGCTAAAAATTCCGGATGGCAGCCTACAGTTACTACCTGTAGCGCCGTTACCCATGATGGCATCCCGGAAGTTTGGAAAACCATTAACGACTACTTTGACCTTACGAAAGCAAACAATTATTTTAACTTCCACCGAAGCGAACAAAACAGTTACTGGCTTACAGAAACCATTAACGAACAGCTTAAAAGCAATTTTTATTCGAGAAAAGATATCGCCGACCTATTAGAACAAAATAAAAAAGCGGTGCAAAATAGTGAAATATCACCTTTTACAGCCGCCAGTATTTTATTGGAAAAGTATTTTAGTAAATAGAAAGCAACACAATCAAAAGACTGTGTACTGAACGCTACTGAACACTATTACTCCTTCTCATAATACGCTACTTCCCTATCGTAAAATTCATTAGCAAGAACAATCAAACCTTCCATTTCGGCGTTAAGTTCGTTCTCGTCAAGATCTTCCGGTTCTTCCATAAATTCTACCTCATCATCTTTAAGATTAATGATAAAGCGTGGGTAATCCAGGTGAATGATAAAAATATCATCAGGAAACTCAGTGTTATCAGCTAATACAAATTTTGGTAATTCCATAATGTTTGTTATAAAGTCTAAAAATTAAAGTCAAAAATACTGTCTGAATAAGGTTTCAATAATAAAACCATCAGGCATTGGCCAAGGCTAATCGATCTTCCTCATCCTGATTTTTAATCAGTTTATTCGTTAGATAATTAAAGCGAATATACAAAAATATTGCAGCAGCTGTAAGCCCGGCAAGCAATCCTATCCAAATTCCCACCGCTTTAAGTTCGGTATGCAAACCAAGATAAAATGATATTGGGAAACCAATGACCCAATATGCTATAAAAGTGATTACTGTAGGAATCTTAACATCCTGTAATCCGCGCAATGAACCAAGTACCACAACCTGTATACCGTCTACAAGCTGGAATACAGCTGCAACTATAAGCAGCATAGACGCAATTTTTATAACCTCAACATTACTCGCCAATTGAGCTGTATCACCCATATTAAGGAAAAGATGCGGCAGTATATTATTAAACACTACAAACACTAAAGCAAATACAATTTCTATAGCAATAGCTAGTAAAAATATAGAGCGTGCAACAATTCTTAGTTGTCTGTAATCACGTAGTCCTTTTTGGTTTCCTACTCTTACCATTGCGGTAACACTAAGTCCCATCGCAAACATAAAGGTCAAAGATGCAAGGCTAAGCGCAATTTGGTTAGCAGCCTGACTGGTTTCATTAATAGATCCTGACAGCCAAATTGCAGCATCAAATAAAGCTACTTCAAACAGCATCTGCATAGATGACGGTAAACCTAATGCTAATATTTTTTTAAGCACCGAACTTTTTATCTCACTAAAACTAAAATTGCTGAAATATTTTTTTACCTGCGCATTTCGTGATAATGAAATATGAATATGCACCACCATTAATATACGTGAAAGAATAGTTCCGATAGCCGCACCGATAATTCCCATTTTAGGAAATATCCAGATACCGTTTATTAATGCATAGTTAAAGCCAATATGCACAATGTTTGAGACGATAACCGCATGCATGGCATATTTAGTTAACGACATACCATCGGCAAATTGCTTATATCCCTGGAAAATAACCATAGGAACCAAAGAAAATGCAACCAGGTCAATATAAGGAGAAGCCAGATCGATAACCTCTTTAGGCTGATGCATTAATCCCATTAGCGGTTTCGCAAACGAAACAACACCAAAAAGGCATAATCCCAAAACAGTACATAATAGCAATCCGTGATGAAAAGTTGCTCTAACATTTACTTCGTCTTTAGCGGCATTGCTTTGTGCAACCATAGGTGTTATTGCTGTAGAAAACCCTATCCCAATCGCTATGGCAATAAACACAAAACTATTACCTAACGACACAGCTGCCAACTCTGTAGCACCAATTCTACCCACCATTATATTATCTACCAAACCCATCAGGTTGTGCCCTATCATTCCCAATATAACAGGATAAGCCAGCCTTAGGTTTGCACCGAATTCTTTAGTATATACAGATAAATTCACTTCAAAAATTTTTGCAAAGGTAGTCAGAAGGTTTAAGAATGAAAATTTCGTGAGCCTTAAAATTCTCACAATCATAATATTAAAATACAGCCTCCTAATTTTATGATTTATTTATAACTAATTAACAAAACGTTGAATTTTTTGATAACCCCATTACGGTAATTTTACCACATAACTAACACACAAAAGTGATTATGAAAATGAGAACAGGAATAAGAGGTTTACTGATCGCAGCGATGGTAACGTTTGGTACAGCTGGCTTTGCGCAACAGGGAGCATCTTCGCCTGAAAACTACAATCAGGGATTTCGCCTTGGCTTTGGTCTTAATGCCGGTGCTGTAACAGGAGATTATTTTAACTGGTCTTTAGGAGCAGATGCAAGACTACAATATGACTTTTCTAAAAGAACATCGATAACTCTTACTACGGGTTATACCCATCTTTTTGGAGACAATGATATTCCTGACCTAGGATTTATTCCTGTTAAGGGAGGCTTTAAAGCATTTGTTTGGGATGACGAATTTTATGTACTGGGTGAACTGGGTGCTGGTTTCTCTGTAACGAATGATTATGACAAGACTGCATTTCTTTGGGCACCTGGTATTGGTTATGCAACCAAGTATATCGACATTAGTGTGAGGTATGAAGGAATGACCGATTTTAAAGCCGACCAAGTCGCATTGCGACTGGCTTATGGTTTTAAATTATAACAATTTACATACAACCAAAGTGTAAAACCAATCTTTGTAGAAACCTGCAGAAATATAACTGCAGGTTTTTTACTTTTGTAACCGCCAATACATTACCTCATGAAATTATTTATTATTGACTGGACTAAAGAGCAGACTACACCGCTTATTGACTACTGTAAAAAAGCCGCAGACGTTATAGGCATAGAGTTAAAAGATGGTAATGAAGCCTATATAAAAACAGCAGTGCTTAAACCGGACGCTATTGTAATAAACTATGCCGAGAAACCTTCGCATGGCCGAATGACTGCAGACAGTATTCGTAAACGCAAGATAACATCGCAGACTCCTATTTATTTTATTGATGGTGCCGAAGATGAAAATGAAAAAGTAGAGCACATAGGCATCTGTCTTTCACAGGAAGAATTAAGGGATTTGCTGGATGATTGAAGTAATGAAAGTAAGGATATCCAAAGTCTGGTTTTTATCAAACTTCCGACATCCTTACATCTTACTTCGAGCTTCGCTCCTATTCCTCATTCAAAAGCTTGTCTTTATATAATGAAATGTTTTTCATTATATCTTCATTAACCTCCGGTTCTTTAATGTCCTCATATTGCTTAAGGGCATCGAGTATGGTTTTCGCCACAAGGTAACGGGCTATTTCTTTTTTATCGGCAGGTATCACATACCAGGGTGCATGCTCTTTTGAAGTATGGTTTATTGCATCTTCATAATATTCCTGGTATTTATCCCAAAGGTCTCTTTCTTCAAGATCGCCCGGAGAGAATTTCCAGTTATGGCTTTGCTTATCAAGCCTTCTAAGTAGTCTTTTCTTCTGTTCATCTTTCCCAAGGTGAAGAAAGAATTTAAAAATTATCATACCATTTGCATTAATGTGCTTCTCAAAATTATTGATCTGCTCATAACGATGCTTCCACATATCTTTAGGAATATCATCAACGGTGTTTATACCCGGAAGGTTCTCGTTCAAAATCAACTCTGGATGTACTCGTGTAACAAGTACGTTCTCATAATGCGAACGGTTAAACACAGCAAACTTTCCTTTCTCAGGCAAAGCAATATAATGACGCCACAAATAATCGTGCTCCAACTCTGCAGACGACGGCTTTTTAAAACTATACACATTTACTCCCCGGGCATTAAAGTTTTTGAAAACTTCACGTATCAGGCTGTCTTTACCGGCAGTATCCATTCCCTGCAAACATACCAACACGCTATAGCGGTTATTTGCATACATTTTATCCTGGAGCTTACCTAGTTTTGTACTTACATCTTCCAGCGAGTCGGCTATTTTTTTATCCGATGTTTCAACATCTAAAGTTGTAGCTGCGCCTTTAATATTAAACTTTCCGTTTACCTTAAAATCCTCCGTGTTTATTGCTTTCATCGATAATTGATTTATCTTTATATAAATGTAAGGATTAAAACAAAGCTTCGTTTTTTACAAAAACATAATATTATGCAAAAGTTTCAGTTGGAATTGTTATTCCACATTATAGGCATAGGTTCGGCATCGGGTTTATTGCTGGATGGCACATCTCTTTTCCTGGTTTCAGATAACAGTTATATGCTTTATGAATACAATCTTGCCAACAAACAACTTGAAAAAACACCTATTGCACCTCACGGATATAACGGCCCGCTTGAAAATGTACCAAAAAAAGAAAAAGCCGATTATGAATCAATCACAGCAATGGGCGACGAGCTCTATCTGTTTGGCTCGGGTTCGACCAATAAACGCAATACCATACAATATATAGATTCGCAGTCAAAAAAAGTATTTCCTGCCATAGATGCTACCGATCTTTATATGGCGATGCAGGACTTTAGCGAAATTAAACCCGATAACTTTAATATAGAAGCCGCAGTAAATGCAGGAAACACCTGGTATTTGTTTAATCGTGGCAATGGCCCAAAAGGACAGAACGGTATTTTTACTCTGGACGGAGATATTAAAGAAGCTGCTTTTCAATTTATATATAATGAAATAGCATTACCTAAAATAAACGGAGCGCCTGCCAGCTTTACTGATGCGGTGCTGGTGGATGATAAGCTTTATTTTTTGGCTGCTGCCGAAAAATCGAACTCTACCTATCTTGACGGAGAAGTAGCAGGAACACTTATAGGTCGAATTGACACCGAAACGATGGAAGTAGAGTTTACCGAGATCATTTCGCTTAAAAATAAGTTTGAAGGGATTACTCTATATAAGACGAAGGATAAATCTCTTGAATTCCTTTTGTGTGAAGATACCGATAGCGATGCTGCTGCATCGGACATTTTTAAACTGACACTTGAAAAACAGTAAAAAGTATAGAAGTTGGATATCTGAGGTTTTACGCAACATCAGACTTCATATATCTCACTCTCAAACTCGGACTTTAAACTATTTTTCACTCCTCTCCCAACCTTTGTATCACTTTTCTAATCTATATAACAAAGAGACTTAATTGTGATAGAAGAAAAACTCATAGCAGCATGCAGAAAAATGCACCGGGACTCCCAGAGGAAGGTGTATGAGCTTATGGCTCCTAAACTGTACCACACCTGCAAACGGTACCTGAAAAAAGAGGAAGAGATTGAAGAAGCTGTGGCCGATGCCTTCTTTACCATCTTTACCAAACTCGATCAGCTTAAAGAAACAAAGGCATTTGAAGCCTGGGCACGACGCATTGCCGTGAACCAGTGCCTGATGAGCCTTAAAAAGAACGTGAACTTTAATATTTATATTGAAGACATGAGCCGTGCAGCCGAACCTTCGGAAGTCCAATCGGCCGGACTTGAAGAAGAAGACCTGCTAAAGCTGCTCACTTACCTGCCCGAAGGATGCAGGACCGTATTTAATCTCTTTGCCATTGAAGGTTATTCGCACAAAGAAATAGCCGCCATGCTGAATATATCCGAAGGAACATCAAAATCACAATTAAACGTCTCCCGAGGTAAACTCAAAGAATTAGTAAACAATGTTTATTACCTAAATGAAAACAGTCATGGAAAATCAAGATAAAATATACAAACAATTTAAAGAGGCCTCCGGCAAAGCCGAAGACAAAGACTTTGACCGCATGGAAGCCGTATGGAACCGTGTTGAAGAAAAACTGGACAACAACAAACAACGAAAAATTGCCGTATGGTGGAAATATACTGGTATAGCAGCATTGTTCCTACTCTTTATGGGTATTGGCACTTTAATGCTCAAAAATGAAGCCAACCCAATTGTTGCACCAAAAGTAATCCCGGAAAATAATGTAACCGTTATTGACACCCAAAAAGTAAAAGAAATATTTAACCCCGAAATAAAAGGATTTAAACGAGAAGTTGTTACAAGCGAGCCATCTCCCCGAAACAAAGTGGAGCAAACAGAAGAAGTTATTTCTCCCGCTCCAAAATTCAAAAAAAGTGCTATTGTAGTTTCTGAAGAAAGACAGGGAACAGCTAACATAGAAACGAAACTGAACGCCGATGCTATAATGGTTTTACCAGTAGCAGACAAAATAGGACAAATCGTTTTTCAAGGTGTTGTAATTGATAATACAGGTATGCCTATACCTGGTGTTAATGTACAAATCCGAGGCACATCAAATGGAGTACAAACTGATTTTGACGGCAAATACTCATTAAATACTAATGAAGGTGATAAAGTTGTATTGTCCTATATTGGTATGGAGCCACAATCAGTTATTGCAAGCCATGCAACAAATAATCTAACACATAAAATGCAGGATAATTCTATGGCACTTCAGGAAGTTG
Organism: Flavobacterium cerinum; assembly: GCF_004028155.1. GTDB lineage: Bacteria > Bacteroidota > Bacteroidia > Flavobacteriales > Flavobacteriaceae > Flavobacterium > Flavobacterium cerinum. The sequence continues at coordinate 375,068 of NZ_SBII01000002.1, read as the reverse complement.
TTGTAGAAGCTTATAGAGTAACAACAAGAGCGACCAGTAATGCAGCGATTACAACAATATCTTCTAAAACAATCGAAGGCAGAGCTAATGCAAACTATGACAAAGAATATTTTGATGATAGCAATCAATCCAGTAACAGCTTCGTTGCAAAAAAGAAAACCGAAGAAAACGAGATTTCTAAAGAAGCCATTACTACAGTAACTTCAAAAGCCATAGAAGGCAGGCCTAATACAAACTTTATACAAACACTCCAAGGTCAAGTTCCGGGACTTACTATTACAACCGGATCAGGACAGCCGGGAGCAAATAGTACTGTTATACTACGTGGATATGGTACGATAAATAATAATTCAGAACCATTATATGTTGTAGATGGAGTTCCTTTAAGCGCTGAAAACTTCAAGCAAATTAACCCTAAAGACATTGTGAAAACAGAAGTTTTGAACGATGCCGGAGCGACTGCCATCTACGGTAACAGAGGTAGTAATGGAGTTATAGTCGTAAAAACAAAGAACGCACCTACAAAACGTCAGTTACGAAAACTTAAAAAGGAAAGAGAGAAAATCGAAAAGATCGAAAAAGAAAATGCAAAAAAAGAGCAGAGTCTTTCTAAATACGAACCTGTAGAAGTAGATCAGGAAGAATATGAATCGTTTGTAGAAAACCAGTTTGAAAATTCGGCTGCAACACCACTTTCTACTTTTTCTATAGATGTAGACAACGCTTCTTATACTAACATCAGGCGTTTTCTTAATGATGGTGAAACAGTTCCTAAAGATGCGGTTCGAGTAGAAGAAATGATCAACTTTTTTAAATACGAATATCCTGAGCCAAACAATAACGATCCGTTCTCTATTAATACAGAGTATAGCACCGCACCCTGGAATCCAAAACACAAACTATTAAAAATTGGATTGAAAGGTAAAGTTATGGCTGATAAAAACCTGCCATCATCCAACTTTGTCTTTCTTATCGATGTATCGGGATCTATGGATGATGACAACAAACTTCCTCTGCTTAAACAATCCATGAAACTTTTAGTAAGACAAATGCGTAAAAAAGATAGGATAGCAATAGTAGTTTATGCGGGTGCAGCGGGGTTGGTACTGCCTTCTACAAGTGGTGCAGATAAAGACAAAATAATTACCGCCCTTGATGATCTTGAAGCTGGAGGAAGCACTGCCGGAGGTGAAGGAATAGAATTGGCTTATAAAACCGCTCAAGAGAATTTTATCAAAGATGGTAATAATCGTATTATCCTGGCTACCGATGGCGACTTTAATGTTGGAGAGTCCTCAGACAGTGATATGGAAACATTAATTGAAGAAAAACGTAAAAGCGGTGTATTCCTTACCTGTCTTGGTTATGGCATGGGTAATTATAAAGATTCAAAAATGGAAATACTTGCAGATAAAGGAAATGGCAACTATGCTTACATCGATAATATGCAGGAAGCCACCCGATTCTTAGATAAAGAATTCATAGGTTCGATGTATGCGATTGCTAAAGATGTAAAGATCCAGATAGAGTTTAATTCTAAGCATGTGCAGTCGTATAGATTGATTGGTTATGAGAACCGAAAACTCCGCGATGAAGATTTTGCAAATGATGCTATAGATGCAGGAGAATTAGGAAGCGGACACACCGTTACTGCATTGTATGAAATTATTCCTGTAGGTGTACAAAGCGAGTATTTTAACGCTGCTCCCCAATTAAAATACAGCAAACCACTAAGCACTTCTTTAAACTATAACGACGAACTGGCCACTATAAAATTCAGATATAAAAAACCCGCTGGAGACAAAAGTACAGAGATGGTTCAAATTATCTCCAATTCGTCTTTACCCTTGCAAAAAACATCAGCCGATTATAAATTTTCAGCAGCAGTAGCATGGTTTGGCTTAAAATTAAGAGATTCTAAACTGGTGCCCAATAAAACTACCGAAGACATTAAAGCACTGGCAAAACAGGGGCTTAAAAATGATCCTGATGGCTACAAAGCAGAGTTTATCAGGCTGGTAGAAATGGTAAAATAACATTTGCAATTAACTAACTCCAAATGAACGGCCTGTTGGGTATAAACTCCGGCAGGCCAAATTTTAAAAACTATGAAAACAATCATGTCCTTTCTATTTGTGCTTGTATTGAGTATTAGCTCATATGCACAGGAAAAAAACATAACCCCACAAAACAAGCTTCAAGCTGATATTAAAAACGGAACGGTAACACTATATGTTTTAAGCGGAATAGTTTCAAGTGCCACTCCTGCAGATAAAGGATTTCTGGAAAAATACAATGTAAAATACCATGATTTCGGGTGTGTTATACCAGAAAATATTGATTATTACAGGGAGTATAATCTACTTGTATTACAGTACCTCAAAAAGAAATTCGGTACAAAGTGGGAAAAGGATGTCCGCAAGAATATTTTAGGATCGAAAGAATGGAAAACTAAGAAATAAAAAACACCAGCCACATTGAGCTTGTCGAAATGTATTAGGTGTTTTCATCATATATCCTTTAATAAGACTCCTAAAATAAAATTACCAGTCACATTGAGCTTGTCGAAATGCGACTGGTATTTTTATTATAATAACCCTTCGACAGGCTCAGGGTGACAAATCCAAGAAATATAAAAAACACCAGCCACATTGAGTTTACCGAAATGTATTAGGTGTTTTTTTTTATCATATATCCTTTAATAAGACTCCTAAAATAAAATTACCAGTCACATTGAGCTTGTCGAAATGCGGCTGGTAATTTTATAATAATCCTTAGACAGGCTCAGGATGACAAATCGTAAATCAATTACTTTCTCTCAATCTCTCTAAGGTTCTCAATTTTCTTGTATTCAAGGAAACCTTTAATATCTTCAAAGTGTTCTTTAACGCGTTTGTTGCCAAACTCAAATACTTTAGTTACTAATCCGTCAAGGAAATCCCTGTCGTGAGATACCAATATAATGGTACCGTCAAAAGCCTTAAGCGCATCTTTTATAATGTCTTTGGTTTTCATATCAAGGTGGTTGGTAGGCTCATCCAGAATAAGAACGTTAACCGGTTCAAGCAATAATTTTATCATCGCAAGACGAGTCTTCTCTCCTCCCGAAAGTACTTTTACTTTCTTAGTAGTATCATCACCACTAAACATGAAAGCTCCCAGTAGGTTCTTTATCTGTGTACGTATTTCACCAACCGCAATCTGATCTATCGTTTCAAAAACCGTTAGGTTCTCATCCAGCATTGCGGCCTGGTTTTGTGCAAAATATCCAATCTGAATATTATGACCCAATTCCATTGTACCTTCAAAGTTAATTTCGCCCATAATGGCTTTAATCATAGTCGACTTACCTTCACCGTTTTTACCCACAAAAGCAAGTTTCTGACCACGCTCAATAACCATCGATGCATCTTTAAATACAACGTGATCACCATATGCTTTAGAAAGTTCGTTAACTACTACAGGATATTGCCCAGAACGTGGCGCTGCAGGGAACTTAAGTTTCAATGCCGAAGTATCTATTTCGTCTACCTCTACAATTGTCAATTTTTCAAGCATCTTAACACGCGACTGTACCTGTAGCGTTTTAGAATACGTTCCTTTAAAACGATCGATAAACTCTTGGTTTTCGGCAATCATTTTTTGTTGCTCATCGTATGCTTTCTGCTGATGTACACGACGGTCTTTACGCAACTCTAAATAATGTGAGTATTTTGCTTTGTAATCGTATATCCTACCCATAGTCACTTCTATGGTACGTGTTGTAATATTGTCTACAAAGGCCCTATCGTGCGATATTACCATAACCGCTTTAGCACTGTTAATAAGGAAATCTTCCAGCCACTGAATACTTTCAATATCCATGTGGTTGGTAGGCTCATCCAGTAATATCAGGTCAGGTTTTTGCAATAATATCTTAGCCAGCTCAATACGCATTCTCCATCCTCCACTGAATTCAGACGTTGGACGGTTAAAATCATCACGGCTAAAGCCCATACCTACAAGTACTTTTTCTACTTCAGCTTCATAATTAACTTCTTCTATAGAATAGAATTTTTCACTAAGCTCAGATACCTTTTCGATAATCTTATAGTACTCATCCGATTCATAATCGGTACGCACGGTAAGCTCTTCATTAAGTGCATCGATCTCTGCCTTCATTTTAAAAACTCCAGCAAATGCTTTAGACGTTTCTTCCATAACTGTAGCATCATCCTGCGTAAGCAAATGCTGTGGCAGGTAAGCTATAACAGTACCTTTTGGGGACGAAATAGTTCCTGAAGAAGGTTTATTTTCTCCTGCTACGATTTTAAGTAAAGTCGATTTTCCTGCACCATTTTTACCCATAAGGGCTATTTTATCGGTTTCATTAATAGAAAACGAAACATCACTAAATAATGTGGTACCGCCAAATTGTACCGAAAGCGCATCTATACTGATCATGGGTCTTTTTTTGAAGCCGCAAAGATAGGATAATTAGCCTATTGCACAATTAGGTTTGCTTTGTATAGCTTAAAAATATTGGTTATCTTTGATATAGATAATTATTTCGAGCAATGAAAAGTTGGATAAAATCCGGATTGATCTGGGCTGTCTTCATGATAGTGGTTACTCAATTCCTTTCTCCCTACATAATGGTATGGTTAGGATTTGACGAAATTCCTGAAAAACAAACGTTAGGAAAAATGATATTTTTCAGTATCGTTTTCATCATAGCCGGGGTTTTTTTAGCATATATAGAGTCGAAACGAAAAAAAGAACCTAAAAAACAAATTGACGGATAATATGAAAAGCTGGGTGAAATTTGGACTTATATGGGGTTTATTCATGTGTTTTATCATGAATGTAGCATTGCCATTATGGGATAACGAAAAATTAATCCTTCCAAAACTTCTTATCGCCATTCCGATATGGATTATTTTTGGATTAATATTTGGCTATGTATCCCGCAAGAAAGAACCTAAAAAACAAGTCTAGCCTGATAATAATGAAACACTGGATTAAAACGATACAAAATGAAAAGATGGATTAGATCAGGTTTAGTTTGGGCGGGTATCCTGTACATCATCACTATGATTATTTTCCCACTTATTGATCACGAAAAATTTACCATATCTAAAATACTGCTGGGTATCCCGTTATGGATTATTGTTGGCTTAATTATAGGTTACCTGTTAAAAGGCAGAAAACATACTAATTAAGGAACTACATCATAAGTTGTGCTCTTACTATTACCAAAAACCTGGGTTTGAATTTTCTCTGCTATAACAACTGTTTCGTCAAGTGATGTATTAGTCAGAATACAAATAACAGGAGCAAACTCATCTGTTTCATACAAAGGTTTTTTCTTAGATGCAGTTTTCAAGGTTTTAAAACCATTCGTAGCAGCAAAAGCTTTTAGCTTCTTTAAAAACGGAACCTGATCGGCAGTCATAGCTTCAAATTCAATAGTAAAAGTATCGCCGTTGTTTATAAAATAAATGCAGTCTGTACCGTTTGATGTTATTCCTGTAACATCAAATCCGCTTTTCCCTTCTTTAAGTTTTATAAGCTCATTTTTGAGTCCGTCAATTGTAATTTCTTTTACCGAAGCCCCACTTTTGTATTCTTCCTTTTTAGATTGATTGCAGGCTGTCAGTAAAAAAACTATACATAAAAATGTAAGAACTCTTTTTTTCATATAGCTTTATTTGTTTGGGTTTACCATTTCATACCAAACCTCTTCCTCTCCTTCATGATCAAAAATTTCAATAAATTTTAATCCCACTCTTTCCAATACCTTTCTGGATGCAGCATTAGAAGGATCGGCGGTTGCATTTATCTTTTCCAGTTTCATTACATAAAAACCATAGTCTACAAAGGCGGCGGCGGCTTCACTTGCATAGCCTTTACCCCAGTGCTTTTGGATAAAACGATAACCTAGATCATAATGTGAATCATGACCATTTACATTGCGTTCCAACTTTAGTCCGGCCCAACCAATAAATTCTCCTGTATCTTTAAGCAATGCTGCCCATCGTCCAATACCGTTAGTATGATACTGTTCCCTGATGAAAGCAATTGCAGCACGGCTTTCATCAATCGTTTTTACAGGATTCTTACCAAGATAAGTATGCACTTCGGGATTAGAATCCAGTTCAAACATCCCTGCATCATCTGTTGGTTCGAGTTCGCGGAAATAAAGGCGTTCGGTTTCTATTGATTTAGACATAATGTAAGTGTTTAAATACAAATATATATAAATTTTGAAAGTTCAATATCATAGATCACCTAGAGTTGTTCTAAATTCCTTGAGTTCAATTCTTTTTGGATTTCTTTTTCTAAGATCTTATTATTTTTCGAATTTCTAGCTATGATATACGTCAATAATAAAGGAAAAAAAGTGAAAAATCCAAAACCATTTTTTACTGCACTATAAATTACAACCCCAATAGTAAATCCAATAATTACAGCATCAATTATTCTATTGGATCTTATTTTGTTTATTTTCTGTAAAAGTTCCTGATCGCTTAATCCTGCTAAATTTTCTGGTTTCATCTATCTAATTTATTATGGGTGTTAAATTTATCTCACTCTTTTTAAACACAAATATATAAACCTAATACTTACGTTCACCAATCTGTTGGCGCCACATTGCAAAATATAATCCTTTTTTATCAACCAGTTCATCGTGGGTACCCTGTTCGGTTATCGCGCCGCGTTCCAACACAAAGATAGTATCGGCATGCATAATGGTCGATAGTCTATGCGCAATAAGAATAGTTATCTGTTGTTTATCTTCCGATATTTCTTTTACCGTTTCAGTTATCTGTAACTCGGTAAGAGAATCCAGAGCAGAAGTTGCCTCATCAAAAATGAGTAGGCGGGGTTTACGCAATAGCGCTCTGGCAATAGACAAACGCTGCTTTTCTCCTCCCGAAAGCTTCTTACCGCCTTCGCCTAATATCGTATCCAGTCCTTTCTCTGCATTATCTATAATCCCCATTGCCGATGCTTTTTTCATGGCTTCGAGCAATTCCTCCTCAGTAGCATCCGGCTTTACAAACAACAGGTTCTCTCGAATGGTTCCGAAAAATAATTGCGTATCCTGGGTTACAAACCCCAACTGCCTGCGTATTCTGTTATAGCGCAGGTCTTTTATAGAAATATCATCATACAGGATATCACCTTCTACCGGACGGTACAACCCTACCAATAGCTTTACCAGTGTTGATTTCCCAGAACCGGACGGACCAACAAAGGCAATCGTATCCCCAAGTTCTGCTTTAAACGTTATGTTTTGAATGGCGTTGTGTGCTGCATTTTTATGTCTAAAAACAACATTATTAAAATGCAGCTGACCTATGGGCCCTACGTCTACAGGATCTTCCGGGCTGTACTCCGGTTTTTTTTGCATGAGGTCATTGAATAAAGACAATGCCGTTTCGGCTTCCCGATATGAAAGGATAATACTTCCTAAATCCTGAAGCGGAGCAATAATACCCGACGATATAAACTGCATCGAGATTAGTTCTCCTGTAGACAGTACATTCCTAAAAATAAGCCATAATAAGATAAACAGTATCGACTGCCTTAGTAATATCAATATGCTTCCCTGAATAAATGTAAGGGTACGCATCTTCTTTACCTTAGCCATTTCAAGATCATATATTTCCTGCGTATGGACTTTTAGCCGCCGAATTTCCGGATAGGTTAATCCTAGGCTTTTTACCAGTTCAATATTTCTGAGACTCTCGGTAATCGTGCCACTCATTTGGCGGTTTTGCCGAATTAATGATCGTTGTAATGTTTTTATGGAACGGCTTAAAATACTGGTCAGCCCACCCAAAACAACCACACCAATAAGAAATATCGGAATCAATGCCCAGTGTTTGGTAACAGCATACCACATAAGGAATCCAACGCCAACTGCCGAAGAAAATAAAATATTGATAAATGCCGAAATGAACTTCTCGGTATCCATACGTACTTTTTGAAGTATGGATAAAATCTCTCCGCTGCTCTGGTCTTCAAATTCCTGATAGGGTAAGCGCAGTGTCTGTCTCAATCCGTCATTAAAGATCTGCATGCCAAATTTCTGAACGATCATTCGCAGCACATAATCTTTAAAGGACATAAATAATCGTGCTGCCAAGGCTATAACTACTGCGATGATTAATAGTTTTACAACGCCATTTATACGTGTGTTGTTATCATTCCCGTTAGGATTCAGAGCATAATCATCTATAATCTTTCCAAAAATAATAGGGTCATAAAGTGATAGTATCTGTGCTATTCCTGCCAAAAATAAAACCAAGGCGATCCACCAGGAGTACGGTTTAAGATATTTCCAAAATAAGTCCATAAGAGCGGCTTTGGATTAATTAGAAATAAATTTACGCTTTATTTACCAGTAATTGCCTAATCGTTGCGAGATGAGAGAACATCACAAGAGGAACAACACAGCAAGGAAGCCATATATAAGGAAAATACAGTACCGCAACATTAGGTTGATCGAAAGCGAATTGCTGAAATTCAAATGGCGCCGATAATACTGCCGTTATCACTACATTTAATAGCAAACCAATACAGATAAAATTCCATAACAATAAAATAGTTTTACCTAAGATTTTCTTTTTATACCCGAAATAAAAAATAAACGGTGCCGATATTCCTGAAAGAATATCAAAATTACTTCCTTCAAAAGTCATAGTAACAGGTACTTTTTTATATAAAAACAATAAGTACAAAACTATTTCAACAGGAACCCTTACCACATGTAAAAGGGTCAGATATTTAGGCTCAAGGTTATCAATATACTGCCTCCCATTTTTTGTAACAAATAATAAAAGAATGAATAATAGTGGAACACCTATCAGTAATACAAACCTTGGAGGAATTGTTTGAGTATTAGTATAAAATCCCGTAAGCGCTATAAACCCCTGAAGTAAAAGCCAAACACCACTTACAGCAAAAAAAGTTTTGGATGTATTTGCTGCCCTATAAAAAATAAAACAAGTAAGTAGGACTGTACAGGTAAACAAAATAGCTGTAAACAACGGCACATCGTCCATACATAAAAGAATTTTATGCTAATATAAAAAAGAAAAGCTACTGTATCAGTAGCTTTTAATATTTTCCTTTGTTTGGCAATTGTTGCTTAAAATGCTGGATGGCATTATAATCTTCAATACCTAAAACATCAATAAGATTCAAAAAATGAAGCTTGCCCTCATTATGGTAATGAATAAGCTCATCTTGTATATTTCGTATATGATAACGATTATTCAGTTGAAAATAAACCCTTAAGGTTTCTTTATTATTCAATTCTAATGATAGTAGATTATCTTTAGAATTAGGCTCAACACCTGAGTTCTTATTAAAATAACCATCTCCTTGCCTAAAATGATTACCGCAATCTGTAAATGTTATTTTACTAAGATCATCAAGCAGGTATTCAATACTATTAACTGTGATTTTCTCTTTTTCGAATACAATTCCCCCAGTAATAGTTCTTTGCGGTTTCTTTGTAAAAAAAGAGATTAACAAGAAGTCTGTCAAAGGGAAACGCTTCTTTATTGGAATAAAAGTTATAAACGAATGCATTATCTCAAATTATCCGCCCATTTTAAAATCTTCGATCACCTGATGTACTTTACCAAAATCTCTTTCGTAGATAAATACTTCTACTGCCTGACCCAAACCACCAAAACCAGACATACGTGCCGCCTGAATATTATTTTTCACGACTGTTTCTACACCTACTTCTTCAATTTTTGATTGTAATGCCTGAGCTAAAATTTCACTCCCCGAAAATATCTTCATTAATCCCATAACTTTTTATTTTAGTCGTTTGTTTCGTCTTCTTCCTCTTCCTCGTCGTCCTCATCTTCATCAAATGCAAAAATGAAAGGCTCTATCATCAATCGCTCAGACAATACATCTACGCGTTCTGTAAATTCTTCTGTAAAGAATAAACGCTGCGTTTTAGCGATACTGTCAGAGATATGTGCAATTCTGGTTTCATGTCTAAGACGCAGTATAATATCGGCATCATCAAGAATAAACATTTTTAACTGGTTTACATCAAATCCTGCCGTAGCAAACATTTCACTAAGACGTGTAGGTGTACCCACAATGACATCGATCCCTAAAGATATCTGGTTTTTATCCCAGTCGATATCGCCCTGGTCGTAAACACCATATACTCTTAAGTCAGTATGATTACCATACCTTTTAAAAAGCTCCTGCATTTCTAATACCTTAACTTTATCCTGTACTACGATAAGTGCTCTTGGCGATTCCATAAACGCTTTATCCAAACGCTGTATAACGTTTATAACAATTGTTGTGGTTTTACCAAGTTCAGTTGGAGCAATAATAACACAGTCTGCACCGCTTTTTATGGTTCCAAAAGTTTCTTTTTGTAATTGTGTAGGTTCTGTCAGTTCTGCTTCTTGTAAAGCCAGCGACAAATTTTCATTTATTTTCTTTAAACGCATATCTTTTGTTTGTTGCCAATTATTGTGGTTTCCTGCACCGCATAATTTTTGCAAATATACTACTATTTACTCGCGAAGAGCCTTACATCGCTCTCTGAAATTTCTGTACCGCCAAGAATGATAAGACGTTCTACTACATTACGTAGTTCACGGATGTTACCAGTCCAGTCATATTCCTTTAATAAATTGATCGCATCGGTAGAGAATTTCTTAGGTGCACTACCCTGCTCAGAGGCTATTTTTTCAGCAAAATATTCTATCAATAGAGGTATATCGTCCCTTCTGTCATTCAATGCCGGCACTTTTATAAGTATTACAGCAAGACGGTGATAAAGGTCTTCACGAAAACGTCCTTCGGCAATTTCTACTTTCAGGTCTTTATTTGTAGCTGCTACAACGCGTACATCTACTTTAATATCTTTCTCTGCACCAACACGGGTTATCATACTTTCCTGTAATGCACGCAGTACTTTTGCCTGTGCCGGAAGGCTCATATCGCCTATCTCATCAAGAAAAATAGTCCCTTTATCAGCGGTTTCAAACTTACCTGCCCTGTCTTTTACTGCCGATGTAAACGCTCCTTTTACGTGACCAAATAATTCACTTTCGATTAGTTCAGACGGAATAGCAGCACAATTTACCTCAACAAAAGGGGCATTGGCACGCTCACTCTTTTCATGCAGCCAGTGCGCTACAAGCTCCTTACCTGTTCCGTTGGGTCCGGTTATAAGCACACGGGCATCTGTTGGAGCTACTTTTTCTATAATCTCTTTTATATGATTAATAGGATCGCTTGCCCCCACCATTTCATAGTTCTTGCTTACTTTTTTCTTCAGCATCTTGTTTTCAACCACAAGTACTTTACGATCCAGTGCGTTACGTACTGTATTAAGCAAACGGTTTAGATCAGGTGGCTTAGATATATAATCAAAAGCACCAAGACGCATTGTGTTTATAGCTGTTTCAAGATCGCCGTGACCGGATATCATTACAAACGGAATCTCCGGCTTTATCTTTTTTACAGCTTCAAGCACTTCAACACCATCCATTTTTGGCATTTTTATATCACAAAGCACAAGGTCATAATCTTCATTTTTAATCTTCTCCAAACCCTGAGCACCATCTTCGGCTTCATCAACTTTGTAGGTATCGTTTTCCTCCGAAAGGATTTTTCCTAACACCCTTCTGATGGCTGCTTCGTCTTCTATAACTAATATTTTTGGCATCTTTATTTTTAGATTATTGAGCTACATCAGGGCAGCTTGATTTTTAGAATCTTCAATCTTTGAATCTTAGAAGTCAAACTTCCGGCATCCCTGCCTTGGATTTTTTAATACTTAAGCCACTTAAAAATCTCTTTATATGTAGGTTTCTTGCCATACATTAAAATACCTATTCGGTAAATTTTTGCTGCAAACCACACTACAAAAAAGAAGGTAGCAAATAGTAAAACTACTGATACTATTATCTGCCACAACGGCACACCAAATGGTATACGCATCAGCATTACTATTGGCGATGTAAGTGGTATCATAGAGAAAACAACAGCTACCGTACCATGCGGATCACTGATCACGCTAAAGAATCCTACATAAACACCCAGCATTAACGGCATTATAATAGGCAGTAAGAATTGCTGTGAATCGGTTTCACTATCAACAGCAGCACCAATTGCTGCATATAATGAACTGTATAAAAAGTATCCTCCTATAAAGTAAACGAGAAAAGATATAAAAATTGTTAGTAACGGAAGTTTCCATAATTCACTTATATAGATCTGGATTCCCTGCATTGCCTCTTGAGATGCCTGAGCAACCTCCGGTCGTGCAGCAGCTGCACCTCCCATTTGTACATTAAAGAATGTACTTAGCACAAAGAACAATCCAAGCCCTATTATCGACCAGATAAGAAACTGAAGTATTCCTGCCAGCGAAGTACCAATGATCTTACCCATCATAAGTTGGAAAGGCTTAACCGATGAAATAATGATCTCAATAATACGATTGGTTTTTTCTTCGATAACGCTTCGCATTACCATATTACCATAGATGATAACAAACATCATGATCAGATACCCTGACAAACCACCAATAACGATCTTAATAATACTCGCTTCTTTAAAGGTTTCTTCTCCAGAGAATTTACTCAAATGAATAGTAGAATCAGTTTTAGCTTTTTCTATCTTATCATAATCAAAACCCAGCTGTTTTAAATTGTTCTTGGTAAGCTTGTTGTTTACTACATCTTCAATACCTGCAACAAAATCAAGATTAGGCGAATCGTTAGAAAGGTATTCTACTTTTGATGTAAGCTGGCTCAGGCTATCTACTTTAGGCACATATATCAGACCTTCGAAATCCTGAGATGCTTTTTCTTTGGCTTTGACCAATGACATTGCTGAAAGATCCACATACTCGGTCTTTTCAGTACTTTTAAAGTCTCCTTTTAAAACGCCGGCCTGGTCGTATATTCCAACCTGCACTTTTTCGCTGCCATTAAGGCTGGCGAGATAGCCTATTAAAACAGCCATTGCTACCAAGAGCAACGGACTTAAAAAGGTCATTACAATGAAAGATTTATTGCGCACTTTGGCAGTAAACTCTCTTTTTATGATTAAGGAAAGGCTCATTTATCTTTTGCTTACAGTTTGAATAAAAATATCGTTTACGCTAGGTATTTTCTCTACAAAATAGGTCACGTCTCCTTTTTGCAACAGGTAGTTTAGCAACTCCTTAGATGTTGTCCCATCCGGCAGACTTACTTGTAATTTAAGCTCTTCATCCAGTGTTTTAAAGTTTGCAGGAAGTGTTTTATACCTGCCATTAATATCAGATAGTAGCTGTGCCTGATTATCTGTGGCAATACCCACCTCAAAAGTATTGGTACGGTATTGTTTTTTTACATCGTGTAGTTTTCCCTCGATAAGTTTATTGGATTGATGGATCAATGCGATATCATCACAAAGTTCTTCTACACTTTCCATTCTGTGGGTCGAGAAAATAATAGTTGCTCCTTTATCACGAAGACCAAGGATCTCGTCTTTTATCAGGTTAGCATTTACAGGATCAAATCCGCTAAATGGTTCATCAAAAATAAGTAGTTTAGGCTGGTGCAATACCGTTACCACAAACTGTATTTTTTGAGCCATACCTTTAGAAAGCTCTTGTATTTTTTTATTCCACCAGCCTTTTATTTCCAGTTTTTCAAACCAGTAATCCAGCTGATCTTTAGCCTCTTTTTTAGAAAGCCCTTTAAGCTGTGCCAGGTAAAGTGCCTGCTCCCCTACTTTCATAGATTTATACAGTCCTCTTTCTTCGGGCATGTAGCCAATCTGGGCAATATGTTTTGAGTTGAGTTTTTCTCCGTCCAGTAAAACTTCGCCGCTATCGGGCATGGTAATCTGGTTGATAATTCGGATAAGAGAGGTTTTTCCTGCTCCGTTAGGCCCTAAAAGTCCATATATACTGCCTTTAGGCACCTGTAGTGAAACATTGTTAAGAGCCGTATAATCACCGTATTGCTTAACAACGTTCTTTACTTCTAAAATTGGTTTCATTCGGTTTTGATTGTGATTGTAAAAATAAAGATTATATGACGTAGATTAATAAAAATCGTTACTTATTATAAACGAATTTAAAAGAGCCTGAAAAGCTATATATCTTTTAAAAATAAGGAGATAAAAGAACATTCCAATCTTGCTGAAAACAAAAAACCCACCCTTATTTGCATAAGGATGGGAAAAATTGCTATGAAAAAGAAAATTCACTAATAAATTAGTGAATTCCAAATATATAAAACTTTATTAAGTTATGAAAACATATCCTTAACTTTTTCAAAAAAAGATTTATCCGACTTTTCAGGGTGCGGAATAAAGTTTTCATCTGCTAATGATTTCTCAAAAAACTGACGCTGCTCTTTATTTAAAGTCTTTGGTGTCCAAACATTTACATGCACAAGAAGGTCACCTGTTCCATAAGAGTTCACACTAGGTATACCCTTACCTTTAAGTCTTAATATTTTACCGGACTGAATACCTTCTTCAAGTTTTATCCTTACTTTTCCGTTTACAGTATCAATATCTTTAGACGTACCAAGTGCCGCTTCAGGGAAACTTATATACAGATCTAAGTGTAAGTTTTCACCTTCACGTTTAAGCGTTTCATGCTCAATCTCTTCGATCGCTACAATAAGGTCACCCGGAATACTGTTGTTTCCCGGAGCATCATTACCCTTACCGGTTACTTTTAACTGCATACCATCTACAACACCCGCAGGTATTTTGATTGATACCGTTTCGTCTTCCATTACCATACCCTGAGCATCAGCATGTGTAGGTTTAGACTCTATAATTTGTCCGGTACCGCCACAGGTATGACATGTAGCTGCCGTTTGCATCCTGCCAAGGATGGTATTGGTCACCTTCATTACTTGCCCTGCACCATTACAGGTTGGGCAGGTTTTGAACGTAACTCCTTTAGCCTGTACTTTTCTTTTTACTTTTACTTTTTTCTCTACGCCGTTAGCCACTTCTTCAAGCGTCATTTTTACTTTGATACGAAGGTTACTTCCCTTCATTCTGCGTTGGCCGCCTCCGCCGCCAAAACCACCAAAGCCGCCTCCGCCGCCAAATGCGCTTCCGAATATATCACCAAACTGGCTGAAAATATCATCCATGTTCATACCGCCGCCGTTAAAACCGCCGCCGCCATTACCATCAAAAGCTGCCGATCCATATTGATCATAGCGCGCTTTTTTATTTGGGTCGCTTAATACTTCATAAGCTTCGGCTGCTGTTTTAAAATTTTCTTCAGCTTGTTTGTCTCCCGGATTTTTGTCAGGATGGTATTCAATGGCTTTTTTACGATACGCCTTTTTAATCTGCTCTGGCGTAGCACCTTTGTCAATCCCTAATATTTCATAAAAATCTTTTTTCATCTCTCCACGTTTTAAACCGTATTGCTACAATTTTATATTAATTCCCTATAACAACTTTAGGGAAACGGATTATTTTGTCGCCCAGTTTATAACCTTTCTCTAACACATCTACAATTTTACCTTTAAGGTTTGGTGTAGGTGCAGGAATTTGGGTAATTGCTTCGGCAAAATCTGCATCAAATGCATCTCCTGTCTTAACATCTACTACTTCAAGTCCTTTAGTGACTAAAGTATCTTTAAGTTTATTGTGAATAAGCTCCACACCTTTAAGCATAAGCTCATCTTCAGATTTTGAAATCTGGATCATTGCTCTGTCAAAATCATCTAATACCGGCAGTAAAGCCAATAGTACTTCCTGGTTTGCTGTTTTAAAAAGATCCATTCTTTCTTTAGATGTTCTTCTTTTATAGTTTTCAAATTCAGCAAACAGGCGTAAAAACTTATCTTTTTCTTTGGCAAGTTCTTCACCAAGTTGTTCTTCAGGCGAAAGTTCTTCGGCAGATGCTATCCCTTCCGATTCGGTTGCAGCCTCTGTCTCATTAACTAATTCGTCCTTTGTTAAGTCTTTTTCCACGTTTTCAGAATTCTCCTGGGTCATATTCTTAAATATTTTCTTAAACATTATTTTGTGTATAGTCGCTTTAGCGATGTGCAAAAGTATTGCCAAAACTTAAAAAATGTCAAATTGTCACTGCTATTTTTAGTAATTTAGTGACTGATGTCTTAATTCTAAACTCTACAGCAATGAAAAATCACTTGTTCCTGCTCTTGTTAGGCATTGGTTTAACAAGTATAATTTCCTGTAAAAAAGACAATACTGCTATCAATGCCGAGACTACCGAAGCCGAAGCCTTAAAACCGGTAACCAATACTTCCAGAAAATATACCGTAGATACTACAGCATCTGTCATAAATTGGCTAGGATCTAAACCTACAGGCACACACACGGGCACTATAAACATTACAAAGGGTGAATTCTTTGTAAAGAATGACACACTGGAAACAGGAAAGTTTATTATAGACATGAACAGTATAATTGTAACCGATCCTAAAGAAGGTAAAGACAAGATGAATTTGGAGAATCACCTTAAAGGCCTGGGAAAAGAAGATAATGCCGATCATTTTTTTAACACCAACAGATATCCTACCGGGCAATTTGATATTACTGCTATAACGGCAGATAAAAATAAAACAATGATTGAGGGCAACCTGACGTTAAAGGACATTACGAAGAATATAAAATTCCCAGCTGTCATACATATTAATGATACGTTGGTTACAATTAACAGCGAAAATTTTAAGATAAACAGGACATTGTGGAATATAAACTTTAATTCTAAAAGCCCTGTAAAAAATTTGGGGGATCAATATATTGATGATGATATTGAGCTGAAAGTAAGTGTTTCCGGAAAAAGGAAACAAAAGTAAAACAGCAGTATTGAGATTAAAATATATCTTCATCTCTCAATACTTTTTTACTATCCTAATTCTGCCTTTAGAGCTTTTTCCAGGGAAAGGTATTTGAACTGATAGCCTTCGCCAATAATTTTCTTAGCGCTGACATTCTGACTGGCAAAAAGTAGTGTATGCATTTCGCCCAAAGCCATTTCCATTACAAATTTTGGTATACCAGGCAAAAAGAATGGTTTGTCCATTACTTTAGCGATCTCTTTAACCAAAGTTTTATTGGTTACCGGATAGGGTGCCACAGCATTATAAACTCCTTCCATTTCGTTTAAAAGCACAAAGAGATAGATATGAATCAAATCATAGATATGTATCCATGACTGCATTTGATTTCCACTGCCAAAAGCTGCCCCCAGTCCTAACTTTACCGGTCCGGCAATTTCTTTAAGAGCTCCGCCTTTACCCGACAGTACTAAACCCGTTCGTATCTTAGATACTTTAATATCGAGTTGCTTTATCCTGTCTACAGCGGCTTCCCATCGCTGTACAACATGACTTAGAAAAGAATTATCAAATTCGGTTTCTTCTTCAGAATACACCCTATCAAGACTGTCCGGATATATACCAATAGCTGATGCCGAGATAAACTGAGTTACTTTATTTGGTTTATTTTTAAGCGCGCCATATAGTAGTGTGGTAGAAAGAACACGGCTTTCCAGTATTTCCTGCTTATAAGAATCTGTCCAGCGTTTGGATATAGATGCGCCTGCCAAATGTATAATAGCGTCTACATCTTCCAATGAATTTTCATCTATATCTCCTTTGTTTGGATTCCATAAAAATCCCTTATAATTAGTTTCGTTTTGCAGTTTACTTTCAGATGTGGTTAGGTAATTTATATAAACACCATTTTTTAATAATAGTGATACCAGTTCGTTCCCTACAAGCCCGGTGGCTCCAGTAATTAAAACTTTCATAACTAATTCTTTTTCATATCTCAAATTTAAACGATACCACTAAATAAAAATTCAAAATGCTCTTCGTTTAACGAATGTTTGTGATTAGCTTACTTCAAATTAGTTATTTCACCTTAATGCTCCATTCAAATTCCATATGCGATACCTGATCGCCTGCCTCATCCTTACCAAAAGAATGCATCCAGAAGGTTTGCCCCTCTCCGGTAGCGATTGCTTTTGC
The DNA here is from genome assembly GCF_004028155.1 of Flavobacterium cerinum. Taxonomy (GTDB): domain Bacteria; phylum Bacteroidota; class Bacteroidia; order Flavobacteriales; family Flavobacteriaceae; genus Flavobacterium; species Flavobacterium cerinum. The sequence continues at coordinate 357,048 of NZ_SBII01000002.1, read as the reverse complement.
AATGGCCTCTTCTATTAAATGACCGTCATTACAGGTAAACGTTATTCTTCCACGTGCCTTTTTAGTAAAGTTCCCTTTATTATTTGCAACTAGCATTGATATTTTTTTTCCGCTTTTCTTTATATGATACATCACCAAAGCACCTGTAGTAAGCTCTGCTGCCATAGCCTGAACCGCAAAGTACATTGAATCAAAAGGGTTCTGATTAAACCAGCGGTGCTTTACGGTAGCAGTACATGATGTGGTCGAAATCTCCTTTACACGCACCCCACTCCAGTAGGCCGACGGCAGTTTAACAAAAAGGAAAGTATTGAGTTTGGACGGCGTGAATTCCATAGTTTATTGATTTTAATGCTAAAATACAGATAATTACCCAAATTATAAAATGTTAAATTTATGTTAAATAACAGTACTTTGCATTGCATAATACCTTTCAATAGATATATATTTGCATAGAATATTAATAGACATAAACCTATACTATGGAAACAACAGCAAACAAAAATACAGCCACACTGCTTCAACTAAGTGCCTTTACTCAGTATTTCTTTCCTTTTGGAAACTTTATATTCCCGGCATTAATCTGGAGCTTTAAAAAAAATGATTCAGAATTTGTAGATTATAACGGTAAGCAGGCAATCAATTTTCAGCTAAGCCTTTTTTTATACTCAATGGTACTTATAATAATTGCCGCTCCAATATTCATTTTTACAGTGTTTAATAATATGAATTTTACAATGGACTCCAATGGAGAATGGATCATAGAGCAGTTCAGCATGGGTAAAATAACCTCACTGGTGCTAATTGGATTAATTGCATTACTGATTGTAATTGTACTTAAAGTAGCCGAGTTCTTCCTGATACTTTATGCATCTGTAAAAAACAACAATGGAGAACGTTATAACTACCCATTAACCATAAAATTCATAAAATGATGAAAAATATAATAGTTACCCTGCTTTTATTGGCAAGCCTGGTATCATGCAATACTGAAGACAGTAAAATTAAATACAGTTACTCTGTAAACAGTCAAGGCATGGTAAGGCGTGAAATGATAGCCAGGAATGCAATGACCGATACCGAAATTGAAATGGAAGGAAAGGCTGCTTTTTCTGCCGACGGAAATACAATAACCGGCATTACAACAGGTGGTTTTATAAACTACCGTGATAAAGAAAAGGAGTTAAAAATTACAAACAGTGACGGTAAGATCATTACCAACATAAAGATAAACGACAGAAAGATTTCTTTAACAAGCGACACCGGAAAAGAAATAATGGCAGATGCCGCAAGACAGGTTAAAAAATTACAGAACAAACAGAAATAAACACAGGAGTTCAATCATCAATCAAATCAATCAACCCGCCCCTAATCAAGGCAAATCATCATCATCAAATCATCAATCAAAAAACGAATCATCATGAAAAATTTAGCAATTACAGTCCTTTTAGCTTTAGCAGGTATATCAGGATATTCTCAAACAAGTGAAACAAGAAAAATTTCAGATTTCACAAACCTTGAAGTTAAAAACGGTATCGAAGTGATCTTTACACAACTGGATTCCCCAGGACTAATCGTTGAGACTGACAGTAAAGCAGATCTTCAACAGGTTATAACAGAAAATAACAGTGGTACATTAAAAATTTATCTGAGAGAAGGTAATGAAAACCAAAAGACAAATACAATTCATAAAGCTGTAAAAGTATATGTCGCACAAAAGAATGTTACAACTTTTAAGGCCAGTACTGGTTCATCAATAAAGCTTGCAAATGAAATTAAAATGGACGATGTAACTATCAAACTGGCATCGGGAGCATCGTTTACGGGTATACTTGACTGCAAAGGCAAATGTACTATCAAAGCCGAATCAGGTTCTGCATTTCGCGGTAAGCTTACTGCAGACTCTTTTAAAGCAAACATAACAGGAGGTGCCTGCGTTAAGATAACAGGAGATACAGAAAGCTCAATAGTGTACTGCAACAGCGGTTCATTTCAGGCAGGTAAATTTATGAGCCAAACGGCAGATGTAAAAACAATAAACGCATCTACTGCATCAGTATATGCCTCAAAATCAATCAGTGCAAACACAGACAGCTCATCTACCATTACTTATTTTGGTGAGCCCATAGATATAAATTTAGGAAGCAATTCTTACGCTATAAAAAGAGATAATGTTAAATTAGCTTTAAATTAGAGCGTGACTTGCAGTAACAGACGAAAATGTAGAAAAGAAATGAAAAGTCAATTAAAAATGAACGCTAATGAATATTGAGAACACCAAGGCCCAAATGCGCAAAGGGATATTGGAATTCTGCATCCTCTCAGTACTAAGAGAAAAAGAGGCATACACATCAGAAATTCTGGATACTCTAAAGAACGCGAAGCTGCTTGTTGTAGAGGGCACGGTTTACCCACTACTAACAAGATTAAAAAACGACGGATTGCTCAACTACCGTTGGGAAGAATCAACTTCGGGGCCACCAAGAAAATATTACGGCCTGACCGATGAAGGAAAAGAAATTTTAAAAGAATTAAACACTACCTGGACGGAACTATCCGATGCAGTAAACATAATAACCAGTCAAAAAGCATAGTCATGAACAAAACAGTAAGTATAAATTTAGGAGGCTTTTTCTTTCATATAGATGAAGATGCCTATCAAAAGCTGAATCGCTACTTTGATGCTATCAGACGTTCGCTCTCTCCTGACGGAAAAGACGAAATTATGAGTGACATTGAAAACAGGATAGCCGAACTACTGTCCGAAAAGCTTAAAAATGACAAACAAGTTGTGGGCAATAAAGAGGTAGATGAGATCATGGCCGTAATGGGTCAGCCTGAAGACTACAGAATAGACGAAGAAACCACAGAACAAAAAAGCGCTTATACCGCATCCGATTTTACCTATACCAAAACAAAAAAGTTTTATAGGGATAGTGAAAAAGGAATGCTTGGCGGCGTATGTGCAGGTCTTTCTCACTACTTTAGAATAGATCCGCTATGGATAAGAATAATATTTATTATCTCTCTATTTGTTTCTTTTGGTACCAGCCTGTTTATTTATATCCTTTTATGGATACTTATCCCAAAGGCTATAACTACTACCGAGAAACTGGAAATGACAGGTGAACCCATTAATATCTCTAACATCGAAAAAAAGGTAAAGGAGGAGATTGACATGATCACGGGAAAGTTGCAAAATGTAGATTACGACAAGCTTGGCGCCAATGCTAAATCGGTTGGTAATGGGATCGGGTCTGTGTTCTCTGCACTTTTTAAAGGTATCGCTAAAGCAATTGGGGCAATAATAGCTGTTATATCGGCAGTTTGTCTTGGAGGAGTAATTGTAATGTTTATCTCATTACTATTTTCTTCATCACTAAACAATACATTTTGGCACAAATGGATAAACGGATTTAACTATACAGAAACACCAATGTGGGTATTAGGCCTTGCAGCATTTTTTGCTCTTGCCATACCGTTATTTATGTTATTCCTTTTAGGCCTTAAAATACTTGTAGACAACCTAAAACCAATAGGTACTATTACTAAAGTTACTCTTTTGTTCTTATGGATCATCTCTGTAGCAGCTGTAGCCTATTTTGGTATGAGCCAGGCAGCTGAAGTAAATGCAGAAGGTAAAACAGTTGTGAAGAAACAACTAAGCGAGATAAGTGCTGCTGCCAGTGATACACTCCAAATAAAATTCAGGTATAACAATTATTATGCAAAATCATTTTATGAGGATACCGATTTCAGGTTTACACAAGATTCTTTAGGCAACGACATCATCTATTCTAATAAAATTACTTTTTATGTAATGAAGACTGATGAAGCGTCTCCTTATGTACAGATTGAAAAAATTGCATCGGGCAGATCATCTAGCGAAGCCAGAAAAAGAGCAGAAAAAATTAAATATAACTTTGAATTCCAAGGAAATACATTAATTTTAGATAATTATCTGATTACAGATTTAAATAATAAGTTCCGTAATCAAAAAGTGGAGGTCTATCTTTATTTACCGGAAGGCATGATATTTAAATGCGATGAAAGTGTGAAGCAATATGATGATACTGATAATTCTTTCTTTGACCTTTGGTGGGATAGTGGAGAACATTTCTATCAAATGGAAAAAGCTAAAGTTAAATGCCTGGATTGTCCTCCTGATGAATATAATTCTGACGGAGAGATACCTGAAGTTCCAGAAATGCCTGAGATTCCAGAACTACCGGAAGACGTACATATAAATGCCGGAGGAAATGGAAAAATACATATATCTGACGAAAATGTAAATGTTCACGTAAGTGTAGACAGCATAAGCGTTAGGTCTAAAAAAAGAAACTAACCCATTAACAACCATACCAATGATTAAAGTTATCGTAAATATTACAAAAGCAATTGTTGCCATTGTAGTGTCCTTATTCTTTTCTTCATGTGATTTCATGGGCATAAAAGGCAGCGGCAATGTTACAACCGAAAACCGTACCGTTACCGGAGACTTTACTACTGTAAATGTAGACGACGGCATGGAGGTGATAATAGAACAGGGACCACAAAGCTCTATAACTGTTGAGGCTGATGACAACCTGCAGAAGCATATAAAAACAGAGGTTAAGAACGGAGAACTTTACATATCAAGCGATCAAAACATTAGTAATGGAGCAAAGAGAATTACTGTACGTTTAACAGACATTAAAAGTATTAGTTGCGATGGCGGTTCGTCTATAAAAAGTAGTGGCTTGTTAAAAGGCAATTCTATAGACCTATCATCTGATGGCGGAAGTTCTGTAGAGGTTCGTGTAGAAGCTAAAAACCTGAACTGTGATTCTTCAGGAGGAAGCTCTCTTGCAATAGTAGGTATGGCTCACAACATAGAAGCAGATGCTTCCAGTGGCAGTAGCATAGAAGCCAATAAACTAACGGCTCACAATGTAAAAGCAGACGCTTCCAGCGGAAGCTCGATCACTGTAAACCCAATTGATAAGCTTACAGCAGATGCGTCAAGCGGCAGTACTATTTATTATGTGGGTACACCTTCCAAAATGGAAAAAAATTCTGATTCAGGAGGAAATATCGTCCAAAAATAATATAAGATACCCCGCACTGCCGGGGTATTTTTTTATGCTAAACTTTTTATGAAAACATTACTATTCGCAGCAATAATGCTTATTGTCTCAATGGGTTATTGCCAGCAAAAAGAAACCTACCCTACTACCAAACAAGCATTAGAATCTAAAATTACAGCCCTGGATGCAGCAGCATTTGATGCTTATAACATTTGTGACCTTGAGAAATTTAAAACCTTTTTTACCGATGATCTTGAGTTTTATCATGACAAAGGCGGTGTAACACTAACAAGCGCCAAACTTATGGAAACCATGAAAACCGGAATGTGTAGTAAAGCCAACTGGAAACTAAGACGAGAAGTTATTCCCGGCACCCTGAAAGTATACCCAATGGATGGTTATGGTGCATTACTCACCGGAGATCATTCTTTCTATGTGACTGAAAATGGGAAGGAACAATTAACCGGAAAAGCGAAATTTACACATCTTTGGCTGCTTAAGGACGGACAGTGGAAAATGTCCAGAGTATTTAGTTATGATCATGCGGGAGCTAAATAATTTTACTTTTTATACATCATAAAAACATCAGCTGTCGCTGGTGTTTTTTATATATTTGCCTTATCCAATAATGACAAATACAAAAAATGAAAAAAATTCACCTTCTCCTATTCTCCTTACTAATTACAACTTTTTCATTTGCGCAAAAGAAAGAAAAGATAAAAGGAACTAAGATCGTAACTGTTACCCAAAAAGAAATAGGCAGTTTTGATAGTATCGAAATTGAAGATAACCTTGAGATCTTTTTAGCTAAAGGCGGAACTCAGGGACTGGAAATTGAAGCTGACGAAAACCTGCACGAAGTTATAATGGCCGAACTTAACGGTAGTACTTTAAGGTTATATACTGCTAAAGAAGTTACCGGATCAAAAAAACTAAGCATTCGTGTTACCTATACGGATAACCTTAAATCCATAACTGCCAAAAACGAGGTAGTACTAAATTCGCTTACCGACCTTCAATTGGATACAATTGCGATTAAAAACCTTGATTATTCTAAATCATATCTTAATGTAAAATCGGGAAACTTTAGCCTTAGCCTGAATGACAAGACAACGGCAGAGCTAAATTTACAGGCAGAAAGTACTGCAATAGAATTAAGCAAAGGCGCGCAGCTTAAAGCTCTTATTGCAAGTCCGGAAGTAAAGATAGATATGTACCAAAAATCAATCGCTACAATTGAAGGAGATGCTGCCAATGCTAAGATCCGCCTTGATAACAATGCAACCTTTACCGGAAGAAAATTTAGCGTAAAAAACATGGAATTGATTTCTGAAAGCTACACTACTAATGTTGTAAATGCCTTGGAGACAATAATCATATCTGTATCAGGAAAATCGCAAACACAGCTTTTGGGTAAGCCAAAAGTTACTGTTCTGAACTTTGCTGACAGCGCAGTTATTTCTAAGAAAGAACAATAAAACAATCAGATGTTTTTAAAGGATAAAACAAAAAGCAGTACTTATTAAGTACTGCTTTTTTATGAATATAAATCGAAGTTATATCAATGTCTTCGAATTTCTCGCTTTCGAATTAGAAAGGATTAATGACTCTCTAAAGTTGCTAAATAACGTTCAGCATCAAGAGCAGCCATACAGCCTGAACCCGCAGCTGTAATAGCCTGACGGTATTCTTTATCCTGTACGTCACCTGATGCAAATACACCCGGTAGGTTTGTTTTAGTAGATTTACCCTCTGTGATAAGGTAACCGGTATCATCCATATCAAGCTGACCTTTGAAGATATCGGTATTGGGCTTGTGCCCAATAGCAATGAATAAACCTGTAATTGCAATCTCCGATTTTTCTCCGGTAACATTGTTAACGATCCTAAGACCATCAACAACCTGATCGCCAATAACCTCATCTACTTCACTGTTGTAAAGTACCGTTAGGTTAGGTGTATTTTCTACACGGTGCTGCATTGCCTTAGAGGCTCTCATCGCATCTTTACGGACCAGCATTGTTACATTTTTACAAATATTAGCTAAGTATGTAGCTTCTTCGGCAGCAGTATCCCCTGCTCCAACGATAGCCACATCCTGACCACGGTAAAAGAATCCGTCGCAAACGGCACAAGCAGATACCCCACCGCCTCTTAAACGCTGCTCACTTGGTAAACCAAGGTATTTTGCAGTAGCTCCGGTAGATATAATTACAGTTTGGGCATGAACTTCTTTATTACCATCAATGGTAACTTTGTGCCATCCGCCAGCTACAGTACTAAATTCTACAGCAGTAGCCATCCCGATGCGCACCTGCGTACCAAAACGCTCCGCCTGCTGCTGCAGCTGGATCATCATTGTAGGTCCGTCAATACCTTCAGGATATCCCGGAAAGTTATCAACTTCTGTAGTGGTGGTAAGCTGGCCTCCCGGCTCCATACCTGTATAAAGAATAGGTTTCATATCTGCTCTTGCAGCATAAATGGCAGCAGTATAACCTGCAGGCCCGGAACCTATAATAAGACATTTGATTTTTTCTATAGTATCAGACATAACTTTATTACAGTAATTAAATTAGTGTTGCAAATGTAAGTTTTAATTGAAAAAATAACTATACTTCTCCATCAGTTTTGGCTATTAATAAATAAAAAACGTTTATCGTTTTGAGAAGTAAAAATAAGTAGTATATTTGCACCACTAAAACGCAGAAATGCTCTTATTCGGGGTGTAGCGTAGCCCGGTTATCGCGCCTGGTTTGGGACCAGGAGGTCGCAGGTTCGAATCCTGCCACCCCGACAAAAAGCTGAACAGAAATGTTCAGCTTTTTTTATTTTATACTTATAAAAGTAATATTATGTTTTCAGTGTACATATTATATAGTGAAACAAAATCAAAGTATTATGTGGGGCAAACTAATGATCTACAAAATCGGTTAAACAGACACAACTCAGCACAAGTAACTTCAACAAAATATGGAATACGATGGGAAGTATTATACACTATCCAAGTTTCAACACGAACAGAAGCTATGTTTTTAGAAACTAAAATAAAAAAGAGAGGTATAAAAAGATATCTTGAAGATATTGGATATCTATAATTTATTCTAGGTAATACGGTTATCACGTCCCGCTTGAAGCGGGAAGGTCGCAGGTTCGAATCCTGCCACCCCGACAAAAAGCTGAACATTTCTGTTCAGCTTTTTTTATATCCATACATTTCTAGCCCGATATTTTATTACATATATAATCATATTCAACACCACTATCCTCCAGATTTGCAGTTTTACAGAAATGAAGACGTTCAAGAACTTTTATTGCACTCTCATTGTCTTGAGTTGTTTCAGCCCAAATACGTTTTAGTCCAATTGTATTTATTCCGAAATCTACTGCCAAAGCAACTGCTGCGGTCATAAAACCTTTTCCTCGATGTTGAGGTAATAAAACAAATCCAAGCTCACCTGCTCCGTTGTCTAATCCACGATAGTAACCACAGGTTCCTACAATTTTATTAGTTGTACTATCTGCAATACCCCAGTGAATGGAACTACCGTCAGTATAGTCTTTGTTAATCTTATCCTGCATTTCTATCGCCTCTTCCTCTGTCGTTGCCTGAATAGCATCATAAAACGATATTTCTATAATATCACTGATGTCATTCGTCTCAATTTGTCGTAAAAAGACTTTATCGCCAGTGATATTGGGGAAAATGCTATAAGGGGGTAACTTCATTTTATGTTGATATCTGTGTATACTTATTTTACAAACATATAAATTAAACTAACTCAATAAAATAATATTTGAATACAAATTGTAAGAAAAAAACAATAAATTTGAATCTTATACACTCAGAAAATTCGGGTCTTGTATCGAGTTTCCATTCTAATTTAGAATTTTTTAATATTTAAATCATGAGATCAAAAATTTTACTTTTTTTATTTATGGCGATGAGTTTCTCTGCTCTTGCACAAACCGGCTATAAAAAAGTTTATAAACTAAATGAATACAATAAAGACTGGTCACTTGTAAAAACAATAAGCAATACGTATGGCTTTATTGATAAAAACGGAAAAGTAATTGTACAGCCGATATATTCTAAAATTGAAAAATTTGGAGAATACAACAAAGACTGGGCATTGGTAAAATCAATATCAGACACTTATGGTTTTATTGATAAAAACGGAAAAGTAATTGTAGAACCAATCTATTCTAAAATTGAAAAATTTGGAGAATACAATAAAGACTGGGCATTGGTAAAATCAAGGTCAGATGCTTACGGCTTTATCAACAAAAACGGTAAAGAAATAGTTCCTACAACATATAAAATGGATGAAATCAAGAAAAATTTCAAGGAGATATACAAAAAGCACAATGCTAAATAATTTAGACTAGATGAAGAGTAATCTATAAAAAGGTACTCTTATTAAGTTTACAATGAGATTCAAATCTGGACTGTAATGTCCAGATTTTTTTGACCTCATGAAAAACAATACTATGTTTTCAGAATATATATTATAGCAGAACAAAATCAAGATATTATACTAGTCAAATTAATGTACAGTAATTTCGAAGGTATTTACTTTACGCATTTGTCATTAATTGATAGGATTTGTCTCTGTTTTTATGTGAGTCTTAGTCATACTGTTGATGAACTCAGTTGGGGTTTGACTTGTTTGAGTCTTAAAGAATCTCATCATATGGTTCGGTTCAGAAAAATTAAGTTCGTAAGCAATCTCATTAATAGTTTTGTTCGAATGAAGAAGCAAGTTTTGTATTTCAAAGAGAAGACGTTGTTTTAACAATTGAGTAGCTGTAGTACTGAACTGGACTTTGATGGCTTTGTTTAATGTAATTCTGCTAATGCCCAACATTTCAGCATAATCACCGATGCGCTGCTTCTCCTTGATGTGAATCTCCATTAAGTTCTTAAAAAGAAAAGCAAAGTTATTCCCTGATTTCTTCAAAGACAGTACATGTTGATTTGCATATCGGCGGTTCAGTGTCTGTAGCAAATAGTATAATAATGAGCGAATAATATGTACACTATCGGTTTCACTATTCAATAGCTCCATTTTGATCTCTGTCAACAGGTTACAGTATTTTAGCATTTCATCCTTATCAACATTCATTTCTAAAGGATGTACCAACTGATAAAAGTACAATAAGCGGTAAGTAAATAATTTATCTGCGAAAAAATCATTTAAAAAGGCTTCTTGAAAAACCAAAGAAGTAACCTGAAGATTGTCGGAGTCCAATCTCCAGTTTCGCTTTTGAAACGGTGAAATAAAGATAATCGAACCAGCTTTCAACTCAATTTCTTGCTGGTTTAAAATTAATATACCCCTTGCTTCTTTAAAAAATAAAATCTCGAAATAGTCGGTATCAAAAGTGCCTGTATCTGTATAATCAATATCTTTTTCTGTTAACACATTTAACAGAAAATCAACGCCACATTCAGTCTTATGAAATTTAATCGTTTTCATGTTTTACTTTTAGTACACGAAGTTAGTGAATATATACATTAAAAATCTATTACTGACAATCCTACAACAACAACCCTGTTATCAAAATGGTAGTAATTAGTAAGCGTTTGATACTTTAAAAATAATTCTCTGCAACGACCTTTGTAACGAACTCATTACTCCAAAAATCTTAATAAAGGAGCGTGAAATATTATTAAATGAAAAAAGAAATTTATGAAAAAAGTACTTTTAGCATTAGCGATTACGCTGTCTACTGCCTTATCCTTTGCTCAAACTAATCCAAACACAAAACCGACTCTTCAGTTAGTCAGAAATGCAACATTAATCATTGAGTATGGAGGAAAAAAGATCTTGGTCGATCCAATGCTGTCTCCAAAAGGAGCAATAGAGTCTTGGGCTGGAATCCAAACAAATCCCACAGTTGATCTAACACTATCAGTAAATGAAATCGTTAAAGATGTTGATTTGGTCTTAGTGACACATGCACATGCTGACCACTTTGATGAGGCTGCAAGCAAAATCCTAGATAAATCCATAAAATTGATAAACCAACCGGCAGATAAGACTTTCTTTGAAAAGGAAGGTTTTAGTAATGCAGCTGCTTTAGAAGACAATACACTATGGAATGATATAAGCATTCATCGGGTAGAAGCACAGCATGGAACTGGTGAGGTATTGAAGATGATGGGCAAGACGTCCGGGTTTATATTAAAAGCAAAGAACCAACCGACAGTGTATATTGTTGGAGACGCCATCTGGACAGATGATATTAAAAAGAATATCAAAAAGTTTGATCCTGACTATATTATTGTTAATTCTGGAGGAGCGCTTATCAAAGGTTATGAAAATACACCAATCATTATGAACGAAGAGCAGACAATGGCTTTAATAAGAGAGAGTGGTAAGGCGAAAGTTATAGCAGTACACATGGATGCGCTGGATCATTGTCGAACAACCAGGAGCTCTTTAAGCCAAAAAGCTGCCAAATTCAATATCGGGATAGACAAATTGATAATTCCCAAGGATGGACAAGTAATCACTCTTTCCCGTTAAATTTACATTACTTATTCAACGGACATCTATTAGTATTTCGTTGGATAAGTAATTAATACCTTTGGATAAATAAGCTAATTAAAAACATTTATAATGAAAGTTACCTCCTTCCCCGTTATAACTTCTACACTTTCTGCTAAAGAATTAGGGCAATTTACTAAAGAAAAATATAACTTAAATGAAGACTGTACTTGTACCCTTTTTAGAACGGGAATTAATCACACCTACTTCATTACAGGCAGTACAAATAAATATGTCTTAAGAGTTTACAGTCATAACTGGCGATCAGAGTCTGATATTCTTGAGGAAATTAATCTATTGAATACATTAAAAGAAAACGGCATTGGTGTTTCCTACCCGATAGCCGACATAAACAATAATTTTATTCAGACCATTAACGCTCCCGAAGGAACACGCTATGCCCTCCTTTTTTCATTTGCCGAAGGTGATAAAATAAGAATTATGGACAAAGAAACCTGTTTTTCTATAGGTTCGCTTATGGCTAAATTCCACAACATTACCGTTAATCAAAAAAGTGACCGTGTACAGTACAATACTGAAACACTGCTTAAATTACCTTATAAATATGCGACTGCATATTTTTCTGAGGAACTGCCCGAAATGAGATTCATAAAACAGCAAATTGAAGAGCTTAGCCCTTTCTTCGAAAAAGCTGATTTAAATTCTATTCCTAAAGGCATTGTTCACATGGATATTTGGTATGACAATATGAATGTTACAGTAAAAAATGAAGTAACATTATTTGATTTTGACTTTTGCGGAAATTGCTGGTTGATTTTTGATGTAGCTTATTTTTGCAAGCAGCTTTTCCATATTGAAGCCAATAAAGAAGAGTACGAACGTAAAGTTCAAAGTTTTTTAAATGGTTACCAAAGTATAAGAAATCTATCTGCAAATGAATTACAATTGATCCCTAAAGCGGGCGTAGCTCTTTGGATTTATTACCTGGGTGTTCAGTCCAGTAGGTTTGACTGGTCCAATATCTTTCTAACTGAAAATTATTTAAAGATCCTCTTCGTAGGAAGAATAAAATCCTGGATTGAATATCATGAAACAAAAGCAATAACGAAGAATTAATAGAAGCTTAAATGATTATCAATTATTTGTCCGATAGTTTTGCTTATTGATTATTCTATAAATTTTAATTTCTTAGCATAATGGAAAAGAACGTTTCTTCTGAAATCATAGAAAAATGGCTTAAAGGTTGGACTTTGTCCAGAGAATTACCTCTGCCCATCAAATACAAGTCTGGATTTAAAGTTGATGTAGGTTTCGAAAAGCAAAGAACCCGTTATGTTTTTCCTGAGCTTAATGATGATCTCATTCAGTTATCTAAATCAATTCATGAACCCTGGATCTTTTTAAAGGTTTGCACCTCTCCAGATAAGTTAAAGAGCGTGATACCTGAAAAATGGATCATTCAGCCACAGGGTTATATGCTGGCTTGTTTTCATCCGATGAATGCTCGAAATGTAAGTTTGAGCACTGATTATAGATTAGAATTAGCTGAATATAATTCAACTTCTGTTATCCGAATTGTTACCCTAACCGGCGAATTAGCTTCAATTGGCCGTGTTGTTCTTGTTGATGATTTAGCTGTTTATGACCGAATTTTAACTGAAAGTAATCACAAACGAAAAGGATTGGCAACTTTTTTGATGAAGGAACTTGAAAAAATTGCTTTATCAAAAGGTATTTCCAACAACTTTTTGGTCGCAACAGAAGAGGGTAAATCATTATATGAATCTTTAGGCTGGAAAGTTTATAGTCTTTATACATCAGTTGTAATTCCGGATTAAAATCCGGTTCTAGTCATAAATAGAAATCTCTAAATAAATATCATCCGGTTCTATTTTGTAAAGTTCTGCATCTAATTCTGTTACTGGAACTGCGCCGTTCCTCAAATAAAAATCAACTGTGTTTTTTGTTGGAGTAGCAGAAATATATAATTTTTGAACTCCAAATCCTTTTGCCCCTTTTTTACATTTTTCAAGCAGTTTATACCCTAGTTTCATTTCCCTGTAGTTTCTACTCACATAAAGTATATCCATCTTGCAATAGCTGGAACTAGTACCTCTCTTTTCTTTTTCCACCGAAGCCACTCCAACTAACTCGTCCTGATCAAAAGCTCCTATTATACACCCACCGTCTTTTTTAATTTTCTTCTGTCGAATGATTATTTCCTCAAGTTCAACCTCATCAAATTGAGTAACTGTCTCTCTATGTGGTTTTAAAATTAAAGTGCCTCTATGATGTTCGTATAATTCATATATTTCTTCACTCCTGTCTAACAGAGCAATTTTGTCTATCTCATTCTCATTTAGTCCTTAAAAAGTAATTTCTGCCATTGGTTTTATTTGTGACTTATTGGGGTAGTAAGCACAAACTTATTAATAATTATGATCTGTTTGCAATTAACGATAACTCAACCTTTAGTCAATTTAAAGATACCATTGGTCAAATATATTTTTTGAGAAGCATTAATTTTCAATTCTTTGCATTTGATATTTCTCTAATTTCGACAACTGGTATTGCACCGCTACACTTTTGCATATGAAAAAAATTTCCTCCTATAAACATTGGATATTTATAGCTGTTTTTTGGTTTGCCCTTGGTTTTGCCATATGGGCACAATCTGTTGAGGAGCTTAGCATATCCTCAGCCATCCTTCAAACTTTGCTTGTTGTAAGTTCATCTGTTGTGGTTGCACACACGCTTAGTGATATCTTATTACCAAAAGCTTTATTGAGTGGTAAAATGAAAACTTTCGTGATCCAATCTATTATCATGACTGTGCTGCTTTCTGTTTTACTTACTACAATCTTTATATCATTTGAAGTTTCAGGATTCCGTCCAGATGCATTGTCTAAATTAACATTTGGAGAATACTTTTGGTTCAGGATCTACACTTCTATTCCGGCTTCATTACTTATTAACGGAACCGCATGCGGCTTACGATTCTATCAGGAACATAATGCAATAGAAAAGAAACATACGCTGCTTAAACAAAGTCACCTTGAAGCACAAATAAAAATATTACAGGACCAGATCAATCCGCATTTAATGTTTAATGTGCTTAATCATATTCATATTTTAATGCAGCGCAATGTAGATCTTGCTTCAGAACTGCTTATCAAATTTTCTGATATCCTACGCTATCAATTGTATGAATGCAACCGTGAATATGTATACCTGGATAGGGAAATTAAATATCTAAAAGACCTGGTAGGTGTTGAACAGATTAGATGGGGTAATGAACTGGATGTATACTGCAAATGGGATATTAAAAACGGGAATCTTGAAATTGTACCTTTGCTGTTAATGCCTTTAATCGAAAATGCTTTTAAGCACGTTTCAAGACTGCCGCATGAAAAAGGATATGTAAATTTACTATGCACACAAGAGCAGCACAATTTTACATTGAAAATAGAGAATTCATATACCGACCAATACAAAGTGAACTCTAACGATCACGGATTGGGATTAGACAATGTACGCAAAAGGCTTAGCATACAATATCCCGACAAACATGATCTGACGATTACCAAAACCAAAGATAAATTTACAATTATACTTACTTTAGTACTAAACTAATGCTATGTTAAATACAGGACAACAACCCAAACAAGTTATTAAGTGTCTCGTTATTGACGATGAACCTTTAGCGCGCAACGGCATTGTAGACTTTATAGAAAAAATTGACTTCCTGGAAGTTATAGGCACTTGTGCTTCAGCGTTAGAAGCCGGAGAATACATTCAAAAAGGTGAGGTAGATCTAATGTTCCTGGACATTAATATGCCTTACCTTTCGGGTCTTGAATTCCTGGACGCTTTAGACCGACCTCCTTTAGCCATACTTACCACAGCCTATTCTGAACATGCATTGGAAGGATATCGTTTGCAAATTGTAGATTATTTACTAAAACCTATTACGTTTCAGCGGTTTTATCAGGCAGCATTAAAAGCACAGCAGTTGTATTTAATGACTATCGCTTCTAAACAGCAAACGCCGGCAGATACTTTTTTGTATGTGCGCCAGGAAGACGGATTTCAAAAAATATCGTGGGTAGATATTCTTTATATTGAAGGAATGCAAAACTATGTAAAGCTGCATTTTAAAAATCAGGTGCTTGTTATTCATCAAACCATGATCTCTTTAGAAGAAACCCTGCCAAAGGAAAACTTCTTTAGGATACATAAATCTTTTCTGGTCAATATTGCCCATATCGATTCTATAGCGGGAGGCCGTATGTTTATTAACGGACAGCAACTACCCATTTCAAGAACCCGTAGAGAGTTACTCTTGAAAGAGGTAGTTTATAAAAACCTGCTGAGCCGCTAATTATTAGAACTTCCACTTTAAAGCAGTCGCTCCATAAAACGTAGTTGTAAATCGTGGGTCGGCAATATCTTTTTCTTTAAAAATAGAACTTATCTTTCGGTCGTTCGTTTGGAATGAACGCAATAAAGTAGTACCCGCTGTTAATTCTACCGTCCAGTGCTCACCTATTTTAAACTGTGGTCGTATACCTGCCAGTATCTGCTGATACCCCAACAGCATTGATTTTCCGTTTTGATTGATTTCGGCAGTCATACCATCCAATTCAACAACAGCTTTCAAATCAAAATTAGGTTTAAATCTGTATCCTATTTCTGCACCTTGAGGAAATGCTATCTTAAAATGGAAAGCGTCCTGTGTTTCCCAGTTAAAATAAATCCCGGGCATTATCATTGGCACACCAAAAGCATTGGTTAATACCGGCCCTATCCCTAAAGCTAAATTCGGATTGAAGTTTTTGATAAAGATCACACCTCCCTGCAGCAAGACGTCATCGAAAGTAATTTGCTCCAAATCTGTATATACTCCGACAGATGCCATTGCCATTATAGACCATTTCCCTCTAAGAGGACGTATGTGTTTTACTCCAACCTGGGCATTAAGCAACCTCGTAGGAAACAATTTTTCTTCATAATTTTTATTTTCCATTGTCGCATAACTTCCCTGAAGATATACTGCCCATATTTTTGGCTTATTATCTGCGGTCATTTTAATCGATAACGGAATCTCTAATGCCCCCTGAATTCTTTTAAAATTACTTTTTGAATCCGTCTTCATACTATCAATTGGCCGTACATAATTAGAAAATGGTACGTAATCTACCTTGATCTCTCCTCCAATACCCGATTGCGCAAAACCGGCAATTGGGACAAAAAATAATGCTAAATAAAAAAACTGTTTCTTCATGACTAAATGTATTTGGCACGAAGTACGCAGTTCATCAGCAAAACATAAAATTCCTTTGACCAATGGCTTAGCCCCTTTGACCAACGGTCGTGAATTATATCCTTAAAAAACCAAAAGCCTTTAAAATTACTTTTAAAGGCTTTTTAGTTCAATAGAAAACTCCAAAAATTAACCATAACAATACTACACTGCTTTTTTAAGCAGCTGCTTATCTCCTGTAATTCCGGCATCTTCAAAACCTAATGCCTCATATACTTCTTTTACTTTAGCATCTGTTCTAGGTATTTCAGCCCAAAGAACATCGTGCCTGCGTTGTTTTGCAATTTCAATTGCCCTGTTAAGTACTTCTTTTAATCCTTCGCCATTTGTGGCATAAATAGATTTTTCAATATACAAAGGCTTACCCCCTTCTGCTTCTTTAGGAATATTAGCCGAAACCAATTCCATGAATGCCAACGGCTGTTCCTCCCTGTTTTCCTCTTCTCCCGTTACGTTAAATGACATAAGCCACTCTCTGGTAAATGAATTAGCGCTGTTAAGGAAAGTAGAAACAGAATACTCCTTATGTATATCTTTTTGCTGATCTATCCTTGTATAATGATCTATTGCCATTTTAGAGACCCTATGGGCATTGTCTTCGCTGGCAACTATAAATTTAATAATGATGGACATGTAAAAATTTTTAAATGATTTTTGATTGTGATGATCGAACACTGAAACTAATTGTAAAAATAATAAACACTTAGCTGTAAACACTTAGACAAAACACCGCTATAATTGCACAAATCACGCAGATTATTTTTTTAATTGGCTTCTGTTTATAGTATCAAAATTTCAACTTACAAGATAACAATACTTTTTTAGTCTGTCTCAATTCACCCCTTTTATTGTCAGGTTTACACCGCAGTAATAATATTTACATTGATTAACTTTGTTATAGTACCAAATTAATCTGATGCAAAATACAGCCCAGGAATTTATAACACGACTAAACCTATTACAGAGTGATGATGAATTAAAAAAGATTCAGCGTTACTTTAAATCGGATAAAGCCGAATACAGTGAGAGTGATATCTTTATTGGTGTACGCATGGGATTGGTTTTTGATCTGGCAAAAGAATTCATGAATATGGAATTACCTGAAATTGAAAAACTGCTCGAAAGCCCTGTACACGAGGTTCGTGTGGGTGGGGTTAGCATTATGGATTTTCAGGCACGTTCCAAGAAAACACCTGCGGACAGAAAAAAGGAGTTATTTGATCTCTACATAAGGCGGCATGACAGGATAAACAATTGGGACTTAGTAGACCGGGCAGCTATTTATGTGGTAGGCAGCTACCTCTTTGATAAACCAAGGGATATTCTTTACAAACTGGCTATATCTGATAACATTTGGGAACGCCGAACAGCTATTGTGAGCACTGGCTATTTTATAAAGCAGGGTGAGATCATCGATACTTTTACAATTGCCGAAATATTGATGAACGATATCGAAGATCTTATTCATAAAGCCGCAGGCGGATGGCTCCGACATGCGGGCGGTTCTAAACACCGACGGGAATTACTGGCATTTTTAGACAAACATGCTGCAACCATGCCAAGAACGATGTTACGGTATGCAATAGAACATCTGGATAAAGAAGAAAAAGAATATTATATGGGTCTAAGGAAGGCCGCTCCAATATCATAACAACAACTAAAACTAATATACTATGCAAAAAATCACACCATGCCTATGGTTTAATGGCAAAGTAGAGGAAGCGTTAGAATTTTACACTTCTATATTTGATAGTGCCAGAGTAAAAGATGTTACCCACTATGGCGAAGGATCACCTATGCCGGCAGGATCTATAATGACCGCCACATTTGATCTTGAAGGGCAGGAATTCATGATATTAAATGCAGGGCCTCATTTTAAATTTAGTGAAGCTATTTCGTTTGTAATACACTGCATTGACCAAAAAGAGATTGATTTCTTTTGGGAGAAACTTACTGCCGATGGTGGAGAGGAAAGCATGTGCGGATGGGTTAAGGATAAATATGGGCTGTCGTGGCAGATATTTTCTATAGACCTGCGCGAAATGATGCTGGACGAAGACCCGGAAAAAGTGCAAAGAGTAATGCATGCCGTGTGGCAAATGAGAAAACTGGATCTTGAAAAATTAAAAGAAGCCTATAACGGATAGAACATAAACTCTTCTCCTTCTTTCCTAATAATTTGGAGGAGAAGATAAATACTATTAGCATGACCAATAAACCTAATGATATAAACGAATACATTGCTTTATTTCCTGAGAATGTACAAAAGCTATTAGAGCAAATACGAAGCATTATTCAAAAAGCCGCTCCCGAAGCAATAGAAGCTATTAGCTATGCTATGCCTACTTTTAAATTAAACGGAATCCTTGTACATTTTGCTGCCTTTCAAAATCATATTGGGTTTTATGCACTGCCATCCGGTAATGAAGCTTTTCAAAAAGAACTTTCAGCTTATAAAACAGGGAAAGGATCTATACAATTCCCACTTAATGAACCCCTTCCGGAGGCGCTTATTACAAAGATCGTAAAATTCAGGGCTCAGGAAAACATAGACAAAGCACTAATGAAAAAGAAAAAGTAGTCAGTTTTTTTCTATAAAATTCACAAAAAATATTGATTTCTGCAGCAAATTTATATATTTGACAGAATGAAATATTTAGCCTTCATGATAAGCTTCTATATTTTAAGCCTGGCAGTAACGCCCGGTATAAAAATGCTGCGTGCTAAATTTTCTTTAGAAAACTGCAAAAAGATGTGCTCAGAAAGTCCGCTTGCTGAAAACGAAGATGGGTGCCAAAAACAAAACTGCACACCATTTACCTGCTGTTTCAAAACTTTTATATTCTCTGCTTCCTATAATTTGCCTGCTCAGTTCTTATCGGAACGCAGCGTTAAAAACAATTATAGTTTAAAACGAATATTTATTTCACCACCCACTTTTGATATTTGGCATCCGCCAAAGTTTATATAGTTTACCTCAATTTTATGCAAGAAACATCACCCGAGGGGCAAAATAAAACAATTAAAAACAATACTTAAATACTATACTTATGAAAAACATAATCGCTACACTTTTATTTTTTATGGCATTCAGCCTAAGTGCAAACGCTCAGGAAGCAAAAAAAGATGCATGCTGTGCTTCTAAGAAAACAGCTGGTACTGACACAAAAGCAACTACTGAAACGGCTTCGGCTTCTACAGCAACTACTGCAATAGCTACGGGTGCTAAATGTGACGCGACAGCTAAAGGAGCAAAATGTGATGCTAAAGCAGCTAATATGACAGCTGATGCAAAAACAGAAGCTGCACTTCCAAAAAGCGAAGCTGATAAAAAAGCATGCAAAGCTAAAGGATCATCATGCTGTGCAAGTAAAGCTGAGGCTAAAAAGACATCTTAAAGTAAGATAGCACTTTTACATAAACAAAAACCAGTGAAGAATCTTCACTGGTTTTTGTGCTTTTATATCACTCCATAAAATAAAAAAACCCTTTTTCTCTGGTAGGAAAAAAAGGGGAAGCCAAAAAACCACACCTTACTTTAATTAAATGGCTTATTTTATTTTAGGGGACGAATACGTATATTTTTTTAATTTTAATCTACTCGTTTTAGAGTATATACGTAAGGCATGGTTTTTTGGTTTTATTTTTTTTATTTTTTTTTCAAAAAAAAAGCCTATCCACTCGGAAAGGCCTTTATTTACTGATGTTTTATTTATAAAAAATATTTTATTTTATCTTAGGTGCATGCGTTTCTCTGTCTCCCTGATACAATACCATCTTGGAAACAGCACCTTTTTCATCTCTGAAAAACTCAACCTGGGCATCAGTTATTTTAAAGAAGAACTTCGTTTTATTTTCTGCAAAAATGTCAAACTTCTTCTGTCCAGGCAATTGTGCCTTAAGGCCGTTATCATATGTAATTTGCATAGCAATACCTTCTGCAAGACTGTACTCTCCAACAAAAGACAGCATCTCCTGTTCTGTCAATTTTATTTCCTGTCTTTTTATTTTAATCGGTATATTATACAGCAGCTTTCTTACTGTACCTATTGGCACATCTGCAGTAGAATTATTACATAATATAACAATCGTTTTATCGTCATCAATATGCCGTTCTATATATGTTATATAACCTGGCCAGCTGCCGTCATGGATTATTATTTTACCAAAGTCTTTAAGCTTCTCTACTTCCCATCCAAAGCCATAATTACTAACAATATCGGTTGGTGGCGTAAATATCGCTTCAATCGATTTTTTTGAAACCAGCTTATCAGTATACAAAGCCCTATCCCACTTAAGCAGGTCGATAACTGTAGAGTTAACATTACCATCACCAACAATACCATCCAATGCGATCACCATATTGTAATTCAATAGATTATCAGGCAATGTCATTTTTCCATTATCATCAGGAACATAACCGTAAGCATAATTTTTAATATCTCTTGGAGCCAGCCTGCGACTGTATACAAAACTGTTATCCATTTTAAGAGGTACAAAAATATTTTTTTCAAGAAAATCCGCAAAAGTTGTTCCTGAAGCTTTTTGTATAATAGAAGCCAAAAGGGCATACCCCGTATTGCTGTATTCATATTTCGCTCCGGGGGTAAAAAGAAGCTCAGGCTTATACTGAACAAGCTGTGCGATGATATCTTTATTGGTTGCTATTTTAGTCCTGTCCCAATTGGCTTCCATCAAATCCATATAATCCGGAAGTCCACTAGTATGATTAAGCAGCTGCCTCACGGTTATATCGCCATAAAAGCTTAGTTCGGGAATAAACTTTGACAGCTTATCTTCATATTTCAATTTGCCTTTCTCCTGTAAGATCACAATACCCATAGCTGTAAACTGTTTGGATACTGATGCCAGTTCGAAAACAGAGTTCTCATCCAGCGGAAGCTTGTTTGCTTCATCGCGAAGCCCAAAACTCTTTTTATAAATTACATTGCCTTTCTCTGCAATTAATACGTTTCCGTTTAAACGCCCCTTACTATGAAGGGAAGTGAATAATGAGTCAATTTGTTTTACTTTATCTTGTGCTTTGGCTCCTAAACAGCTCAAGGCTATTAGGGCTAAAAAAATACGTTTCATAATTTTTGTTTCTGATTGATTGACATAATAGTCGCAAAATATGCAGTAATTGTTACAGACTCTTAGATATAATTTTAACTTGGGTATCAAAAAAAAGCCTTCCCAAATGGGAAGGCTTTTTACAAGCAGTAAGTGCTTTATACTATTTTGTCTGTTCTCTTAAGAAAGCCATTTTTATAGCCACAATTGCGGCTTCGGTACCTTTATTACCATGAATTCCTCCGCTTCGGTCTATAGCCTGCTGCAGGTTATTATCGGTAAGTACACAAAATACAACCGGTATGTCTGTTTGTACATTAAGATCTTTAATCCCTTGTGCAACAGCTTCGCATACAAAATCAAAATGTTTGGTTTCTCCCTGTATTACGCTGCCTATTGCTATAACGGCATCTACGTTTTGAGTTTCCAGCATTCTTTTAGAACCATAAATAAGTTCAAAACTGCCGGGAACATCCCATGATATAATATTTCCCTGCTGTGCCCCATTTTCAAGCAATGCTTCTACAGCTCCTTTATAAAGACCAGAGGTTATATTTTCATTCCATTCAGAAACAACAATCCCAAACCGAAAATCTTTCGCGTTTGGGACTGTGTTTTTATCGTACTGTGATAAATTTTTATTTACTGTAGCCATATTTATTCAGCCATTGCAACATAAGCATCAATGCTTGCGCCTTCTGCCGATGAGCTATATTTTTCCTGTATTTCTTTAAAGAACTTAAGCGCGTCTGCTTTTTTGTTTTGAGCAAGTGCTATAGTACCTGCTTTAAAAAGGAAACGTGGTGCAGTTAAATCATTATCACTTGCTTTTGCAGCAGCAGCATAATACTTAAGTGCTTCGTCGTTTTGTTTAAGCTGAGCAAAAGCATCACCGGTAGCGCCCTTAGCCATAGCTGTTAAAACATCATCTTTAGATTTAAACTCTTCAAGGTGCTGTACTGCATCTTTATATTTACCTGTGTTCAGGTATGCTGTACCTGCATAGTAATGTGCAAGGTTTGCAGCATCTGTACCAGAATAGTTTTCTATTATTCCAAGAAATCCTAATTTACCTTCACCTCCTTTAAGGGCTAGGTTATAAAGAGAATCATTTGCAGCAGGTGCATCTACAGCCTGTGTAAAGTACTGTTGTGCCTGGAACATATCATCTGCAGCGGTATCTTCTTTTGGACTTGCTAAAAATTTATCATAAACCAAATAAGAAACCATAGCAACAGCAATAATACCAACAATGATGAAAATACCTTTCTGGTTTTTGGCTACCCACTCTTCTGTTTTAGAAGCGCCCTGGTCTAATGTATTAAATACTTCTGCGGTAGTACTTTTACCGTCAAAAGTTTCTTCAGGTTCAACTTCATTGATCTCTGTAGGTTTTGGAGCTTTATACCCTCGTTTGTTATACGTTGCCATTTATCTTATTTTAGTGAGTGGCAAAAATAAAATTTTTATTGAATATTAAAATACCTTTTGTAGATATTTTTCGATAATTTGCGCCTTCTCTCAAAAAAAGCCCTAATTTATACAAGGTTCTCACAATCAGGAATCCATTTACCAAATGTACTTAAGGAATTTATCTTTATTAAATTATAAGAATATTGCCGAGGCAAATTATGAATTTGACCCTAAAATCAACTGTTTTACTGGGAAAAACGGCGTAGGCAAAACAAATGTACTCGATGCCATATACCACCTTGCTTATGGTAAAAGTTATTTTAACCCCCTTGCCGTACAAAACATAAAACATGGTGAAGAATTTTTTGTAATAGACGGTATTTTTGAAAAAGAGGGCCGAAAAGAGCAAATTGTATGCAGCCTGAAGAAGGGAATGAAAAAAGTATTGAAGCGAAACGGCAAGATTTACGATAAATTCTCAGAACATGTAGGATTTATTCCGCTTGTTATTATATCCCCGTCTGACAATGATCTTATTGTAGAAGGCAGTGAAACCCGAAGGAAATTTATTGACACTGTAATATCACAGCAGGACTCTTCTTATTTGCAGGAACTTATCAATTACCAAAAGGTTGTAGCGCAGCGCAATGCTCTTTTAAAGTACTTTGCCCTTAATCATAAGTTTGACAAAGACACTTTATCTATATATAATGAACAGCTGGACGGATTGGGTCATGGTTTGTTTGAAAAAAGAAAACAGTTTCTGGAAGATTTTATTCCTATCTTCAATAAACACCATCAGCAGATCACTAATTCTGCCGAAAATGTGAGTTTGGTTTATGACAGCCACCTGCATGCTAAAAGGTTGTTAACTCTTTTTGATGAAAGCCTGCAGCGTGACCGTGTTTTACAATATACCAGCGTAGGCATCCACAAAGACGATCTTTTATTTGAGATAGACGGACATCCAATTAAGAAATTCGGGTCGCAGGGACAGCAGAAATCGTTTTTAATAGCATTAAAGCTTGCTCAGTTTGAGTTTATTAAAAAACAAAGCGGCGTGCTCCCTATTTTACTGTTTGATGATATTTTTGATAAACTGGATGAAACCAGGGTTTCTAAGATCGTACAAATGATAGACGATAAGGTTTTTGGACAGATATTTATATCTGATACCCATTCTGAACGTACTGAAGCTATCATTAAAACAACCCACCAGAGTTACACTATCTTTAACATGTAACTTAACATGGCTGGATAAAATAAAAATCATACATTTATTATAACATAAACAGCGTTATGATATCAAAAGATACCCTACTATTTTTAGACGACTTAAAAGAAAATAATTATCGTGACTGGTTTCAGGCAAATCAGGATCGATATGCCGGTTTTAAGAAAGAATACAAACAAATTACCGAAGCATTTATTGCCGAGCTAAGCAAAAGCGATTCTACTCTTAGCCATTTGGAATTTAAAGACTGCTCGTTCCGTATTAATAAAGACATTCGTTTCTCTAAAGATAAATCACCTTATAAAACCAATATGGGCATATGGATAAGCCCGGGTTCAAAAAGCGATAATCTTGCCGGATATTATGTGCATATAGAAAAAGGCGCAGGGTTCATTGCGGCAGGTATTCATATGCCGGATGCCAATGACCTTAAAAAAATACGCCGTGAAATCGATGGCTTCTACGAGGATCTTGAAGAAATTGTAGCCGCTCTGGAATTTAAAAAACTTTATAATGGCCTTGACAGTGACGAGAAGAATACACTTAAAACATCACCTAAAGATTATGATAAAGACCATCCTGCTATAGCTTTCCTTAAACTAAAAAGCTTTACCGCAACGGCTAAACTATCTGATAAAGATTTCACTAGTAAAGATTTCATTACTGAAACGGCTAAAAAACTATTAGTACTAAAACCACTGGTTGATTTTTTAAACCGCGGCCTTACTACCGAATAAGGTTTTAAAACTTTACTTTTGCATCACAAAACAACTACGCTTTTATCATGGAAATTGCTTCTCATTACCCTTTAAAAAACCACAATACTTTTGGCATCAGTGCTTTTGCTAAAGAATTTGTACAGGTGCATACTGTTGCTGAACTTGCACAGGTGCTCAAAGAAAATAAGGATAAAAAGTTATTTATATTAGGCGGAGGCAGCAACATGCTGCTAACTCAGGATATTAATGCATTGGTAATCCATGTAGATCTTAAAAGTAAAGAGGTCGTATCAAGAGAAGGTAGCCACGCCAATGTAAAGGCTATGGCCGGAGAAAACTGGCATGAGTTTGTATTATATACGATAGACCAAAACCTTGGCGGATTGGAAAACCTGTCGCTTATTCCCGGTAATGTAGGCACCACCCCTATCCAGAATATTGGTGCATATGGAACTGAGATCAAAGATACTTTTGTTTCCTGTGAGGCTATGGATATTGCTACGCAGCAAATAAAAACCTTTACCAAAGAAGAATGCGAGTTTGCTTACCGCGAAAGCATTTTTAAAGGCCAGCTAAAAGATAAATATGTAATTGTATCGGTAATCTTCAGGCTTACTACGAGCGATCATAAAATAAATACATCATACGGAGATATTACTGCTGAACTGGCTAACAATGGCATTACCACACCTACTATTAAAGATGTGAGCAATGCTGTAACAGCCATTCGCCACAGTAAATTGCCTGATCCTAAAGAACTGGGAAATAGTGGGAGCTTCTTTAAAAACCCTATCATTCCAATTGAAGATTTTGAAAAAGCCCACGCAGAACATCCATTAATGCCACATTATACTGTTAGCGACACCTTAGTAAAAGTACCTGCCGGCTGGCTTATTGAACAGAGCGGTTTTAAAGGTAAACGCTTTGGCGACGCTGGTGTACATACCAAACAGGCATTAGTACTGGTAAATTATGGCAACGCAACCGGGCAGGAAATTTTAGAATTATCTAAAAACATACAAAAAACCGTTTTAGAAAACTTCGGAATCAGCATTGAAGCAGAAGTGAATATAATTTAAATATTTTTTGTGGTCTAACTATATTTGAACGTAAATTTGCGCTCGAAAACATAACCCCCAATTAGCCTATATGCTAAACATTATTTTTTACATTTTTATCGGAATTACTCTAATACAACTGGTATACTACCTGGGGATATTCGGAAAATTTGCTTTTATAAAACCTCAGACGGCAAACCCTAAACGCATACCCGTTTCGGTAATTGTGTGTGCTAAGAACGAAGCCGAAAAGGTTAAGAAATTCATTCCTTTATTGGCCGAACAAAATTACCCAGATTTCGAAATTGTACTTATAGATGATGCATCAAGCGATGAAACGTTAGACGTCTTTGAAGAATTTGAAAAACAATACTCAAATATCAAACTGGTAAAAGTAGCCAACAATGAAGCGTTTTGGGGTAATAAAAAATATGCCCTTACCTTAGGTATAAAAGCGGCCCGAAAAGAATATCTTTTATTTACTGATGCCGACTGTTACCCTACTTCAAGAGACTGGATAACAAAAATGACGTCTCAGTTTACTATGAGTAAAACGATCATATTAGGTTATGGCGGTTATGAAAAAGTAAAAAAATCACTGCTTAATACTATTATCCGTTTTGATAATATGCTTACCGCTACTCAATACTTTGCCTGGGCAAAAGCTGGAAGGCCATTCTCTGGCGAAGGAAGAAATCTTGCTTACAAAAAGGAAGAATTTTTTAAAGTAAACGGATATATTGACCACATGAACATCCGTATGGGTGAAGATGCTTTATTCCTTAATCAGGCAGCTACTAAAAAGAATACTACAATTTGCTATACGCCGGAAAGTTTTACTTATACTGAGCCTAAAAAAACATTTAAAGCATGGCATTCTCAAAAGAGAAGACAGGTATTTACTGCTCGCTTTTTACGTCCGTTTGACAAGTTTCAGCTTAGATTGTTCTTTATGTCGCAACTGGCATTTTTACTATTAGCCATACTACTTCTTGCATTACAGTTTAACTGGATGTTTGTTGTTCCTGTTATTGTAGTACGCTATATTGCAAGCTGGACAACTATGGGTTACAGTGCAGCTAAACTACAGGAAAAAGATACTGTTTACTGGTATCCGGTTATAGAAATTATTCTTATCTTCACTCAACTGAATGTGTTCTTTACCAACCTGTTCTCAAAACCATCACATTGGAAATAACCTCACAAATCATACAAAATAATATAGAAAAGGCAAAAAAGGGCGACCAGGTTGCCTTTACTTTTTTATTGGACTTTTTTTGGAATGAGGTCTATGGTTTTATGCTGAAGCGTACTCAAAACGAAACCGACAGTGAAGACATTGTTATAGAAACTTTTGCTAAAGCATTTGACCGGATCGCTACTTATAATCCTGAATATGCATTTAATACCTGGCTAATTGCCATTGCGAAAAATGTACATATCGATTTACTGCGTAAAAAACGTTCGTCTCTATTTATAGAGATTACTGATGAGGAAGACCTCCAGGCTTACAATGTAGCCGACACCTCTCCTTCTCCTGAGGACAAACTTATTAAGGAACAAAACCTGTCTAGTTTGTTAGAATGTATTAAACAGATGAAACCGCAATACCAGGAAGTAATACAGCTGCGTTATTTTCAGGAACTGAGCTATCAGGAAATCGCCGATCAGCTTAGTGAACCTTTAAACAATGTAAAGGTAAAATTACTAAGAGCTAAAAAACTACTGGCAGAAATCATTACAAAAAAGTAATCCTTTTATCCTTTCTCTTTGTTTTTATACTTACGAACAAGCTCTAAGGTATGCTTAACCGACTTCCAGCCTTTGGAACCAGAAAAATGTCCGGTTTCGGTATAATTGGGCTTGGGATATTTCTTCATAAGTTTAAAAAGTGATTCACTCCATACATTGGTATTAGCATCTTCAAGATTCCCTAAATCATTATTTTCGATACTTTTAAGAAAGCATCCTCCAAAAAGGAATTTATCTTTTTCTACCCATATTACAATATTATCAGGGCTATGTCCTTCGCCCGGATAAAAAGTTTCAAAACGATAACCACCTACATTAAAAACAGTATCTTTTTCAAAAGTATACTTCGCCTGGCTGTTACCATTTTTAACAGCCAACTCTTTTGTATGTTTAGAAGTATAGGTTTTAATTCCTTTACCGGTATAATATTCAAGCCCTGCCGAGCTATCATCATGAAAATGAGTAGCAATACACATCACTACTTTTTTATTATGCCTTTTTTCAATACTATCTAAAAGCGGTTGAAACTGTGTTTCATCCCACGGAGTGTCAAAAAGCACAACTCCATCATTGGTTAGTAAATAAGCACTGTTAGAAGGAAAAGGATTTCCTGAAAAAAAGTGGTAAGTAGTATAGGTATAAATGTTATCGGTAACCTTTGCAAACTTTAGTTTTGTATTTCCTTTTTGAGCTATTGCCAAAACCGGGAATAACGCAGCTAGAATTAAAATAAATATCTTTTTCATAATGCAAAGATAAAAATTAGGAACTTCAATAGAGATTATTTAATTTTTAAATATTTATGATATTTATTACAATAATCTCTTACACGAAATCGTTTTAGTAAATAAAAGCTATTAACAACCCAAAATCACCTTATTATGTCAAAAGTCAGCATTGTAAACCAAGGATGGATCGATCTTGTTTTTGAAGGCAGAAACAAAGACTATGGCGCTTATCAATTGCGCCGTGATGACTCTAAAACAACAGGAATTGCTCTTGTTGCAGGAATCTCGCTTATGTGTGCTTTAGTTGCTATTCCAGCAATGATAAATTACTTTAAGGATGAAGCTATTGTTTCAGACTCATCTTTAACCTTACCACAAACAACAGTACTCGTAGATATTGAGCCTTTAGCAGTAGAACAGCCCAAACCAGCAGTTACAAAACCGACAGGAGGAACTACATCTTCTCAACCAACAGTTGCTTACACATCGCTCGTAGCAACAAGTGACCCAACTCCTACTGACATACCTGACACCAATACTGTACTTAACACAAATGCAGGCTCTACAACAAGTGCAGGAGACTCTAACGGAACTCTAACCGGAACAGCGCCAACAGGCACTCCTCCGGGAACAGATACTGGTCTTACACTAAATTCAGGTGGTGGCGGTGGCGGCACTATTGAAACCTTTGTAGATGTGGCTCCTCAATTTCCAGGTGGTATTCAGGAATTTTACGATCAGGTTGCTCATAAATTTAGAACCCCTGAGGTTGATGTTGCAAGAACAATGAAAGTTTATGTTTCTTTTGTCGTAGAAATAGATGGCAGCCTAACCGCTATAAAAGCAACCCGCGACCCAGGTTTAGGCATGGGCGCAGAAGCTGTAAGGGTATTAAAGTCTATAACAACTAAATGGAAACCTGGTATGAAAAACGGCAAAGCTGTAAGAACCGCATATAATCTCCCAATTACAATAAAAGTTCATTAATAAAACAGCCCCTTAATAGGGGCTGTTTTATTAATGAGTATTAAACTAAAAGAATTTATTTAAACACCACAGGCAATCCAGTCTTTCTCAATTTCACAATATGATAAGGTTGACTAACTTTATTAAAAATGTTCTCCCCTAATTCAGGATTATACCTTTGAACGGTAACTATTAGTTTACCATCTACTTTAGAAATGGATTTGATCTCAATACTATATCCAGTAGTTTCTTTTACGTCATCAAGAACAGCAAACATCTCATAAACATTGTAAGTATCTATATCAAACCTTAAATCATCAAAAAAATTTGCCGTAACCTGAAAATCGACCCATTGATCAACGGTACGTAATGTATAATTCCCAGGAACTGATAGGTTATTAGTAAGATTCCCCTGTTTTATTGTTTCAAATTCAATAGCAACAGGCGTACTGTCCTCTTTTACAATTTCTTCTTTGTCATCACTTTGACATCCTAAAACACCAAATAGTACAAGACATACCATCGCAATTTTTTTCATAGTTGATTTATTTAATAAAGTTCGCGAAACTACGAAAATAATAAATAACTATATAGTTTTTCTTACATAGGAGCATCTGCTTTAAAAACAACAGGCAATCCTGTCTTTTTTATTCTTATAACATGAAGCGGCTGTGTTTCAACAGCAGTTATTGGTCCATCAGATGTAGTCTTTTTTATCTGTACAGTTAGCTTATTGTCCAGCTGAGTTACAGAAGTAATTTCAATTGCATGTCCCTGTCCGGGATACGTTTCGTCTACCACAGCAATAACTTCATGTATAGAAAAATCGACAGGCACATTCGGTTCAGCACCAGCATCTTCTTTAAAATTGTCCCATCCAGTCTTGTCTTTTATAACAAAATTACCCTGCGTAACAGAATTACCCGGCAATGTACCTTTTATAATATCTGCAAAACCTATAACAACAGGCGTATTATTTCCTGGTACATTAGGATCATTATCATCACTCTGGCATCCTACCATAGAGAACAACACAAGTGCGGCAAGTACAATCTTTTTCATAATCATATAATTATCAGGTTAATTTTTAACTAATTTAAGAAAATAAATAACAACTCTACAACAGATTGTGAGACTACTATGTACACGCTTAAAAAAGTACCAACTACACAAATAAATAGTATCTTTGTACTCTAAAGTTTTTAGCATGGAAACTGTTTTAGATACTGTAAAACCTACCGCCTCTGGAGGATTGCTGACACAAAAACCTAAATGGTTAAGAGTGAAGCTCCCAACGGGCAAAAAATATACTGAACTTCGTGGTCTTGTAGACAAATACAAACTGCACACCATCTGTACATCCGGCAGCTGTCCTAATATGGGAGAATGCTGGGGAGAAGGTACAGCTACTTTTATGATACTGGGTAATACCTGCACACGCTCTTGTGGCTTTTGCGGTGTAAAAACAGGTCGCCCGGAAACTGTAGATTGGGATGAGCCGGAAAAAGTAGCACGTTCTATAAAGCTTATGAATATTAAGCACGCAGTAGTAACCAGCGTAGACCGTGACGACCTTAAAGATGGCGGCTCTATTATTTGGGCAGAAACGGTTAAGGCCATCCGCAGGATGAACCCTACCACTACTCTTGAAACTCTTATCCCTGACTTTCAGGGAATAGAAAGAAACATAGACCGCATAATCGAAGTAGCTCCGGAAGTGGTTTCCCATAATATGGAAACCGTTAAAAGACTTACCCGTGAAGTGCGTATTCAGGCAAAATACGAGCGCAGCCTTGAAGTATTACGCTACCTGAAAGACAACGGTATTAATCGTACAAAATCGGGCATTATGCTTGGTCTTGGTGAGACTGAAGAGGAAGTGATACAAACGATGCACGACCTACGTAGTGTTAACCTGGATGTACTGACTATAGGACAATACCTTCAGCCAAGTAAAAAACACCTTCCGGTAAAAGAATTTATCACACCGGAACAATTTGAAAAATACGAAAAAATTGGATTAGAACTTGGTTTCCGCCATGTAGAAAGCGGTGCATTGGTTCGTTCATCTTATAAAGCACAAAAACATATACTTTAACAGTTCAAGGTTGACCGTTTTAAAGAAATGAACAAAAAAACAAAAATTGCCATTAACGGTTTCGGGCGTATAGGCCGAAACCTTTTCAGGCTTTTACTTAACCACCCAACTATAGAGGTGGCTGCCATAAACGATATTGCCGATGCCAGAACTATGGCTCACCTTATTAAATATGACAGTATTCATGGTGTACTCCCAAACGAAGTTTCACATACCGAAGACGCTATAATAATTGACGGTAAAAATTATCCATTTCTTCGCAAGAGCACGATAGCAGAACTTGACTGGAGTTCTCTTGAAATAGATCTGGTTATTGAATGCACCGGAAGATATAAAACACTTGAAGAGCTAAACCAGCATCTTACATCAGGAGCTAAAAAAGTAATCCTTTCTGCACCACCGGAAGACGACCGTATTAAAACTGTTGTTTTAGGTGTTAACGAGAGTATTCTTGACGGAACCGAAACTGTATTATCAAACGCCAGCTGTACTACAAATAATGCTGCGCCTATGATGAAAGTTATTAATGAGCTATGTGGTATTGAGCAAGCCTATATTACAACCGTTCACTCTTACACTACTGATCAAAGTTTACACGATCAGCCGCACAAAGACCTGCGAAGAGCTCGTGGTGCATCGCAATCTATAGTACCTACTACAACCGGAGCAGCAAAAGCACTAACAAAAATATTTCCTGAATTTGAAGGTAAAATAGGTGGCAGCGGTATCCGTGTACCTGTACCGGACGGTTCACTTACCGATATTACCTGTTATGTAAGCCGCGAAGCAAACATAGAAGAAATAAATACTGCCTTTAAAAAAGCAGCTGAAGGAGAACTTAAAGGCATAATGGCCTACACGGAAGATCCTATTGTTTCTGTAGATATTTTAGGCAATAGAAATTCGTGCTTGTTTGATGCACAACTTACATCGGTTATTGGTAAAATGGTAAAAGTTGTAGGGTGGTATGATAACGAAATAGGCTATTCTTCCAGAATAATAGACCTGATCTTATTTGTAGAAAAATCTAAATAAAAAAAATTATCATACTGAAGAAGGAAATGTTTTTATCTATCAGTATGATAACTTTTACTATTATATCGAGAGATGAGATTAGTATTTAATAATCAATTCTTTTATTAAAGCCCTTACATTAGGCTCAGCCTTTTTTGCAGCTTCCAAAACTTCATCATGGCTTATGCTTTCAATACTTTCTTCATTGCCCATATCGGTAATTACAGAAAGTCCGAAACACTCCATATTCATATGTCTTGCAACAATAACTTCAGGCACTGTAGACATTCCTACGCAATCTGCCCCAAGTATTTTCACCATCTTATATTCTGAAATTGTCTCGAACGTAGGTCCTTGCAGCCCTAAGTAAATACCGTCTTTTACTTGTATAGAAAGGTTAACGGCTATTTCTTTAGCTTTATTTATCATTTTCTGGCTGTATGCCTCATGCATGTTTACAAACCTTGGCCCAAAACGCTCATCGTTTTTACCTCTTAATGGATGCTCCGGCATAAAATTGATATGATCATAAATCAGTACAATATCACCAACTTTATAAAATGGATTCACACCCCCTGAAGCGTTGGATACAATAAGCTTTTCAACGCCAAGATATTTCATCACGCGTACAGGAAATGTTACCTCCTGCATAGTATATCCTTCATAATAATGAAAACGTCCCTGCATAGCAACAACATTGTTTTGACCTATTTTACCAAACACCAACTGTCCTCCATGTCCCTCTACAGTAGAAACAGGGAAATTTGGTATTTCGCTGTAAGGCAATGTAAATTCTATTTCAATATCTTCAGTAAATCCACCCAGACCTGATCCTAAAATAATACCATAGCGCGGCGTGAAGTTAATTTTATCTGTAATATACTTAACGGTTTCCTGTACTTTGTCCCACATACTCTAAAATAGTTTTATCAAAATCATCATTATTGGCAAGGAATCGGCTTTTTATAGGCAGATAAAACAACTTATCTTTTGGGAGTTTTCCTCTCAGCCTCATATAATCCTTTTCGGTAGTAATGATTATTTTATTATTTGATTGTTCTTTAATATCTGTCAGTTCTTTTTCGGTAAAATCATGATGATCCGGATAAGCCAAAGCGATATCGCCTGATTCTTTTAAATAGTCAAAAAATGGTTTTGGCTTGGCAATACCTGCAACTATAACTTTTTGCCTTCCTTTTATATCATCAATTTTTAATTGCCCGACTTCCGAAAATACTGCATCGTCATATTCTATACAAGTAAAATACACCTTTTGAGAAGAACTTAACCTAAGCTTATTCTTAATAACATCCTGTTCACTTTTTGATAAACCTGGCAAGCATTTAGTAACAATTACAATAGCAGCCCTGTCAGCTCCGCTCCTGCTCTCGCGAAGGTTCCCTGCAGGAAGTATAAAATCATCAGCATAAATATCACCGTAAGATGTTAGCAAAATATACAACCCCGCTTTAACCCTGCGGTGCTGGTAAGCATCATCCAGCAGCACTACTTGTGGTTGTGGCGATAATTCTAAAAGCTGCTCGATACCATTCTTCCTATCAGCATCAACTGCTACACGGATATTTGGAAATTTTTGGTAAAACTGAAAAGGCTCATCACCCAAAACATCAGCACTACTATCCATACTCCCCAAAACAAAACCCTTGGATTTTCTTTTATATCCACGGCTTAGTGTCGCCACACGATAGGTATTGGATAACAATCGGATTAAATATTCTGTTTGGGGCGTTTTACCAGTACCGCCTGTACTTAAATTGCCTATGGCAATAACGGGAACAGGAAAAGTGAATGAAGCAAACCAACCTTTATCGTAAAAAAAGTTACGCATAGCAGTTATAAGCCAATAGATTGCAGAAAACGGGAATAAAATTTTTCGTAAAAACTTCATATCGCAAAAATACACTTTTCATGATATAAAATCACTCCCGTTATTCCATAAAAAAATGCCCTGTAAAAGGGCATTTCTATTTTGAGCTATTTGAGATTATCCTCTTTTATAAAGATTGATTTCAGTCATAGTTTCGCCACCGAAAGTAGTAACAGTTTTAAGCTTTAGTTCGCCGCCTGTTAACTTTAATATTGTACTAGTTTCAGCATCAGTACCTTCACCCATAATTAAAGTGTTACCGTTCTTAGTCCATTTGTCTTCAAAAGTGTTTTTCTCGCACGTATCACCTTCAAAATCTACATATTTAGCCACACCGCCTGCAACAATTTCTGTATAATCTTTTTCACATTTTGGGTTATGTCCAGTATAATCAATTAAGATTTCTTTTCCAGAAACAACAGCACCTGTTTTAGACAGGATCCATTTTCCTTCAATTTTACCACCTGTTCCTCCACCATCATCATCTTTACTACAAGACGTTAATACAGCTCCCATTGCAAGTACAGAAAACAATACAATTTTTAAATTTTTCATTGGTTTTAAGTTATTTTGTGTTATGGCGCAAACATATAGCTTTTTTCTTAAAAAGAAAATAATAGCTAAATAATAATTAAAAAATTTAATATTAAATATGTTAATTACTAATAAAAATCTAAACATTCTATCATTTAAATGTAAGATACCATTATTAAAATATTATCTATTTTTGTATATGTTACCTCATTATTATTATAACCTATGAAAATAAAAGACATATTAACAGTAATTGAAGAAATGGCACCTTTAGCTTATGCTGAAGATTTTGACAATGTGGGCCTCCTGACAGGAAATGAAAACGACACTGCAACCGGTGTATTAGTATGTCATGACGCTCTGGAAAGTGTAATCGATGAGGCAATTGCAAAAAAATGTAATCTTATCATTTGTTTTCATCCGATCTTATTTTCAGGGCTGAAAAAAATTACCGGTAAAAATTATGTAGAGCGGGCTGTAATTAAAGCTATTAAAAATGACATCGCCATATTTGCCATACACACCGCACTGGACAATCATCAACAGGGTGTTAACAAAATATTTTGCAATGCATTAGGACTGATCAATACTAAAGTACTGATCCCAAAAGAAAACTACATTCGTAAACTGGTTACTTATACCATACCTGAAAATGTAGAGAAACTCCGCAATGCTCTTTTTGATGCCGGCGCCGGTAGTATTGGTAACTACGAGAACTGCAGTTTTAGTTCGCAGGGATTAGGCACCTATCAGGGTAACGAGAACAGCAGCCCTGTAATAGGTATACCAGGTGAATTCATTGAAGCTAAGGAAATAAAGATAGAGATAACTTTTGAAAAACATCTTGAAAGTGAAATACTTAAAGCACTATTTAACCATCATGTATATGAAGAAGTCGCTTATGAAATTTACAACCTGCAAAACCGTCACCAAAATATAGGCATGGGTATGGTTGGAGAACTTGACAACCCAATGGATGAGAAAGACTTTCTTAACTTCGTTAAAGACAAAATGCAGGCAGACGGAATTCGTCACAGTGCTTTTACTGGGCGAAAAGTACAAAAAATAGCCGTTTTGGGAGGCTCGGGTAGTTTTGCAATAAAAAATGCCATTGCTGCAGGTGCTGATGTTTTTCTTACTGCCGATCTTAAATACCATCAGTTTTATGAGGCTGAAAACAGGTTAATTATAGCTGATATTGGACATTTTGAAAGCGAACGCTATACAAAAAACTATATAGTTGATTATCTTACGAAAAAAATCCGTAATTTTGCAATCATTTTATCGGAAGAGAATACAAATCCAGTTAAGTACTTATAAATATGGCGAATATCAAGGAATTGAGTGTTGAGGACAAGTTAAGGGCACTTTATGATCTACAGTTAATTGATTCAAGAATAGACGAAATCAGGAACGTGAGAGGTGAGCTTCCTTTGGAAGTAGAAGACCTTGAGGATGAAGTTGCCGGATTAAGCACTAGGCTTGAGAAACTTAAGAGTGACCTTGAATCTATCGAAGAGCAGATCAAAGACAAAAAGAATGCTATCGATGACCACAAAGCTGCTATAAAAAAATATACTGAACAGCAAAAGAACGTACGCAACAACCGTGAGTTTAACTCTCTTACTAAAGAAGTTGAATTCCAGGAACTTGAAATACAGC
This sequence comes from Flavobacterium cerinum, assembly GCF_004028155.1. Classification (GTDB taxonomy): domain Bacteria; phylum Bacteroidota; class Bacteroidia; order Flavobacteriales; family Flavobacteriaceae; genus Flavobacterium; species Flavobacterium cerinum. The sequence continues at coordinate 320,005 of NZ_SBII01000002.1, read as the reverse complement.
TTGCAGAGAAGCATATCAAAGAAATGAAGGCTTCTATTGACCACAAAAAAGAAGTCATAGCACAATCTTCAGAAAGATTTGAAGCTAAATCTTCGCATTTAGGTCACAAAAAATCTGAACTTGATGCTATAATGAGCGAAACTCAGAAAGAAGAAAGTTTCCTTTCTGAAAAGTCTTCAGAATATGAAGCTCTTATTGAAGAAAGACTTCTTGCTGCTTACAAAAGAATCAGAACAAGCGTTAGAAACGGTCTTGCTGTAGTATCTATAGAAAGAGGTGCTTCTGCAGGTTCTTTCTTTACTATACCACCACAAACTCAAATGGAAATTGCTTCACGCAAGAAAATCATCACTGATGAGCACAGCGGAAGAATTCTTGTTGACAGTGTACTGGCAGACGAGGAAAAAGAAAAAATGGAGCAATTATTTGCAAAAATATAATATCCGAAGCCCCCGCCCGCAGCGGGGGCTTTTTTTTAGCACACAATGCAGAAGCTACTAACCTTCCTTATTTCAAAATCGCTGGGATTGTACATTAACATCCTAAGCTATATTTATCCTAAAAAAGCCAGTCGCCTGGCCTATCGCTTTTTTAGTGAACCAAGAGACGGAAGACTCTCCAAAGAAACATTACCCACTATATTACAGGAAGCTGATGCCGAAATGCTTACCCACAAGGAATTTGTTTTTCAAATGTATACATGGAAAGGCAATGACACTAAAGTATTACTTGTACACGGCTGGGAAAGTAACGCTTCGAGATGGGAACTGTTTATCCATCACCTAAAAAAATCAGGTTGTACTATTATTGCGCTCGATGCTCCTGCACACGGACTTTCATCAGGAGTAGAATTTAACGTACCCCGCTATGCCGAATTCATTGATATTGTAGTGAATAAATTCAAGCCTAATTATCTTATAGGCCATTCTTTAGGTGGTGCTACAGCATTATACTATCAATCACACTACCCAAACGATTATATTGAAAAGCTTGTATTGATTGGTTCGCCAAGCGACCTTAATACACTGCTTACAAATTATGCAGGATTACTAAGTCTGAATAGTAATGTGTTTCAATTATTGGAAAAACATTTCTTTGAACATTTCAGGATCAAGACTCATGAATTCTCGGGTGGCCTTTTCGCCTCAAAAGTGAAGATTAAAGGACTTATAGCACATGACCTAAAAGACAGTGTCGTATCTTTTAAAGAAGCCGAAAAAATTGCTGTTGGCTGGCCTAATGCCGAATTTTTAGTAACCGAAGGTCTTGGACACAGTATGCATGGCGACGAACTTTACACAAAAATTTATTCTTTCCTTTTTGGAAGATAAACAAACTACATCTTTTCTTAATCATTTACTATTGATTACGTTTTAAACTAAAAAGAAACAGTATATGGTTAGGCTTTATTTATAGCCTCCTTCTCATTAAATTATTTTATTTTTGCTTCATGGAAGATCAACTTAAACGCCTTAACAAATATATTTCTGAAACCGGTTTCTGCTCACGCAGGGAAGCCGATAAACTTATTGAAGAAGGTCGTGTTACCATAAACGGAATTGTACCCGAAATGGGAACCAAAGTAACTCCTCAGGACGAGGTGCGCATAGATGGCAAACTGGTTAAAGAAAAAACAGGAAAGCAAATCTATCTTGCTTTCAATAAACCTGCCGGTATAGAATGCACCACAAATCCTGATGTTAGAGATAATATTGTTGATTACATTAATTATCCTAAGCGTATCTTCCCTATCGGTCGATTGGATAAAGCCAGTGAGGGCCTTATTTTTATGACCGATGACGGCGATATTGTAAACAAGATACTGAGAGCCAGAAACAACCACGAAAAAGAATATATTGTTACCGTAGACAGACCTATTACTGACAGGTTTATTCAGCGTATGGGCAATGGCATACCTATTCTTGACACTATTACCCGTAAGTGCAAAGTAGAACAAATCAGCAAGTATATTTTCAGGATTGTACTGACACAAGGGCTTAACCGTCAGATCAGGCGCATGACCGAATACCTTGGCTATGAAGTTACTGCACTTAAACGTATACGAATTATCAACATATCTCTCGATGTACCGGTAGGACGTTACAGAGAGCTTACTCCTGCAGAAATTAACGAACTGAATACTCTTATAGAACCTTCTAGTAAAACGGAAGAGGCAAGCCTACCAAAAGCAGCTTCATCGAGAGATGAAAACAGCCCGGGAAAGCCTTATAACACGAACAGAAGACCTAATCAAAGGAGAAGGGATTAATTTTTTTAATTGGAAATGAAATAAGATTTACGCTTCATTACATTTCAGTCGAAATGATAATTTACTTAAGATATTAAGATCAAGTTATAGACTCAACATATCTTTGAACAATGAAGACTGACGACGGGAAATTTCGACTTCAGTGCCATTTTGCATCGTTGCTTTAAGCTTTCCATTAAACCAATTATCGACGCTCTTAATGTATTTCAGATTGATAATTTGCTGCCTGTTTGCCCGGAAGAAAAGACTTTGAGGCAAACGCTCTTCGATCTGGTTGAGTGACTTATAAATTAAAGGTTTATCATCCCTAAAATAAACTCGTGTGTAATTACCAACAATTTCAAACAGACCTATTTCGCCTATTTTTACCAGCCAGCATTTTTCGCCGTCTTTAATAAAGATCTGGCTTTCTTCTAAAAGATACGAATTGACAGTTTGCTCCTGCTCTTCTTCGCCACTATTAATTTTATCTTTTATTTTTTGAACTGCATCACCAAAACGTTTTTCGTTAATCGGCTTTAGCAGATAATCCAGAGCATTATATTCGAAAGACTTAATAGCATACTCATCAAAAGCAGTGGTAAATACAGTTACAGGAACATCGTCAAGCATTTCAAGCAGTTCGAAACCATCTTTCTCCGGCATATTAATATCCAGAAATATTAAATGCGGCTTCAATTCATTGATCAATTTATAAGCAGTATCGACATTTTCTGCCTCACCGATAACTTCCAGTTCAGGATGCATTTTTATAAGCTCTTTAAGCTCATTACGAGCCAGCCTTGAGTCTTCTACAATGATAGTTTTTATTGCATTCATACCAGCGGAATTATAATTTTAGCCTCCACAAAATTACCGTTTTCCTGTAATATAAAACTAGCCTTATTACCGTACAGCAATGACAATCTCCTTTTTATATTTTCAAGTCCAAGTCGTGTAGAGCCTTCAGTAATAGACAAACTTCCTGAGTTTTCTACTATAATGACAAGTTCATCTTTTTGCAAATCTACTTTCAGGTTTACTTCACCGCCTTCTTTTATATTACCAATACCATGTTTAACGGCATTTTCAACCAGCATTTGTATAACCATTGGTGGGATACCTATATTCAGCGTTTCACGATTTACATCGATACCAAACTTTAAACGTTCTTCGAACTGGATCTTAGAAATTTCGATGTAGTTATCTACCGTTTGCAGTTCTTCTTTTAATGAAATCGTATTCACTCCATTCTTGGTAAGACTGTAACGAAGCATTTCTGAAAGACGGGTAATCATGTCTCTGGACCTTGGCGCATCTTCCAGTATAAGCCCTCTTATATTATTAAGACTGTTAAACATGAAATGCGGGTTGATCTGTCCTTTTAGTGTATTTAGCTGTGATTCTCTCAGGTTAGATTCCAGTTCCAGCTGGCTTATTTTTACCTGATTAATATGATGATATGCCTTAATCGCTATAACAACAAACATCCAGATAATAAAAATGGTACTGAAATAAGGTACGTTTGCCGCTTTCATAAACAAAGTGGTTCCGGATGAATTTCCTGAAACTAAAGTATATGCAGCGTCTAATAAAGGCCATACAATTATACTATAAACAAATATTACAACTGCAAAGACCAAAACCATTTTCCAGATTGCCGACTTTTTCAAGTCATTAAAAACAATGAGCTTTTCTATATAATACAACAGTATGTTAGATAACGCATACGCCAAAATACCGCAAATCAATCCTTCACTGATATAATAAAATATCATGGTAGTACCATCTGTGGTAGTATCATATTTAATACGATAGGATACTTTGCTCAGTGTCAATGAACAAAGCACATATCCAATTACTCCTATCGAAGCATAAAGATGATATTTTGTTTTTTTTAATAACCTCATTGATATAGTATTCTAAAAACAGACAGGCAATGTAAACACTGCCTGACTAACTCAAATATAAGTTGATTGATTGATGATTGAACATTGACTTATTAATTCATACCACTAAAAAAATGACATGATTAAACTAACTATGGACTTTAAAACGTAAACGACTATTGTTACCATAACTTAAATTTTTTTGCCCTTAGGCGGTTGGTGATTGATTGGTGATTCAAAAGTAAAATAATATTCTCTTCAAATTTATGATTTATGACGAGTGGTAATAATTAGATGACGAATGGTCGATTATTATGTAACACGAATTCCACCTTTTTTTTTACACAATATACAATACTCAAAATATGTAAGTTATTATTTATAAAAAAAACCCAATTGCTCTCACAATCGGGTTCCTAATTTTCACATCATTAAAACAATGACACAATTAAACTAATCATAATCCTTAAAAAAGAAAAACAACTAATTACAACAGTCATATCTTTTCACTCTAACTCTGTTTCGCAATCAGCTGTTCTAAAGCAAAACAAATAGTTTCTTATGCGTTGATTGTTTTTGATGATTATTTTTTTGCCTGTAAATATTTAAGAACAGCCAATACGTTTGGAATCTCTTTTACTTTAGATTCAGTCCAAAAATATTTATCATGATAATAGGTATTATTCAGTATTACTGAAAAAACTTGTTTTGTATTATAAATCTCAAATTTCAAAGTAATCTCTTTCGTATTAAAGATATATTTTACCGTCCTATTTTTCCCTGCATCTGTTTGGAGATTAGGTATTATATAATTCTCTAACCAGATAATCATATCCCCTATTTCTTCCATTCCAATCCATGCAGTTTCTAATCCATTAATTTGCGTCATACCTTGCTGTCCAACATTAAATAATGACTCAACTGTTAAACCTAACATTTTTTCATTGGTTTTAAGATCAATTATCTCAGCTGGATAGAAAGTTACAGTTTCACCTAAACCCGATTTAAAAATAGCTTTTTCATTTGCATCCATATTAATCTGTACATAGCTTGATCTATCAATAAATTCTGAAACAGATGACAACTCTTTATTTTGAGAAAAAAATAGTTGACTTGACAATAAAGAAACTAATAGTAATAATTTATTCATAATTAGTATTTATATTTTTTTAGTTAGTTCATAAATATATAAATAAAAATCCCGATTGCTTTTACAATCGGGATTTCTATTTTAATTACGTCAGCTAATCACCTCAAAAGGTCAACTTTTTTAAGTTCATAGCTTCGCTCTATAGTATCACCTCTCATTGTTTTTATTTTTATAAAATCTTCTTTAAAGGATGAATTCAATAGCTCACACCATCTTTCCTGGCTAATGTTTTTTGCATCCTCGTCATTTATAGCCGTAATAACGTCTCCTAAAGCAATTCCTTTTAACTTAGCCTCACTCTCATCCCAAAGCAATGCAATTGTAATTTTTCCATCTATAAAAAGCGGACTAAAACCAAACGTATTATATACTGCCGCTTCATTCGTTTTTGCATTACTTAAATAGAGTTTATGCTTTGCCCAATTAATGATAATTTCCCCGCTATTTTTTAAAAGTGCATTTCCTATCAAAATACCGGGACTTGAATTAACTTTTACTTCAACATCTTTTACAAAGTAATTACCTATATGAATACTATCCATTAATCCAACATGTTCTGTTTCGGGAGTACTTTCATATATACTTAGTGAACTTTTACCAAAACCTTTATTAAGCTTAATTTCTTTACTTTTTCTATTTTTAAAAAACAAACTGTCAGGTATAGACAAAGAGCCATTATAACCTGTATCCATAAGAGCTAAATAATAATACTGACCCATGTAGGTTTTAAGTATCGGACTACCGGAAAAGTTCTCTTCAAAATCTATTTCACTAAAATCACCCACTGGTTTTATTTTCTTATCAGAAAACAGCAGCTTCTTATTTGTATAATCAATTTTCCAATTACAGGTACGCAGTAAATTTGCACCAATTATACCATCTAATTTAACACAGAAAAGCTTTTCAAACCTGGACAGATCGGTAACAACAGTAGCTACTGAATTAAATTTCACACTACCAATTTGTACACTACCCAAATTATAAAATTGCTCTACGTTTTCTTTACCACCTCCATCTATCAATGCATTACTAAACAATACTTTTGGTTTTAACCTTTCCTGCAGTTCTGTAGAAATAACCGTTACTGCACCGGTATCAAACAAAAAATGATAGGTTTTGCCTTCTATAATTACCTGAATTACTATTTGATCTCTTTTATCCGTAAAATCAATAGTTTCGGTAAAATTCTTTTTCTCTGCCTGTACAGCAAATAAATATTTGTCCCTGTTTTTATAAGCTTTTTTTATTTCCTGTGCTGTTTGAGACATCAGTAGTACAGGTACAAACAAGAGGGCTAATAGTAAAAAACGTTTCAGCATATGATATAATTTGAATGATAAATATACTTATTATCAATTCATAAAAAAACCGATTGTAAGAACAATCGGCTTTTTTATTTTATATAACTAAGAAGATTACTTACCTAAAGCAGTCTTTCTCATTTCTCTTGCAAGCAAAGTATTTTTAAGAAGCATAGCAATTGTCATTGGCCCAACACCACCCGGAACCGGAGTAATGAAAGATGCTTTTTTGCTTACGTTCTCAAAATCTACATCACCTGTAATTCTGTATCCTTTTTCAGTAGTATCATCAGCAACACGCGTAATACCAACGTCAATTACTACCACATCGTCCTTAACCATTTCAGCTTTAAGGTAATTTGGCACTCCTAGTGCAGTGATAATAATATCGGCTTGTGTTGTTATCTGCGCTATATTTTTAGTATGGCTGTGTGTTAGCGTTACTGTAGAGTTTCCAGGGAAACCTTTACGTCCCATAAGAATACTCATTGGACGGCCTACAATATGGCTGCGGCCAATAACTACAGTATGCTTACCCGCAGTTTCTACATTATAACGCTCTAAAAGCTCAAGAATACCAAATGGAGTAGCCGGAATAAATGTTGTCATATCTAACGCCATTTTACCAAAGTTCTCCGGGTGGAAACCATCAACATCTTTACTAGGGTCGATAGCCATAAGCACTTTTTGGTCGTCAATTTGTTTTGGCAATGGTAACTGTACTATAAAACCATCAATATTATCGTCCTGATTAAGTCCTTCAATTACTTTTAAAAGCTCAAGTTCAGATATTGTACTTGGCAATTTAACTAATGTAGACTCAAATCCTACACGTTCGCAGGCTTTTACTTTGCTTCCTACATATGTAAGGCTGGCTCCGTCGTTACCTACAATAACCGCTGCTAGGTGAGGTACTTTTTCGCCGTTAGCTTTCATTTTATTTACAACTTCGGCAATCTCATTCTTAATGTCTTCCGAAATCTTTTTTCCGTCTAATAACTGCATTCCTTTTTGTTTTATTTTGAATAGATGTTTTCTTCATTACCTGCCAAAGGCAATTATTTTCAATAAAAAAAGACGCGATGAATCGCGCCTCAGTATTTTTAAGGTCTCATGCCTTTCATTCCGCCCATCATTCGCATCAGGTTTTTTCCTCCGCCGCCCTGCATCATTTTCATCATCTTGCTCATCTGATCAAACTGCTTTAGCAACTGGTTTACCTGCTGAATAGAAGTACCCGACCCTTTTGCGATCCTGGTTTTTCTTTTTGCGTCAAGAATAGCTGGTTTTGTTCTTTCTACCGGTGTCATAGAATGGATAATAGCTTCGATGTGTTTAAAGGCATCGTCTTCTATTTCTACATCTTTTAACGCTTTTCCTGCACCCGGTATCATGCCAACAAGGTCTTTCATGTTACCCATTTTCTTAACCTGCTGTATTTGCGAAAGGAAATCATCAAAACCAAATTCGTTCTTAGCGATCTTCTTTTGTAATTTTCTTGCCTCTTCTTCGTCATACTGCTCCTGAGCTCTTTCTACAAGCGACACAACGTCACCCATACCAAGAATACGTTCGGCCATACGATTTGGATAGAAAACATCGATAGCTTCCATTTTTTCACCTGTACCAATAAACTTGATAGGCTTGTCTACTACCGATTTAATTGAGATAGCTGCACCACCACGGGTATCACCATCTAATTTTGTAAGGATAACACCGTCAAAGTTTAACCTGTCGTTAAATGCTTTTGCAGTATTTACCGCATCCTGACCTGTCATGGCATCTACCACAAACAAGGTTTCATGAGGTTCTATAGCTTTATGAACGTTTGCGATCTCGTTCATCATTTCTTCATCTACAGCAAGACGACCCGCAGTATCGACAATAACTACGTTAAATCCGTTTGCTTTAGCATACTTAATAGCGTTTTGTGCAATCTCAACAGGGTTTTTATTTCCCTCTTCAGAGTATACCTCTACACCTATCTGCCCACCTACTACATGTAACTGGTTAATAGCCGCCGGGCGATAAATATCACACGCTACTAATAATGGCTTTTTATTTTTCTTCGTTTTAAGGAAATTAGCCAGCTTTCCTGAGAAAGTAGTCTTACCAGAACCCTGTAAACCTGACATTAATATAACTGTAGGCGCCCCCGAAAGGTTAATACCCGCAGCATCGCCACCCATCAGTTCTGTAAGCTCGTCTTTAACAAGCTTTACCATTAACTGGCCCGGCTGTAATGTAGTTAATACATTTTCGCCAATTGCTTTTTCTTTTACTTTGGTAGTAAAATCTTTAGCAATCTTAAAGTTAACGTCGGCATCTAATAATGCCCTACGAACTTCTTTAAGGGTATCAGCAACATTTACCTCGGTTATCTTTCCGTGCCCTTTAAGTATATGAAAGGCCTTATCTAATTTATCACTTAAATTATCGAACATAAAATTCAGGGTTTCTTTATAGAGGTGCAAATTTAAGAATTTGATTCTTAAGTTGCAGGGTTTACGGCAATAAAAAAACAGTTCTTATAACAGTTGATTATTATACTGAATATAAACGGGTAGAGTTAAGAAAAATGCAGCTTAAAAAGCAGCACAGTTTTTATACCATTTAATTGCTCATTTTACTTTTAAAAATCTTATTTTTTATTTTCTGACAAGATTTGTCTTCTCATTAATCATATAGGCTTAAAAATTGAAAAACCGACCTGGGAAGTGGTCGGTTTTTCGTGGAAAAAACTTGAATATTTAAAAAAACACAACTATTCTAAACATGTGTTGCAATCGCCCTCCAGGTTAAATAATACCTGAACCTCTTCTGGTGACAACAATCTTTTATAAACCCTAAGGTCATCCATAAAACCTTTAAAGTTATTACCAATGTAATAATCCATTGTTTGGGTTCCTATTTGTGCCGGAGACAATTCTGCACTATTACGCAGTTGTCCGTCACGATATAACTTTACAGTATTAAAAACATCTACAGTTACAACCAAGTGATGCCAGTTTGTAACATCTGTTGGTAATACAGCACTATTGCTCCATTCTATATCTTTAACATTTACTGCTCCTGCTCTAAACATTGGCGCATTTAAATTGAAAATAGAAAGTTCAAATCCTTCTCCACTCATGTTTCCTTTTGTAAACAGGTTTTCAAGATCATCATTGTTAACATTCTGCATCCTCAACCAAAGGCTTATACTAAACGGATCGTTCTGAACAATTCCGTTACTATCATTTTTTGGTATATGTAAGAACTGCGTTCCGTTGAACACTATTGCACAATTTTGGTTACCATTCCTATCTGTAGTAAAAGCAATGTCCGATTGAAAATTAACCGCATTTCCTTTAAGTTCTTTTACTAATCCATTAGAAAAAGGCATATATATAAGTAAGTCGTTTACTAATACACCCGGATTTGTACATCCACCCTCCTTACATCCCTGAAGTGCATCCGTAACCGCCTCAAGGAATTTGTTATTATTTTTAACTGTAACCCCAGCTCCTTTGTTAACATTTAGTGACAATGGATAGCTTATCGAATAATACTCACTAGAGCTAAGGTTTTGCAAAGTTGTAAACAGCTCTGCATTATTTTTAAGAACATAAGTATTCTGCATTTTAAAGCCACTGTCATAACCGTAAATGGTAATTGGATAGGCTATTGAGACACAACTGGTCCCAATATACTCCGGAATGCCTGTACAGGCACTCACTAATGCATCATATTCCTGTTGGTTATTTACAACAACTTCTTTATAATCGCTGTAAACTACCGTTACAGGAAATGTGAATATCACTTTATCATCATCTAAAGAACTTACATTAAATACCGCTTCTACCTTTGCATAATCATTTTCATTGGAAACAACCATCTGCTGATCGTTTACAAGTACCCGAACCGGCAGCTTAATATTAAAACAACTGATTTTATCAATTGCATTATCAATATCTGTTTCATTAACAGACATAGACATTAAAGTTGTTGTTAATGTTGATTTATGACTTAGTGCCTCTGTATTTTCACTAATAGAATCTTCCTGACAGGAAGTTATCAATAATGAAGCGACTAAAACAGCAAGCAAGCCTTTTATCATTTATATATACAGTTTATTTATACTGTAACAGTTTATTTTAAAAACACCCTACCATTATGTCAAAAAAAACTTTAAAAAAACCAGCCTTTAAAGACTGGTCCTAAAGAATTTGAGTTCTTTTCCATATACTACAGCCTCTGCAAAGGCATATATTTCTTATCAAACTGCATACTCAATTAGCAGTATACTACTATAAAACATTTCATGTTAAAAACACCCTACCCGTGTTTACACAATTTTGCGAAAAAAGACCGACTTGAAAAGCCGGCTTCTTTCACCCTCAAATTAATTCTTTTCAAATGTTAGGTAATCTGTACCTCCATTACCACCGCTTATATCAACAAGTTTTATCCTGGTACTAGTTTTTTCCAGAATATCCCAATCATCACTAAGATCAGCAAATGTTTCCGGAGACAGGAAACCTATATTAAAATCAATATCACTGGTACTATTATCATCATCACTGCTATTGTCTTTAGTGACCGACCATGTACCGGTATATATAGCAACTCCACCTGTGGCAGTAAGCACATTGTTAGCGCCAAAAGTAAACGTGTAGCCTTCAAAATGCTGTGTGTGAGTATTTCCGTCTTCTACAAAACTTGCAATTCTCCATGTCCCTGATTTAACAACGTTTGTTACTTCAGTAATGTTCCCATTTGCATTTGTTGTTGACGGACTATCGTCTCCCGAGCATGATAAAACCCCTAAAGCAACCATTCCTGCTACCAGCACATTCAGCTTCTTCATGTTATATAAATATTTAAAGGTTAACTAATTTTATGCAAGAAAAGCATATCCCATGACATAGTAAGAACAAAATGAGCATTTGGTATTTTTGAATTAGAATTCGCCTGTTTCAATTTAGTATCTGCTAAACAAATAACACTTACCTATTGCCTCCCAATAATTTTTTCGCATATTTGCGAGCTTCAGACGTGTTTTTTTCATAATTTACACCCCACCTTTATAAGCCAAAATGAAAGACAATTCACTAAAAGGAATTTGTGAAGAAATTACTTTTTCTAATTTTTTCAAAAGCCACGCAAAAGCATTGCGCAATTATCTGTATTATAAATACGGTAATGAAGAGCAGGCTGGTGACGCTACACAGGAGGCTTTTATAAAGCTATGGGAAAACTGCGCCAATGTTCCATTGGAAAAAGCAAAATCGTTTTTATACACTGTAGCAAACAATACTACCCTAAACCATTTAGCCCATCAAAAAGTAGTATTGGAATATTCAAAGAAAAGCCCGCCAAAAAGTACTGACACACAAAGTCCTGAATTTTTAATGGAGGAAGATCAGTTTAAAGTAAAGCTGCAAAATGCCATTGCTAAACTTACCGAAGCACAGCGCACCGCTTTTTTATTACACCGGATCGATGGTAAGAAATATCATGAAATTGCTGAGATATTAGGCATTAGTGTTAAGGCTGTAGAGAAAAGACTTCATGGCGCATTAGTAGAATTAAGAAAAGAAATTGAGAACCTTAGGTAGGGAATTTTAAACTATAACTGTTATAGTAAAAAGGGATTACAATGAAAGATGAAGTAATGTTAGCGAAGTGGCTTAACAATGAGCTGGATGAGAAGGAATTAAAAGCCTTCATGGCATCCCCGGAGTTTGACACTTACAATAAAATAAAAGAATACTCGGCACAGTTAACTGTGCCCGAAGCTGACATGGATACTTTATATGCCGGTATAGAATACCGTAAAAATAAAGTGGTAAAAGTGAGAACACTAAACCCATGGTTTACAAGAATAGCAGCAATGCTTGTGCTTTTTCTTGGTGCTTCATTCTTTTTATACACCACACATACAACGACTCAAATTGCCGATGCAGGACAAAGAACAGCGTTCTTACTGCCTGATAATTCTGCCGTATCGCTTAATGCCGGATCTGAAGCTGATTATAAAACCTGGAATTGGAAAAATAATCGTAAATTGCAGTTAGATGGTGAAGCTTATTTTAGAGTAGCAAAAGGACAAACCTTTGATGTTGTTACCCCTATGGGGAAAGTTACAGTAGTAGGTACACAATTTAATGTAAAAGCACGAGGCAGCCGCTTTGATGTTACCTGTTTTGAAGGTAAAGTAAGAGTAACAAGCAGTGACAATCAAACCATACTTTTATTACCGGGAGAAAGCATTGCTTTTGAAAATGGTAAAAAAATAGAAGTACCAATGGATAAAAGATTACAACCGGGATGGTTATCTAATCAAGCTGATTTTTACAAAGAAAGCCTGTCTAATGTAATAAACGAAATAGAGCGTCAGTACAATGTGGATATTACGATAAACACTGCAATACCAACTGAACGCTTTACAGGGACCATTCCTACGAATGACATTAATACTGCCCTTGAACTTATTGAAGCTCCATACCATTTAAAATCTAAAAAAGCTGGCAATAAAATCACACTTTCTACTGAATGATGTTAAACATCCGGCAATTTTTGCTGTTCTTATCGCTTTTTTATATCGTCCCCAATGCTTTTGGACAGGACGAAAAGAAAAGTATTGAACTCAAAAAAATACTGGATGACATTGCATTACAACACAATGTAAAATTTAGTTACTTAGAAGAAGATGTTTTTGGCCACTCAATTTTTCCTCCGCCAAAGTCTCTTCCGCTTAAAGCCAAATTAGTGTATATCGCTAACAGAACGCTATTGAGCTATAAAGAAACAGGAAGTTATATTGTCATTTTTTCTGCTCCAAAACAAGACACAAAAAGATTGTGTGCCTACCTGATTGACGAACTTGGTTCTCCCGTAGATAATGCCGTAATTCAATATACACCCGACAGTAAAAAAATTGTTACCGGGTATGACGGCTATTTTGAACTACCCAGAAATATTACCGGAAGCCTGTACATAGATCACCTTAACTACGAACCCATTAGCGTTAGGATCAGTGACTTTACCGATGACTGTAAAGAAATAGTTCTAAAACTGGAAGTAGTAAATCTTGATGAAGTAGTGGCTGAACGGTATCTGGCAGCAGGTATTTCAAAAAAGAAAGATGGCAGCTTTAGTATTAAACCTAAAAAATTTGGAATATTACCTGGCCTTATTGAACCCGATGTACTGCTTACTATGCAGCAGCTACCCGGTATAAACAGCATTGACGAGACTGTATCTAACATTAATGTGAGAGGCGGTACACACGACCAGAATCTCTTTATGTGGAACGGGATACGTTTGTTTCAAACAGGGCACTTCTTTGGCCTTATCTCTGCTTTAAATCCAAATTTAGCACATGAGATCAAGATCTTTAAAAATGGTACTCCTGCTTTTTATGGTGAAAGTGTATCCAGTGCTGTAGATATTTCTTCACGCCCAAAAGATATTGGTAATGGCAGCTTTACCATAGGCAGTAATATGATCAGTGTTGACTTTTATACTAAAATAAAAGCATCTGAAAAAGCAAATTTTGAAGTATCTGCCCGACGTTCATTTACTGATGTTTTCAACTTCCCGACCTATACTAAATACTCGAAAAGAATTTTTCAAAATACGATTGTTACCGATCTTGATAATAGTACAGATGTAAATTATAAAAGTGATAAGGAATTCTATTTTTATGATTTTACGGGCCAGTACCATCAAAAAATTGGATCTAAACACGATCTATATGTGGATATGATTGGGATTAATAATAATCTCGACTTTACCCAGGGTACTATAACCAACAGAGTTGTTACCGAAGTGAGCAGTCTTAAGCAATTAACCCTTGGCGGTACTATAGGCTGGAAGACACAATGGAGTGAAAACCACAGTAGCGATATTGGCATATATGGTTCTTACTACAGTGTAGATGGTAGAAATGCCGCAATAGAATCGAACCAGATTATGGAGCAGGGAAATACCATAATTGATGCCGGATTTAGATTTTCAGATAATCTTAAACTTACTCCTATATTTAATCTACGTACGGGTTATCAATATAATGAGGTGGGAGTAAAAAATTCCGATAAAATAAACATTCCAGCTTATAGCAGAGAAGTTAAAGACGTGTTGCGTACCCATGCCCTTATTGGTGAGCTTGAATATGATTCTGAAGACGGAACACTGCATTCCAGAGTAGGTCTTAGGGGTAATTATATAGAACAGTTTACTACGCCTTATATAGAACCGCGCTTACAGTTTAATTATCTTTTTGCAACAAACTGGCAGCTTGAAGTTCTTGCCGAACAAAAAAGCCAGACAGCCACACAGATAGTTGAGTTACAAGGTGACTTTTTAGGTATTGAAAAAAGACGATGGGTATTGTCTAACAATGATGATATACCTATTCAAAAAAGCCGCCAGTTTTCTGTAGGTACTACTTTTAAAAAAGGAGGCTGGTACATATCCCTTGAGAATTTTTACAAGAAAGTAAAAGGAATAACTACATCCGGTCAGGGTTTTCAGGATCAGTTAGAGTTGCGTAATGATATTGGAAGCTATACGGTTTATGGAAGTGAATTCTTAATACAAAAACAGTTTCATGGTTTCTATGCCTGGTTAAGCTATGGTTTTAATAACAACGATTATAAATTTGAAGCCTTTTCATCAAAGAAATTTCCAAGCAACTTCGAGATCAGTCATACAATAAACACAGCTGCCATTTATGAATGGAAAAACTTTAAGGTAGCTTTAGGCTCTAAATGGTTTACCGGAAGACCTATAACACTTCCCGTAAGCACAAACCCAATTTCTAACGGATTTACCAGTCCACAAATTGTTTATTCTTCTCCTAACTCCAGTAATTTGGATAATTTTTTCCAGGTTAATTTTTCTGCCTCTTATGTAATCAAGGCGACGAAGAATTCGCAGCTGCAATTGGGTATATCTGTTATTAATATTTTCAACAAGCAGAATATTATTAACCGGTACTACCGTATAAACAGTGAAAATGCTATTGAAGTAGTAAACACTTATGCTTTAGAAAGGACTCCTAATGCCCTTATAAAGTTTAGCTTTTGATAAATAATTAGTCAGATATAATAAAAAAATCCGCCACATGGGCGGATTTTATATTTCAATAAAGAACTTAGTTCTTTACTATTTTCTTTACTCCCGTTTGGTTATTATCAAACTGTACCTTTACCATATAGATACCACTTTGAAGCTGTGACATATCTACTTTATCAGAAGTGCCTGTAAATACAGTCTGCCCTAAAGTATTAACTACTGTTACCAATTTAATCTCTGCTCCTTTGGTTTCAATAGTAGCAACATCGGTTACCGGATTAGGATAAACACTAAAGGCCGTTGTACTAAATTCTTTAGTTCCTAAAGTTGTCGTTACGCTCTGTAAATACACAGACAGAGGGAAGTACCCTTGGTCTCCTGCAAATACAGCACCTGGAACATCTATTTTAAATGTATGTGTTCCAGCTGATAAAGCACCAAGTTCTATTACCCTATTAGGAATTTTATCTCCTGGGCACCAGTTGTTCCAGCTCCAGGCAGCATCTGTATCCGGTCTTGGTGAAGATCCTGTGTTAGTACATATAAGGTAAACACAGTTAGGCTGCGTATTGTACTGATCAAAAGGCTCACATGACTTTCCTCCTGGCTTGTATGTTAATACCGGATTGTTATCAAGGTAAATAAAGTGGTCTCTTCTTACATACTCCTCACCGCCCTGATTGGCTCCATGATTTGATGTTATAAGGTGAAGAACTGCATTAGGCAAAGCTTCATCCAGTGTAAAAGTAATGGTTTTTACAGTTTCGTCTAAAACCTGTGTACCTTCAACAGGGTTCCCTTCTTCGTCTACCCCTTCAAGAACATAGTCCCTTAACTGATATTTATAAGACAATGGCAGTAAAAAGTTATCATTACCATATACTACCTGAGGATTATCAGTCGATGTGAATTCAAGCGATCCCATATACACATCCTTTCTGTTAGCACAGATAGGAATTTCTACAGCAGCACCTCCCTGACCTGGACCTCCCTGATAGCCATACACTTCAAGCTCAATCCAAATGTTGTATTGAGCAGTAATAGCCGCATCATGGAAAATATTAGTAAGATTGTCTAATTCATACTCATAAGGAACCGAATTAGGATTTTGTACCGTTAGCCTCATAAATGGTGTTATGAAACGGCCAATCTCAATTCTTTTAATATTGGAATCATTATAACTGTAACTAGTTTGTTCTTTAGGTACAAGTACCATATTTACGTTACCAATCCTATCATAATTATCACACAATGGATTAAGTGTTACTTTCATGGTTAGTGTATTACCAAAAGAATCCAGCTGCTCCTGAGTAAGCATCTTAGAATAAGAAGAATTTGACATGCGTATCATTCCAGGAGGAACCGGTTCAGTTGTTAATTCCCCATACATACCATAATAGGTTACCTTATTAAATACATTTAAAGTATAAGGCGTATCCTGCGCCGCTGCCGTTAAAGATGCAAACATAGACACACATAAAGAAAAAATTAGTAATGTTTTTTTCATAGTTGGTTGATTTTAGGAACGCAATTTAATAAAAAAACCTTATTAATTCCTTAAAACACTACTAACTAGCAAATTTACTCGCTAAAAATAAGAATATTCCTTAAACATGCACTTAAAACTAAAACCATTATAACCTAAAATGCCTTCTTATAACCAATAATGGAAATTTATAGACTTCAAAAAGGTAAAACATTGTGCATATAAGTGTTAACATAAAATCGCAATAATGTTATAATACTTGTTAGCCTGTAGTACTTTACTTATGTATAAATGTTTTTTAATTACATTTATACTCAAACTAATAAAAACCAATTAATTATGAAAACAAATCAATTACTTACAACCTTGCTTTTAGCGGGCGGAATTTTTACAATTAATGCGCAAAATGTGGCATCAACAGCAAATTTAACCAGTGGAGGAAATAGTGCCGGCACGGGAGGAGTACAAAGTGTTTATTATGGAGCTACAGCTGGAAATTCTTCAACTTCTTCTTCTTCAAACAATACTTTTATAGGTCATGCAAGTGGGATGACTAATATATCGGGGCGTTCAAATTTATATGCAGGAGCTCGTACCGGCGGTAATATTACGACAGGAAGCGACAATGTAATGTTAGGGACATATGCTGGACAATTTATTCCATCTGGTTCAAATAATGTATTAGTGGGAACTTTAGCTGGAGGGCAGGTGGGACAAACCGTATTAGTTACTGATAAGTCGAATAATACTTGCATAGGATACTATGCAGGTACCAGTTCACTAGGAGGAAGTAATAACGTTTTCATAGGTTATCGTGCGGGACAAGACTCAACTGGTAATAGTAAATTATTTATTGACAATACAGGTACTGCTACACCTTTAATTTGGGGTGATTTTGCTTTAGACCAAGTAAAACTAAACGGTAAAGTAGGTATTGGCGGCGTAACTGCATTCCCTACTACTGCCGGCGGTGCAAACCTTAGCACTTATGATCTGTTTGTTAAAGGAGGTATCCTTGCCGAAGAGGTAAGGGTAGCTACAACATGGGCAGATTATGTTTTTGCAAACGATTATGCACTACTAACCTTAGAAGAAGTTGAATTGTTTATCTCTAATAATGGCCACCTGCCAAACGTACCTTCTGCAAAACAGGTTGCCGAAGAAGGCATATCACTGGGGGACATTGCTAGAATACAACAGGAAAAAATTGAGGAGCTTACGTTATATATCATTGAACAAAATAAACAACTACAGGCACAGCAATTAATTAATGAGCAGTTTAAAAAACAAGAGAACGAGATCAGGGAATTAAAAGCACTTGTACAAAACTTAGTAGAGAAGAAATAACAAACAGTATTTAAAATATTTATATATGAAAAGCATAAAACGTATTTTTTTACTGTTTTTTCTGGCAGCAGGACTAACCTGTTACAGCCAGAAAAAAGAAACAAAACCACGATGTTTTGCCGACGAATTGCTGCAAAAGGCAATAGAAAAAAATCCTGGATTTAAAGGACAAATGGATCATCAGGATGATGAGATCATAACATATAAAAAGAAGCATCTCCTACAGAAATCTATTACAAAACCTATAATTATACCAGTCGTAATATATGTAATAAATACCGGAGTAGGCGCAGTGGAAAATCTTACGGATATACGAATAAATAGCCAAATAGACGCTCTTAATAACTATTTTCAAAATTCCGGCATTCAGTTTTGTATTGCTACCAAAAATGGCGTTGATCCAATTCCGACACTTTCTGGAGGTACTCAGATCACCCCTGGAATTATACATATCACAAATGCCAGCCTTTCAACCCATGATGTCGCTACAGAGCAGGCGCAGCTTGTTGCTACAGCATGGGGATTATCACCGCAAAAATTTTTAAGGATATGGGTAGTAAAAGATATTGTTGAAAACGGAGTTGCTACAAATATAGGTGGGTATTCTATGTTCCCTGGACAATCCATTGTGTTTGATGGCATTGTAATAAAAGCAAATGTATTTGGTGATATAAACACCTGTACAAACTGTCCTCCAGATTATAACCAAGGAAAAACATTAGCACATGAAGTAGGCCATTATTTAAATTTACACCATACTTTTTATGAAGGATGTGCAGAGACTACAACCGGTAATTGTGAAACAAAAGGAGACAGGGTTTGTGATACGCCTCCAGCTATAGAATATTATGGTTGCTCGCCTGGCTACAATAGCTGCAATGAGATCAATGATCTGCCAGACGACACAACCAATTTTATGGCTTATGGAGGCGATAATTGTATTAACCATTTTACTACAGGACAAAATGAACGAATGTATTCTGCAATTAATTTATACCGTTCTAACCTGGTATCTACTGATAATCTAATATTTACAGGTGTCTGTGGATCTAACAATCTTTTATCTGCAACTTTTGATGCTACTAATTTTTCGCCTTGCTCTGGGACTACTGTAACATTTAGTCCATTGATGACTACCGGAGTTACCTATAGTTGGAATTTTGGCGATCCGGCATCAGGAGCAAATAACTTTTCAACTTTAGCGAATCCGAGCCACATTTATACTACTGCAGCAAGTTCTCCATATAATGTTACTTTAACTATCACCGACGGAACCCAAACTGTAGTTCAAACAAATTTTATATATGTGAATGTTTGCTCGCCTATCCAGAGTACGGATGATAATTGGTATTTTGGATCAACAAATGGGCTTACCTTTAATACAGGAATACCTGTTTATAATGATAGTGCCAATCTTAATGGTAATTCTTTCGGCGAAGCATCCGCTGTACAAAGTAATAGTTCAGGTCAATTGTTGTTTTACACCAGTGGTGTAAAAGTATGGAACAATGCGCATGTACAAATAAATACAGCAAACCCTTTAATGGGGCATGTGAGTTCTCATGGTGGGGTATTAATCGTTCCTAAACCCGGCAGTACTTCTCAATATTATATTTTCACTCAGGATGCCGAGAGCGGATTAAATGGATCTACGTATAGTATAGTAAATGTAACAGGTACTACTGCAACAATGACCACAACGGTAAATAAGGCTATAATACCACCTGTCGGTCAAGGATTTCTTACAGGCAATAACGGAGCTTTAATAAGCTGTGAAAGCATAACAGCTATTGCATCATGTAATGGCTATTGGATTATCACGTCGGGAAAAAAAAACACAGGCTATTCCATAATTGTTTATGAACTAACCGCAAACGAATTAAAATATGTTAGCCAGCTAGATCTTCCTACTGATTTACAGACACCATGGGTTCTTATTAAATCATCCCCTGATGGCAATAAAATTGTATATGCTGCATTTGGATATGGGACTCATTTAATGAATTTTAACAAAAAAACAGGTGTTGTTTCTAATAGAATAAACCTTGACCAAGCTGGTATATATGGTACTTGTTTTAGTCCAAATTCAAAAGTATTATATCTTGGCTCATTCATTTCAGGTTTTCAATATGATTTACAGGTTGCTAACCCTGTTGCAACAATGCAGCAATTACCTGATTATGTTGCAAGTCATGGAGAAATGCAGATGGGCCCTGATAATAAAATTTATATAACAAGTTCAACAAACTTAAAAAGATTGGGAGTGATACACAGGCCAAACGAAATAATTACAGATGGCGCCAATAATTGCTTAGTTACCAAGAATGGACCTGTAGTTCAAAATTCGTTGGTGTTTTGTTTGCCAAATCTAATAAATGCTAAACCAAGCACTGCATACAATAATACTATTGCTTATTATATAGAAAGCTGTTTGACTTACCGTTTTACAGCAAACGTTTGCGACCAGACATTTAACTGGAGTTTTGGTGATCCTGCATCGGGGTCAAACACATCAACTCTGGCAAATCCTACGCATACTTTCTCCGAACCGGGAACTTATATTGTTACCCTAAACGGAACTATAAATACGACAATAATAGTGGGAAGTATTGCACCTATTATTTCAGGATCAACTACTGCTTGTGTAAGCAATGCAAAACAAACGTATCATTCTACTCAAATATCACAAGGGCAAACCGTAAAATGGTCTATCGTTAGTGGATCAGGATCAATGACGACTCTTAGTACTCAACCGGATGTGATCATTAACTGGACATCGCTCCCGGGAACTGTACGACTTACAGTTACTGATGTTACGGGGTGTATTAATATAATTGAACAGGTAATTACTGAATATTGTATAGGAGACCAATGTGCCCCAAATATTGTATTTGATATTCCTGAAGCCGCAACTACAGAGACCTATAAAGTTTCTAACAACATAGTAACGCAAAACAATTACCAGGTTGCTTCAGGAAAAGATATCTCATTAATTGCAGCAAATTCAATTGTCATGAAAACAAGCACGGTAATTAAAAACGGCTCATTGTTTTTAGCTAAGATAGCACCATGTATTCCTGCGCGTCCAAGCTCAGACAGGATTGCTATGGAAGATCCTTTACAAAAATTAACTGTATATCCAAATCCTACGGAAGGTGAACTAAATCTCTTAGGTACAAAAATCAAGGAGATCTATTTATTTGATGTACTGGGTAAAGATGTATTTTACAGTAAATATGACAATGTAAATACTACTACAATAGATATATCCGGATTACAACAGGGAATATATTTTATGAAAGTTGTAAGTGATGGTAATATCATTGATACAGTAAAAATAATTAAAGACTAATTACCAACTTTAATTAAAAAAGGCCTGATTAAATCAGGCCTTTTTCTTTCATCAGTACTTATGTAATTTATTATTCGAATCTTGACCAGGATTAAAACTGGAAGTAAATAAATGGCTGCGGCCCTGCAGATGCTGCTGCATATACCAACCAATATACCAATCCTAAAAGAATACCTTTTATTACTAATGGTGTCCTGTCGAAAGCTTTTTTAAGCATTACAGAGAAGCCATCCGGCAGGAAATGCCACACATACCCGATAACCATAAGCATAAATACATTTTTGTACCCCATTACAATGGTTTTCCATTGTTCTAAGTCAAAAGTTACTGTACTTATATTATTGATAACATCGAGTGCCGTAGTAAAATCTTTAGCCCTAAAAAACAACCAGCAGAAAGCCACAAAGTGGAATGTAAGCAGTACGGATATGAATGTCCAAACACCACTCCATACCGTTTTCTTAGCTTCTTTCTTGGTAGGAAAAAATTCTGAGAACAATCTGTGTACTGCCAATGCCATACCGTGCAATGCTCCCCAAATGATAAAACGAACGCTTGCTCCATGCCATAATCCTCCTAATAACATTGTTGTCATAAGGTTAACATTGGTATACATGGTCTTGTCTTTATCTTTAGACAGAACAAAGGTAAGTGTGAATATCGTTAACGAGCTTATACCCAATATTAATGGTATGTTGCTCTCAGGTCCGTAAGTAGCACCCCAAACGATCAATCCGATAAAGAATAAAGCCGGGAATAAAAACCCTGCAAAAGAACCATGGCGGTTACCTCCTACAGAGATGTATAAAAAGTCTTTCAACCAGGAAGAAAGCGATATGTGCCATCTTCTCCAAAACTCTGTAATAGAAGTTGACTTATATGGTGTACGGAAGTTGGTAGGCAGTTTAAAACCTAATAATAATGCTACACCTATAGCCATATCACTGTATCCTGAGAAATCGCAATAGATCTGTATGGTATATCCATAGGCAGCCATAAGGTTTTCGAAAGCCGTATAGCTGTTGGGCGAATCGAAGATCCTGTCTACAAAGTTTATCGAGATATAATCGGAAATTACTGTTTTCTTTATAAGTCCGCCTATGATAAGGAAAAGCGCATAGTTAACATCTTCTTTAGTAATGTTAAGCTTAGCATAGATTTGTGGAATGAAATCTTTTGCCCTAACGATAGGTCCTGCTACTAATTGCGGAAAGAACGATACAAAGAAAAGGTAGTCTACATAATTTTTTGCAGGCGTAATTTCTTTACGATAAATCTCGATAATGTAACTGATCGACTGAAAAGTATAGAATGAGATACCTACCGGAAGAAGTACATTTATAAAAGACAAATGTCCGCCAACAAGGTCGTTATAAGTAGATAAAATAAAGTTGGTGTATTTAAAATAACCAAGAAATGTAAGGTTAACGATAACACTAAACCACAGGTAGATCTTTCGCTGCAGGTCGCGGGTTTCCCTATATAGGAAATAACTCAGGGTATAATCTACTACCGATGACATGAGCAGCAGTAAAAAGTATATACCACTGGATTTGTAATAGAAAAATAACGAAAAGCATATTACATATACTATTCGTAGATGGAAGGTTTTCCTTGTAGTTATATAAATACCATAAAACACTACAAACAAGCCTAAAAACAAGCCTGTGTTAAACAATAAGGGCTCTTTAGGATTATAAGTAAACCATCCTACTACATCCTGCCATGTTACCTGCGGCACTATATCTGTAAACTGCATTAGTCCCTGTTAGTTTTAAAATTATCGTAAGCGTTCAGAAAAGCTTCAGAAAAAAGCATTCCTTGTTTTTCGTATCCGGGTTTTGAGTAATGTACTTTATCGCCAGCCATTAGTCCTGAGGCCGCATTGTGGTTTACGCTGAAAAGTCCTCCCATTTCTGAGAAAAGATCCCATGTGGAATAGTTCCTGACTGCTTCCTGCATAAGGATATCTTTTGCATAACCCGCGACAAAGGTATTTGGGTATTTTCTTTTGAATAATGATGGCGGCGGTGTCATTACCAGTATAGTAACATCAGGATTTTTAGCCCTTACATTATCAATCATTGTGTTGAGTTGCACCATATAATTTACAACCGGCATTTTATCAAAAGATTCGTTTGTTCCTAATGAAATAACGACGAGATCAGGTTTTAAGGCCGGAAGCTGTTCAAAAAACAACGGGTACTTATTATAATCTGATGCTTTTGCACCATTAACGCCAATACTGTGGTATAAAATACCTGCATCGTCTTTTTCTAACACAAGACCGCTAAGGGTATATTCTTTCTCTCCTTTATTAGGTAACAGGTATATTTTTGATAAAGGATCTTTACTGTAATAATAATGTGATAATGCATCTGACGATAAATTAAGCGGAATAAATTCTGATCGCTTAATTTCTTTTTTCTCCATTTGAGATGTTGGGATCTTAAGTGTTTTACCCGCCCTGATATTATCCGATTTTAATCCGTTTGCTTTCTTGATCTGAGCAATAGAAACATCATACTTATTAGCAATACTACCAAGCACCTCGCCATTTTTAATTTTGTGGGTTATCTTTTTAGGACGCGTAGATTCTAATACTATTGTTTTTGAACTGGTAGCCAGATCGAAGCTTTGGCGGTTTTTAGGCGTAATGATCTTTATCGTATTAAATCGATAAGCACTATCCCTAACATTAAGCTCTACAACAAAGCTCTCTCTTGTTTTTAGTGCGATACCGCTAAGCCCTGCATTCATACCTTCTTCTATAGTCGAGATATTCTTACGGCTCTGCCATGTTGCATTTGAATTGAAACGCACCGAATAACTACCGTTTGTTCTGGCTAAGCTGTGTGGAAATGTAAATCCGCAGCCGGCATTACCAAAACGTTCCTGCAGTTTTTTACGGATAAGCCCCGTCATCAGGTCTGCCTGAATATGAGAATCGCCAATGTGAACAATATTGATCTTACCCTGCTTGCTTTGCTCCAGCTTATACATTTTTTCGAAAAGTGGCTTTAAGGCAATAGTATTCGTAATTATATTGTTACCAACAACAATTTGTGTAGTGTCAAT
Source organism: Flavobacterium cerinum (assembly GCF_004028155.1). Taxonomy (GTDB): domain Bacteria; phylum Bacteroidota; class Bacteroidia; order Flavobacteriales; family Flavobacteriaceae; genus Flavobacterium; species Flavobacterium cerinum. The sequence goes on along the minus strand of NZ_SBII01000002.1, from coordinate 295,091 downwards.
ACCTACCATATCTACAAAAACCGAATCGATCATTACCTCGGTAGTGTCGGTTTGTGCAGAAGCGGTAAGTCCCAGCAACATACAAAAAAGTATCAGCAGCTTATTCAGCATGTGTGGTGTCTGTTTTTTGGATTAGAGAATCCTGTTTTTTTACTTCGGCAGCTTTAGGTTCTACTGGTTTGTGACCTCTTAACTTTTTATACTCTTCATAACCATTATTGATCTGAGTGTATATAAGATCGGATATTTTTTGAGCTCCACGGTAATTAAAGTGTGTATAATCTTTATTTGCTCTTACAGGAACTTCTTCAACCCATTTCACCATCGATCCGTCTCCACCCATTAAAGTGTACAGGTTTATATAAGCAGCGTTTGCACCTACAGCATATTTCTTCTGAGCACGGGTAAGCGGTACAACAGCCGAATCGGTTTTCATTTCCAGGTCATACTTAGTCGATTTATCGGCGGTAGAAATAATAAGTATCGCTACACCCGGGAAACATTTCCTTAAATGTTCTACTACCCTTGCCATCTTTCTTTCGTACCATGTATAGTTAAGTGATCCGTAATTAAGTACATTAGTACCATATTGAAGGATCACAAGATCATACCCTAATTTATCGTTAAACGATTGCATTACACTTGTATTAAATGTAGCAATTGGCAAGCCCGAGTTCCCCCTGTTTGAGAAGTTATCTACGTGTACCCCTTTGCCGTCATCAAAGTTAAAACCATAGAACGGAATAGAATCTGTTGCTATGAACTGTGCTTTGAATGCTTTAAGATCGCCTTTACCAATGCTAAGTGTATTTACTGCATTTACTGCATTCAGCTTTTTGTGAAGCGTATCTTTTCCAATAATAAAATTTACACTGCCTTTTTTATTCCCCGATCTTCCGTAGAATAATGTTGGGTTATTAAGCATGGTAAGATGCGCTACATTATTTGCTTTGTATTTAACCCAAGCCGGATCTATAGTATCTTTTTTAGAGAAGAATACATGCCCGTTTACACCAAAAGGTTTAGTAGGGTATTTTACATTAAGGTAGGATAATGTTTTCCAGTTGGAAGAGAACTGGTGCGTAATGGTACTTCTTGATGGAGCCGACTCCGAAGTGATGTTTACAAAACCTACACCTTCTCCACCAAATCGGTTCTGAAGGCTTGACCTGAATTCTTTTACGATCATATCGCCATCGGTCATGGAGTCGCCAAAATAAGCAATCCTTACCTTACCTTGTTTCTTAGTCTCCAACTGTAACAGCTTTTCATAAAATAACACAAGGTGCTGGTAGCCTTTATAGTCGTCAAAATTTTCGGCAGGGAATTTTATACCGTTTACCGCAGCAAAATTAATTCTGGTATTGGTAAGCGTATCTTTTTCATCTGCAATACTATCAGCCTGAACAGCTTCAAGCATTAAACTGTCTACCACTACATTTTTTGTAGCAGGAGCTGTTTCTGTAAAGATCTTTCGCGGTAAAAACTGTTTGAAAACCATTAGTGATATAATCGATATCACGATAATGGAAAACGACTGAAAGTAATAAGGTTTGTTCTGGTTCACAAAAAATGCCGTTATAAATTACATACGCTCAGGCATGTTGATACCCAACAGGCCAAAAGCAGATTTTATAGTTTCACCTACTTTTTTAGATAACTGTACTCTGAATACTTTAGTATTTAGATCTTCTTCACCAAGAATGTAAACACTTTGGTAGTAAGAACTAAATTCTTTAGCCAGATCGTATGCATAATTAGCAATTACAGCCGGGCTGTATTGATTTGCTGCATTTTGCACTATGGTTATATAAAGCTCCAATTGCTTTATAAGCTCTTTTTCTTTTGCATTCATTGCGACATTAGCTACAGTTTTTGTAATATCAAAATCTGCTTTTCTAAGTATCGCTCTTGTTCTTACATACGACATTTGTATGAATGGTCCTGAATCGCCATTAAAGTCGATAGACTCATTAGGATCGAACAGGATACGTTTTTTAGGATCTACCCTTAGCATTTGGTATTTTAAAGCACCAAGTCCTATCATTTCATACAGAGCACTTTTCTCTTCATCAGAATAGCCTTCCAGCTTTCCTAATTCTTCAGAGATACTTTTTGCAGTAGCTGTCATTTCTGCCATTAAATCATCGGCATCTACAACAGTACCTTCACGGCTTTTCATTTTTCCGGACGGAAGATCTACCATTCCGTAAGACAGGTGGTATAAATTCTGAGCCCAGTCGAAGCCTAATTTTTTAAGGATAAGGAATAATACTTTAAAGTGATAGTCCTGCTCGTTACCTACAGTGTATACCATACCGCCTACATCCGGGAAATCTTTAACACGCTGTATAGCGGTGCCGATATCCTGTGTCATGTAAACCGATGTTCCGTCAGAACGCAGTACAATCTTACGGTCAAGTCCATCAGACGTTAAATCGATCCAAACCGATCCGTCCGGGTCTTTTTCAAAAATGCCTTTAGCAAGTCCATCTGCAACTACATCTTTACCTAACAGGTATGTATTGCTTTCGTAATAATTTTTATCAAAGCTAACGCCTATATTCTTATACGTTTCATCGAAACCTTTATATACCCAGCCGTTCATTGTAGACCAGAGGTCTTTTACAGCAGCATCGTTGGCTTCCCATTTAAGAAGCATCTCCTGAGCTTCCAATAAAATTGGCGCTTTTTTCTTAGCCTCTTCTTCGGTCATTCCTTCGCTCATCAACTGGCTGATCTCAACCTTATAAGTTTTATCAAATTCAACATAATAGTTCCCTACCAGCTTATCGCCTTTAAGACCTGCGCTATCGGGTGTTTCGTTATGTCCAAATTTTTGGTAAGCGATCATCGACTTACATATATGTATTCCCCTGTCGTTAATAACCTGAGTTTTGTATACTTTTTTACCTGATGCCTCTACTATGTTTGCAACGGCATATCCCAGCAATACATTACGAACGTGTCCAAGGTGCAATGGTTTGTTTGTATTTGGCGATGCATATTCTACCATTACCGCTTTACCGCCTTCTACAGGTTTACCAAAGGCAAACTGCTCATCTTCTCTAATTTCGTTAAAGAAGCTGATATAAAATTCATCGGAGATTACAATATTAAGAAAGCCGGAAACTACATTAAAACGTACTACCTCATCTGTATTATCTACAAGGTACTGCCCTATCTTGTTTCCAAGCTCTACAGGGTTACTTTTTACCACCTTTAAAAGAGGGAAAATAACCATGGTGATATCTCCCTCAAACTCCTTGCGGGTAGCCTGCAATTCTATCTTTTCTACAGCTATGCCAAACAAAGCATCTATAGCTTTTTCTATATGGAAAGTAAGGATTTTTGATAACGCCATTTTACTAGTATTTTTTAAGGGTGCAAAGATAAGGATATTTTAATAACGCAATTGCAGGAATGAATTTAAATAATATGTTAATTCGTAATGATTCTAAATAAATAAAAAAACGCTTTTTTTTGTAACATTTCCATCTCTTGTTTGTCTTATACCCTATACAAAACCTTTAGTTTGTTACAACAATCTGAAATATTGTATAAAAAGGTACTTTGTATTGCATATTAGTTTTAACTGCTGTACATTTGCTCAATCATCATCAATCAAACCTAACAACAATGAAACTTAAGTTCTTGTTCATGCTCCTTTTTGGGAGTATCATGACTATGACTGCCCAAAACCCAGGCAGCATCTCCGGAAAAATTATTGACAAAACTACTAAAGAAGCACTACCTTATGTAAGTATTGTCGTGAAAGAAAACGGTACCGTTGTAACCGGCGGAATTACCGAAGACAATGGAAGCTTTACCATTAAAAACCTTCCTCTTAAAAGCTACACCGTAGAAGTTCAGTTTATGGGGTATAAAACCCAAACGAAACCAATAACTTTAACGGATGCTGAAAAAAACATTAACCTTGGCACTATCATTCTTGTAGAAGAAGCTACAACCTTAGACGAAGTAAATATCGTTAAAGAAGTTACTACAATAGAGCAAAAAATTGACCGTAAGGTAATTACTGTTGGGCGTGACCTTACTACAGTAGGTGGAACTGCTTCTGAGATCATGAACAATATCCCATCTGTAAATGTAGATCAGGATGGTAAGATATCACTTCGTGGTAATTCAAACGTAAGAGTATTGGTTGACGGAAGGCCTACTAATATGGATCCTGCCCAATTACTTAAACAAATACCTTCAACTTCTATCAAGAAAATTGAATTGATTACCAACCCAAGTGCTAAGTATAATCCTGAAGGGATGAGCGGTATTATTAATATCGTACTTCATAAAAATGCTAACGACGGTTTTAACGGTAACTTTAATGCAGGTATAACTTTTGGTGAAACTCCTAAAGTAAATAACTCATTGGATATGAACTACCGTACAGGAAAAGTGAACTTCTTTACAAACGTAGGCAGCAATTCCGGCAAGTATTTCAATGATGGTTTTGTACAGCGTACCGATAAAATAAACTCAAGACAAGTTCTTGATATAGTAAACGATAACGAGAATTACCTTGGGAAGTTTGGTATGGATTATTATATAAACGACAAGAATACCCTTTCTGTCTACACCAACCAGAACTATAACAATGGTACTTCGAGCATAGGAACTAATATTTTTTATGCTTCTGACCCTACAAAAGACCTGTCACAATTATCAAATTTTGATAGCGACAATACAAACAACACATATAACTTAGCTTACAAACACAAGTTTGAAAAAGAAGGACATACACTTGATTTTGAGGGTAACTACAACACTACAAAGAGTACTCAGGATGTAGATTACACGACTACTCTTGTAAATAATGCTCCGATAATTTATACTGATGGCCTTGTTGACAGACGTAAAAACACAACCTTAAACCTGGACTATGTTAATCCGCTTAGTGAGAAGTCTACACTTGAATTAGGAGCAGAGACCAGAATTATACGATCTGACAACAAGTATAACAGTAACAATACTGCAATTACTAATCCTTTAGAAAGAAGTATAGCTTACACCTACGATCAGGATATTTATTCTGCCTATGCTACTTTTGGTCAAAAGTTTGATAAATTCAGCTACCAGTTAGGTGCACGTTTTGAAAGCTACAAAGTTAACGCCATCAATAACGGAGTTTCAACTTATAAAGACGACTATATAACGGTATATCCTTCGGCTTACCTTACCTATAATCTTAATGAAAAGAACATGTTCCAGATGAGCTACAGCCGACGCGTTGACCGTCCAAGTATTGAGCAGGCTACACCTATCAGGGAGTTTTCTACAACACTTATCACATCAAGGGGTAATAGTGAGTTAAAACCTCAGTTCACGAACTCTGTTGAGCTTAACTACACAAAAATGTTTGGTAAAGGATCGTCTATTACAGCTGGTGTATTTTACAGACTTATCAGCGATGAGATAAGCAGGGTTTTATATCCTAATGATGAAACACCGGACAATACTGAAGACCAGATAATGAGTTTTAGGAATTTTGACCACAACAATTCTTACGGTTTTGAGGTTTCTGCAAATTACAGAATATTCAAATGGTGGGACATACAGCCAGCTATCGACTTTTCTAGCTTATCGCAAAAAGGTGTTATTAGTATTGAACAGCCAGACGGAACTTCGCATTCAAGCATAAAAAGTATTACTGCAAATGCATTCAATGCAAGACTGAACAGTAACTTCAGAGTAAACAACAGACTTAGCTTTAACTTATTTGGGTTTTACAGAAGTGCAGTAGATGGTGTACAGAACAACACTAAAGACATGTACAAAATTGATAGTGGCGCGCGTTATACGCTTCTTGATAATAAAATGTCACTTAGTGTGCGTTTTAACGACATGTTTAAAACTATGCGTTACGGATTTGATGGTGCTAATCCATTCCCACAAAACGGTGAATTCCGTTGGGAGAGCCGCACAGTTTACTTTGGCATCAACTATATGTTTGGTGGCGGAAAAAACAGAGCTATGCAGCGTAAACAACGTGAAGATAATACAAAACAAAGCAGTGGAGGTATGTTCTAAGCATGCTATTTACTGAACAGCTTAATATGTTTTCCATATTAATTAAGTTTAGGTTAGTAAACCCTGGGAGTTGCGCCCGGGGTTTGTTTTTTATATCAGACAGCAGATTTGAGATAGGAGTAGTTAGACAATAGAGGATTAAACCATTATCTCTTATTAAGGGTAAATTTCTATAACAGCATTTTCTTTTACGGCAGTGTAAAGTTCATCGACCTCATCATTTGTTACAGCAATACAGCCGGCTGTCCAGTCTTTGAGCCTATGGAATTTGCCCATATATCCAGCAGTACCATTTCTGAGTCCATGTATCTTTATGTGCCCCCCCGGTGCTTTACCAAGTTTTTCTGCACTGGTCTTATCAGCTGTATTAGGATAGGATACTCCCAAATTTTTATGATAACCACTCTTGGGGTTTCGATCGTTAATATGATAAACTCCTTCAGGTGTTTTATTATCACCTTCAAACTGTTTATGCCCTATTGGATTTTTACCTAAGGCGATATGATATGTTTTTAACCGTTCGCTGCCAGACCACGCCTCCATACTCCGTTTGGATTTATAAACAATAAGTTTATCGACAGTTTTACCTTTAGGGATTTTTGATCCCGGATAGAAATAATAAACTGCCAGCCCAACAGGCAGCAAAAGTAACATCCAGATCATATTTTTAAGTAAGCGTTTCAGAATTGACCATATAAGTTAATAGTATCTGTAAAAGTATAAAAAAAGCGATGACACATTTTATGTATCATCGCTTTTAATATTGTTTAGTCTTATTTTGGATTTATTAGATATTCTCCCGGAAGGTCATTACAATCCCATAATGGTGATGCAACTTCTACAGTATAATTGGACATAATAGGAACTCCTGTTTTAAGGATATAAGACCTTACTACCCTAATCACCAAAGTACCATATTGCTCATAGGAACCGGAAACGAACATTATACCATCGTCACTATAGTATGTTTTCTGGCAAAGCCTTCTAATTACCTCATTACCATTTGTATATTCAAATATACCACTAGCATCCATTGCCTTAGCACCTTCAAGAACAAACTGTTCAATTCTTGGGTCGAGGGCTCCACTAGCACCTGTTTTTTGAAGATCTGTACGATTTTGAGTTTCTACAGACTGCATGTCGTCCTTAGAGCACCCAGCAAGCGTAAACCCTGCAATCACTGCAATTAATAAGATTTTTTTCATTTAGTATTGATTTAGTTGGTTGGTTTTGCCTACTCTTTGTCAGCGTTTTCGGCGTTCCGCTTATACGGGTTAATGATTAATAAATTCCTTCTCAAAAATATAATTAGAGACTAAAAGGCTACTGTAAAAATACAAATCTAATTTTAGACTTTATGCGAATAATTCTTACAAAACATAAAAATCTGTTTTTTTTAGATGTTAATTATTTTTTTTTTAACTAAAAGAAAATCAATACTCAAAACTTTAGAACATCAAAAAAATTGAGACATCAAGTATAAAAAACCTGAAACAGCCCGTAAATACAGTAAGTACTAAAAATAATTATTCCACTTCCCGAATCCCTATTTGGATACAGAAAGTGGAATAATAAAGTTTTGCCTTTTTAGAAAATTATAGTGCCAATTGTAACTCTCTAAAATAATATTTTTACCATTTGATGATAGCACTACCCCATGTAAATCCGCTGCCAAAAGCTGCCAGCACTACGGTATCACCCGATTTAATTTTTCCGAGTTCCCAAGCCTCTGTTAAAGCAATTGGAATAGAGGCTGCAGTAGTATTACCATACTTCATAATGTTGTTGTACACCTGATCATCTGTTAGTCCAAACTTTTGCTGGATAAACTGTGCTATTCTTAGATTAGCCTGATGCGGTATCAGCATATCAATATCACTTACATCAAGGTTGTTTGCTTTAAGCCCCTCATTGATAACTTCACTAAAACGCACAACTGCGTTTTTAAATACAAACTGACCGTTCATGTATGGAAAATAGCTTTCGTCATTAGGATCTGCATCTGCAATAATATCGGTTACCCATCGCTTGCCCATTCCAGGAGCTATAAGTGACAATTCTTCGGCGTGCTGCCCTTCTGAATGCAAATGTGTAGAAAGTATTCCTTTAGTAAGATCTTCTTCACGGGTAAGTACTGCTGCTCCTGCTCCATCTCCAAAAATAACCGATACACCACGGCCCCTTGTTGTCATGTCCAGTCCTGTAGAATGAAGTTCAGATCCTATAATAAGTATGTTTTTGTACATACCGGTTTTAATAAACTGATCGGCAACCGATAGCGCATAGATAAATCCTGAACACTGGTTACGAACATCAAGCGCACCTATTGTTCGTTTCATACCTAAATCTCTTTGTACAAGTACTCCCGGCCCTGGAAAATAGTAATCAGGACTAAGAGTTGCAAATACAATAAAGTCAATATCTTCTTTATCTATACCGGCACGCTCTATGGCTATTTTAGCAGCTTTTACTCCCATTGTAGTAGTTGTATCGCCATCGCCTTTAATAACGTGTCTTCTTTCTTTAATACCTGTACGTTCCTGGATCCACTCGTCATTAGTTTCCATGATCTTGGAAAGATCATTGTTGGTCACCACATTTTCCGGAACATAATAGCCTAAGCCTGAAATTTTTGAATGATACATGAATTGTTATTTTAGTAAAATAAGATTGTAAAAATAAACATTCCTTAATAGCGACCCGTAAAAGATTACATTTTTTTAAGGTTTGCTATTTTTACCTTTAAAAATTATTACCGGAGAATAATGTAACATCTTTACATTATTCTATACATATACCTAACTAAGACAATTAAATATGAAATTATTTATTACCACACTACTTCTCATTGTTACCGGCCTTAGAGTTGGTGCGCAGGAGAATGTTACTTACCAGAAACCTCCAAAAGAAATATTGGAACTTGTAGATGTGCAGCGTGCACCATCTGTATCTATGGACAGTAAAAACCGTCATATGATACTTATGTTTAGAAATGCTTACAAAACACTTGAAGATCTTTCTCAGGATGAAATGAAACTGGGCGGACTGCGAATAAATCCTAAAACAAACATATCCAGTACGGTTACTTATGTAAATAACCTGAAATATAAAAAACTGAAGGATAAAGAACCTGTACAGGTTAAAGGCCTGCCACAAAATGCAAAGCTGGCAAACTTTGGCTGGTCTCCGGATGAAACAAAAATGTCTTTTACCAATACTACTGCAACTGGTGTAGAAATATGGGTATTGGATATTGCTTCGCTTACTGCAAAAAAACTTACAGAAGCTACTGCCAATGCCAATATGGGCAATCCTGTGAGCTGGTTTAGAGACAACAGTGCGTTGCTCGTAAAAACACTTCCTGCTGTCAGACCTAAGCTTATTAACACTGCCCAGGCAATACCTGCCGGACCAACAGTAACAGTAAGCGACGGCTCTAAAGCTCAGAACAGAACGTACCAGGATTTGTTGAAAAACAAAAATGATGAGGCTAACTTTGAAACGCTTACAATCTCAGAATTATACAAAGTAACTTTAGATGGTAAAAGTTCTTTATGGAAGCAACCCGATATGTATGGAGGCATTAGCTTTTCGCCGGACGGCAATTACCTATTGATAACTACTATTCAAAAACCATTCTCTTATATTGTAACGCTAGATCGTTTCCCTACAAAGAGCATTATTTATGATACTGCCGGAAAATCAATTAGCACCTTTAATGAAAAACCGCTTATTGAAGATATGCCAAAAGGTTTCATGGCTGCAGAAAAAGGTAAAAGAAGTATAAACTGGAGAGCCGACAAACCTGCAACATTGGTTTGGGCGGAAGCACTTGACGGCGGAGACCCGGCTGTAGAAGTACCCTATCGTGATGAAGTGTTTGAGTTGGTTTCACCTTTTAAAGGAACTCCAAAAAGTTTAGTTAAAACCATAAACAGGTATTCAGGAATAACTTGGGGTACAGACAACATTGCAATACTTACCGATAACTGGTGGAATACCCGTAACCTTAAAGTATATACATTTAACCCTTCGGATGCATCCCAAAAGCCGGAGATCATTTTTGATTATAATTATCAGGATGTATACAGCGATCCCGGAAGTTTTGATACCAAAAGAAACGAATGGGGCCGTTATGTGCTTAATTTAGATGGCAACAATGCCTACCTTACCGGTGATGGCTTTACGGATAAAGGCCAATTCCCTTTTATTGATCGTTTCGACCTGAAAACAAAAAAGAAAACACGCCTTTACCAATCGAAGTATACTGATAAGAAAGAGACACTTAATACGCTGATGGATGCTAAAAAAGGTGAAGTATTAGTACAATTGGAATCTAAAAACCAATACCCAAACTACTACCTTATCAATATGTTCAAAAAAAGCGCTCCGTTACAGGTAACATTTTTTGAGAACCCTTTTAAGAAAATAGAAAACGTTAGCAAAGAGATCATTAAATACAAAAGAGCCGACGGTCTTGACCTTACAGGAACATTATACCTTCCTGCCGGATATGACAAAACAAAAAAAGAAAAGCTGCCAATGATCATGTGGGCATATCCTGCTGAGTTTAAAGACAAAAACAGTGCTGCCCAAATTACATCGAATCCTAATGAGTTTACCTACCCAAATTATGGTTCGCCTGTATATTGGGTAACAAGAGGCTATGCTATTCTTGACGATGCATCTTTCCCTATTGTTGGTGAAGGCAAGACAGAACCTAACGACAGCTTCTTAACGCAGCTGGTTGCCGATGCAAAAGCAGCTATTGACGCTGTAGATGCTTTAGGTTATATTGATAGAAAACGTGTTGCTGTTGGCGGACATTCGTATGGTGCATTCATGACAGCCAACCTACTTACGCATTCTGATCTTTTTGCTGCAGGTATTGCACGAAGCGGTGCTTATAATAGAACGCTTACTCCGTTTGGTTTCCAGAGTGAAGAAAGAAACTACTGGGAAGCTCCGGAAGTATACAATACTATGTCGCCATTTATGCATGCCGACAAAATGAAAACACCTTTATTACTAATTCACGGTGAAGCCGATAATAACTCAGGTACTTTCCCAATGCAGAGTGAAAGGTATTTTAATGCCTTGAAAGGTTTTGGAGCACCTACCCGATTGGTTTTACTACCAAAAGAAAGCCATGGATATGCTGCTATAGAAAGCATACTACACTTACTATGGGAGCAGGACCAATGGCTTGAAAAATATGTAAAGAATAAAAAATAGTTGACAGTAGTCAGTGATTACTGAACAGTTGAGCAACAGATTCTTAACAAACTGATAAGTAACAAAAATGCCCGCTTTATTTGCGGGCATTTTTATTTAAAATATCTTCTATATACAACTGTATAAACAATGACTCGGCTGAAAACTTCTACTTAACCAAAAGCATTCCTGTCTACTGCCAGGGTTACTTCTTCCTCTACTGGAAGCTCCTTGTTGTGTTCAAAGAAAAGCACCTGCCTGCCCAAAGCGGCTTTAACAAGGTAGCGGCTGCCTTTAAAATAACATTGTTTTACAACAACGCTAAGCGGCCCTCCTTCTACAATATGCAGCTGGTGGGGATATAGCAGTACTGTTTCATCAGGGTTTTGAGTAAGCATAAGCAATTCCAGCTTTATTTCATTCACTTCACCAAAAAGCGATGCCGTGTATTTATCTGTGGCATGGAAATAAATATCTTTAGATGGTGCTTTGTCTACTACCTTTCCCTGTTTTATCACTATAGTTTCGTCTGCAAACGATAATGCATCGGTACTGTCATGGGTTGCTACGATTACCGTTATGCCTTTGTGCTTTAGGTAAGAAAAAAGATTTCTTCTCAGTGCATTTTTCCTAAAATTGTCAATATGGCTAAAAGGCTCGTCCAGCAATAAAACTTCCGGTTCTAATGCCAATACTTTTGCAAGTGCAATTCGCTGCTGCTGACCTCCGCTAAGATATTTTGCCTTGACATCGGCAAACTCACCCATTTCTACGATTTCCAGTAATTCGCGAATGCGCTGCTGTTTTTCTTCAGGATAAAAGTTAGAAAGAAAACTGCCTACATTTTCGGCAGCAGTAACAAAAGGCATCAGGTCAAAGTCCTGCGCAAGGTATTTCATGTAGGGCATACCCGGAATAAGATTGTGCTTGGGTCCGGTTACGGGCTTGCCTTTATACGTTATTTCGCCTTCGTTAAGGTCATATAATCCGTAGATTAGCTTAAGCAGTGTGCTTTTTCCACACCCACTTTCGCCTATGACTGCAATATTCTGGCCTTTCTTTACGTTAAAATTTATAGTATGTAGGATGATCTTTTCGGTATAACCAAAAGAGATGTTCTTGACTGCGAGCATTAGTGTTCTATTATTTTGCAAAAGTATTGAATTACTGCAAATAGACCACGGGGCTTAACAATAATAAAGGATAAAAAAATATGCATAAAACTATAAATCAGGACTGAGAATACGACCATTAAATTTTTATAAAAAATTAATAACCTTTTAACTTTTAAATTCTAAAAATATTCTGATTTTCGACAAATAATTGCTTCGCTTAAAAATGGAGCAAAACACACCAACAATCACCTATATACTTATATTTTTTGGCTAAAGAATAAAGGCGTTCCCTATAAGAAAACGCCCTTACCTATCTAACCAATAAATAAAACCCCTTACTATATGGTTGCTGTAACAGCAGCAACAATTATGGCAGTAAGTATTTACAATTACGTAAAAACTTGTGCTGTGGTTTACTATTGTATAATGTTAAAAAGTAAGGCAACACTTAAGAGCCAAAATTACATGAAAAAGACAGTCACGTTTTTAGCGCTTGCATTATCTATGTCGGCGTTCTCCCAAGGACCGTGCTGCCCTACCGGCGGCAATCGTTTTGATCAACTTTCTCTTGAAGCAGAATATGGTCTTAACTATACCCGGAGCCCTATCCAGACTGATTTTAAGCATTGGGGAATAGGCGTAAGATATATGTTTAACGAATACTGGGGTGTTAAAGCTGATTATGCTAACGACCGTTTTAGTTCAGACAATGGCAGACCGGGAACAGGAGGGCTTTACTACAGGCTATCGGCACAGGCCGTATATAACATTGGGAGGACTTTAAACCTTCCCAATCTTACCGGAGGAAGGCTTAATATGCTTTTGCATGGAGGTGCAGGATATTCGCATCTTAATATTTATGACGATGTAGAGAGCGATAACATGGGGAATGTTATTCTTGGAGGTACTTTACAATTATACATAAGTGAACGTTTTGCTTTAACAGGCGATGTTTCGGGCGTTTTAAACTTCCGCCAGCAAAATGGGTTTGACAGTACAAACGTTGGAAAAACCTATACCGGAAAAATATTGAATGCATCGATTGGCCTTACTTATTATCTTGGAAGAAATAAAGGTGATGCCGACTGGAGGTAATAATAGAAAAGGCTGCCAATTGGCAGCCTTTTCTAAATACAAATAGTAGTATGTTTTATTTTTTTGCTTCTTTTTCAGCATCCTGTACCATTTTCTCATTTGCAGTAATAGCAAACTCTACACGTCTGTTTTTAGCCATACCATCTTTAGTATCGTTGCCAGCAATTGGATCTGCTTCACCACGACCTATAGTTGTAAACCTTGCTCCTTTTAAACCTTTACTAGCAAGGTAAGCTTTTACAGATGCAGCTCTTTGCTCCGATAATTTAAGGTTAAGTTCGTCGCTTCCGCTGCTGTCAGTATAACCAAAGATCTGGATATTTGTGTCTGGGTATTCATTGAATACCGCTACAAGCTTATCAAGGTTTCCTTTTGCTTTTGCAGTAAGTGTAGATTTTCCAAGATCGAAGTTTACAGAGTTTTCGTTAAGTACTAATCTAATACCTTCACCTACTCTTTCTACATCTGCACCTGGTAAAACCTCATCTATTTTTTGAGCCTGTTTGTCCATTTTGTTACCAATAACACCACCAACAGTTCCGCCTACAACACCACCAATAATGGCTCCAAGAGCAGTATTACCACCTTTACCAAGGTTATTTCCAAGGATACCACCTATTACAGCACCTGCACCTGCACCAATACCTACACCTCTTTGTGTATTATTAGTATTCTTAACGGCTTCGCATGAGCTTAATCCTATGCTTAGTATAAGGGCAAGCACCAATGCGTAAATTTTTGTTGTTTTCATGATCACGATTTTATTTTTGGGTTTTATTGATATTACATTTTAGAGAACTGGTACACCACTTCTACTGTCTTACCTCCTACAGATACATTATCTACAAGCTGGAATGACGTTTCAGACTGGTTTCTCATTTGTAGGTTATACCCCTGAGATACTCTTTTTGCTTTTTCTCCTTCGGTTATTTTTAGTGTGAAAGCACCTTCTTTAGTTACTGTCCAAACAATTGGACTGCTAAATGATGGGCATCCGCCTTTTTCAATTGTCATTGTTCCTTTGTTGTTGTTTGAAATAAAATTCCATGAACTGCCTACAAAGCATTTAGAATCGGCAATATCAAACGATGTTACTTTGATATACTCAGATCCGGGATAAGTAACGTTGGTGATTGACCAGTTTCCTTTAAGCCCCGTCTGGGATTTTGTGTCAAGGGAAGTACATGATCCTAATATCATTACGAACATGCTTAAAAACAGAAATCTTTTCATAATCATTAATCAGGTTTTAAAGGTTAATTGTTGTCTTAAATTCGGAATAAAGTTAATGAATTTCCTGGCTACATAACAATAGTCATGCCGTTTATTTAACAAGAATAATTTTGTTTTTTTGTAGTACATAGTAGTCTGATTTTAAGCAAAGTATCTAATTTTACACGCAGTAACAATTTGCCCTATCTTGTTTTTTTAACATATTAATGTTTTCTTAAAATCAATTTTCTTTAACAGTTGCTCCTTACAATTTTGTTTTTTATGCCAAAGGCAGTGTCCTAAAAAATGCCAATTTGTCACCAATCATCAATTGGTATCTTATTTGACAGCATTGCAGAAACTAATCATATTAAAAACATTTATACTATGACAACAGGAAAAATTAATGTTTCGGTAGAAAACATCTTTCCCTTAATCAAGAAATTCTTATACAGTGACCACGAGATTTTTTTACGTGAATTGGTTTCTAATGCCACTGACGCTACACTTAAATTAAAGCACCTTACAGGTATAGGCGAAGCAAAGGTAGAATATGGCAATCCTAAAATTGAAGTAAGAATCGATAAAGAAGGTAAAAAGCTTCATATTATCGACCAGGGTATTGGTATGACAGGTGAAGAGGTTGAAAAATACATCAACCAGGTAGCTTTCTCCGGTGCTGAGGAATTCCTTGAAAAATATAAAGATTCTGCTAAAGATTCAGGTATCATAGGTCATTTTGGTCTTGGTTTCTATTCTGCCTTTATGGTTGCAGAGAAAGTTGAGATCATAACCAAATCATATAAAGACGAACCGGCTGTGCATTGGACATGCGATGGCAGTCCTGAATTCACATTAGAGCCATCTGACAAAACTGAAAGAGGAAGTGAAATTATCCTGCACATTGCAGAGGATTCTCTTGAATTCCTTGAAGAAGGCCGTATTGCCGAACTGCTAAGAAAATACAATAAATTCATGCCGGTGCCTATTAAGTTTGGTACCCGCACAGAAACACTTCCTACGCCGGAAGATGCTCCTGAAGATTATAAAGCAGAAGAGATTGAGGTTGATAATATTATCAACAACCCAACTCCAGCCTGGACAAAACAACCGGCAGACCTTACGGATGAAGATTACAAATCGTTTTACCATGAGCTTTACCCAACGCAGTTTGAAGAGCCATTGTTTAACATTCACCTTAATGTAGATTATCCTTTTAACCTAACAGGTATTTTATATTTCCCTAAAATGTCTTCTGACCTACAGGTTCAAAAAGATAAAATACAACTGTATCAAAACCAAGTATATGTAACGGATAACGTAGAAGGAATTGTACCTGAATTCCTTACCATGCTTCGTGGTGTGATCGATTCTCCGGATATTCCGCTGAACGTATCGCGTTCTTACCTACAGGCAGACGGTGCGGTTAAAAAAATATCAAACTACATTACTCGTAAAGTAGCCGACAAATTAAAATCGCTGTTCACTGAAAACCGTGAGGATTTCGAACAGAAATGGAACGATATTAAAATCGTACTGGAATATGGTATGCTTAGCGAGCCTAAGTTCTATGAAAAAGCTGGTTCTTTTGTATTATACCCAACCGTAGATAACAAGTTCTTTACGATTGATGAGCTTAAAGAAAAACTCGCTGCTACACAAACAGATAAAGACGGTAAGTTAATAGTACTGTATGCATCTAATAAAGATACACAGCACAGTTATATTGCTGCGGCAAGAGATAAAGGATATGAAGTAATGCTTCTTGATTCTCCAATCATTTCGCACCTTATCCAGAAACTGGAAGCAGATAACAAAGACTTAATGTTTGTTCGTGTAGATGCAGATCATATTGATAAATTGATCAATAAAGACGAGCAGCAAATTTCTAAGCTTAGCGAAGAAGAGCAAAACAAACTTAAAACTACACTGGAAGAGTTCATCCCAAAATCAGGATACTCTGTACAGTTAGAAGCAATGGACAGTAATGCTGCTCCATTCATGATAACACAGCCGGAGTTTATGCGCCGTATGAAAGAGATGAGTGCAAGCGGCGGCGGTATGTTTGGTATGGGTAACTTCCCTGACATGTACAATGTAGTGGTAAACACGAACAGCGAACTGACAACAAACATATTGAACAGTGACGACAAGACACATCAGGAGGCTTTAGTAAAACAGGCATTAGACCTTGCTAAACTATCGCAAAACCTATTAAAAGGCGAAGAGCTTACCGCATTTGTTAAGAGAAGCTTTGAGCTAATAAAATAAATCGCTGGATTTATTATATTGTTTGAATTATTTGAAAAACCCTGCAGTTCTCACTGCAGGGTTTTTTGTCTCAAACCTTATTTATTAAGGTTTTATATTTCCTTCTATAGAGTCATCATAGGTTTCACCTTTTATAGCTCCAATAGCGCTTTTTATCATGGCAACTGCCTGGCCATGTTTTGTATCCCAATAGTACCCCTCGGTAGGTGTAAACTTTATTACGGTTATTCTTGGATCTTCTTTACCTTCAGTAAACCAATTTTTCATTAACGGATCCCACAATTCATCAATCTTTTGTTTGTCTGTGCTAATGGTTGCTTTTCCATACAATGTCATAAAATCGGTATAGGAAGAGCCTTGAAAAAGAAGCTGTGCTGATGGGTCTGCCTGCAGCTCGCTGTTTTTATGTGAATCATTGGAACTCAAAAACCAAAAGTTTCCATCGTCATCTATTTTCTCTGCCGACATTGGCCGTGTATCAAAAGGTTTGCCTGTAACGATACCTGTACAAAAGAAACATGATCCTGCTGCTTTTGCCAGTGTTTTAATTTTATCTAATGCTTCCTGTCCTGCCAGATTTTTGAAATTATCTTCTTTCTGATTTTTATTAATTGAGTCCATAATTCTTGTTTTTAGTTATTTGTTTCCTTTAAAATTAAAACAATAACGATAGGCAAATTGTTAGTATTCTGCCAAATAACAAGACTTTAGGAAATCAGAAAGTCATTTTTACTCCACTATCCACAGCAAAACCGGCTTTTCTGTTTTTTGCAGTTTGTTGTCCAATTTTGTCATAAAAGCATCGGATACGGCAGGGCAGCCCCAGCTAAGCGGACTATATTTCGGATAGATCTCGGTATTGTGTACTGCTTCCCAGGAGTGTAGTACGACTACCCTATTCTTTGCATTGCTGTTTGTAGTTTCCAAACCTTCGAGCCAGTATTTTACTTTAATACCCCAGGAACTATAATCCCGTTTACCTATCTTGTACTTTCCTACAGATGAGCAGTGACTGTTGTCCCGGTTGCTGAATTTTGCTTTTTCGTACTTGGTATCGTTATCCTCTAATATATCACAACTGCCATGTGTTACAAGGTTGCTATCGATAACTTTTTTTTGTTTGAAGTCGTACACATAGAAACGTTTTTTTCCGGAATGGACGCTCATATCGATCAGAAAATAGTACTCCTGATTAAAGTCTTTCTTTTTACAAAAAGCCAGCGCCTCGGTATGCTGAAGTGCATAATTTTTTGCCGCTAAGGCAGTTTCATTTTCTGAAGAAGACATACAGCTCATCAGTCCGAAAAGCAGTAGAATTGTGGTTTTTATCATTATAGTTAAGGTAAGTATTCCTTATAACTATAAATCTAGTTGATTTAGTATGTGGTAAAGAAATTGTTTCTTATTTTATCTTTTTCATTATTCCGTGAAAGCTTTTCCCAATGGCTGTAGCTGTAAAATGAATGTTATTTCCGTCCACCTTATCGATCGTAACATTCATCACTGTTCCTGGTGCAAGCGGGAATTTAGGCACTGTAGACATGACCAGCATATTCTCATATTCGCAATCGCTTATCCATTTTATTTTAGATATAAGAACATATTTACCACCTTTATGATCTTCGGTAACTGCCTCACCATTTATAGTTACAATAATATCATCGCCATCGGAATCTTTGTACATGAATTTACCTTCGCGCATTATACTGCAATCGCTTTGCTGCGCTTCGTGTTTCGCAATTATAATCCAATCGCAAGGGGCATCCAGTCGTTTTGGTGTAACCGATTCTTCAGGAGTAGAGTAATTGGCAATACTGTTTTTATCGCTCGTAACAAATACAAATTCCCTGTTGTTCTCACGATCTATTATTGACTCCCAATCCATAAGAAGGTTCTGGCTGGCTTTTAGCTTAGGGGAAAGTGCCAGAAGTTCTGCAACTGTCATCTTTGGGTGTACTCCGTCTGCCGACTTTAAATTATGGTCAATCACTGCTATGCCAATTATAGTATCTGAATCGCGGGCAGGTACAATTCCAAAAACTGCGGTATTTTTATATTTATACAGCCATGCTTTACCTCCACCGTCAAAACCAAAGTCGTACGCTAGGATTTCTTCTTTTGTAAAGTCTTTAAGCAGTGCGTCAGTCTCTGTAAAAGACATTCCGAGCTGAACAGGCCCCAGTCCTTCTTTTGTAATTTCATATTTAGAATAATCTAAAGATCCTGGATTAACAGCAACTACTTTAGATTTCACTGTTTCAGCCGTTTTTTCTTTTCCGCAGGCCGTTAAAAACAAAAGGCAGAACAAGAATGTTATATTTTTCATTCGGTAATTTTAGTAGTCAAATATATTTAAAAGAATTAACTTTGAGTAAAACACTATCATTATGGTACTACCCTATTCTTTATACCTGATGGCTTTTCTTTATATTCTGGCAGGTATAAATCACTTTAGAGTTCCGCGCTTGTATGTAAAAATGATCCCGCCGGCATTACCTGCTCCAAAAACAATTAATATTGTTAGCGGTGCCGCAGAAATTATACTGGGGGTATTACTTTGTGTACCACAGCTGTCTTCATTTGCCGCATGGGGTATTATTATACTGCTAATCGCTGTTTTTCCGGCCAACGTATATATGTATATAAATGACAATGCCGCTTTAGGATTACCTAAATGGGTGAGGCTGCTTAGGTTACCTATACAGCTCTTGCTTGTGTATTGGGCGTATCTTTATACCTAAAAATCACTTTTTTAGTAAGCAATTCTTACTTTTAAAACTATTACATGTAGTACAATACCCTCAAAAACAATCGAGATTTAAAAGCTAAATAGCCATTATTGTAAATGATTAGCAATAGAAATTGCATTTTTTATTAAAAAAAATAAAAATTTTCAAATAGAATAAAAAAAATGCAATCGTTTTAAATTGAATTATTTTTTTTAGTAATATTGATTATAGAATAATAAACCTTTTAAAAAATTACCTGAATAAATTTTTTCATCTGATGAAAAAGAGTAACCGCTTAGAATTGGACAAAGAAGCGCTTGACAGGATCGTCACGCTTGCCCAGGAAGAAAAAAAACCTTTTGAGGAAATCAAAAAAGAATTTGGATTATCTGAAAAAGAAGTGACTGACATTATGCATAAGAAATTATCGGCAGATAATTTTGAATTGTGGAAAAAGAAAACCGCTGCTAAAAAGCCAAAACCTAAGCCGCTTAACAGTTTTGAAGACGACGAACTTGATTCTAAATACTATATTAAGAACAAATTTTAAAATATAACTCCCTCTCAGGAGTTTTTTTATTTTCAATACTAAATAAAATCAACATCATTTTTAATAAAATTAATTATTATTTTAATTTTATTAATATATATTTGCATTAAACAAGACAATTATGCAGATAAAAACTCCAAAACTTCCTATTGCCTGCCCTAGCTGCCAGGAGTCACTGCATGTATCGCAGTTATCCTGCCCCGCATGCAGCACGCAGGTATCCGGCAATTATCCGCTTCCTGTTTTACTACGCCTTCCGGCAGATGAACAGGCTTTTATATTGCAGTTTTTTCTATCGGGCGGAAGCCTTAAAGAAATGGCTTCTCAAATAGGTATTAGCTACCCAACGGTAAGAAACAGGCTTGACGATATTATCGAAAAAGTAAAACAACTTAGCAGCGAGGAATAAGCTATAATCTATTAACCACAACCTGACTCTATGAAAAAACTATTACTAAATCCTTTTGAGAAGTACGGTGAGCTGCAGCTTTTGGCCGTTGGAATTATATTGACTGTTGCCGGGAGTATTTTGGCATTTTATTGTAACGCCCGTTTTGACGGTGTAATTGACCTTCATTTTGGCGAAGGCCTTATACTATCAGACCCTTTTATAGACAATGCTATAAATATTGTTTCCCTGTTTATCTTTCTTTTTATCCTTGGGTTAATTATCAATACAAAAACTCGGATTATAGATGTAGTGACAACAATACTAATTGCCAGGGTACCGTTCTACCTTTTGTCTTTAGTGAATTGCACAAATATCATGGTAAGGATACAAAACAATATTGATCCTGCAAACCTTTACAATATTACATTCAGTACTTTAGAAATGATCACCCTGCTTGTTTTTGGTTTAGTAACAATACTATTTTTAATATGGTTTGTTGTACTGCTTTATAATGGTTTTAAAACAGCAACCAATATAAAACAGACTTCACATAAAGTAATGTTTGGCATTGCCATACTATTAGCCGAAGCATTGTCGAAAATTATTCTTTTTATACTTTAAACGATTAACTATATCATGAAAAAATTTACAACCCTATTTTTCCTTTTAGTTTCTACCCTGGTATTTGCACAAGACGTAACCGGAACGTGGTACGGCCTCTTTAGTTATCCCGGAGGTAAAATGAGGCTTACCCTTCACATTACTAAAACCGCAACGGGCTATGCTGCTACTTTTGACAGCCCGGATGAAAAAGCTAAAGATTTACCAATACCCAGTATTGCTTTTGAGAATAATACTCTTGCTTTTGCAGCTCCGGCAGCCAATCTTGACTATAAAGGCACTTTAGAGAACAATGCTATTAAAGGCAATTTATTGGTAAACAATACTCAGATGCCATTGGATTTTGGACGTGAAGAAATAAAAACACCTAAAGCACTACGTCCTCAGGAACCGGCAAAACCTTACCCTTATGTCACCGAAGACGTTACATTTAAAAATGAAAAAGCAGGCATAACCCTGGCAGGTACACTAACACTGCCTAAAAAAGAAGGTAACTTCCCTGCCGTAATACTTATCAGCGGCAGCGGTGCCCAAAACCGTGATGAAGAAATTATGGGGCATAAACCCTTTTTAGTATTGGCTGATTTTTTAACTAAAAATGGTATTGCCGTTTTGCGTTATGACGACAGGGGTGTTGGAAAATCTACAGGTGATTTTGCTGCTTCAACTACTCAGGACTTTGCTACCGATGCCGATGCTGCTTTTCAATACCTTAAAACACGTAAAGAGATCAACAAAAACAAAATTGGGCTTGCAGGCCATAGTGAAGGCGGTGCTATTGCTCCAATTGTAGCTGTAAAAAACCCTGATGCTGCCTTTATTGTGCTAATGGCGGGTCCTGCTATTGCAGGAGATGAGCTAATGATGCTGCAAAACTACATGTTAGGCAAAGCCGATGGTATGCCTGAAGAAGAGCTTACCAAGTTAGCTGCTATTAACCGAAAAGTTTATGATGTTATAAAACAGGAAAGCAATCCTGATGTAATGCAAACAAAATTGCATACCCTGCTTAACACAGAGTTAAAACCTTTATTTGTTTCTAAAGGCATTCCACAGAGTAACATCGACCAATACATCGATATGCAAATTAGCGGATTAATATCACCATGGTATATTAATTTCATGAAGTATGATCCTGCCCCGGTACTTGAAAAAGTAAAATGCCCGGTACTTGCTATTAATGGGGACAAAGATTTACAGGTAACTGCAATGGCAAACCTTAATGCAGTTAAAAGAATAGCAGAGAAAAGCGGCAATAAAAAAATTGTAACAAAACAATTACCAGGCCTTAACCACCTGTTCCAGGAAAGCGAAAAAGGCTTGCCATCTGAATACGGAACAATAGAACAAACGATTTCTCCAGTAGCTCTGAATGAAATTTCGGGCTGGATACTAAAACAGGTGAAGTAAATTTATACCGAACAGCTATGATTATAATTGCTTTAATCTTTATTGCAGTAGGAATTATCGTGAAACACGGTAAAATGTATTCGCTTATGGCTGGATAC
This sequence comes from Flavobacterium cerinum, assembly GCF_004028155.1. Taxonomy (GTDB): domain Bacteria; phylum Bacteroidota; class Bacteroidia; order Flavobacteriales; family Flavobacteriaceae; genus Flavobacterium; species Flavobacterium cerinum. Next base: position 272,337 of record NZ_SBII01000002.1, on the reverse strand, counting down.
AATACAATGACGATAGAAGAAAAAGCGAAAATTGATAGCGCAGGGCTTGCCACATTATTTAGAAATGTAATGTTTGCCATGGCCATAGGGCTTACAGCAGGTTATTTTCTTGAAATGTGGCTCAGCAACCCTGACATTGAGTTCTATACTTTCTTTGGTGTAATTGTAACAGGAACAATTTATCTGATCGTAAAGGGCAACTCGGATAAGTACAGATTAGATAACAAAAAGCAATAGCTCCCTGATATTTTTATCATAATTATGTAACATATTTGTAAATCAACCGACTTACAAGGTACATCAAGACATAAATAATGAAACAATTTATCTGTACGCTTGCATTAGCGTTATCCTTTGGCAGTATTGCCGTTGCTCAAAAAAACAATGACGTTAAGGTAGCAATAAACCTTAAAGAAGTAAAAGACGATAAGGTAATGGTTACCATTATCCCTCCTGCTGTTGATACAGAAACAACTACTTTTTATATTCCTAAAATTGTTCCGGGAACCTATTCTGAAGACAATTACGGTAAATTCTTAGAGAACTTTAAAGCACTTGATAAAAAAGGAAAGGAGCTTACCGTTACCAAACTGGATGATAATTCCTGGAAAATAGCGAATGCTAAGAAACTTGCTAAAATAACTTACCTTGTTAATGACACCTATGATGTAGAAGGAACGCATGAGATCTTTTCTCCGGCAGGTACAAACATCTTAGCCAACGAAAACTTCGTAATTAACACACATGGGTTTATAGGCTATTTTGATGCTAAAAGCGAAGTGTCTTATGAAGTTACAATTACACATCCAGCTGCACTTTGGGGCGCTACCTCATTAGTAGACACTAACGCAAGTAATGAGATCGATGTATTTACATCGCCTCGGTATGCCGATTTAGTAGACCACCCTATTATGTATTCTAAGCCTGACTATACTACATTTACTGTAGATGGCATGGAAATACTTATCGCTGTATATTCACCTACTGGAGCGATAAAAGCACAAGACATAACTCCGCAAATGGAGATAATGATGCGTGCCCAGAAAAAATTCTTAGGCCCTATAAACAGTACAAAAAAGTATAGTGTACTTCTCTATCTTTCTAACGGACAATTAACAGATGCCCACGGTTATGGTGCTTTAGAACATACTACGTCAACTACGGTAACTATGCCGGAAGCTTTACCTGTGGATCAATTAATAGAGCAGCTAAAAGATGTAGTTTCTCATGAATTTTTCCATATTGTCACACCATTAAGTGTACACTCTAAAGAGATACATAACTTTAATTACAACACGCCTAAAATGTCTGAGCATTTATGGATGTATGAAGGTGTGACCGAATATTTTGCCAATCTATTCCAGGTAAACCAGGGACTTATTACCGAAGATGAATTTTATAGCAGGATAGCCGATAAGATCAAGCAATCTAAACAATTTGATGAGACGATGAATTTTACCAATATGAGTAAAAACATCCTGAAAGAACCTTATAAAGATGCCTACTACAACGTATACCTAAAAGGTGCGCTTATAGCTATGTGTATTGATATACAAATGAGAGAGCTAAGCAACGGTCAAAAAGGAATTTTAGAGCTTATGCAGGCACTTTCTAAAGAATATGGCAGCAACAAGCCTTTTAACGATGAAGATTTGTTCGCTAAGATCACAACTTTATCATATCCTGAAGTGGGTGAATTTTTAAAGAAATATGTTGCAGGAAGCACTCCCATACCTTATGATGATTATTTCGCTAAGATGGGTGTTACTAAATCGACCGTTAAAAAAACAGGGAACCCTTTCCTTAAGGACGGACAGATTCCTTACATCACTGTAAATCCTTCGAAAGAGATTCTTATTTTACCGGATGCTCCACTTAACGACTTTATGACCAACCTGGGACTTAAAAACTCAGACGTTTTTGTTTCTGTGAACGGCACTGCTTATAATTTTGATAATATTTATGACCTGATAGCAATAAGCGATACATGGAAAGAAGGCGATGCAATTACTATGAAAATTAAACGTGACGGAAAAGAAATGGACATAAAGGGTAAAGTAAAATTACCTAGTGAAGAAGCAGAAGGCTTTCATGCAACAGATGCTTCTAAAACAAAACTTAAAGAAGCATGGCTTAAAGGATAAATTTTATTTGTACCTTTACTTGTACGCAATAAAACTATAAAGCACTATGAAACAACTATTAACATTACTACTACTTGTTTTTGGCTCGGCAGCATTTGCAGCCATTAAGCCTCAAGCTACACCTGTACCAACAGTTGAAAGTCGTCAAAATACATTTATAGATACAAAAAAGGCACCTCCTAAAACGGCCAAAGCACAAGAGAACACAACAAAAGAAATACGCCATAATAGAGAGAAACCTGCAAAAGCAAATACTACAAAGTTTTGCAACAATTTAGAGGGCTCTACTTTAGGACTAAGCGAATATTTTGTAGATTTTGTACACGATAGTAATGTTAAGCTGGTTAAACTGCTTATGTAATATAATAATGCAAAAAAAATATTGATCAGGCTGCTCTAAAGAGCAGCCTGATTTGTTTTTATAAGGTTAAGTAATTAGTGTTTTCTAAAAAGCTGTAAACAAAACCTCCATAATTTTCATTACTTTGCACCAAATTTTAAATGCTTTCTTACTTTATGAAAAGATCAATACTTGCCCTTATGGCACTTGTACTGCTTACTGCTTGTAACAACAATGATCACGGTGATACTAACCTGCATATCACCGGAAACATTAAAGGCCTTAAACAGGGCAAACTATATATTCAAAGGGTGGTTGATACTACACTGGTAGCAATTGACACTATTGTTATAAATGGAAAATCATCTTTTGAAAGCCATTTAAAAATAGATTCTCCGGAAATGCTATACTTGTTTCTAGACAGGGGTCAAACCAATTCTATAGACAACAGTCTTCCGTTTTTTGCAGAACCGGGTAACATGAAGATAGAAACATCTAATGATGAGTTTTTTTACAGAGCTAAAGTGACCGGATCTAAAAACCAAAAACTGTATGAAGATTTTCTGCAGATGAAAACAAGATTCACTAACGACAACCTTGCGCTTGTAGAAAAAAATCTTGAGGCTACAAAAAACAGTAATGTAAAACAATTAGACAGTATTGCCACAAAAGCAGATCAGCTTATTAGAAGAAGATACCTGTTTACAGCAAACTTTGCGCTAAACAATGCTAAACACGAAATAGGCCCATACATAGCATTATCTGAAATTGCCGATGTAAACATTAAATACCTTGACACTATCCAAAAAAATATGTCTCCTGAAGTAGCTAAGTCACTTTATGGAAAGATGCTTACTAAATATGTAGCTGAAAGAAAAAAAGCAGCAACCGAAGCTGTAAAATAATACCCTGAGTATTGCTATGAAGATCCAGGCCTATTCTTTTTTTTGGACAGCGACGATATTAATTGTTTTTTTAGGCACACTGCTCTTTGTGGCCAAAGACAACAGCACAATTGATATTAACATCGGCGATACCTATTATGTAATTGCTTATGTTACACTTGCCATATTTTTTGCACCATTATACTTTATACAGGGTTTGTGCTACCGCCTGCTTTTAAAATACAATAAGAGACCAAGCCCATCGCTTACCCAAAGCCATACACTTTTATCTATTGGCGCATTTATAGGCTTCCTGCTGCTTTTATTGATAGTAAACATAATGCATAACCCCGATAACCATTTAGGAAGCACAGATCTTGTAAAAACAAAAACGATAGGCATGCTTACTATACTTTTTGCTCTATTATTAGCACAACCCATATTTTTAATGAACATGGCTGTTGGATTAAGAAGGAAATAACAGTAATATATTCCACTATAAAAAAGCCGCTTAAGTAATTAAGCCGCTTTTTTATTTTAAAATTGACAGTCTTCGTAATTAACAAAACCCTATAAAACACAAAAACCGCTTAATTACTTAAGCGGTTTTTTTATTGAGCCGATAGAGGGACTCGAACCCACGACCTGCTGATTACAAATCAGCTGCTCTAGCCAGCTGAGCTACATCGGCGTCTTCAATACGGGTGCAAATATATATCCTGAATTTGAATTTTCCAACTAAAGTTCACCTATTTATTGCATTTTTTTTCAAACCTCTAAAAATAAGATAACTAGGATATACCTTAAAAAGTGGGCCCTTATAAAACATAAAAACCGCTTAATTTCTTAAGCGGTTTTCTTACTGAGCCGATAGAGGGACTCGAACCCACGACCTGCTGATTACAAATCAGCTGCTCTAGCCAGCTGAGCTACATCGGCGTCTTCAATACGGGTGCAAATATATATTGTGAATTTGAATTTTCCAAATATATACCTGCACTTTTATTGATTTTTTTCAATTACAGAGCGTTGATTTTTTCAACTAATTGTCCTGCAGTTTGTTCTAATTCTTTATTGATATTTTTGTAGTGTTCTTTTTTGTTTTCTACTTTCTTATCGTTAAGTTTTTTAATAAGGCTATCAAAAGAAGCAATTGCCTCATCTACTAAAGCTTCAGTTTGCTCGGTTGGTTTTCCTGTTGTTGTCATCTCCCAAAGGTAAACTGCTTCAATAATATCACCTAATACGAAATTGATGTCTTTTTTTAAATTTTTAACGCTTGCCATCTCTATATAATTTTTAAATTCTTGTGCAAAACTACAACTATTCTTTTACTGTTTTGTTAAGAAATGCATATTTCTAGAAGTGTAGCTGTCCCGGATAGGATAAAAACCTTTAATATCGCGGGTACAAGCACGGTATCACCCTTCTTGAAATTATACTTTTCTCCACCGGCTTCTATACTAAATTCGCCTTCGGTACAAATATAAACGGTAAAACTGCTTCCGTCTTTACTTACTCCCATACTACCGTTAAGCGGTAAATAACTGGTCGTGAAATAAGGACAGTTTACCATAGCATTACTTTTGTTCTCTATGGTAGTATAATGTTTTTGGGTATCGGTAGTATTATAATTCATGGCATCCAGCGCCTGATCAACGTGTAACTCTCTTGAATTACCCTGAGCATCTACCCTGTCCCAATCGTATATTCTATACGTAATATCGGATGTCTGCTGGATCTCTGCAACCACAATTCCTGCGCCTATGGCATGAATGGTACCTGTTTCCAGAAAGAATACATCTCCTTTTTTAACCTCAACTTCATTTAGTATCTCAATAAGGTCTTTATCAGCTAAATGTTTGAGGTATTGTTCCTGACTCGATTTTTCTTTAAACCCTACTATAATGCGTGAGCCTTCGTCGGCCTGCATAACATACCACATTTCGGTTTTCCCGAAAGAATTATGGCGTTTCCTTGCCAGTTCATCATTAGGGTGTACTTGTATAGATAGTTCCTTATCGGCATCCAAAAACTTAAACAGCAATGGAAACTGAGTACCAAACTGTTTGTGCACTTTAGCCCCAAGAACTTCTTCAGGGTATAATTCTAATATATCTGTAATGGGTTTGCCTTTATAAACACCATCTTTAACTACACTTACATCGCCTTCTACAGCCGATAACTCCCAGCTTTCTCCGGTAGTTGGTGTAGGCAGGTTTTTCTTGCCAAGGTAGGTTTCTAATTTTGTTCCGCCCCATATCCTATCTTTAAGGATTGGTTCAAAAATGAGCGGATATACTGCTAAGCTCATAATTATTCTCCTTTATAGGTTACAAAATTTCGTGGTGTTTCATACAACACCACTTCTATTGCCATGGCAGCATCTATACGTTTTCTTATTCTATTCCAAATTACCACTACGATATTCTCGGCAGTAGGATTCAGATCGGCAAACTCTGGTACATCGAGATTTAAATTCTTATGATCAAAAGGTTCTTCTACCTCCTGGGTAATAATATCCTTTAATATCTTAATATCGATAACATAGCCGGTTTCCGGGTCAATTTCTCCGGTAACACTCACGGTAAGCTCATAATTGTGCCCGTGAAAATTATGATTGTTGCATTTACCGAAAACAGCATTGTTCTGCTCCTCCCCCCAGTCCTTGCGGTACAGGCGGTGGGCAGCATTAAAATGAGCTCTTCTGCTAACGGTTACTTTCATAATCTTGTCTTTATGGCTTTTAGCACCTTATGTAATCTAAGGTTTATAAATATCAACTAACTAGTGTTTAACTAAATTTTATGGTCTTCCAGGAAATGATAAAACTCATCAAAAATAATCCTGAACCAAACAGTATAAATTTCCGGATTGGCCTGCATGTCTTCTTTTACAGCGTCAATGCTCATCCATTTCCAGCTTTCAGCCTCCTCAGTATTTATGTTTGGCGCATCATTATAATAGCCTATCATGACGTGATCCAGTTCGTGTTCAGTAAGTCCGTTATCAAAGGGTGCCTTATAGATAAAAGAGAAAAGTTCTTTTAATTCGGTCGTGAATCCCATCTCTTCCTTAAGTCTTCGGGTACCTGCTTCAATATTACTTTCACCTTCCCGCTGATGGCTGCAGGTAGTATTTGTCCACAATAACGGTGAATGATATTTCTGGGCAGCACGCTGTTGCAGCATGATCTCATTATTTGTATTTAATACAAAAACCGAAAATGCGCGATGCAGTAAAGCCTTTTCATGGGCTTCCATTTTAGGCATTAAGCCTATCTGTTCGTCCTGTTCATTTACCAGTATTACTCTTTCTTCTGTCATAACATGCTAATAGCTTCCAAAAATAAGAAAAACTTAGCGAAAATGAAGTATTTAAGACGGGGTGTATCTTATAAAAACATCAAATTGCAGGTAGTAAGCAGTATAAAAATAGAGTGTGGCTCAATAATACTTAAAATCATTTTACTGCATTACGATTTTTATCCTGCAAATTTTAGACCATTAAAAAGCAAACAATCTACTTAATTTATACATTTATATTATGAAACATCTATTTATTACTATCGTACTGTTTATTAGCACTAACACACTATTAGCGCAAGAAAAAGGAATAAAGCATCCCTCCTCTTTTTTTCCTTCAAAAAAAATAAAGGTGCTGGTTGTAGGGTCTTTTCACTTTGAGTATCCCAATCTGGACGCCGTTAAGGTTGATGATGATGAAAAAATTGATATACTAAAAGAACCTAAAAAGACTGAGCTCACTGAGCTTGTAAACTATATTAAAAAATTCAAACCCACAAAAATTGCTATAGAGGCTACTGATAAATGGAAAACTACCAACAAACTAGAACGCTATAAAAAAGGTGAGTTTAAAGATAAAAGGGACGAACGCTACCAAATTGCAATGCGCATTGCTAAAGAACTAAACATAAATGACATTTATGGTATTGATGCATCTACCCTGTCTGAAACCCTTGAAGAAAAAGATTCTCTATATACTCAAAAACTATTCAAGGATTTTGATTTTGAGAATGATGATAAATACAATGGTTATTACAGAGAATGGGCAGAATATGAAAAAAAGATGATTCCAAAAACAAATCTGCTAACCTATTTTAAACACCTTAACTCCAGAGAATACCATAAAATGGATTATGGCGCATACCTGGTGGGCGACTTTAAACTGGATAACCTGAGAGGCCCGGATATACTATCGATATGGTGGTACAACCGAAACCTGCGCATATTTAGAAACTTACAGCAAATCCCTGCTACAACCGAAGATCGAATATTAGTCATATTTGGTAACGGTCATGCTGCTATTTTAAGACAGCTCCTGGAAAGTTCTCCGGAATATGAATTTATAGAATTTGACAGTTTGAAATAGTTTTTTCAATATTCTAATTCTTCTACTTTAGTTTTAACTTTTTTAGCTGATCCTTTATGCAAAAACAACCCGTACAATTTGTTATTCCTTTACTTATAAAAACAGTATTCCTGTTATTATTTCTAAATACATCTAACCTTTGTGCTCAAGATGATTTAGTAACACAAACGAAATTGCAATTTACCGAAGTAAACAATGCTGCCATAACAGACGGTAAAGACCTTAGAATTTATAATCTTCTTGAAAATTTTTATAACGAAGTGCTTCAGGATGAAAAAGGTGAATTGTCTGAGAAAACAGTAGCCACTATTTATGAACTATTAGATAACGATGCAGTACCCAACTGGAATATACTGTTTATGTTTATGACCTACCAACAGCATATTTCGGAAACGGCTGCTGTAGGTAAGCAGGCTAATATAGAATTTCAATTGCTGGCTACCGACCTGCTCGTTAAGGAATGCCTGAAAATTTATAAAAAATTACCGGCTGTTGTAGCCATATACCAAGGTGAAGCCTTTATGTCTGCTGAGAAAACAGATCAGGCTATCTCCATTTACAAAAAACTGCTGATCGAAAAACCGAATTGCGTTCCTGCTAAAATATACATCTATATGCTATCTAATGATGCAGCAGAAAAAGACAAAATTTTTGCAGATCTTTCCAAAAATAACCCCAATCACTGGATGGTTATGGAGTTCTTAAAGTCGTAAAACCAAAACGGTATTTTATGTAATTTAGCCCCTTAAATTTAGCCCATGCAAAAACAGCTCTCCCGTTTCGACCTTTCCATGCTTGTAGTGAGCCTGGTAATAGGTATGGGTATTTTCCGTACTCCGGTAAACGTTGCCCAGAATGCCCAAACTCCCGAACTGTTTTACTTTGCATGGATTGCGGGCGGACTTATTGCATTATGCGGCGCCCTTACCTTTGCAGAGATCGGGTCACGCTTTCCCGTTACCGGAGCCTATTATAAAATATTTTCTACCGCCTACCATCCTTCGGTAGCCTTTGCCATTAACAGTATTGTAATATTTACCTATACCGGAGCAACTGCGGGAGTCACCCTGATAGGCTCTGAATACCTGTGCAATGTTATGATGCCTGCCGGATCGGACACCCGAATACCTGTATTTATTACTGCCTTTACAAGTATATCAGTATTCTTCCTGCTTAATCTATTAGGATTAAAAGCCAGTTCTAAAATACAAAACCTGCTTACCGGAATTAAGATCACACTGGTGCTACTGCTTATATGTGCTGTATTCGTGCCTGTGCCTGCAGAAACCATTCAGGTTGCTGCAACACCTGCACCCGCAGTGGTAATGGGCTGGATCGATTATGTAAAAGCTTTTGGTGCCTGTATGGTTGCTGTTTCTTTTAGCTTTACAGGCTATCAGCAAACCATAAACTTTGGAGGAGAAACTAAAGATGCCCGCAAAATAATGCCGGGTGCTATAAAAACCGGACTGCTTATCATCATCACCCTGTACCTGCTTATTAACTATGCCTATGTAGAAGTTATAGGTTTCGAGCAGTTAAAAACATCGGGCAGTATAGCTGCGCTGCTTGCCGAAAGGTTGTTTGGCCCTATTGGGTTTAAGATCCTTTCGGTGCTTATTTTCCTGTCGGTTCTGGGTTATGTAAATGCCAACTTACTGGCTTGCCCGCGCATTATGTATGCTATGGGTCAGGACGGTGCCCTACCCCGCGTTTTTGCTAAAACAACAAAAAACGGTACGCTCATTACAAGCCTTACCGTTTTTACACTTATTACTCTGGTTACGTTGTTCTTTGCCAAAACATTCGACAAGATCCTTAACTATACCGTATTTCTTGATTGCTTAGGTACTGCTTTTGCAGCTGCTTCTATATTCTTTCTACGAAAAAAAGCCAAGGAAGCCGATAGTAAAGACATTTATAAATTAAAGCTGTACCCGGTACTCCCTATTGTTTTTATTGCTGCATTTTTGTTTGTAGCCTATAGTATTTATGCTGCCGACCCTTTTACTGCACTTACTGGCATAGGCATATTTTTAGCCTTTACTGCAATCTATCTTATAGTACGGTTGATAAGGCCTAAAACAGTTTAATTTATCCTTTCGAATTTAAAATTCTTTGCCCTTGGATGGTTCAGGATAAATTCGTTTGCAACTCCATCGGCATTTCGTTGATAAGTAATTTTTCCTTCTTTAATGCTAATTAGATTTTCATCTACAATTTCTGTTGTTTGGGCTATACCCTTATCAATAGTGTAATACAAGAGGCCATCTTTAATAAAGAAGTCATACTCAACATTTAATAATTCACTTCTAAAACGACCGGTATAGCTTGTAAAATCGGCCATAACTGCACTATCTACCCTTTTAAAATCGGCCTCTTGTCCTTCCTGGTTTAAATGCAGCATCTGCGTCTTGCCATTCTTCTCATCATTAAATGTAAAAACAACATCAGGATCTAACGGAAAGGTATTCGAATTGGATGCATTAACACTCAAATAAACGCCATCCCATAATTGGGTAAAATTCAAAAAACCATCGTTAGCAGTAACTTTATAAGCTACACCCGGCTCAAATTCATAAATACCAACATATTTTTCCAGGACATCCTTTGAGAGTTTTACAGTGGGAGCGGGCATCGCTGCTTTTGGCATTTTAAAGCCAAACCCCAGCGATAAATTTGCGGCTGCCTGGAATAGTAGTGCCTTCTTGGTTTCATCGTTATTTGAGAGAATGATCACATGCATCTTAGCTTCGGGCAAATAGGTCAGGTCATTATGAAACCCCTCAACATCACCTCCATGCGATATACATTTTTTACCTCCGTAGTTCGTTATAAAAAGACCTTTCGTATAGAACGATTTGTTTTCTTTATCAAACTCATAAGCATCCTGATTAAGTATTGTATTCCAGAACGCCTCTCCCAATACTTTTTTGTTATCCATTTCCGTAAGCCATAGATTGAGATCCTCCGCAGTTCCATAAACACCTCCGCCGGCTATAGAGCCTTCACCGGAGTTTACAGGACAGATAACATTTATTCCATTTTCTTTTTTGTAGCCTGTTGCCGCATTTTTAACACTATTAAATGAATAACTATAATTTGTATTCTTCATTTTTAAGGGTTTAAAAATATTCTTTTGGGCAAAATCTACAATCGACTCACCTGATACCTTTTCAACTATTCGAACCAAATACCAATATCCCGAATTGGAATAACTAAATGCTGTACCCGGTTCGAAATCGAGTTCCTGTGGCGCCAATAGTTCTCTTATTTCTTTATTAGTATAATTTAATTTCTCTTTCCCTTTTATAAGCGAGATAACCTCGTGGTTTTTTATTCCACTAGTATGGTTCAGCAGGTCTAGTATAGTAATATTCTTTTTGCTGTATTCAGGGAAGTATTTTGAAAGCTGGTCCTTAAAGCTTAATTTATGCTTTTGTTCCAGCAAAACAATACAGGAAGCAGTAAACTGTTTTGAAACCGATGCCAGGCAAAATACAGTTTGGGGAGTTACCGGTTGTTTCTTTTCGATATTGGCATAACCTGCCTGTTTGTTGTAAACCACTTTACCGTCTTTTACAACGAGAACAGAGACACCTGCTGTTTCGGGCTTATTATACTGAACAAGTAGGGAATCTACGGGCCAGAAATTGTTTTGAGAATGTAATGACGCTGCTAAAAATAACAGCATCCCTGCGAATAATTTTTTCATTTTGATTTTTGATTGATGATGTAAAAATAGTATTCCGCGAAAATAACCACATCTCCTTAATTAAAAAACGAATTACAGTTTTTTATCATCAATCGCTTTCTTTAGTAACTGTTCCAAAGAAAACATCATTCCGGACAAAGTTATACCCCTCAGCCGTTTTTTCAATTACATATTCGCTAAGTGTGATGTTAGGAAAGCTGTCTTCTCTCTTCGGACAGGAACGAGAATATGTTATAGTGTCTATATGAAAATTGATATACTTTTCATCTTCTATTGAATACCTGCCATATATAGTTGTATAGCAATTATTACCGCATGGCCCACCTTGCGACCGATAACTTACAAAAGCACTTTTGGGTTTTAATTCTAACCAGGAATTCAAAAAATTATTTGAAACAGATTTAGACAAAACATACTCCTCTGCTTCACCCAATCCAAACTGAATATTTGTTTTCCATTTTCCAACAAGACCATCCTGGGCAAAAATGACAGAAGTGGTAAAAAATATGATAAATAGGAAAAGCGATTTTTTCATTAAGAGTAGTTTAAAAATCCATTCTATAAAATTAATTTACCATCTCATTATTTTTTACCGAGCAATTTCTCAATAAAATGAGTAAGACTATTCTTTAACTTTACAAAAGCTATGCCTTTTTTTGACTCAAATTTTTAAAAATAGTCCAAAAGTGGAACACTATATTAAAAACTAGTATAAAACAATCACTATCAACACTTTGTCAATAGTTAATATTCCTCTCCAAAAGTGCATTTTGAAAACAAAAAGTGGATAATTAAAATAGGATAATTAAGGATAAAATTAACTCAGCGTCTCAACACATTTAAGGGCACATTTCTCACCATCAATAGCGGCAGAAATAATACCTCCGGCATAACCGGCACCTTCTCCACACGGATAAAGGCCTTTAATTTCGAGATGTTCTAATGAGTAATTATCTCTGGGAATACGCACCGGCGATGATGTCCTGGATTCCGGGGCATGTAAAATAGCCTCGTTAGTAAGATAGCCACGCATTGATTTACCAAATTCTACAAACCCCTGACGGAGCGTATTGGTTATAAAATCAGGGAATACTTTACCTAACTCTACTGGAGTTGTGCCCGGCACATAGGATGTTTTAGGAATATCTGACGATACTTTAGACTGTGTAAAATCAATCATTCGCTGCGCAGGAACACGCTGTGTCTCCCCTGCTAAATGCCATGCCTGCTGCTCTATACTCTTTTGAAATTCCATTCCGGCAAGGGCTCCAAATTTTTCAAAAGGCTTGAAATCTTCCAGCTTAAGTTCTACAACAATTCCTGAATTTGCCGTTTCCTGATCACGTTTTGATGGCGACCAACCGTTGGTTACTACTTCTCCAGGGCTCGTAGCACAGGGTGCTATAACGCCTCCCGGACACATACAGAAAGAGTACATACCACGGCCTGCAACCTGTTTTACAATAGAATAAGGCGCCGGCGGTAAATATTCGCCACGGTAATCACAGCTGTATTGTATAGTATCTATAAGACTTTGCGGATGCTCGGCACGAACGCCTAGAGCAAACGGTTTTGCCTCTATAAAAATCTTTTTACGGTCGAGTAATTCAAATATATCCCTGGCAGAGTGCCCTGTCGCAAGGATAATTTTACTGGCATGTATAGTATCATTATTCTGGGTTACAACACCCTGAACTTCGTTGTTTTTTACAAGAATATCGGTAACACGGGTTTCAAATAATACCTGTCCACCATACTCAATGATCTTTTCGCGCATGGCTTTAATGATCTTTGGCAGCTTGTTTGTACCAATATGCGGATGGGCTTCTACCAATATTTCGTCTGATGCGCCAAAGGCTACAAACAGTTCCAGAATACGGTCTACATCACCGCGTTTTTTAGATCGGGTATACAGCTTACCGTCAGAATAGGTACCTGCTCCACCTTCGCCATAGCAATAGTTAGAGTCTTCATCTACAATATGGTCACGGTTTATCGCTTTAAGATCACGGCGTCGCTCCTGAACATCTTTACCACGTTCCAGCACTATTGGTTTCACACCAAGCTCTATCAATTGCAATGCAGCAAATAAACCGGCCGGTCCTGCCCCAATTATAATTACTTCCTGAGCATTGGATACGTCCTTATATTCAGGGAGTTTAAATTTGGTTTCCACATACTCTTCATTCCAGTACACAGCCACTTTAAGGTTTATCTTAACGGCTTTTTGGCGCGCATCAATAGAACGCTTAATAATAGCGATGTGCTTTATTTCATCAGGTTTAACCTGCATGAGTTGGGCAATGTGTGCTGTTAGCAATGGCAGCTGTGCAGCTACCTCGGGTGCGACCTGTATCTGAATTTCTCTTGGCATGGCGCAAAAATAATGATTATTTTTTATTATCTGCTCCTATTGGGCCACGACAACCTCAACACTATAAAGCATACTATTCTTTGGCTTCAAAGGCATATAAGGCAAAGGATGCCAGCCAATGTTCACCTTCATAATTACCATCGGTAATTGCGGGAAGTGAGAATTTTAAGTGGGTATCGGCAAGGGTCTTAAGATGCCCTAATTGCTTTGGATACTGTTTTGCCAATCGGTATAGATTCCAGGCACGGCTAAAGTTAAGCCCGTCAAGATGCACCAAATGTCCGTCAGTACGATCTGAAACCTTTGCTGTATCCCAGGTAAATTTTTTATCGAATAGGGCTTTAGAAAAATCTTTTAACCATTTAAGGAAGTCGTCTGCCGGCATAATACGCTGCATAATACCGATCTCTTCCATACATGGCGAAAGAAAATCAGTGCCGCTTGGCTCCCAGTTGAATGGGCAGTCCCTGTCATTTTTAAAAAGGCGGAGCGCATTGGTCCTTATACTTTCCTGCAATGGCAGGTTCTTAGCATACACAGCATAATCCCAGGCCAAAGAAAGTCCGAAAGCTGTGTTGGTATGCGTTCCGTTTCGCAAGGGATAATTCAGCTTTGGTAAAAACTCAATATAACGGTCTACCAGTATATTGGTAAGCGGTTTAAGGTTTATAGCCAGTTCTTTTGCATAAGGTTCACTAGCTGTTTCCAGTTCATACTGCAACTTTAGCAGCCACGCCCAGCCGTAAGTTCGCTCATACGATTTTTCATGTTTTTTATTGAGATAGTCCACTTCCTTTTGGATATTCTCCTGAGAAAGATTGGTCTTTAGCTTACTGATAATCTCCTGTTTATTCTCAAGATTTGGAAATTTCTTTAATAGATATACCAAACTCCAATGCCCGTGTACCGATGAATGCCAGTCGAAACAGCCATAAAATGCCGGATGCAGTACTTTAGGCGAAGCTAACTCGCTGGAGTCAATAAGCAGCTGGCTTAGCTTGTTTGGATACTCCTGCTGTAAACATTTGATAGGAAGCTTTGCCAGGTCGTTTGCCTGATTCAGAGTAAGTTCCTGTGCAAAACTTATTGAGGCAATAAATAGTAATCCTGTTATATAGTAGTTCTTCATCACTTAGATTTTATTTTTGATAAGGATTTTAAAACCTTACAGGCATAAATATAAAAGTTTAAAATAATAAAACCTACATCGTTTCAAAAACCTTGCAGCTTTCATAAAGTTTGTAACTTTACTGCTTTAAAGGACTACATATAAAAATGAGAAAAATAAAACTTATCTGGGATTTTAGAGGGCCGGATGCTGCAAGAACAGCCGAACACCATGAAATACATCTTAAAGAATACATTGCTATTGAAAAACTTCCGCTAAATATTACAGGTCATGACATCCTTAATGAGATGCATGCTATTGCCTATATGGTTGTTACCGACGAGCACATGATCCCGGTAAGAGATGCATTAAAACCGCACCGCGGCGAACTTTACGAACAATAGCCAAATTGCTTTTTCTTAATCTCCGCCTTTTTTGGACAGAAGGAATACTGTAGAAATAACACAAACGCCACCTATCAGTTCAGGTATACCAAATGCAACCTTTAGCCATACTATAGCAATTATAGTTGCCGTTAAAGGTTCTACCGATGTGAGCAGCGTTGTAATATAACCTCCTATTATTTTAACCGAACGCAGGTAAAAAGAAAACGCCAAAAGGCCACCTATCAGCACGATAAAAGCGAATAAAGACAATGTGGTTAAGTCCCACGTACCACTCACATCCCACGGAGCATGTACAAAACTAAATAGTATACCTCCCATAAGCATTGCCCAGCCAATAACAATATTAGCCGAATATTCCTTTAGTAGCCTTACTGGCTGGATAGCATAAAAAGCCAATCCTGCCGCAGATAAAAGTCCCCAAAAGATAGCTGTACCCGATATGGCAATAGTATTGATATTACCGCCTGTTGCCAATAAAAAAGTCCCGGTTAACGCCAATATCAAGGCTATCGTTTCTTTTTGTGATGGCCTTTTTAAATTGACAATTGCATAATAGAGTGCTATTAAAACAGGTGCCAGATACTGTATAATGGTTGCAGTAGCCGCATTGGATGCTTTTATAGTAGCAAAAAAAGTATACTGCACCGCTATCATAGCTATACTGAAAACCATCAGTGCCAGTGCATCTTTCTTATTTTTCCAAACATCAATAATCTGTTTCCTTTTACTGCTAAAGCAGGATATTAAAAGCAATATTATTCCCGGTATTAAAAGCCGCAGCGTGATAAGCCATTCAATATCCATAGCCTTGGTTACTACCAGGTACTGCACCATAGTACCATTCACACCCCATATTATTGCTGCAGATAAAGCTGCGATATAAGCAAAAAACCTTGAATTCATTTATTGTACTTTAAGCGGCAAAAATAATCTATCGCAGACGAAACATTTCCTTTACTTTTACGGGTATAATGCAATTTTGTTTCATATGAGTTGGAAAAACAACACTTCTATTACCCTCGACCGATTCGATATTTCGATTTTAGATATTTTAATGAAAGACAATATGACTCCGCAAAGACAAATTGCCGAAGCCGTAAATCTTTCGGCAGCAGCGGTACAGCGAAGGATTAAAAAGATGACTTTAGCCAGTGTTATCCATTCTAACATTGCCATAGTAAACCCGATAATGGTAGGACTTCCCATAACTCTTATTGTAGAAATAGAGCTCGTTGATGTTAGGAATGATGTGATTGAAGAAGCCAAAACAAGGCTTTTAAACATGCCAGTAGTACAGCAATGCTATTATGTAACGGGACAGGCCGACTTTTTCCTGATCCTTCATGTTGCTACAATGGCTGATTATGAGAATTTTTCAAGAAATCTTTTTTTCACCGACCCGAATGTAAAAAAGATACGAACTTCTGTCGCTATTGATTCGGTTAAAGTAGGACATACATTGGCCATAAAATAAAAAATCCCGGCACAAGTACCGGGATTTTAATCTTTTTATAAGCTTACTATTTAGTTTGCTACTTCGCTAATAAATTTAATACGCATCAGCCTTAATTCTTCGGTATCATAATCACCATCAAATTCTTTAAGTGCATTTTTAATACTATCGGTTTCGCTTTCCATATAGTAATCATGGATCTCTTCCTGCTGGTCTTCATCCAGTATATCGTCAACCCAGTATTTTATATTCAGCTTAGTCCCTGAATATACGATCTGCTCCATTTCTTTTAACAGGGCATCCATATCAAGGCCTTTTGCTTTTGCTATATCATTCAGAGAAAGCTTCCTGTCAATATTCTGGATAATATATAATTTAAGAGCAGAGTTTGCCCCTGTAGATTTTACTACAAGATCGTCCGGCCTCATAATATCATTATCTTCAACATAACGGGCAATAAGTTCAACGAAATCCTTACCGTATTTCTTTGCTTTACCCTCACCCACACCGTGCACATTACTAAGTTCATCTATAGTAATAGGGTACTTTAATGCCATATCTTCGAGTGAAGGATCCTGGAATACCACAAACGGTGGTACCCCCAGTTTTTTAGACACTTTTTTACGAAGATCACGCAGCATCCCCATCAACACCTCATCAGTAGTTGCCGCAGATTTTGCTGCAGTAACTATAGCATCTTCTTCGCTTTCTGTAAAATCATGATCCTCGCTCATCATGAACGAATGCGGATTATTAATGAAATCCTCCCCTTTTTTGGTCAGTTTCAATACACCATACGATTCGATATCTTTAGACAGGAAACCATCTACCAATACCTGCCTGATCAATGCCATCCAGTATTTCTCTTCGAAAGCAGCACCTTTACCAAACATTTTTTGAGCATCGGTTTTATGCGCTTTTATAACAGCATTTACTTTACCGATAAGCGTGTAAATAATCTCTTTGGATTTGTAAAGTTGGTTGGTATCTTTCACCACTTTTAGCAGTGTAGCCACCTGGTCCTGGGCTTCCGATTTTTTCTTCGGATTACGAACATTATCGTCCATGTCGGCTCCTTCACCCGTTTCATCATCAAATTCTTCACCAAAGTAGTGTAGTAAAAATTTACGCCTGGACATCGAAGTTTCGGCATAAGCCACCACTTCCTGCAACAGTGCAAAACCAATTTCCTGTTCTGCAACCGGCTTGCCCGACATGAATTTTTCCAGTTTCTCTATATCTTTATAAGAGTAGTAAGCTAAACAATGACCTTCACCGCCATCACGTCCTGCCCTACCGGTTTCCTGGTAATAGCTTTCCAGTGATTTAGGAATATCATGGTGTATTACAAATCTAACATCAGGTTTATCGATACCCATACCAAAGGCAATGGTTGCCACAACCACATCTACATCTTCCATAAGGAACATATCCTGATGCCTTGCGCGTGTTTTAGCGTCAAGCCCGGCATGATAAGGCACAGCACTAATGCCATTTACCTGTAACACCTGTGCTATCTCTTCTACTTTTTTACGGCTCAGGCAGTATATAACTCCTGATTTACCTTTATATCCACGTATAAAACGAATAATATCCGATTCTACGTTTTTTGTTTTAGTACGTATTTCATAAAACAGGTTCGGCCTGTTAAACGATGCTTTAAAAGTATTTGCATCTACCATATCAAGGTTTTTCAGGATATCTTCCTGAACCTTTGGTGTGGCAGTAGCGGTAAGACCTATAATAGCGACATCACCCAGCTGCTTTATAATACTTCTTAAGTTACGGTATTCCGGACGGAAATCATGTCCCCATTCCGATATACAATGCGCCTCATCAATTGCTACAAAAGAAATAGGCACTCCCTGAAGGAATGACACATATTCTTCCTTAGTAAGCGACTCAGGAGCAACATATAATAATTTTGTAAGCCCGGATGTAATGTCTTTCTTGACCTGTGTTACTTCCGTTTTAGTAAGAGATGAGTTCAATACATGGGCAATCCCCGGATCTGAAGACAGGCTGCGTATAGCATCCACCTGATTTTTCATGAGCGCAATAAGTGGGGAAACCACGATAGCGGTTCCTTCAAGTACCAGCGCCGGCAGTTGATAACAAAGAGATTTACCACCTCCGGTAGGCATAATAACAAATGTATTATTACCGGATATGATGCTCTTTATAACTCCTTCCTGAAGGCCCTTGAATTTGTTAAAACCAAAATATTTTTTTAACTCTTTATGTAAGTCAATTTCGGTCAATTTCATTATTTATTAATAGTAATTTACATAAATTTGCAGAACTAAAGATACAAAAATCTTTAATACGCACAACTTTTTAAACATTCCTGACTTTGATCAATAAAGACGCAATATTGGCTTCTGCCAAAAAAACAATACTTTCTGAAAGTGAGAGCATTGCCAACCTCGTTCAGTTCTTAGATGATGATTTTGCAAAGGCTGCCGAAATAATTTACAACAGCAAAGGCCGTCTCATAGTTACCGGAATAGGCAAAAGTGCGCTTATTGCTGCAAAAATTGTCGCTACACTTAATTCTACCGGCACCCCATCAATGTTCCTGCATGCTGCCGAAGCGATACATGGCGACTTAGGTATGGTACAGCCCGGAGATGTAGTTATCTGCATATCAAAAAGCGGCAATAGTCCCGAGATTAAAGTTCTTGTTCCTTTATTAAAACGTTTTGGTAACGTACTTATTGGAATGACTGCCAATAAAAATTCATTTTTAGGTAAAGAATCCGACTTTGTACTTAATGCGTATGTAGAATCAGAGGCATGCCCTAACAACCTTGCCCCTACAAACAGTACGACAGCACAGCTTGTTTTAGGCGATGCAATTGCAGTATGCCTTATGGAAATGCGTAACTTTACCAGCGAAGATTTTGCTAAATACCACCCGGGAGGCGCACTTGGTAAAAAATTATTATTACGTGTAGGCGATATGCTGGATGGCACTCATAAACCTGAAGTTGCTCCCGAAAGCAGTATTAAAACTGCCATTATAGAAATTTCCGAAAAAAGACTGGGTGTTACCGCTGTTATAGAGAACAATAAAGTGATAGGTATTATTACCGATGGGGACATTAGACGAATGCTAAACGACAGGGATAATATTGCAGGCGTTACCGCTGCCGATATTATGACCCGTAACCCAAAAACAATACGCTCTACAGACATGGCTGCAGAGGCTCTTAACACTATGGAAAACCATTCTATCACTCAGCTTGTGGTTGCAGATGATGGCGAATATAAAGGCATATTGCATTTACATGACATTTTAAAAGAAGGAATAGTATAGATGGCAAAAAAAAAGAATACTGGTGGCGAAATGTCTTTTTTAGACCACCTGGAAGAATTAAGATGGCTGTTAGTTAGAAGCACCATCGCTATATTAATTGGCGCCTGTGTAGCTTTTGCTTTTAGCGGATTTATTTTTGACGAAATTATATTTGCGCCAAAAGACGGCAACTTCATTACCTATCGTATTTTTTGTGAACTGGCAACCAAATATGATCTTGACAAAAGTTTCTGCATAAAAGAGCTTCCTTTCGAAATCCAGAGCCGCTCGATGGACGGACAGTTCTCTACAGACATCTGGACATCTATTACAGCAGGTTTCATCCTTGCCTTCCCTTTTATATTATGGGAATTCTGGAAATTTATCAGCCCTGCTTTATACGCTAAAGAAAGAAAAGGAGCAGCAATGTTTATTTTCACCACTTCAATACTATTCTTCATTGGAGTTTTATTCGGTCACTACCTTATCACGCCGCTTTCACTTAACTTTTTAGGTAACTATAAAATTAGTGACATGGTTAAAAATGACATTGACCTTGACTCCTACCTAAGTCTTGTAAAAACAACTGCAATTTCATGTGGCTTGGTTTTTGAGATGCCTATAATCATGTATTTCCTTTCTAAGATGGGATTGATCTCTGCATCATTCCTACGTACTTACAGAAGGTATGCCTACGTTATAATACTTATTATTGCTGCTATTGTTACCCCTCCGGATGTGGTGAGCCAGATGATTGTTACCATTCCGCTGGTTATCCTGTATGAAGGAAGTATATTCATTGCAGCAAGAATGGACAAAAAAAGAGCGAAACTAGCAAAAGAGGAAGCCAATGTCTGATTTAGTACAAGATTTCAACGACTACCGCCAAAAGATGAATGACAAACTCCTGGCGGATAACAATAAGATTATTAAGCGTATCTTTAACTTAGATACTAATGCTTATATGGAAGGCGCCCTTGATGTTAAAACCAAGGAACTTTTAGGACTGGTAGCATCTGCCGTACTGCGTTGCGACGACTGCGTTAAATACCATCTGGAAACTTCTCATAAAGTAGGCCTTACTAAAGAACAGGTTATGGAAGCATTAGGTATCGCTACCCTTGTAGGCGGTACTATTGTTATACCACACCTTCGCAGGGCATACGAATTCTGGGAAGCTTTAGAAGAAAGCCAAAACAACACTGATACTACTGTTTAACAGAAGAACACAAAAGACATGATCTTAAGAGCAGACAATTTAATAAAGACCTATAAAGGCCGCAGCGTTGTAAAAGGCATTTCGGTAGAAGTAAACCAGGGCGAAATTGTAGGGTTACTAGGCCCCAATGGTGCCGGAAAAACGACATCTTTCTATATGATCGTGGGATTGGTAAAACCAAACAGTGGCAAAATATACCTTGACCAAACTGAAATTACCGATTTTCCAATGTACAAACGCGCACAGCACGGCATTGGTTACCTTGCCCAGGAGGCATCGGTTTTTAGAAAATTAAGTATTGAAGATAACATATTAAGTGTATTACAACTTACCAAACTAAGCAAACAGGAACAGGTGGCTAAAATGGAAGAGCTTATTGCTGAATTCAGCCTTGAGCATATCCGTACCAACCGAGGTGACTTACTATCGGGTGGAGAACGCCGCCGTACAGAAATTGCACGTGCACTCGCAACCGACCCTAAGTTTATTCTTCTTGACGAACCTTTTGCAGGAGTTGACCCTGTAGCAGTAGAAGACATTCAGCGTATTGTAGCACAGCTTAAAGACAAGAACATAGGCATCCTTATTACCGACCACAACGTACAGGAAACTCTTGCGATTACAGATAAGACCTACCTTATGTTTGAAGGTGGCATCCTTAAAGCCGGTATACCTGAAGAACTGGTACAGGACGAAATGGTACGTAAAGTATATCTTGGACAAAACTTTGAACTTCGAAGAAAGAAACTAAACTTTCACAAAGAACCCCACTCATCAGACATTTCAGATCAGGAGATTTTTTAAAATATACAAAACACGGACGAAACTCCGTGTTTTTTCATTTAACACCTTCCCTATTTCATGATACATTTATTACGTACCGATTCTACAAATACCGACTTTCAAAAATTAGTCGCCCTTCTTGACACTGATCTAAGAATCCGTGATGGTGAAGACCATGCTTTTTACTCACAGTACAACAAAATTCAGGCAATAAAACATGTAGTAGTTGCCTACCAGAACGATGAGCCTGTAGGCTGCGGTGCTATCAAAGAATACGAGCAGGGTACAATGGAAGTAAAGCGTATGTATGTAAGTGAAGATAAACGCGGATCAGGCATTGCCTCTGCTATATTAAAAGAACTGGAGATATGGACGGCACAACTGGGCTATAATAAATGCATATTGGAAACCGGAATCAGGCAGCCTGAAGCCATTGCCCTTTACAAAAAGAACAATTACAGCATCATCATCAATTACGGACAATATACCGGTATAGAAAACAGTGTTTGTTTTGAGAAAACACTAAAGTAAATCTATATTTCTTTCTCCCGTGCATTCATCAAAAAGTGCATTTAAAAAATGCAGACGGTTGAGCATTGCAAAGAGATATTGACTGTACTCATCGCCAAAATCATCGGTTATAGGCCTGCATTTATGAAACCCATTCAGGTTACTTATAATTTCACCTATGGCTTCATCCTGTGCTTTCGAACTAATTTCTTCGTAAGGATAAACCTCAACCAACTGAACGATATCTTCCCTGTTAAAAGTACTGGTCAGATAAAACTCCTGAATAAGTGTAACTATTTTGAACTGTGCTACTACATATCCATAATTGGTATTCTGAATACTATTGATAATCTCTGAAAATTTTACAGTAAAGTCTTCTATTGTCATTTTATCACTAATTCATTAAACCTCGTCAAATCTCCATTATAGATATCAACATCTACATTTCCTTTAATCCCTTTCACTGTGCCTTTATCCGTAAACTGCCAAATGAGCCATTCTTTACGTATCTCATCTTCAAAAAAACTGTAATTGGCGATCCAAAGGTCATAGTCCTCAAATTCTTCTTCCAGGAAATCAGTATAAAAACTTTCACCGCTGTAAATAATCGGCTTTACGCCATAATGCTTTTCTACTATGGAAAGCCAGCGTTTAAGTCCGTTTTTCAGGCTATCCATACTCTGCCTGTTTGGAATCTTTTCAACATCCAATACTGGAGGAAGATCCCCTTTAGAAAGCTTAACGGTCTTAATAAAATTTTCAGCCTGTTGCACTGAATTCTCGTCAGGGCGATAATAATGATAAGCTCCACGAACATACCCATGTTTCTTGGCACTTTTCCAATTGGTTTTATACTCCGTATCTAAACCATTGCTCCCTGTAGTAGAACGCACAAAAACAAAGTGTAGTGGAAATTCGGGGTTCTCCTTTTCTACAGTCTCCCACTCAATTTCTCCTTGATAGTGCGACACATCTATACCATACACTTTATCCTTATGGCGATCCAGTATTTCATAGATACGCAGGTTAGCCAGTTTGCCTTTTTTCTCTGTAAGCGCTTCGATCCTCTTATTGGTTTTAAAGCCTAAATAATACAAAAATCCATGACGATACTGGTAAATACCCGTCACTAAAAAGGACACAAACAAAACCAGGAATGAGTACTTAAGTATCATTCCTGGCGTTATTTTTTTGGTGGATTTCTTAGATTTCGTCTTCCTTCTTACGGGTTTAGACGGCTGATATTTCATCTATTAATGAGCGGCTTTCGTTAAAAACCTGTTATTGATCACCGACAACAGAACATAAGACAATATGATAAGTGGTATTCCTAAGTATTGGAAAAAGAACAGCATCAATATTGACCATATCAGGAATACAACCTGAATTTTGTTTGTCTCCCAGTTAAAGTATTTTACTTTTAGTGAGAATAATGGTATTTCCGCATTAAGCATATAAGCACTTAAAAGGCTTATCCCAATTAGTATATATGGATTACTTAAGGTATCAAACACAAAACCTTCACCATCGGAATGGTGCAGGATAATTGGAAGACTCATAATAAACAATGCATTTGCAGGTGTAGGCAGCCCAATGAAAGAATCCGTCTGGCGGGTATCTACATTAAACTTAGCCAGTCTGTAACACGATGCAAGTGTTATGATGAATCCTGCATAAGGCAGTATACCTAAATAAAAATTATCAGACGACAAATTGTAATCATCCTGAAGATCGGCAATGTTAGCCAGTAACTGGAACATAGCTACACCAGGAACAACGCCACTGGTAACCATATCGGCTAATGAATCTAACTGTAAACCAAGTGGACTCTGCGCTTTAAATATGCGGGCAAAAAAACCGTCCCAGAAATCAAAAAATATTCCTATACATACCCAAACAAAAGCCATCACTAAATTTGTATTGTAGGCATAATCTAAAGCGATCAGTCCGGATGCAAGGTTACATAGCGTTATAAGGTTAGGAACATATTTTTTTATAGACATAGTCGTAATTATTTTTATAAGGACAAAGTTAATACAATAAGTTAATAGAATTGGAGTTTAGTAATTGAGAATTTTATATCATATTTGCACAAAATAACAGCTATTGAAAAAGATACTTTTTATTTTATCCTTTTTACTCACCATTTCCGCTTATAGCCAAACTGTTAGGAAATACTCCAATGAATTTATGAATATTGGGGTTGATGCTGCAGCACTGGGTATGAGCAATGCTGTTACGGCACATACTTCCGATGTGAATTCGGGTTACTGGAATCCGGCAGGGCTAATAAAAGTAGAAGATAAGCAGCTTGCATTAATGCACGCCAGCTACTTTGCCAATATAGCGCAGTACGACTATGCCGCTTTTGCAATGCCTATTGACGACCGAAGTGCTTTTGGTATCTCTATCATTCGTTTTGGAGTAGATGATATCCTTAACACCACCCAACTTATTGACAAAGAAGGTAATATCGATTACAATCGTATCAGTCTTTTCTCTGCTGCCGATTATGGTGTTACCGTATCCTATGCCCGTAAATTACCGCTTGATGGATTAAATTATGGTATAAATGCCAAAGTTATCCGCAGGATGATTGGAAAATTTGCCAACTCATGGGGTTTTGGATTTGATATAGGTTTCCAGTATGAATCTAAAGACGAATGGAAATTCGGACTTATGCTTCGTGACATCACGACAACTTACAACGTTTGGAATATTGACGAAGACGAATATGAGACTATAAAAGGTGCCATACCCGGACAAAATCAGGAATTACCTGAAACGACCGAGATCACCTTACCTAAAGCACAATTTGGTGTTTCAAAAAAATTCATTATTCGTTACGACTACAGCATATTGGCAGCAGCCAATCTGAATATGCAGTTTGCCCAAACCAATGATATTATCTCTACCAAAGCAGTAAGTATTGACCCTGCTATTGGATTTGAATTTGGCTATGTAGATCTTGTATATCTTAGAGCCGGTGTAGGTAACTTTCAAAATATTACAGAAATAGACAATTCCCGTTCTCTTAGCTTTCAGCCTAATATAGGTCTTGGCTTTAAATACAAAGGTATTCAGGTAGACTATGCCCTTACCGATATTGGTGACCAGAGTGCAGCCCTGTACTCAAACATCTTCTCTGTTAAGGTAGATTTGGGGATTTTCAGAAACTAACACATCATGCGCAACATTAAAGTTTTAATAGTATTACTTCTAACACTACTATCGGTTTCCGCTAAAACTTTTGCACAAACACAATTATCAGATCAGGCAAATGTGAGCCTGCTCACCTGCGGACCCGGCGACGAAATGTATTCTGTGTTTGGACATACCGCCATAAGAGTTTACGATCCCACTACCCGCTTTGATGTGGTATACAACTTTGGTTCATTCGATTTTGATACCCCTAATTTTTACGGAAAATTTGTAAAAGGCGATTTGCAGTACTTTGTTACCACAAGCTCTTTTGACGATTTTGTTTATACCTATGTATATTACAAAAGAGATGTTTTTGAACAGGTATTAAACCTGACGCAGACACAAAAGCAAAACATTGCAAACGAACTCAACAGCATCATCCTTAGCGATAAACGTTTTTACACCTATCAGTTTATTCATCGCAACTGCACTACTATGGTTGCCGACATTATAAACAATCACATAGACCCAAAGATCTCACTTGAAAATACCAATAAAGGTAAAACCTACAGAGAAATGCTATTTGATGCCCTGCACAGTCATTACTATGAAAACTTAGGGATCAGCCTTGTTTTTGGCCATAAGACCGATGAAGTAGCACAAAAACTGTTTTTACCGAATGGATTAATGGAAGGTGTTAACAATACTACAACTACAATGGGACCCTTGGCAAAATCCACAATCTCAGTTAACGAAGCTTCTGAAGAAAGCAGTAGTTCAGCATGGAACAACATATATACGTTAAGTGCTGTTTGCTTACTCTTAATACTATTTTCTAAAAAGGAATTAGTACAGCGGTCTTTCTTAGCAATCTTTGGGCTATTAGGGATTTTCTTTTGTTTTGTTGCGTTTTATTCTTCCCATCCGGAATTAAAACTAAATTATAACATACTTCTTATCAATCCGCTATTCCTGCTATTATTATATTTTATTTTCGCAAAAAAGACCAAAGCCATTTTAATGACTTCTTACATCTCTTTGGCCTTTATTACACTATATATAATAATGATGTTTAATAAACCTCATCTGGCTCTTGTATTACCGTTAATTACACCTACAGTAGTAATATTGCTAAGGATAATTTTAGACAATAGGCAAAGAGTAGTTTTTAATTCATAAAACAATTTATCCAGGTATTGAATTAGATACAAAGGTTTTTTACTAAACACATTTGTACCCGTATAAACTGAATAAAAGAAATAAACAAGGGAAATCACTAAGATAAGATACTCTTTTACAGCTCTATCTATTCTTGAAACAGCAGCATATTCTAGCGAATAAATCACATCTGAGAATACAGCGTATTATTTTTGCAATACTACCGCTGATTTATCAAGCGTTTCATAATTCGAATTCATACTGATAAATTCAGGAACGATCTGTTTCATTCTTGAAACGACATCGTCAACACAGTATTGACTTGCAGAAGCGATCAAACCATCCAGCATTTCATTAAGTATCACAAAGTCATCATAGGTTTCCTGAGCAATCATGATCTTCTCATTATGGGTAGGCAGTGTTTTAGAAGTATCATTTAACAATTCTTCATAAAGCTTCTCACCTGGGCGAAGTCCAACAATTTTAATTTCAATATCCTTATCCGGCACAAAACCGGCAAGCATAATCATCTTTTTCGCAAGATCTATAATCTTAACAGGCTTACCCATATCAAAGATGTAGATCTCCCCTCCTTTACCCATAGAACCTGCTTCTAATACAAGCTGACAGGCCTCAGGTATGGTCATAAAATATCTGATGATATCAGGATGGGTTAAAGTTATTGGACCACCACTTTCGATCTGTTTTGTAAACAATGGAACTACCGACCCATTTGATCCTAAAACATTTCCAAAACGGGTTGTTATAAACTTTGTTTTACAATTGCGGTTTTGCAATAAAATATTATTGTGAAGTGCCTGTACAAACTTTTCAGCAATACGTTTACTGGCCCCCATTACATTACTAGGGTTAACAGCCTTATCTGTAGATACCATTACAAAACTATCTACATTATATTCACAGGCAAGTTCTGCTACATTTTTAGTTCCCTGTACATTTACAAAAATAGCCTGCGAAGGGTTTTCTTCCATTAAAGGTACATGTTTGTAAGCTGCAGCATGATATACCACCTCAGGCCTGTATTTCCTAAAGACATTATCGAGAGCGATTCTATCTCTTACATCAGATATAACACTACATACATTTGCGGCAGAATCAAATTTGCTAATCTCTAATCCAAGATGGTGCAATGGCGTTTCAGCCTGATCAAGCATAATAATATTCTTAGGGCTAAACTGTAATACCTGCCTAACGATTTCACTACCTATCGAACCGGCTGCTCCTGTAATTAAAACTGTTCTACCTCTAAGCTGTGACGATATAGATTTGTTATCAAGCACAATTGGCTTTCTTTCTAATAAATCCTGAATTTGGAAATTCTTTACTTTCTTTGAAATTTCTTTTTGGTCTTCCCAATCCGATATCAATGGAACTGTATATACCTTGTAGTTAAATTCAAGACATTCATCCACAATTGCCAGCTTCTCTTCTTTAGATAAACTTTTATCGGCTATTACTAGTGCTTCAGCATTAAAAATACGCATTAGCACAGATACCCGTTTTTTATGCTGTAAAATAGGAAGTCCCAATATCATCTTAGATTTATTGTGACTCGACTTATCTACAAAACCAACTATCTTAAATCTCGCCGGCATTTCAGACTTTAGTGCGTTTACTACGGCAATTGCATTAGCATCCGATCCATATATAATAGCACGTGATAATTTATTCCCCTGATTGTGATTAAAATAATTCTCAAAAACCTGTTTTACCAATACCCTGTATAAAAACAAACAAGTAAACGAGAAAACAGCATTTATAAGGATACCTATATTAAGATATAATAAACGACCGGTAATACTCCAATACAAACTATTGATGGCCAGTAAAAGAAATGCAGTAGTAAATTGGGCAAAAAATATTTTTACAGCATCGATATAAGAAGAATGCCTTATAATACCTGCGTATGTTCTAAATGCCCTAAAAGATAAGAGACTAATTACCAGATACACAGGGATACTTATACTGTATAGCGAAGGCTTAACATACAAAATACCGGTTCTGTATATCAACAAATAGGATAGTATTCCTGTTACAGAAATGACTAGTAGATCCAATAGTAGGATTATCCATCTTGGCAGGTAACCAAGGCTATGTAATGACTCCCAAATTCTAAGAGTACTTAGTCTATTTTTTTCACTCACTATATTAGCAATTAAACTAACTCATTTTAAACTCTTCACTTTTAACTCTCTCTAAACATCTATCCAAATTAGTCTAAAAGGGGGCAAGCTTTTAAAAAAACCTGATAACTGCAGTCTATTAATTCTTTGTATTCAGCGCCAAATTCTCCTGCAAATGAAGTAGAAATCATTAAAACACAATCATTAAAAAGACGATACAATTATACAATTTAAAGTCTCCTGATAAGGAGTATTACAAATGTAAGCTAAAAACTATATTTCATTTTTATTTTTCGCCTCAAATTCACAACAAATTATGAATTTATAAAGGAAAATTTTTATTAATTTTTTGCCAATTATCAATTAATATTTACAAAAAATCGCCAGATTGATCATAAAATGAATTAAATAACAAAACCCACATCTTTCACAAAAATATAACACAGGGTATTTTACATTCTAAAACCGTCATAATTCGTAGTTTTTTACTTATAGTTTGACAAAATAAAAGAACTAATTAACCCCATATAGACATTAATTACTCATACTTTCTACAGCAATTTTTTTCTTTACAGAAATTCTTATTGCCATATATAAAACTGCCAAAATAATTAATAAAACTATAAATACCCAAATACTTAATAGCCCCTTATCATTAAGCAGAATAACACATCCATTAATAATAAGTTGTAGTACAGCATAAGCTAAAGAAACTAAAACATGCGTCCATTTCATCTCATTTGCTAAATATTGATACAAATGACTTCTATGCGGCTGGAATATATTTTCTTTATTCTTCAGTCTGTACAAAATTGTGATTACTGCATCCACACCATAAACACCAAAAAATAGCAGATACCCTATTTGACCTGTCTCTGCAATTAATTTTATCATAAAATAAGCCAGAAACAGTGCCATACTTACGCTTCCCACATCACCAGCAAATGTTTTGGCTCTTTTTCTAATATTAAAGAATCCAAAGACTATGCAGGCAAGTCCCATAGTTATTAAAACATTCAACGATGATTCATTTTGATACATCCATGCAAATGAAGCAATAGTAACTAAAGCATACAATACCGTAATACCATTAATACCATCCATAAAATTGAATGCATTGATCCATCCAATAGCTAAAACCACAAGTACCGGCAACCAAAACAAAGCTGTTCCCTGCAATAAATCGAGGTCAAATAAAACTAAAGCAATAGCAATTAAATGAGATATAACTCTTGGCAATTGATGAAGCGGATTAATATCATCTATAAAACTTACAACTCCAACTAACACTACGGCAACCGTAAAAGCAATAGAAGCTTCGCCCATTACACAGGCAATAAGCATTGCTACAGGGAAAATAACACCTCCGCCTCTCAGTGTTATAGAAGTATGAGATGACCTATGATTGGGTTTATCGATAATATTGTAACGATCTGCTATTTTAAAGTAAAGCAGTTCTAAAGCAAACAACAATACAACGATTATTAAATAATGCATTAATTTTTATTTAAAAGAATTAAACGTTTTGATAAGACCTTCTCTCGCTGA
Source organism: Flavobacterium cerinum (assembly GCF_004028155.1). GTDB lineage: Bacteria > Bacteroidota > Bacteroidia > Flavobacteriales > Flavobacteriaceae > Flavobacterium > Flavobacterium cerinum. The sequence goes on along the minus strand of NZ_SBII01000002.1, from coordinate 241,716 downwards.
TACCGGAAAAGGTTTACCTATAGCTTTTACTATTTTTTCATTACTCACGATATAATCTTCGGTTAGCTTTTTAAGTCGTTCCGAATTTAAAGGCAGTTTTGTAACGTCTCCAACTTTAGCTAAAGTATTAATTAATCCCTTTGGTACACTCCATAGCTTAACTTTAGCCGATAAACTTTGCCCAATAAGAGAAATAAGCTCATTTGTAGATAAAGCCTCGTCGTCGGCAAATTGATAAACCCCGGAAGGAATAGGCTGCAGCATTAACTGCTCAACGCCAAAGCACAGGTTGTCTATACTTAAAAAAGAACGTTTGTTTTTATAAGCTGCCAAAGGATATGGAATTCCTTTTTTTACTACCGAAAACAGCAGGTTTAAGTTTCCTTTATTTCCTGGTCCATGAATCATACAAGGCCTGATAATGAATACCCTTTTGTTTTCCGGCAGTTTTACAGACATAATATAGTTCTCAGCCTGTAATTTAGATTGTCCGTAAGGTGTTTTCGGATCGGCAGGCATCTCTTCAGTAAGAATACCTTCAACCGTATCTGCTGCAGCTTTAACGCTGCTAAAATATATAAAATCCTTGATGTCACTTTTTATAAATTCATCAAACAACTCTTTAGTAAGAGTCGTATTGATTTTAAAGTATTCCAATGATTCACTGGTATTTTTAGTATCGTGTGCCTTTCCTGCTAAATGTATAATCGCCTGCTCATCGCCGTCAATTTTAGCCGCCCAATCCTGAGTACGCAATGAAAGCGGTTTAACTGCAAAATTATTCGCTTTAAGATAAGCAGAAAGATTTTGACCCACAAAGCCGGAAGCCCCGGTAATAGTTACTTTCATTTTCAAATTATTGTTTCAGGATTTCTATTAATTTGTCCAGCAAAAATTCCCTTTCAAACTGTTCATTAAAATATTTTAAACCATTTTGGCTCATTTCCGCTCTTTGATCATCGTCTGAATTATACAGCTTGATAATGTTTTCTGCCAGCCCATCGGCATCATCCGGAGGAGAAACAAAACCGGATTTAGATTCTTCAACAATCTTTGCTCCTTCACCTTCAAGTGATGCTATAATTGGCTTTCCACATGCCATATAAGATTGCAGTTTGGAAGGTATAGTAAGTGCGAAAATATCATTTTTCTTAAGCGATACTACTAGTGCATCCACGCAGCCGAAAAATAGCGGCATTTCTTCAGATGGATAAGATCCCAGTAAATGGAAATTTTCTTCTAACCCTTTTCTTTTTATTTCGCTTACTAAATGTTCTTTCTGACGGCCGTCTCCTAACAATATCCAATTTACATGTATCTGTTTATCTTTAAGTATTTTGGCCGCATCAACGAGTGTATCTAAACTTTGTGCTTCGCCAAGGTTCCCTGCAAATAATACTTTAAGACCATCCTTAGGCATTTTCTGCTGATGAACTTCAGAAACAGCTACAGGTTTATAAAAACTTTCTGTTGAATTAGGGTAGTATATAATTTTTTCTCTGGGAATACCCTGTTTTACAATATACTCGATAAAGCCCTCAGACTGTACTAAAACTTTCTCAGCACTTTTATATATTGATCTTGTTATTTTGTCAAAAAAAGACAAAATGGTTTTATTATTTATACCTCCGGCTGCAGAAAGGCTTTCCGGCCATAAATCCTGTACCCAGAAATAATAAGGTATTTTCATCTTTCTCGCTACAAACATAGCAGGCAAACCTACAGTTACGGGAGAAGGCTCAAAAACAAAGATCTTATCGAATTTTTCTTTTATAAAAAGAGACTTCAATGCTCCAAATAGTACAAACGATCCATAATTGAGCATTAACCGTATTCCATTATTGCCTCTTGAAAATAGTTTTGAACGGTATATCTTTATTCCATTCCATTCTTCATCATTACTTTTCCAAAAACTATAATTATCATAAAATTTCCCTTTAGGATAATTAGGAATTCCTGTAAGTACGGTAACAGTATGCCCCCGCTCTTTCAAGCCAAGGCAAAGGTCATTTATTTTAAAATTTTCAGGCCAGAAATATTGTGATACTACCAGGATCCTCATACTAATATTTATAGTTATTCTGCTCTATCCACTGCTTCATCTCTAAAAGCATTGCATCATATTCAGGAACAGTATAATTAAAGTCTGTCCTTATTGATACCATACTTTTATCTACATGATAGTCAGAATTCGGTTCTATAGTTATCGAACCGTTTTTAAATATCCTATTAAAAAGCTGTAATAAGCTGTATTTATCAATCTTATTCTTTTGGGTAATCTGGATTAACCCTGTAATATTTTGCTCAATAGCCGCATGAATTGTTTTAGTCAGTTCAATTGTAGTGATCCCCGACCAAAAAGCATGGGTAAAACCTTTTAGCTGTACATCATTGTTTTGTGACATAAACCAGTGAAATAACCCAATTCCGTTTTCATTAACTTCAGGACCTATAATAGAAGTCCTGAGAGTAAGGTCTTTTGTATTGTCTAATTCACCCAGATTTTTAGATTGGGCATAAAAACCATATCCGTCTTTAACATCCTTTTCTGTATACGCTCCCCGTTTTCCCGAAAAAACGCAATCTGTACTGATATGAATAACTTTAGTTGAAGTATTTCTTGTAATTGCTTCAAGAAAATGAGGAAAGTAACTGTTAAACCATATTGCTTTATCAGGATTATCCTCGGCATCTTTATTTAATATCCCTATACAATTTATAACGTAGTCGAAGTTATGAGAAGCAACTATAGCGCTCAGCTTGTCGGTATCCTTAACATCAAGATTGATGAGTCTTTCAGATTCATCAATATTTCGGGCAACTCCCCAAACATCATAAGACCCTAACTGAGGTAATAATTTTAAAACGACATGGCCCGCCATACCCTTTGCTCCTAATACTAAAACTTTCTTCATAGCAAAATTTATTTATTCCAGATCACTTTATTAACGATTGAGGTGTAGCTCTGAATAACCTTAACAACTCTCTCAGAAGTATTATTTACCAGATATTCTACCGGTAATTGTGTTGAATCGTTGGGGCTTAAGGCTTTTGTAATCTCAATAGCATTAAGAATCTGGTCTTTTTGTATACCACCAATAATTATTGTACCGGCATCTACAGCTTCAGGACGCTCAGTACTTGTTCTTATGCTTATTGCAGGGAAGCCCATCATTGCAGATTCTTCACTTATAGTACCGCTGTCAGATAATACCATGAATGAATTCTTCTGAAGATTTACATAATCGAAGAAACCTAACGGAGCAACATTCAGTATTAGGGGATGGAACTTTATATTATTCGCTTCTATCCTCTTCTTTGTTCTTGGATGTGTAGAAAATATTATCGGCATATTGTATTGTTCCGCTACTGTATTAAGCGATTCTGCCAATATTTCGAAATTATTTCCTAAATCTATATTTTCTTCACGATGTGCACTTACTACAAAGTAACCACCCTGAGTTAACTTTAGCCTCTCTACTACATCACTTTCATTGATCTTTGTCATGTACTTGGTAAGCACTTCCCATAATGGTGAGCCTGTAACAAATACGTGGTCTTTCCTAAATCCTTCGCTAAGCAGGTATCTCCTGCTGTGCTCTGTATAAGTAAGGTTTATGTCAGAGATATGATCGGATATCTTCCTATTTATTTCTTCAGGTACATTTTGGTCAAAGCATCTGTTTCCTGCTTCCATATGGAATATAGGAATTTTAAGCCTTTTAGCAGCAATTGTACATAGAACACTATTCGTATCTCCAAGTACCAGCAAAGCATCCGGCTTTACATCGGTAAACACCTCAAATGATTTAGCGATTATATTACCAATTGTTTCACCTAAATGATTCCCGGGAGCATTAAGAAACACATCCGGTTTTCTTAATTGAAGGTCTTCAAAGAAGATCTCATTAAGCTCATAATCATAATTTTGTCCTGTATGAACAAGTACGTGATCAAAAAACTGATCACATTTTTTTATACATTCTGCTAATCTGATGATTTCCGGCCTTGTGCCTACAACAGTAACAACCTTAAGTTTTTTCATATAATTAATTAATTGTCTAACTCCCAATGCTCTAAAGGAAAACGAAAATCATCTCCCTTAGATTCGTCAAGTGTAAAATTAGAACAAACCATTATTTTAGAATTATTTTCTAATGCCCTGAATCCGGAAGCATATCCTCCGGGAACATGTAATATTTCGCTTTTTAAAGCATCGAGCACATATTTAAATGCAGGTAAAGAGTCTGATGGGTTATCCCAGTTTACTCTTATAAGGCTAATTTCAAATTTACCCTGAACTGCCTGAAACCATTTTTCTTCAATTTTGTGTGCCTGCCATGCCCTTACCGTTATAGTATCGGGATGCTCAATAAAATACAAACGCTTTATTGGAGATAAATCTACCTCATTGTTAAAGAACAGTTTCCCTCTTGGATCTTCATGAACATTGCCACTAATTAACTGTGGTTTTTCCATAATTAGTCAAAATAGTAATCTATAAATTCTTCATTAAATACCTGCTTCCTGATTAAAGGAAGATCAGACAAAAGCTTTTTCATGCCTTCTACATCCTGCTGTTGTGTATTATGCGAGTGGTAGTCTTCTACTTTAGAAATATCTACTTCACCTTCAGAAAAATACTTCGCATAATTCAGGTCACGATTATCCGCAGGGATACGATAAAAATCGCCCATATCTTCAGCCTTGATCATCTCTTCACGTGTACAAAGCGTTTCATAAAGCTTTTCACCATGACGTGTGCCAATTATTTTTATCTCATTATCTGCATTGCATAATTCTTTAAGGGCAATAGCCAAATCACCTATTGTTCCTGCCGGAGCTTTATTTACAAACAAATCGCCCTGATTTCCGTGTTCAAAGGCAAACAACACCAATTCTACAGCTTCTTCAAGAGACATAAGGAAACGTGTCATTGAAGGATCTGTTATAGTGATATCTTTTCCCGATTGTATCTGTTTTAAAAACAGAGGAATTACAGAGCCACGCGATGCCATTACATTGCCATATCGTGTTAAGCAAACTGTAGTAGTATTATTTTTTATAGTTCGGGATGCAGCAATAGCAACCTTTTCCATTAATGCCTTAGATATTCCCATTGCATTAATTGGGTAAGCTGCTTTATCAGTACTAAGGCATATAACTTTAGTTACATTATTAGCAACTGCGGCATCAATAACATTCTGAGTTCCAAAAACATTTGTTTTAGTTGCCTCTATAGGGAAAAACTCGCATGAAGGCACCTGTTTAAGTGCTGCTGCATGAAACACATAGTCAACACCATGCATAGCTCTTTCTACGCTGTGAAAATCCCGCACATCGCCAATGTAGAATTTTAACTTATCACTTTTTAACTGGTTACGCATGTCATCCTGTTTCTTTTCGTCACGGGAAAAAATACGTATCTCATCAAAATGATCAGTATGAAGAAAACGGTGAAGAACAGCATGTCCAAAAGATCCCGTTCCTCCCGTAATTAAAAGTGTTTTATTTTTTATTAACATTAACTTGTGCTATTTAATTATTACATAGAAATATAATTATCCATAATAAGAGTGTCTTTTTCTTCTCTCGATGGATAATTTATAAGTACTGCTTTATATACACCTTTAAATACAAAAAGACTTCCTGCCGAAGCCCCTATGATACCAAACTTTTTTATCAGTTGTTTTATATCTTCTAAAGATCCTGCGCCTCCTAAAACAGTCATAGGTATACTTACGGCATCACGAACTTTTTCAATGATTCCCATATCATAACCTTTCATAACCCCATCGTTGTCAATAGAGTTAATCACAATCTCTCCTATTCCCAATTTCTCAAGCTCTTTTGCAAATTCTACAGGGTTTTTTCCCGTCTTTTTCTTTCCGTTATGAGTATACACCTCATAGCCTCCCAATAGCTTCTTTTTTACATCAAGCACAGCAACAACACTTTGTGTTCCTACTTTTTCGGCCATTCTGGTAATAAAATCAGGGTCTTCAATAATTGCAGAACTAACCGCAATTTTTTCTACCCCAAGACTAAATATCCTTTGTGCCTGCTCAACCGTTTTCACACCACCGCCATAGCATAATGGCATTCTGCATTCTGCAGCCAAATTTTCAATCATTTTGTAATCCGGCTCTCTGTTTTCAACAGTTGCATCAATATCGATCACCATCAACTCATCAACTTCTTTTTCATTGAAAATCCTGACAGCGTTGATAGGGTCTCCTACATATTTATGATTCTTAAAATTTACAGATTTTACTAATCCTTTTTCGTGAACCAACAGGCATGGAATAATTCTGGGTCTTAACATATTATAGTTCTGCAAAGTTTTTTAATAATTGAACACCATAGTGGTGGCTTTTCTCAGGATGAAACTGAACACCATAAATATTTTCGTTATTTACAGCACAAACAAATTCAACCCCATAATCAGCCGTTGCAATAGCATCTTCACTTTTGTTGCATTCAAAATAATAAGAATGCAAAAAATAATATAACGGTACTTTTTCAAGATCTTTAAACAGGCTGTGTCCCTGTTTTGGAACAATATCATTCCACCCCATATGAGGCAGGCGTGTTTTCTGTTTAAAATTGGAAGTATCAAACTTTCTAACCACACCGTCAATATAGCCAAGTCCAGGCATAACACCTTCGTCACTGGATTTGGCAAGTATCTGCATACCTACACAAATTCCAATTACAGGCAGCTTTTTATTCAATACCAAATCGTCTAAAGTTTCCCTCATCCCAGATTCATTCAGCTTTGCCATAGCATGGTCAAAAGCACCAACACCGGGAAGGACAATTTTAGTGGCATTTTCTAAATCAGAAGCCTGGGTAGCAATTTTAACGGGAATGTCCAGCTTTTTAAAAATATTTACAAAAGCATTCAGGTTCCCTAATCCATAATTTATTATTACAATCATCGAATCAATCTTTTTTCAAGTCCCAATTTCATCATCACCTTAGCGCCGAAACTAATTAGTCCGTATTTACTTTTATAATCTTTAAATGTCTTGTTTTCACCATCAAATATAGCCTGCAGTTCTGGAACCGTAAGGTCTAATTTATTAGCTATATATTCAAACTCCTGTCTCATAAACTGCTCACTCATAACAGGTTGCTTAACTCTTTCTAAAGCCTCATCCCTATCAAGCTGACCTGTAAGGATTAAACTTGAAAAGTGAGATTTTCTTCTGTCATAACCAAACTTTTTCGGCAACCAGAAGTCTTCATAAAATCTTGTAAACCTTGACTCATGGTGCTTATGCTGAAATTTCTCCCATCCAAACCTGCTCCCAAGAAGTTCTTCAGCATCCTTTTTAATATATGGAAGAAGGTTTAAAGGTTTAAATACCTGCATCCCTAAAACATATTTATAGTAGAGCTTATATTGTAAAATATCAACTAATGGAAATGACTTTAATTTTCTTTTTCCAAATTTAGAGTGAATATCGTTTAACAATGTCTTGTCAATTCCGGGAAAACCACCCCATTCTAAAGGTTCTCTACAGCATTCTGTAGAAAAATTACCTCCGGTTAAGACATATTTTATCTTATTTTTTCGTGCAAACTTGTATAATGCAGAAAAGAAAGCATAATCCTGCGGAAGATCCTGATCTGCAATTTGCGACTTAAGGAAAGCTACCTGAAGATCTTTAATCTCTTCCCAGTTAATAACTTCAGTAAACAGATCTAATCCAAGTCCGTTTACCAGTTTTTCAATGTTTCCAACTGCCTGCTGCGTATTCCAGCCTGCATCTACATGGAATAGTAATGGGCGAAGTCCCATAATTTCTTTCGCAACATAAGCAACATAAGAACTATCAAGGCCTCCACTTAGTCCTATTATACAATCAAATTCTTTACCTACACCTTCTTTTTTAATTTTTTCAGCGACATTCATTAATTCCTCAAAACCTTTCTCATCAGTATGCCAGTGAGGTAATATTGCGCTATGAAAATTATGGTAGTAATCCGAAATACCGTTTTCATCAAAAACAATATTTGGATCTGTAGTATCCATTATAGTTTTTGCGCAAATTTGATAAGCTCTTTTTTTCATAAATTTTTAATATTTTCAACTAAATAATTCCAAGTTTTATTTGAACATGAACTCCATGAATAATCATGTGCCAATTGTTTTGCCTGTTTAGCACTTAATAGGCGGGTTGCATCTTCTTTTATTAATCTTTCAACAGCCAATTCAATCGATTTTGGATCTTTTGGATCAAAGTAAACACCCGCATCTTTTAAAACCTCGGGCATTGGCCCCAGGTTAGAAGAGGCTATTGGTAAACCTACTGCCATAGATTCTAAAAGTGTTACCGGTAAATTTTCACAGCTGGATGCAAAAATAGATATATCACAATCCGCTAACAAATCCGGCATTTGTAAAGGAGTAACAAACTCAATAACCTTAACAAATTCATTATTAGGATCAGAATTAAGTATTTCATCATTCAACATTTTTCTTGATTCCCCACCTCCGCCTCCGGCTAGTATAAGTTCAACAGGAAAACCCTTTTTTCTTAAACCTGCTATAGCTTTTACAACATTCCATTGATATTTGTACATTTCAGTATTTGATACATAAATACATTTAATGGTTTCCTTGTTGATCAGGCTTTCTTTCGGCAGATGAATTTTATTTTTAAAAAGATCACCTACTCCATGAGGAATTATAGTCGTATTATTAAGTGAACCCGTAACTTTTTGAACTGCGTTCATAGAATATTCAGTAAGGAATATAACGCCTTTAGCATTACGCATCGCCTTATTCTGAACAATTAACTTCATAATATTACTTAAACGGGATTTCCCCCATCCATATATTTTCATCATCCCCGGCTCATACTGGATTAAATCCTGGCTCATTACAACCATAGGAGAAAAAGATGAAAAAGTACTTGCATCAGTTGTAAATAAAACATCTATTTCTTCGCTCTTAGCTTCCTTTTTTAATTTAAAACACTGCCATAGAATCTGTTTAAACAACGATTGTTCTAACTCAGCAGGATTATGTTTAAAAAGCCAAGGTTTATCAGGAAGTGAATCTAACAAAGACTTAAAAGCCCATATATGCACCTCATCAATTCCATAATTTTCCGGATTGCCTTCAGAAATTAGTCCAATAACGTGTGCCTTTGCACCTCCTGAACGATTACGTGAAGCGTCAATTCCTATTTTTATTTTTTTATTAATCATTTTAATAAATTTCTATTTTAAAGTCAACAATTCTATCTTCCTCCACATATAAATAGATAGAATTTAGGCGCAATCCGCTTCAGAATAAATCCGGCAAAAAGACAAATTATGATTGTTATTATAGGAGCTGCAAAGTATATGATCAAAGATATCAATTCATTTTTATAAGTTAAATAAAAAAGGATCTTTTTCAAAAACTGCAACATCGGCTCATGTAAAACAAAAATAAAAAACGAATAATTCAAAACCTTACTATTGGTTTTCATCCCCGAGTTGAATACCAGGCTATCATACAAACTCCAAACAGCTAAGATCCCTATCAAAACGCTCACTTTATGCAAAAAACTTATAACAAAAGCATCGTCATACCTGTACTGCATTAACAATGTTTTAATCAGTAGAATTGCGAGCCAAATTAATGTATAAACCAATGCTCCCTTCGTGATTTTTTTTGCCAGAATCTCGTTTTTATGAATACTGATAAAAGAACCTACTACAAAGAAAAATAATGATTCATTTCCAAGAACAATTAAGTTCAAATCAAAGAACCAGATAATCAAAACAAGAGCAAGAGCGAAATACTTAGTTTTCTTAATTAGAAAAAACAACAAGGGTGCAAGAATGACCAAACACATTAAATCTCTTAAAAACCACAATTGATATGGGATGGGATGAATCAAAATAGCAGTAACGATTTCTTTAGCTGTGTAATCAATAATATTCTTATTATAAAAAAACATTGCTAACTGAGGAATCGATTGTAAAAAAAGAAAAAACAAAAGCCAGCTGACCGACCAAAACAGGTAAGGAACAACTATTGTTTTTAATCTCTTATTAAATTTTGAAACGAATTCATTTAAGGTTCCCTTGGTATTTAAAAAAAATAAATACCCTGATATAGAAAAAAATAAAGGCACTGCAACTCGACAAATACCCTGGCTAAAAAAATTCTGAATAAAAGAGCTATAACCCTGATCTAATAAAATAACTTCTGAATCTAAATTAACCACTAAATTATAAGAGTGTAAAAACACAACCAATAACATAGAAACAAATGAGATTACCTTTAATTTTAAACTTAAATATTCATCCATAGATTGCAAACTTAATAATTGTTAAATAAATTATTTTCATCTTTTTTACTTTAAACTTTATCTATATGTTGAAATTTGAAAAACCTTTTAAAAATTTTATACGTAAAAAATATTGCTACAACATCTAGTAAAACCCAATCTAATCCGAAGCTATTCAAGGTAGAATAAAATACAAATAGAATAAGAGCTCTCTTTAAATAAAATAAATAAATATTACTTTGATTTATATTTAGATATATGCTTTTAAAAAAATAACCCGTAAAAAATATTGGAATTAAAGAAAACCACTTTCCAAATAAGGCATAAAATTCTCCAAACATTGTAAACTCATCCGATTGATATCCTTCACCTACTCTTGCTAAACTTGGTGTACCTCTTTCATTATATACAAACGTTGTTGCATTTGAAACCCTGGGCGTATCAAAAACTGTAAAACCGGGTGTCAAAATATTATCAACAATACTTTTAAAATAATACCATGGATTAAATATTCCTGAATATTTATCCGAATTAGAAATTGTTTCTGCACAATAATCTAAAAAGCCAATTCTATCAAAAACACCCATTAAAACCAGATCCGATCCTTCTACGACAACTTCGTTTACATCAAACTCTTTCATAACTTCAAAAGTTTCGCTTCCAATTGTCTCTCTGTTTTCAAGTCTTGGTCTAAGGAAAGTAGACAAAGCAAATATAATAATCATTATTGGCAGCAAAATACTGCCTAATACTAAATATTTCTTTTCAACTTTTATACAGTCATGAATAGCTAATGATGCAAAGATTAAATAATTTACAATAGATAAAATAGCAGATCTGCTTCCTGTAAGTGTTTGTATTAGTACCATAAGTAAAATCCCGGCAAACACAATTCTTTTTGTCTTACTATCAATTCTGCCCTTAAAAAGAATTAAAAAAACGATTGCCATAAATAGCATTGTTCCTAAGTTCACAAACAAACTCTGAACCATGCCCATAATTCCTTCTAAAAAACCTAAACCTACTTTCTGATAAAAGGCAAAAAAGTAACCAATTCCAATAAAAACAACCACTAAATATGTTTTAACAGGCCTGATAGTTAAAGTAGCACTAAGTATATTTGGTCTCAAACCATTTATTGTCAGCCCAAAATAAAAAACCTGGTTGGCTACTAAAATGAAAACCAACGCATGATTAAGATCATTTGCGGTAAATGGAAATCGCGTAAAGACATTAGAAAACTCGTAGTTCAATAACGTAACAATCCGGAGTAAAAAATAGACAGTCATTTGCAAACATAACAGCAAGACAAAAGGATCTCTTCTTTTTCTTTCAAAAAACAGGAAAGTCACTATTTGAATAGATAGCGCAGTTCCCAGTAAGACAGTAGTAAGATCAACATATAATCCATCCCCATGTTTCGAATAGGAATACCACAATAAAATCAAAAGACCAAAGCTGGTTACTTTTAAAATTTTATTAAGATCTATGGCTTTTATACTTTGGATCATTAAGTTTACTACTTTATTTTATTTTGAAACAACACATTAAATAACCTGATGTTGCTTTCAATATCCTGCTCAAATTAGAGGCATGCAGTGCTTTTACATAAGACGCTTTAGCTTCAGGATAGAAGCCTAAAGTGTGATACATTCGCGCTGAGTTAAAATGATGAAGCGAAACCGCCGCTTTTTGTTCATCCATAGAAAGTTCTGACATGTATTTATCCAATAAACTCTTTGCCCTATCTATTTGTTTAGTAGAATATGAAATATTTTCTCCTTCCCAATAAGCTCCCAGACTTTGATTGATATACTTAAAACGATCTGTTACTTTAGCTGCCCTGATCCAATAATCAAAATCTTCAACAGCTATTAAATTTTTATCTTCTGTAATTTCACCTACAAGATCAACAATGTTTTTTTTAATTAAAACACTCGAATTTATAATTCCGTTGCCGTTAAGAATTAGATCTTTCGCAATATTTCCGCTCAAAATTCTACCCTTTGCGACACCATTCGATTTTTCTATATTGCTGTAAATATCCAGATCATGATAAACTAAATCATAATCAGATAAATAGGGAAGAGAAACTTCTAATTTATTTGGATACCACCAATCGTCAGAATCTAAAAAAGCAATGATCTCTCCTTTGGCTTGTTTTATCCCATTATTTCTGGGTTTTGCAGGTCCGCCAAAATTGACGTCCTTAATATAATTTAAGTTTAATACATCTTTAAACTCCTCAACAATCTTAAAAGTATTATCCGTAGAACCATCATCACAAACAAGAACTTCAAAGTCTTTAAAACTTTGCTCCTGAAGTGATTTAAGACAAATTCTCAATTGATTCCCTCTATTATAAGTTGGAATAATTATAGAGACCTTGGGAACAATACTATTCATTCGTATCGATTTTATGATATATATATTCGGTAATCTGCTTTTTTACACCAAGAAACAAATAATAACGACCTCTTTTTTCTATCTGTTTTATTTCAGGATATACTGAACTATAACATTCAAGCCATGCTTTTTTATTTTCTATAAAATAAGAAAACCATACTGCACCGGCACCTAATTTTATTTTATGCTTTTGAAGCGGGGTCAATTGATTCTTAGAAATATGATTATAAAACATTTTATAGATCTCAATGATTTGAGTCTTCATTTTTATACTGCTTCTAATGGTAGTACCATGCTGCCTAAAGTAATTAAGAGGCTGCTCTATATAATAAAAATCTGTCTTTTCAGAAAGATCCAACCAAAATTCCCAATCGGCCACAACAAGATATTGTTCAGATAAGCCATTAATCTCTTTAAATAAATCATGCTTAATTAAAGCAGCACTCAAATTTGGAATAACACAGGAAAAAGAAAGAAATTCTTTCATTTTATCACCTTTAATTAATCCATTTTCTTTCACCGATCTTTTAAAGCTTCTTTCTCTTCCAACGAAATCATCTGTAAATGTAATTCCCTTTTCATCAACAAGATTACTTTTAGAGAAGACCACACCAACTGAAGGATTATTCTCAAATGCCTCCAAAAGTATTTCAATTTGATTTGCCTCTGCAAAATCATCACACTGTGCAAAAAGGATATATTCACCTTTTGCAAAAGAAGCACCATAATTACTGGCCTTTACATAACTCCCGGAATTTTGAGTTTTTAACTGTAAATTTATATTTTGAATATGTTCATATTCCTTTAGAATTTCCTGGCTTCCATCTGTAGAACAATCGTCAATAATTATAATTTCAAGATTAGGATAGGTTTGATTCACCAAACTATCCAATGCCTGTTTAAGATATTCTTTATGATTATAACTGGTAAAAACAATACTAACCAGTGGCTTGTTCACATTATCCATTAAGTAGTCCTTTTTCTTTTAATTCGCCTAAAGATTTTTTATAATCTGTAGTATCTTTTGGAATATCATTCTGCTGTAATGCCCAGTCTATAAAGCTATGCAATCCATCTTTAAAACTCCATTTTGGTTCAAAACCAACTATCGTTTTAATTAGTTCCAGATCAGCAAAATTATGACGGATATCTCCTTCTCTAAAAGCACCCGAAATTTTTATTTCAGAATCACTTTTTAAGTAAGACACAATCTCCTGAGCTACCTCAAGTACATTTATAGGTACTCCGCTGCCAACATTTAAAATGTGCTGTCCTTTTTGCTCTAATTTTAAACAGCTTACAGTTGCATTAACAACATCCTGGATATGCACAAAATCTCTGCTTTCAAGCCCATCCTCAAAAATATTTATCTCTTCATTTTGCAAAGCTAAACGTGTAAAAATAGATAAAATACCTGTATATGGATTTTTCAGTGACTGCCCTGGCCCATATACATTTTGATATCTCAATGCAAAACCATTAATGTTCTTTAATTGTGCAGCCAGAATAATCATCTGCTCCTGAACCTGTTTGGTAATTCCATAAAAAGAAGAAGGATGAATTTTAGACGACTCATCTGTCGCTTTAACCTCTAAATTGTGTTTACCCGATATTGGGCAGCAAACTTCAAAACTTTCTTTTACATTTTGAAAAGTTCTCGAATTAGGATAAACAACTCCATATTCGGGAGAATTATACTTTCCTTCTCCATATATTGAGCGCGAAGAAGCAACAATTACAGTTTTTATTTCGTGAGCTTCATTAATTATGTAATCACATAAATCTGCCGTTGCCTGGATATTTACATTTGTATAATGCGAAACAGCATACATAGATTGTCCTGTACCGGTTTCTGCTGCATAATGAATTACGGCATCCTGCCCTTTAAGGGCCGAATAAAGTACTGCCTTATCGGAAACATCGCCTACAATTAGCTTTACCTTACCTTTTAGATCTTCTGACAACTCATTTTTGTCTCCATGGATCTGTGGAAGAAAATTGTCCAGAATTGTAATTTCATATCCTTCTTTAACTAATACTCTCGCTACATTGGAACCAATAAAGCCAGCCCCTCCCGTAATTAAAACCTTTTTCATAATTATAATTAATTATTTGTGTTTACTGAATTCCACTTTTTAGTTACTAAATCATATTTTTTTATAACTCTTGCAGGGCTTCCCACTGCAATGCAATAATCGTCAATATCCTTAGTAACTACAGAGTTGGCTCCAATTATACTATTTTTACCTATACTTGCTCCTATTATACATACGTTTTCACCAATCCAACAACCAGATTGTAAAACTACTTCTTTTTTAAATTTTATTGGCTGATCTTTTATTGCAGTAGTAACATCTTCATAACCATGTAGATTATCAGATACATATACATTATTAGCCATTAAAACATTATCCTCAAAAATTACCTTTCTTACTGATATGATATGACAGTAATCGCCAATTGCACAATTATCTCCAATTGAAAGCACCGGTTCATTCTCATCTATTTTTAAAGCCAGCAGCCACCCACCTCTCTGGACTACACTATTTCGCCCAATAGATATATGCTTTTTTCCCTGTACTCTCACCGAAAAAAAAACTACAGCCCTTAAATTAAGATTCTTATAACTGGAAAAATTAAATAGAAAATAAAAAAGGCGCGGTATTATTTTTAGATAGTTTATTATCGTTTGCATAAATTAAACCTTTTATAACCCTTTTAAATACTCTTTAAATCTGTCAACATCTAACATCATATCAGCATTTTTTTCGAACCACTCATCCGAATAATTCCACCATTCGCTTTTTTGGAAAAGTTCTATAGTTTCCTCATCAAACCTGTATTTAAGATGTCTTGCAGGTACACCACCTACTACAGAATAAGGCTCTACATCTTTTACAACAATAGCCCCGGAAGCAATAACAGCACCATTTCCAATTTTTATACCGTCAATAATTACTACTTTTTCTCCTATCCAAACATCATGGCCTATATGTACCCTCTTATATAATTCTAATTTATCTTCGGTAACAAAGATCTTAGGTAAAGCATCTGTATTGAAATAAAAGCTTGGATGAGTTGTTACTCTGCTCATGTCATGCATACCCGGAGCAATACTTACCGATGCGGCAATAGAACAGAATTTACCTATTTCACAATGGAAGATCCTTCCATTCATTTGAATATAGCTGTAAGCTCCGATTTTACAATTATACACTTTTGTATTATCAAAGATCACTACATATTTTTCCAGTTCGCATTCTATAACCTGACTTGTCAAATCAAACATTCCTGTTGGATTCTGTTGTTTCAATTTGGCATTTCTATATAATGAGCCGCAGAGTCTTTTAAAATGTAAAAAAGAATTCTTAATTAAGTATATTATCAACATAGTCATTTGTTTTAAATTAAAAAAAGTGATCCATCACATTGTCTGAAAATCAATTTATAAAGTTTTTGCTTTTATAATATTAAACCTTCCTAAAATTGGAGATACTATCGAATTTATAGTTTTTCTATATTCATTAGAGAAAAAATAATAAATAATAAACGCAATACCAATTACAAATCCATTATATATAAAATAAAGCAGCAAATTTATCTTATTCTTTTCAAGAGGAAGATATGATTTTGTGAAAAACGTAACAATCAGAATAAACAAAACCGGCACTATTGCTGGGGCACACAACCTCCATAAAAAAGGCCAAAATTTTACATTCAACAGCTTTACAATTATGTTCAAATAAACAATTGCTACAGCAAAAAAGGCTGCCGCTTTAAAATCAGCAAAAGCTTGTAAACCTATAAATTTAAAAGTTATTAAAACTCCAGACCAGTATATTATTGGAAGCAGGGCATTTGTAATATACAAAAGTTTAGCCTGCTCATATGCCATTATTAAAATTCCCGTAGGTGAAGACAAAAAGCTAAATAAGAAACTTAAAACTAACACTTGGGCTATTGGAACAGAATCGGCATATTGATCTCCGACCCAGCAGAAAATAAAATTTTTAATCGTTATAGAAATTGCCAGAACCGGAAATACAGTTAAGGGTAATGCCAAAACCAAAACTTTATTAAAAAAAGTATGCAAGCCTTCATGATCTTTTAAACCAACAAAGTGGTTGAACTTTGCTATAAAAGGACTAAAGATGATTCCAAAAACACCTCTGAAATATTCCATCAAAGTAAAACCTATTGCAAAAACAGCTAAATATTTAGCACCCAATAATCTTGAGATCACAAAGGGATCCAATTCATAATACAAGATCCAGCAGATGGTAAGAAAGATGGAGACAAAAGCAAGTCTTTTGGTTTTTTCATATATCTCTTTTGAAAATCGAAAAGACCCAAAAAAGAGTTTAAAATTATAGCCAAATTCTTTTTTGGCAATATATAAGCCTATTAAGACAGCTGCAAGGGTACAGAATTGTGAAAATAGAAAATAGGTTACAATTGGGTAACTCTCATTACTGAAAAATATAAGTGCAAAAATAATTTTTATTGCACTGGACACTATTATTATCCTTTGGAATATATAATCTTTTAAACGTACTGCAAATATAATTTGCACAATTCTCTGCATCACAAAAACAGGACAAAACAAGGCTAATATTAATAGAAGATTACTTGCAATAGACCTTTCTTCACTATCACTCAGGCTTTTTACAAGCATCTCGGGCCAAAAGGAAAGAAGTAACACACCTAAAGCATACACTAAAACAAATACCAAAAAAATAAAGGCTGTAAATCCTATTATCTTAATTTCCTGTTTTAAATCTTTGAGGGCATAACACTCCGAAGCAAATTTCATACCTGCACCCAAAAACCCAAAATCTGCATACGACAAAAACATGTATGCCGCTACAATAAGCGTGTAAATCCCGTATATTGTTTTATTAGAGGACAGGTAAGGTGTAACCACAAAAATAGCAGCGAAATTAAATAATATCGAAATGAATTGCCATAGGTATATTTTTAAAAATTGTTTCATTAGCTAGGTAACTCCATGGTTATTTTTTATATAATTAATAACAATATCTGCCGATAGTTGATTCTCACTTTCTTTAGAAGTCAAATATTTATATTTAAAATCATTGTATTTTACCAAATCTATCTCTTCCGGAATATTAATATCATCTTCATTATCCATTGCTATTAAAGTTGCGCCGCAAGCCTGTACAATAGATTTAGCAATTACTAAAAAATAGGGTAACCTCTCACTAAGGTAATCACTCATTAGCAAAACTAACTTCTTCTGATAACAAATAGGAAAACATACAGCAGTGCTGGCATGCGTTAAAACAAGCGAAGCCTCTTTAACCAGATCATTTGACTGATTAAAAAAAATGGGCCTGCCATTATATGGATTAAATTCATTGTAGCGTTTTGCTTTAGGATGTGCTGCAATAACCACTTTTTTACCTGTTACCTGTTCTAATCTGTCTAAAAATTTATTTACTTCCTTAAAATAGGGTTCAGGTTGTACCGTTTTTATTTTGAAATAACTGGCATCTGGGTGATAGGGCAAATATTGATCTAAAAAAACAATATCCTTTCCTGCACCTATAGAAGGTAATTCTTTATGAAGTAAAAACTGGTCGTAATCTACAGTATTTACATGTATTACTTTTGCCTTTTTATAATCTATATCACACCCAATTCCAAGTCCCCAGTATCCATATTCTCCCGCCATAAAAATGTGATCATATGTTTTTATAAAACCCCATTTTTTTGAAAAGAGAATTAATTTATTAGTAAAAAGAGATTTAATTCTTTCATAGCTTATTGCTTTGATAAATCGAATTACCCTGGATGTATTATTGGTTGGGCTATTTGGAAAAACACCCGCACCAAAAACACCCAAATTCAAATTATACTTTGTAAATATTCTAAACAATTTAAAGACCCTCCATTCAAAGGTCATTATAGAAATATATAATGTTGTGCTATTATTTTGCTCTTTTAAATAATCTTTCAGCTGTTTATAAGAACTCATTTTCACAGTCCTCTCATAATCGATTGAATCTAATGTTACTCTATCCGGGTAAAATAAATTGGTAATATCCAAATAATCAACCTGAATGTTATTTTGAAGTAATTCTTCAAAATAAAAATTAGTATACGTTCTCTTTGTTAGAGGAAAATATGATACATAAACAACTTTTTCAAATTTCATTCTTACCGATATTTTTAATTACTCTGGCAGGGTTACCTGCTGCCACAACTCCCGGAGGAATTGACTTGGTAACAACCGAAGCTGCGCCTATAACCGAATTTTCTCCAATAACAACTCCGGGCAGTACGATTACATTTGCACCAAGCCAGCATCCATTTTTTAAAATAACAGGTTTAGCTTCATAATACCCCTGATCAATCAGCGGTATATCTACACGATCAAACCTATGATTATGCACATAAATTTGAATCCCACTTCCTAACATTACATTATCTTCAATAGTAATAGAGGTTTCTAAATTATCTGCTTCTGCAAATAACATAGATCCCGGTCTTATTACAACTCGCTCACCAATGCTAATTTTTGAGCAGCAAACTGCATATGCCCCCGACCTAAAATCTGCTGTATCTGCAAAATGCTTGAATTTTTTCTTGCACAAACGCAGCATTCTTTTTTTAAAGTATAGCTGCCAATGAGTAAATGGATGATCAGGGCCAATCCTGTCGGCCTTATTATTATATTTTATTCTATCTATTATATCTGTTAATAGCATATAGTTTTATTATTTGTTTAAAAAAGTTGTTGATATAGATTGACTACTTTTATATAGCAGACCATCCACCATCAACCACCAGATTGTGCCCGGTTACATAAGATGAATCATCGGTAAGTAAAAAATAAACCGCAGATACAATATCTTTCGGACTTCCCATTCGCTTCATCGGAACTTTTTTATTGTAATTATTCACAAATGATTCCGGCTGATTATCAAAAATCCCGCCCGGAGAAACTGTATTTACCCGTATTTGATATGCACCATAGTAAGAGGCTAAATATCTCGTAAAATTATTCAATCCTCCCTTAATTGCAGAATACGCAGCAGGCATAGTCATTTCTGTACCCTCATACACTGTAAAATCAGGACCTACTAATCCGTAAATGGATGACATATTAATAAGCGAACCAAATTTTTGGTTTTTCATTTGTTCTAAAACCACTTGACAACATAAAAAATAGCCGTTCAAATGCATATCAACATTCTTACGCCATGATTCGGGAGATATATCTTCAAATTTATTTCCCCAATCTTTCGTTCTAGGATAAGCATTGTTAACCCAGCCATCTATTCTATTATACTTTTTAACTATAGCTGCAATACCCTCTTTTACTGAATTTTCATCAGTAATATCAATTATAAAATCATCTGCACTTTTTTCTTCAAAATAAATATCGGCAGCAACAACTGTTGCTCCCTGCTCACGAAATGTAGAAACCATCTGTTTTCCTAATAATCCGTTCCCCCCTGTTATTACTATTACTTTATCGTTTATTGAAAACATGATAATTTTATTTTTTTTAACTATAAAACTCTTTATAAAAACCTTCCCGTCTATCTTTTTTTATTGGAAAATTTTTTCTGTACTCTATCGCCTCTTCGAGGTTCAGATCAAATATTTTAATCGTATCTGAAACCGCAATCGACTCTAACTTTTCACCATTGGGCGAGAAAACACAGGAACTTTCTTCATATTCTAAGCCATTTCCATCACTACCGGTCCGATTAACACCAATCATAAAGCTTTGGTTTTCTATGGCTCTGGCATTCAAGAGAGTTCTCCAATGAGCAACTCTTGCTTTAGGCCAATTCGCTATATTAAGCAAAATTAAGTTCTCTTTTGATAATTCCTGATAAAGCTCCGGAAATCTTAAGTCAAAACAAATGCTTAACCCCCAGCCCCCTTCCCAGGGAAGGCTCTTAACTTCATTACCGCCGGATATTAATTCATCTTCACCACTATAGGAAAAAAGATGTATTTTTTCATAACTGCCTTCTACTTCACCCTTGGCATTTATGCCAATACAACTGTTATACTTTTTATCTTCTTTAGAGGTCATCAACCCAAATACAATATTCATCTGATATTCTTTGGCCAGTTTTTGAATGGCTAAAATTGAATCCGAGTTTTCAAGATCTTCAGCTAAAGCCAAATTAGATACCGAAAAACCGGTCAATGACATCTCTGGAAAAATAACATATTCTACTTTTTGGCTTAACGCCCTAACGATATGTTCAACTTCTTCCAAATTAGCTTTTTTATCTTCCCAAATTGAATTTAAAGAAACGACAGCTACCTTCATTAATTATATTTTCTGAATACCGGTTTGATAACCGGAGATTTTAGATACCCTTCCAAGCCGCTTTCTAATGCCTTTTGATAGATCGTCAAGGCATGCTTAGCTGCTGATAGTGTCATATCCAATTCAGTATCCTGATGAGAATAAGAAACAGCTACATAAGGCATCATAATATTTTTCTCTAACATTTCCTGAGCAAATAAAGTACGCATTGCTAAGGACACATTACCTGTTTTATCTTTAGCAACATAATTTGGAGAACAAGCATAACCTTCTACATAAAATTGATCTTGTATTCCCAATTCCTTAGAAATTGTATTTATACCATTAACCAATTTAGTTCCGTAGTTCCAAAAATGTTCAACAACCAGATCCCTTTTAAGGATTTCCATAGTTTTTATAAAAGCACCAAGCGCACTCATTTCCGCGCCGTGAGTTGTAGAAGTAAGGAATATTCTTTCTTTTCCTTCTTCTAATATACCGCCAATCTGCATAATTTCTTTTTTTCCTGCTAAGGCAGCAACTGCAAAACCATTAGCCATAGCTTTACCAAATGTACATAAGTCTGGTTCAATTCCATAATAGGTTTGAGCGCCCTGTAAATGCCATCTAAAACCAGTAATCATCTCGTCAATAATAAACACTGTTCCATTTGCTTTACATAAAGCCTGAACTTCGTGTAAAAAATTAGCTTTTGGCTCTACCGTTGTTGCAGCTTCCAGCATTACAGCAGCGATTTGATCAGGATATTTTTCAAAAAGCGCTTTTAAAGAGTCAATATCATTATAATTAAACTTTAAAGTGAACTGGCTAGCTTCATCAACTGTACCACGGCTGATAACCGTCGAACCAATAAACCAGTCATCATATGAAAAGAAAGGCTGTTCCACCGGGATAGCAACAAATTTCTTTCCGGTATAAGCCCTTGCCAGCTTAACGGCAGCAGTTGTTACTGTAGAACCGTGTTTTGCAAATTTAACCATGTCTACAGACGGGATTAATTCACATAATAATTCTGCAGCTTTCAATTCTGTCAAAGATGCTCTTGTAAGGTTATTTCCTTTTAAGATCTCTTCATAACAGGCATCTCCTATTTCTTTATTGCCATAACCAATGTTCACAGAACGTAGTCCCATTCCGTAATCCAAATATTTTTTTCCTTCCGGAGAATAAACATAAGCTCCTTCTCCTCTTTCTAAAATAGAAGGTGCATTAGATGGAAATTGATCATCTCCTCTTGAATAAGTATGTGCCCCTCCGGGAATAACTTTATGTAGTCTTTCTGAATAAATATCTTTCATCTTATCTGAATATTTTATTTCAAGTATGTTGTATTAATAATAAACTCTGCAAACTGCCAATCTAAAGGTTCGTCAATCTCTAATCCGGAAATATCGTCTACTAAGTAACTTAATGTTTCTCTTGTATAAAACGATTTGTTTTTCAAAAAATCATCCCATTTACTAATATAAAAACCCCCTGAAGGAGTTATCTCTTTACCAAATGCCTGTCTGCCTAATTTTTTATACAATTTCAGATTATCTGCTAATTCACTTAAATACTCGTCTTCTTTTTGTATAAATATCCTATTGGGCCTGCTTTCTTTTGTGGCAACTATAGCCGAAGCATTTTCTTTTTCATTAAGCTGCACAATCGCTTTATCAAGATCTGAGCTTCGTATAAATGGCGAAGTAGGTTCTAACAAACCTATAAAATCATATTTTTTACCAAGACTAGATGCATACTCCATAGCATGTAATACAACATCCATAGATGAAGCATCGTCTGTCGACAAATAATCCGGTCTAATAAATGGTATTTCTGCTCCGTACTCTTTTGCTATTTCAGCATATTTTTCCGAATCAGTACTAACCCAAATATCTCCAACAATGTTGGTTGTAAGTGCCGATTGAATTCGATAACTAATCAATGGCTGATTTCCTAAAATCTTAATGTTTTTATCCGGAATAGATTTGGATCCACTTCTAGCAGTTACCAACCATAAAATGTTTTTTTCCATCCCCGGTTAAAATTTTATATTATGAATATCAATATGTGCTTTCTCAAAATCTTCATGTTTTCCTACATCAAGCCAATACCCTGAAAATGGAAAAGAAATTACTTTAAAGTTATTTTCAATAAGGCTTTCCATCAAATCAGTAGCATTAAAAAAAGTATTGCTTGGTATGCTTTCCAAAACCTTCTTTTTCATAAGGTAAATACCCCCATTAGAATAGTAGGTATAAGTTGGTTTTTCCTTAAAACTTTTCACATGTCTTTTATCCGTTTCAAGAACAGCATACGGTATACTCACCTGATAAGGAATGGTAAGTACTGCCAGATCTGCATCTTCTTCAATAAACTCTAAAAAGAATTGTTCATAATCTATATTGGTTAAGATATCCGAATTGGTAACCAAAATATAATCATGCTTGAAATTTTTTATTTTAGAGACAGCCCCAATAGTTCCTAAAGGTTCATCCTCCCATGTATATTCTATTTCAATATTTTTATCGCTGCCTTTTCCAAAATGATCTACAATCTGTTCACCTAGGTATTTTACACAAACCCAAAAATCGTCTACACCATATAAAGCCAAACGATCAAGATTATGCTCCATTATAGCTTTATCACCAACTTTTAAGAGTGGTTTTGGAACAGTATCTGTTAAAGGCTGAAGACGTTGTCCACGTCCACCCGCCATTATAACAGCATCAATCGGTAAATATGACCTAATTTTTCTGAAATTTATAATATTAACAACCCTGTGGTTTTCATCAAGTACTGGTACTATCTTAAAATGGCCTTCACGGTATTCAATAATTTTATCTAAACTATTTTCTCCTTTAGTAATGTACCTTGGATTATTTTGTATAATTTCATTAACAATACTGTCAATTGTAAAACCTTTAATTAGTCCACGTCTTACATCACCATCTGTAAGTGCTCCAATTAATTTTTCATTCTCATCTACTACAAAAAGAATAGCATCCTGAGCCAGTTCATTAAGTAATATTAATGCCTGTCTTACAGTACTGCCGGTAAGGATTAAATGGTCTTTGTATATTCTCATTCTTTTTAAATTAAACAGGATTAACCTATTGTTTACTAAACCCTGTATTCTATTTATCGATGTATTTTAACAATTGGAATGCTTCTGCATACTTCACTCCTACACTCGCACCTCTAAAATGAGCTAAAGCCCTGATATTTTCTAAAGATCGTGGAAAAGGATGTTCTGCTATTTCAGATTCAAAAACTTTCATTATCTCATTTTTTCTATCAAGATAGTCTGTAATATCTACAAAATAATTTGGTAAAAAAGCCTTTTCAGCTAAAGCCGGTGCAAATTCAGTTTCAGATATACATTCATACATTAGTATCTGTTTGATAAAAGGGTATCTGAATGATTTTGTACAAGCCATTACAGCATCAAAAATAACCCTGTGATCTGAATGAGCATCAGAACGATTTAAAGTATAAATAATTTCAGGCTGTACTTTTGAAAACACGGTTGAAATTTCAGGAACCATTTTAATTAAACTACTTGATGATAGCGTCATCGTTGGGTAATCCAATAAATACGTTTTAGTTATTCCTAATAATTTTTCTACCTCTCTAATCTCATCCTGTCTACTTTCTACTCTTTCTTTTGAAAATCCTTGATTTTCAAAAACATTGGTAACAATAAGCCAATAAACATT
This sequence comes from Flavobacterium cerinum, assembly GCF_004028155.1. Taxonomy (GTDB): domain Bacteria; phylum Bacteroidota; class Bacteroidia; order Flavobacteriales; family Flavobacteriaceae; genus Flavobacterium; species Flavobacterium cerinum. The sequence continues at coordinate 216,997 of NZ_SBII01000002.1, read as the reverse complement.
ATCGCCATTAGCAACATGTTTTAATATTGTTCCACCCGCTCCTAATGTTTCATCATCAGGATGAGCAGATATAACTATAACATTTTTCATAAACTCCTATTGAACGTTATTAAATAATATAAGTTCCAACTTGTGGTAATTCTTTAAACTCATGATTTACTAACCAAATAGCAGAATCACCTGTTTTTACCTCTATTTTATTTTCTAAAATACTTAGTACTTTTCCAGGTTCTATATTATCGTTAGTAGTATCATATTCACTTACTTCTACTCCCCAAATTTTAATATCTGTACCATTATATTCAATATGTGCACCTACATAAGGCTTTGTTAAAGCTCTTGTTAGATTACATATTACTGAAGAATTCATTCTAAAATCGATTATTCCATCTTTTTTACCTCTTTTTCTCCAGGAATTTCCTTTTGTTGTATCTTGTTGTATTCTTGTATAATCTCCGTTCTCTAATTGACTACAAAATTCTTCAATTTGAATCAAAGCATTTTCTATCAATCTATTATACAAAACATTAGCATCATCTTCAAAGTTAATCACAAATTCCTTTTGCGACAAAATATCTCCGGTATCCGCTCCCTCATCCATAAAGAAAAAGGTAGATCCTGATTTTTCCAAACCTAGTACCTTTGCCCAAATTAAAGGATGTCTGCCTTTATTATAGGGCAATAAAGTAGGATGATAACCAATTACCCCTAAACGGGAAATATCAAGTACTTCTTTCTTTATCAAGTTCGACCAGCCAAAGCAAAAAACAACATCAGGATTTAATTCCTTTATCCAGTTTACAGTTTCGGGTGAATTAATATTAGAAGTATAATGATAAGGTATGTCATTAAATTGAGCTATAGATGACAGATCAAAAAAGTCACTATTAAATGCCGATTCCATTTTTGTAACAACACCAACAACATCAGCCTTGATCGAAATTAATTTTTCTAACGCTTTTGCCGAAAAAAATACCGAACCTATATAAGCTATCCTCATTACTTTAAATTGTAAAATTGTTTTTTAACGATACCATTTAAATCGGTATTTTTCAAAACTTCGACTATTTCAATAGAAGAATTTTTCTCTCCATAAGGATTTTTTGACGATTTCAATTCTTCTTTAAATTCTAAAGAAAGGGCTTTCATTATAGCCTTTTCAATATCCTCACTGTTCGTATCACAATCAATAACAGAAGCCGCTTTTACGCGTCCCTGCTGTCGGTCTCCAATATTTATTGTAGCCTTTTTAAATGATGGTACTTCTATAAGCCCACTGGACGAGTTACCTACAACTACATCCATGTATTGTATTGCAGATAAATATCTTAATTGTCCCAGGGAAGTAAAAGCAACTGCTTTTCCACTGTTCTCTTTTACATATTCATCAATCAATTGAATAATTATCCTGCCATCGGTATCAGAATTCGGTTTTGTAAAAATAATAGCGGTATCTTCAAATTTATCCAGCGCTTTTAAAAGCTCTTTAAATTGAGCTTCTGCTGATAAATTATCCAGAGTAACCGGATGAAAAGTGACTAAAAAATTTATTTTTTTTAGCTTAAAATCAATTGACTCCTCAAATTCAGGTTTAGTCAATAATTTCAGTTTATTAATGTTTTCAATGCCCAGGGCTCCAACATTGTAAACATTTTTGGGTTGTTCACCAAGCTGAATTACCCTATTTTTATATTCTTCAGTACTTGTAAAATGAATTTGAGACATTTTTGTGATTGAATGCCTGATCGCTTCATCAATTAAACCTTCGGTAGCTTCGCCTCCGTGGCAGTGCGCTATTGGTATTCTGGAAATCATTGCTGCTGTACATGCAGCAAAAATCTCATATCTATCTCCTAACACTAATACCAAATCTGGGTTAATTCGTTCAAAAACCTCCGAGAAACTAATAGTTCCAAGACCAATGCTCTTGGAAACACCTATAGTAGTATCTGAAGAAAGTAAAGTTTCTACTTTTTCATTTATTATGAAACCGTCTTCAAGTATCTTTTTGTACGTTAAACCGAACTCAGGAGACAAATGCATACCTGTCACACAAATTGACAAATCAATATCATTGTCAGCCTGTAAAGCTTTCATAGTCCAATATAATAGACCGTATTCAGCTCTCGTTCCTGTTATTACACATATCTTTCTCATTAGAAACAGTTCTCAGTTAAAAGTGTTTTTTCCTTTACAGAAACTTTTAATTTCTTACCAATAAATTCAGAGATCCTCATTGGGCTTATTCCTGTTCCCGGTCTCATTGCTATAAAATCTTTATCCGTAAGAATATGTCCCGATTCTAAATCAGAATTAAAGTGAAGACTTTTCCTTACAATCAAAATATTTTTCTTTTCAGATTCGCTAAGCTCTTTAACGCCACTTCCAGAGATTGCTAATTCAATATTCCTTATAGAACTAACCATCTGCTTTAATTCTTCTGGTTCTAAAGATGCCAGATGATCAGGCCCTACCATATTCCTGTCTAAAGTAAAATGCTTTTCAATTATTTTAGCTCCTAAGGCTACAGCAGCAATTGGAACTTCAATACCCAGAGTATGATCTGAATAACCAACTGTTACATCAAATTCATTTTTTATATGAAGCATTGCTTCAAGATTAACTTGTCCAAACGGAGTTGGGTATTCTGTATTACAATGTAATACAGAAATATTTTCTTTGGCTGTACCTGCTTTAGTCAATACTTCAAGAGCAATTTTTATATCTTCCATGGTTGACATACCTGTAGAAAAAATAACCTCCTCATTGTATGCTCCAATTTTTTGCAAATAAGTTAAATTTGTTATTTCACCCGATGGAATTTTCCACAATCCCATGTTAAGAGTTTTAAGGAATTCAACACTATCCATATCAAATGGGGTTGACAGAAACATAATTCCTTTTAATTCACAATAATCTTTTAATTCGATAAAATCATCAAAACTCAACTGAAGCTTTTTAATCATTTCTAATTGATTTTCGCTCTCACCAGTAGTGTTTTTTTGATAATCTGCTTTTTCAGCATCTTTAGAAACAATATTTTCAGCGATAAAAGTTTGAAATTTTACTGCATCTACTTTAGCTTCAATTGCAGCATCTATTAGCTTCTTTGCTAAATCCATACTACCATTATGATTTACTCCTGCTTCAGCAATAATAAATACTTTATCTTTTTTTAATATCATTATTTAAATATTAATCAATTTATATTTTGTGAGTTATAATCGTTGCCTTTAATATATCTTATAACATCAATTACCTTTAAATGACAGGCATGTTTTACTCTATATATTTCCCCGGATTCCCAACTACTTTTTTTCCGTCAGGAATATCATGAATAATAACAGTACCAGCTCCGATTATTACATCTTTTCCTATTGCTACTCCCTGTTTAATAACCGAATTTGCCCCTATAAAGCTTCTTTCACCTACCGTTACATTTCCGGCAAGTACAGCTCCGGGAGCAATATGTACTGCATCTCCAAGCACACATTCGTGCTCCACAATGCAGCCTGTATTTAAAATAACATTATTACCAATAATTGACAAGGCGTTAACTGCTGCATTCCTATTAATAAATGTACCGTATCCTATTTTTGCTGTTTTTGAAACAGATGCCGACTTACTTATTACAGTAAGTAGTTCTTTCCCATTGGTAATTACAAGTTCAGCTATTTTTTGTCTTATTGAATTATCACCTATGCCAAGAATAAATGACGCTGCCAGCTGCCAGCCTATAAAATCCGGGTTATTTTCAAATCCAAGATACTCCAGATTAAAAGGATTATTAGGTACTGGATTTTTATCTGAGTAGCCAATTATATCAACACCGATTTCTAATGCTGCTTCGGCAACTACATAAGCATGTCCCGAATAACCTATCAATATGGATTGATTAACGGACACTACTTGGTATATTTATAATTCTTTCTTCTAAAAACAATGCGTTTTGCTGTGCATCTTTCTGGCAATGAGCATACATAGGCAGTCTGAACATCAATTGCCATATTGGTCTTGTCATTACTCCATTTTTGTTTGTATCGTTCAAAAACAAATCTCTTTCCTGTCTGTTCTCAAGCTCAACACACATTAACCAATAGTTAGCCTTTGTATCGGGAGTTTCTGTTCTAAAATTTATTCCTTTTCCAGCAAAGAATGATTGGTATTCTTTTGCTAGTTTTCTTTTATCTTCTAAGAAGCCATCCAATTGCTCTAACTGCGCGCATGCTAATGCAGCATTTAGGTTAGGCATTCTAAAATTGTAACCCATCTCGTCATGCACAAACTCATACGGATGTGGAACTTTTGCAGTAGTCGTTAAATATTTTCCTTTTATACCCAGTTCAATATCATTCGTAACTATTGTACCTCCGCCTCCACTGGTAACAATTTTATTACCGTTAAAAGAGAATGCTCCTAATTTACCAATACTTCCTGTAGGTCTGCCTTTATACATACTACCTAAAGATTCTGCAGCATCTTCTACAAGAGTTATTTTCCAATTATTGCAAACAGTCAACAGTTCATCTAAATGAACCGGAAAACCAAAAGTATGCATCGGTAAACAAGCACTTATTTTTTTGCCGGTTTTCTTATTATAAGCACCATCTTCCCTTAGTTCAGCATTTTCAACAAGGAATGCTTCAAGTGCTTTTGGAGAAAGTCCCATAGTATCTAGATCAACATCAACAAAAACAGGGGTTGCGCCATTATAAACAATCGCGTTTACAGTTGCGATAAAAGTCAGTGCCTGAGTTATTACTTCATCACCCGGCTTAACTCCTACCAGTCTTAATGCGACCTGTATGGCTGCAGTACCATTTACCACTGCGACTGCTTTTTCAGTTTGTGCTACACTGCACATCATTTCTTCAAAACGATCTACATAAGCACCTACAGACGATACAAAAGTAGAATCTATTGTATCCAGTAAATATTTCTTTTCGTTCCCATTAAATACAGGAGCGTGCAGCGGCGTAAAATCTTTATTATTATGCTGCTCTTTTATAAATGCTATAACAGAATTAAAATCGCTCATATTACATTTTTGAATCTAAATATTTACCTGTTTCCTTATGTCCAAAATTTGGTATCATATCATGAAATAGGTCTACAATTTCATTCTTATTCCATGTACCATTAGCTTTCATCTGTTGAATTCTTTTAGTAAAGTCTTCAAGTTTCAACTGATCAAAGTCTTCATCGTTTTTGATAATTCCTAAATTTTCAAAACGTTCCATATCAAGAGTTTCATTGTCAGTAAAAAACTCTTCAAAATCTTTCTCTCCTGTAGTATCGCTATTTGTAAACAAACAAGGCCATTTCTTCTGCCCAGTCAATTCGTTAACCTTTGCTCGTGCTTCATCTTCAGATTCACACAAATAAGGTTCATATCCTATCTCCGATAAATACTTAACAGCTATATCAGCAAAAGAAATCAAATGCAGGCTTTCACTTAATTTAGGAAAGAAAATATCTCTGTTATCTCCAAAAATACATGACATCAAACATAGCTCTCCAGACTCTTTAGGAGTTACGAAATACCGTTTAATATCATTAGGCGCCACAATAGGCTGTTTCTTTAGAATTCTTTGGTTAAAACCGTGTAAAAGAGATCCGTCTGAAAAAGCTACATTAGCAAATCTTGCAGTAGAAATTTTTATTTCCCTGCTTTTGCGCATTAAATACATTTCCATTATGCGCTTCGAAGCCCCCATCATGTTTACAGGATTAGCAGCTTTATCAGTAGAAACGCAAAAATATTTTTTCGCTCCATTGTCAATAGCCTGTTGTAATGTTTTCTCAGTATTAAAAACATTAACATCGATCATCCTCATCAAAGTAAAAGGGTCTTTCTCGCTTCTGACATGTTTTAAAGCAGAAAGGTTTAAAACATAATCATATTTACCATCCGACTTAATAAATGCATCATATTCGACAGATCCGATATCTAAAGCAAAAGTCTGGAAATCGCCATCAATATATCCATAAGAGCTTCTTAGGTCTCTAACCAGCTCTACCATATTATTTTCGCTTATGTCTACAACATGAAGCTTTAATGGGTTTCTTTTAAATATTTCTTTTGTTACCGCCTGCCCAATAGACCCGGCTGCGCCAATAACTAAAAAAGAAGAACAGCTAACAATTTGTCTTAACTCTTCTTCATGTTTTGATATATCATCTTCAAATATCTCAGTGCTTCTTCCTATAAGCTTGGTAATATCCATTGTTCTAAATAAAATTTAACGATTAGTTTAGCAGCATTTTCCATAGTCTCTTCAAAATAAGAAATGCTACAATAAAAAAGCCACCTAAAAAGCCACCCATAATTATCCCCTTTGCTTTACCAAATTTTTCCTTCTTCAAAGGATAAATTGGTTTATCAATAATTTGTATCAAAGGTGTGTCTTTTCTCAAAGTAACCTTGGCTAATTCTGTTTGTTTAACTAATTCAGTAAGTATTGCAGTATTTGCCTGTACATCTACCTGTTTACGTGCAGATGGCACTCTTTTAACATTCAATGCCGGATTTAAATTAAAAGTCCTGTCATTTGCTACAGCAACACCGGTTATAGAACCATTTAATTCACCCCTGATAGAATCCAGCTGCCTTTGCAGAATTGTCATATTAAGCCTGGATTTCTCACTCTTAGAATCTATATAGAAATCAGATACAACATCAGCCAGAGCTTCATTAAAAACTTTAGAGAACACTTCATTTTCAGATTTGACCTCTACAGTTATTATCGAAATCTTTTTATCCTTTTGCAATACAGAAAGTCCGGATGCAGATAAACTATTATAAATAATTTCTAAAATACTATCCTGGGCTCTGGTAAAAGTCTCTCTTTTAGCATTAGGTAAAAATTGAATAGATTTTAATTTTTCATCTTTCGCCCAACCTTTTCTCCATTTGTTATTTTGAATATACATTTCCGCTAAAGAAATGGTCTTTCCGTTTTGCAGAATAGGAGTAAGCAAGGTCTTTTCAACCATACTACGGGATTTAAAGAGTTCAATTAAATTTGAGCCTGAAAAAACACCGCCTCCACCTCCGCCAACGTCTAAACCAAATTGTCCGGCAAGACCTAAAGCTCCTCCCAATCCTGAAGGTTTATCGTCTTCCAATGCAAATGATAAAACAGCTGTATACTTTGGTTTTTTAGTGTAGGAATAGCCCAGCCCTAAAAGCGCCCCAACAATACCTACTAAGACAATTAACTTATAATTAGACAGTAAATACTGAAACCATTCTTTTATCGTAAAATATATTTCTTTTAGAGTAATTTCACCAGTATTAGACTCAATACGATTATCTTCCATAATTATCCTATCTTAATATCGCGATTATAACACCTGCTAAACTGGTAAGTACACTTGCAATTGTAACAACTTCTGCAGTACTCATTTTTTTACTTTCCGGCTTGGCCGGTACAACGATCTGAGATCCGGGTTCAACATCCGGATATGATCTAAAGAAAAGGAACGAACTTGAAGTCGCTGCTTTTCCGTTAGGATAAATTATATAAGATTTTCTCTTCCAGCCTTTATTATCAAGTCCACCCACAGCATCCAGGTAATAATTAAATCCTTTTCCTTTTCTATACGGAATTTCTGAAGTTAAAAGTACATTCCCGGAGATTTTCACAGCCTCATCATATGCCATAACCTCAATCTCATCACCAGGAAGCAACATTATATTAGAATAATGGTTCTTATTTGCTTTTATTTTTTGCCAATCAACAGGAATGGTAGCATATTTTAACTTTATTACTTTATCAGTAAGATCTTTTTGTATAGAATCACCTTTTCCTAAATTTAGGTCAATTCTATCCAAGTCTTCAATCTGCTCCGCCTTTATAGGTCGTTTAATCTTTACCCCGTCAATATTAGCCTGATTGGTTAATCCACCAGCCTTAGTAATAACATCATAAATTCTTTCCTCCTTATTAGCTAAAACATATTTGCCAGGATAATTAACCTCACCTTTTATCACAACCATTTCCGGATGTTCATAAACAGGCAGCTTTCTGATATTAATTACATCAAAAGGGAAAAGCTTTATATTCTCTAGCTGTTCGTTATTTTGAACATTAATTTCAAGATTTATTACTTCAACTCTTTTTTTGCCGTCTTTATCAACATCTTCAGATTTTAGCATTCGGGCTATCTCAACTTTTTTTGATGCAGCACCTGTAAGCCCGCCCGCTTCGATTAAAAGGTCATTTAAAGAAAGGTTTTCAAAATAATCATAAGTACCGGGCTTTTTAATCTCCCCATCAATTGTAATCTTGAAATTTTCCTTGAAATCTAAGAGCGAGTATATGGTAAGTATGTCCTCTTTTTTAAGTTCTATATTTGCTGTTGCGTCACCGGCAAGAGCCTTTTCAAGGTCAACCTCTACCATCTCTGTAGTCAGATCTTCTTTTACCCTTACTATTCTTGCTCTTTTTGTGTAAGCATCTTCTCTTATACCCTCAGCTTTTGATACTAAGTCAGAAACTTTCATTCCTGTAAAAAATGAATAAAAATTAGGCCTGAAAACAGCTCCTTCAATTGTTATTCTATTTTCATATCGACTTAGAATTTTAGATACTTTGTATACATCTCCAGAAAGAGGTTTATACGTAAGGAATTCAGAAGATAGAATATCTTTAATTTTATATTCCTTATCCGTTTTCTGAACTACGTTTACAGAAGCTGTGTATGCTTCTTCACTGAAACCGGAAGCAAAACCTAGTAGATCAAAAAAAGTTTCCTCTCCTTTCATCTCAAAGATTCCTGCACGCTTAACTTCTCCTTCAAGTTTTACCCTGTTTCTATATATAGGTATTCTTATTACATCATTATCTTTTAAACCAACATCATCAGACTGGTCACCATTAATTAAAAAACGATAAATGTCAATACTTTTAAATATCTTATTATTTCTTATAAGTTCTATGTTTCTATAACTTCCATTTTCAGCGGGTCCGCCAGCCAAATGCAAAGCATTATAAACTGTTGATAATGAAGATACAGCATAATTACCCGGCTGCATACTACCAATTATAGTAACCCTTATTGTTCTTATCCTGCTCAAACTCACAGTCACTGTAGATTGTCCTGATGCAACAGTACTGTATACTTTTGACATTGCACTTTTTATCTTTTGCGTTGCCGCTTCAATAGTCATTCCTGACACGCTAATCTGACCAACATAAGGTATACTGATTTTACCTTCAGAACTTACTTTCAAAGAAGCATTAAATTCCTGCACTCCATAAACACTTATCTGAAGTTCATCATCAGGTCCTAAGGTATAATTTAGTGGAGTAGCCAGCTTTAAATTTGGCTCAAAACTTAACGCCGCATTATTAAAGAGTTCTGAACCAAAAATTTGTGGGTTTGATCTTTTTATTGTTGCGGGTGAATCTGATAATTTATTTTTTTTAGAAACAGAGGGATCTTTCGAATCTCCTGCTGATACTTCCCCAGTAGATACATTTGCTTCGGGTTTTAAAGCCTGTAATCGGGCTCTTAACTTTGAAAATTCTGAGGGAGACATTCCTTTAGACAGGGCCATAGGCTCCACTTGATCAATAGTCATGTTCTTACCTGAAAGCTGTGATTGTAATTCCGCAATCTGTACATCAGATAAATCATCGACCACTACTGCCTTTAAATCATTACCTTTCAACAGATCCTGTCCGTGAACCGGAATAGAAATGCAAATTGTAAAAAAAAGTAAAAAGGCTATTATTTTATTCATAACTAAATTTTAAAAAACTACTAATTTTGTTTGAAAAACACTGTAAAACTATATTAAAAAAAATTAATTGCCTATTAAAATGGCATACACATCATTTCTTTTAACATACTCTACAGCTAACATTTGGGCTGTTTATACTTAACATATAAACCTACCACAATTTAATTCTATCTGTTTTAGCAGCCAATCTCAAAAGATACTGCCCATATTCATTCTTTTTTAAAGGTGTCGCAAGTTCAATTAATTTGGCTTTTGATATGTACCCCATTTCATATGCAATTTCTTCAAGACAAGCTACTTTTAAGCCCTGCCTTTTTTCAATTGTCTGTATAAAATTAGACGCTTCTAATAAAGACTCATGTGTACCTGTGTCAAGCCATGCATAGCCTCTGCCCATAAGTTCGACTTTTAAATCTTTACTCATTAGGTATTCCTGATTTACAGTTGTAATTTCCAATTCACCTCTATCACTAGGTTTTATACTTTTAGAAATTCCAACCACAGAATTAGGATAGAAATACAAGCCCACAACAGCATAATTACTTTTTGGGTCTGAAGGCTTTTCTTCTATAGAAATAACATTTCCTGATTTATCAAATTCAGCAACGCCATAACGTTCTGGATCCTGTACATAATAACCAAAAACAGTAGCTTTTTTATCTTCAGTTACATTTTTTACAGCTGTAGACAAAAGCTCGGTAAGACCATGTCCATAAAAAATATTATCACCTAAAATCAAGCAAACATCATCGTCGCCAATAAATTCTTCACCAATTATAAAAGCTTGAGCCAGCCCATCAGGACTTGGTTGTTCTGCATACTCTAACCTAATACCAAAATCTTCTCCATTACCCAACAGGTTTTTAAAATTTGGCAGGTCGTGTGGTGTAGAAATAACCAGGATTTCATTAATTCCGGCTAACATTAAAACTGAAAGTGGATAATATACCATTGGCTTATCATAGATAGCCATCATTTGCTTTGAAATGGATTTTGTTAATGGGTATAATCTTGTTCCAGAGCCTCCGGCTAATATAATTCCTTTCATGATTTTAAGTATTTTTTATGCACTCAGCTAAACTTATTGTCCAATGCTTAATTTGAATATCAAAATTCTGTTTAATTTTATTCTTATTCATAACAGAATAATTTGGACGCTTTGCCGGCGTCGGAAATTGATCTGATGTTATAGGCTTTAAATTTATTGCTGTATTACTTAGTTTGAATATTTCAAAAGCAAAATCATACCAGGAAGTAACTCCTTCGTTGCTAAAGTGATACAAACCATAAGCATTCGAACCAGAATTAATTATATATAATATAACTTCTGCTAAGTCTTTAGCATAGGTAGGAGTACCTGCCTGATCGAATACTACAGACAGCTCGTCTCTTTCTTTACCCAGGCGAAGCATCGTTTTTAAAAAGTTATTCTGAAATTCAGAGTATAACCAACTGGTTCTCAAAATAAAATAATTGTCCATATTTTGCTGTACCAATTGCTCCCCTGCTAATTTAGATGCTCCATACACACCAGATGGGTAAGCTGTCATTTCTTCAGTTAACGGAATAGGTGGAGCATCACCAAAAACAAAATCAGTAGAAACATGTATCAAAATGATCTCTTTTTCTTTACAAACTTTGGCAAGATTTTCTGCCCCATGTGCATTAATAGCGTAAGCAAGATCTTTATCTGCCTCAGCTTTATCTACTGCAGTATAAGCAGCACAATTAATAATGTAATCCGGTTTATAACTATCAACTACAGACGCTACTTGTGAAGGGTTTGTAATATCCAGATCATCAACCGTTAAGTATGAAAATGTATTTCCATTGCCAAATTGCTTTTCAATAGATTGAATACATTCACCCAACTGACCATTTCCACCTGTAATTAAAATACTCTTCATTCTATTTACTATAAATTTCGTTTAAGACAGGTAAAATAACATCTTTATCAGACAAATTTAAATCTGCCTGAGGAAGTAACCAGTCAATATTAATTGCAGGATCATTATATACTACGCCGCTTTCTGATTCTTTATTATAATAATTATCGCATTTATAGAAAAACTCTGCTGTTTCAGAAAGCACAACAAATCCATGCAAAAATCCTCTCGGAATAAATAACTGCAAACTATTTTCTGCACTTAACCGTACAGCAACATGTTCACCAAAAGTAGGCGATCCCTCTCTAATATCTACAGCAACATCAAGAACTTCGCCTTTTAGCACACGCACTAATTTAGCCTGAGCATGTTCACCTGACTGCGCATGCAGCCCTCTCAATACCCCATAGGTAGAAAAAGACTGGTTATCCTGAACGAATTTAGTTTGTGTACCTGTTAGTTCCTGAAATTTTGCTTCATTAAAGCTTTCAAAAAAATATCCTCTTTCATCGTGAAATTTTCTCGGCTCTAAGATCACACATCCTTCTAACTTAGTTTTTATTATTTCCATTATTTCGATGTGCTGTATTGATTATTATAATAGCTTTGGTATTCTCCTGATGTTATATTGTCCAGCCACTCCTGATTGTTTAAGAACCAATCAATTGTGCGCTCAAGACCTTCTTCAAAAGTTACAGATGGTTTCCATCCTAATTCTTTATTGATTTTTGATGCATCAATTGCATATCGCAAATCGTGTCCCGGACGATCTTTAACATAAGAAATAAGTTGAACTGAAGTTCCTTCGGCTCTTCCTAATTTTTTATCCATAATACTGCAAAGCAATTTAACCAGGTCTATATTCTGCCATTCGTTAAAACCTCCAATATTATAGGTGTCATGATTATTCCCTTTATGAAACACAAGATCAATAGCCGCAGCATGGTCTTCAACAAAAAGCCAGTCGCGTGTATATTTTCCATCACCATAAACCGGTAGTGGCTTATTATTAATAATATTATTAATAAATAGGGGTATCAGTTTTTCAGGAAAATGATAAGGTCCATAGTTATTAGAGCAATTTGTTATTACATAGGGCAAACCATACGTTTCACCATAAGCTCTAACAAAATGATCTGAAGCTGCCTTTGAAGCAGAATATGGCGAATTAGGGTCGTAAGGAGTAGTTTCTGTAAACAAACCTTCACTACCTAATGATCCATATACCTCATCTGTACTTATATGATAGAATCTTTTCCCTTCAAAATCATTCTTCCAAAGCGTTTTAGCCGCATTTAAAAGATTCATAGTACCAATAACATTTGTTTTCACAAACGCTAACGGATCCGTGATCGATCTGTCAACATGAGATTCTGCTGCCAAATGTAAAACACCATCAAATTGATATTTTTCAAAAATCTCATTTATATATTCAGCATCAGTAATATCCCCTTTAAGAAAGGTATAATTTGATTCGTTCTCTATGTCTTTAATATTTTCAAGATTACCGGCATAAGTAAGTGCGTCAAGATTAAAAATATGACTTGCCTGATAATTTTTCACAAAACGCCTCACTACGTGAGAACCAATAAAGCCGGCACCACCGGTAATTAGAATATTTTTCATCTCCTTAATCATTTAAGAATTTGTGTTTTTTAAAACCTAATCATAGATGAATTACTTCCCTATTTCCTGAAAAACAAATCCAATCTTTCTTAACTTTTCTCCATCAAGTATATTCCTGCCATCAAATACAAAAGCAGGCTTCTTCATGTGATCATATATTTTTTGCCAATCATAAGTTCTAAACTCATCCCATTCTGTCAAAACAGCTATAGCATGTGCATCCTTACAGGCTTCATAAGAATTCTCAAAAACCACAACCCCTTTTTTATTTTGGGCAGATTCCCTGGACTCCAGATAATCCAGATCTTTATAAATAGTTTCTTTTTCTACCTTAGGATCATAAACAGCAATATTTGCCTGCTCATATAATAGAGCATCGGCTATGTATATAGCGGCAGATTCTCTGGTATCGTTTGTGTCTTTTTTAAATGCCCAACCAAGAAAAGCTATTTTTTTACCTGAAACCGTATTGTAAAGTGTTCTTACAATATTAGTTGCAAAACGTTTCTTTTGATGATCATTCATTATAACGACCTGTTCCCAATAATCTGCAACTTCATTTAGACCATATGATTTTGCTATATATACAAGGTTCAATATATCTTTTTGAAAACAAGATCCCCCAAAACCAACAGAAGCTTTTAGAAATTTAGAGCCTATTCTACTATCCATTCCTATAGCTCTTGCAACTTCATTAACATCTGCTCCTGTTTTTTCACAAAGTTCAGACATCGCATTAATCGAAGATACTCTTTGCGCTAAAAATGCATTTGCAGTTAGTTTAGAAAGTTCAGAAGACCATACATTTGTAGTTAGTATTCTCTCTTCTGGAATCCAATTTGCATAAATATCAACCAGCGATTTAATAGCTTTTTGTCCATCTTCATCATTATCACCACCTATTAATACCCTATCCGGATTAAGTAGATCTTCTACTGCTGTACCTTCAGCTAAAAATTCAGGATTGGAAAGTATTTGAAACTTCGCACCATTCCCTGTATTATCTAATATGTTTTTAATTGCTTCTGCTGTTCTTACAGGCAGTGTAGATTTCTCTACCACAATTTTATCATTTTTTGCAACTGAAGCAATTTGCCTGGCACAAAGCTCAATATATTTAAGATCTGCGGCCATACCTTTACCAACACCATAGGTTTTAGTAGGTGTATTCACCGATATGAATATCATTTCTGCCTCATCTATTGCTTTTTCAACATCAGTAGAAAAAAACAAATTCCTGCCTCTTGCCGAAGCGACAACTTCTGCTAGTCCAGGTTCATAAATTGGAATATTGTTAACGTCTTCATCGTTCCATGCTGCAATTCTCTCAGCATTAAGATCTACGATAGTAACTTTTACATCAGGACATTTATGAGCAATTACAGCCATAGTCGGCCCTCCTACATATCCTGCTCCAATACAACATATATTTTTAATCTTAGTCATTAAATTAAAATTTAATTTATTCAATTCACTGTTCAATAGTCCATTTGATTTGTATTAATGGCTATCTACTTCCCTATCAGGGTATATTTTTATCTTTTTTTAAACTCAAATAATGTGTCTGTGCAACAATTATATTTATGTTTATTTTTTAGTCGGCAAACTTACAACCTTTTTGACTGTATATCTAAATCAACGACCGTTTTATAGCACTTATTTTAACAAAAAAATGGCTATTTTTATAATTTACCATCTGCAATTTTACCCAAAACGCCTTTAACATCATACAGAACACTATTATCCTGTCTCAGTGCATTATAATCAATATCCATAAATTCTTTATGAGCAACACCCAAAATAATTGAATCGAATTTTCTTACAGGCAGTATATTCACGGTTTGCAGACCATATTCATGTAAAACCTCTGATGGTTTTGCCCAAGGGTCATATACTACAACCTCAACGCCATACTCATTTAAAGATTTTATTACATCTACAATTTTAGTATTACGCACATCAGGACAATTTTCTTTAAAGGTAATTCCAAGCATTAAAAGTACTGCCCCCTTAACCTCAATGTCTTTTTTTATCATCAGTTTAACAACCTGGCTTGCCACATACTCGCCCATACTATCATTAAGCCTTCTTCCTGCCAGTATTATCTCCGGATGATAGCCTGCCTGCTGTGCTTTCTGTGCCAAATAATAAGGATCTACACCTATGCAATGTCCGCCAACAAGCCCCGGTTTAAACGGAAGAAAATTCCACTTTGTACTTGCTGCTTCTAAAACAGCATAAGTATCTATTCCTAAACAATTAAATATTTTAGACAGTTCATTAACAAACGCAATGTTGATGTCACGTTGCGAATTCTCGATCACTTTTGCCGCTTCGGCAACTTTTATCGATGGCGCTAAATGTGTACCCGCTGTAATTACCGACTTATATAACTCATTAACTTTTAAACCTATTTCAGGTGTAGAACCAGAAGTTACTTTCAGAATTTTATCAACAGTATGCTCTTTATCTCCCGGGTTTATTCTTTCCGGCGAATAGCCTGCAAAAAAGTCTTCATTAAATTTCAATCCGCTTACCCGTTCAAGTACCGGCACACATTCTTCCTCTGTAGCTCCAGGATATACCGTAGATTCATAAATAACAATATCTCCTTTTTTAAGCACCTTACCTACCGTTTCACTAGCTTTGTAAAGCGCCGTTAAATCAGGTTTATTATTTTTATCAACAGGCGTTGGCACAGTGACTATATAATAGGTAGAATCTTTTATATCTTCAGGATTAGAACTACAGTACAATCCTTTCTCTAAAGACTTTTCTGTACTTAAAACATCTTGTAATGCAATATGGTCTACTTCCAACGTTACATCATTATATTTATTAAGCTCCTTTATTCTGGATTCGTTGACATCAAAACCAACAACAGCATATTTCTTAGCCATAACAACAGCTAATGGCAAGCCAACATAGCCTAAACCTATAATAGTTATCTTCATACTTTATAATACCGTTCTATCTGTCTGTTTTAAATTATTCCAATACCATACAACAGCTTCTTTTAAACCCTCCTGTATTGAAAACTTTGGATCATATCCTAATTTGCCTTTTGCTTTATCTATACTAGCTAATGAATGAGGAATATCTCCTGCCCTGTTAGGTCCATATATTACTTCTACATTCGCTATCTCATTATCATATTCAGATAAAAATTCTTTAAGATAACCAACAAGATCTTTAAGTGTGGTTCTATCACCAAAAGCTGTATTGTAAACTGTATTAACTGCTTCCGGATTTTTTGTTTCCATAGCAAGTTCATTCATCTGGATCACATTATCTATATAGGTAAAGTCCCTGGAATAATTGCCGTCTCCGTTTATTACCGGGCTCTCATGTTTCATGAACTGCATAACAAATTTGGGAATAACAGCTGCATAAGCACCTCCCGGATGTTGACGCCTTCCAAAAACATTAAAATAGCGGAGTCCAATAGTCTCTATACCATACGTCTTACTAAAAACATCAGCATAAAGTTCGTTTACATATTTAGTAACAGCATAGGGTGATAATGGTTTACCAATATTATCTTCAACCTTAGGTAAGGCTTCAGAATCTCCATAAGTTGAAGAGCTCGCTGCATAAATAAATCTTTTTACTCCGGCATCACGGCTGGCAACAAGCATATTTAAAAACCCGCCTACATTCACTTCGTTACTTGTTATAGGATCATTAATTGAACGGGGCACTGAACCCAATGCTGCCTCATGAAAAACATAATCAGCACCTTTAACTGCTTTTTGACAATCAGAAAGATTTCTGATATCACCCTCAATTAGTGTAAAATCAGGGTTAGAAAAATGATGCTGAATGTTTTTCTTAAAACCTGTCGCAAAATTATCAAGACAAACCACCTGATAACCTTTTTCAATAAAGTTATCACACAGATTTGAACCTATAAACCCTGCTCCTCCAGTAATTAAGATTTTAGCCTTTAATTTATTCTGCATCAGTTACTTAAAATTTAAACTACATAGAATGTATAGATTGCAAATATATATACTAATATTTTAACGATGAATTATTTGTAAACATACTTATCTGCCTGTATAAACAATAGAATAATGTTTTTATTACAATTCATTAAAACCTTTATTCCTACAACAGAAGATCGATAAAATAACTAAAAGTAAAAACCTGCTTAAAAGCCTTAATTTACTAGTATTTTACTGATTTTTTTACACATTATTTATTTGGTTTTCCTTATCTTTAAGAACTGATTCATTTTTGTAGAAAATATCATGATCGAAACTCTTAGTCTTGACAAAAAACAATACCCTACCGGATTTAGCGCACACCTAATTAGATCCCAGGAAAGTCCGTTCTTAAATAAATCATTCAGAAGCTCATTTTATCAAATGTTTTGGGTAAAATCAGGAGAGCTTACACTTAAGCTAGACAACAATTTAGTAGATATAAATAAATTCGAATGTGGATTCATTAGTATAAATCAGGTATTCAGCATAGCAACACCTTCTTCTTTTGAAGTGCTGCTTGTTTGTTTTGAAGAAGCTTTTTACTGTCGCAATGATATAGACAGACGATTTTTAGAATCCTGTGTATTTTTTAATTCACAGCAGGCATTAAAATATAAGTTACATAATTCTTTAAAAAGGATCATTGAACAGCATCATCAGTCATTATTGCACATATGCCGACAGCCCTTTGATCAGTTAATGTACTTATTTGCCCACAATACTGTAGAGCGGCTTTTATTATTCTCTCAAAAAGAATTATTAGACAGTTCTTACAGTCCAATGGAAATGTTTAAAAAAACAGATGTTGATATTGCGGGTCATTTTAGGCAATTGGTAAAAGAGAACCTAAAACATATGAAGCTGGTAAAAGAATATGCCGACAAGCTCAATATATCAGTTAAACGCTTAAACGAAATATGCAATAACATATACGGCATGTCGCCTAAAAAAATAATTACAGAACAAATTGTAATCGAAAGTAAACGCTTGCTGCGATACAGTTCTATGAGTATAAAAGAAATTGCTTTTGAACTCATGTTCCTGGAACCCAGCAATTTTATCCGGTTTTTTATCAAAGCAGCCGGGATGTCACCTAAAGAATACAGGACACAATTTGAGGAAAAAAGGGTATATAGTGTTTAAACACAGATAAAAATCTGTGTTTAAACACCATTGAACGAGAAATACCCTCCTTTTATCGTTTTAAGGACCTATTTAAGATAGTTTTTTCATTGGATTTTTACTTTTGTCGTGGCCTAAAGATGTTTCACTTAAAAGCCGAGTTATGAAAAAGATACATGCAGCATTATACAGTTTTATTTTTTACACTTGCATAACCACTGGTTATACTCAGGGAACTGCAAGCGCAAATTTGAGCGTAGAACTAAAAAGTATTCAAAGCATAACAATTAATGAAGCCCAAAATAATGTTGCAATAGCATTAACTAACGCTTCAGAATATGTAAATGGAAAGTCGGCCTTACAGCAAGACCATATTAAGATAATGAGCAGCTCTAACTATGAAATAAAAGTTTCGGCAGCTACACACTTAACTGGTGAGACCTCTACAATAGACATTGGAACAGTTACTGTTACACCAACTCAGGGAAGTGTAGGAGGAGCATCAACAGGAATAATTAATTTAAACCCTGTAGCCTTAGCTCTTGGAGAAACTACTTTAGTACAATCTTCACAAGCAGATGCACAGCGTTCTTTTAATATAAATTATAAGGTATCAGGCGGGCAGGCATACTTAAACCAGCCTCCCGGAACCTATTCTACATTAGTTACCTACACCATACTAATGCCATAACAAGCTATATAATAGATACTACTATTATAATTAGCAGTGCACCTGTCGCAAAATGACATCAAAAATTCCGTTTTTGACTGTGATCATTATTAGCGATGGGCATACTTTTGCACCGTTAAATTACTATTAATAATAAAGTAATCTAAAATGTTTAGCCCCCCTAAATATTTAGAACTTAAATTCCCCAAAATCTAATGAAAAATTTCGTTAAAGCAGCATCATTTGCTATCATTGCATTATCTGCAAATTCTATTTTCGCACAAACTACAAATCTTAATGTAAAC
Source organism: Flavobacterium cerinum (assembly GCF_004028155.1). Lineage (GTDB taxonomy): Bacteria > Bacteroidota > Bacteroidia > Flavobacteriales > Flavobacteriaceae > Flavobacterium > Flavobacterium cerinum. The sequence continues at coordinate 197,648 of NZ_SBII01000002.1, read as the reverse complement.
CTTGCAAGCATCTATTCTATCGAGGTAACTAACCCAACAGTTACTATCTTAATGAACACTGCTGCAAACTTTACACAAGGTAACACAACAGGTTCTTTACCTAACCACCTTAAAGTTAGCGCTACAGGCGGTTACAAAGTATCAGTTCAGGCATCTAGCCAGTTAACATCTCCTGCTAACGACATTATCCCTGTAAATACAGTTGTTGTTTCAACTACACCTGGTACCTTCTCTGGTGCTGCCGGTAGTGTTGATCCAGGATCTGTTGCAACTTTCCCTGCAAATGCTCCAGCACTTAGTGCAACTGCACCAGTTCAGCTTATTGCTTCAGCTAAAGGTGATGTTCGTGGATTTAACGTACAATACACAATTCCTGCAGTTAGTGCTCCGGTATACTTAAACAAACCAGCTGCTGTTTACAGCACATTGCTTACTTATACTATCGTAGCAAACTAAATCACGATAACTAATAATAAAAGGGCACTAATCTTATTTATAGGTTAGTGCTGTTTTATATATTCGATATTCAGACTTACATTGTCTTCTAGAAGGTTTTCACTTCACAATTAGAAACATAATTACATTTGACACCCCCAAAATTCATACGTAATTTATTTCTGTTGTTACTACTTTGCCCTATAGCCGCTATGGCACAAAACATAGGCTCTGCACAAACACAGGTAAACGTTACTATAGCTCAGGTACAAAGCATACAGGTTTCTCAGCCTACGGTTAATATAAATATGACCCAGCCTTCTCATTTTATTTTGGGAAATTCTTCAGGTCAGCAATCTAACCATATAAGGGTGAGTTCAAGTACTGCTTATCAGGTAACTGTAAAAGCAAGCACACAATATTTTTCCTATAATGGGAACAATACTACTTTGCCTGTAAATACAATTGCCGTAAAAACAGCTACAGGAAATCTTACCAACTCAAACACTGCCCCACCGGCAGGTCTTCAGGTAGTGCCACAAATTATGCTTTCTGCATTGCCAACCACAATAATAACATCTCCGTCAGGCGAATGGGGTCGCGGCTTTCATGTTAATTATGTAATCCCCGAAACGAAGTCACCGAGTTACCTTAATCGTGAAGCAGGTACATATAGCACTACGGTTATGTATACTTTAATTCCTCAATAAACGGTATCTTTACTGATATTAAACAATACAAAAATGAAAAATTTTCTATTGGCTCTGGTTGGATTATTCATGGTAAACCAAGTACAGGCTCAGGCAGGTATATCTGTATCACCAGGACGTTTATATTACAAATTAAATGCAGGAGCAAACGGTTCCCAGTATGTTAGCTTAACAAACCCTACAGAGAAAGAGCTTGAAGTAGGTGTTTCATTTAGCGATTGGGAATATGAGCCATCAGGTAATAATAAAATTGTTGAAGCAAATACACTTCCGACATCATGCAGCGACTGGATACAAATATTACCTTCTTCCTACTTTGTTGTTAAACCGGGAGAAACCAAACAAATAGAAGTACTTTTTAAAGTTCCGGCAAATGCCAATACTTCAATACCAGTTCATACAGGTATGATCTTCTTTACCCAGCTTAACCCGGGAACTTCTAAAGACCAAAACGGTGCTGCTATACAGGTAACCGTAAGAATGGGTGTAAAAATATACCACACCTTTATAAAAGAAAATAAAGTTCTTCTTGACTTTACAGATTTCACAAGCTATAGCGACGAAAACAAAAACAAGGTCATTGAATTAAAAATAGAGAACCAAGGCAATTTATGGGCCGATGGGAAAGTAAAATGGGAACTATTTAACAACAGTACCGGTAAAAAAAGTACACTAAAAGAATCAGAATTCTACACACTTCCCAAAGATATTAGAGTATTAAAACAACAATTACCTGCTGATCTTGCTAAAGGTAATTATACTGTTTCGGCCATTATGACCTATGGTGAAAACGATGTTATAAAAATTGCAGAACTAGAATTTAGTCTATGAAAAAAATAACAACCATTTTATGTTTTTTCCTGTTTACCCTATATGCAGCGAATGCTCAATATACGCTGGGTGCATATAATGGTGGCCAGCCAACATTTAATACCTATCCAGAAATGGTATCGGGAAAAACACTCAATAACCAGATCTCAATTCCCATACAGTATTATGGCACTAATATGAATGTAAACGAATGGAAGCTTACTGCACGACTAACACAGGATTACACTAATGAAGTTAACGGTTCATATACTGTAGGTGCGCAATACAGTTTTCTGAAATTTAACAGTCAGGAAAATGGCGGTTCTGCAAATAGCATTCTGGTAAATGTCCCAACCCAGGCAATACAACTTAGCAAATACAACGAAGTTACTCTTATCCATAGCAATGTTAATTTAAACGGTTCTGTAAACAGGGTTTTTCGTTATAACTTAACTGTTCAGGGTGGCAATCATTTACTGGTAACCCCAAACGGAATGTATAATTCATCCTATGAATTCAAACTTTATAAAATATCGGGAGGTACAGAGCAGCTAATCGGAATTTACACATCACCTCTGGGTGACGCAAGGTTTCAGCTTTCTTTTGGCGGGAATTATGGCGGACAAAGTGTTATTCTACAAAATGGCGCCCAACAGTTTAACCTGAATTACAGCAGTCCTGCAGATTATGCCTCAGAAAAATCGGTTACAATTGCTAATGCTTTAAGAGTGAACACTTACAATACTCAATTAGCAGTAGAAGCTTCAGGCGATTTCATTTCGTCATCTTCCTCACAAACCATACCGCTTTCTAATTTAAAATTACAGTTAAGCACGAATCAGGCCTATCAGGGATTACAAATTATCTCGCCAATAACTCTGGCAACAACAACCCAGCCCGTAGCTATGCGATCAAGTAATACTGCTCAGGATATCACATATAATATAAAATTCTTCATTCCTGCAAATAGCCCGGGATTAAATGTATCACCGGGAACCTATAGTACCCGTGTGTATTTTGTAATAATGCCTAATTAACTTCCTCGATAAATGTCGGCTAAATGCTATAAAATACTACTATTCTTTGCTGTTTTTGTATCAGGCTTTACTGCATGGTCACAAAATAACAGCTTTAGTATAGAATTTACCAGCAAAAAAATCGAGACAAACAGCACAGGCATTGTAGATGCTTATGTTAGAATAGTAAATACTACCAGCCACACTATAGAAGGAACTTTTGATGCGCACAGCAGCCACGAAGACCTTTACCTTTCTCAACGAAAATCTAAAACCATAACATTACCTTCCAGGGACAGCATTTTTATTCCGATAAAAGCTATTGTTGCTGCCACAGCAAAAGCTGGTAACAAAAGTACCATAGAAGGTGTATTTTCACTTAACGGCACACAGGAAACTAAGAGTGTTTTCCTTCCCGTTCTTATACGCGAAAGAAAACTGGTAAAAGTAATGCTGCTCGAAACAAACCTGATCTACGAAAGAGCCGGCGACAGCCTCTCCATTCCTATACGTATTTCTAACGAAGGAAATACTGCTCAAAAAATTACCGTTTTAGCCCGCTACCCCGATTTTATAACCCGAAATGCAATTGAAAACACCGATATCAGCATTAGGGCATTTACAGACACTATTGTTGTATTAAAAAAAGTAGTCAACAAAAACATACTAAAACAAGAAGATTTCACCATTAATATTACCGCATTGTATAAGAATGGCGATATTATTAATAATGGTACTGTAAGAGCTAGCTCCATACGTCAGGACAGAAAATATGCAGCTCCCTACAACCCCGATTACAATCTGGCTTTTAACCAAACCAATCAGGTTACAGCAAGCATGCAGCACAACAGCGATAATACAAATGCTTACTTTTTATATGCTAATGCCGAGGCAGAAATCAATGAAGGTGTACTTCAGGCCAATATAGATATGAACTGGTGGGAAAACTCAAATCAGGTTTTCCTTAGAAACACATGGCTTGGCTATAAAGAAAAAAACTTTGGGGCTACCATAGGTAACATATCAAAGTTTTTCGAGCTTAACCTTATTGGTAGAGGTGCCGAAGGTTTTTACAAACCAAACGAGAAAAACACCATTGAAGCCGGTGCTATCGATAAAACTTTCAACCTGATCGACAATTCAAACTTATCCTTCGGAAAATCGGCATGGGGAATGTTCACGCATAATGGTGGATGGATGCAGAAAAATGGTTATGAAAACACGATTATTTATGATAGTGATACGTATTATGGTACAAAAAATTATCTGGCGTCATCACGCTTTTCATTATACACATCTGAAAATTTTAATCTTAGAGCCGGAGGTGCAGTAAGTAATCTTACTTCTGATATTGAATCGGTAAACAAAGCTGGTGGTGCAGGAGAAGTTCAGTTTAACGGTAAGGTAAAAAGTTTATTTTACAGCAGTTCCAATTACCTTAGCTCCGGTTATTTTTCAGGAATGAGAAAAGGTGTGGTAAACCTTAACGAACGTATTAACCTTCCTGTTGGTAAATTCAATTTTTGGGGAGTATACAATTATCTCTCTGCCAAACCAGAATCGTTCGCCAATCAATTTACCTCAACCCATTTTTCTACAGCACGTTATGATATTGGAGTATCAAGACGTTTTTCATCGGTAATAGTGTCTTTATCCCCATATTATTATACCGAAAATCGCAAGGAACAGTTTATTGGAACTATTTCTCCGGAAGAATATACCATGAAGGCTGCCCGGATGTCTTTAGGATTAACCTATTACAACACTCCCACAAGACAGAATGTATCCTTATCTTTTGAAGGTGGCCTTTTTACAACCAATACAATAGAAAAGAAAGAATTTCACTTTAAGACGAATTTTATCTACAGTTGGAAAATGTTTAATCTTTTAGCTTTTTATCAATACAATAATTTCTACCTGGGAGAGATTATTGCCAACTCACAATTTGGCGTAAAAGAAAAATACACTAACCTTACGATCTCACCTACTTTACAACAAAAATTTTTTAACGATAAGCTTAACGTGAGTGTAGGAATGGTATATTCTAAAAACAGTCTTATTAGTGAATCGTTACAGTTTAACGGTCGTGTAGAATATGATGTTTCACAGGATTTTACCCTTTTCGCCTACAATTACTACAGCGATTTTTCAACAAGTGTAAATTCTTTAAACACGATTCAGGTAGGACTTACAAAACGTTTTAATCCGATAAAGATTGACAGGACAAGAAGCGAGCTTGAAGTTTATGTGTATTATGAAACAGGAAGTAAAGACAAAATGACATCCAAAAGTTTGGCTGCTGCTAACCAAGTTGTAATTATTGATGGAAAAGCATTTAGAACAGACAACAAAGGAATTTTAAAATACAAATCACTTCCACTGGGAACCTATTCAATAAAACCTGTTAACACCAATGAATGGTATTCTAACGCCGTAACAGTGGTTATAAATGCCGACACCAAAATTGCCATTGGCCTGAACAAAACAGCCACTATTAAAGGATCTCTATCGTATATTTTTACTGAAAAAAGTTTCGACATAACCAGAAAAAAAGGAGGACTCCCAATAATTGCAATCGACGACAGTGGTAATGTTTTTACAACTAAAACTGATGAAAACGGAAACTTTGTATTGTATGTACCTAAAGGATCATATACTGTTACTCTTGAAAAAGCCGGTATCTCTGAATATGTTGAAATAGAAGATAACAATCAAGTTATCAACGCCGAACCTAATGATATTAAAGAAGTAAAATTCACTTTAAACATTAAGGAAAAACGTGTGGAAACAAGAAAATTCAGCTCCAGCGGTTTCAAAAACGGACCATCTCCGGCTCCGGCTAAAGACAAAAAGAAATAAATTATTACTTAATGGTTTTTCATCGAACTTTCAAACGGTACCCGATGTAATATGCTTCGCCCAAGTGTTACCTCATCGGCAAACTCAAGTTCATCACCAACGGCTATACCTCTTGCAATAGCAGATGTTATAATGTTTTGGTCTTTTATCTGTTTGTAAATATAAAAGTTAGTCGTATCACCTTCCATAGTAGAACTCAAAGCAAATATCAGTTCTTTCACTATACCAGTTCGCACTTTCTCTACCAATGTAGTTATATTAAGCTGGCTTGGACCAACACCATCCATGGGAGATATTTTCCCTCCCAGGACATGGTAGATTCCTTTAAAAAGATTGGTATTCTCAATTGCCATTACATCCCTTATATCCTCAACTACACAAATAATCGATTGATCACGCGTACCGTTAGCACAGATCTCACAGATCTCTACATCAGATATATTATGGCATTTTTTACAAAACTGAATTTCCTCCCTCATTTTTAGCAATGCACCGGCAAGCAGCTGCGTTTGATCAACCGGTTGTTTTAAAAGATGCAGTGCCAGCCGTAAAGCAGTTCTTTTACCAATACCCGGCAGCTGGGATATTTCGGCAACGGCTCTTTCCAGTAGTTTTGAAGACATTTCCATATAGTGCAAAGGTACTAAACAAGGGCGTATTTGCATTTATCACAATACAAATTTCATGAGTAGTAGCTTTTTGAAATATTTTTTAGTTGTTTTGTACTACAAACCCATTATTATGCAGCCGTTAACCATACTATCCATCATTGTTATTTATTTTGGTATCCTGATTCTTATCTCAAGAGTAGTTAGCAAAAAAGACAGCAGTAACGATACTTTTTTTAAAGCCAACAAAAATTCTAAATGGTATCTGGTTGCCTTTGGTATGATCGGTACTGCGCTTTCCGGTGTTACCTTCATATCAGTACCAGGAGAAGTTGGTTCACCTAATGGAGAACAGTTTAAATACTTTCAGTTCATATTAGGTAATGCTATTGGTTTTATAATTATTGCCAAGGTACTGCTGCCACTATATTACAGACTCAACCTTACCTCCATTTATGGGTATATTGAAGAACGGTTAGGCTATTACAGCTATAAGACATCTGCAATGATATTCCTTATAAGTCGTACCATAGGTTCAGCTTTTAGACTCTATTTGGTCGTTATTGTATTACAGCGTTATGTATTTGATGAATTTGGGATTCCGTTCTGGGTTACTGTACTGATATCACTCTTATTGATATTCGCATATACCTATAAAGGCGGACTTAAGACTATTATAATTACAGATACCCTACAAACATTCTTCCTTGTATCATCGGTATTCTTTACCATCTACTTTATTTGCGACAGCCTGCATTTAAGTCTGCCTGAAGCTTTCGAGACCGTAAAAAAAAGCAACTACTCCAAGATCTTTTTCTTTGAAGATTTTATAACCAGTAAGTATCACTTTGTAAAACAAATACTGGGCGGAATATTTGTCACTATTGCTATGGTAGGTCTTGATCAGGATTTGATGCAGAAGAACCTTAGCTGTAAAAACATAGGAGAAGCACAAAAGAACATGTTTACGTTTACAGGTATTTTTGTTATCATCAACCTGTTCTTTTTAGGCGTAGGTGCTTTACTTTATATCTATGCAAATAATAACGGAATCAGTATACCTGTAGATGCTATGGGAAAAACCAGAACCGATCTTCTTTTCCCAGAAATTGCCTTTAATCACCTAACAATTATACCGTCTGTTATTTTTCTTTTAGGATTAACCGCTGCTACATTTGCCACTACTGATTCTGCTCTTACAGCACTTACAACGTCGTTTTGTGTAGACTTTTTAGGAATGGATAAAGAAAAGAATGCAAACAAGCCTAATATGGTAAGAACAAGACATATGGTTCACGTTTCATTCTCACTCCTAATGTTCTTGGTTATAATCATATTCAATGCTATAAACGATTCATCTGTAGTGAGTATGATATTCAGGATCGCATCATACACTTATGGACCACTCCTTGGATTATACTCCTTTGGGTTGTTTATGAAAAACTATGCTATAAAAGACAAAATAGTACCTTTTGTATGCGTAGCATCACCCCTGCTTACATTACTTATAAGCCTTAACTCTTCTCTTCTTTTTGGAGATTATGTGTTTGACAGCGAGCTTATCATTGTAAACGGACTGATCACTTTCTTACTACTGTTATGCATTAGTAAAAAGAAAACAGTTAGTATTGGTTAGTAGAAAGTAATACCAGCGTACAGGCTATTTCTACCTCAATACCATTTTGTCTTAGGAGTGTATAAAGTTCAGGATTTTCGGTACCCGGATTAAAAATAACCCTATTTGGCTTAAGCGCGACTATATAGTCATAGTACTGCTTTTGGTTCATTGGATTAAGATATAGCGTAACAGTATCAATATTTTCGAAAGGAATTTGCTGTTTTTCAATTTTCAGTCCGTCAACCTCGTCTTCCTTTTTACCAACAGCCACAACTGGATGTCCAAAGCGTTGCAGCATTTTAATTGCTTTATAAGCGTATCTGTCGGGATTTGAAGAAGCTCCCATTACCAATGTTTTTTTTGATGCAGCCATAACAAATTCTTTTTACTCAAATTTACTTAAATCAGTATTCTTATCCTTCAGTTTTATAGTTACTATAACATCTACTCGGTATATTTATAGTCGGCAGGAAGCATGTCACCTGCTTTAAGGTTTCCCATATATCCGCCAAACACAACTTCGGTAACCGGTCCAAATAACCCGTTTTCATCTACATAAAAAACACCTTTGTCAAAATTAAGGAAAGACTGATTTTTCTTATCATGCAAAAAAGTATAACGCATATTGTGATACTTTGATCGCTCCGGGTTATATTTAACCGAATTAAGTGTCTCTTCTCGTTGCTGTTCCGGAAGAGGCACTACCGTTACCTTTTTTACATTAAGGGTGTCTTTTATAATAAAGTATTTCTCGGGATCATCCGGAAGCTTATCAACATAAAAATCATACTTCTCTTTCTTCAATTGCTTTTGGGTAAGAGCTTTTAAAAAATGAACCTGAGAACCCTGATAAGCTGCCTTTCTCTTTTTATCAGCATTACCTTTTTCAGATGTATCAGTAAAAAATGTGGTTCCTGCAAAAAAGCTCGTATTTATATAGGCCCTATTAAGACTTTTTGTTTTATAAGCCACCTCAAAACCGGCAAGATCAAATACTAAAGTATATTTAAGCCGCTTATTAATGATCTGCAAAGGTTTTGTACTCATTGCCTTCAATGTTCTTGCAGCAGGATCATAATCAAAATAAATGTCTTTTTCGTTTACAATTTTACAGGAAGACCCCGCTGCCGACTGTCCTAAAAATTGCTCCCTAAAAGCTTTAAGCATTTCTTTTCTCGAAAAAGGACCTTTTGTTTTATTAATAACAACCTCATCAAGTCTCGTCGTATTTTCTTTTAATAGGACAGTAACAGGTTTGGTATTAGTAAAAGGATTATTTAGTAGATAGTTTTGATATCCCAGATAACTTACAACTAATACTCCACTAATATCCTGTAATGAGGTAAGACTAAAAAAGCCTTTAGCATCAGTATTCGTTTTAAGAGTGGTACCATCTAAATATACCAGAGCACCTTCAAGAGGCTTTTTCTCCACATCATCATAAACGTATCCTGATATGGTTTGAGCATTCAGGCTATAAAAACCAAACATGAAAAAGAATAAAAACAAGGCCTTATTTATCATTACATTTTTTTTTACTAATTTAACAAGAAATAGTAATCAAAGAAGGATAGCCGGTATATTAACACAAATAAGATCAGCTCATTTTATCCTATTCCCCACAATAAAATTATATCATTGAATAGAAAGGCTCTGTTTAAGAAAATATTTATATTTTAGATACATCAACCTATCGTTACCATTGCCTTTTTTTTGCTGGTATACCGGCAATGAATTTAATGATTTGGAAAAACCAGCACTCATATAAAAATGTAATTTTACCTTTATAAAAACCAACCTATGGAATTATTCATTTACATCTTTGCAGCCCTTTTCTCTGTTATCAATCCACTAGGTGCGGTACCAATATTTGTTGGCTTAACTCAGGACGATACTAAAGAAGAGCGATCACGCATATCATTTTGGGCAGCTGTAAATGTCTTTATAATTCTTATTATTTCATTTTTTGTAGGACAGTATGTTTTAGCCTTTTTTGGTATCAGCATCGATGCTTTACGAATTGCGGGAGGACTTATAATAGTGAGTTCAGGTTTTTCCTTGCTAACAGGAAAGTTCAGTAAAAAGAGGGGAGTTAATAAAGAAGTAAAAAATGATGCTCAAAAAAGGAATGACATAGCTTTAACGCCACTTGCTATCCCGATGCTTGCGGGTCCTGGTTCTATATCGCTGCTTATCGCGATGTATCAGGATTACAACAAATCCATAGAACAGCAGGTCATTGCATGTCTTGCTATTATTGCTGTAGCGTTTGTTATTTTCTTAACGATGAGAAGTGCCCACTACCTATCCAGAATATTAGGAGCATCAGGAATCGTTGCTATTTCGAGAATAATCGGCTTTATAGTAATTGCTATAGGTGTGCAGTACATCAGCAGTTCGATAGTAAATATTTTAAGCTCTATAAGTTTTAAATAAAAAATCAGGCTGCCTTCATTACAAAACAGCCTGATACAAACTATATAACAAAACATAAACTCGCTCCAAAATCCTATTATCTCAGTATAATAAAAACTGAATAAGGATAAATCATCTTTGGCCTTATGGGCTTTAAAATATCTAAAAATTGGTGACTACATTTTTTTATTTGTATTGAAAAACTCTTGTTTGAACTTTATCAATCACATACTTCAATAATACTATTTTTTCTTGAATAAAACTATTACTCTATAGAAATAGTATGCTAATTGAATAAAAAAAATGCTACAACTGCGTTAAGTCATATAATGTTTTCTGCTGCAGTAAACTAAGGGTATTATCACGTACTTCGGCCAAAAATTTATTAAGCGAACAAACCTCTTCATGAGGGCAGTCATCACACTTCTCGTAATAATTAAGGCTCACGCAAGGCAGCATAGCAATAGGGCCATCAAGTACACGTATAAGTGTTGCGGCTGTAACGGTTTTAGGGTCTTTCATAAGATAGTACCCTCCACCCTTTCCTTTCTTCGAACCTAAAATGCCAAACTTTTTAAGATCAAGCAGAATAGCTTCTAAAAATTTTTTAGGAATTTTTTCTTTTTCAGAGATATCAGATATGAGCACAGGCGCCGTCTCCGATTGCTTTGCAATGAAGATAAGCGCCTTTAACCCGTATTTTGTTTTTTTAGATAGCATATTATTTAGTCGGTAAAAATACTTCGGCCATCATACAACGTGCACTTCCACCACCGCAAGCCTCAATAGTATCAAGGTTAGCAGTTAGTATTTCTGTGTGTTTTTCAATTTTCGCCACCTGGTCTTTAGTAAGCACCTGTCTTGCCGAATCACTCATTACAAGATAACTCTTATTATCAGCACCTCTTACCTGCAGCATGTTCCCAGCAAAGTTATTAAGTTGAGCCTCTGTCAACAATATAACTTCTTTACCATCTTGTTTAAGATTATCAAGTACCATTTTGCGTTCTTTCTTATCGTCGATACAGTCAGCGCAAATAACAGCAAATGTTTCACCTACACACATCATTACATTTGTATGATAAATAAGTTTACGTTCACCATCTACAGTCTGATAGGCTTCAAATATAATAGGTGTGTATTCAAAGTCTTCACAAAACTCAATTAACAGCTCTTCATCTGCACGTGGCGATAAAGCGCAATACGCTTTTTGGTTTTGTCTGTCCAGTACAATACTTCCTGTGCCTTCAAGAAATATATTATCTTCTTCTGCCGATGTATAATCAACAATATTCTCAATAGTAAAGCCTTTATCTTCAAGAAGGTCCAAAATCTCTTCACGACGCTCGGTACGACGATTCTCTGCAAACATAGGATATAATGCCACATCACTATTTTCATGGAAAGAAACCCAGTTATTTGGAAAAATAGAATCAGGTGTATCAGTATCCGTAGTATCATCTACTACAACTACATTTACGCCAACGGCTCTTAACTTCTCAACAAAAGCATCAAATTCCTGCTGCGCCTTAGCATTTACTGTTTCCGGTAAAAGGCTGTCCATAACTTTTTGGTAATAGTTATTAACCGCAGTTTGCTCATTCATCCTGAATGCTACAGGACGTATCATTAATATTGTATCGGTAATCTGTCTCATAATTCTAAATTTAAATAAAACTAATCTCTAAAAAGCGGTAAAGTAGAGCAGCGCAGTAAACCTTCCTGCTTAGCAATTTCGGCATATGGCACTTCTTCTACAGTAAAATCACGTTCTAAAAGCCAGTTTTTCAATCGTGTAAAATTCTTTTCTATAACAACAACATTGGTATCAATAGAAAAAAAGTTTGAAGTCATGTTATACATTTCTTCGCGCTCTATATGGAAAAGGTTCTCTTTACCAAATAAGTCCACAAGATACAAATAATCTGCTTCTTCTCTAAAACCACTTTTATAAATAACTCCCATGTTTGTACCTACCGGCTGAAAACAGCAATCCAGGTGCAGTGCATTATCGCGTGGCTCTATTCTGGACTTAACCAGATCGAACTCCTTAACGATCTTATTTGGGAAAAGTTCTTTAATATAATTTACGCCTTCCATGTTTGTTCTGGCGGTAATAAAATCTTTATAGTCGCTGCCTTTGTAGGTACCAATAAAAATATGATCATTCCATGGCATTACATCACCACCTTCAATATGTACCTCTTCAGGCGGGCGAACTACCTTATTAGGATCCATTTGATCAATAACATATTGTATAGCATCCAGCTCACGCTCCCTGTCCGGAAGAATGTTTGCCTTAATAAATATATCATCAATTACAAAACCAATATCCCTGCTGAATATCTGATTATAATTTTCTATAACCTCAGGACGGTATACTTTTACATTGTACTTATCAAAAACTTTTGCAAGTGCATCCATTTCCTTTAGCATATCTTCTTCAACAGGATAAGTTCCTGCTTTTATATGCTCCAATGATTTTGGATCGTATGCTTCATGAACTTCCGGCGTAGGCCCATTACTAGTGGCTATACCTAATATAACGGCCCTTAATCTTGATGTTTCATTTTTTACGTTGAGTTGCAACATGGTATTTGGCTTTTTGGCAAATATAGATAATGAACTTCTGATTATAAAGAATAATAAAAATATTGATACTTATTTATCAAAATAAACATCTATAGGTAATAACAAATAAAAAGCCACTCGTTATGAGTGGCTTTAATTATAGTATTCAGAGTAAGGTGAATTACCTGTTTTCTGTTTTAACAAACTCTCTTAGAGGTGAACCTGTATATACCTGTCTTGGACGACCTATAGGTTCTTTGTTTAAACGCATTTCTTTCCATTGTGCAATCCAGCCTGGTAAACGGCCAATAGCAAACAATACAGTAAACATTTCTGTAGGTATTCCTAATGCTCTGTAAATGATTCCAGAATAGAAATCTACGTTAGGATACAGGTTTCTTGATTTAAAGTATTCATCTTGTAAAGCTGCTTCTTCAAGTTTCTTAGCAATAGTAAGAACAGGATCGTTCACTCCTAAAGTTGCTAATACATCATCTGCTGCTTTTTTGATGATTTTTGCTCTTGGATCAAAGTTTTTGTAAACTCTGTGACCAAAGCCCATAAGACGGAATGGATCTTCTTTATCTTTTGCTTTTGCAAGATATTTATCAGCATCACCACCGTTTTTCTGGATCTCTTCAAGCATTTCAAGTACTGCCTGGTTAGCACCACCATGCAGCGGTCCCCACAGTGCAGATACACCTGCAGAAATTGAAGCAAAAAGACCAGCATGAGATGAACCAACCATTCTTACTGTAGACGTAGAACAGTTTTGCTCATGATCTGCATGTAGAATAAATAGTTTATCAAGTGCATTGATAATCTTAGTATCTATTTTGTAAGGTCCTGTAGGAAGTTCAAACATTAAGCGCATAAAGTTTTCTACATACCCTTTTGTATTATCATAATAGTTTAAAGGGTAACCCATGTTTTTTCTGTACGTCCATGTTGCAATAACCAGGAATTTACCCATAGTTTTACAAACAGCCTCATACATTTCTTTTTCATTACTTACATCTACCGATTTAGGGTTGAATGCAGTAAGTGCACTTGTAAGAGATGCCAATACCCCCATTGGGTGAGCATTCTTTGGAAACCCGTCAATGATGTTTTTCATCTCTTCATTAACAAGGGTATATTTCCTTATGTTCGTTTCAAATTTTTCAAGATCGGCTGCGGTTGGCAGTTCTCCAAAGATAAGAAGGTAAGAAACTTCAAGGAAATTAGATTTGTCTGCAAGGTCTTCAATAGAATAGCCCCTGTAACGCAGGATGCCTTTTTCTCCGTCTAAAAAAGTAATTTCACTCTTGCATGATCCAGAGTTTTTATAACCTGGGTCGATCGTAATAGCTCCAGTTTCTCCGCGTAATTTATCAATATCGATGGCAACCTCATTTTCGGTCCCTACTATAATAGGAAACTCATACTTTTTGCCATCAATTTCTAATATTGCAGTATTTGACATGATTGTAGTATGATTATGGTTTTGAAAATATATTCCTGCGAATTTAATAAATTACAATTTATCTAAGAAGAAAATTACTTATTAAAATCGTTAATTATGCATATAAAAATCAAAAGTCAACACTTTGCAGCATTGACTTTTGATAAAAATGTAAAATAACAGAATAAACCTATTTTTTAATCAGCTTTTCAACCTTGGCACCTTTCTCAGTAGTTATCTTTAAAAAGTAAATACCGGCTGCTCTATTAGTCATATCAAAATTAGTACTGTTATTGTTTTCGACAGAAGTTTGCAGTAATCTTCCCTGAATATCATACAATTGTATTGACTGTAAATTACTGTCTGCAGTTATAGTCACATTATCTTTAGCAGGATTAGGATAAACCGCTATCAAATTATTTTTTGTAAAGTTTTCCCTGCCAAGCACTGTTTTAAATAAAGTAACAGCATTGTTTGTTTGTAGTGGGAAATTATGATCAAAAACAATCTTTGCAGAATTCATAACTTCATCTCCTTCTACAAGAGTTTGCAGCGTTTTCATTTTAAACGTAATGCTGCCCTGCGCACCTCCGGCTAAATTTATATTGTCAAATCTAAATTCAACTTTATTACCTTCTACAGTAGCGGCAACTTCATGAGAACTATTTAGTAGTTCTAACGATTTTACATCAAACATAGTTTCGTCAATCTGCTGTGTTACCACAACAAAGGTTGCAGCAGCATTACCCGTGTTTTCAAAATTTATAACATAGTGCAGATAATCTCCTATTGCTTCCGGAGCCTCTGTTTCTCCCTGAAGGCAAACAATATTATTCGGATCAAAAGACCCTACCACGATCTGGTTCAGTTCAAACGAATTGTTGTCCGGAGTTAAATCTCCACTTATTGGTGTTACTTGCGCTGTAAAGTCCAATTGATCGTCTATGTTTACTGCGGGTGTATCTGTAGGTGCATTAACGTTTAACGTGACATATATCAAACGGTTTTCGAATGGAAGCAAATCTGTATAGTTCCATGTTACTACTCCTCCTGCAACACTATTTTGTAAAGGCGCAGCAGATACAAAATCTAAGACCGCATCATCATAAGTAAAAGTAACTGCTCCGGAAAGTATCTGATTGCCATTGTTCTTTAAAATTAATTTATAAGAAGCATTAAAGCCAGGCATTGCGGGAATTGATGGCACAATTGCTATTTCTACATCTGGACTTACACCATTACTTGTTAAGCAAAAATCCTGAACATGAGCTGTACCATCCCAAGCAGGGAAATTTACTGAAGCCGGAGATGGTGAAAACAAAAACAATGAATTTTCAGACTCAACAGTAATATCATGATCTCCTGTACCCACATAGGCTAAATACTCACCATCACTATTTGTAAATCTTATTTTTTCCTGTGTGCCATTTACAATCTTAACCTTAGTGTATATGGCCGGAGCATCGTTTGCATCGCAACCATTTGCATTATAATCATATTTTAAAACCCCGCTTATGCTATTATAAAGTCCTCCAGGCTGGAAAGAACAGTCAGTCCCCATAACCGGAGGCACTACCTGATTCCATTCGAAATACTGCAATAGTTCATCTGCTTCTTCTTCATCTACACATATAAACTGCAGGTTAGGATTATTTGTAAACTGGCATTCACCCGGATGAATTATCATCCCTCCATTATGAAGGTTTATAGAAGTAAGCAATGCGTTATCTGTAATATGGATGTAGTTAAGATTTGGCGAATGACTAAGGTCCAGATGCGTTAGTAATGAGTTTTTACACTCCATATAAGTTAATGAACCCAGG
Source organism: Flavobacterium cerinum (assembly GCF_004028155.1). Taxonomy (GTDB): domain Bacteria; phylum Bacteroidota; class Bacteroidia; order Flavobacteriales; family Flavobacteriaceae; genus Flavobacterium; species Flavobacterium cerinum. The sequence goes on along the minus strand of NZ_SBII01000002.1, from coordinate 181,339 downwards.
TCATCCGTTGCCAGAGTTGTAAAAAGATTACCCGAACAGTAAAGATCAGTTAAAGCCGTAAATCCTGCCAGGTTTAAAGTTGTCATGCCTGTATAACTGCAATTAAGAAACTCTAACCCTGTATATGCTGATACGTTTACATTCGGTAATGGATTGTTTGAGTAATCCAATGCTTTAAGAGGCTGAAGATCGTCCAGTACTAAAGAAGACATCGTGTTATTTGCACAGTATAGTGCATTTAACTGTGGATTCATAGATACATTTAACGATGTCAATTGATTCTTAGAACAGCTAAGCGATGACAATTGTGAAAGTGTAGAAACATCGAGCACTGTTAACTGATTATTATAACACTGTAGCCCCTCAAGGTTAGGAGACCCCGAAAGAGTTAAGGATGTCAATAAGTTTGTATGGCACTGAATAGTCTCTAAGCCCGTTAGTCCTGCCGAATTAAAACTTGTCATTTTATTGAACTCGAAATTCAGGTATTTCAAATTAATTAACCCTGTCAAATTTAAAGTTTGCAGACTATTAGCACGGCAATTTAAATTTTCAAGATTAGTTAATGCAGATACATCTAAGGACGTTAAACCATGATTGCCTAAGTCTAGCTTTTTTAAATTTAAAAAATACTGAATTCCCTCTAGTGATTGAATAGAACCGGGAGTTGTTCCGTTATTATATATATTTAACTCAGATACCTGCAAGGCTTCGATTTGCTCGATTTGACCGTTCATATTTGAATCTATCGCTATATTATTCCCATTAGCATCTTTAGCATACCAATAACTGGGGCTGGTATTAAGCAGTCTGGCTTTAAAATTTGGATCGGGAATGTTTATAACCTGTGCACTTACGCCTCCAGCCATCAGCAGGAACAAATAAAGTAATGTTGTTTTCATGATAAAATGTATTGGTTTATGATTAGTTTAAGTTTCCATATTTATTACTTAGTATAAAACTATTGCATATTAACTTAACAAATAGTGGTCATTTAGAATTCGACTGCACTCACTTAGAATTTGATAATAAAAAAAGCCAATGCAATGCATTGGCTTTTAATAAAACAGTCAGATAATTTTATTCCCTAACTATCTTTTCTACTTTTATCCCTCTATCAGTTGTTACTTTCAGGAAGTAAATCCCTGAAGCTCTTCTAGTAAGATCTATAACAGTAGTCGTATTGTTTTCAAGAACGGTTTGTAATAACCTTCCCTGTATGTCATACAATTGTATCGATTGTAAAATACTTTCAGCGCTTATTGTAACCTTATCTTTAACTGGATTAGGATAAATTTTTATCGATTTATCTATAGTATGCTCTTCCAATCCTAATACGCCAAATTGAGTATTTGCATCATTTGTTACTATAGGAAAATTATAATCAAAATAAATATTGGCCGTATTAGTAACCCTGTCACCCTGTTTTAAGCTCTTTTTGGTTTTTATCTTGTACAGGATATTTCCGTGGTCTGCAACTCCAAGATTGATATTTTCAAATCTAAATTCAACCCTATTATTATTAAGCCTGCTCGCAACACCATGCGAACTATTTATTAACTGTAGGGTAGTGACATCAAATTCATCCGGGTTAATATCCTGCTGTACAACAACAAATGAGGCCGGAGCAGTACCTGTATTCTCAAAATTAACAATATAATGCAAGTATTCACCTATATTAGTTGCAGGAGTATTCTCCCCTTGAATACAGGTAATGATATTTGGATCCATTGAGCCAACTACAACTTGGTTCAACGCAAAATTATTATCTGCCGGTATATCATCAGTCACAGGAACAGTTGTCATGGTAAATGGGAGTATGTCTCCAATATTAACTGCAGGAGTGTCTGTAGGACTGTTTACGTTTAAGGTCATTAAGATCTCCCTGCTTTCAAAAGGCTTTAAATCATTATAGAGCCATGTATAAGTATCAGGTTCAATTACATCTGCCTCCGGTACCATATCTACAAATCCTAATCTTGAACTATCCCAAACACAGGTTACGCTACCTTGCTCTATTATCTGGTTTCCCTTATTTTTATAAACTATTTTATAAATGGCATCAAAACCAGGGCGTGCATTAGTAACCGGAGCCATTATAACTTCAATATCAGGATGAACACCTTCAGCATGTACACAAAAATTTAATGGAATTGTTGTATTATTCAATAACGGAAAATAAATTATTTCCGCTACAGGTACAGTAAAATACGGATTTTCAAATTCAGGAGTTATTAAATAGTCTCCTGTACCCACGTAAAAAGTATAAGTCCCATTGGGCCTGGTAAAAATTTCATCTTGATAGAGTCCGTTAGAAATTTTAAGTTTTAAGGAAGGCATCGCTATATCTGCATTATCACAGCCATCGTTATTGAGATCAAGCTTTATTGTTCCGGTTATCTTATTATAGATCCCTCCCGGTTCGTACGAGCAATATGAATTCACCTGAACCGTATTTGGCACAGCAGCCACCATTGTGGCAACTTGAGATTCATCTGCGCAAATATACCTCAATGCTCCATTTTCCATCCAGTTGGCATCATCAAAAGTTTCGTTTTTCCCATTTTTCAAAAAAATAGTCTCTAAATTATTAGAATAACAACCTAAATAGGATAGGTTAATATTACTATTAAGGTCTAATGTAGTTAACTCGTTATTATTACAAGTAAGACTTTCTAAATACTCCAGTCCTGTTACATTCAAAACAGTAAGTCCGTTGCTTGAGCAATTAATAACTCTAAGATCCTGTAGTCCTAAAACATTAAGGGTTGTCATGCCATTAAGTTCGCAATGAAGTTCTCTAAGGTCTGCAAGTGCAGTAACATCCAGCGTTGTTATAAAATTTTGATTGCAATTAAGCGATCTTAAATCTGTAAAATATTCTATTCCTGCCAAAGATTGAATTTCTGAAGACTGAATATTTAATCCGCGTATATCCTCCACTTCCTGCTGCGTGATGATTCCATCTCCATTAGCATCGATTTTCACAGAATCTCCGCTACTGTCTTTAGCTATGTTATTTGTAACATCAGCTAACAGCAGCTTTTGCTTAAAATAGGCATCCGGTATTATAATCTCCTGTGCCATCGCAACCCCGGATGAAAGGAGTAATAAATAGAGTAAAGTATTTTTCATGACCTTATGTTTAGTTTTCAATGTGTTTACTTTGATAGTTTATTTCAAAACCATTTACAGTTTATATTATAGTGATTTTAATAACTCCTGCAAGCGTTCTTTTTTTCGCTGCGAAATAGGTAAATGACTGTTATCTGCCATTATCGCATACCCACCATCTTTTTTTATATACGACTTTAAATAAGCCAGATTAATAAGATGCGATTGATGGATGCGTTCAAAACCCTGTTCCGAAAGGAGGTCTTCATACTCCTTAAGTGTTTTTGCAATTAAAACAGGTTTATTATCCTTGATGTAAAACTTGGTATAATTATCCTGCGATTCAAGTCTAATGATATCACTTACCTCAAAGAGATGGATACCATCTGATGTAGAAAGCGCTATCCTTTTAAACTTATCTACTTTTTTTCTTATATTTTCCAGCAATAGATCTATGTGTGCGTAGCTATCATTATTAGCCAAAACCTTTTTAATTTTTTCTACCACTTTACGCAGCTCTTCCGGATCAACGGGCTTAAGCAAGTAATCCAGCGCGCTAAAGCGAAATGCTTTTAAGGCATACTCTTCATGTGCTGTAATGAAAACAACATGCGACGAAAGGCTTCCTTTCTTTTGTGCCAGTTGCTCTAAAATATCAAACCCGGTTCCATCTCCTAATTGTATATCTAAAAATATTACATCCGGTTTATGGCTCTCTATAGCAGCAATACCCGATTTCACACTCTCAGCTTCACCAAGTATCTCGATATCGGGGGCATACATACTTAGCAGACCTTTCATGCCATTCCTTAAATTGTTATCGTCATCAATAAGTAATGCTGTAATCATAATTAGTTGGTTGAATATTGTATAGGTAAATTTAATATAATTCTTGTTCCTGCAGGATCACCATTAGCATCGGTTAACTCCTTAATCTCAACATGAGAACTTTTAGAAGTCACTGCCTGAATAACCTCTAATCTCTTTCGTGTTATTTCTAATGCCATCGATTTATGTACTGTAACCGAATTTTCCTTCAGCTGTTTTGACTTAGTAAATCCTATCCCATCATCCGTAATTGTACAAATGAGCTTATCATTTTCAATAGCAAAATCTATGGTTATCATGCCTCTTTCCTTTTTAGGAACCAAGCCATGTAAGATGGCATTCTCCACAAAAGGCTGTAACAATAATGGCGGCATCGCCATGTCATCTTCAATATTAGGGTCTTTAGTTATTGAAAAGTCGAACATCTTATTAAAACGCAGTTGCTCCAATTCCAGATAATTTTGCAATCCTTCAATTTCTTTATCAATAGGAATCAATGACTCCTTAGAATACTCAAGTGTAAGACGCATGAGTTTAGAAAATTTAGACAGGTATTTAATTGCCGAATCCGTTCCGTTTTGCACAATAAAACTGGATATCGACCCAAGACAGTTAAATACAAAATGCGGATTCATTTGTAAATGCAACGCTTTTTGTTCATACTCTGCAAGATCTCTTTGTAATGTAAGTGTCTTTTTTAACTGGAACCTGTTGTAAATCAAAAATGCAATTCCAAAAAGAAGCAGTATAAATAAGGCAGTAAAAAACATTTGTTGTTTATGCCTTTTAGCCTGCTCATCAAACATCACCTGCCTTTTTTCATATTCAATTTTTTGTAAAGCCTCTTTTCGTTCAAATTCATAATTCATTTCTTCACGAACTATGCTTTTTATGTTCTCACTATTATTGATCTTGTCTTTTGCCTCACTGTATTTTTTATAATGCTTTAAAGCTTCAGCCATGTTTCCTTTCTTTTCATAGATATCACTCAGGGCTTTTTCTGATGATTTAACCTGTTCGAGTACACCTATTTCTTCAGCTAATACTGATGATTTTTGAAGGTATTGTATTGCTTCTGTGTCCTTTTTCTGTAACGCATATACTTCTCCTAAATATCCAAGTGAAGCCGATGCTACATATTTCTCATCTGTTTCTTCAAATATTTTTAATGCTTTTAAGTAGCTTTTCTCTGCATCTTCATACTTATGAACCTTCACATAATAATTCCCATAATTATTATACAGCTCTGCCAAGGCTCTTTTATCATTATGTTTAGCGAGTATTTTTTCTGCTTCCTTAAAGGATCCTAATGCTTTATCATTCTCATCTCTCAAAAGATAAATAGCACCTATATTCGTAATCGTAATGGCCGAATTATTATCTCCTAATTTTTTCTGCAGCCACAGTGCCTTATTAAAATATTCTAATGCTTTGGTATATTCTTTCTGCTCCTTGTAAACTATCCCAATATTATTATAAGCATAAGACACATACTCCTCCTCATTGGTTTCTTCATGCAGTTTTAATGCCTTAAAATAGTATTCAAGAGCTTTAGCGTAATTATTCTGCTCAGAACAAACCACACCTATGCTCCCATAAGCACGAGCAAGCCCATCTTTAATCTTGTTCTTTTCACTCTCTTTTATTGTTTTAAGCAATTCTTCATATAAAACCTGAGAGTTTGTATAACTTTTAAGTGCTTCTGTATAATGACTCAGCATAACATTTGCATTACCAATATTAAACCATGAATCTGCTTCATCCTGTTTTAATTTGTTTTCCTTAGCAAGAGTGAGAGCCTGTCTGGCATACTTCATCATTGTTGCAGGATTACTCTCTACATACTCCCCGGCCACAGCATTTAATAATTTCACTTTCTCGGTAGCCGATGCTGTTGTATTAATTTTATTAAAAAGGCTGTCAAGCACCTTTGTTTGAGACAAAGCTGATGTACAGGTAAAAATGGTAAGGATTGTTAGAAGGAAAAATTTAAAAAATTTCATAATCCGGATTTAATAAAACAAATTTATCATTTCATATGGATTTCAAGCCATTCGTTTAGAATTTGAAGCCTTCCATTTAGAATTCGCAGTATTTATATCAAATAAAATTATATCCGGTGAGATTTGAGCATAAAAAAGGCTGCTCTTTTCAGAACAGCCCTTTCAATATATAATAACAAATAATTAATGTTTTACCTTAAATGCTTTTTCACCGGGAAAGTAAGCTACATCAGCAAGTTCTTCCTCGATTCTTAACAATTGGTTATATTTTGCCATACGGTCACTTCTTGAAGCCGATCCTGTTTTGATTTGGCCACAGTTTAAAGCAACAGCAAGGTCAGCAATAGTATAATCTTCAGTTTCTCCTGAACGGTGAGACATTACAGATGTATAACCAGCATTATGAGCCATATTTACTGCAGCGATTGTTTCTGTAAGCGTACCAATCTGGTTCACTTTTACAAGTATAGAGTTAGCCGTTTTAGTAGCAATACCTTTAGCCAGACGCTCAACATTCGTAACAAATAAATCGTCTCCTACTAATTGAACTTTGTCTCCAATTTTATCAGTAAGATATTTCCAACCTTCCCAGTCATTTTCCTGCATACCATCTTCAATAGAAACGATAGGATATTTAACAGTAAGTTCAGCAAGATAATCCGCCTGCTCCTGAGAAGTTCTTATTTTACCGTTTTCACCTTCAAATTTAGTATAGTCATATTTGCCGTTTACATAAAATTCCGAAGCAGCACAGTCCAAAGCGATCTTTACTTCATCACCAAATTTGTAACCTGCATTTTCAACAGCTTTTTTAATAGTATCAAGAGCGTCCTCAGTTCCGCCCGGTAAATTAGGGGCAAAACCACCTTCATCACCCACAGCAGTACTTAAACCTCTATCGTGTAATACTTTTTTCAGATTATGGAAAATCTCAGTTCCCATCTGCATTGCATGAGTAAAATTATTTGCTTTTACCGGCATGATCATAAATTCCTGGAAAGCGATAGGTGCATCAGAGTGCGAACCACCATTAATAATGTTCATCATTGGTAAAGGAAGTGTGTTAGCAGATACACCCCCAATATAACGGTATAAAGGCATTCCAAGTTCGTTTGCAGCTGCTTTAGCAACAGCAAGAGAAACACCAAGGATAGCATTAGCTCCTAAATTTGATTTATTTTCAGTACCATCAAGTTCAATCATAGCTTTATCAATAGCATTCTGTTCAAAAACAGACATACCAACGATTTCACTTGCAATACTTACGTTTACATTCTCAACAGCTTTTAAAACACCTTTACCCATGTAAGCTTTACCACCATCACGCAATTCAACAGCTTCATGCTCTCCAGTTGAAGCTCCAGATGGCACAGCTGCTCTTCCAAGAACTCCATTCTCTGTAATTACATCAACTTCTACTGTTGGGTTTCCACGTGAATCCAGTATTTGCCTGGCATGAACTTTAATAATAATACTCATTATATTGTTTTTTGTTGTTATACTTAATTTCTGAAGCCTAACAAATTTAAACATTTTGAAAAATCAATTACCCCAATTTTAAAAAACTTATAAACGCAATCGATTTAGCTTTAAATATTTAGATTCATTATGCCGAACACTATCTATTTAATCTCTTCAAGTATCAAACTACGAAGAAGTATATTATATAAAATTGGGCTAATAAATTATTAGCCCAATTTTATAACTAAAAAAGTCAGTAAATCTCATTCAGGGATTTATCGTATTCTTTATTTTGCCTTTTCTATGTTTTCGATGAACTCATCAAAAAGGTAGCTTGCATCGTGCGGGCCAGGGCTCGCTTCAGGGTGATACTGTACAGAGAAACAGTTTTTGCTTTTCATACGCATACCTGCAACAGTACCGTCATTAATGTGCTCATGTGTAATTTCGAAATCCGGGTGCTTTTCAAGCTCTTCCCTTACTACTGCAAAACCGTGGTTCTGAGAAGTGATTTCTCCTTTTCCCGTAAGCAGGTTTTTAACTGGGTGGTTAATCCCCCTGTGTCCATTAAACATTTTGTATGTAGAGATACCGTTAGCAAGAGCCAATACCTGGTGTCCAAGACAAATTCCAAATACAGGATTATTGTTTTCTAATATCTTTTTAGCAGTTTCCTGTGCTACTAAAAGCGGATCCGGGTCGCCAGGACCGTTAGAAAGGAAATATCCGTCTGGACTAAAGCTCTTCATATCTTCATATGTAGCATCAAAAGGGAACACTTTTACGTAGCAATCCCTCTTAACAAGATTCCTTAAAATATTCTTTTTAATACCAAGGTCTAGTGCAGATATTTTATATTTTGCAGTAGGCTCACCTACAAAGTAAGGCTCTTTTGTAGAAACTTTAGAAGCTAATTCCAGTCCTTCCATATCCGGAACAGCTGCCAATTGCTTTTTAAGTTCTTCAATAGGAGTGCCATCTGTACAAATAACCGCATTCATAGCACCATTGTCTCTAATATAGCTTACCAACGCTCTGGTATCTACATCAGATATAGTTACAAGATTTTGCTTTTCAAAATACTCTTTAAGTCCCTCCGTAGAGTTCACTCTTGAGTGGTTAAAGCTAAAGTTCTTGCATACAAGGCCTGATATCATAATTTTATCTGCCTCTACTTCTACTTCATTAGTACCATAGTTACCTATGTGGGCATTAGATGCCACCATAATTTGACCAAAATAAGATGGGTCAGTAAAAATTTCCTGGTAACCGGTCATTCCGGTATTGTAGCATACTTCGCCAAAAACAGTTCCTTCGATACCAATGGATTTACCATAAAAAATAGTACCGTCTGCTAAAAGGAGTAATGCCTGATTTCGATTTGAATATTTCATTTACGTAGTTTGTTGTTTTCTTCTCGCGTGCAAATTTACTTCAAAAATTTGTCTTTCTAAAGCATTCAATATAATTGGTTTATCAGAAAGTGATAAAGTTGGGCAAAAAAAAAGGATAAACTCGAAAGTTTATCCTTTTTACTATTATTGAAGAATCAATTTCATGATTATTCAGTAGCTTCTTTGTTCTCATCTGTATCAACAGCTGGAGCTTCAGTAGCTGCTGGAGCTTCAGCAACAGGAGCTGCATCAGCTTTTTTAGCAGTACGGCTTCTACGAGTTGTTTTCTTCGCTTCTTTTTTAGTAGCGTTGTACAGTTCGTTAAAGTCTACAAGTTCGATCATAGCCATATCAGCGTTGTCACCTAGACGGTTACCAAGCTTAATGATACGAGTATATCCACCTGGACGATCACCTACTTTAGCAGCTACTTCTCTGAAAAGTTCAGTAACAGCATACTTATTTCTAAGGTAAGCAAAAACGATACGTCTGTTGTGGGTTGTGTCTTCTTTAGACTTTGTAACTAGAGGCTCAACAAATTGTTTAAGCGCTTTAGCTTTGGCAACAGTCGTATTAATACGCTTGTGCTCTATAAGTGAGCAGGCCATGTTAGCTAGCATAGACCTTCTGTGTCCTTGCTGCCTGCTTAAATGATTAAATTTTTTTCCGTGTCTCATTGCTGTTGTAATTTAAACCTAAAAGGTTCAGAATTATTCTTTATCTAATTTATATTTCGTTAAGTCCATTCCGAAGTGTAAATTTTTAGAAGCAACAAGTTCGTCAAGCTCAGTCAACGATTTCTTACCAAAATTACGGAACTTCATTAAGTCATTTTTATTGAACGATACCAAGTCTCCTAACGTATCAACTTCAGCCGCTTTTAAACAATTTAATGCCCTTACAGAAAGGTCCATATCAACAAGCTTAGTTTTAAGCAATTGTCTCATATGTAATGACTCTTCGTCATACGATTCTGTTTGTGCTATTTCATCGGCCTCAAGTGTTATTCTTTCATCAGAGAACAGCATAAAGTGATGAATCAGAGTTTTTGCTGCCTCAGTAAGCGCTTCTTTAGGATGAATAGAACCATCGGTTATAATTTCAAAAACCAATTTTTCGTAGTCGGTTTTTTGCTCAACACGAAAGTTTTCTATTGCATATTTTACATTCTTTACCGGAGTAAAAATTGAATCTGTAAAAATAGTTCCTATAGCTGCGTTTTGCTTTTTGTTTTCTTCTGCCGGTACATAACCTCTACCTTTCTCTATAGTAAGTTCAAGGTTGATGTTAATCTTGCTGTCCATGTTAAAAAGAACGAAGTCAGGGTTTAAAACCTGAAATCCTGAAATGAACTTCTGGAAATCACCTGCAGTAAGCTGGTCTTTTCCTGTAAAAGATACAGAAACAGATTCGTTATCGATGTCTTCAATCTGACGTTTGAAACGAACTTGTTTTAAGTTCAGGATTATCTCTGTAACATCTTCAACTACTCCCGGTATTGTAGAAAATTCATGGTCAACTCCTTCAATTCGAACTGAAGTTATTGCATAACCTTCCAGTGAAGAAAGCAAAACTCTTCTAAGTGCGTTACCAACAGTCAGTCCATATCCCGGTTCCAAAGGTCTAAATTCAAATTTACCTTGGAAATCGGTAGAATCGATCATGATAACTTTATCGGGCTTTTGAAAATTAAATATTGCCATATTTCGACTAATGTCAATTATTATTTGTTATACAACTCAACGATTAGTTGTTCTTTGATGTTTTCCGGGATTTGAAGCCTGGCAGGTACTGAAACAAAAGTACCTTCTTTAGTATCGTTGTTCCAAGTCATCCACTCATATACATGAGAAGAATTAGATAGAGAGCGTTCTATTGCCTCAAGAGATTTAGATTTCTCACGAACAGCTACTTTATCACCCGGTTTAAGGTGGTAAGATGGAATGTTTACCACTTCACCGTTTACTGTAATATGTCTGTGTGATACAATTTGTCTTGCAGCTCTTCTTGAAGGTGCAATTCCCATTCTGTATACCACGTTGTCAAGTCTAGCTTCGCAAAGTTGCAAAAGGATTTCACCAGTTACACCTTTTGATGCAGCAGCTTTTTCAAACAGGTTCCTGAATTGTTTTTCAAGAATTCCGTAAGAATATTTAGCTTTCTGCTTTTCCATTAGCTGAACAGCATATTCAGATTTTTTACCTCTTTTTTTAGCCTGTCCGTGTTGTCCAGGTGGGTAACTTCTTCTTTCGAAAGCTTTATCGTCTCCGAATATCGCCTCGCCGAATTTACGGGCGATCTTAGTTTTTGGACCAGTATATCTTGCCATTTCTAAAAATTAATAAACAGGGGATTATGAATTCAGGTCATATCCTCCGATAATCCTTGCTCCTGTTTGGGTTATACTATAAAATAAAAAAATTAAACTCTTCTTCTTTTTGGAGGGCGGCAACCGTTGTGCGGTAGTGGAGTTACATCGATAATCTCTGTAACTTCAATTCCTCCATTATGAAGGGACCTGATAGCAGATTCTCTACCATTTCCAGGACCTTTAACGTAAACTTTTACTTTCTTAAGACCAGCTTCTATAGCAACTTTGCTACAATCTTCTGCTGCCATTTGAGCTGCATACGGAGTGTTCTTTTTAGAACCTCTGAAGCCCATTTTACCTGCAGATGACCAAGAAATAACTTCACCTTTTTTGTTTGTCAAAGAAATGATGATGTTATTAAAAGTTGCGCTAATATGAGCCTCGCCTGTAGATTCTACAATAACTTTACGTTTTTTTGTACTCGCTTTAGCCATACTACTTATTATTTAGTTGCTTTTTTCTTGTTAGCAACAGTTTTTCTCTTACCTTTTCTAGTCCTCGAGTTATTCTTAGTTCTTTGTCCTCTTAACGGAAGACCAGATCTGTGACGGATTCCTCTGTAACATCCGATATCCATTAAACGTTTGATGTTTAACTGGATTTCAGAACGAAGTTCACCTTCAATTTTGAAGTAAGATACAGCCTCACGAATAGCACTGATCTCATCATCATTCCAATCTTGAACTTTTTTGTCTTCGCTAACCTGAGCTTTCTCTAAAATTTCTTTAGATCTGCTTCTACCAATACCGAAGATATAAGTTAAAGCAATGATTCCTCTTTTGTTTTTAGGTATGTCTACCCCTGCAATTCTTGCCATAATTATCCTTGTCTTTGTTTAAATCTAGGATTCTTTTTGTTAATAACATATAATCTGCCTTTTCTACGTACAATTTTGCACTCGGCACTTCTTTTCTTAACTGACGCTCTTACTTTCATTATTAATAGCTTTAGTATCTATAAGTAATTCTTGCTTTGGACAAATCGTAAGGGCTCATTTCCAGTTTCACTTTATCACCAGGTAATAATTTGATATAATGCATACGCATCTTTCCTGAAATGTGAGCAATTACTATATGCCCGTTTTCTAATTCAACACGGAACATCGCATTTGATAATGCTTCGATGATTGATCCGTCTTGTTCTATTGCTGATTGTTTTGCCATAAAAATTTTTAAGCTACTGCTTTTCTATTCTTACCACTCTTCATCAAACCGTCATAATGCCTATTCAACAGATATGAATTTATTTGCTGAATGGTATCGATTGCAACCCCAACCATAATTAACAGTGATGTACCACCATAAAACAACGCCCACTGTGACTGAACTCCAAAACTCACCACTACTGCCGGGAACACGGCAATTAATGCTAAGAACAATGAGCCAGGGAAAGTAATCAATGACATAATTCTGTCAAGATAGTCTCCAGTTTCTACACCTGGCCTTACGCCTGGTATAAAACCTCCGCTCCTTTTAAGATCGTCAGCCATTTTATTTGTAGGCACCGTAATCGCGGTGTAAAAGTACGTAAAAATTATAATTAATAAAGCAAAAACTACATTGTACGCTAAACCGAACACATTCTGGAATTGCGAAGTGACAGTTTGAGCTGTGTCAGACTTTGAAAGTCCTGCTAATGCTGCAGGTATGAACATAATAGCCTGGGCAAAGATTATAGGCATAACCCCCGAAGCATTAAGCTTTAACGGTATCCATTGCCTGTTTCCTCCCATCATGTCCTGTTCAAAATCGCCGGATGCAGTACGTCTTGCATATTGTACCGGTATTTTTCTTACTGCCATGATCAATAAGATACATGCAATAATAATAGCTAGCCATATTACAATTTCAAGAAGCAGCTTTAAAGGACCTCCATTGTTTTCTGTAACTACAGAAGTAAACTCCTGAATGAAAGCCTGTGGCATCCTTGCGATAATACCTACTAAAATTAATAGAGATATACCGTTTCCAATACCCTTATCTGTAATTTTTTCACCAAGCCACATTGCGAAAATGGTACCTGTTGTTAATATTACTACAGAAGAGAATAGGAATGGAAAAGAATCAGAGCTTAACAAAAAGGCCTCTTGCGGCAATGTCCTGTACAGGTTATAAATATAACCAGGCCCTTGTACCAGCGTAATAGCAATGGTTAACCAACGGGTGATCTGATTAATTTTTTTCCTGCCGCTTTCTCCTTCTTTTTGTAGTTTTTGCAGGTAAGGTACCGCGATACCCATTAACTGTACTACGATCGAAGCAGAAATATATGGCATGATACCCAATGCAAATACAGATGCTTGCGAGAACGCACCACCTGTAAATACATCGATAAGCCAGCCAATACCTTCTTGGGTTTGATCTGATAATTTGTTCAATTGAGTAGCATCAATACCCGGTAGGGTTACATGTGCACCAAAACGGTACACAAGCAACAAACCTAAAGTTACTAAAATTCTATTTTTTAGTTCTTCTATCTTCCAGACATTGGCAAACGCTTCGAAAAATTTTTTCATATGGTTGTAAAGATTATAAAGTTACCGCTTCTCCGCCAGCAGCCTCAATAGCCGCTTTTGCAGTTGCAGTAAATTTGTGAGCAGTTACTTTTAGTTTTGCCTTAAGCTCTCCTCTTCCTAATATCTTTACCATTTCATTTTTTGTAGCCAGACGGTTTTCAACAAATACTGTAAAATCTACAGTGTCTGTTACAATTCCGTTGTCTACAAGAGCCTGAAGCGTGTCAAGGTTAACACCTTCATATTCCTTGCGATTGATGTTTTTAAAACCAAACTTAGGTACACGTCTTTGTAGTGGCATCTGTCCACCTTCAAAACCAATTTTCTTAGAATAACCAGAACGAGATTTAGCTCCTTTGTGGCCACGTGCAGCAGTACCGCCTTTGCCAGAACCTTCTCCTCTACCTAGTCTTTTGTTTTTGTTGTGAACTGACCCTTCAGCCGGTTGTAAGTTACTTAAATCCATGAGTGTATTTTGTTATTTAGTTTCTTCTACAGAAACTAAGTGTTTAACTTTGTTTACCATTCCAAGGATAGCAGGAGTTGCATCGTGTTCAACAACTTGTCCTAGTTTTCGAAGACCTAAAGACTCAAGTGTTCTCTTTTGTGTTTGAGGACAGTTGATTTTGCTCTTTACTTGTTTTACTTTAATTTTTGCCATGATTTCCTTGTGAATTAACCTTTGAATACTTTTTCTAAAGAAACACCTCTTTGTTTCGCAACAGTCACAGCGCTTCTCATTTGAAGTAAAGCGTCAAAAGTAGCTTTAACAACATTGTGAGGGTTTGATGAACCCTGAGATTTAGATAATACATCGTGTATACCTACAGACTCAAGAACTGAACGAACAGCACCACCGGCAATAACTCCGGTACCGTGAGAGGCTGGCATTAGTAATACTCTCGCACCACCAAATTTACCTTTTTGTTCGTGAGGTACAGACTGGCCGGAAAGTGGTATTCTTACCAAGTTCTTCTTAGCATCTTCTACTGCCTTAGCGATAGCTTCGGATACATCTTTAGATTTACCAAGACCGTGACCTACTACACCATTCTCGTCGCCTACAACTACAATTGCAGAAAAGCCGAAAGCTCTACCACCTTTTGTAACTTTAGTAACACGATTTACACTTACCAAACGATCTTTAAGTTCAAGACCGCTTGGTTTTACAAGTTCTACGTTTTTATAATTATGATACATAATTTTTCTTAGAATTTAAGTCCGGCTTCTCTTGCGCCTTCAGCTAATGATTTAACACGTCCGTGGTAAAGGTACCCACCTCTATCAAAAGAGATAGTATCAATACCGGCTTTCAAAGCTTTCTCTGCGATAAGTTTTCCAACAGCCGCAGCAGTTTCTATGTTAGTTCCTTTTGTAACGCCGTTGTCTCTTGAAGAGGCAGCTGCTAAAGTTACACCGTTTACATCATCTATGACTTGCGCATAGATTTCTTTATTGCTCCTGAAAACAGAAAGTCTTGGCTGAGCAGCAGTTCCGCTTACAATCTTTCTGATTCTGAACTTAATTCTTTGTCTTCTTTCAGATTTGTTTAATGACATAGTCTTAATTTTTAAGCTGATTTACCTGCTTTTCTTCTCAATACTTCACCTACAAATTTAACTCCTTTTCCTTTGTATGGTTCAGGCTTACGGAAAGATCTAATCTTTGCTGCAACCTGGCCTAAAAGTTGTTTATCGTGCGAAGCTAATTTTATAATAGGGTTTTTACCTTTTTCTGATACAGTTTCAACAGTAACTTCAGACACAACTTCTAAAACGATGTTGTGAGAGAAACCAAGAGCAATATCTAATTTTTGTCCTTGATTTGAAGCTCTATAACCTACTCCTACCAATTCTAAATCTTTGGTAAAGCCTTCAGTCACACCAATAATCATGTTATTGATAAGTGACCTGTACAAACCGTGTTTAGATCTTTCATCTTTATGATCTGAAAATCTTTCCACTAAAACCTGGCCTTCTTCAACTTTTACAGCAACATCTGTAAAGTCTTGAGTAAGTTGACCTTTTTTACCTTTAACCGTAACAACATTACCGTTAACCTCTACGGTTACCCCAGCAGGTATTGCGATTGGATTTTTACCTATTCTTGACATCGTATAAGTCTTTTTATTAGTTAGTATACGTAACAGATTACTTCACCACCAACGTTAAGTTGTTTTGCTTGTTTTCCTGTCATCAAACCTTGTGATGTAGAAACAATAGCAATGCCTAATCCGTTAAGGATTCTTGGCAGGTTAGAAGCACCCGCATATTTACGTAAACCTGGTTTACTAATTCTCTGGATATCTTTAATTACTGACTCTTTAGTATCCTTATCATACTTAAGAGCTATTTTGATTGTACCCTGTACAGAGTTGTCCTCAAATTTGTAACTTAAAATATATCCTTGGTCGAATAAAATCTTAGTGATTTCTTTTTTAAGATTTGATGCAGGAATTTCAACCACTTTGTGATTAGCTCTTACTGCATTTCTAACTCTTGTTAAAAAATCTGCTATAGGATCTGTATACATATTTATTAATTTGCGGTCACGGTTTTCGGCCTGTTTAAGGCCGAACCTGAAACCAATTTATAATTCTTTTTTTTACCAGCTTGCCTTTCTAACTCCAGGGATCAAACCATTGTTTGCCATTTCACGAAATGTAACACGTGAAATACCAAACTGGCGCATGTAACCTCTAGGTCTTCCAGTAAGCTTGCAACGATTGTGCAAACGAACAGGAGAAGCATTTTTTGGTAATTTTTGTAAGCCTTCATAATCTCCAGCCTCTAATAAAGCTTTTCTTTTATCAGCATACTTAGCAACCATAGCCTGTCTTTTTACCTCACGGGCTTTCATTGATTCTTTAGCCATAACTTAATTCTTTTTAAAAGGTAAACCTAATTCTGCTAATAATGACTTCGCTTCTTTATCGGTTTGTGCAGAAGTTACAAATGTAATATCTAAACCTGAGATTTTGTTAACTTTATCAATATCAATTTCAGGGAAAATGATTTGTTCAGTAACACCTAGGTTATAATTACCTCTACCGTCAAAACCTGTAGCCTTAATTCCACCAAAATCTCTTACACGTGGAAGTGAAGATGTAACCAGCCTATCAAGGAATTCGTACATTCTTTCACCACGTAAAGTTACTTTAGCTCCAATTGGCATACCTTTTCTAAGTTTGAAAGACGCAACGTCTTTCTTAGAAATGGTAGATACAGCTTTTTGGCCAGTAATTTTTGTTAACTCATCAACTGCATAATCGATTAATTTCTTATCCGATACAGCTGCACCAACTCCACGGCTTAAAACGATTTTTTCAAGTTTTGGAACCATCATTACGTTTTTGTAACCGAACTCTTCTCTAAGAGCAGGGACAACCCTACTCTTATATTCTTCTTTTAATCTTGGTATGTAAGCCATCACTATAATACTTGATTAGATTTTTTTGAAAATCTCACGTTCTTATCTCCTTCTTTTCTAACACCAGTCTTAGTAGTTTCCTTAGTTTTAAGGTCTACAAGAGCAAGGTTTGAAATATGAATTGGAGCTTCTTTCTTCACGATACCTCCTTGAGGGTTTTTAGCGCTTGGCTTAGTGTGTTTAGACACCATGTTAACACCCTCAACTATCGCTTTGTTTTTCTCGCGAAGAACACGTAGTACTTTACCTTCAGAACCTTTATGGTCTCCAGCATTTACTCTTACTGTGTCTCCTGATTTTATCTTTAGCTTTATCATCTTATAACAATTAAAGCACTTCTGGTGCTAATGATACAATTTTCATGAATTGTTTTTCACGAAGTTCTCTTGCTACCGGACCAAAAACACGAGTTCCTCTCATTTCACCAGCAGCGTTTAACAATACGCAAGCGTTATCGTCAAATCTGATGTATGAACCGTCGGCTCTTCTCACTTCTTTTTTGGTACGTACAACAACTGCAGTTGAAACAGCACCTTTTTTAACGTTACCGTTAGGTGTTGCATCTTTAATAGAAACTACAATTTTATCTCCAACAGAGGCATAACGTCTTTTCGTTCCTCCAAGAACACGGATAGTTAAAACTTCCTTTGCTCCTGTGTTGTCTGCTACTTTTAGTCTTGATTCCTGTTGTACCATAATTACTTCGCTCTTTCAATGATTTCAACTAATCTCCAACATTTAGACTTACTTAAAGGTCGTGTTTCCATGATCTTTACTGTATCTCCAATGTTACAGTCGTTTGTTTCGTCGTGTGCAACATATTTCTTTGTTTTCAACACGAACTTACCGTATAACGGGTGTTTTACTCTTCTTGTTTCAGATACAACTATGGATTTCTCCATTTTGTTGCTTGTAACAACACCTACTCGCTCTTTTCTTAAATTTCTTTTTTCCATCTTGCAGACTACAATTATTGTAACTCTCTTTTGCTTATCTCAGTGGCTACTCTCGCAATAGACCTTCTTAGGGTTCTAATCTGTAACGGATTCTCGATTGGAGAAATAGCATGAGCTGTTTTTAGGTCGGCATATGTTTTTCTTAATTCACCAAGTTTACCTTGTAACTCAGCTGCAGATAGATCTTTAATTTCTGATTGTTTCATAATAAATTTTGATTATGCTTCGAAATCTCTGGCAACAATAAACTTAGTTTTTACAGGAAGCTTTTGAGCAGCCAGGCGTAATGCCTCTTTAGCTACTGACAAAGGTACTCCTCCTACTTCAAACATAATTCTTCCGGGTTTAACTACTGCAGCCCAAAATTCAACTGCACCTTTACCTTTACCCATACGTACCTCTAGAGGTTTTTTGGTGATTGGTTTATCCGGGAAAATTTTAATCCATAATTGACCTTCCCTTTTCATAAAACGAGTTGCCGCGATACGGGCAGCCTCAATTTGGCGGGAAGTAATAAAAGATGAATCTAAAGATTTAATACCAAACATTCCATTAGAAAGTTCGTGGCCTCTTTGAGACACGCCCTTCATCTTACCTTTCTGTACCTTACGGTATTTTGTTCTTTTAGGCTGTAACATTTTTCTTTAGTTTAAAATAATTACTTTCTTTTGCGTTGGTTTGGTTTGTCACCATTAGGACGACCGTTTGGTCTTCCTTGTGGACGGTCCTGAGATCCTGAAGATTTGGATTGTTTTTTATCCATACCTACTAACGGGGAAAGATCTCTTTTTCCATAAACCTCACCTTTCATAATCCACACTTTGATACCCATTCTACCATAAGTAGTATGAGCTTCAGCTAGTGAATAATCAATGTCAGCTCTGAAAGTTGATAGAGGAATTCTTCCTTCTTTGAACATTTCTGAACGTGCCATCTCAGCACCGTTTAAACGGCCTGAAATCATCACTTTAATACCTTCCGCATTCATACGGATAGCAGCAGCGATAGCCATTTTGATAGCCCTTCTGTAAGAGATACGGCTTTCAATCTGACGAGCAATACTTGTACCTACTAAGTAAGCATCAAGCTCAGGTCTTTTGATTTCAAAGATGTTGATTTGAACCTCTTTGTCTGTAATTTTCTTAAGTTCTTCTTTTAACTTGTCTACTTCCTGACCACCTTTCCCGATAATGATACCAGGTCTTGCAGTAGTAATAGTAACGGTTACAAGTTTAAGAGTTCTCTCGATGATTACCTTAGACACACTTGCTTTAGATAAACGGGCATGGATATACTTTCTGATTTTGTGATCTTCAGCAAGTTTATCGCCGTAGTCATTTCCACCATACCAGTTAGAATCCCAGCCCCTGATGATACCAAGGCGATTTCCTATTGGATTTGTTTTTTGTCCCATACTGTTTATGAATTGCTTTGTGTGTTATTGTTAATAGCCCCTAACACGATAGTAACGTGATTAGAGCGTTTTCTGATCCTGTGTGCACGACCTTGGGGTGCTGGCCTAAGCCTTTTTAGCATCATTCCGCCGTCTACCCTGATCTCTTTTATAAACAAGCCTGCATTCTCTAAGCTTTCCTCACTGTTCTTTTGCTGCCAATTGTTGATAGCAGAAAGCACCAATTTTTCAAGTTTACGAGAAGCTTCTTTTGAACTGAATCTTAATATATTAAGAGCCATTTCTACTTTCTGACCTCTTACTAAATCCGCAACTAAGCGCATTTTTCTGGGTGAAGTAGGGCAGTTATTAAGCTTAGCAAATGCGATTTGCTTGTTAGCTTCTTTAGTCTGCTCTGCTCTTTCTCTTTTACGAACTCCCATAGCTTCTGATTATTTTTTACCTTTATTTTTTGCCCCAGCATGACCTCTAAAAGATCGTGTAGGTGAAAATTCTCCTAATTTATGACCTACCATATTCTCTGTAACGTAAACCGGTACGAATTGACGACCGTTATGTACTGCAATAGTCTGTCCAACAAAATCCGGTGTAATCATAGAAGCTCTAGACCAAGTCTTAACTACTCCTTTGTTACCTTTCTCGATATTTTCCTGAACTTTCTTATCCAACTTATAGTGAACGAAAGGTCCTTTCTTTAATGAACGTGCCATATCTTACTTATTATTTCTTTCTACGTTCTACGATATACTTATTACTCGGGTTAACTTTAGAACGAGTTCTATAACCTTTAGCCGGGATACCCTTTCTTGAACGTGGGTGACCTCCAGAAGAACGTCCTTCACCACCACCCATTGGGTGATCGACAGGGTTCATCGCTACCGGTCTAGTTCTTGGTCTTCTACCTAACCATCTTGATCTACCTGCTTTACCAGAAACGATCAATTGGTGATCAGAGTTAGAAACCGCTCCAATTGTAGCCGTACAAGTTAAAAGGATTAACCTTGTTTCACCTGAAGGCATTTTGATTGTAGCATATTTTCCATCTCTCGCCATTAACTGAGCAAAAGTACCAGCACTACGAGCAATAACTGCTCCTTGACCTGGACGTAACTCAATACAAGATATAACAGTTCCTAGAGGAATTTTACTTAGAGGTAAAGCATTACCAATTTCCGGAGCTGAATCAGCACCTGAAACTACAGTTTGTCCTACTTGTAAACCGTTTTGCGCTATGATATAAGTCTTAGCACCATCAGCATAAAATAATAGAGAAATAAATGCTGAACGATTTGGATCGTACTCGATAGTTTTCACTGTAGCCGGAACTCCGTCTTTAGCTCTTTTAAAATCGATGATACGATACTTTTGTTTGTGACCACCACCCGTATAACGCATGGTCATCTTTCCTTGACTATTTCTACCTCCAGAGTTTTTTTTCGGTGCGATCAAAGAACGCTCCGGCTTATCAGTTGTAATAGTGTCAAAGCTATTAACAACTCTAAAACGCTGACCCGGGGTAATAGGTTTTAATTTTCTAACTGACATGTTGTTCTATTAGATATTATTGTAAAAATCTATTGTTTCTCCTTCTTGTACTTGTACAATTGCTTTTTTGTAAGCATTTGTCTTTCCTTTGATTAAACCACTCTTAGTGTATTTAACCGATCTATCAGCCCTGTAATTCATGGTGTTAACTTCCACAACAGTAATCCCGTATGCAGCCTGAACCGCATTTTTGATCTGGATTTTGTTTGCTTTTTTGTCAACAACAAAACCAAAACGGTTAAAAATTTCACCGTCTTTAGTTATTTTTTCAGTAATGATAGGTTTAATTATGATACTCATAGCCCTATTATTTGCTTAAATTTTCTTCAATCTCTCCTATTGATCCCTCTAAAAGAACTAAACTTTTCGCGTTTAAAACTCCGTAAGTGTTTAATTCTGAAACAGTTACCACACTAGAAGCTTTTAAATTGCGTGACGACAAATATACATTTTTATTTGAATCACCCAACACAAATAGAGATTTTTTATTTTCTAACCCTAAAGCATTCAAAACGTTAATGAATTTTTTAGTGCTTGGAGCTTCAAATTCGAAGTTCTCTACAACTATTAAATTCGATTCTTTTGCTTTAAGTGCAAGAGCAGATTTTCTAGCTAAACGCTTAAGATTTTTGTTTAGTTTGAAAGAGTAGCTTCTTGGTCTTGGACCGAAAACTGTACCCCCACCTTTAAACAAAGGGTTCTTAGCACTACCAGCACGAGCTGTACCCGTTCCTTTTTGCTTTTTGATCTTACGTGTACTTCCAGCTACTTCAGCTCTTTCCTTAGCTTTGTGAGTACCTTGTCTTTGATTAGCTAAATATTGCTTAACATCAAGGTATACAGCATGCTTATTAGGCTCAATTGCGAATACTGAATCAGAAAGAGTAATCGTTCTGCCAGTTTCTTTTCCGTTGATATCTAATACTTTTACTTCCATTACTTTTGAATGATTACATAAGAGTTTTTGTGTCCAGGAACACATCCCTTAACAACAAGTAGGTTCTTATCAGCCACTACTTTTAAAACTCTAAGGTTTTGAATTGTTACATTATCTCCGCCCATTCTTCCTGCCATGCGCATTCCTTTGAATACACGAGAAGGATATGATGATGCTCCTACAGAACCTGGCGCTCTCAAACGGTTATGCTGACCATGGGTAGCTTGTCCAACACCACCAAAACCGTGACGTTTAACAACCCCTTGGAAACCTTTACCTTTTGACACACCCTGTACATCAACAAATTCGCCTTCAGCGAAAAGATCTACATTGATAACATCACCTAATTTGTGCTCGCTTACAAACTCCTGGAATTCAACGACTTTTTTCTTAGCAACCGTACCTGCTTTTTTAAAGTGACCTATAGCCGCTTTAGTAGCATGTTTTTCTGCTTTGTCATCGAAACCAAGCTGTAACGCAACGTACCCGTCAACCTCTTTGGTTCTGACTTGGGTAACAACGCATGGTCCAGCTTCGATTACTGTACACGGAATGTTTTTCCCGTTTTCATCGAAAATACTAGTCATGCCGATTTTTCTACCAATTAACCCAGACATAAATTATTGTTATTAATTATTAATTTCCCTTCAATTTGAAACAACAGAATGCTCCAAACAGGGGTGCAAAAGTAATTATTAAATTTAGATTATCAAACAGTTACAAGAAATTAATTAAAATAAATTAAAAATATTTAATTCAATATCAAAAAATTACACTTTTCGATAACACTAAACCCTGCTTTACCAAAGCAGAAAAAAAAATCTCCAAGGTAAAAATACCTTGGAGATCTTATAAGTTAAATTAATAACTCAGACTTTTATTTCAACTTCTACACCACTAGGAAGCTCTAATTTCATTAAAGCATCGATAGTTTTAGAAGAAGAGCTATATATATCAAGAAGTCTTTTGTAAGAACTTACTTGAAACTGCTCTCTTGATTTTTTGTTTACGTGTGGAGAACGTAGTACAGTAAATATTTTTTTGTGTGTAGGTAACGGAATAGGTCCTGTTACAACTGCACCTGTACTTTTTACAGTTTTAACGATCTTCTCAGCAGACTTGTCTACCAGGCTGTGATCGTAAGATTTTAATTTTATTCTGATTTTTTGACTCATTTTCTTTAGAATTAAGAGTTGCCTTTAGCTTTTTTAATAACTTCCTCTGATATATTTGAAGGTGTCTCAGCATAGTGAGAAAACTCCATTGTTGATGTAGCTCTACCTGAAGATAATGTTCTTAAAGTAGTAACATAACCAAACATCTCTGACAAAGGAACGTTTGCTTTGATAGTCTTAGCACCTGCCCTGTCACCCATGTCATTAACCTGACCTCTACGACGGTTGATATCACCAACGATATCACCCATGTTTTCTTCAGGAGTAATAACTTCCATTTTCATTATCGGCTCAAGGATAACAGCTCCAGCAGCACGGCCAGATTCTTTGTAACCCATTTTAGCAGCTAATTCGAAAGAAAGAGCATCAGAATCCACAGGGTGGAAAGATCCATCAAGTAAAGTTACTTTTAAACTATCTACTTCATATCCTGCAAGAGGACCATGTTTCATAGCTGCTTTAAAGCCTTTCTCGATAGAAGGGATATATTCCTTAGGAACGTTACCACCTTTTACACTGTTTATAAACTGAAGACCTACAACACCTTCGTCTGCCGGCTCAATAATAAACACGATATCAGCAAATTTACCACGTCCACCAGATTGTTTTTTGTAAACTTCTCTGTGTTGTGCAGATCTTGTAAATGCTTCTTTATATTCAACCTGAGGTTCCCCTTGGTTAACCTCTACTTTGAATTCTCTTCTCATACGATCTACAAGGATATCAAGGTGAAGCTCACCCATACCTGATATAATCGTTTGACCTGAAGCCTCATCAGTCTTAACAACGAAAGTTGGATCTTCTTCAGCAAGTTTTGCTAAAGCCATACCCATCTTATCAACGTCAGCTTTTGTTTTAGGCTCAATTGCAATACCAATTACCGGAGCAGGGAAATCCATACTTTCTAATACTATTGGATGTTTTTCATCACACAATGTATCTCCAGTTTTGATATCCTTGAATCCTACTGCCGCTCCAATATCACCTGCTTCGATGTAATCGATTGGGTTTTGCTTGTTAGCATGCATTTGGTAAATACGAGAGATTCTTTCTTTGTTTCCAGAACGCGTGTTCAATACATAAGAACCAGCATCTAGACGTCCAGAATAAGCCCTAAAGAATGCTAAACGACCAACATAAGGGTCAGTAGCAATTTTAAATGCTAAAGCAGCAAAAGGCTCAGTAACACTTGGTTTACGGATTATTTCTTCATCAGTATCAGGGTTTGTACCCGCAATACCTTCTTTATCCATTGGAGACGGAAGATATTTACATACTGCATCAAGCATAAACTGTACACCTTTATTTTTGAATGAAGAACCACAAATCATTGGAATGATTGACATATCAATAGTAGCTTTTCTCAAAGCAACATTGATTTCGTCTTCTGTGATTGAGTTTTCATCTACAAAGAATTTCTCCATTAAAGTCTCATCGTAATCAGCAACCGCTTCAATAAGAGCAGCTCTGTATTCACGAACTTCATCAACCATATCAGCAGGAATAGGCACGATATCAAAAGTAGCACCCATAGTAGCATCATGCCAAACAATAGCCTGATTTTTTACTAAGTCTACAACACCTTTAAAATCTTCTTCTTCACCGATTGGTAAAGTTATAGCTACCGCGTTAGATTTAAGCATGTCTCTTACTTGCTGACAAACTGCCAAGAAGTTAGAACCTTGTCTATCCATTTTATTAACGAAGCCCATACGCGGCACTCGGTAGTTGTCAGCAAGTCTCCAGTTAGTTTCTGACTGTGGCTCAACACCATCAACAGCACTAAAAAGGAAAACAAGACCATCAAGAATCCTAAGTGAACGGTTCACCTCAACTGTAAAGTCAACGTGTCCTGGGGTATCAATAATATTAAAATGATATGGTAATGATTCTGGGATTGGCTTACCTTGGTCTGTAGGAAAACTCCAAGTACATGTAGTAGCGGCAGAAGTAATTGTAATACCTCTTTCCTGCTCCTGAGCCATCCAGTCCATTGTAGCAGCACCATCGTGCACTTCTCCAATTTTGTGTGACTTACCCGTGTAAAAAAGGATACGCTCTGTTGTTGTTGTTTTACCAGCATCAATGTGAGCAGCAATTCCTATATTTCTTGTATATTTTAAATCTCTAGCCATTTCTAAAATGTTTCTTTCTTTATGAATTAAAATCTAAAGTGAGAGAATGCTTTATTAGCTTCTGCCATTTTATGAGTATCCATTCTCTTTTTAACAGCAGCACCTTCTTCTTTAGCCGCAGCTAAAACTTCAGAAGCTAATCTCTGAGCCATAGATTTCTCATTTCTTCTTCTTGCATAAAGAATCATCCATTTCATTGCCATGGAGATTTTTCTGTCTGGTCTGATCTGCATCGGGATCTGGAATGTAGCACCACCTACTCTGCGGCTTCTTACTTCCACGTGAGGCATAACGTTAGTTAAAGCGTCTTTCCAAATTTCCAATGATGATTTTTCAGCATCTTGCTTTTTAGCTTCTACGATATCGATTGCATCATAAAATACTTTAAAAGCTGTTGATTTTTTACCATCCCACATTAAGTTGTTTACAAAACGTGTTACTAATTGATCATTAAATCTTGGATCTGGTAAAAGAGGTCTTTTTTTGGCCTGTCTTTTTCTCATGTCTTTACTTTAAAAGTTTTTTAAAATTACTTTTTGTCTTTAGGGCGTTTAGCACCGTACTTAGATCTCCTTTGTGCTCTTCCGCTAACACCAGCAGTGTCTAGCGCTCCACGCACAATGTGATACCTAACACCTGGTAAATCTTTTACCCTTCCGCCTCTAACTAATACTATCGAGTGCTCTTGTAGATTGTGTCCTTCTCCTGGTATGTAAGCATTTACTTCATTACCATTAGTTAAACGAACCCTTGCAACTTTACGCATTGCAGAGTTTGGTTTCTTTGGCGTTGTAGTATAAACACGTGTACAAACCCCTCTTCTTTGAGGACAAGAATCTAAAGCAGCCGATTTACTCTTCTTAGTTATCTGGGCTCTCCCTGTTCTTACTAATTGTTGAATTGTTGGCATAATGATTATTAAAAATTTCTTATGTATATAATGTCCCGCTTTTTACGGGGTTGCAAATGTAGAAATAATATTTAATATAACAAACCATAAAACATTAATTTTCAAATGCATTGTCCATCGGAATAGCTATTTATATTTTTTTTGCATTTTTTACGTTATTTTTACAGCTAACAATTTTCCGTTGAAAAGACTTCTCATCATATTCATTTTATCCCTTATTAGTTTTTCTGCTAAAACACAAAATCTTCACCTAAAAATTGAAGGCAACAACGGTGTGGAAACTAAAATTATAGATTCACTATCCTACAAAAAGATACATGAGAATGCAAAATCCATTATAAATGAGACCTCCTTACTCTCTACTGCTTTATTAAAGATAGGATATCTTGAAAACAAAGAGCTAGCTAACATTAAAACTAACGACAGTACTTTTGTATATAAATTCTCAATAGGTCCTCAAACAAAGACTATACATATATATACAGGCCGGATTACTTCGGAAGTCAAAAACCTGCTCAACATTACAAAAGACACCATAACACTCCCCCTGTCGGATGTAGAGCCTTTCATGACAACCGGCGTTGCTGCTCTTGAACGCAAAGGCTATTCTTTAAGTTCTATGCAGCTTATCGAATATTCTACACACAATGCTACACTTAAAGCAACCTTAAAAATAAAAACAGAAAAGAAACGAACCCTAGACGACATTGTAATTGAAGGATACAAAAAATTTCCTGAAGGCATTCGAAAAAATATTGCAAAGCAATACAAAGGAAAAGTATTCAACCAACAAAACCTTCAACGCGTTTACAAGGACTTTAATGCTATTCGCTTTATAAGCCAGGTGCGCTATCCGGAAATACTATTTAAACAAGACACCACTAAAGTGTATGTATATCTTGAAAAATCCAAACCCAATACCTTTGACGGATTCATAGGCTTTTCTAATGATGATAAAAGTAATGTTGTTTTTAACGGCTATTTAGACTTACTCTTAAACAACGTACTAAATACCGGAGAGAAATTTAACCTCTTCTGGAAAAGCGACGGAAATAAACAAACCACTTTTAACACTTCGCTTGAACTTCCCTATATTTTTAGAAGCGCCATTGGGTTAAAAGCCAGCCTTAGAATATTTAAACAGGATAGTACTTTCCAAAATACAATTACCGACTTAAATGTTGGTTACTACTTTAGTTATAATTCAAAACTTTTCCTGGGCTACCAGCAATCACAATCGGTAGATATTCAAAATTTAAACAGCAATACATTAAGCGACTTCTCCAATTCATTCTGGACTTCAACCTATGAATTCGTTAACTACAACTTAGATGATTTTATGTTTCCGGAAAAAACATCTTTATTCCTGAAAGGCGGTATTGGTAAACGTGATGCAAAAACAGGCAAGACAGATCAGTATTTTGCACAGCTAAACTTCTCACACAACCTCTACCTCAATAAACGGAATATTATAAACCTAAAAACCCAATCCTACTACCTTAATAGCCGTACCTATATAATAAATGAGCTATACCGGTTTGGCGGTATAAACTCTATTAGAGGATTTAACGAAAATAGCCTGCAGGCAAATCTACTCACGGCGTTAATGGCAGAGTACCGCTACGTACTATCTTCTAACATGTATATTCACACTATTACCGATTATGGTTACTTTCAGGATGACACCTCCAATACTAAAAACAACCTTCTTGGTCTTGGATTTGGATTTGGACTCTTCACAAAAACCGGTCTTTTTAACATTATCTACGCAAACGGGAGCACAAAAGACCAGCAAATCAAACTATCTAACTCAATTGTGCACATAAGCTTTAAAACAAACTTTTAACACTTATTCTTACATTAAAATATAAAATATTACAAATATTCTAAATTTTATCATAAAATACTTGTTTTATAGAATACTTCATCAGAAATTTGGGATACTAACTCAAATCTATTTAAATGAAAACAAAGCTCCGTGTTTTATTAACGCTGCTCACCGCGTTAATGATGCAAATTTCGTTTGCACAGCAAAGAACAGTATCCGGTACTGTTAAGGATGATGGCGGTTTTCCAATTCCAGGTGTTAATGTTGTCGTAAAGGGAACAACTAATGGAACGCAAACCGATATTGATGGAAAATTCAATATTCAGGCAGCCCCCACAGATGTATTGGTTTTTAGTTACATTGGTATGAAGACCCGGGAAATGCCGGCCATATCATCTACTTTAAACATTAGTCTTTCTGATGAAGCCACACAACTGGAAGGTGTTGTGGTAACTGCTTTTGGTATTAAGAGAAACCCTAAAGATCTGGGATACTCTGTAAGCAGCGTTAAAAGCGCCGACGTTACTGAAAACTCTGAACCAGATCTTATCCGTTCACTTAACGGTAAAGTACCTGGAGTTAACGTAAACGTTTCAACAGGTGTAGCTGGTGCTTCTAACCAGATCACGATAAGAGGTATATCCAGCCTTACTGGTAATACTCAACCACTTATAGTTGTAGATGGTGTTGTATATAGCAATAATCAGGTAACGACTTCTAACATGGTAGAAGGCGGTGGCGGATATGAAAATGCGCTATCAACTTTGGACCCGAACAATATTGCATCTATCAACGTACTTAAAAGTACTGCAGCATCAGCACTTTATGGTTCCAGAGCAATGAATGGTGTTATAGTTATAACAACCAAATCCGGTTCTCCGTCAACTAATGTTTCAAAAAAACTTAGTGTTCAGTATAGCAACGGTACTTATTTTGACAATATCGCAAATTTACCTGAATATCAAAATACTTATGGCGCCGGTAATAATTTTCAGTACGGTAATTCAAATGGCTCATGGGGACCACGTTTTGATTCCAGAGAAACTATACCAACATGGCCTAATCTGTTAAATGCTTTCCCTAATCAATTTGGCCCTACGGTACCCTATGTTGCTAAACCAAATAACGTAAAAAACCTTTTCCGTACAGGAGTTGTGATGGAAAATTCCCTAAACCTTGGTTATTCTGGTGAAGATGGAAGTTTTAACCTTACAATATCAGACCTTAACCAAAATGGATATATACCATATAACACTTACGACAGGACATCAATATCTACAGGTGGTAATTTCAAGTTACAAAACGGCCTGACAATAGGTGGTAATATGAGTTATTCTACAACCAATCAGGTAGGTGGTTTTTTTGGTGAGGTTCAGTATGATGGCGCCTCTTCAGCTTTTGCAAGATCTTTATTTTTAGCAAGAAACTGGGATTTCAGCCTTCCTTACGAAGATCCTGAAACTGGGTTTTCTGTAATACCAAATTCAGGTTATGACCACCCACTATGGTCACTTAAACATGATCAAATCCTTACAAGAACCAGGAGAATTGTTACAGGTATAAATCTTGCATACTCATTTAATGAAAACATTTCTGCCTCTTACCGTTTAGGTATAAATAGATATGACCTTAACAGAAACCAGATCCGTGATATTGGTTCAAGAGCGGATACAGGAGTAGGTTCACTTACAACAGATGATTTTAGTAATGAAACTATAGAATCGACATTGCTTGTCAATTTTGACTATAAATTAACTGATGATATTGGTTTTGCAGCTATTTTAGGTAACAACGTTTTTCAAAGCACCAATAACCGTATTGGATACTATGGAAGGGAATTTAAAGTACCTGATATATTTACAATGCGAAATGCAAATACTGTATCAAACCTTATAGATGATTACGACCGAAAAAGAAACGTTGCTGCATTTGCAGACGTAACTTTATCTTATAAAGAATTCTTATTCCTTAATGGTACAGCCAGAAATGACTGGACATCATCTTTAAATAAAAATAACAGATCTTATTTTTACCCATCGGGAAGCCTTTCATTCATTTTGACTGAAGCTCTTAAAATGGATAGTAAAGTGTTGACTTTTGCAAAATTAAGAACTAGTTATGCTAAAGTGGGTCGTGATGCAGATGCAGAATTTATAAACAATCCTTACATCTTAGGTAATTCATTTAATGGGCAGCCAACTATGGGTAACCCTACTACTTATGCTAACACTAATTTAGAACCGGAGTTTGCAAAAGAATTTGAAATAGGTACAGATCTTGAATTCTTTAACCGAAGAATTGTTGTTGACTTTACATATTACAATAAAGAAGCTTACAACCTGATCTTACCTGTCACAGTAGCGACTTCAAGTGGTTATCAGTTCTACAATGACAATGGAGCAACAATGACCAATAAAGGCTTTGAGATCGGATTAACATTGGTTCCAATACAAACCGATAGCTTTAAATGGACATGGACTACCAATTTCACCAAAAACAAAAACGAAGTTACAAAACTAACAGAAGGTCTTGACAGAATACAACTTGACCCACAAGAGGTCGCTTATGCCATTCCGGGACAACCTTTTGGAGTGTTTTATGGAACAAAATTCGCTAAAGACGATGAGGGTAATTATCTAATTAATCAAGCAGGTGGTGGTATAATCCAAGATCCTAAATTAGGTATTATTGGTGATCCAAACCCTGACTTTAAAATGAACTTCATAAATACCTTTAGCTACAAAGGCCTAACCTTAAGAGCTCAGATTGACTGGAAAGAAGGGGGTGATATATCATCATCTACAATTGAAGCATTACTGGGACGTGGTGTAACAAAAGATACCGAAGATAGAGAACGTACACATATTATACCAGGTTTTTATGGAAATAATGATGGTACTCCTATACTTGATAATAATGGAAATAAAATTCCAAACACTACTCAATTAAGCACAAACGAACTTTATTTCTCGCCTGCTGGTGGTAATACCTTTGGTATTAACAGTGTTGACCAGGCCAGAGTTTATGATGGTACGGTTTACAGACTTAGAGAGCTAAGCCTTACTTATGACTTACCAACAAAATGGTTAGATAAAACTCCTTTTGGTCGTATGAGCCTTTCTTTTGTAGGTAACAACCTTTGGTATTTTGCGCCAAATGTACCGAAATACACCAATTTTGACCCGGAAGTAACAAGCTACGGTAATGGTGTACTTCAGGGCATCGAAAGTTCGGCAGCACCAACATCAAGAAGATACGGTTTTAGACTTAATATATCTTTCTAAAAAACTAAGAAAATGAAAATACTCAAAAATAATAAATATAGCATTGCCTTACTTTTAAGTGTGATGTTCCTTGTGGGGTGCGACGATTATCTTGATGTAAATACCGACACAGATAATCCAACGGTAGCCGCACTTCCAATGATGCTAACCAATACACAGGTAGCTGTAGGAAATGTAAATGATTTTAGATTTTATACCGGCGACATAATAATGGTGTATACCCACCAAATGTGTGCCCGTGAAGAACAGGATCAGTATGGAACTAAGGTTGACAACATAATACTAAAAAATGAGTGGGATAACGTCTACCTTACCCTGGCTGATATTGAGACCATCATTAAACAGGGAACTGAAACAGAAGATTTAGTATATGTAGGCATAGCCCAAATGGAGAAAGCCTACTTAATGGCTTTTGCTGTAGACATGTGGGGGGATGTTCCATTCACAGATGCGACAAAGCTTTCACAGGGAATTATCAGTCCTAAATTTGACAATCAGCAGGAAGTTTATGCTGCTATTCTTGACCTTATCGATACAGCAAAGGCAAACATGGCTTCAGATAAGGGGCTTTTACCTGGCAGTAATGATCTTTTCTATGGCGGAAATATGGATAAATGGATACGATTTGCTAATACTTTTAAATTAAAGTTATACAACCAGATCCGAACTACAGCTTTATTTAATGCCACAGATTTTAACGCATTGATTGCAGAAAATAATTTTTTCCAGTCCAACGCTGATGATTTTGAATTTAAAGGAACAAAAAACACTTCTCCATCCGAAGAAAGGAATAAGTTTTTTGTAGAATCTTATGGTGGTACTCAATTCTCGACTTACATGAGCCCATGGTTTTATGAAATTTTAAAAGGAATGAATCCTAATATCCACACGGGAAATGTAGATCCTCGAATTCCTTATTATTTCTATAATCAGCTAACTCCAGGACAATTCCCTCCTGATCAGGGAGACCCCGGAACAGGAAACCCAAAAGCAGATTATTGGGATAAATCAACAGGGTTCTTTAGTATTCGTTTTGGAAGTACCGGCCCATGGAGAGACTCCAGCGCAGAGAATTCATATACCTATCCAGGGATATTTCCTTGCGGCGGACGTTACGACGATGGTAACGGTGGTGTAGCGGGTATTACTAGCGGAACAGGTATTGCACCGCACAGAATGTTAACCTATGACGAATTTTTATATATTCAGGCTGAACTGATGTTAGCCACTACAATATCAGGGGATGCAGGAGCTAAACTTGAAGAAGCAATGTTGGCAAGTTTTGCAAAAGTTGATAAAGTAGTAGTTGAAACACTTACATCTCAAAATGTACCAGCTCTTACAGGATCTACAGCTGTAACAACATTTATAGCAAATGTAATGACAGAATATAATGCTGCAAGTCCCGCAAAAAAATTGGAAATCCTTATGACTCAAAAATGGGTTGCGACTTTTGGTGATTCGATGGATCAATATACAGATTACAGAAGAACAGGATATCCTGTGCCGGCAAATCCAAACGGACCTTCACCAGAATATCAGCTTAACAATGCTGATGCATGGCCGCTTGTAGATTCGCAAACCGTTTTGAATAATCCATTCCAAGTGTCTCTATTCTGGCCACAAAGCGAGCTAAATGCAAACTCAAGTGCACCGGCTCAAAAAAACCCAGCAACCTACACTATATTTTGGGATAATTAAAAAAATAAGTCATGAAAAAAATAAAACTAATATTAGTCTCATTATTTACAGTAGCCATGATGCTATCCTGTGATGATGACGGAGGAGATTCTAAGATCAATCTGGAAGTCGGCGCAGTTCCAAATATTGTAAAATCGGAAACAGATGATCTAATACTTAATCTTGTAAAAATACAGGATGGAGAAAATATAACTATTGGCTTTTCTATCGAAATGGCACAAGGAAAGATATCATCCCTTGACCTTGTAGCATTCTACATTAAAGGAGATGGTAGTGCTGAAAAAATAGTATTGGCTAGTAATGTTACTACTTTCCCAACGAGTATGACATTAACAAAACAACAGTTGATAGATAAGTTTACTGTATTAACAGATGACACCGATTTTGAACTGGGCGATGAGTTAATAATAACTGCTGATCTTACTTTAGCAAACGGTACGTTATTAAAACTTCATAATGATGATGGATCACAAAACTATGGTCAGGATATTGCCAACTCTCCTATTTATAGTGTGGCTCAGTCGTATCTAGTCGCTTGTCCTTCTGATTTAGCCGGAACTTACAGCGTAATAACTAGCGGTGAATCTACAGATGCAGGACCAACACCTGACGAAAATCCAATAACCGATTATCCTTTCACAGTAACACTTACTGACAAAGGAGCAGGAAGCTATGAGATGTCTGATGCATATGGAGGGCTTTACCTATTATGGTATGACATGTATGGAATTACTCCAGATCATTCTATAGCAACTATTAAAGATGTTTGTGGAGTATTGAGTGCTTCATATAAAGGTCCTTTTACAGAGTCTGTTACATTATCCGGGATGGTTAATGATGACGGTACACTTACCATACATTGGGAAAATGAATATGGCGATTTTGGTGATTCTGTATACACTAAAAATTAACTAAAGAGAAATATCTTTAATACTTAACCCCCACCTACAAAAGTAGCTGGGGGTTATTTTTTATTAAACTTTTATAATTAAAAAGGCTGCCTAAAATTTAGACAGCCTCTCTTAACAAAAAAACTATTACACTATTTAATCTACAATTACTTTTACAGTATATACCTTGTTAGAATGTATTTTTAGTACATACACTCCTGTAGGTAAACTTTGGTTGATAAGCGAAAAATTATAATCATTAATATTCTTTGAAGAATAGAATAAATTCCCTGTCATATCAAACATATCTATTTGATCGATTGGATACTTAGATTTGATGTACGTTCTCTCCCCTTTTTTAACCGGATTAGGATAAACCTGAACTCCGCTCTGTGATGAAAGTTCGTTTATTCCTAAACCGCCATCTACCACAAATGATATTCTATTAGATACTTCATTATATGAATCGTTTGTAAACATAACTATGAAGTAGTCTCCAGGCGTTACAGGCAATTTATCTCCCTGTACCGGTGTGGTGCCTTCAGGCTGACCATCAAAATAAGTATAGCTTACCAGCTCATCACTGTTTGGATCGTCTCCGGCATGGTAAATACCCAACCAGTCTTTTATTATACCCGGAGCATCTGTCCAGGTAGCAATAATATTCTCATTTAAGTTATAAACGGTTTTATTAATGGCAAGCTGTGTAATTTGTGTACCTACCTGAAAAAATACTTTGTTACCAACGGTTTTATAACCGTCCTGCAATAGGTACTCTGCATAGTAGTATCCTTTAGGAAGGCCTGTAAAGGTAAAGCTGCCATCGGCTGTGGTTACATAGTCCCATTTAATTGAAGCCACAGAACCCGGCACCTGCCCTACTTTATAAATACCTATCCAGTCTTTTTCTAAATGCGGACTGTTTAAGAAACTTATCGTTACTGCATTTCCTTCTTCGTACACTTCTTTATCTGAAGCCAGTGTAACAAACGGGCCAACGTAAAATTCTTTTCTTTCAGCAAGTTCTGTATAACCATCATTTTCAAGAAATGCAGCATAATACATTCCTATTCCCGGTAATCCTGCAAAAGTTACATTTCCGCTTGTTTCTCCATTTACATAGTTCCATAACTGTGATGGACTTGAACTTCCCGGTGTCTGGTCGCTTTTATATAATGCGATCCAATCGTTTGCATTACCAGGACCATCGGTAAATGAAACATGGATTGGCGTATTAGGAAGATAAGCAATTGTATCAAGCTGAATTAAGGTATTAGCAAAACCACTATTAATAACATTAAATGATTTTACTTCGCTCCACTCTGACCAGTTAAGGTTACGGTCTCTTTGGCGGGTTTTTACAAAATACTGTCCGTTTGGTATTTCATTTTCTGCTAATGTAAGTTTAGTGATATCTACACCCGCATTAACGTCTGTAGATATATCTACTCTGGTACCTGATTTACCAAACAGGTTTTCGTAATCCCTGTATACATCTTTTTCTATAATATCAAAACTTGCTGTTTTACCTATCATAAACTGGGTAGAGTTAAGCAACTGATTTGTTGTTGTAGCGTAAGCAGAACTTTCTAATGTTAATGGCAATTCTACATCAGCTCCATTAAGCTCATTCGTGATCGATGGTTTTGCCGGACTTGCCAGTCCTTTGTAACGGTGAAACTCATCCATCAATTCATTATCCTTCCATTCGTAAACACTACCTATAGAATAAGCTTCAACATCAAAAGTACCATTGGTTACATCGATATCTATAATTTGGTAGATCCAGTTTGATATTGTTTTCTGAACATCTTCAAAATCCTGCTCAACTGCCATACCCCAATATTGATCCCAGGCAACACCACCAGAAATAATTTGATAAGTAGGTGTGTTTTTTAACTGGCCTCTATGATACAAATGATGGTGAGCACCAATATGCAAAATGTGTTTAGGAGAAGTTACCAATATTGGCATTACCGAATTACGGATCCACGGTGAAATATCACCCACATATTGTTCTGCCTGGTATGGCCTGTGGCCTAAAGAGATGATCCAGTCTACAGTATTGTCATTATTTGCAGCGCTTACTACCTGCTGAACCCAGCTTAACTGCTGAATACTGGTATGCTCTGTATCTGTTGCGATAAATAATGTATTACCTACCTGATTTGCATAATAATTCTCTGTCCCTGATGTTATCCCTTTGTATGACATTCCGTCAAGGATGTAGTGGTCATAGTAAGCCTGCATAGCCAATGTACCATAGGTTTCATGGTTTCCTACCAATGTTTGTATTGGTAAATAACCTGAAAGGGCTTTGTTCTTTTTAAAATGTACATTTTCATAATGATCTAATGTACCCACATCTACCTGATCACCTACCATTACGGTCAGTGCGATATTATCTGCAGGATCTGCAGCTATTCCCCATTTTTGAGCGATCTTTCTTTTAGCAGATGCAACCAATGTATCAAAACGCGGCTCGTTTCTCATTTGGTTATCTCCTAATACTAAAAAACGTAGATGTCCATCGGCTGTAGCTGCCTGCCCAGGTAATGGTAGGGTTTTAAACGAATACACATCTGATGTTAGTGATCCTGTTTTAATACGATAATAGTATTTCGTATTTGCTGTAAGTCCCTCGATCTTTACCGTATGGTAAAAATAATTACCTGCATAACCTGTATCGGTAAAAATCTGGTTGGTGCCGTTAACCGTGGTAGTAAGCGCGGCTGGGCTGTTTCCAAATTGCACAATCGATTCCGGATTGCTTTCGGTCTTCCAGTTTACATAAATAGAAGTACTGGAAGGCGCCTGCAGATAAGGGAAAAGTGTTTGGGCCTGTGCAATGAACCCGGCAAAAAAGAGTAGTAGTAAGTAAATTCTTTTCATGATGTATTAGAAAATTTGGTTAAAAACTTGGCACAAAAGTATCGCGCTTAAACCAGGAAGGAATTACATCATGTTTATGATAGGGTTAAAGTACCTGACCAATATTAACATTTGATGTTACCTAATCTTAAACGGTTTTCAAAACAATCTGAAATCTAAAAACTGAAATCTGAAATCTATATCCTATCTTTGCCCCATGGAAAAAGAACACCTAATTTTCGGTATCAGGGCTATAATAGAAGCTATACACGCAGGAAAAGAGATAGATAAGGTATTTATTCAGAAGGATGCCCTTGGGGATTTAATGAAGGACCTAATGAAGGCCATGAAGGCTAATAACGTTAATTTTAGCTACGTTCCCGTAGAAAAATTAAATCGTTTAACACCTAATAACCACCAGGGTGCTGTTGCAACTATTGCTCCTATTAAGTTCCATAATCTGGAAACACTTATAGAAACGGTAATGGAAAGTGGCAAGATGCCTTTGTTTTTAATTCTTGACCAGATCTCTGACGCTCGTAACTTTGGTGCTATCATCCGTACTGCAGAATGTACAGGAGTAGATGGTATTATCGTTCAAAAACAAGGTTCT
Source organism: Flavobacterium cerinum (assembly GCF_004028155.1). Classification (GTDB taxonomy): domain Bacteria; phylum Bacteroidota; class Bacteroidia; order Flavobacteriales; family Flavobacteriaceae; genus Flavobacterium; species Flavobacterium cerinum. Next base: position 143,965 of record NZ_SBII01000002.1, on the reverse strand, counting down.
GCAGCTGTTAACGGAGATACGGTAAAAACATCTGCGGGAGCAGTATTTAATGTGCCTATCTGTAAAGTAGAACATATTAAAGATGCTATTTTCCATTTACAGGGTTCAGGTATTAAAACCGTTGCCGCAACCGAGAAAACAGAAAACACCATTTATGACATTTCCCTTAATGAGCCATTGGCTATTATTATGGGATCTGAAGACAGAGGGATTAATCCATCTGTACTAAAAATTGTAGACGACAAAGCAAAACTACCTATGTTCGGTACAATCGCTTCGCTTAACGTATCGGTAGCCTGTGGTGCTTTCCTTTATGAAACGGTAAGACAAAGAAGCTAATAGATTTATCTATTATTGAACAATTTGATTATTTGATTCTTCTTCGGGAGTATCTTCTTTAGGTTTTTCAACATACGTATAGACATACCTTACAATGGGCCTGGACGGAAACATTTCTGCTTCAGGCTCTATATTTATATATTCATCCGGTTCTGGTTCCGGCGGCGGTGGATTTACAAATACTCCGTTTTCATCAAAGCGTTTCATGAAAGCATCACTTTCCGGATCGAAATCAGGACGCTGCCAGTCGTAAACAATTTGCTTTTCATATTCGGGTGTACTATATATTTTAGAGAATAAGAGTCCGCTAATTAATCCTCCCAAGTGACCTTCCCAGGAAATACCCTGTTCCACATCCGGAAAAACATACCATATCATTCCGCCATACAGCACTATAATAGTAAGCGATAAAGCGACTAATCTATAATAGCCTGTTTGTATTCCTTTAAAAAACATAAAGCTTACTAATACATAAATAAGTCCGCTTGCTCCAATGTGGTACGACTCACGCCCTATCAGCCATGTTATAAAACCCGACAGCAGTACTCCATATACAATTACCTGCAATGCCTGCTTTCTATAAAAATACCGCAATGCAGCAATAAGTACAAATAAAGGAATTGAGTTATTATACAAATGTTCTAAGCTTCCATGAAGAAATGGACTTAGTACTATGCCGCGAAGACCTGATAAGGTTCTTGGCAATATACCATAGTCGTTAAGGTATATATTATATTTTACTTCTATCCAGTATACTACCCACAATAGTAGCACAAAATATAATGGCCAAGCCACTACTGAAGGTGTAAATTTAAATTGGTTATCCAGTTGGTCGTTTTTCATATCCAGATGAACTCAAAAATTTGTCCATAAAAATTTATCTGCAGTTTTGTCAGAAAACCACTAAAATTAAAATTATACAAAGTCAATTTGACAGCAATTAAAAATATCATAGTACTCTTTTAAGCCAGCCTATTACATCATCGACAACTATATCAATTTGGCTCATCAAGCCATGATCTCCACCCTTATACGTGATCATGTCACTTTGTATCCCTATTTGTTTTGCCTTTGCTTTAAGCAGCTCACTATTCTTTATATGCACGCTGGTATCTTTATCACCATGTAAAAATAACAACGATACTTTTTTATTTTTAATTGAATCCAACTGATAGATTGGCGACACGCGATGTGAAGCAGCTATAGAATCTTTTGCATAGCCTTTTATCCTATGCTGGTATACCTTAAACATCTCTTTACGGTGTGTAGAAAGTAAATCAGCAGGACCTGCAATGTTAATGGCTGCCTTTATTCTATTTGTTTTTTTAAGCAAATGAAAATTAGTAACTCCACCTCTGCTCCATCCCATTTGAGCAATTCTGGAAGTATCGGCAATTTTAAGTTCGTCAATAATTTTAAACAGGAAAAGCACATCATCAATATCTTTTCCACCCCATTCATCTTCTCCTTCAGAACCTTCCGAACCACGTAATTGTGACCCTATTACAATATAACCCTGTGCTGCAATTTTACTTAAAAACCGAACGATGTAGGGTTCTGTCACCATACCATAATGCCCATTACCACCCCTGTTAAAAATCAATACCGGATACTTTTTACTATTATCCTTTGGTGTTATCAAAAAACCCTTTACAAATGTGTCATCAAAAGAATGGTACTCTAAGTCATAAACCGTGACATCATTTAAATGCGTGAATTTTTCTTTCCTCCCATTCATTGCTGTATTCTCTTTTAAAGTAAAATCCTTAAAAATTTGGGCATGAGATACCGTACAAAAAAACAACCCGAGTAACACGAATTTATTCATCATCAAAATTTAGAGTAAACATATTCTCAAATATAAAAGTTATATTAATAGCTATGGTAGTAAATGAGGAAATATGTAATTTTACCCTATGGAAGCACCATTAGCAGAACGCATACGACCACAGCAATTATCTGAATATATAAGCCAGCAGCATCTTGTTGGACCAAACGGTTCATTAACCCATCAGATAGCACGCGGTATCATCCCATCATTGATTTTATGGGGTCCGCCAGGCACAGGAAAAACTACCCTTGCTCAAATTATGGCGCAGGAATCTAAACGACCTTTCTATATTTTGAGTGCTATTAATTCGGGGGTTAAGGAGGTGCGTGATGTAATTGATAAGGCCAAACAAAGCGGCGGTTTGTTCACTGCAAAAAATCCTATTCTTTTTATAGATGAGATCCACCGTTTCAGTAAGTCACAACAGGATTCTTTACTAGCTGCAGTAGAAAAAGGCTGGGTAACTCTTATTGGTGCAACTACAGAGAATCCAAGTTTTGAAGTGATTCCCGCATTACTGTCCCGTTGTCAGGTATATGTACTGAATCCGTTTTCTAAAGAAGACCTGGAAGCTTTACTGCACCGTGCCATGGAAACGGACGATATGCTTAAATCTAAAAACATCAATCTAAAAGAAACCGAAGCTTTACTAAGACTTTCGGGCGGTGATGGAAGAAAGTTACTGAATGTTTTCGAATTGGTTGTAAATGCCTCTGAAGGTGATACTATCGAAATAACAAATGACAGGGTAATGCAGCTTGCCCAAAAGAACACTGTTCTTTATGATAAAACCGGTGAGCAGCATTATGACATTATTTCGGCTTTTATAAAATCGATGCGTGGCAGTGACCCCAATGGTGCTGTATACTGGCTGGCACGGATGATAGAAGGTGGCGAAGATCTTAAATTTATAGCACGCCGAATGCTGATATTAGCATCTGAAGACATTGGCAATGCCAATCCTACTGCACTTATCATGGCAAACAATACATTCCAGGCAGTAGCTACTATTGGTTATCCTGAGTCAAGAATAGTATTAAGCCAGTGCGCCATCTATCTTGCTACATCGCCTAAAAGTAATGCCAGCTATATGGCTATAGGCAAAGCACAGCAAGTGGTTAAACAAACAGGAGACCTGCCAGTGCCTTTACATTTGCGAAATGCTCCAACTAAACTAATGAAAGAATTAGGATATGGTGATGAATACAAATATTCTCATGACTATGCTAATAATTTTGCCGAACAGGAATTCCTGCCAGATGAAATTACTAACACTGCTTTTTATGATCCTGGAAACAATTCAAGAGAAAACTCAACCCGTGAATTCTTAAAGAACCGCTGGAAAAAATATGGATATTAAAAAAGGCTCTTAAAATTAAGATCCTTAGTATTAAAATTTGATGTTCAATTTTTCTGAAATCAATTTATCGTTCTGGTAATATTCAAAAATCCAATCGTTACCTCTTTTAAATACTACACCATTTTTAGAATCTGATACTGCTGTGTATGAATCCTGCTGTGAAGTTTTAAATATCTTTAAAATCACTTTTGGTGTACTGTCTACCAATTGATAGCCATTAGTAATTGGCTGCGCAAATAATACATTTTCATTATTTACTGTAATTGGCGTTGCTGCCTGCTGTGCTGCAGGTACATTTTTAGCCGGTGTTTTAGTCCAGCTAGAGACTATTTCTTTACCCGAATATTTATAATTTATTAAATTAACAGAAGCGGAAGCCTCTCTTAATGACTCATGATAAGCTTTTTGATAACTCTTCTCTTTACTTGAACCTTTCATCGATTTAAAAACGACTCTGCCATCACAATCTTTTAATACAAGTACAACTCCTGTAGTAAGTATTCCCGATTCATTCAGCAAATCAGCATATAAAGCTTTACACTTGTCTAATGCTAATTCATCAGGCATTTTATCTGTCGAAAAGTAAGTTTCAAAACCCGGTTTCGAAAATATCATTTTTGTCAATGAATTCAGATTGTACTTGTTTGCTTCCTTAAGAAATTCAAATCTTTCAGGAACAATTACATATTTATAATCGTTTAAACTTTGTGCAAAACCTATACCCGAAAAAAGTAATGCGAAAAATAATAGTGTCTTTTTCATAATTTTCTTTATAACATTTTTTTTAAATCAAGTAAATGGTTTACCTGTGTGATTGATGGATGTGCCTCCAGCTTATGCTCATTAAAATATATGGCATCAATTCCGTAATCTAAAGCCCCCTGAACATCCGCTTCGATACAGTCACCAATCATAATACTGGTTTCTTTGTCGGCATTAGCAGCTTTAAGGGCATATTCAAAAATTCCGGCATGTGGCTTTTTATGGCCTGCCTTTTCAGAATTTGTTATTGTGGTAAAATAATGCCCGATGTTAGCATTTTTAAGTTTAAGTTCCTGAACGACATCAGGCCCATTTGTAATGATGTGAAGTGTGTATCTGGATTTAAGATATTCTAAAACCTCTACAGCACCATCAAATAAATGGTTGTTTATTGGCAGCAGCCTTATATATTCTTCGGATACCAAGTGAAGTTTTTCATCGTCTATTTCATAACCTAAGAGATTAAATGAATCTTTTAGCCTGCCATAGCGTAGCTGCATTTGAGTAATTTCGCCATCGCGGTATTGTTTCCAATATTTGGCATTTATAGGTGAATACAACTCGTTAAACTGAGCATGCCCCACACCTACATTGTATTTTTGTAATATTTCTTCAAAAGCAAGTGCAGAGTTTTTCTCGAAATCCCACAGCGTGTGATCAAGATCAAAAAACACAGCTTTTTTATTGTGAATCTTCATTAATTTCCTTTCGTTATAACGGCATTGTCTACGTGATAGATCCAGTCGTCTACATCATTATCATTGTACCTGAAAGTACCCTGAATAGTTACATACTGATCTGTCTTTAATTTCATTCCCGGGTTTTTAAATTTAATACCCATAATGGTTTCAGGGCCTGCCTGACCGCAGAAGAAACAAGATGCAAAAACATTTTTACTTAAAGCGTAGTTTTTATTATCGATAGGGATAATAAAACCACTCATAGTGATAGGCTTTTTATTTTTGGCTTTAAGCGTTGTATTGATAACCGGGTACATTACCCCTTCAGGATAATCGGTACTTGCTTTCTTAATGTATTTTATCTGTCCTAACAGTTTCCACGATAAAGTATCATTAACTGTAATATATGTTGCTTCGCCTCCCGATTTTTGATGAGCCATACCTGTAGACGGAGCATCAAGGGACATGAAAATAAATCCTGATAGCAATAGGGCAATAAAGAAATAAGTCTTACGCATTTGCAAGTGTTTTTGAAATATTTAAACTATAGGCTTTCACAGCCGGTATAACCGCTGCCAAAATCCCTACAAAGATAGTGAGCAGAAATAAATATCCTTCTTTTTCCCAAACAAACTCAAAGGGATTGAAAGACATTTTAAATTCATCTTCGGATGAGCCAGATATAAAGCCCAGCGCAATTCTACCAACAATCGTTCCAAAAATGAACCCCGTTATGCATAAAAGCAGGCTTTCTATAAGCACTAACGATAATAATTGTAAACGGCTTGCTCCATTAACGCGCAACAAGGCAAATTCGTATTTTCTTTCCTTTAAAGTATTGAAAAGAGCTATGAATATACTGATGCCAGATATTAGCATAATTCCATAAGCCAGATACTGTAATGCTTCAAGCCCTATCCCAAATAAACTAAACAACCTGTTTATCTCTATTCCCGGAAGAGCTGCCTGCATTTTAGTGTTTTGAGCAATGATTCTTGGCCACATAAAAATGGCATTCTTATTCCTAAATTGTAATAATACGGCGGTGATTTCTTTTCCTTCTTCATTCACTGGAGCAACAGCTTCATGGCTGTGTGCATCACCTTCTTCGTGTGCATGAGCATCATGATCGTGGTTATGTCCATCTTCATGATGATGTGCATCAGCAGCAGCTCCGTGGTCATGATCATGCTCTTCACCCTGTGCAGGTTCGTGGTCGTGCATTGCCCATACACTTTGTATATTAGACAGTATTAGATTATCGATCACTTTTCCTGTGGGAGAAGCAATACCTGTAACGGTGTATGCCTGATGATCGTGCAGTTCGCCTTCGGCAGCATCACCATGAGAACCAAAAAACTTATCGCCTACTTTAAGTCCCATTTTATCGGCAATAGCACTACCAATAACGACTTCGAAGTTCTTTGTAAAAATCTTTCCATTCTTAACTTCAGCATTGTATTTAGCAAGGTAATCCGGAGTGGTACCCACAATCCTGAATCCTCTGTAATTATCTCCAAAAGCCAAAGGAATGGCTGTTTTAACAAACGGATGGTGCATCCATTTTTTCGCTTCGGTGTAATCAATATTACCCGTAGGGGCATCGACCTGATATACCGATGAAAGTATTAGCTGCAGCGGACTGCCCTGAGCTCCCAGCACCATGTCTACCCCATCGATATTATCGTTGAATTTCTTTTCAAATTGTTCCTGCAATAGTATAAGCAGTGTAATGATGGCCACACTCGCCGTAAGCAAAATGATACTCAAAGCAGTATTAAGCGGTTTGAACCAAATATTTTTCCAGGCTATTTTAGTGATCATTATAAAGAGATTTGGTTAGGAAAACGGTCTTTCAGTCTTTGGTCATGTGTCACTATTACCAGTGCTGTACCATATTGTTTTGCTAAATGATCCAGCATATCCGCCACTTTAAAAGCATTGTCGTCATCAAGGCTTGAAGTAGGTTCGTCTGCCAATAAAAGTTTAGGCTCATTGATAAGTGCACGGGCTATAGATACCCTTTGCTGCTGACCAATACTAAGCTGTGAAGGCAGTTTGTGTAAATGATCTTTCAGGTCCAATTGTTCTAAAAGCTGTTTTGCCTTTTCTGAAGCGTGTTTACCTGTTGCCAGCCATGATGCCAACACTACATTTTCAAGTACATTAAGCGATGCCACAAAATAAGATTGCTGCAACACCAAACCTATGTTTCTACCTCTAAAATGATCCAGCTTTTTTTCAGACAGAGTAGCAATGTTTGTATCTTCTATAATGATCTCACCAGACTGTGGGCGCTGTAACCCTCCTAAAAGGTGAAGCAGTGTAGTTTTCCCTTTACCCGAACCCCCAGTTATAAGCAGGCTTTCGCCTGAAGTAGTGGTGATATCAGGAAACCGAAAATCGGTGCCTTTTCCATAAGAAAAGTGTATGTTTTTTGTACTTATCATGCAGGATATTTATATGCCTTGCAAGTTAGCGAAATTGATGTGATTTATAAAACCCTAATTTGCCAATATTTGATTGCCTATTGCAAATAAATATTTACATTTACAGTATTAGAATCTCTTTATAAAATATACGTATATAACTATGTGGCCTACCCAAAAGGCTTGATAGTTTCTATTTGCCTTAAGCAAATGGACTACAATAGTATTATCTAAATTTTATAAAGAAAAAAATGAAATCAAATATAAAAATTGCCGTTATAGGCGGTACCGGCAAGTCTGGTAAATATCTTATTAAACAATTAATAAGTCAGGGCTTTCAGCTTAAAGCCCTTGTTAGAAATCCTGAAAATTTTACTATCGATAACCCGCTTGTAGAAATTGTTCAGGGCAATGCTGCCGATTACACTACAATATTGGACCTGATCGAAGGCTGCGACGCCCTAATCAGCACCTTGGGACTAGGTATTCCCGCAAGTGAGAAGAACATTTTTAGTACAGCTACAACTAATATCCTGCGTGCCATGGAGCAACGCAACATTAAAAGGTATATTGTAATAACAGGACTTAATGTTGACACTCCGTTTGACAACAAAAGCCCTAAAACTAAATTTGCCACAGATTGGATGTATACCAATTATCCTTTAACTACTCAGGACAAACAACTGGAATATTCGATACTAACAAAAAGCACCATTGACTGGACTCTTATAAGATTACCCATGATTGAGCAGACTGATGCAGAATGCGAAATACAAGTTAACATGGAAGACTGTCCCGGTGATATAATAAGCAGTACAGCTCTAGCCCTATTTCTTATTAATCAACTATCTGATAATCATTACATACAAAAATCGCCCTTCATAGCGAATGCATAAATTGACAACGGGTGAACCAAAAGTTCACCCGTTATTATTTTCTATTATTTCAAACCTGATTATTGCAAAACCACAATTTCCTGTTTTAGTTGTTTTATCCTTATTTTAATTTTTTTGTATTCCCAGCCTTTACCTTTTTTAACAGCAGTAACATCCATTTTGCCTTTACCTTTATTACCCTGAACCCTAACCGATAGATTTACGGATGTGTTGTCTTCTCCATATTCCACATTGCTTTCTAAAATTGCCATTTCATTTACAGGCTCGAGTTTACCCAAAACCGAAAGCACTTCTTTATTTTTATTCGATTTTTTTACTGCGTTTTCATAAAGCGGGGTATCTACATAAGCCTTTGCAAACCCTGCTGCTTTACTACCTGAACCCGTTACAAAGAATGCTCCAATTACTGCAAACAATATTACCACAGCTGCAATCCATTTCCGGTTGCGCCTCAACCAATTTTTATCCTGAAGTATTTCGTTGTCCATTTCAATTATTTTAAAAATTACAATATGCCAGCGTCAGCAAAACTGAAATAATCTTTCTCTGTAACAATAACATGATCCAGGACATTAATGCTAAGGCTTTGCCCTGCGGCTTTAAGCTGCCTTGTTATTTGTTTATCAGGCTCACTCGCTTGTAGTGTTCCTGAAGGATGGTTATGTACCAATATAATTCCCGTAGCATTTTGTTCTAGTGCTAATTTAAAGACCAATCGAACATCTACAATAGTTCCTGTTATTCCACCCTTACTAAGCTGGGCTTTATAGGTCACTTTATTCGAATTATTAAGATATAATATCCAAAACTCTTCATGTGGCAATTCGCCTATTATAGGCTGCATAATCTCGAAAACTGCACGGCTCGATGTTATTTTCTTTAGATCTATCCCTTCTTCATCACGGCGTCTGCGTCCCAGTTCCATTGCTGCTCCAATAGTTATCGCTTTAGCTTCTCCTATTCCCTTAAAACACATTAATTGCTGCAATGACTGCTTACCTAATGCATTTAGGTTGTTATCTACACTGGCAAGTATACGTTTACTAAGCTCCACAGCACTTTCATTACGGCTGCCAGAGCCTATAAGAATAGCGATAAGCTCTGCATCACTAAGTGCCGATTTACCTTTAAGCATTAATTTTTCACGAGGCTGATCGTCTTCTGCCCAGTATTTTATCGAGAATGTACCGGTGTTTTCTTCCATAATAAGTACAGTAATAAAACGAATTTAGACAAAATTTACATCTAAATTTTAATTAGCAATATAATCTTGAATGATTTATTTCCGAACACTTGTTTAAAATAACCTGAAAACAAAAAAACCTGCATCAGCAATAAAGCCAACACAGGGTTCTTAACTAAAAAACTATCTTCTTTATGTTTGTGACATAATTATAATTTTAAACAACTATTTCTTAGCACTCTAGTAAACGTAATATTCAGTTTAATTACTTCCTACTCTCTTTTACCATATACTCTTCAAATTACTAGACTAACACTGTCTTTAAAAATCCATGATTAGGCTGCGAAACTAAACATTCATTAAAAGTAAATTATTTGTAAAAATTGGTAGTACCTAAACTAACAGCAGTATTTTATACAGCAAACAGAAATAGTTTTCCACAAAACAAATCTTAACAAAAAAAAATCCGAAAACTAATAGTAGTGTTTCCATATTCGGTAATTTAAAAAGCGAAAAACGAGAACAAACACCTGAAAAACAATACTTTAATCTAGAAAATAATCGTTTTAACAAAATATTATTTTTAATGCTTTTATACTTAATTTAAATTCTGTGATTTAAATATTAAGTATAAAAAGAATAGGCTTAATCCGATAAAAAGCACTTAAAACACACAAGTATAATGCCATCCAATAAAATCAAATCATTTATACTACACTAATTATTGCTTGTATTACGTTTTGTAATAAAGCGCCTATAACTATGAAACATTATCTATTGTTTTTATTCCTGAGCATCAATGCAGCTATTACTACTCCCGATTTTTATCAAAAGTTATCTGATGCTGCAATTGCACTGATCGATAACAAAATAGAGTATGATCCTACGTATTACAAAATTGCTTATCCCAATGGTGATGTTCCTAAAGGAAAAGGTGTGTGTACAGATGTTGTGATACGGGCCTACAGAAAATTAGGTATCGACCTGCAAAAAGAAGTACATACAGATATGAGTAAGAACTTTGCAAAATATCCAAAAACATGGGGATTAAAATCGACCGATACCAATATAGACCATAGGCGTGTACCTAACCTGCAAACATTTTTTACGCGACATGGCGAAGTAAAAGCTGTAACCGAAAATGCTAACGATTACAGGCCGGGAGATATAGTTACTTGGATGATCAACGATAAGCTACCTCACATTGGCATTGTAGTGAACAAAAAAACGCTGGTAGGGAATCGTTTCCTTATTGTTCATAATGTAGGTAACGGACAGGTTATGGAAGACTGTCTCTTTAAGTATAAACTAACCGGGCATTACCGATATAAAAAATAAGAAAAGGTGCTTTAAGCACCTTTTCTTATTTTACCTGATAATACACCAAACGGTCTTCAGAATATCTTGTATCATCCGAATAATTATAACGTTTCACTACAAACCCCAATCCTTTTTGATAAAAAGAAGAAACAGCTTCCCCCTGTAACGAGTAATTAGCACCCGTTAAATCACAGATATAAGGATAGACCATATAATTTTTATTTTCTATAGTCATATCTTCTACTTTACCCAATTGATAATCTATATATCCATACCCATAATCAGACACCTTTGTATATTGATATTTTTTATCCTTGCCTGGATGCAATACCAATTTATTATGATTTACCAAATGTCCCTTTTCATTCACCTTTAAAAAATCATCTTGCATTCCATTCAACCTATTAGAATGCGTAATTCTATAATATTTTTCACCATTCACAACCCGTTGCTCTACTACCTTAACAGTATCGATCATGTTAGTAAAAAAACCATCTTCATATCCCGGAGAAACAGAATATATTTTGTAAACCCAAAAATTACCTTCTGCGAGATTAAAGAATTCTTCTTTTTGATTATCATCATCGTTTGAACATGACACAAGCATGGCTCCAATGGCCAAAAAAGCAACAATTTTTTTCATTATATTTTTAATTTGTTTGTAAACTAAAAACTACATGAAGCAAACAATATTGTACTGCAAAACTTACAATATTATTGTAAAGAATAATTAAATATTTGAAAGGCAAAACACCTGAAAATAAAAATCCTATTATTCCACTTTTTGCATATTGCTTGTGGAATAATAGGATTTAGTATGTTTTAAAAACTGTTACTATGTATTTAGATCAGTGTTTTTACTTCATCAAAATTAAGTCCGCCATAATTACCCGAACTCATTAATAAAAGTGCAACACCTTCGGTATCATATTTTAAATGAAACAGGTATTCTTTAAATGCCGCAGGATTGGTATAGATAATTAGATCCTCACGATTAAATGCTTTGGCAATCTGCTCATAGCTTACTTCTTCCAATTGCTTAATTTTAACAGCATCAGGTGAGTAGAATACTACAGCAACATCAGCATGATCTAAAGCGCCTTCATACTCTTTTAAAAATTCAGCATTAAGGCTGCTATAAGTATGTAGTTCCAAACAGGCAATAAGTGTTTTATCAGGATATTGTTCTTTAACAGCTTTTGTTGTTGCAGCTACTTTACTTGGCGAATGTGCAAAATCTTTATAAGCTACATTTTTTCCATTTTCTGCAATCTTTTCAAGACGTTTACTTGCCCCTTTAAAGCTTGCAATAGCTTCATAGAAATCGGCTTCATCTACGCCCATATTCTGACAAATCCACTTGGCACCGGCAAGATTATTAAGGTTATGTGCTCCAAATACTTCTATAGGCATTGGTCCTTCGGGAGTTTCTAACAATGTTACTCCGTTTTGAACTGTATAATTTGGTGTTTGATATGGCAGCTTACGGATTGGGTTTGTTGCTGCTTCGGCAACACGTTTTACTTCAGCATCATCTTCATTGTACACTAAAATGCCTCCATTGGTTATCTTATCAATAAAGATCTCAAACTGCTCTACATAATTTTCGTAGGTTGGAAACACATTGATGTGGTCCCAGGCAATACCGCTTATCAGTGCTATGTTTGGCTGGTACAGGTGGAATTTCGGTCGGCGGTCCATCGGTGAAGACAGGTATTCATCGCCTTCAAGAACGATAAAATCATTCTCTTCAGTAAGATGTACCATAGTATCAAAACCTTCCAGCTGTGCACCCACCATATAATCTACAGCGATGTTATTGTAATGCATAACATGCAGGATCATACTGGTAATGGTTGTTTTACCATGCGACCCTCCTATCACAACACGTGTTTTGTTTTTAGACTGTTCGTACAAAAACTCAGGATAAGAGTAGATCTTTAGTCCCAATTCCTGCGCTTTTAGCAATTCCGGATTATCTGCTTTAGCGTGCATTCCTAAAATTACTGCTTCAATATCGGCAGTAATCTTCTCAGGGAACCAGCCCATCTCAACAGGCAGTAATCCTTTCTTTTCAAGACGGGTGCGGGATGGTTCAAAAATAGCATCGTCGCTGCCGGTTATCTTATATCCTTTATCATGAAGGGCCAGTGCCAGATTGTGCATGGCGCTGCCGCCTATTGCTATAAAATGTGTACGCATTTTTTATCAAATTAAATTTTGCCGGTGAAAATTGAGCTTCTCACGCAACCTTTACATCGCAGATATCATCATTATAATAGACCTGCAATCGTGAACATCAAAAGTAATAAATTCATTGAAGAACAAACAAAGTTTATTAAAAACAAAAATGTAGTATATTGTTGACAAATACCCCTCGCTATGAAAAAAATACTATTACTAATAATTTGGTTTGTAACAACCTCCGCTTTTTGCCAAAACTATGAGAAACAATGGGCTGAAGTTATTGAATTTGAGGCTAACGGCGAAATAAAGAAAGCAGCTGCCTTAACAGATGTAATTTACACTAAAGCTCAAAGAGACAAGAATGAGTCTCAGCTTATAAAAACTTTTTTCTTTAAGTCAAAATACATGCAGAGAGTTGAAGAAGATGCCCAATTTAAAATTATAACGACCATTCAGGAAGATATAAAAAAAGCATCACTACCAGCCAAAGCAATATTAAATAGTATTTATGCACAATTATTAGAGAAAATTTATACTAAAAATGCTATGCGTATTGGCAGCGTTAAAACTGTTAAAGACTATTCTAGAAATGATTACAGGCAATGGAGTCCCGAAATCTTTAAAAAAGAAATAGATATCGCATATACAGAAAGCCTAAACAATCCAGAAATCTTATACAATATTCCTTTAACAGATTTTGATGCCATAATAGATTTTGTGTCAACTCTTCGGAATTCAAAAAGACCGCTATATGATTTTTTAGCAGAACAATATCTCGACTATTTATGGAATAACGCTGATGTAGGATATCATAGCTATTTTACTAAAAACACCTCTTCTTTATTTGGAAATACAGAGGCGTTTTTAGCACTTAAAAAAAATGACTCTCTTATTTATGAGGCTACTAAAGGTTTAAAACTATTATCCGAAATTGAGAATCATTTTTATGTAAGTAACGACAAACCAAATCTTGAACGTGCAACACTAAGAAGATTAAACTATATGGATGAAGAAATTCATAGTTATGAAAAAAACTCTTATTACTTAAATACTATTGAACAATTAGTTCAAAACAAAGAAAAAACACCTTTTACTTATAATGCCAAGCTAATTCAGGCTAAGTTGCTTGTAAGGCTTGCTGACAAAAAATTATTTAGTAATAACCTTGTAAAAGCAGTTACCATATGTGATGAAATAATAAATGATAGAAAAAACAACAGTCTTGCCCCTGAAGCCTTAAGTCTAAAAAGTAGTCTTGTAAATAAAGTAGTTTCTATAAAACTAGAAAATTATATTACTCCTAATTCTCCATCATTAGCCTTAGTAAACTTTCAAAACACAGATAGTATAAATGTATCTTTTTATAAAGTTCCACGCAATGTAAATGAGAGGGATTCAAATTTCAAAGACGCCTATATTACTAACAAAAAACCTACCGTTACAAAAACATATATACTACCCAACAAACACGATCATTTTAACTATACTACCGAAATAATATTACCCTCTCTCTCACAGGGTACATACGCAGTAATGACAACTTCTACACGAGAACTGCTAAGTGAATTGAACATTACTAAAATACAAGTGTCACAAATTACTTTAGTAGAAGAACAACGAAACGAAAGCCATATATACCAGATAGTAGACCGGGATTCCGGTAAGCCAATAGAAAATGTAAATGTTTTTGAATCAGTAAAAAAGCAACTTAAAACAAACAAAGAAGGCAAAATAACTTTTATCAAAACGGAAGACCAGAAAAACTATAATAACATAACTTTTATACATCAGGGAGATACAATAACCGAGGGTTATTACTTTTCAACTATATCTAAAATGGAAGATTTGCGTGCAATGGTGCACGTATATCTTGACAGGCATTTATATCGACCGGGACAAACCGTTTATTTTAAAGCAATTGCTATTCAGGATTATAAAGGAAGTATCAGTGTAGTACCGAATACTTATTTTACAATAAGTGTTGAAAATGAACAAGGTGATGAAATAAAAAAATTTCGTTTAAAAACGAATGAATATGGCTCTTTTACTGAAAAAATAGAATTGCCAAAAAACATGGTTGGCCGATTTACAATAAATATTGAGGAAGATGAAGAAGATTCTAAAAATGAAAAAACGTTTTGGGATGAAGCAGATTTTGACACCTACCGTACAAATTTTATAGTAGAAGAATATAAGCGTCCAACGTTTGAAGTAACATTTGATAAAATAAAGAGTGAGCTACGGCTAAATAAAGTAATTAGTGTAAAAGGGTTTGCTAATACATTTGCTAATGTTTCTATTTCTAACGCTAAAGTGGTATACAGAGTAGAACGCACCGCAAAAAAATATTGGTATGAATATTACGGAAAAGACACGCAGCTTACTAAAGGAGAAACGACTACTAATGGGAATGGGCAATTCACAATACAGTTTAATGCTGAACCAGATGACGCATACGACCCGGATACGCAACCCATATTTACCTATACAATATATGTAGACGTTACAGATGTTTCAGGAGAAACTCATAGTAATACCTATTCAGTTAATGCCGGGTATCACGCATTAATTGTTTCTGCCAAGATGCCTGACATAATAAATATTCATGAAAAAACTATTGTTGCCCTTGAGACTAATAATCTTAACGGAGAATTTCTGCCAGCTTCTGGCAGCATAGATATTTATAAAATTGCCGCTCATGATAATTTTTATATTAAAAGACCATGGACAGAACCGGAAATACAAACTATAACCAAAAAAGAATTCAAACAAAATTTTCCACACCTACCTTATAAAACGCTCAAAGATTCGGTTATAAAACAAACCATTCTTTTATCAAGGATAGTTAATACCGGCCAAAACAAACAGGTTGTGTTTAATGATTTTAAAAACTGGACAGCAGGAGAATATGAATTGGTATTTACTGCAAAAGATTCTTTAGGAAACGATGTAACATCAAATACAAGATTTACCCTTAAAAATAATGAAGATAAAATACCGGCCGACAAAAAACTTTTTGATTATGAAATAACCAATACCGACTATGCTAAAGATGGTTACGTAGAAATAGAAATATCTTCAGGCTTGCAATTATATATTAGTGCTACAGCGTCTTGTGATAATATGATTCTATATGACAAACTACTTGAATTAAATGCAGAGAAAAAAAAGATCCGGGTTCCTGTTTTGAAGAGTCCCAGAACCCCAATGTATTTTTTAATAAGTTATGTTTGGCAAAATAAATATTACAGTAAACAATTTAACCTACTCATTCCTCAGAAGAAAGAAATAATATCCTTCGAAACAGAGACTCTAACAAGTAAGTTATTACCCGGCAGCAACCAAACATGGTCTTTTAGTATTAAAGGCAGCAAAAAACCTTTAGAAGTATTAGCTTCGATGTATGATGCATCGCTCGACAAACTTGTGATTGAAGATAGCTATGGACTTAATACATGGAATTATCCGGATATACATAATTATTACGGAGGAGGAAATTTGTATCGAAGTTTCTTAAATAATTATCCCTCAATAACATCATTTGATGAAGTAATAAAAAAAGTAATGCTATCCAAAAGCAATGATACTTTTTATATGTATGGATTTGATTTTGATAATGCTTCAAATTCTTATTTTGCATACACTCCAAAAACACAATTGGCTAGTCAGGGGGATTTTATAGTAAACGGGATCGTAACGGATACTGCCGGAATGCCAATTCCTGGAGTAAATGTTACTATAGATGGAACAAATGAAGGTATACAAACCGACTTTGACGGTAAATATTCAATATATACAACATTGGGAGAAAAAATTGTTTTTTCGTATATAAGTATGAAACCGCGTACTGTTACAATTACCGGAAATGAAGATTTGGACATCAAACTTCAGGACGATACACTATTATTACAAGACGTAGTAGTAGAAGGCTATAGAAATACTACGAGGGCAACCTCAAATATAGCTGTAACAACTGTGACTTCTAAAACAATTGAAGGCAGGCCAAATGCCAACTTTATACAAACGCTGCAAGGACAGGTACCCGGATTAAATATAGAAACAGGGGCTGGTACTCCAGGAGCAGCTGACAGTGTTACATTAAGAGGTGCCCCAAGCTTAAATGGAAATAGCAGCCCATTGTATATTATTGACGGAGTTCCCCTTTCAGAAAATGATTTCAAAAATTTAACTGATGATGAAATTATCGATCTTGTAATATTGAAAGATAAAGATCAGATAGCTGCGTATGGACCAAGGGGAGCAAACGGTGTTGTGCTCATCACAACAAAAAAAGGAATTGAAGGGTTGCAACAAGTAAAAGCCCGTAAAAACTTTAATGAAACAGCTTTCTTTTATCCGCAATTAACAACCGATAGAAAAGGGAAATTGTCTTTTAGCTTTACTACTCCTGAAGCCCTTACACAATGGAAACTTCGTTTGTTTGCACATAATAAAAATGCGGCAGCTGGCTATTCAGAAAATACTTTTTTTACTCAAAAGGATTTAATGATCTCCCCTAATATGCCACGCTTTCTTAGGGAAAAAGATACTATTACACTTATAGCAAAAATAAGTAATCTGACTTCCGAGATAAAAACAGGAAATGCTATGCTTCAGCTTTTTGATGCAATTACTATGGAACCTGTAGATGCACAAATGCTGAATGCACAAAACGTAAAATCTTTCACTATTCCTTCAAAAGGCAATAGTACAGTTAGCTGGACAATTGCAATTCCTAAAGGTATGCAGGCTGTACAATATAAAGTCTTAGCTAAAGCAGGAGATTTTACCGATGGCGAAGAAAACATACTTCCAGTACTAACCAACAATATACTTGTTACCGAGAGCATCCCGCTTTGGGTAAAATCAAATACCCGTAAAGAATATACGTTTGATAATCTCAAACAAAATACTTCTACAACTTTATTACATCAGGGAATAACATTAGAATATACTTCTAACCCCGTATGGCTGGCATTACAATCACTACCTTATCTTATGGAGTATGAACATGAATGTGCCGAACAGGTATTCTCCCGTTATTATGCCAATGCTATAGCAACTCATGTATTAAACAGCAATCCAAAAATAGCTGAAATATTTGCCGCCTGGCATAAAGAGGGTAAGCCGCTTTCTAAACTGGAAGAAAACAAAGAACTAAAAGCTCTATTAATAGCCGAATCTCCGTGGTTAATGGATGCTCAAAGCGATGAAGAGAAAAAAAACAGGGTAGCATTATTGTTTAATCTTGACATAATGGAGGGCGAACTACAAACTAATTTTAAAAAGATTGAAAAGAAACAGTCGCCAAGTGGCGGATTCTCCTGGTTTGAAGGCGGTAATGACAGTGAATACATCACACGCCATATTATAGCCGGTTTTGGACATCTTCAAAAATTAGGAATAAATAGTAATGATAATAAAAACACTGAATATTTAATTAAAAAAGCAATCCAATTTATTGATACTAAGTTCTTAGAACAACATAAAAAAAGGATGGCTCACGCAGCTAAAAATAGAGAAGTGAGAATGGAATTATCAAATGATCAACTTCATTATTTATATGCAAGGAGCTTTTTCAATACCAAATATCCGCTTGCTGATTCTATTCAAAAAACAATCAAAAAACACATAGAAACAGTTATAGATAACAAAGCATGGCTCAACTATTCTCTTTACGAAAAAGGAATGGCCGCCCTTCTGCTTCACCGTTTTAATGAAACACCTACAGCAAAGAAAATACTGACAAACCTAAAAGAAACCAGCGCTAATAATGATGAATGGGGTATGTATTGGATAGAAAATAAACCTGGATGGCGTTGGTATCAATCGCCTATAGAAACGCAGGCACTGCTCATTGAAGCCTTTACAGAAATTGATAATGATGTACAATCTGCCGATGCTATGAAAGTGTGGCTGCTAAAAAATAAGCAGAATAAAAACTGGCCAACAACAAAAGCCACTACAGAAGCTGTATATGCATTACTAATGCAGGGAACGCAGTGGTTATCCATAAAAGACAATACAATTATTAAACTTGGAGGTGCAAATGTTTTAAATAAAAAACTTCTTGAAAATGAAAAAGAAGCTGGTACAGGATATATAAAACTGGAATGGAAACCTGAAGAAGTGAATACCGGTATGGCAACATTACAGATTGAAAATAAAACAGCCGTACCTGGCTATGGCGGTTTTTACTGGCAATACTTTGAAGATCTGGATAAAATACAGCCGTCACAAAAAAGCATAATGAATGTACAGAAAGAACTATACATAAAGACCAATACCGCAAAGGGTATAGAACTGCTATCCATCACAAAAGATAAACCGTTAAAAATAGGTGATATTGTAACTGTACGTCTTATTATTAGTAACTCCGAAGATTTAGAGTATGTTCATTTAAAAGATATGCGCGCATCAGCTTTTGAACCTTCTGACGTAGTATCAGGTTACAAAAGAACAAGCGGCATTAGCTACTATCAAAGTACGCGTGACGCTGCAACTCATTTCTTTTTTGACGATATCGAACGTGGTACTTATATACTGGAATATGACGTAAAAGTGAACAACGCAGGAGAATTCTCTAACGGTATAACTACCATTCAGAGCATGTATGCACCCGAATTTAGTGCTCATTCAAAAAGCATACAGGTTACAGTAAAACAATAATTAATCCTGTTTTATGGCCGCTTTATAATTGTCTCCCCATTCGTCAATGCTGCGAAGCATCGGCTCCATACTAATTCCCAGATTAGTCAATTCATAATCTACTCTGGGCGGTACTTCGGGATAAACGGTTCGGGTTACAAGTCCGTGTGCTTCCATTTCTTTTAGCTGCAGGGCCAGCATACGTTCGGATATATTGGGTATTCTCTTTTTAATATCGCCATAGCGCAGTTTGCCCTCCAATAGCTGCCATAGTATGTTTAGTTTCCACCTACCACTTATTAACGCAACTGTTACAGCGGTGCCACAGGTTGCATTTATTATCTTCTGATTGATGGAATTTGTTGAGTTTTCTTTTTTCATACTAACAAAATTGTAAGTTTCTGACATTTTACTGATCACTAACAAAAGTAAAGTATTGGGATTAATTTTGGTTCTCAAACTTAAAATTATGTTTATGAAAAAAGTTGCTGCTTACATGCATTGGGCATTGTACCTATGGTATATTTATATTTTTGGCTATGCCGGACTCTGGAAGATCATTAACGTGAAAAGTATGATTACCGGTATGGAAGCGTTTGGTTTTAATCTGTTCTGGACGCATGTAATAGGCTGGGCAGAATTTGTCGGAGTCATCGGGCTGGTCATTGGTTTTTGGAAACCGATGGTAAAAAACCTTTCCATATTGTGGCTCTTCCCTTTTGCCATTGGTGCTTTTACGGCCCACATGGCGCACAAGGAATACCATCATTTCTTTAATTCACTTGTGGTATGTCTACTATCTTACATACTGCTGGCTACAGATAAACATTTTAAAATTAGATTAGTTTAAACAAAAAAACGCCTTGTAATAATACAAGGCGTTTTAGTAATCTGAACTAATAATTATATTATTTCACAATTGTCATTTCGTCAACAATGTGTTTTGCATTTGCGTATTTATCGATAATCCAAAGTACATAACGAATATCTACGTTAATTGTTCTTTGAAGGTCTTTATCAAAAATAACGTCACCAGCCATAGCTTCGATGTTACCATCAAAAGCAAGACCTATAAGCTCACCTTTACCATTGATAACCGGAGAACCTGAGTTACCACCTGTAATATCATTATCTGTAAGGAAGTTTACCGGCATGTAACCAGCTTTGTCTGCATACTGACCAAAGTCTTTTTTCTCATAAAGCTCTAACAATCTTTTTGGAAGGTCGAATTCTTCATCGTTTGGTTTGTATTTAGCCACTTCACCCTGCATTGTAGTATAGTAGTTCTTTTTAGCATCATTTCTTTTATCTGCAGGAAGTGATCTTACTTTACCATACGTTAAACGTAGTGTGCTGTTAGCATCCGGGTAGTATTTTACATTTGGATTAGCTTCTCTCATACCGTCTACAAGTAAACGGAATGATTTAGAATAATCTGCATCCAGTTTTTGCTGCTCTTCAGATTTAGCTCTGTATTTAGTTAACAGGTCTGAAGACAGTAAGTAAAGTGGATCTGCTTTAAGTGTGTTCACATCTGGTTTTGCAAGGAAAGCTTCAACTTTAGCTTTAGAAGCAAAAAGGCTTTTTGCAAATGCATCGTTTACATAAGCTGTAAAATTATTGTTGTTCTCTTTACCAATTTTAGCTACAAGCGGAGCGATCTCATAACCTGTAGATTTTGTACCATAAAGACCTAACTGTGCAGCAAGAACATCTTTTTCAAGGGGCTCATATAATGTAGCATACGCTTCATCAATATATGCCTTAAGGTCCGGAAGCATTTCTGCTCTGCCTGCCTCATTAGCGTTAGCATACGCTTCAAGACCACGTCCTAAACTGTATGGCATAGCAGCATATCCGCTTGTTCTTAATAAACCTGTAAGGTAGTTATCATGACGAGCTTTTTCGTTTGTTTTAGAATAGTAATTATTAATTGTAGTAATTACATTACCATACTTAGCTTTGTTAGCCGGTTTGTTAGCCCACTTGTTAAAGTCTGCTTCAGCTTTTGCTTTTGCAGCAGCTGTTTTGT
The DNA here is from genome assembly GCF_004028155.1 of Flavobacterium cerinum. Lineage (GTDB taxonomy): Bacteria > Bacteroidota > Bacteroidia > Flavobacteriales > Flavobacteriaceae > Flavobacterium > Flavobacterium cerinum. The sequence continues at coordinate 122,298 of NZ_SBII01000002.1, read as the reverse complement.
GTTTTGTAAGTGCGTCTATCATACCCTGGCGGTTTTTCCAGTAGTTAGCCACCTGAGCATATTGAGATGCATAGTTAAGACGAACCTGGTCACTCTTATCCATATGCACTTTCATTTTATCCATACCAAGCTTAGAAGCTTCTACCCATGCAGGATAAGCAAACTTAACGTTTTGCTCTATACCTCCCGATGGCATCCAACGGTTAGTACGACCCGGGTATCCTAATATCATAGCGAAGTCGTTCTCCTGAACACCTTTTAAGCTTACCGGAAGGTAATGCTTAGGTTTTAGCGGAACGTTGTTTGTAGAGTATTCTGCAGGGTTACCATTAGCATCTGCATACACACGGAACATAGAGAAATCTCCTGTGTGACGCGGCCACTCCCAGTTGTCTGTATCTCCACCAAATTTACCAATGCTCTCCGGAGGGGTACCTACCAAACGAACATCTTTAAAATCTTGGTAAACGAAATAGTAATACTCATTACCTTGGAAGAAAGGACGAACAGACACAGTATATTTACCGCCTTCGTTGTTTTCTTTTTCTATTAATGCACTTTCCTGCTGAACAGCTTTTTCTCTTTCAGCCTCAGTCATGTTAGGGTTTAACTTAGCTAATATCCTTTTAGACACGTCATCCATTCTTACGAAGAAACGAACATAAAGATCTTTAGGTTTTAGTTCAGCTTTATGGTTAGCTGCCCAAAATCCGTTCTTAAGCCAGTTAGCCTCAGGAGTAGAAAGTTCTGCTATCGCATCATATCCACAGTGGTGGTTTGTTAACACTAAACCGTCTTTAGAGATCATCTCTGCAGTACAGCCACCGTTAAACTGAACAATTGCATCTTTAAGGCTGTGGTTGTTAATACTGTAGATTTCTTCAGATGTTAACTGTAAGCCCATTTTTTGCATGTCCCTATGGTTAAGGCGCTCAATGAACATTAAAAACCACATTCCCTCATCTGCCCTTACCGGCATTACCATAAGCGACATGGTAAGGAATAAAATAAGTTTTTTCATTTAATTAAAATAAAAGTTAATAGTTATAGCCAATAGGACACCATAATCCTTAAAATGTTACAGTGATATTATTAACTATTTAATTTTGTGGTGCGAATATAGCTTATTTTACGAATTTGATAAAATTATAGTCCTGTTAAAAACAGTGATGTCACGTTTTTTTCCTTTATTTACCATAATAAAAATACAAATTCATAAAAGGTAAATTTCGAAATGCATCAGCTTATATCCAATAAATTAAGTTCTTTAGAAAACGATAAACAGGTTAAAATTCTTCATGCGGTAGAATCGGGCAGCCGGGCTTGGGGCTTTGCATCGCCTGACAGCGACTATGATATTAGGTTTATCTATAAGCATTCTCCTGAATGGTATTTATCGCTTTGGGAAAAATCGGATGTTATAGAATTTATGACTGTGGAAGATCTGGATGGTTCCGGATGGGATCTTGCCAAATCTTTAAAACTATTAGCTAAATCAAATGTTCCGCTTATTGAATGGTTGTATTCACCTGTTGAATACCAAACAAATGATGACTTCCTTAAACAGATGCGATTGTTTGCAAACGACTGTTTTTCTCCTATTGCATCACTGCATCACTATTTAGGGACGACAAAGAATTTTATGGAAATCTGCGAATCAGAACACGTAAAACTGAAAAGTTACTTTTATGCATTGCGAACAGCCCTTGCCGGAAAATGGATCATTCAAAACAACTCCTTTCCTCCTGTAGCTTTTGCAGAATTATTGCCTATTGCTCCTGCTAACATTCAGGAAAAAATATTAGAATTACAGTTCATTAAAGCTCAACAAGATGAGAAGTACCTGCATCCGAAAGAAGAAGTCATAACCCAATTTTTACAAGAAACAATTCTCTTTAATCAGGAAAAATCCCAATCACTATCCAGTGGTAAAAAGATAAATCAGGACTTGGAGGATTTTTTTAAAGCAGAAATAAAGAAATAAAAACGAATGACTATTCAGGAAATAAAAGATAAAAACTTAATCTTATTTGAAGTAATTTCGGGCAGCAGGTCTTTTGGACTTGATACTGCTACATCTGATACTGATATAAAGGGAATATTTTATTTACCAAAAGATATCTTTTTTGGTTTGGATTATATACCTCAAATTAACAATGACACTAACGATATCGTATATTATGAAATTGGTCGTTTTGTAGAATTGTTATTAAAAAACAATCCTAATATTCTTGAGATGCTTGCTACACCGGATGATTGTATTTTATACAAACACCCGATCATGAATAATTTTAGAATTGAAGATTTCTTATCGAAACTATGTAAGGATACTTTTGCAGGGTATGCTACAACCCAAATTAAAAAAGCAGAGGGACTAAATAAGAAAATTGTTAATCCGCTGCCAATTGAAAAGAAAGACCTTTTATCATTCTGCCATATACTCAACGATCATAGCAGCATCCCTCTAGCCGATTGGCTTAAGATTAATAATTTCAAAGCAGATAACTGCGGACTGACAAATATCCCTCATGCTAAAGGAACATATGCGGTGTTCTATGATCCCGAAAACACTTTAGGCTATAAAGGTATTATCCAAAAGACAACCTCTAATGAGATATCGGTTTCTTCTATACCAAAAAATGAACAGGAGAAAGCGTACATGTACTTTAACAAAGAAGGATATTCAACTTATTGTAAAGAATACAGGGAATACTGGGAATGGGTTGAAAAAAGGAATGACGAACGCTACAACACAAATCAACAACATGGTAAGAATTATGATTCGAAAAACATGATGCATACCATACGCCTGCTTCAATCTGCAGAACAAATTCTTACTACTGGAAAATTAAATATCAAAGTAAATAATCGTGAAGAACTATTAGTCATTAAAGCGGGTAATAAAAGCTATGAAGATCTACTTCAAATGGCTGACATTCTTTTGGCATCCATCGAGAAAAACTATGCCAGTACAGAACTCTCCCCTTTTCCAAATAAAGATAAGATTGAGAAATTATTAATAACCGTTAGAACTGAACTTTATGGCTAACCGTTATTCTTATTTTCTACCTGCATTTACAGCCAGTGCCGTTTTTGGCTTAGTCGTTCTTGGTAAGTAATCTCTCGCATTCAGGTGGGCATAATATTCCTGAATAAAAGCTTTAAATCCTTTTATGGCTTCTTCATCCTGCTGATTACGTTTTGCAATAAGATTGGTATTTCCTAAAGGATCCATTCTGTAATCTATCTTAGAGATCACGTCTTTTTCATTAAAGAGGTAATAATAGCTGTCTGTTGAACAGTTAAATGCCCCGTTCGAGAAATTGATTGCAAAATGACCATTACTGTCCTTCTTATTAAAATGATCTTTACCAAAAGCAAAATAGGGTTTATCATACTTCAACATTCCTAAAAGCGTAGGCATAACATCTATATGCTGTATTATTTTATCGTCTTTACCTTTAAATTTATTATTCCCGGGTTTAAAGAAAAACATCGGGATTGTATAATCATGCGGTGCTTTGTTAAACTTGTAACTATCTGCTCCCGACGAATGGTCGGCAGTGATAATAAACAGGGTGTTTTTATACCATGGTTCTTTCTCGATACTCTTGAAAAATTCACCTAAAGCATAATCAGAATATTTTATAGCACGGTGAATTGGCATTGTACCTTCACTGAATTTTTTAGGCAGTCCCGGCGGCACTTTATACGGATGGTGAGAAGACAATGTAAACAGTGTTGTAAAAAACGGTTTGTCCTTACTGAATGCATTTATCTTTTTATGCACAAACGGGAAAAACTTATGATCCCATATCCCCCATTTGCCGTCAAAATCTTCATCGCCGTTTTCTTCTTCATACTCTTCACGTGAATAGAAATTCTTTATTCCGGCATTTCTACCAAATGAAACAAATCCCATAGATTCTTTTACTGCTCCATGGAAAAAGGCTGTTTGATAGCCCATTTCATTCATACAGGCCGGTAAAGCATAGTAAGATGCTACCGAGTTTGGCAATGAAAGAAAATGCTCTTTAAACGATGGAATAGATGCCCATATAGCAGGCAGTGCATCTATAGAGCGGTATCCGTTTTGATGTGCATTGGTAAACAGGTATCCTTCGTTGAAAAGAGAATCAAGAAAAGGCGTATTCGATTCACGTTCTTTAGGAAACTGATCTGAAAGGCTTTTGATATGTGCCTTACCAAAACTCTCCAACACTATAATAAATACATTGGTTTTTCTGTCAATTTCAAAACCTGACGGTTCTGCCGCCTCATATGTATGTGTTGTTCCAGCAAGGTTCTGCGCAATTTTTGTATCAAAATATTTTAGATCGGGTACATCTTTAGATTTCCCTATGGTCCTTATAAGACAGAAAGGATTACTCAGCATAAAAGAAGTATGCGTAGGATTGTCTGTATACAGGAATGCATCATTCATAGAAATAGGAAAAGAGGCAGCAGAGAAAGTAGCCCCCCTCACAAAAAATATGATAATTATTGCCATAATACTCATATAAGCTGTGTTAACAACATAATATCTTCTATTGGTTTGCACCGGTTCTTTTTTATCGCCCACTGCTTTATAACCAATGTAAAGCAAAACAAGAAGAATAAAATAAAATAGGAATCCGTACCAGTAATCAATTACAAAGTCACCAAGCAATGGCACAAAAGCATCTTCCTGTAACAGGAAAAAATCGCCAAGCACTATTCTGGCCTGTTTGAATGGGTAATAAAAGATATCGGCTACATTTATTAATAAACCCAATCCGTTTGTAATCATAAAGATCCAAAGCATCGCTTTTTTATAGCCACTATTATCCCTGAATTTAAAAGGAATTAACGACATTAAAGCAAATAGAAGATTTATATAGATAATGGAGACCGTATCGAACATAAGACTTCCACGAAGTAAACTAATTATATCACCGGCATGTACGTCATCTATCAGATTATTATTAAAAAAATAGAAAGCCAGCCTGCATAACATAAACACTGCGTAGACAACAAAAAGGCGCAAAAGCAAAACAGTAAGACTGTTTTTTAAGTTGATTTTCATAAACCGCACTAAATATCAGTTAGTTGCAATCATTGCAACATTCGTTTTTTCTGGCACAAAGATATAGTAATTTATCAAAGAATTGTTAAGAATTAAATCTAAAGTAAAGCAAGAATTAATTTTTCAATCAACTACAAACGAACACTTTATAAAATAATATTCAACACCTAAAAGAGGTAAGAAAGAAGCTACATCTGTAAAACACAACTTCATCAAAGGGAAATTATAAGTCATAAAAAAGGCGCTAATAAGCGCCTTTATATAAATTTGTTGTTATATGTTACTCTTCTGTAGTAACATTAAGCATCTGCCATAGCTTGTCTTTTAATTCAACAAGTCCCTGCTGTGCTACAGATGATATGAACATATAAGGTATACCTTTAAATTCTTTATCAAGCAGCACTTTCATTTCTGCCTGCAGCTCTTCGTCAAGCATATCGCATTTAGATATTACTACCAGCCTGTCTTTATCAAGCATTTCAGGATTGTACCTTCTAAGCTCATCTAACAATATGTCATATTCTTTTTTAATATCCTCAGCATCTGCAGGAACTAAGAAAAGTAATGTAGAGTTACGTTCAATATGCCTAAGAAAATAGTGGCCTAAACCCTTACCTTCTGCTGCACCTTCAATAATTCCCGGAATATCGGCAATTACAAATGACTGAAAATCCCTGTAAGATACAATACCTAAGTTAGGCTTCAATGTTGTAAACGGGTAATCGGCAATTTTTGGTTTTGCTGAAGTCAATACTGACAATAGCGTAGATTTTCCTGCATTAGGAAAACCTACCAGACCTACATCTGCAAGTACTTTCAATTCTAAAAGAATATCTTTCTCTTCGGCAGGCATACCCGGCTGCGAGTATCTTGGTGTTTGGTTCGTAGCACTACGGAAGTGCCAGTTACCTAATCCTCCTTTACCACCTTTAGCAATGATCTGCTTTTCACCGTGCTCTGTTATTTCAAAAAGAATTTCGTCTGTTTCTTTATCGCGCACAACGGTTCCTAATGGTACCTGGATAAATTTATCCTCTCCATCGGCTCCTGTACTACGTGCACTACCTCCATCACCACCATGGGTTGCTTTAATGTGACGCGCAAATTTAAGGTGAAATAATGTCCAAAGACCTTTATCTCCCACTAAATATACATGTCCGCCACGGCCGCCATCTCCACCATCCGGGCCACCTTTTTCAATAAACTTTTCTCTATGTAAATGTGTAGATCCTTTACCTCCCTTACCGGAAGAAACATATATCTTAACGTAATCTACAAAATTTCCTTCTGTCATTTTCTTTTGTTTCAGGTTTAAAGTTTCGGGTTCGGGGTTTACTTTACAAGCTCCTTACATCAAATTCTTAAACCTATTCTATTATCAATCTCTCTATTTACTCCGAAACGCCGAAATCCAATTTACTCTTTCAGCGATCTTACTTTCACTTTATCAATCTTTACACCATCCATCTTTACAACTTCAAGTTCAAAAAGATGCCACGCCAGCTTTTCTCCTTCTTTAGGTATGTAAGACAGTTCTGTCATTACCAATCCGCTTACAGTTGTTACCTCATAATCGTTTGTAAGATCATCAAGGTCAAAATACGTAAGGAAGTCGTGCAATGGGTAATGCCCGTCTACCAGCCATGTTCCATCTTCGTTAGCGATCAGCTGGAATTCGTCATCATAAAAATCTGATGCATCTCCTACCAACGCTTCAAGTATGTCATTAAGGGTTATTAGCCCCTGGAACACACCATACTCGTCTGTTACAAATGCATAATGCACTTTTGTCTTCTTGAAAATTTCCAATGCCTTATAAGCAGATGTATGCTCAATAAGGTATACCGGTTCTTTCACTATATCTTTCAGGCTAAAGTCTGAACGGTCATAATTAGCAAAGATGTCTTTAAGCAACACCACACCAATTACATCGTCAAGATTATTACCTTCACACACCGGATATACCGAGTGTAGTTCTCCTAACATTATTTCGCGTATGCCCTCATTAGTAGACGTAGTAGACAAATAAGCTACGGATTTTCTATGAGTCATCAGCGAGTTTACCTTACGGTCGCCAATATGGAATACACGTTCCATGATATCGTGTTCAATTTCCTGAACTTCGCCGCCTTCAGTACCTTCTTTAATTATAGCCTTAATCTCTTCTTCGGTTACTTTACCATCTGCCGTTGGGCGAATGCCCAGTATCTTCAACAAAAAATCGGTAGAAGAAGTTAACAGCCAAATAAAAGGTGCTGTAATTATCGAAATGTACTTCATTGGTACTGCTACCGTTTTAGCTATTGTTTCAGGGTAATTAAGACCTATCCTTTTAGGAAGGAGCTCCCCTAAAACTAAAGAGAAAAACGTTAATATCACGACTACAATACCTACGGCTATCTGATCTGAATAGGGCTTTAAAGTTGCAAATCCTTCAACAAACAGTTTAACATCGCCTGTTACCTTATCTCCACTATAAATACCCGTTAAGATACCTATAAGCGTAATGCCTATTTGTACCGTAGAAAGGAATTTATTAGGCGAATTGGCAAGATCCAGTGCAGTTTGTGCGCTGGCATTACCTTTCTTGGCAGCGGATTCGAGGCGGTTTTTCCTGGCAGATATCAAAGCGATCTCTGACATAGAGAAAACACCATTTAAAAGAATAAGGAAAAATATTATGGCTATTTCCAACTGTGGTGTTTTAGATTAAAAGGTGTCGATTACTGAACTTAACCGACCTGTAATTTCAGATATCTCTCCAATACCGTTTACTGCATGGAATTTATCCTGAGCTTTATAGTACTCTATGAGTGGCGCTGTTTTTTCGTTATATTCCTGGTAACGGTTCCTGATAAGGTTTTCGTCCTGATCATCCGCTCTTCCGCTGGTTTTTCCTCTTTCAAGAAGACGTTCAACCAGTATTTCATCATCTGCTTCTAATGCGATAGTAGCGGTAACACCCCATCCTTTAGATGTAAGAAATGCATCAAGCGCATCAGCCTGTGCAGTAGTTCTTGGGAAACCATCAAAAAGAAATCCTTTAGTATCAGGGTTCTTTTCTACCTCATCCTGTAACATTTTTATTGTAAGTGCATCCGGCACAAGTTCACCTTTATCGATAAAACCTTTGGCTTCAAGACCAAGTGGTGTATTATTCTTCAGATTGTAACGAAAAACGTCACCTGTAGAGATATGCGTAAGGTTGTATTTTGTTTTTAAAAATTCGGCCTGCGTGCCTTTACCTGCACCCGGCTTTCCAAACAGTACAATGTTGATCATTTTATATTAAGGTTGTTATTGTTGTAATTGATAAATCTCGGGTAAGTTACGCCCCAATTCGTCATAGTCAAGACCATAACCAACGATAAACTTATCCGGAATCTCAAAGCCGATATAATCCAGCACAATGTCTTTAGTGTAGGCTTCAGGCTTAAAGAACAGGGTTGCAATCTTAAGTTGTTTAAGATTATGCCCTTCTAATATCTTTTTAAGTTCTTCTATAGTGTTTCCGGTATCTACAATGTCTTCTATAACTACCACAGTGCGGCCTTCAAGGCTTTGATTAAGCCCTATAAGCTGCTTTACATCGTTTGTAGTTGACATCCCTGTATAAGAAGACATCTTTACAAAACTAATTTCGCAGTTGTGTGTGTATTTCTTTACAAAATCTGACACTACCATAAATGAACCATTAAGTACTCCTAAGAATATAGGAGTCTCGCCTTTTAGGTCTTCCTGGACCTGACGGGCCATCCTGCCAATTACTGCATCAATCTCTTCAGCAGTAATAAAAGGCACAAAATACTTATCGTGAATCTGTATCACAGTTTACTTAAAATTTGGAATAATTTGCAAATATACTAATTACCAATCAGCTCTTTACATCTAAAGGCTCATTTTCTAATAAATTTATGAATGTTAAAACAATCTTAATATGAAATGCTATCATCTAACAATCAAGTAAATTCGACCCTTGTAATCTATTCTGCCATTTTATCAGCTACAGAAAAGATAAAATCGGGCTCACCCATCAGTAGTGAGAATAACGAATCAGAACATTCAACCAAACAATTATATCTACGAAAAACCTGCGGTTCATACCTGCAGGTTTTTTATTTGTTACAATCTCTACTTTCGCTATAATCCGGAATAATGTCACAACTGAATTAAGAAGTCATGCATATACAAATACTAATAATTTCATTAAAAACATTATTAATCAATTCATTACACCTAAACCCTGCTATATAAATAAAAATATTCAGTCACACTTTGTCCGGGTATTTAAAGCAGCAGTCACAGGGTATTTAAGTAATTTGGCGGCTTAATAAAACATTGCTCATATAAGCTTACGGATTAGATAAGCAGACTGAGGTCTTAAGATGTTTTCATTAAAATTTAGCTATAGTTTTTTTGGGTGAAGCGGGGATCTTTGTGTCCCCGCTTTATTTTACAACTACAATCTATTAATCAAGATTTACCATTCATTATTTCATTAACTAAATTTTAACAAGAATATTGGAAGTATAACTATTTATTTGCATCCTAATAAATAATCAAGATACTAATGAAATCACTATGCATATCTTTATTAATGATTTGTTTACCAATAAGACAAACACACGTTAAAGCCAATACAAATCTTGATTTACAGCAGCACTATGAAAAGATGCTAAAGCCATCTTCTTATCTTGCTTTCGAAAAAGCAGGTAATGAGTTTATATCAAAACTTAACTTTCATGATGATTTTGATATTCTTGACAATGAAGCTCTTTTTTTAAAATGGCTGACAACGGAGATTAATCGAACAAACTTTAAAGATCTTAATGAAGCTAATACTGCCTGGTTAGGCGTCAAGGAAAAATATGAATTAACCCGCAAAGAGAATGATCAGTTTTATATTGTTTTAAAAATGTCAACGCTTTACGACCTGACTGATATCATAGCTTTAGAGCAGAAACTTACAGCAAAAAAACCATGCGAAAAAAGATGTGAAACATCTTACATGAGCGCATTAAATAATTCTGCAGTTAAATATGAAAGTTCTTTAAAATACCAAGAAGATGCTTTACACAGTATTGCGTGGTTATCTTTCGAGAATAAAACTAAAATAATCACCAAAGCACTTAAACTCTGTAAATTAGGCTGTACCGCCGATTAATTTACAAATAGTAGCTATATGCTTCCATTTTTTTTGATATTTGCACTGCCTAAAAGGATAAATCTTAAAATGAACCAGCAATTTTATAACAACATCGTTAACAGTACGGCTCACCGCCCAATAAGAGATGTATTGTCGGGCGAGGTGTTTAACAACCCCAGCCTGTTTCCTGACCTGTTAGAAATTGCTTTTAATACAAAAGACAAAATTCACCACAAAGCCTGCTGGACGCTCGAACTGGTTTTACAGGCGAAAATAGAATGGCTGACAGATTATACCGATACCTTTTGCAATTCACTTTCCACCTTCAAACAGGATGGTGCAGTACGATCTATCTCCAAAATATGCATGTTTGCAGCACAGCACAACGAAAAGAATCCCGGATTTTTAAATGGCAATCATTTACAGCAAATCATGGAAGCCTGTTTTGACTGGCTTATAAATGAGAAAGTAAAAGTTGCCTCAAAAGCTTATTCCATGAGGGCTCTTTTTATTTTGGGCAAAAAGGAAGATTGGCTGTACCCAGAGTTAAGCCGTATTCTTACCGAAGATTCGATGAAACACACTGCTGCTTACAAAGCTGCTGCAAAAGACATTTTAAAAAAAATTCAGAGATACGAGTTTGTACAGGGGCTTTAAATTATCCAACAATCTATAAGAGAACAATAAATATGGAAATTCCATTAGATAAATCATATGACCTTTATATCGATACAATAAATGATTGCGGAATTTTTCTTTTAAATAAAAGCGATGAAGAAATTGAATATAGAATATTTGAAGAATTTATTATAGGAGCTCACTCTTTTTTGTATCGTGGAAATTTAGAAAAGCTAAATTTAGCAGGATACATAACTAAAGAAGTAATGGATAAAAGTATAATATTACGTGATAAAGTACTTTTACTTGATAATACTGATGAATGGAACATTTTTTCTGTCAGAACTTCTAAAAGCTGGAGAGATATTATGATTTTAGCCGATGAAATAAAAGATAAAATATCTAAGAGTTGATGGCTGTTTCAAATACTTAAACTTCGTACACAATAACAAAAACTACTCTTTTTTCACGTCTTCTTCGTCATCAAAGCCAAATCTTCTTAACTGCGGCGCACTAAAGAAAGTAATAGCAATTACACCCAGAGTGATACAACCGCCAGTAACCACAGCTCGTACCGTACCCAGCCAGTGTGCCATAACACCACTTTCAAAATCACCCAATTCATTAGATGAGCTGACGAATATAGTATTCACCGAGGCTACACGTCCACGCATATGATCGGGTGTTACTAATTGAAGAATGGTACTGCGCACTACTACGCTCACAGCATCGAACATACCGGAAAGCAATAGGAAAGCAAATGAGAGAATAAAGTTGGTCGAGAGTCCGAATCCGATAATGCAAAGTGCAAAACCTGTTACTGCTATAAAGAGTTTTCTGCCGGGATAAGTTTTTAACGGAAGAAAAGCCAGGATGCCAAGCGTTAATAACGCCCCTACTCCGGGCGCCGACCTCAACAGTCCGAAACCAACCTCATCTACATGAAGTATCTCTTTTTGGTATACGGGAAGTAATGCTACCGCACCACCAAAAAGTACCGAGAACATATCAAGCATTTGAGCGCCCAACAATGCCGGGGTTTTTATAACAAACCGTATTCCCTGCGAAAGGCTTTTTAAAATAGGCTCTTTTTCTATTTTAAGTATCGGTTTGGTGCTGATAGATAATATCGGGATGAACAACAGTAATAATATTACAAACACCGAGAACATTCCGGCAATTATACCGTCTAAAGCAATAGCCAGTCCGGCTGCTAAAGGCCCAAGCATCGATCCTGTTTGCCATGCCATACTTCCCCAGCTTGTAGCATTGGCAAAATGTTTACGTGGTACAATGAGTCCGAATAACGAAAACACAGACGGTCCCATGAACGAACGGATGATACCTCCGCAAAAAACAAAGAAATAAATAAAATAAAGTGTTTTATCTACACCCAGCCTATCTAACGAAAAAGAAGTGGTGAGGGTAAAAAGACAAACGGCGAGCAGTGTATACCCCGTAATACAGAACAGTACCATTTTGCGTTTTTCATTGAGGTCTACAAAATGACCTGCGAAAAGTGAGCAGCCTACTGCAGGAATAACTTCGGCAAGACCTACAAAACCAAGTGCAAGCTTGTCGCTGGTGATATGGTATACCCAATAGTATATTATGGTAATTTGCATGTTCAATGCAAAGATGAGTCCAAAACGTATGCTTAAAAAAGAGAGGAATTCTTTTATTTTTAATACCGGATTCTTAGCAAAAAAGCCCGATGCAGTAACATCGGCATCTTTCTGTTCCATTATTTATTGCCTTTTTATGTACTGCAAAGATAATTACTATTATTACGTGCTGCTTTAAAAAACAACAGTTTACCGGTTGATAATTTTATTTTTCATCAGAAGTTTAACATAACCATTAATAGTTACTTTTGCATCACCCGAATTTTAAAATACATGGACAGTAATTTACTCCTGGTCTTAGCAGGCTTCATCATTGGAACATTTGGTACACTCATTGGCGCAGGCGGCGGTTTTATACTTGTACCTCTCCTTATATTATTTTATCCGGGGCTTTCGCCCGAAACAACAACAGCTATATCTATAGCAGTTGTTGCTGTAAATGCCATATCGGGATCTTTCGCTTACGCTAATTCAGGAAGGATTGATTATAAAGCCGGATTGGTATTTGCTGTTTTCACAATCCCGGGATCTATACTGGGAGTGGTAACGCTGCAGTATATCCCACAAAAATTATTCAATATCATTTTCGGTATTTTATTGATCGCATTATCAGCCTATCTTTTTTACAGGAATAAAAATGTAACGGTACAAAACATTGCGAAACAAATAAAAGGACTGAAACACCATGTTTTAATAGACAAGCAGAATGTAAGATATGAGTACTCCTACAATCAGCAGCATGGTATTATTATAAGCATACTGGTAGGATATATTTCTCCTCTATTAGGTATTGGCGGTGGTATTATTCACGTACCGGCTATGGTAAACTGGTTAAAGTTCCCTGTTTACATCGCTACTGCAACCTCACATTTTATACTGGCGATAATGGCTACAGTAAGTGTTATTGTTCATTACACGAACGGTACCTACAGCGAACCCGGAGTTTTTAGCATGGTTATGTTTCTTTGCTTAGGTGTTATTCCTGGTGCTCAGCTGGGTGCTTATTTTTCACATAAAATAAAAGGACAGACTATAATAAAAGTCCTGGCCGGGTGTCTTATCCTGGTTGGTGTACGTATCCTGCTTAAAAGTTTTTAATTAAAGGCTATCCTCCACTTTTTAAACGATCCAATAAAACTTTAAGGTTTACTGTTGCAAAACCTGAACTGTAATCGGATAGGCCATACGGCAGAATTAATTCGTCATTGTGAACTATCGATCCACAGGAATACACCACATTAGGCACATACCCTTCACGTTCATCCGGATTTGGAACGATCAATGGATCTTTAAGCCTGCCAATTTCTATTTGAGGATTATCTAAATCCAACAAAGAAGCACCTATACTATAGCGACGCATAGAGCCGACAGCATGGGTTATAACCAGCCATCCGCATTCGGTTTCTATAGGTGATCCGCAATTCCCAATCTGTACAAACTCCCACGGATATTCCGGTTCCTGTATTTTTATAGGATCTTCCCATTCATTAATATTATCGCTGTACATAAGATAATTGTTCCAACCGTCTATACGCGAAAGCATAGCATACTTACCGTTTATCTTTCTTGGAAAAAGTGCCAGGTTTTTATTTTTGGCTCCTGCCCCGTGTAACGGACTGGTTTTAAATTCATAAAAATCGGTGGTCTTTAAAAGCTTTGGCATTATATGAACACCATCATAAGCCGTATAAGTGGCATAGTAAATAGTGCGCCCGGTCTCATCGATAAATTTAACGAAACGGGCGTCTTCGATCCCTTTTCTTTCAAAATCGGATATGGGAAAAATTACCCTGTCGCTAATATCGGTATCTTTAGAAAAAGTTATCCTACGGTAACTGTCAGACAATGCCAGAACAAGATTGTACTGTCGTAGTATATGCTCATCGGTTGTTTTCGTTCTCGCTTCAATGATAAGGTCTTTTAATTGATCATAATTAAAACGGTCATCGAGCTTGGTGGAAACCGAAGTTAAAAAATCCCCATTAATATCGGCCTCCTGAGCTTTTTTAAGGAACTGTCTTTTTTGATAGGTTACATTATGTATCTTTTCGGCCTCGTCAATATAGTTACTTGACGGAATAACAACGATATCATTATGCTTATCTATAATTGCCCTTCTAAATGCTACCGATGAAACATGGCCTTCACCCACAGCCCTAAAGCTAATGATAACCCGCAGCTGCCCTACTTCGAGATTGGACTGATCTGGATCTGCTACAATAGACGGATTAAAAAATGCCGCCGACTCTATGGAATATTCATGGGTAAAATAAGCACCAATTAAAAGCTTGGTGTATTCGTCCATCTTGTCCAGCTCACCTCCTGCTTTTATAATATCCTGTTTTACACGTTCGCAATGGCGCAATAGTTTACGGGTTATGTTCCTGTGTCTTTTAGAAAAATCCTGAAGCAGCGGTGATACAAGTCCGAAAGTTTCTTCTTTATCCAGTGCCAGTATTTTTCGTATCAGTTCTAATGCCCGCTCTTCACCATTATAAAAAAAACGTGCGATAACTCGCTTTGGATCAGGAACAACTTTGATCGGTTTTCTTTCAACAGATAATCTCATAATGCTACATTTTCTCTCAGGACAAAGCAGTCGCCCCAGTATTTATCCTCTAAAATACGAATATAATTTTACATACCTGAACGGGTTAAATACTAAATTTACTATAAAAAGAGAGTCCGAACACCCAGCAAACAAAGGAGTATTAGATAAAACATGCGCTAATCGTGGCATAATTTTACGGCTTTAAGTATCTTTGCCACTGCAAACAAAAGCATGATAATGAATTATTTTTCTTCTGATTTTAAGTTAGGAATATTAGGTGGCGGCCAGTTAGGCAAAATGCTGCTAACTGACACCCGTAAATTTGACATTCAAACCTATGTGCTGGATCCTAGTGATGAAGCACCTTGTAAAATAGGCAGTAACAAATTCTTTCAGGGCGACCTTATGGACTTTGATACCGTTTATAACTTTGGCAAACAGGTAGATGTACTTACTTTTGAGATCGAACACGTAAATGTTGCCGCTCTTGAAAAACTGGAAACTGAAGGTATTAAGGTATATCCTTCACCAAAAACCCTAAACCTGATCCAGAATAAGGGAACTCAAAAAGATTTTTACGCTAAAAACAATATACCAACTGCCGACTACAAAAGATTTGAATCGTTAAACGATCTTAAACTGGCTGTAGAAAATGAAGTGGTTACTATGCCATTTGTATGGAAAAGTACCGAAGGCGGTTATGACGGTAATGGTGTTAAAGTAATACGTACTGCCGAAAGCTTTAACGGCCTGCCGGAAGTACAGTGTATTGCTGAGACCATGGTGCCGTTTAAAAATGAGCTTGCAGTAATTGTTACAAGAAATCCATCGGGAGAAATAAAAACATATCCTGTTGTAGAAATGGAATTTCACCCAGAAGCCAATCAGGTGGAATATGTAATATGCCCTGCACGTATTGATGATGCCGTTGCCGATAAAGCCCGTGCCATTGCATTACAGGTTTCTGAGCATTTTAACCATGTAGGTTTATTAGCTGTGGAAATGTTCCAGACTGAAGATGATGAAATTTTGGTAAACGAAGTAGCGCCACGACCACATAACAGCGGACACTACTCTATTGAGGCTAGCTACACTTCGCAGTTTGAGCAGCACCTTCGTGCTATATTAGACCTGCCGTTAGGCAACACCGACAGTAAAGCAGCAGGTATTATGGTAAACCTTGTAGGTGCCGAAGGCTATTCCGGAAATGTAGTGTATCAAAACATTGAGAAGATATTAGGTCTTAACGGTGTGACACCTCACATTTATGGAAAAAAACAAACAAGGCCTTTTAGAAAAATGGGTCACGTTACCATAGTAAATGAAGACATTGCCGAAGCAAGAAGAATTGCAGAGGAAGTGAAAAACACGATCAAAGTAATAAGTATATAGAATTGGCAGTTTAACGGACAACCTCAACCAACAACAAGAAAAATGAAAGTAGGAATCATAATGGGCAGTATATCGGATATGCCGGTAATGCAGGAAGCCATAGACATATTAAAAGAGTTCAACATTGAAACCGAGGTAGATATTGTATCGGCTCACCGTACACCTGAGAAACTTTTTGAATACAGCACAAGTGCTCACATGCGCGGTATTTCTGTTATTATTGCGGGTGCTGGCGGCGCGGCGCATCTTCCTGGAATGGTAGCTTCAATGTCTCCTCTACCGATTATTGGTGTACCGGTAAAATCGAGCAACTCTATTGACGGATGGGACAGTGTCCTTTCTATCCTGCAAATGCCAGGGGGAGTTCCTGTAGCTACAGTAGCACTAAATGGTGCTAAAAATGCGGGTATACTTGCAGCACAAATTTTAGGCAGCCATGACAAACTGGTTCAAGCTAAAATAATAGCATATAAATTAAGCCTTAAGGATGCTGTAAACAAAGCATCGGACAGCCTGAAAAATAAAAATTAGTTTTGTAGCTTTGGTAAAGCTATGATGCCGAAACCAAATAAACATAATAACACTATATAATTGCCTTGATGATGCTAATGACCCAGCATTATCAAGGCATTTTTTTAACCGATTAGGCATCCTGAAAAAATTTAAAACAATGAACGCACTTACTCAAAAGTTTACTACAAAACACGACACTGCTCCTTTTAGCAGCATAAAAACCGAAGACTTTTTACCTGCTTTTATAACAGGAATAGAAATTGCCCGTAAAGAAATTGATACTATTGTTGTCAACCCGGAGGAACCAACCTTTGAAAACACCATTGCTGCCATGTCTTTTAGCGGTGATGTTTTAGATCGTACGTCAAACATTTTCTTTAACCTGCATTCGGCAGAAACAAATGACGATATCCAAAAGATCGCTTTAGAAGTTTCTCCGCTTTTATCAGAATTTGGCAATGACATTCGCCTTAATACTGCGCTATTCGAAAGAGTTAAAGCGGTATATAACAAAAAAAATACTTTAGGGCTTACGCCAGAGCAAATAACCTTATTGGATAAAAACTACAAAAGTTTTTCCCGTAATGGTGCTAACCTGCAAGAGGACAAAAAGAGCAAGCTTCGTGAAATTGACAAAGAGCTATCTAAACTAAGCCTGGAATTTGGCGAGAATGTATTAGCAGAAACCAATGCTTACCAACTGCACATCACGAATGAAGCTGATCTTTCGGGATTACCTGAAGGAACTATAGAAGCTGCCCGTGAAATTGCTGCAAGCCATGATAAAGAAGGCTGGATCTTTACTTTAGATTATCCTAGTTACGTCCCGTTTATGACCTATGCCGATAATCGTGAACTGCGTAAAGAATTGGCTATCGCCTTTGGCGCAAGAGCTTTCCAGAACAATGAATTTGATAACCGAGAGATCGTTTTAAAGATTGCCAAACTTCGTCATGACCGCGCCCAATTATTAGGTTATGCATCGCATGCTGATTTTGTACTGGAAGAGCGCATGGCTGAGAGTCCGACAAAGGTAAAAACCTTTTTACAGGATCTTTTAGCGAAAGCCAAACCGGCTGCCCAAAGAGAATTTGCTGAACTTACAGCATTTGCCAAAGAACTGGATGGCATAGAACAATTGGAAAAATGGGATGGTGCTTACTATTCTGAAAAGCTAAAGCAAAAACTTTTCAATCTTGATGATGAAAAACTGAAGCCTTACTTTAAACTGGAAAACGTACTTAACGGTGCTTTTACCATTGCCGGGAAACTTTACGGATTAAAATTTAATGAGGTTCAGGATATTGACAAGTACCACAAAGATGTTACTACTTATGAGGTAAAAGACGAGAGCGATAATCTTGTGGCTATCTTCTATTCCGATTTCTTTCCGCGTAAAGGAAAACGCAATGGGGCATGGATGACATCGTTCAAGTCACAATATGTAAAAGACGCTGTAAACGAAAGGCCGCACGTATCTATCGTGTGCAATTTCACCAAGCCAACTGAAACCAAACCATCACTGCTTACTTTTAACGAGGTGACTACATTATTCCATGAATTTGGACACGCATTACATGGTATGCTTGCCGATACGGTTTACCCAAGTCTTTCGGGTACAAGTGTATTTTGGGATTTTGTTGAACTCCCAAGTCAGGTAATGGAAAACTGGTGTTATGAGCCTGAGGCTTTAGCACTGTTTGCCCACCACTATCAAACAGGTGAGGTTATACCAATGGAATACATTACTAAGATAAAAGAAAGTGCAAGTTTCCAGGAAGGTATTGCTACCATGCGCCAGCTTAGCTTTGGTTTATTAGACATGGGATGGCATAGTGCCGACCCAAGTGGTATAACCGACTTAAAAGCATTCGAAAACGAGCAATTTGCTTCGACACAGCTTTACCCTGAAGTGCCCGAAAATGCTATGAGTACAGCTTTCTCACATATCTTCCAGGGTGGTTATTCATCAGGTTACTACAGTTACAAATGGGCTGAGGTATTGGATGCCGACGCTTTTGAATACTTCCAGGAGAAAGGTATTTTCGACAAAGAAACGGCAACCAAATTTAAAGACAATGTATTGTCTAAAGGAGGTACAGAGCACCCTATGGTTTTGTACAAACGTTTCCGCGGACAGGAACCAAAACCAGAAGCATTGCTTAAAAGAGCAGGACTGTTATAGATATCTGGATTATTAGACTATTAAAAGAAACCCCAAGAGTTTATGACTTTTGGGGTTTTGATTTATAATATGAAATAGAATCCATTAGATTAATTTCTTGCAAAAAGGCTATTAAATATTCTTGCATCCAGCGTTATCCCGAAATAGAAGCCCCACTTCCAGGCATCGGTAACTTTTATATCATCTTTAGCACCTGTAAAAACATCCTGTCCCAGTTTAAAATTCTCATCAGAAAGCTGTGTTACTTTACCATAATGCCAGCCGGCAGTAAGATTTCCTCCACGTGCAAATTCAAAAGTACCACCCATAAAAAAGTTTTCATCCCATGCGTTATTTAAAGCAACTCCAAAAGTTGGATTTAAACGCTCCCAAAATGTAGCCTCTTTATATACATCACGACCATCTGTAACATTGGAATCATCGTTTTCCTTATTTTTAGATAATTTCTTTATCCACTCTATTGTTGGTTTCCAATAAAATATAACATTAAAAGTAACCATTGTCCTTTTAGAATTATTGATTTCCCTGATAGTGTTTTGAGTAGCGTTTAAAGGGAAAACATCAAATTCAGGGTTTATTAAATCTGTAGAGACAAAAGAAGCTGCCAATTCATAATGATGGAGCGAATTGATCTTTTTAATATCATAATGATTTGCCATTTCAACGCCATCTTTATAAAATAATATTTTTGCATTATCTGTACATGGACTGAATGTTTGTGTAATTTTCACATACTCAATTTGCGAATCTCCCCCACTCTGACTGCCTGCTTTATCAATAATGGCCGTTATTCTTTGTGATAAATCACTAGGATTATATTCACAGTCCATTGTCATATAATATTTATTTTGGTCGACTTTCGGTACAATCATACTCACTTCATAATAATCATTTGCATCAATATTTACAGGAGCCATACTAAGTAGAATACCATCTTTATTAAAAAAATAACGGGCTAAATTCTTTTTCCTATCGTAAATAACTGCACGATTATTAAAATCGGGATTTGTACTTAATAAATAATTGTACTCTGAATCATACTTAGTATTTCCTTTGCCTTGATTTTGATCTGGAACAGGGACTTCTTCCGTATCTTTTTCTTTAGTCACACGCTTTATCGTTAGCTCATTTTTTGGCGATGTTCCATTACAGGTAACATTTATTTTTATCTCTTCTGAAGTTTCAGGAATACCACTGATAACAAATTCCGAACCTGAAGTTGTTATTGTAAAAGTATCAGCCCTGTTAACTTTTGTAATCTTAAATCCCGCACACGTACCTTCCTGTACTACACGAATATCTGTGGAAAAATCTGCTTTCGATGGCATTTCTTTTACCCGATGTGTATTATTTTCATAAACAAAAGTGATAACATTATTTTGAGCATTGCAAAGACAACATCCCATAAAAATGAATGGTAGGATAAATGTAAAATTTTTCATAATCGATTTATTTTAGTGTTGGTTATATCAAAAATCTCGTTTATTCGCATTACATAACTTTTATCTCCGGATCCACCTACTAACATCCCTATAAGATAGTTGTACTCATCTATTATAAATGAGCCTGAATCTCCTTTGTCTGAAAATCGTTCTGTATGTAATGATTTAATTATGATCAGGCTATTAAATATTACTGAGCTTCCATCGAGATAACTAATCTCTACCGGAGCATCATCATCAAAAATATAGCCTTCGGTAAATTTTGTTGTAACACCATATTTTTTCACCTTAGTTTTGTATGCCACATCGTCTCCTCCTATATTTCGCGAAAAATAAGGTGTTCCAATACCCGGTATTGTACTTTTTAGATTGGTTTTTTCATTGGGTTTTACAATACTAACATCAACTTTGGTATTCCTGCAGGTAAATTTTATTGTACCGCAGATTGTACCGTTATCTATATTTTTAATAGAAATGTCTGTATTGGGATATTTATCACTCCAGTTGTGTGATGGTGACTTAACAACATGAAAGCAAGTCATAAAGTATTCTTCTCCCGTAGTCTTATCATACACTTTACCTCCATTACTCCCTGTGTTTCCTTTATAAGGCCAGATATTAGCAATAGCATCTGCAGGCCAGAGATCACTTTGAATTTCCGGATTGGCTCCTTTTAGAATTTCGACTCTTATACTTTTTTCTTTGTTGTGCAGATCTTTGTAAAATATAGCTTTAGGTATTAATTGAGCATCAAAATCCCCTTTTACATACACTTCTAAAATAGTCTCCTCGCCACTATCGTTTGTAAGCACTTTTACTATATTTTCAATTTGTATCAACTGCTTTTTATAAGGAGAAATAGCTGCTTTTATAACTTCCTTTTCTTGTTTAATTTCATTTGCTCTCTCACCAAGCTTTAAACCTGTACCAGCCTGTTCATTAAGATTCTTTTTTAAATCTTTAACCTGCAATAGTAAATCAAGCAAATCATGCCAAAATTTTGAACCCAGACTGATGAAAGATCCGGTAAGGGCACAACCAAAAATTATGGAAAGTAGCCTTGCAACTGATTCAAAGCTAAAAGAAAACGTTTCGTTTTGCCAGCTAAAAAGGTTATTCCAAATTTCAGGGTGAGCGTCTGAAAATGAAAACATATCAAACAGGCTGGCTTTTGACAGCAAGGCAATAAGAAAGCTGACTGTAAGATTAATAGCTAATATACTTCTCGATCTTTTTGCTTCCTCGGCAGGATTCACTGCTCTTATACTTGTATCTACGTCATCAGAAACTACAATAAACAAAAATGACCTCCCTTTTACACACCATAATTTTATGAAAGTAATTATCCTTTCACTTATCATGCTTAGTATGAAAAGCATAGTAGTAACCGCTATTAGTTTATCTGACACTTCTACTTCCATAAGTACTTATTTACAAAACAAATCTCATACAAATCTCAGCATTAAAACATCCCTACAAATAGGTATTTTTACCTGATTTTCAATCAACTAGAAATAACTTTCATTTATTTTTGAAAGTTTAGAAATAATGTTATACATTTGATGTATGGAATTCAAGGAAGCAAAAAATAAGTTTGTACAAACCTGGGGAGCATTAGGTTCTCAATGGGGCATCAATAAAACGATGGCTCAAATACATGCGTTGCTTATGATTGCTCCCGAACCGCTTTCTATGGAAGACGTTATGGAAGAACTGCAAATATCACGCGGAAATGCCAGTATGAACCTTCGTGCCTTAATGGATTGGGGAATTGTATACAAAGAGTTTAAGCAAGGAGAACGCAAAGAGTTTTTTATTGCCGAAAAAGACCTTGATGAGCTGGCTGTAAAAATTGCACAGGAACGCAGCAAGCGCGAAATTAAACCAGCACTTAAGGTTTTAAAAGAAGTATCATCTGCTGTGAAAGAAAACAAAACAGATGAGGCAAAACATTTTACAGAGCAGACAACCAAACTATATGACTTTGTACTTAAAGCCGACAATATGCTAGAAAAAGCAACCGAATTTAAAGACAACTGGCTAGGTAAACTGGTCATGAAGATCATGAAGTAAAAAAATTTAATTGTATGTTTCAATATTTTCTGAAACTTCAATATTAAAAATAAAACAATCAACCTTAAATAAACAAATTATGAACTTTACTATCCCCAATTGGCTGATTATACTAGGTGGTATAGGTCAAATATTTACAGCGCTTATTTATCCTTACATACGTCACCAAGTATTTGACTGGTATAATGATGTAAAAAAACTAAAACCTTTAAATCAGGAAATTGCCAAAACTTATGGCAGATATATTCAGGGTCTCAACTTTAGTTTTGGACTCATAGCCATTTTGCTAACAGATGACCTTAAGAACCAAACTGCATTGGCTGTTGCCATAACTGCCTTGATTGCCGCCTACTGGGTAGGTAAAGTAGCAACGCAAATAGCCTACTACCCTATGTATGATATCCCCAAAAAACTACATTTTAAAATAGGCAGCTATTGTATGAATATACTGTTTGTATTATTTGCTGTGGTATATACTTTATTATTAATATACAACCTTATCGGATACTATAACCTTTAAATCACTTGTCATGAGTACTTCAATTTATTTCGAATCAAACCAAATTGCTAAAGAAACAAATACTATTGAAACTGCCGATTTTTACAATGAGGCTACCGAAGATTATGAGTTTTGGAGCAAAGATTTTAATATGCATTTTGGTTACTACAGCCCGTTACAAACTAACCCTTTTAAAAGAGATAGTATGCTTAACGAAATGAACAGGCAGGTATATAACCGTTTGGATATTAACGGAAATAAAAGGTTATGTGATCTTGGATGTGGCATGGGAGGTACCATGCGCTACGGATTAAAAAAATATGCAGGTTTGAATATTACCGGGGTAACACTATCTGAGTTTCAGGCAGCAGAAGGAAACAAAATACTTAAAGGTCTTAACGGCACAATAAAAAAAGAAGACTACAACAATACCTCTTTTGAAAATGAAAGTTTTGACGGCGCTCTTGCTATCGAAAGCTTTTGCCATTCTGGGCACAGCAAAGTATCATTCAGTGAAGCGTTCCGTATACTTAAACCCGGTGCCAAACTGGTCGTTGCTGATGCTTTTCTTAAAAAAGAAATGCAGCAATTATGCATTGGCGGAGTATACTGCTATAAAAACCTTTGTGATGGCTGGAGCCTTGAAAAACTAGGCGATGTTCACAATGTAAAAAAGATGCTGGAAGATATCGGCTTTAAAAACATTAATATTGAAGATATATCTATGCATGTAGCTCCTTCAGTTTTACATGTTCCCTTTGCCATTGGTGGATTTATCATAAAAAAGCTTCTTAAAAAAGAGCATCTAAAACCTCAAAGTATCAAAAATCTTAAAGGTTCATTGTTTGCTTTATTATCCGGGGCACAAATGAACAATTTTGGATATTACATAATAACCTGTACCAAATAACATGAAAAAATTAGTCATTGCTGCCGGAACTGGATTTTTAGGTCAGGCACTTATAAGTCATTTTGAGAATAAAGTGGAAGACATTGTAGTGTTAACACGAGGAAAATCTACCGCTAAAAAGAACGTTCGATATCTTCACTGGGATGCTAAAAGCCTAACAGGATGGGAAGCTGAACTGGAAAATGCTGATGTTCTGGTCAATCTGGCAGGAAAATCTGTAGACTGCCGTTATACCGAAAAGAACAAAAACGAGATTATGGCATCACGAATAGACAGTACTGTGATACTCAATAAAGCAGTATTACAATGTACATATCCTCCAAAATACTGGCTTAACTCTTCTACAGCTACCATCTACAGGCATTCTACCGATAAACAAATGGATGAGGTAAATGGCGAAATTGGTCATGATTTCTCTATGAATGTGGCTAAAGTTTGGGAGAAAGCTTTTTTCCAGACTGAAACTCCGAATACCAAAAAGACAGCTTTGCGAACTTCTATAGTATTGGGTAAAAAAGGCGGTGCTTTTATTCCGTTAAAACGCTTGGCACAATTGGGCTTTGGTGGAAAACAAGGCAGTGGAAAACAATTTGTGAGCTGGATACACGAAAAAGATTTTGCCCGTGCAATAGATTATATTCTTAACAAGGAAATGGAAGGTGTGGTAAATGTAGTCTCTCCTACCCCTATTCCAAACAGGGATTTTATGAAAGCCATCCGTGAGAGGGTAAATGCACCTTTTGGAATTCCTATCGGCGAAAGCCTTTTAAAAATTGGTGCAGGGGTAATAGGCACAGAAACCGAACTGGTATTAAAAAGCAGAAACGTGATACCAAAACGACTAACCGATAATGGCTTTAAATTTATATATGGTGATTTGCAGAAAGCACTTAGCCGGTTATAAATAGTTAACGAGTATTACTAATCCTAACCAAAATATAGGGATACTCTCTACCCAAAACAGCGTATAATATTTATTGCGGTTTGGGTGCGCATAAATGGTAAAAAGTGCTGCCGTAACGGCAAGGCAGAAATTTGCAACAAGCTGGCGGGGATCTACCGTGCTTTTAAAGAACTCCAAAAAGAAAAGAGGCACCAGTAAACACAAGTTGAGCCATTTGGTTCTCTTTACGCCAATTTGCTGAGGTACTGTTTTAAGGAACGGATCATCTTCACTTAGATCGATGATCTCAAAAATCAATATAAGTACAATGACCAGTAGGAATCGCTGTCCAAATTTCAGGTAGGCATCGGTGGTAATGGGCACATTGGCATCCATTAAAGGGAGTACTATAGTTATTCCCGCCCAGCATAATGCAACGATATAGATCTTAATTCCGCTCCAGTTTCGCAGGTTTTTTGTGTTAGGAAAAAACGGAACGGTATAAAGTGCTGTGAGCCCGAAGAAGGCAACAGCAGTTATTTGTGTTACTCTTTCTAAAAACAAAAAACTTATACAGGCTCCTAAAAATGCCACAGCAGTTAAACTAAATATTACCTTAAGGTGATTGTTTAGCGGTTTTTTATGCCTGATGACACTTTCGTACTTCATAAAATTATAACTGAACATCGTACCGCAAAACGCAAAAACAGCAACAGCCGGGTTAAAAGGGAGGTACAGCATATGGTTGGTCATTAGCACTAAGGCAAATACAGATAACCCTACATGCATACTACCGTAGATATAGATGTTAAAGAGGCGTTTTAGGGTCTTCATATCACAAAAATAATCAATCTCTTAACAACAACGGATTTAAGCTGAAAATATCACAAAATTCCAATGAAAAAAGGCATTAAAATTTCAATATAAATAACTAATTTTGTGCCTCTAAAAACAACGCACACGAAACACATGAGAACAGATGCTTTTGCTTTAAGACACATTGGCCCGAGAGAGAACGACCTGCAACACATGTTCAAGACCATTGGTGTCGAATCTATTGACCAACTGATATACGAAACACTACCGGATGATATCCGTCTTAAGGCACCATTAAACCTGGAGCCTGCAATGACAGAATACGAATATGCTAACCATATTCAGCAATTAGGTAATAAGAATAAAATTTACAGGTCTTACATCGGTTTGGGTTACCACCCTGCTATTGTACCTGCACCTATCCAGAGAAACATTTTTGAAAACCCTGGATGGTATACTGCTTATACGCCTTACCAGGCAGAGATCGCTCAAGGGCGTCTTGAAGCATTGTTAAACTACCAAACTACGGTTATAGAGCTTACAGGCATGGAGATAGCAAATGCTTCTCTTCTTGACGAAAGTACAGCAGCTGCAGAGGCTATGGCCCTTTTGTTTGATGTGCGTACACGTGACAAAAAGAAAAGCAATGCTAATAAATTCTTCGTTTCTGAAGAGATATTGCCACAAACACTTTCGGTACTTCAAACACGTTCTACACCAATTGGTGTTGAGCTTATAATAGGTAATCACGAAACATTTGAATTTGGTAACGATTTCTTTGGTGCTATACTACAGTATCCAGGTAAATACGGCCAGGTTTATGACTATGCTGCTTTTATCTCTAAAGCGAAAGAAAACGAAATCAAGATCGCAGTTGCTGCAGATATATTGAGCTTAGTAAAACTTACTTCTCCTGGAGAAATGGGTGCTGATGTTGTTGTAGGTACTACACAACGTTTTGGTATCCCAATGGGTTACGGTGGACCTCACGCTGCATTCTTTGCTACTAAAGAAGAGTACAAAAGAAGTATGCCGGGAAGGATCATTGGTGTAACGGTTGATGCTAACGGTAACCGCGCATTACGTATGGCACTTCAAACACGTGAGCAGCACATTAAGCGTGAAAAAGCTACCTCTAACATTTGTACCGCTCAGGTACTTCTTGCTGTTATGGCAGGTATGTATGCTGTTTACCATGGTCCGCAGGGATTAGGGTACATTGCAGACAAAGTACACCGCTCTGCAACTACAACTGCAGGAGCACTTAGCAAAATGGGTATTACTCAGACTAACACTTCTTTCTTTGACACTATCCTTGTAAAAGCGGATGCTGCTAAAGTAAAAGCTGCTGCCGAGAAAAAAGAAATTAACTTCTACTATGTAGATAACGATACTGTATCGATCTCTTTTAACGAAACTACTTCTACAAAAGACGTTAACGATATACTTGCTGTATTTGCTGAAGCTACCGGAACAACTGCCGAAACGGTATCTGCTCTTGGAGACGTAAACACTATTCCTGCTTCATTAAACAGAACAAGCACATTCCTTACACACGATGTGTTTAACAAATACCATAGTGAAACGGCAATAATGCGCTACATTAAAAAACTGGAGCGTCTTGACCTTGCCCTTAACCACTCTATGATCTCTCTTGGATCTTGTACCATGAAGCTAAATGCTGCATCAGAAATGCTGCCGCTAAGTATGCCAAACTGGAACAACCTTCACCCGTTTGCTCCACTTGAGCAGGCACAGGGATATCAGGCAATGCTTAAAAAATTAGAGGAGCAGCTTAATGTTATTACTGGTTTTGCCGGTACTACATTACAGCCAAACTCTGGTGCACAAGGTGAATATGCCGGATTAATGGTTATCCGTGCCTACCACCAGTCTCGTGGTGATCACCACAGAAACATTGCACTTATACCAGCTTCTGCTCACGGAACTAACCCGGCTACCGCTACTATGGCAGGTATGCAGGTTGTAGTTACAAAAACATCTGAAAACGGAAATATCGACGTTGAAGATTTAAGAGCAAAAGCAATACAATATAAAGACAACCTTGCGTGTTTAATGGTAACTTACCCTTCTACACATGGTGTATATGAGGCTTCTATTATCGAGATCACAAAAATGATCCATGAAAATGGCGGTCAGGTTTATATGGATGGTGCTAACATGAATGCACAGGTAGGTTTAACAAACCCTGCAACTATTGGTGCAGACGTTTGCCACCTTAACCTTCACAAAACATTTGCTATCCCTCACGGTGGTGGTGGACCAGGTGTTGGACCAATTTGTGTTGCAGAACATTTAGTTCCGTTCTTACCTACAAACCCGGTTATACCTACAGGTGGTAGTACAGCGATCACAGCGATCTCTGCAGCTCCTTGGGGTTCTGCACTGGTTTGCCTTATCTCTTACGGCTACATTACTATGCTTGGTGAAGAAGGACTTAAGAGTTCTACTCAGCATGCTATATTAAACGCAAACTACATTAAAGAAAGATTAAGCGGTCACTTTGACACACTTTACAGTGGAGAAATGGGAAGAGCTGCTCACGAAATGATCATTGAATGCCGTCCATTTAAAGCTAACGGAATTGAGGTAACGGATATCGCAAAACGTTTGATGGATTATGGTTTCCATGCTCCTACCGTATCTTTCCCGGTTGCAGGAACATTAATGATCGAGCCTACTGAAAGTGAAAACCTTGAAGAGCTGGACCGTTTTTGTGATGCTATGATCTCTATCCGTAAGGAAATTGAAGAGGCTACAGCCGATGATAAAAACAATGTATTGAAAAATTCACCACATACATTAGCAATGCTTACTACTGATAACTGGGATTTACCTTATACAAGAGAAAAAGCGGCATTCCCGATGGAGTATCTTCATGAGAACAAATTCTGGCCTGGTGTACGCAGGGTTGATGATGCCTATGGAGACAGGAACCTTGTTTGTTCTTGTGCGCCAATTGAGGCTTACATGGAAAACTAATACAAAGGCTGCCAAATGGCAGCCTTTTCTTTTTTAATGTAAATCATATAAATTGCAACGCTTTAAAAAATTATTCATGGCATGATATATGTCATATATCAATTAGCGCTAATTTGTGACATTTACAGCAAATACCATTATCATGAAAGATATTGAAACACGTGCCGATCTCGAAGTATTAATGAGAGAGTTTTATAACAGACTACTAAAAGACGACACCATTAATTATATTTTTACCGATGTTGCCGGAATTAACCTGGAAGAACATTTGCCAATAATTACAGATTTTTGGGAACTTAGTATTTTTCATACAGGCGGCTACCGCAACAATGTAATGCAGGTACATTTAGGCCTTAACAGCAAAGAAAAACTTACTGACGAACACTTTGCTACCTGGCTGAAACATTTTGAAGAAACCACAAATAGTTTATTCTCAGGAGCTAATGCAGAAAAAATAAAAACGCGTGCATTATCTATAGCTACCATTATGAAAATAAAATTATCGACCCCTATAAATTAAGACTTTCGGAAAATTTATAACAAATATGCAGTTTTTATTTAAATAATATGCACGCATAGCAGTTTTGACTTCCGTATATCATTTAAATGTTTAACTTAGCTTTAAAATTACAGGAGAACATGAGTATCAGAATTACAGGTTCAGGCAGTTATATACCTAACCGAACCGTCACAAATCTTGACTTCGCAAAGCATGTATTCCTAAATGACGATGGCACTCCGCTTAATTATTCTAACGAAATAATTACTGAAAAGTTTAAGCAGATCACCGGCATTGAAGAGCGCCGTTATGTGGAAGATAATCTGTTAACTTCAGATATAGCCTTTTTTGCAGCCGAAAAGGCCATTAAAGATTCGGGCATAGACCCTGAAACGCTTGACTATATTATTATGGCCCACAACTTTGGTAATGTAAAGAGTGGTGCTATACAAGGTGATATGGTGCCCTGTCTTGCGGCAAGGGTAAAGCATAATCTTAAGATTAAAAATCCTAAATGCGTTGCCTATGATATATTGTTTGGATGCCCTGGATGGGTTGAAGGCGTTATACAGGCACAGGCATATATAAAAGCTGGCATGGCAAAAAAATGCCTTGTAATTGGAGCAGAAACACTTTCTCGTGTTGTAGACCCGCACGATAGGGATACTATGATTTATTCTGACGGTGCCGGAGCAACAATTATAGAAGCCAGTGAAGAAGAAGGTGGTATACTTGCCCATGAAACAGCCTCATTTACTTATGATGAAGCTTACTTTCTTTATTTTGGCAACTCATTTAACACCAGTCATGGTCATGATGATGATGTGCGTTATATAAAAATGCACGGCCGTAAAATATATGAGTTTGCCTTAAAGCAGGTACCTCTTGCAATGAAGGAATGTTTAGATAACAGCGGTATAGATATTAAAGATCTTAAAAAGATACTTATTCACCAGGCTAATGAAAAGATGGATGAGGCTATCGTTCAGCGTTTCTTTAAACTATATGACCTCACGCCTACTGAACATGTTATGCCTATGTGCATTGGTAAATTAGGCAACAGCAGTGTAGCGACTATACCAACGCTGTATGATTTAATGGTTAAAAACCATTTAAAGAATCAGCAATTGAACAAAGGTGATGTTGTATTATTTGCATCAGTTGGATCTGGTATGAACATCAATGCTTTTGTATACAAAATGTAATTACAAAAATAGAATCAGTATTTAAAAACTCAACAGCCTTTAAATACTGATATATCTTATTTTCTTATAACTTTTAAGGCTTTATCTATCCATTGGTTTACCTGGAAGATGAGCCTTAATTTGTATATGGCTGTTATGTTAATTGCCAAGGAGAGTCCTGTCTTATAAACGAGGTTTATAAAATGAGATTCAGAATTTGGCAGGAAATAAATTGCAACGCCTGATGCGATAAATACCAATGCCAGTTTACCAAAATTGGCATCAAATGGAAGCAATCCGAACTTCTTATGAATAAAGACCAATTTCGAGATATTGAATAAAGTCATCGAA
Organism: Flavobacterium cerinum; assembly: GCF_004028155.1. Classification (GTDB taxonomy): domain Bacteria; phylum Bacteroidota; class Bacteroidia; order Flavobacteriales; family Flavobacteriaceae; genus Flavobacterium; species Flavobacterium cerinum. The sequence goes on along the minus strand of NZ_SBII01000002.1, from coordinate 91,543 downwards.
AGAAAAGAAGCATAAGCCACGCCAACAATACCAAGATTTGTATAATAGATAAAATAGAGGTTTAGTGAGACATTCAGGAAGATGAGCAGCAATATGGTTATTAAATTAAACCTATAGTATTTAGAATAGGTAATAATTTCGCCATTAAAGCCCGTAGCCATGTTTATAAGCACACTAAAGCCCAAGATCAGCACAATCGGAATACTGTCTTTAATCTTATCGTATGTAGGCATAAGGTGGAAAAGATCGTCAATTCCTAAGACGATACAACTAAACAACACTGCTCCTATAAAGAAAAGCAACTTTGCTACTTCTTTGTATTTCGTATTAAGCTCATCAAAATTCCCGAGCTTAAGATGTTTTGAGACTATAGGTGCATAGAGCGCAAACATACCCACTGCCGGAATTTGAAGCACAGAAGCAAGGCTTACACCAATGGTGAAAGTACCATTAGCTTCTTCAGAAATAAGATTAAAGATAACAATGCCGTCTATCCTGAAAGCCAGTAAAGAACCAAGGCTTCCTGCAAAAGCATAGAGGCTGTACCTAAAATAATCACGCCTGGAAATTTCGCCAAAAAGTGTTTTAAAACGGTAATTAAATCCAGGTTTAAAATGTTTAAAGAGATAAATAGCAGTTAGTACAAAAACCACAATGTAACATATTGTATAATACAGCATGGATTCTACTGCTCCTATTACGTGATTAAGAAACATAAGGAAAACAAGTGGTAATGCAATTTTAGGGATTATCTTTTCATACAATGTAGGCACTGCAAGCTTTTGGAGGTCCTGAGCCTGTTTCCTAAAGAGTTCCACAAATGCAAGCGATACCGCTATGGGAAAAGCAAAATAAAACAGGTAATCATTTTTGTCGTTGCTAATACCCGTATAGAGCATAACTCCGGCAAGCACCATAACGCTTATTACACATATAGAAAGTATGCTGTAATTAAAAAGCTGTCTCCTCTTATGCTCGTCCAGTGCCGGATAAAATTTTATAAGCGCATGGGATGCACCTAATACCATTATAGGAAACAATAGCTGAGAGATGTTATCAATATAGCGTATAGTCCCCAGCAGCTCTTTATCTTTAGGATATATTAAAACGGTAGATACAATACCTATCGCCGTACCCAAATAATTAATAAGAGAATAGAGAAAAATCTGTTTTACAGATGCTTTTTTATCCATTATTTCGCATTATTACGAGCTGTTTTTATTGTGTTCCTATCACCTACCCATCGCATATAATAGCCAAGCAGGCTAAAAAACATGTTCACTGACTTGCCAAGACCATAAGCCTTTAGAAAATATTTTGGCAAGCCAAAAACTTCCTTTAGCCCCTGCAGGTAACTTTTAGACAAACCTGCATTGATATTGAGTAGTGAAGTAAGTATTTTATATTTTGACTGGATTACATCCTTCTTAAAATTACGGACAATTACCCTATCATGGCAAATTTTGGAATTTTCATCAATACCAATTAAGAGTTTATGATAGCTTACCCTGTCGCAATAATTACGGTCTTCTCCATAATGCCCAAATAAGGACTCAAAGTAACCTACTTTTTCAATGCATTCACTACTTATCATCCAGGCAGCGGCATTTACAAAAGATACAACAGTAATATTTTGAGAGGCTACTCTACTTGCTTTTCGCTTAAAATAGGTCTCAAAGCTTTTATCGAGAGTTGTACCATCACCGGAAAAATGCATTGGGCTCATTATTCCGAAACCTTCCGTTTGTTCCATTTTTTCAATAAGACCGGAAACAGTATCTTCAAACACCCATGCATCCTGATTTAAAAGAAAAACATAATCTGCTCCAAGATCAAGTGCTTTTTTCACACCAATATTATTGGCTTTGCCGAATCCTAAATTATCGGGAGACTGTATCAGATCCACCCCAGGATATTTTTTAAGAAGTGCGACAGAATCATCGGTAGAATTGTTGTCTATTGCAATTATGCTCACCGGATAACGGGAATTTAACAACGAAGTTATATTCTTATCGATCCAATAAGCCCCATTATAGGTTACTAATACAACAAAAACTTTCTTATTCAATGGTTCCGCTTTTCTAATAGCACAAAAATAGAGATATTTGTATTCATTTTCGGCACAAACCATGAAATACTACACGATCATTCCCGCGCACAACGAAGAAGCCTTTATGGCACTTACACTGCAATCGCTCGCAGAACAAACGGTGCTTCCTTCTAAAACTATTGTGGTAAATGATAATTCTACCGATGGTACTGCTGCCATAGTTACTGCTTTTGCAGAAAAACATCCATGGATCTCATTGGTAAACAAAAAATCGGATGCGGTGCATATGCCCGGCAGTAAGGTTATACAGGCATTTCAGGCAGGATATGAGGTAATTGATAAAGAGTATGATATTATTGTAAAACTGGACGCCGACCTTATCCTTCCTCCTGATTATTTTGAAACTGTGCTTAACGCTTTTAAGAGTGATGAGAAAGTGGGCATGGCCGGAGGTTTTGCTTACATAGAAAAAAATGGTGACTGGATACTTGAAAACCTTACCGATAAAGACCATATCCGTGGAGCCTTTAAAGCCTATCGTAAAGAACTGTTTTTACAAATGGGGGGCTTGCGTGCTGCTATGGGCTGGGATACTGTAGACGAGCTGCTGGCTAAATTTTATGGTTGGAAAGTGGTTACGGTACAACGCCTGAAAGTAAAGCACCTTAAACCCACAGGTGCCAATTATAATAAGGCTGCACGCTATAAACAAGGGGAAGCATTCTACTCTATTGGTTATGGTTTTATAATAACCGCCATTGCGGGAGCGAAACTTGCTATGAGAAAAAAGAAACCGCTTCTCTTTATTGACTATATTAACGGTTTCCTTAAAGCGAAACAATCGGGTAAGGGATTGCTTGTTACTAACGAGCAGGCAAAATTTATCCGCAGTTACCGCTGGAAGAAGATGAAAGAGAAACTCTTTTAACCTGAAGTTGTATTAAAAAACTATTAACTATTAACGATTACTGGCTACAATTCGGTAATTTAGCCAATATTTTTGAGTCTAAATGATAAGAGCACTACACCAAATAGGCCGCTATTTCCTTATGCTGAAGGAGGTTTTTAATAAACTTACTAAGTGGAAGGTAATGAAGCCTTTGATTTTCAAAGAAATAGACGACCTTATTATAGGCTCGCTGGGCATTGTGGCCTTTATTTCATTTTTTATAGGTGGTGTTGTTGCCATACAAACAGCGCTTAACCTTACGAACCCTATTATACCTAAATCGCTTATTGCATTTGCAACAAGGCAGTCGGTAATATTAGAATTTGCACCCACCTTTATTTCAATAATTATGGCCGGGCGTGCCGGTTCTTACATTACATCGAGTATAGGTACCATGAGGGTTACAGAGCAGATAGATGCATTGGAAGTTATGGGTGTTAACTCACTGAACTACCTTGTATTCCCTAAAATTGTTGCATTCCTTTTATATCCGTTTGTTATCTCGATGTCTATGTTTTTAGGTATTCTTGGCGGATGGCTTGCAGGCGTTTATGGCGGATTTGTTGCCAGCGACCAGTTTTTACAGGGATTACAAACAGATTTTATACCGTTCCATGTGTTTTATGCTTTCTTTAAAACATTTATATTCGGCTTTTTACTGGCAACAATTCCTTCATTCCACGGATATTATATGAAAGGTGGCGCACTAGAAGTAGGTAAAGCAAGTACAACATCCTTTGTTTGGACGAGTGTTTCCATTATTTTAGTGAACTATATTATAACGCAATTACTTTTAAGCGCATGATAGAAGTTAAAGACATAGAAAAGTCGTTTGGTGAAGCGAAGATATTAAACGGAATTTCCACCACTTTTGAAACCGGTAAAACAAACCTGATCATTGGGCGAAGCGGTTCCGGTAAAACAGTTATGCTTAAAACGTTATTAGGCATCCATACTCCGGATTCCGGAACGATTTCTTTTGACGGCAGAATTTACTCTGAACTCACTCCTGATGAAAAAAGGGCGTTGCGTACAGAAATAGGTATGGTTTTTCAGGGAAGTGCGCTTTTTGACTCTATGAGTGTAGAGGATAATGTAGGCTTTCCATTAAAAATGTTTACCAATAAAAGAGGTAAAGAAATAAAAGAAAGGGTAAATGCAGTACTGGACAGGGTAAACCTTAAAGATGCCAACAGTAAGTTCCCAAATGAACTTTCCGGTGGTATGCAGAAAAGGGTAGCTATTGCGAGAGCTATTGTAAATAACCCTAAGTATCTTTTTTGCGATGAGCCTAACTCAGGGCTTGACCCGGAGACATCTATCGTTATCGATAAACTTATCCAGGAGATTACAAGAGAATACAACATCACAACCGTAATTAATACCCACGATATGAACTCTGTTTTACAGATAGGCGAAAAAATCGTTTTCCTTAAAAACGGGATCAAAGAATGGGAAGGGGATAACGAACAGATACTGGAAACAAGAAATAAATCTATTGTAGAGTTTGTGTATTCATCAGATCTGTTTAAAAAGGTTCGTGAAAATCTGCTTGCAGAAAATGAAGAAGAAGACCATCATCATAAAAAATAATAAAAAAAAGCTTAGATTTCTCTAAGCTTTTTTTGTTTTACTACTTTATCTCTCTTTGAAGGTACACCCAACCGGTAACTTTTTTACCTGCAGACAGGGTAATTACATAATAGTAAGTACCCGTAGGTAATGTCCCTTTGCTTGATTGACCGTACCATTCCTTCTTATAATTTTTAGACTCATATACTTCAAGTCCGTATCTGTTAAATATCTTGATCTCTATAACATCAAGATTAGACAGATCGAAATAGTCGTTCATACCATCTCCATTAGGTGATATACCTCGTGGTATGATACATGATGTATTATCTATAGGCAGTGTAGCTATGGCAGTACAGCCTTCGTCATTTGTTATAGTTGCCGTATAGTTGCCAGAAGGCAGGTTAGTAATATTAGCCTCTGTTCCTGTAAAGTTGAAACCTGCCGGACCTGTCCATGTTACAACCGCTCCCTGAATATCTGAAAGGTTTGCTACCCACAACATATAATCATAGTTAACACAACCGGAATCGATAATTATTTCGAAAGGATTATCGTTTGGTGCAACCACTATCTCGCGGGTAGTTGTACAATCATTATTTTCTACGATAACTTTATATGTACCCGTTTCCTGAATTTCTATCGACGCTGCTGTAATATCTTCCAGAAGCCCTTCATTGTAATACCATTTATAAGCTGCGTTACCTGTAAAATTACCAGGAACAACGGTAAGCGATGATGTTTGGCCATCACACAGCAGTGTATTACCTTCTATCGTAAACTGCGGTGCTGCCTTAATTGTTACAGGAATAACAGCAACAGGAGACGCACACCCATTTACTTCTACAATAAGCGAGTATGTTCCATTTGCAGCAAGACCAGCTCCTGTTAATAATGGATTTTGTTCTGCAGATATAAACCCGTTAGGACCGCTCCATTTGTAAACAGCATCAGTAACAGCTGTAGTGTTAAACTGTACATTGCTTCCTTCACATACCGGTGCAATTGCATCTATAGCAGGAGCAAGCGGTATATCATTCAACTGAATTGTTATTATAGCTTCATCTGTGGTATTACACACATTTGTAACCGTATACTTAAACTGATAGCTTCCGGCTGCTACAGCAGATGGATTGAATGTACTTCCGGTTAAAGCTCCGGTAGCACTTACATCTTCCCATACTCCGTTATTATTATTTGAACCGTTAAGAAAATCGGTCAGATCTACAGCATTTCCATCATTACATACCACCACAGTATCATCTTCTCCTGCACGGGCTGCTGCATTCACAATTACGTCTACATTAGCTACCGGAGATACACAAATATTATTTTTTATTTTAAGCGAATAAGTACCTGTTGCCTGTACCGTTGCATTTGGAATAAGAGGATTTTGCAATGCTGATGTGAATCCGTTTGGACCTGTCCATTCGTATACTGCACCCGGAACTGCTACTGCGGTTAATTGAACATTGCCTCCCTCACAAACAGGTGTTGTTCCTGTTATTACAGGCAACGCCGGTATATCTTTCACATCGAGTGTAATTATTGCTTCATCAATAGCATTACATAACCCTGTTACAATGTATTTAAACTGATATATTCCTGCTCCTAGCCCTAATGTAGTAAGTGTACTGCCTGTTAAAGCTCCTGTTGCATTTACATCCTGCCATGAGCCTCCATCTTCTGCGGTAGCTGCAAGAAATGTTTTTAAATCCAATGGCATCCCTGTATTACAGTAAATCACGTTATTATCTGCACCTGCGTTAGGTACTATATTATTATCCAGAGTAAATTCCAACACCTGATTCATACATGAATCAGGATTGCCGGATACTATACTACAGATATATGTTCCTGCACTAACATTAGAATTATATGCTGGAAATGGTAGTGTACCCGTAGTACTTAATATAGTACCCGGAGCGCCTTGCTTCCACCATTTATATGTTAAGAATGAAAATTCTGGTACTGATAATGTACTATTTTCTCCTTCACAAAACCCATCTGCCTTTATAGCAATAGGGTTTAGTTCACTAATGTCCAGAATTCTGGTTCTTTTCTCTCCACATTTATCTGTAATCTCGAACTTATAAGTTCCAATTTCAAGACCTGTAAAAACATTAGACTGATTATTGTTCACAAGAAAAGGCGCGCCATTTTTCTCGATAATTTTATAAATAAGCGGTGCTGCCCCAATCGCAACTATAACTACATCCGAAACACTATTAGCACACGGAAAGCTATAAGCATCTATAATTGCAGGTCCTCCATCAAAATCAAATTCATACAGCGTTTGTACGCATCTAGCATTTGCATTGGAACCATTATCGTAAATAAAGAATGTTTTAACTACCCTGAAATGACCTATACTATTAATATTATTATTTAAAGTACCATTTATTAAAGAGTATGAATTATTATTTGTTGCCGCTCCTCCTTCCGGGTAATTAACACCGGTAGTGGGATGCTCCCACGTTCCTTCTGCGGGATTAAACTTTTGCAGCCAAAAAGTTTGTATATAATTGGCATTACTAACAAAATTTAAATTCACACCAAACATACCGCAATTGGGTGCAAGCGAAATTTCATTTGTTAGGGTTATAGATCCTGCAACAGTAACTTGCTTTGCAATTGGTATACCGCATGCACTAATACTCTCAAAAGTATAAGAACCTGCAGGCAGCGAGTTCATGTAAAAAACACCCTGAGATAAATTTGAAGCACCATTATAAGGAAGTGGCTGTGTAAAACCAGCCGGTGCAGCTGTTATTTTAATATTAGTAAGAGGTTCTCCTCCTGATACTCTTACTGAACCGAATCCTAACTCACAACCCTGACGCTGCAGTATTGTGAGAGAAGCTACCGGCGGAGAAAACACAATTTCAATCACCACTGTGTAAACATCACCACAAACATCTGTAACTATAAAGGTATACGTGCCCAAGGGCAAGCCTGATAACACAAAATTATCTACTGATATATTTGAACCGACAACATCGGGCAATGGATTAGGGTAAGCGACCGGAGCAGTAGTCATTACTACATTAGTAATCGTTCTACCCGGAATTATAATCGAAATACTTCCATCACTAGCGGTACATCCTGTAGCCTGACTCGATTGAATAGGCTCCACAGGTATTTCCTTAACTTCAAATGCTGCAGTAGCGATCCTACTACAGGCATCAGTTATTTTTACGGTATAATTCCCTAAGGGAGCAGAATTACCATTCCCTCCATAAATAACATCATCAGTGGAAAACACCGGATGGTTTGGATTTAAATTACCCGGAACAAATCCCGCAGGAAAGCTAGTGAATTCTAAGGTATAGGGAGGCATATAATTTTTAGGCTTCACTACAAAAAGGTGCTCGTTACAGCCTGACTCTGAAGAATCGGCCGATATAGTAAGTTTTTGATCTACTTCATTGTTATTCCTGTTATAAACATTTCCACAGGCATCAGTTATTTTAAGATTATATGAATAAAGCTGGTTATGATAAAAGGGGATAGCTGTAATTATATCATTCACAAGAACCCCAGAATTCACTACAGTAGTAACAACAATAGGAGCACCACCACCGGGAGGAAACACGGTATACTGGAATGTAAGCGGAAAGAAAATTATATTTCCGGTAGTAGTAAGATATTGATGTTGTACATTAATTGTATTACAGGAAGGCAATGCACTTCCTGGAAAACCTACCGGCTGTATAATAACCGAAGTAGTTGCCTGGTCTACCTGAACACTAACAACAGTTGCGTCGCCACAGGCATTATAAGCCCTAACCTGATACAAACCTGCCGGAAGACCACTAAACAGAGGTAATGGCTGCAGTGGTTTAGTAACCGGGCCTGCAATAATTTCATAAGAAACTGCTGAACCTGTTTGTACAGTTGCCGTTATTGTTCCATCATTGCCACATCTTACCTTTGTAAATGCAATCCCAAAAGTAAGTGGCGCAACCTGATTCGCAATTGTAGCATTTTGTGTATTGGTACTTGTCTGCCCTGCTAAATTTTGTGTTGCCCTAACCATATAATTACCCGCTTCCAAACCTACCAATGAAGAAGCAGAAGTTTGATTAACCGGTGTTGTAGTATTGGGTAAAAGATAAATTTCATACCCTACAGCTGCTCCTGGAACAGTTCCCGAAACTGTAAAATTTAGTGTACCGTTTCCCGAACAGGTTTCGGGAGTCGAAGTTAGATTAAAAGTAAAGGCGGGTAATTGTGCAAAAGTGCACAATGAAAAAAACAGCGTTATTATAAGCAATAACGCCTTTTGGTAGGATAATTCTTTATGCATTCAGTTTAGTTTAGTGAGTCTAAAGGTATTAAATATGTAAACACTCCAGCTTTAACTTACTAATTTTAACATAAATTCTTATCAGATTAGTTGTTTTTTGATGAATTTGTAACCATCTCGGTTATTTTTTTTATCTCCTGCTCTTTTTCTTTTGGATAAATAAGCAGAATATCTTCCTTATCAACAATGATGTAATTATTTAACCCATCAATAATTACTGTTTTACCTTTTTCTGATCGTATGATATTATGTGTGGCATTTTCAAGAAACACATTTGCATTTACAACTGTATTTCCATTTTCATCTTTATCCAGTTTATCATGCAGTGAACCCCATGTTCCAAGATCATTCCAATCAAATGTAGCAGGAAGTACATATACATTTACAGCGCTTTCCATTATGGCATAATCTATGGATATATTATCCGACTTACCATAATTTTCTTCAATAAAGTCTTTTTCGGTATCTGAATTGTAATTACTGTATCCATTCATAAATAGCTGATACATTTGCGGTTGGAATTTTTTAAAAGCGTTTGTAACCGATTTTACACTCCATATAAAAATACCGGCATTCCAAAGAAAATTACCACTCTGCAAAAAAGATTTTGCTGTGGCATAATCCGGCTTCTCTCTAAACTGGGATACCTTTTTTATCTGTCTTGTGTTTTCAAGATCATATTCTATGTATCCGTAACCTGTGTTAGGAAAAGTTGGTTTAATACCAAGAGTCATTAATACCTCTTCTTTTTGAGCACAGTCAAATGCACGCTGTAAATTTTCTACAAAGGCATCTTCATCTTCTATCCAATGATCGCTTGGAGCTACCACCATAACGGCATCAGGGTTCATCTTTTCGATTTTAAGAGATGCATACAATATACATGGTGCTGTATTGCGCATAGCCGGTTCCAGCACTACCTGTTCCTGTTTTACATCGGGTAGCTGCTCCAGTACAATATCATTATAAATTTCGTTAGTAAGTATAAGTATATTTTCCTGAGGAATTAGTTTTGTAAGCCTGCTAAACGTTTTCTGGATAAGCGTTTCGCCTGTACCCAGCATATCATGAAATTGTTTAGGAAATTGTGCAGTGCTCACTGGCCAAAAACGTGAACCCACGCCTCCCGCCATTAATACCGCATAATAATTTTTGTTCATTGTATTTGTATTTACAAGTAAAGGTTCCACTTAAAAAATGAAGCTCAAAACCGTTTAATTTTCATTTAACGTTTTTATGGAAGTAATTCTACCTCGGCATTAGGATTAAAAAGATAAATTCTACCGGTGCTAACTTCCAAACATTCAAAACGTTTTACCCTTTGTGCACCTTTCTTAAATACTTTGCCATTATGTATCCTGAAACTGCTCCCATAGGGTAATTCAAATATATAATTCTTTTCCGACCTTTCGTCAAATTGTTTTAAAGCAATAGACAATGTAGCATCTGTATCACTGCTCGCTTTTGGGTTTTTAAAATGCCTGGCAAGCAGCGGCAATAATTGATTAGGAAATATTTCGGGTCTTATAAAAGGCACCATTAATTTCTGAAAAGTTGATTTCCATTCGTCACCATGCGGTTTTATACTGCGCCCATATTTCTCGAAAGCTGCCAGGTGTGCAATCTCATGAATAAGTGTTATTAAAAAACGATACTTATTAAGGCTTGAGTTTACAGTTATCTGGTGATATCCATTCCCATCCCGCCTGTAATCGCCATGACGGGTTATGCGCTCATTCACTATTTTTAGGTTTACTCCATACAGCTTTATCAGTTCGAAAACTGTATCTGTGGCGTGTTCCGGCAAATAAGGGGCAAGGATATGCTTCACTTAATTATTGTTCTAAGGCGTGGTAGACGAAACCTGCAATACTTTACCATTAAAATAAGTATTACCTGTTAGCGCAAAGTTATAGATATAATCGCTCATTTCCTTGGGAGATAGTGGTGCCTGATAGCCGGGAAAAGCCTCCTGAAGCATCTCTGTATTTACCGCACCCAGCGCTAATACATTAAACGCAATACCTTTTTCACGATATTCTTCAGCAAGCAGTTCAGAAAGCGTTATTACAGCCCCTTTACTTGAACTGTAGGCAGATAACCCGCTAAACTTAACTGTTCCCTGTACTCCACCCATACTGCTTATGGTTACAACATGGCTGCCCGACTGCATAAATGGCAGTACTACCCTATTTAGCGCAGCTACTCCAAATACATTTACTTTATAAATGTACTCAAACTCATCGGCTGTTATTTCTGCAAAAGGCTTTAGAAGTATTGCTCCTGCATTATGAATAACAACATCTACGGTCTGCCATGTATTTTCAATAAAATCTTTAATTTGGGTAAGTCCGTCACCCGATGAAAGATCTATGCCTAGGCATGAAATATTTTTGTTCTCTACAAGAGCCTGGGGTATTTTTCTTGACACAGCCAGTACATTGTGTCCGGCATTTGCAAATTGTAGTGCCAGCTCATAGCCAATGCCTCTGCTGGTTCCAGTAATAATTATATTTTTCATTTATTTTTTAAGTACAATTTCATGTGTTGGTGTATTGACCATTTTTTCAACTACAGGCAGCATTACCTGAACAAAATTTGTCATGTGAGCTGTATCCATAGCTCCAAACTCATCACCCAGCTCATGATAAAATTTAAATGTAGACATTTCAGTAGTACTGAGTGTGTGTGCAGGAATATTGAATTCTAAGAAGAACGGATAATTATCAGACTGCCTGAACAACTGGTATTTCATTTCAAACTCATTTGAGCCTATTAATTTCTGGCCGCCATATTCATTAAATTTATCCGCCATATTACTTCTTCCGTAGCCTGTAATAAAGGCCAATAAATCATGACCCAACGGCACACCAGTCATTTCAAAATTAACCATGGTGTAAATATTAAAGTTCTGAGCCTTTAATTTTTGCGCAAGGTGTTTCGATCCAATTAACCCCACTTCTTCAGCAGAAAAAAAGCAAAACAGTATGCTGCGCTTATTCGATTTAGTTTTTCCAAAATAATTTACAAGTTCGGTAACGGTAGTAGTACCTGTCGCATTGTCATCAGCTCCGTTATAAATATAATCACCATTTACCGGTTTATCCGTAATACCGATATGATCGTAATGTGCCCCAATAACAACAAATTCTTTTTTCAGTACCGGATCTGTTCCTTCAAGATAACCAACAATATTATAAGCAGGTTTGCTGTAACTGGTAATAGTATCCCTATATGTTTTGAAATAAGGTTTTATATTATTTTTAGCCAGTACATCTTCAAGATATTTTGCTGCCATTTCCGCACCCTCAGAACCCGTATCACGTCCTTTCAGGTCGTCAGAAGATAAAAACTTAAGCGTTGCTGCTACAGATTTCTCTTCGACCTTATAAGGTGCTGCGGCAGTTTTCTTTTTTTGGGCCGATACCAGTGTTATACACCCAAGTGACAGTATGGAAAATAGTAATGCTTTTTTCATTTGTGGTTGGTTTTTTTACCTAGCTAAAATAGTAAAAAAAGGGCAGATGGAATTTTTAAATCGCGGTCATTCAAAAAGCGATCTTCAATTTTAGCAGCTGCAAATATCCGAACTTTATTTTTGATGCAGAAGTTATCCAAGGGTGTATTACTCTTAAAATTTAAACACTAAAAATAATACTCCTCATCTTCCACATCAAAATGTACAAAAAGTGAACCATTACATCATAAACTAATGATTTTAAATCTTTTAAACGCAATTAATATTCCACAGCAATAATATACTAAAAGTGGAATGATAAATTAAACAAAATACCCGCCCTGAAATCATCAGGACGGGTATTTATTTACCAAACTATAAGGGCAATTATGCCAGCATAGTTACTGGATTTTCAATATATTGTTTAAGCGTTTGCAGGAATTGTGCTCCTGTTGCGCCATCAACTGTTCTATGGTCGCACGTTAGTGTAACTTTCATTACATTACCTACAACTATCTGGTTATTCTTTACAACTGGCTTTTGTATAATAGCACCTACTGAAAGAATAGCAGAATTAGGCTGATTAATAATAGAAGTGAATTCCTGAATACCAAACATACCAAGGTTAGAAACCGTAAAGGTACTTCCTTCCATATCAGCAGGAGATAGTTTTTTGCTCTTTGCTTTACCAGCAAGGTCTTTTACAGCAGTACCAATTTGAGAAAGACTCATATTGTCTGTAAACTTAAGTACCGGTACAACAAGTCCCTCTTCAACAGCTACAGCAACACCAATACTTATATGATGGTTGTAAACAGTTACATCATCTTTCCACTGTGTATTTACCTGCGGATGTTTTCTTAAGGCCATAGCACATGCCTTAACTACTAAATCGTTAAACGACACTTTAGTATCCGGAACGGCATTAATAACACCTCTAGAAGCAATAGCATTATCCATATCCAGCTCTATAGTAAGGCTGTATTCAGGAGCAGTAAACTTAGATTCGGCAAGACGGCGCGCAATTGTTTTACGCATCTGTGAGTTTTTCACTTCTTCTGTACTTACCTCTCCGGCAGGAACAAATGGTTTTACCTGTGCAGTAGCTTGTGGTGCACCTACAGCAGGAGCAGCAGGTTGTGCCTGTGCTGTCTGTGGTGTATAATTTTCTATATCTTTTTTAACGATACGTCCGTTCTCACCAGATCCTTTAACCTGGTTAAGGCTTACACCTTTATCCTGAGCTATTTTACGGGCAAGCGGCGAAGCAAATATTCTTCCACCATCGTTAGCAGAAACAGTTTCTTCAGCATTTGAAGTTACTGCCTCTTCTTTTTTATCTTCTTTAGGAGCGTCAGTTTTTGCTTCAGCAGCAGGAGCGCTTCCTTCTTTACCAGTAATCCCGGAAACATCTGTACCCGCAGGGCCAATGATAGCAAGAAGACTATCAACAGGAGCAGATTGTCCTTCCTGTATACCTATCTTAAGAAGTGTACCGGCGTTGAATGATTCAAACTCCATTGTTGCTTTATCGGTTTCAATTTCAGCTAGGATATCTCCTTCTTTAATTACATCACCTTCTTTTTTAAGCCATGTAGCGACAGTACCTTCGGTCATGGTATCACTAAGACGAGGCATAGTAACAACGATAACTCCTTTAGGCAATTCTGAAGCAGCAGCCGGAGCAACTGTTTTCTCTTCTACTTTAGTTTCTGCAGCAGATTCTTTTACTTCTTCTTTTTTAGCTTCTTGTGCCGGAGCAGCATTACCGCTAAGTAGTGAAGAGATATCTTCTCCTTCTTTACCAATAATAGCTAAAACTGAATCTACCGGAGCAGATTCTCCCTCATGAATACCTATATGCAATAACACACCTGCATCAAAAGCTTCAAATTCCATAGTTGCTTTATCGGTTTCGATTTCTGCAAGGATATCACCTTCTTTAATCGTATCACCCACTTTTTTAAGCCACGTAGCCACAGTACCTTCGGTCATGGTGTCGCTTAATCGCGGCATTGTAATAATTTTCGCCATGGTTATTGTAGTTTATGAGGTAAAAATGGATAATTCTCCTGATCGTAAACAACGTCATACATAACGTTTGCATCAGGGTATGGAGACTCTTCAGCAAATTTTTCGCATTCGTCAACAAGGTCTTTTACCCTTTGATCCATAGCTTCAATTTCTGCTTCAGTAGCATAGTTCTTATCTTTAATGATATCAAGAATTTGGGTAATAGGGTCAATTTTTCTGTACTCTTCTACCTCTTCTTTAGTTCTGTAGTGTTGAGCATCACTCATTGAGTGACCTCTGTAACGGTATGTTTTCATTTCAAGGAACGTAGGACCGTCTCCTCTTCTTGCTCTATCCATAGCTTCATGCATTGCTTCTGCTACTTTGATAGGATTCATTCCGTCTACCGGTCCGCATGGCATTTCATAACCAAGTCCCAGTTTCCATATATCTGTATGGTTAGCAGTACGTTCTACCGAAGTACCCATTGCATAACCATTATTCTCTACAATAAATACAACAGGAAGTTTCCACAGCATAGCCATGTTGAATGCTTCATGAAGTGATCCCTGACGTGCGGCACCGTCACCAAAATAAGTTAACGTTACACCACCGGTATTAAAATATTTATCCGCAAATGCCATACCGGCACCTACTGGTATTTGTGCTCCAACAATTCCGTGACCACCATAAAAGCCATGTTCTTTAGAGAAAATATGCATAGAACCCCCAAGACCTTTAGAAGTACCTGTAGCTTTACCTAAAAGCTCTGCCATAATTCTTCTTGGGTCTACGCCCATACCTATTGGCTGAACGTGGTTACGGTAAGCAGTAATCATTTTATCTTTAGACAAATCCATTGCATGTAATGCTCCTGCAAGTACTGCTTCCTGACCATTATATAAGTGAAGGAAACCTCTAACTTTTTGCTGAATGTATAAAGCCGCTAGTTTATCTTCAAATTTTCTCCAAAACTGCATATCCTCATACCACTTCAGATAAACCTCTTTTGTTATTTCTTTCATTTGCTAAATTATTGTTGCTGATGTGATTTTTAAAAAATGTTTTTTAAAACGCAAAAAGTTTCCTCACACAAATTTGCGAAATGCAAAAATAAGACTTCCTTCAATAACTAAAAAATTTAGGCCAAGTATTTTGTTATTTTTTAAGCTACTGCGAAGGCATTTGTTATTATCGCACAAAAAAAGCAAAGGGATTTCGAAAAACCCCTTTGCTTTTTATCTTAAACCAGTTCCTTTTAAAAAAAGACCTGTTATATATCTACTAATATTCGTCGTAATCGTCTCCAAAATTGAATGTAAGTGAGAAACGCAGTGTGTTTTCTAATGGATTTCTTACCTGAGAAGCAGAGAATAAATAAGAAACATCTATTTTAACAACCGTATATCTAAATCCTGCTCCTAAAGAGAAAAACTTACGGGCTCCTTTTGTTTTGTCTTCATTAAAATATCCAAGACGGAAAGCAAAAGCATCCTGATAAGTATACTCCGCACCTACAGAGTAGGTAAGTTCTTTTAACTCTTCACGGAAACCATCAGGCGCATCTCCAAATGATTTAAAAATACCCGATGTCCAGTTAATATCGTTATACTCCTGATTGATAATTCCTCTGTCAATATTATCGACAACACCGTCACCGTTCTTATCTGTTAGCTTTTGAGGCGTAGGAACCAATAATTTTGTAAGTTCTAAGTTAACTGCAAGTTTGTTGTATTCATCAAAGATAAAATCAAAACCACCACCTAATCTCATGTTAGCAGGAAGAAAGTTCGAACTTAATTCCGGATCATTGTCATAACTAAGCTTAGGACCAAGGTTCTGTAAGTTCATACCCAATCTGTAACGACCATTAAAATCATTGAAGGCAATCTCTTCAGACTGATAAAACGCTGCGATATCAAAAGCAAATGTACTTGCTGCACTTGCATCTCCACCACCTGCTGCTTCAGGAATTTTTAAGTTAGAACGAATATAACGCCCGGCGATAGCCATAGAGAATTGTTCATCTAATTTTAGCGAATAAGAAAGGTCTACCGCCAACTCGTTTGGAGATCTTGTTACAGGAATCTCATTAGGATCCCCGGTTTGTCTTAATTCGATATCTCCTAAACCAAAATAACGAAGGCTACCTGCAAAAGCACTTCTTTCATTAAATCTATTGTAATAAGTAACCTGACCTAACGATATATCATTAGCAATATCTGTAAGATAAGGAGTATAACTAAACGACAGTCCGTGCTCTTTCAACGCAAAAGCATATTTTGCCGGATTCCACTGCTGTGAAAACACGTCGGTAGAGGTAGCGACACCCTGGTCTCCCATACCTGCTGCCCTTGCATCTGCGGCTATTGTTAAAAACGGAACTCCTGTAGTAATTACACGCTCATTTTGGGCTTTTGCCAATTGTATTCCTAAAAGGCAAAGGGCAATCAAGATTAACTTTTTCATTCTTTTTTTGAAAATTTTAAGGTCACAAATATAATGTTTTTTACAGCAATACAAGTTTTTCGTATTTTTCTGCGGTTTTATTTGTCGTAGTCGACTTTACAGTGAGTTTATACACATAAACTCCCTTACCGATACGATCTCCAAAATCATCTTTTCCATCCCATTTTATATCACGGCACAGAAACCCATCGGTAGTTACCGACTGGTTAATTGTTTTAACCACTTTACCTGTTACAGTAAATATCTGAACCTGCACATCCAAAGGCTCAAATGGTCTGTTATGTGTAAACCAAAATTCAGTATAACTCACAAAAGGATTAGGATAATTCAATACTTTCTCAAGCTGGAGCGCATCATCACCCACTACTACAAATTGTATCTCGGCAGTAACAAGGTTATTATAAACATCCCAAGCTTTAAAAGTCAGTGTATGCAAACCTTTTGCAAGATTACTAAAAGGAAAGCGCAATGTACCTTTTTTGTAATTATCAAGTTCGGTTTCATAATAATCATTTAAGATAAACGGATTATTTTCATCTCCGTCAAGAATACCAATAATATCGTGTCCAATGCCGCTCGCTGTATTAATACCATGCTCATCTTCTAAAAAAGCAAGCAATATAGGAGAATCATTTGTAATACCTCCCGAGACAAACGACTCATCATTCATATATAATTTCACAGTAGGCGCAATATTATCAGCTACTGCATTTGGGTTAATCCCTCCTATTTTCACTATCGTATTATAACCCTGCTGATCTTCCAGCACATTCGATTTTTTAGAATAAAAACTCACACGCCCTTCTCCAATTGGAATACGGATATCCCTTGGAACCACAAAACCAAACTCAAACAAACCATTAGTTACTGAAGCATTACCTCTAAATATGGTTTCTCCCAATGTTTTAAACTTAGTTTTAATAACACCATTACCATCTGTAACACCATCATTACCCAAAGTAATTCTATCTATTGGCTTATCAAAAACGGTAACTTCTAACTCCCCATTATAGTTTGTTATTGTAGCACCACCATTTACAACACGCCCGCCAAGCTTAACATAAGCAAGAGAATTTAGGGCACCTGTAAAATCTGCTATAGGAATATCATTAATATGTGTAAGTAGTATTTCTGGCTTCGGGATCGCGAGTTTTAAAGCAGGGTCACCTATTAAGCATATCATTCTTAAATTTTTACTTTGACCTAATTTTGACCTACGTAAAGCCTCACTCATGGTTGGAAATTCCGTCTTACCATACGCATATAACTCTGAAACAATTCGCGGATTAAAAGTTTCCGCATCGCTAATATAAAGCGCTCTTGTTGTTGTTATCATTGATATTGCCCCGCCGGCTGGATTCCAATACGTATATTCTCCAACCGTTGGCCTATAAGGATTATCAAACTTTGTAAGCTCACAAGTCGCAGTAATAAATAGCGGATACTTATTTTTATTATTAAGATTAACAGCATCGGTCTTTTCATAAAGACGCTCACCCGCTAAACCATCTTCACCACCATGCCCTAAATAGTTAATAACTAATGAGCCATAATTAACAGCTCTTAAAAATTGTTCTTTTGCCTGTGGATAACGCTGCCCACCAGCCGAAGATTCCTGAACATAAGCATCAGAATAAAACTTCCTTACGTTCACAAAAGGTCTTGCTCCGTTAAGCAAAATAGTCATAGCATCCATTTGTGGTATAAATCCTGTCGAGCCATTTCCATCAAGATCATCAACAAGCACTGTGAATTCATTTCTCCACCTTCCATAGGAATCGGCAGATTTATACGCTACTACTTTATTAACCATTTCATCCGCCCGCTTTTTATCATTCACAAGCATCCTCCCAACAGCTACATCAAGCCCTTCTGCATATGTATCCAAAATCTGCATATTCCCTTCAATAGGATCCATAAGCCCATAGAAATCATCTGTTACAAAAGTAACAGCCGTGCTATAATTTAAATCCTTTGCCGTAATTTTAGAGAACGCAAAATACCCTTGCATTGCAGGAACAATATTATTATTGTTGGGAATCCTGTTTTTATAATCAAAAGAAGCGTCCCCAAAAAGATTCACATATTTAATTTTTGCATCCGCAGATGTAGCATTATTATAGATGTACTTAACCAAATTACGTATCGCCGCTATATCTTGCTTTCCCGAAGAAAACTCATTATATATGCTTTCCAGATTAATCACCTTAACATTAAGTCCGGACTGTGTGCGATGCAAATTAGCCAGCCTTTCTGCAGAAGAACTAAGGTTTGCAGGAGTCACGATCAAATAATCAATATCCTGAAATTGTCCTGCTGAGTTATTAAAAATTGTTCCTTTAATATTTTGATTTGCAACACGAGCCTGCGCTTCACGTAAAGGTGTATAATAATCCGACGGCACTACCGTAATATATTTCCTCAACTCTCCAAGTCCTGCCTTAAACACTAACTGAGCCTGAGCACCTGTATTAACAGCTTTAGACACATTATAAAGATCTGTAATATCCCACACTTCACTTATTCCTGAAGCATTTCCTACAATATACTGTGCAACCCCCATTGTAGTAGCTGAAGCATTATACTGAAATCTAAATTGCTTACCCGTACCCAATAATTTTCTTTTTGCCTTTATAATAATATAATCCAGCCATGCATTAGATCCTGGCACACCATTATTGTTATATGTAAGCTTTACAGTTAATGTACTTCCTGTAGGAGTATAAGTCCCTTCTACAATATCTTCAGTAGCAAGACTCGTTTCCCCTGGCTTAGTAAAGTTCATCACCCCTAAAGCCTGTCCATTAACCGCCACAGCCATAGAAGTTGATGCCAGAGCAATCCCTGCTCCTGTAACCGTTATAGTAGCCGGAGAAGGCTCAACATCAGGAATTACAAACTCAAAATCCTGAGTATTATTAACATTAAAAGCCTCACCGTGCCATTTCCTGCCCAGCCTTGCTATATTAATAAGGTCTTTTTCATGATACTGATATTCATCAAAAGAAGTTACAGTAACTGTAGAAGGTGCCGACGGCTGGCCCATAGTACTTATTCTTTTTCCCGAACTACCTTGTGAAGTTATATAATAATAAGAACGATCTGCATATAAATTACAATGTGTACCGCTTTCTTCATTCCAGTTATCAACACCCTCGGCATAAAACAAAATATAATCTGTTGCATCAAATACACCATCCTGTTCACCTATTAATGTTATAGCATTTTCAGTGAGATCAGAAGGATAGGGTATACTATTTTTTAACGGCAGCATTCTGCCTCCATTACCATATATTTTAATATTACGGGGATCAGCATTCACATTGAAGCCTAATTGCTGCAAAAAAGCACGGCTGATTTTATACACACCAGACTTTTCAACATAAAAACGATGCCATTCGCCGGAAGCAAGCACAGAATTTGAAAGCACATCAAAATCGTTAATCCCTTTTACAGTTATAGGTGCTCCACCGGAAGCATAAGAATAGGAAAACGATTTTACTCTTTTATAACTGCTGCCTTCTTTAACAATAGGAGAAAGCGAAATAACCGCATAAATATCACCTCTGGCAGTCATTGTACTTATTTTAGCATTAACGGCGATAGGCAATCTGGCAACCGAAAGCTGCTTCAATTGTTCACGGGTGATGCTTTCGTATACTATATTGGTAATTTGAAGTGAATTTTCCTTAATAAATGTAGAAACAGGAAAAGAATAAGAAAACAGCAACTCCTTGCTTGTAGGGTTAAAATCCATATATTGCGCCTGAAACTGAGGAATAATAATCTCAACATCTCCAACACTGGATTTCACATTATCAACCCAATTCAAAAGAATCTCTCCCTTTTGTTGTCCAAAAGACAAAAAAGTAAATAGTAAAGCAAAAAAGAGTAATCTGTTTTTCATCATTGAAAGAACGCAGATACGCGCAATATATTACAAGAATACAAAAGTTTTTTTAAGAACCAAAATGCAATATTACTTCAAATACACCGTTACAGTAAGACACATTTAACATTATTTTATAATTTTATTAAAATTTTTAAAAACGTGTTGCGGTTTAACGGTTAATTATTATATTGCGCCACGAAATTTATTTACCTACTGAAAGATGAAAGTTAACAAAATCACGGCTTTAAAATTGTTACTCGCTCTAGCGATAACATTTGGTTTTACTGCTTGCAGTAAAAAGGGGTCTAATGGTAATTCCACGGCTACGGGCTGGAAAATCAACGACAAAAAAGGTGGCTTCCAACACAATTCCAAGTACAAGCAGCAAGCTGCAGCACCGGGTCTTGTAGAAGTGGAAGGTGGAACATTTACTATGGGTAGAGTTCAGGACGATGTTATGCACGATTGGAATAATACTCCTACGCAGCAGCACGTTCAGTCTTTCTATATGGATGAAACAGAAGTTACCAATGTGATGTACATGGAGTATCTTGACTGGCTTAAGAGGGTTTTCCCTCCAACAGAAGAGAACTACAAAAACATATACGTAGGAGCTTTGCCAGATACTCTTGTTTGGAGAAGTGCATTAGGTTATAATGAAACTATGACCAATAACTACCTTAGACATCCGGCTTATTCTAATTTCCCAGTAGTAGGTGTTAACTGGATACAGGCTGTAGAATTCAGTAAATGGAGAACAGACCGTGTAAATGAAGGAGTACTTGAGAAAGAAGGCTACCTTAAAAGAGATGCTAAAGTTGTTGACGTAACAGCTGAAACAACTTTCAGTACTGAGGCTTATTTAGAAAGCCCTACTAAAAGTTATGGCGGTAATGAAGAAATTGTTTTAAAAGGACAAAGAAATAAACTTGCTGCTAAAGAAGGAGCAACTAACGTTTATGCTCAAAGAACATCTGGTATCATCCTTCCGGAATACAGACTTCCAACAGAAGCTGAATGGGAATATGCTGCAGTTGCACTTGTAGGTAATCGTGAGTATAACCTATATAGAGGTGACAAGAAATATCCTTGGAAAGGTTCTTACACACGTAGTGGTAAAAGAACAAGCAAAGGTGATCAGCTTGCCAACTTTAAACAAGGTAAAGGTGACTACGGAGGAATTGCAGGATGGTCTGATGACAATGCTGACATTACAGCTCCGGCAAAAACTTACCCACCAAACGACTTTGGTCTTTATGACATGGCAGGTAACGTTGCAGAATGGGTAGCTGACGTTTACCGTCCTATAGTTGATGATGAGTCTAACGACTTTAACTACTACAGGGGTAACGTATACATGAAAAACAAAATTGGTGAAGACGGAAGAGCTGAAATTGTAACTGCTGATAACATTGAGTATGATACTCTAAGTAACGGTAAAATACAATACAGAAACTTACCTGGACAAATATCTCAAGAGCAAATATCTACTGATGATACTTACTTAAGACAGAACTACACTAAGAGTGATAACAGAAACTACAGAGATGGTGACAGACAATCAACTCGTTATTATGACTTTGGTGGTACTGAAGAAGAAAAAGGCGCTGAGAAAGATGAGCACAGAATGTATGACTCTCCTAAACACCTTGTAACTAAAGATAGTTTAGGTAACATGGTTAGACAGTATGACAAATCTTCAAAAAGAACAACATTAGTAAACGACAATGTTAGAGTTTACAAAGGTGGTTCTTGGAGAGACAGAGCTTACTGGTTAGATCCTGCTCAAAGAAGATATTACCCACAAGATATGGCTACAGACTACATCGGTTTTAGATGTGCAATGTCTAAAGTAGGACCTAAATCTGGTAAAAAGAAAGCAAGAAACTAATTAAGTTTCAAAAATTATAGAATACAATAAAAGCCCTATCTTAGGGCTTTTATTTTTTATACACCTTATGGAAACCGAACAACTTTACAAGTACTTTTTGCAGTGCAGCGGTGTAACAACTGATACCCGAAAAATAACACCCGCCTCTATATTTTTTGCTCTTAAAGGAGATAATTTTGATGCCAATACATTTGCTCAACAAGCACTGGAAAAAGGAGCAAAATATGTTGTAATAGACAACCCTGAGTACAAAAGCAATGACAACATGCTATTGGTAAACAATAGCCTTGAAGCAATGCAGCAGCTGGCACTTCATCATCGAAGAATACTCGGTCTGCCAATTATTGCCCTTACCGGAAGTAACGGTAAAACCACAACCAAAGAACTTATTAACGTTGTACTTTCTAAAAAGTATAACACAACAGCCACTATAGGCAACCTCAACAATCATATCGGTGTACCTCTTACCCTATTGTCTTTTACTAAAGACACCGAAATAGGTATCGTAGAGATGGGTGCTAACCATCAGAAGGAAATTGCTTTTTTGTGTACAATTGCAGAACCTAACTTTGGCTATATTACAAACTTTGGCAAAGCACATCTTGAAGGTTTTGGAGGCTTTGAGGGCGTTATAAAAGGTAAAAGCGAACTTTATGACTACCTGTCACAAAATATTAAAACGGCTTTTGTAAACCTTGATGATGAGATACAAAAAGAAAAAACACAACACCTATCACGTTTTACATTTGCTGCAGATAACTATAACTGCGACATACATATTGAAAGCATAAAGGCTGATCCTATGGTTACCGTAAAATATAATGGTGTAGATATTCATTCAAACCTTATTGGCGTCTATAACGCTACCAATATAAGTGCAGCTATAGCGATAGGTCTACATTTCAAGATCAGTGAAGCTAAAATAAAAGATGCTATTGAGAGTTATTTCCCTACGAACAACAGATCGCAGCTATTAGAAAAAGATGGTAATAAAATAATACTGGATGCCTATAATGCCAATCCAAGCAGCATGCAGGCAGCTATAAAAAACTTTACCCATCTGGAAGGTTCTAAAATAGCTATCCTGGGAGATATGTTTGAATTGGGTAATGAAAGCCTGGAAGAACATCATAAAATTGTCAATTCATTGATTCATGAAAATAAAATAGAAGTATATTTTGTTGGAAAAGACTTTTATTCCAATAAAGTTGAATCACCACATTTGCATTTTTACTCCAGCTATGAAGATTTTAAAGAGTACTTCTCTACTATAAAGCCAACCGACAAAACCTTATTAATAAAAGGCTCGAGAGGTATGGCACTGGAAAGAACACTGGATATCCTTTAATAAAAAAGCGCTTCGATTGATGCGCTTTTTTATTAATTACTATTTATTCTTTTCTCTTAAATTCTGCAATTTTAGTTGCCTTTTTATCTGATTCGGGCAGTTCAGTCTGAACCTCCGTTGCATCCCTTTTTCTAGCTGATAAAGGAAGTGGAACGCCTCCACCGAGACCAACTCCTACACTTGCCAAAATCATGAAAACGATGAGCCACAACAGTCTCAATAGTTTTTTGAAATTTATCATATAAATAAAATGATTGATATCCCGCGACACGCAGCATATACTGTTTTTGTAGTACTTGAACAGCCGTTAAACCGGCTAATAGGATATGACTATCCCAGTAGTACAAAAACCTCATCATCTAAAGTTTGAGAAGTAGTTTTAGTAGGTGTAAAACGAATAAACAACTCTATACAATAACAGTTCTTTAAAGTTTCATAAAACTTTACTTTTTCAAGCATATTATGAGCTATAGTAAGATTTGCCCATTTTGGAGTGTAAAAGGTATCAAAAGCACTAAGACCAATCTGCCGTAAAGCATATTTATAGGAAATAACACGTTTGGAAATTACTTTAATATCCGGAGAAAAAAGCTCTGTGTTTATTTTTTGTAATGTCGTTGATGAAATCCCTGTATTGATTGAAAATGTAAATACACTGCAAAATAATGCCGTTAAGAGCAGCAATTTCAGCAACAGTTTTTTACAATATGTAAACTGGGTTTCTTTCATTACATTCAAAGATAGTACTTTGTATTAAAAAAAGATTAGCCTCTGGAAGAAACCAAATTAAGAGTCTACTTTAATTAAAAAAGCTCAGTTAAAAACTGAGCCTTTTTATCAAACGAATATATCAAAGTTATTCATTTAAAAGTATTTTTTCCGTAAAATCAATCCAGTCTTCACTTGGAATTGTTTTGTCAATGTAATAATCCGGTTGAATCCCTTTTGTATCAATAGCTATATCCGGTATTCTTCTGCTTCGCGAAAGTCCGTAACCCAACTGCAATGTCTTACAAGGAGAATCTACAAAATTCATATTCGAAATATCCAAGACACCAGCTGTTGTTGTTCCAAAAAGCTTCACCTTTTTACTTTGTTTAGCTAATAGTAAAAACTCTTCAGCTGTACTGCCATTATTTTCATTAATAAGAATCGCTACATTTTTTGGATACTCCGAAATCTTATCTAATTTACTTACCTGTACTTCATCGCTGTCCTCAAGGTTCACAAATTTACCAAGGTTATTATTTAGCTTGACTAAGCCTTTACGTGCCCATTTTTTATCAGTTTCTGTGAAATCATCCGAAGCAATAAAATAGTCCATTCTCTTATTGTTAAGCGGTGTTGATAAATAATCCACTCCAATAGATCGAATCGGGTTTGTATACAAATAAGGGATCAACTTCTGGAAACTGCTATCACTGCCTCCTCCATTATTTCTTATATCAATAATAAGATTTTCACATCTTGAGATCATATCGCGATTACTAACAATAAGACTGTCAATCATTTTTCTTTTCTTCTCAGAAAAAGAAGGTATCCGCAGTAAAAATGTATTTTTAGAAATCTGTTTTGCAACTGGATTTGAAGATGTATTAAGTTCAAGATACTCTTTTACAGATTTAGTATCGGTATATTCTGGATATAGCCTCTTAAAAGATATCCAGTCAAAGAACATAGTGTTATTCCCAACTTTATCTATTTTCCTGACATTCATTATAGAATGATCTTTCATATAATAAACCGCTTCAAACCCGTCTCCTGATTTGTTTGGTTTAATTCTAAGCTTAATTTGGTTATTTTTCCAATAAGGATCATTACTGTTCATTACAAAACCTATGTATTCTTTCTCACGTTTAATTATCCCAATCGTATAAGGTTCACTTATCCATATCCCTTCAAAGCCAGGTTCTTTTAGTAATGAGAGGTATTTTTTAAACTCTTTTTCTGAGATCGAATATTGTTCCCAACCTTTATATTTCTCAATGATTTGTTTAGCATCCGGCAGTTCAGTATTCCCTCTACTCCCAGCAACATTTAACGATAAATGTCCTGATCTAAAAAACAACAACCATTCTTTTAGTGTATTCACACATTCATCGTCTTTAGTAATCGCCTTTACTTTCTTCCTGTACTCATCGTTAAGCTGAGTATAGGCACCATCTCCCTTCATGTCTATAACATATTGAAATCCGGCATCGTTTTCTTCGAATGTTTTTTTAAGCCATTCGAAATTGTCTTCACAGGAACAATTCTGTGAAAATACAGAGAGTGGCAGCAACACTAAGAAAAGTAATATTTTCCTCATATTTTTTTATCAAAAATAAGAAAAGAAAAGCAATATCATGCCCAAATCGTTTTTTGACCTACATCAATGTTTACCCCCCAAGGATGGTACAACTTTGCATCATCAATAATAAATATCCATAAAAATGAAAAAAAAGTATTTTAAGTACATCTACACATTACTGGTTGTACTACCGATGACACTCATCATGGCTTTTGTAGGACTGATGCGTAACTATGGTTTTGGCGAGGATTGGTTCCTTAAATTTCTTAAAGCTTGGACGGTAATGCTTCCGGTTGCTTATGTTGCCGCATTCCTTATTATCCCGAATGCAAGAAAATTATCCGAAAAGCTAATCTCTTCAAAATAATGATCGAAAATTTAATCAGTCCGTTATCCTTCTCCGGAAGAGACAGTAAAGAACGCGTAGAAAATGCCATCGCTGCGCTAAGAGCAGGAAAAGGAATTATAATAACCGATGATGAGAATAGAGAGAACGAAGGCGATCTGGTCTTTGCTGCCGAAAACATGACCGTAAAAGATATGGCTTTAATGATAAGGGAATGCAGCGGTATTGTATGTTTATGCCTAACCAATGAAAAAGCAGATGCCTTAGACTTACCTTACATGGTGGAAGAAAACACCAGTAATTTCCAGACTCCTTTTACAGTAAGTATAGAAGCAAGAGAAGGTGTAACCTCAGGCATTTCGGCATCCGACAGGATAAGAACCATACAGGCTGCCTGTAACGATTATGCGACACCGGAAGATCTTTCCAGACCGGGTCATATTTTTCCTTTACGTGCTAACAATAAAGGCGTACTGGCAAGGAACGGGCATACCGAAGCCAGCGTAGATATGGTAAAGCTAGCCAGACTAAAACCACAGGCCGTATTGTGTGAACTAATGAATGAAGATGGCTCGATGGCACGATTGCCGGAGATCATTACTTTTGCAAAAACGCATCAACTCATTGTACTCTATATCGCTGATATTATTCATTATCGTAAATTTGTTCAGGATTATACCATAGCCGATGTACGATCAAATTGAAGACTACATACGAAATAAGATAACGGTCACAGACGATGAGCTGAAAACCATACTATCTTATTTCAAGCCACTGACACCAAAAAGAAACGAACTTTTGGTTACTCATGGGCAAACCAGCCAACGGATGTTCTTCGTTGGCAAAGGTTGTTTACGCATATTCTTCATTAACGAAGAAGGACACGACGCTACACGCTATCTCGCTTTTGAAAATAACTTTGCTACCGGAATGGTAAGTTTTATTACCAAAGAGCCTTCTTTGGAATTTATTCAGGCTCTGGAAGAAACCGAGCTACTGTACATAACTCAGGATGATTTTCATTATCTGTTGGAAACAATACCTTCCTGGGAAAAGTTCTACCGCTATTATTTGGAAATGGCTTATGTTACCAATACAAACCGCCTGATGTCGTTCATCACTATGGATGCCAAAGAGCGTTACAAACAGCTGCTGAGCCAGAAACCGGATGTAGTACAACGTCTTCCTAATAAGATGGTTGCTTCTTACCTCAACATTTCTCAGGAAACACTAAGCAGATTAAAATCAAAGATCTGATTTTGACCTATATCAATGTTTGTCTTTCCTAGTATAGCAATCTTTGCTGTATTAAATGAATAATTATGCACGAAGATATCATCAGTATACAGCAAGGAAAATTAATACATATACATCAGGTTAACAGACATGTCTATCACTTAAGGATACAAAGTGACGACTTTAAACAATTAGAGTATATTCCAGGCTTTACTATGGACATTTTTCTGGGTGACCCTAATACACAGCCAAACATAGACGACAGGAAATACACCATTTGGAACTACGAACCTATACATCAAATTATTGATGTAGCCATTTGTACTTTCTCCAATGGAAAAGGTGCCAACTGGGTAAGGACACTTGAAAAAGGCGACACAGTATATTTTAAACCACCAAGAGGAAAACTATTATTAGATGATAGTGCTGATTATTACCTGATGATAGGAGACATTACATCACTATCTCATTTGTATGAGATCAATCGCAATCTTCCTCTAAACAAAAAAGTATTTAGTTTCATCTATACCTATAATCAACGGGATATTTTCCCCGATATAGATGACAGCTTTCCATTAGATTATTATGTAATCAATCCGTTAGACCCTGAAACTATAAAAAATAAAATAGTGTCACTGCTTCCTGATTTTGAAGGTGAGGGTATTGCTTATCTTTTAGGTGATCCAAATACTGTAATTACCTTACAGAACTATTTTAAAAATGAAAGAAACTGGAATCCAAAAAATCTGAAAGCAAAACCATTTTGGAAAGAAGCAAAGTAAACACGGTTATTATTTCACGACCATATCATTTGGCCGAATACCCAGCACACTGCTAAAAGTATTACTGAAGGTAGAAACGCTGTTATACCCTACTTTACCGGCCACGCTCTTTACATTTTCACCGGGCACAGAAAGCAATTCTACCGCCTTGATAATCTTAAACAGTTTAATATACTTAGAGATATTCATTCCAAGATCACTTTTAAACAGGCGTTCCATTGTACGTGCCGACATATTGAAATGATCTGCCAGTTCTGTTATCTTAATATCCTCTCCTATATTTGCTGTAAGATAATTGATGATGTTTACGATCCTTGGGTTTTGTGGTGCCGGAAGTATTAGTGGTATAGATGATTTAAAAGTTGCAGGCAATATTCCTATGAGTGCTTTTATAAAATCAAACTCTCCAGCATCATAGTTTTCCAATCGTGACCATCGCTCAGTATACAATACCATTTCTTGTATAATCTTGGGCGTATGAAAAATAGTGAGTTCATTAAAAAATGGATCTTCAGGCACATCATTTATAAAAATGCAGCGCAGGTACACCTGACCAGACGGAGCAAATGTTTTGTGCATCATTCCTGATGGTACCCAGGCACAATGATGCGTAGGTAAAAGATATGTTTTGGTTGGGGTATAAAGGTACTGAACTCCTTTTTCCACAAAAATGAGCTGTCCCATTTTATGCGAATGCCACTCATTGGTAAACTTCCAGTCGGGCTCATGCCACACATAAGCTGTTTTTTTAATCTCATCAACAGTGAGGTGGCAAAATCGGGAAGTTTCCATTGTCGTTAATTAACATGTTAATGTCAAATATAGACATTATCCGACATTTTGTAATATCTAACTTTGTATAATTAAAATTTTAGAATTATAAATCTCATGATCTTAAATCTTGCAAAATACTTAGTTATAGCATTGACGTTGTTTAACAGTCCTCTTTTAAAAGCACAAAAAGCCATGAATAAAGAACAATCAAACATATGCGTATTAGTACTTTTTAATACTACTAACGGTGGCACTTATAAACTGGCAAAAGCAGTCGCAGAAGGCATTGAAAAATTCCCCGGTGCTACAGCTGTACTAAAACAGGTTCCGCATGTAAAACCAAGAACAGATAAAGATGCAAAACCTTTCGACACTATTCCTTATGCTACTGCAGATGAGCTGAAAGATTATGATGGTATTGCGTTTGGGTCTCCTGTCCATTTTGGAAACATGAGTACCGATATGCGTAATTTCCTTGATCAGACTATCGACTTATGGACAAACCATAAACTGGAAGGAAAACCGGCAAGTGTCTTTATGTCGGCTGGGAGCGGTGCAGGACGTGAAGCAGCTATATTGTCTTTTTGGAATACTCTCGCCATCCACGGAATGCTATTAGTTCCTACAGGCATCATGGGTACAGGAGAAATTGACAAAACCATACCGCAGGGTAATACTGCTTTTGGCACCACATCTCTGGCTGGCGCACCAGGGTCTGAACGTCCGTCTAAAGGTGAACTTCACATTGCATCCCTACAAGGATATGCTTTAGCAAAAGCCGCAAAAGGGTATAATCTTGTACAGGCATCTCTTGGAAAAACCAACAATAATATAGTTACTCAGGAAACACCTAAAATAGACATCGAAGCACGTTTAAAAGAATTAAATATAACTCTTCCCGAAACACCAAAACCAGTAGGTAATTATAAGCTGTATAAAATTTCGGGGAATCTGGTATTCATCAATCAGGTAGCCTTAAAAAACGGTAAGATAGAACACCCTGGTAAAATAGGAACTCAGGTTACCGAAGAACAGGCCAAAGAAGCAACAAAACAAACTTTGCTTAATATATTAAGTATACTGAAGCAAGCGGCTGGAGGTGACCTCAACAACGTAAAACAGGCAGTACAGCTTACAGGCTTTTTTTATACCGATGACAACTATACCCGTCATGCAGTAGTTATGAATGAAGCCTCTAACCTATTGGTTGAAATTTTTGGCGAAAGCGGTATGCATACCCGTGCCACAATAGGCGCTATTTCTCTTCCTCTCGCATCGAGTGTAGAGATACAGGCAATATTCGAATTGAAATAAGTTCTAGTTATATTTTAATAAACCGCAAATGATGGAAATAGTTTTTATAAAATGGCTGCCTACTTGCAGCCATTTTACATTTTATCTAAAATAGTGCTAAAATAGCCAAACGACCATATATTAAATCATTACGTTTCTCAGAACCTCTAATTAATAAAAACACCAGTAATATCAATACTTAACAAGAAAATATACGAATGTTAATTAACAAAAAATATTCGCCAAGCCAGTAATGAATCAATAATATTGTATAAATATTTAAATTTTAAATAAATGAAGAACATTTACTCTTTAGTATTGGCAGTAGTGTCAACAGCAGCATTTGCACAGCAATCGATTTCTTTTGAAACATCAGAAGGATATCAGTTAGGCACCCTACATCAACAAAATAATTGGGAAGTTACAGAAGGAGCTGATGGCTTTCTTTTAAATCAGGTAATCAGTAACGAGAAAGCTTCTACTGGTACTTTTTCTTTTAAAAATGCTTATGAGCCTAGTTTCGGCGATCAGTGGATGCCAATTTTTGGAGCTTCTAAAACTTTTGCAGCACCTCTGGATTATACCAATTTTACTATTTCTTATGATGTATTAGCTACTGAAAAGAATGGCGCTGATTTTGAATTTACAATATTTGCTATTAATGCTGATGAAGAATATGTACCTGTAGCCGGCGTAGGGATCGAAAACAGAGGAATGATCTACGTAATCAAAAATGCCGATTACGGGTTTGATTATGCAGAAGCCGAATGGACTCCAGACACATGGGTTAATATTAAAATCCATGTTACTACAAATGAGATCAAGTACTACGTTAACAATGTACTGCAAAATACCATTGAAAATTTTACAAAGCTAAATGCTGCCGGTATTAATATGCTACACAACAACTATGGCGGAAGTGCATACTATGATAATTTTGTAATTACAACAGGGGGTTTAAGCACAAAGCCTTTTGAAAATGTATCTTATTCAGTATATCCAAATCCAGCGCAAAACACTGTATCTATAGTGTTGCCAGCCAATGTAGAATTATCAGAAGCAGCAATCTATACTATTACAGGTCAAAAAGTTTTAACGACTGCTAACAGTGAGAATATTGATATCAGCGAGTTAGTAACAGGAACTTATTTCCTTAAAGGCACTACTACTGAAGGTTCATCTTTCACTAAAAAAATTATGAAGAACTAAACATCTATAGTTTTGCAATACAAAAGCCTCTACTCGTTAGGGGCTTTTGTATTTAAAATAGTTTATATACGTAACATAGTAAAATTATTACCGTCTTTATGAGAAACACGTACCTGCATGAAAAAGATATTTTTTATTTTTTTATTGAGCATAGGATACTCTTGCTTAGCACAACAAAACAAGATGCTAACAGAAAAGCAGATTTATGCAGTTATGGATGAAAATGCTAAAGCATTGCTAAAGGAATCCAAAACAAATTCCGTTTCCATTGGAATTGTAAAAGACGGTAAAACCTATACCAGGCATTATGGTGAAATTGACAAAGGAAAAGGAAATAAGGCCAACAACACTACCTTGTTTGAAATTGCCTCTGTAACTAAAATATTTACAGGAACATTAATGGCACAAGCCGTTTTAGATGGTAAGATAAAATTAGATGACGATATCAGGAAATATATAACGGGATCATATCCTAACTCAGAATACAAAGGAACACCGGTAACTATTAAAGATTTGGTCTCGTTTAAATCAGTATTTAATAAAGACCTGCCGGACAGAAGAGATATTTTTAAACTGGAAAAAAGTAAAATTCCCTTTGAAATAGAAAAATAGGAAAAAGCATACACTAAAGATGAGTTTTTTGCCGAATTAAAAACTATAAAATTCGACATTAATAATACAGTCTGAAATCCAGAAGCTTACAAAGAGCATAATGTTTTTGGTGTAACTCTTCTACAATTTCTAACACATCATCTTCATCCTCAAACAAGCTAAAAAAAGCTTTATCAAGATTGCTGCTGGTTATGTTCCTGAATGTTGTTCCGTATCCCGATATGGCACGTGCACCGGTTACATCTAAAAAGTATTGCGCTTCTTCGGGTGATAAATCAAGAATCTTTTCATTGGCAAAATGCAGGATCTTACCCGTCATTTTCCCTTCAAAAAGTTCTGCAATTTCTTCAATACTATAGTAGTAATTATTCAGGCAGATGTTATTCCCTTCGCCTTGCATTACCAGATAAATAATCTCATAATTTTTAAAATTATGGTCTTCATACAGCAACACATTCTGGCTCTCTTCCAGTCCTTCAATAGAATCACAGGTTTTATAAATACTGTCTATTCCCTGATCAAAGGCAAGCTGCTCTAAATTTTTAACAACTTCGGTAGTAGTTTCTATCTCTACATCGGGAACAGCTTCGAGGCAGAAAATAAATTTATCATAATCCATAAAATTATGTTTTGTAAATAGTCAATACACTACAAATGTATGTTTTTATTAAGATATAAATCTAATGACCTAAAATAAGAAGCTCTTCTGATAATTATATCAGAAGAGCAGTTTACAATCAAAATATTAACCGAAATTAATGTCGTTGTTATTTTCTTTCAGTACGTGATCTGTATTTTTCAAAAGCATCCATGTTTTTTTCAGATATATTATCTTCAGCAGATAGTACTGCTTTTTCTGATGATTTTTGCGCTGCAGGCTTTTGTGCTTTTGAATATGCTTTAATCGATTTAAATGCCATAACCATATCATAGTCCAATGCTATTTCACCAGAATCAAAAGGTACATTACCAGAATCACTTCTAAACCATCTATTCCACTCCTTGCTTCCTGGTGAATAAACATGTAAAGTATCTGAGGTAGGTGGTAGTGACGGTAACAAAAATGATTTAAATTTATACTGAGCAGGACTATGACAACTCATACAAGATGATAATGGTAGTTTAGAATATTTTTCACCTGTAGTAATATCAACAGCATATTCTGCAACCGCTCCATCATTAGGACCGCTTAATCGTCCTCCCCAACCTAAGGTTTCTGTACTATAAAAAGGTGCTTTAGGATTAATTACTGTTTCCTTTAATTTAGGATAAGGACGTTTAACAGGACTATTTACAGTTGGATCATCTCCCCACATAGCACCTAACGGTACCATTTTATCCCAAAACGTTCCTTTTGCATCTTTATCATATACAAATGTAGAATATACCCAACCGGTTTGTGGTGCCGTTTTACTGTCTTTAACAATAACATCCATCTGGAAAAAACTAACCGTACGCATCTGGTTTCCTTTTTTAGGATTCTCAGCTGTTGGAATATCATGGTAAATACTAAAGGTCTCTGCTCCCTGCATTACAGGCCAGCCTTTAGCATTAATATTTGAGAAAGCAAATTTTACAATAATACTACCTTCTTTAAACTGCCCGGCATCCGGATTGGTTCCAAAGTCAACCAGTTTCCCGGATTGATCCCAAAGCTGCCCCACCGTATAAGCTGCTACCGAATCATATAAAACAAGTGCATACCCCATTTCATCTTCACTTAGTGATTTAAATAAACCTTTGCTATTTCCATTAGCCTGATAAACCCCAAGGATAGGATCCCTGGTTGACCCTAACCACGGTTCGTTGAACCAGCCGTATTTTGCCGACGTCCATTTTTTATTGTCAGTAAAAAACGGAATTATGTTTGGTGCTATATGTTTTTTTAAGGCATCCATATAGGCAAATGTATTGGATTCAGAGATGGGCTGCCCATTTAACGCTTGCTGCCAAGATGGATTATCCACGGGTTTAACTGTTGTAGGATAATCATGGCTTAACACGAAAAGAGGGCCGTCATACTGCTGTTTTGAGGGCACCGAATCCTGGTGATTTACATAAGCCCCGCTAAGGTTCAAATCCCGGGATCCGGCTAGTACTTTATCTTCGTTGTTTTCTTTGTCTTTAGTTTTGTCTGCACAGCTGTAAGTCGCAAAAACTATAACGGCCAGCATACTTAAAACTGCTAAAAAAGTTGGTTGTTTTTTCATAAGATCTATAGTTTTTGGTTAATTAATCGGATAGAAAAATTGGTTAATTTCGAGTAAACTTATAATAATAAAACCAGTCGCTCACTATCGAATTAAAAATCAGGTATTTATACTCAACTAAAAACCAGGTATTTATACCTGTATAATAAACGATAAAATAACACCTCTAATGGATACAATTAATTACTGATAGCATCTAACTCATTAAAATGCAAAGGGCTGAATAATCCTTTTACTTTTTATAAAAACAGAATTAAATTGTTTCACAATCATATACCACCAAAGAATATCCAGTACTTTTGCACTACAAAAACAATAGTGAAAAAAGTGACAAACAATAACCAAAATAGTATTTCCTACTTTTCTGACAACACCATAAACGGAATAGAACTGCCCGGGCGATTTACCTTTCCGTTCTTTTATGAACCTCATCCGTTAACTAAAATTGCTGCTGATGAGCTACAGCATTATTTGGAAACACAAATAGATCTGGATCATAATTTTGGACTTAGAGAAAACCAAGCGGGAACGGCTGTAGGGAAAATGTTTGGCGTTTTGGTTGTTCAGGATGCTCACGGAAAATTAGGATATTTATCGGCTTTCTCTGGGAAACTAGCCGGTTCTAATAATCATCCAAAGTTTGTTCCTCCTGTTTTTGATATGCTCATGGAAGACAGCTTTTTTCTAAAACAGCAATACATCCTCAATGACATCAACAAAAAGGTTAAAGAGATAGAAGCGGATGAAGAATACAGGAGCTTAAAACGGGAATTTGAATTAGCTTCAGCTCAATCTATTGAGGAAATTAATGCCTTTAAGAAACAACAAAAAAGTAATAAAGCAGACCGAAAAAAACTTCGTGCTGAACAAAAAAATACTTTAAGCAAACAGGAATATGCAGACCTGGAAGCCTATTTAATACGTTACAGTTTACACGACAAGCATGAGTTCAATGTGCTTTCGAATAATTGGGCTCAGCTACTGGAAGAAAAGAAATCAGCAATAGCATCATTTGTTGAAAACATTGAGACCTTAAAAAAGGATCGGAAAGAAAAGTCCAATGCTTTACAGCAGCAGCTTTTTGACCAATATGTGTTCCTGAATAAAGACAATAAAGAAAAAAGTTTAGAAGCCATTTTTCGGGATACAGTTTTTGGGAAACCACCCGCAGCAGCCGGAGAATGTGCAACCCCAAAGCTTTTACAATATGCATTTCTTAACGGATACAAACCTCTTGCTATGGCAGAATTTTGGTGGGGAATTCCTCCAAAATCGGAAATAAGGAAACACAAGCAGTTCTATCCGGCCTGTACCGGAAAATGCAAACCTATCCTGGCACACATGTTGGAGGGAATCACTTTAGACGAAGATCCTTTTTTAAAAAATCCGGGGGAAGACAAAAAACTTGAAATTGTTTATGAAGACGATCATTTTGTAATCGTTAATAAACCTTCTGGATTGCTCTCAGTTCCGGGAATTCAAATTCAGGATTCGGTTTATACCCGCCTAAAATATGCATTCGAAACTATCGAACCACTCATCATCCATCGATTGGATATGCCCACTTCAGGTCTTTTAGTGGTCGCAAAAACCAAAGAATCGCACAAGGAGATTCAAAAGCAGTTCCTCAAACGAACTGTAAACAAACGTTACACCGCCTTGCTCTCTAAAGTGATCGAACAGCAGGAAGGAGAAATTACACTTCCATTACGGGGAGATCTTGACAATCGTCCGAGGCAATTGGTTTGTTTCGAATTCGGGAAAAAAGCCATTACCAAATGGAGAGTTATTGAGCGAAATGAAGTGACTACCAAAGTTCATTTTTGGCCGCTTACAGGACGGACCCATCAGTTACGAATGCATGCAGCACATGAGTTGGGACTTAATGCTCCTATTGTTGGCGATAACTTATATGGAACCGATTCCAATAGACTTTACCTCCATGCTGCTCATCTTGAGTTTACGCATCCGATAACAAAAGAAAAACTGAGCTTTGATATAGCAGAAGATTTTTAAATAAATACAGATCATTTATTTTTATGACACAGGATACTACCGGGAACTTGATAAGCATACAGGGAAACAATCTTTATATTGAATATCGAAATGATTTCGAGGACCGCCCTACACTTGTCTTTTTACATGATTCATTGGGATGCGTAAAGCTTTGGAGGGATTTCCCCGAAAAACTTGCCGAAGCCGCTCAATGTAACATGTTAGTATATGATCGTCTAGGTTATGGGAAATCTGATCCTATGCCTACTTATGAAAGACCTATTCACTATATGGAATTAGAAGCCGATGTTTTAAACGATTTGCTTACAACATTAAAAATAGACGATGCCATATTATTTGGGCACAGTGATGGTGGCACTATTGCTTTGCTTACAGCCGGTAAATATAAACAGCGAATCAAAATGGTTATATGTGAGGCTGCCCATATTTATGTAGAAGACATTACATTAAAAGGAATCCACGAAGCTATT
This sequence comes from Flavobacterium cerinum, assembly GCF_004028155.1. GTDB lineage: Bacteria > Bacteroidota > Bacteroidia > Flavobacteriales > Flavobacteriaceae > Flavobacterium > Flavobacterium cerinum. Next base: position 54,355 of record NZ_SBII01000002.1, on the reverse strand, counting down.
GAAGCGTATAAAACCACCAATTTATCTGAACGATTGCAAAAATACCATGGCGACAAAACGGATATGCTTTTTAAAGCATGGACAAAAACCTGGACAAGAAGTGATTTTAGAGGTTGGAACATTGAACACATGCTGCCCGATATTAGCTGCCCTCTTTTGTTTGTACAGGGTGAAGCAGACGAATATGCAACATTAGAGCAGGTTGAAAAAACCATCAAAGCCGTTAGCGGAAAAACAGAAGAATATATCATCCCAAATATTGGACATACACCACACAAAGAAGTTCCGGAACTGGTTTTAAAAAAGGTAACTGAATTTATTAATCAGATTAAAAAGGATTAAAAAATGAAATGTCATTTATGCATCAGCCTTTAATTTGTATTTTCGTTTAGTATCAAACTACGAACGATATACCATTTACATGAAAGAAGAGCACAAAATTATATTGGAATTATTAAGTTCTTACTTGGATAAAAATCCGGAGCAAAGATTCGGTCAGGCTATTTTTAATTTGGGAATTAATGAATTTCAAAATAATTCAGATCTAAAGAATCCAAATTATAATTTGAGGGATATTCATAATGATAAGGATACCGATGTAATTGAAAGAATTAAGAATCAGTTGATCTGGCTCGATTCACAATCAAAAATTCCGGAATAAAATTATAGTCAAAAACTCCATTATTCTTAATGGAGTTTTTTATTTTATCACTACAAATACCTTTATTTCTCCAATTCATTTGCTCATACTTAAATAGTTTACAACCCTTTAAATATGAAAAAATCATAAAAAAATTTGCGTAGTCAAATAACTACACTTATATTTGAAGTCAAATAACTACACGATGAATTTAAGACGAGATGTATTTCAGGCAATAGCAGACCCAACGAGAAGAGCAATTCTTTTATTGGTTTCTTCCCACTCTATGACAGCTGGAGCTATCGCTGCGAATTTTGATACAGCAAGACCAACTGTTTCGAAACATTTACAGATACTAACAGAATGCCAACTGCTTGAACAGCAACAAAACGGCAGGGAGATTCACTATCACATTAATGCTGAAAAGATGAAAGAAGTAGCTGAATTCATTGAACCATTTCGAAAAATGTGGGATGACCGATTTAATAAACTGGAAGACATAATGAAAAACTACAAACCAAAAGACTAAACAATATGGAACCAAAAACAAAGATCCATGCCGAAAACGGTACGCAGGAATTGATTGTAACCCGGGAGTTTGACCTTCCGTTGGAACTACTCTTTAAAGCTTATGCTGAACCTGAAATTGTAGCACAATGGATGGGAACAAAAGTAGTAAAGCTTGAAAACAAAAAACACGGCAGCTATGCTTTTGAAACATCTGACCCTAAAGGAAATGTGGTGTTTAAAGCCAATGGAACGATCCATGAATATATCCCGAATCAAAAGATAACACGAACATTCGAAATGGAGAACAGTCCATTTGATGCTCAGATTGAATATCTGGATTTTGAAAAACGTACTGATACTACCAGCAAACTTACAATGCATATTGTATACAGATCAGTGGCGCTCAGGGATCAAATGCTGCAAATGCCGTTTGCGCAAGGTATCAACATGGCACATAACAGACTACAGGATATAGTAAATCAATTAAAATAAAATATCATGGCAAAGAGAAACAAAATTATCTACTGGATCGCTACACTTTGGCTTGCATTAGGAATGCTCTCAACCGGAATAGTACAATTAATAAGAATGCAGGAAGAAGTGGATAACATAACCCATTTGGGTTACCCTGTTTATTTATTAACGTTACTGGGCATTTGGAAAATTTTAGGAGTCGGCGCAATACTAATTCCTAAATTTACACTACTAAAGGAATGGGCCTATGCAGGTTTCTTCTTCGCAATGTCCGGAGCAATAATTTCTTATATAGCAACAGAAGCCCCTGTTGCCAAGATATTCCCTCCCTTACTGCTTTTAATATTAACGATACTATCATGGTACTTAAGGCCTGCTGACAGAAAATTTATTTCAACGAATCAATAAAAGGAAATCATATGAAAAACAGTAATAAAAAAGAGTTGTCACAAGAACAGCATGAAGAGCTGTTAAAAGTATTGAAAACCCGTTTTGAGAAAAACATGAACCGTCATAAAGGTCTTGAATGGAATACAATACAGGAAAAACTGGAAGCCAATCCTGAAAAACTATGGTCGCTTGACGTAATGGAAGAAACGGGAGGTGAACCGGACGCAGTAGGCTTTGATAAAAAAACTGGTGAATATATTTTTTATGATTGCGCTCCCGAAAGCCCTAAAGGCCGTAGAAGCATTTGTTATGACCACGAAGCACTCGAGTCAAGAAAAGAGCATAAACCTAACGATAGCGCCATAAACATGGCTGCTGATATGGGTATTGATATCTTAAATGAAGAACAATACAGGGAATTACAACAACTGGGGAATTTTGATACCAAAACATCAAGCTGGATACAAACCACTCCCGAAATTAGGAAACTTGGCGGTGCCCTTTTTTGCGACCGCCGTTACAACACGGTTTTCCTGTATCATAACGGTGCAGAATCTTACTATGCAGCCAGAGGATTTCGTGGTTCCTTAAGAGTTTAATTTTTTACCTGCATGATTATTTAAACACTTTTATCAAATAAACAAATCAAAAGCTTCAGTGATTACTGAAGCTTTTTGATTTAAACTATTTACTATCTGAACTTATTACTTCCTTAAAGATAAACTTGCTATTTGAATAATTGATAGGGACTGTTGCTATAAAATGAGGTATATTTAAATAGCTGTTAGCTGTACCCCGTCCAAGATAAAGCATATTGTCTTTTTTAAGCAAAGCGATCGGCACACTCTTTTTATGGCCTCCACCAAAAGGTTTATAGGTAAAAATACCCCGTAATGTATCCTTAATGATCTGCCCCCTAACTTCACCTGAATCCTTACCGGTTCGTCCATAAAGTATTTCATAACTTCCATAAAACTCTGTTTCGTCTTGTGTAATATCCAGGTGTGCTGTATCACGACCATTGATCGCCATATAGTGTTTGGATTGATCAATAAAATCTTTTTTCTTTGTTTCACAACTTGAGACTAAAGTCATCAAAAAAAGCATAACAAGACAACCATTTAAGCCTGAGTAATTATATTTTACAATTATATTCATTGATTATTTTTAAATTGTAGGAAAAATACAAATAAAAAAGAAGTAGTCGGCCAAATAGATTAAAAACAAAAAAGCCTCAGTTTTCACTGAAGCTTTTTTTTGTATTTCCGGCTCATAGATAAAAGCACACTATTGTCTTAGCAATAACAGCTTTCATCGCCCCTGCATTTAATATTATTTTACTTCTGTAGTAGTTGTTACTGTAGCAGCTTCTGTTGATGAAGCAGCTTCTACAGGAGCTAAAGTATCAGCTGGCTGTTCTGTAACTTCTGTTACAACTTCAGTTTCAGTTTCAACTTGAGGTTCTTTTTTACCACAGCTTGTTAAGCTAAATGTTGCAGCAAGTACTACAGCACCTAATACGATTACTTTTTTCATAATTCTTATTTTTTAAAAAATGATTATTTTACTTCTGTTGTAGTAGTTACTGTAGCAGCTTCAGTTGATGAAGCAGCTTCTACCGGAGCTAAAGTATCAGCTGGCTGTTCTGTAACTTCAGTTACAACTTCAGTTTCAGTTTCAACTTTAGATTCTTTGTTACCACAGCTAGTTAGGTTAAGAGCTGCAAGCAATACTGCGCTTAGTACGATTACTTTTTTCATAATGATTGTTTTTTATATTTTAAAATAATTATTTTACTTCTGTTGTAGTTACTGTAGCAGCTTCTGTTACTGTAGTACCTTCTACTGGTGCATCAGCTTCCGTTGTAGCTAAAGTGTCAACTGTTTCAGTTGTAACTTCTGTTTCAACTTCTGTTTTTGCGTCAGCTTTCTTATCACAGCTAGTTAGGTTAAGAGTTGCGAACAATACTGCGCTTAATACGATTAATTTTTTCATAATATTAGTTTTTAATGATTTTAGATTTGGATGTTTTAATCTGATACAAATGTATATCGTTAAGTGGGTCGTTTTTTGGAGAAATGGTGAAACCAGTATTTCACTTGGTAAAAGCAATAGGAAAAGCATGTAAAATTGATTTACTTTACATTATAATACCAAAAGAATGCTTCGCTTTATCACCCTACCTCTACTATTTACACTGCTTTTACTCCCAATAGGGTTAAAGGCACAAGATGGCACACCTAAAAAAAAGGAAACACCTGTTGAATTAAAAAAGGCAGCAAATAACCTGGAAAGATCATTAATTGAGAATGACAATTCTAAAATTGCGCGCAATTATGAACTTCTTGCTCAGGAACTCGATGACAAAGACGATTTGGCAAAAGCAGAAGAATACTTATTTAAAGCACTGGAAATATACACCGCCTCAAATAATATTGCAGGAAGATCAAGGGTAATCAGGAAAATTGCCAAAGCACAGGAATCACAAAACAAATTGCGTGCGGCATCCAAAAATTATAAAATAGCCGAAGAAACTGCTACTGATAAAGTTTCTAAAACGCTCAATTTAAATGACTACAACCGCCTGAAAAATTCGGGTAATATGAAAGTCGAAGATCAATACCTAAATGCCAATATCGCATTACTTAACAAAGAGGATAAAAAGGGAGAAGTGGCAGATGCCTATATACAACAGGCAGAATTAAACCTTAAAAACAGTGATACTGTAAATGCTCTGGAGAAATACCAGCAGGCACTTCCATATGCTAAAAACATGCTGGGAAAAACAATTAAAGTATATAATGAAATTGCTCCCTTATATGTTTCGGGAAAGCGCTATGAAGAAGCTGTTTCGGTAGTAAAAGAAATATTGTCTATAGCCCGACAAATCAAAAACCACGACATAGAAATACTCCAGCTGCAATACATCGCTTCTATCTATTTTAAAATGAACGATACTGTAAATGCTGTAAACGCCTTAAAAGAATCGTATAAAATAGCCTCTGCAAACGGAAAGACCTTTGAAGCCAGAGAAAGCCTGATACTGCTCGTAGAATATTATAAATCCACAGGAGACGACAAAGAAAGTATGGCGATGTATGAGGATTTTATAAAAAACATTGACCGCATAATACTGTCTGACAACTCGTTAACAGATGCTAAAACCTTTAAGGTAACTGAGGAACGAATACGCAGACTTGAAAGTGAAAAGATGTTTAAAGACGAACTTATTAACCGAAAAAATACATTCAACTACTTCCTTTTAGGTGTAATGGTATTGCTTTTACTCCTTTTCGGACTTATTGTAAAGGCTTTGTATTCTATTAAAACAAAAAACAAGGAAATTGCACTTCAGTCATTAAGGCGCGAAATGAATCCGCATTTTATATTTAACAGCCTCAACAGTGTTAACCAATTCATTGCGCAAAATAATGAACTTGAGGCCAACAAGTATCTTACATCCTACTCTAACCTCATGCGGAATACAATGGAAAATTCCAATAAAGATTTTGTAACCTTAGGTAATGAGATTGAAAACCTTACGAAATATCTCGAATTGGAACATCTGCGTTTTAAAGATAAATTTGATTTTGAAATAAAGGTGGATGAAAAACTTGACTACGACACCATCTGGATACCCAACATGATCATCCAGCCGCATCTTGAAAATGCGATTTGGCACGGACTTCGCTATAAAGAAGAAAAAGGGCTTCTGAAAATGACTTTTTCGCTTGAAGAGAAAAACATACACATTACTATTGATGATAACGGCATAGGTTTTACTAAAAGCAGCGAACTTAAAACGCACAACCAAAAGGCACATGAGTCTCGCGGGTTGACAAATACAAAAGAACGCATGTCGCTATTAAATGAATTGTACAAAACGAAAATAACGTTTTCAATGACCGAGAAACAGTATCCTGAAACAGGAACTATTGTCCAAATTACATTTCCAACAATAAATAAACCATAATGAGCTTTACAAAAATAAGAAGCGTAATTGTAGAAGATGAAACTGCAGCCAGAGAAGTACTGCGAAGCTATCTTACGAAATACTGCCCACAGGTAGAGATTGTTGGCGAAGCACAAAACAGCAGAGAGGCTATACCATTACTGCATGAATTACAGCCTCAACTTGTTTTTCTTGATGTAGAAATGCCTTTTGGGAATGCTTTCGACGTACTTGAAGCCTGTAGCAGCCTTGCTTTTGAAACCATTTTTGTTACTGCTTTTTCTGATTATTCTCTAAAAGCCCTTAACAGAAGTGCCGCTTATTACCTGTTAAAGCCCATAAGTATCGAAGAGCTTATTGTTGCTGTTAACAAGGTACATCAGCAGATCATGAACAAAGAATTGTTTAACCGAAATAAGGTCATCCTAGAAAACTTCAGGGAACCTAAAGCGGAAAAGCAACAGGTAATACTCCCTACTATGGAAGGCTTTGAGATCGTGAAAATGGAAGAAATTATACGACTAAAAGGGAATGGTAACTTTACTGATCTTTATCTTACCAACGGCAACAAAAAAATGGCCTGCCGTTTTCTTAAACACTTCTCAGAGATGCTGCCCCTTCCTTTTATAAGGGTTCACAAATCACACATTGTTAACCTCAATTTTGTAAAACTATACAATAAAGGTGGTTACATCACATTGGAAGACGGTGCAGAAGTAGAGATATCCCCAACCTATAAAGAAGAATTTTTAAAGAATTTTAAATAATACATTTATAAAGAAAAAGCTTCAGCAAAAAAACTGAAGCTTTTTTAATTCTCCAGTTTTTTCGAATCATCTTATACCTATTTAAAGAAACGTATACCAATTAATTCTATATTAGTGATTGTTAAAATGAAATACAAATCATGAAATTTATCATTATCCTATTTTCGCTTTTTTTCCTCAATTCTTGTAACCAAAAAACGGAATTAGAAAAGTTTGACAAAAATGGAAAACCAATTGTGTATAGCGAAGAAGTCTATATGAAAATGTGGTTTAAAAATCGAAATCCTGACGTAACAGTTATTGATACATTTTGTATCAATCAAAAAACCAAGGCGGTTAATGATATCAAAAATGGTAAATTAACTTACACATTGATAAATGGCTACGGTATGTATGACTATAGCGATAAAGAAATGACCGAATTACTTTTAAAAAAATCAATCGTACTGAATAGTGTGCTAAAACCTTGTATGGGCCCACGAAAAGGATTCAACTGGTACTGCTATGCTGAATTAATGAATTCAGAGATTGAGAAAAAATTCGGGGAAAAATTTATTGATTCTTTGAGGAATATTGCCGACAAACAATTCATTGAAAAAAATCCAGGACATGTTTTTAGTTTTCATGAATGTGATACAACTTCAAGATATTCTAACGCAAAAAGCTATGAAGAATATTTAACAAAACCCAAAGATGATTTTATGAATGGGTTAGATTATCCTGGAATGAATAAAGTTAAAAAAGAAAGAGTTAATACCGAGGTTTTCTTTGTAATATATAGAGATGGAACTATTGGAAATATAAAAGCTAAAAGTGACTTTAGCAAAGCTAAAAACAAAATTTTTGCAAAATATTTTGAAAGTAAGGCACTCGATTTTGTAAAAAAATCGAAATGGAAACCTGCAAAATATAGAGGCATTAACGTGAATAGTGAAATGTACTTAAATTTATATAATTAAGGATGAATCAATACACAAAAGCTTCAGTTCTCGCTGGAGCTTTTTTCTTTTCTATAAAGAATACGCTCTCAACGACTAATATAGAGTCTAAACAACTTCATTCTAAATAAAAACAAGAAAAAATACAATTAGCTTAAGTACAAATCATCGGAAAAGAAAACTTTATTTGTAATAAAATAGCCATATATTAGCTTGCCAAAAATTGATTTAAGTCATTATAAAGGCAATATAAATAATAGACAACAGACCACAAACAACCAAACAATTAATTATAACAAATTCTCATTACAATGAACACTTACTTTATTATTGGCGGTATTGCCGCACTATTTATTGTATACATAATCATCTTAAAAACGAAGATGAAAAAAAACAATGATAAACTATTAGAAAACTTTAATAGCAATCATTCTGAAGAACCATTAACTGAAGAACAAAAAAGACTACTTTCTTTTGGAGGCATTTTGTTTTATTACAGAGGCGAAAAAATACTGGGAATCAAACCCGAAAGTAATCTAAATGAGTATATCGGAGGATTGGCGCAACAATGGGAAGTAACAAATACAGAAGAAGCTAAAGAAACTTTGAATGATTTATTGCTGCTACAGAGAAGTAGTGAATTTGACCCTATTTTTCTTGAATCAACAAAAGAATTAAGTAGTATTCAAAAAGATATTTCAAAAGGTCTAGGATTAGACATAAATACTGTTGCGCAGGTAAAATCTACTTACGCATGGGATATTTGCAGAGCTGTATCATTAGCAAAATGGTGCTACTGGGCAGGCTATCTAACAGAAACCGAAACTTGGGAGGTTATGAAAAAAGCTTCTGAAATAGCAGTTACAAAAGGTCAAAACTGGACTGACTATACGGTTTCCTTTTTATTAGGAAGAACAATACAAGGATTTGACCTGGATGAAATGATCGTAGAAAGTAAACAAATACTAACTAGCAAAGGACCATCATTAAGAAAAATTGCAGATGTGGATATCTATGCAAGATACCCATTCAAAAAATAATAACTTTTTTTGACAAAAACAAACACCACAAAGCTCCATTAGAAATAATGGGGCTTTTTTAGATCAGTTTACAAACCATTTTCTAAAAAATAGAAAAATCACTTATATTAGCCTGACACAACCAAAACACCATATCTTGAAGTAAAGATGAATTGGAATAAGTATTTATCAGACAATAAGGCTCCTTATGGAGCATTGGCACATTTGGGCGTTTTAAACGGAGAGATTGGTGGGATTTATGATTTATCTCAATTACCAAAAGATGCGAGAAATTTAAGTTTATCGACTCCTTTAAAAAAATCCAAACTAAAATACACAAACTTTTCTTCTTTGATTGGTAATGATAAAATTGAAGCGATTTCGTTAAATGACATTGATGAAGCACGACTTTCAGTATTTTCTACACTGCCCAATTTAAAATACCTTCAGATCAGTAACAATCAACAAACCGAAATTCCGGATTTATCTTGCCTGAAACCAGTAGAAGTTTTAATCCTTGCAAGTATTAAAAAGGTGGAAAATATAGATTTCGTTATAGGTATGAAAAATCTAAAGACGCTTTACATCTATGGTATTACCAACCTATATGATATAACGCCTATTGCAAATTTGACAACGTTGGAGGAACTTTCATTAAACCACGGGAAAATGAGTGGCACCGGAAAAGCAATTAAAGGTATTGAGCCTTTAGCAGAATTAACCAACTTGCATTATTTGCGATTATCCTTAGTGGTAGAAAACAAGAACTATAATATAACTCCTCTAGTAAAACTAAAAAAATTACAAGAGTTACACCTACTCCCAAGGTACTTAGACAAAGGTCACAAAGAGCTCCTGCAAAAAGAACTACCACTTCTAAAAGAAATATAAACTAAGGTAAAAGCTACCCCATTTACAAATGAGTTACACCAAATTAAATAACGAAATTGAAAGGTATTACAAGCAAAACAATATGTCTTTTGGTTATAACGCTTTAACTACAACAAAGGAAGAGCAAGAAGAAAGATTAAAAACCTACAACCAAACAAGGGACATAATCGTTAAAAAATGGATTGACGAAGGTAAATACAAAGAATTGATTTCTAGTGCACACGGTAGGTGGTTTCCTTATGACGAATTCACAAAGCCTTTAGCAGAATTTTTCATAAAAGAAGGGCTCATTTCTCAACTAAAATTTTTATGTGAAAAAGAAATTAGGTTAAAGATTGAGGACACTCTTAAATGTGTTAAAAATGTAGAAGAAAATTTCCCAACAGTTACAAAAGAAGAAATGACTACCTACAACTTAGAAGTTTATCTCGAAGGAAAATCATACCATCCCATTGGCGAATTGTCTAAATGGAGGGCTAAATCTTTAAAATTATTAGACAATTACATTGAACTTTTAAAGAACACAAGCGAAACTGCATACCTTGAAACTATAGAGGATATACGTAAAAAAGTAAGTATGATGACGATTAAAAAAAATGACCTGAAGTTTATTAAACATAAGATTTAAAAAACACTCCCGCTCATTGAGGGTAGGTGAACACATAACAAATCGATAAAACTAAGAAATATGTTTATAGAAAAATGGAAAGACACTGCATTTGGAAGTGATTATGGGGCAGACTTTCAACGTTTTTTAGAGAAAATCCCAACCGATAAATTAACATTAGCAGACATTTATGAGCGTTGTGACTTAAAGAAATATTTTGACCAACCCGACACGTTGAATCAAAGAACGGATAATAATGTAAAATTAGATAATCCAAATTTTGAACAATTTGTACATTATGAAGATGCTGTAATTGCATTGACAGCAATTGTAGTTGAAAGCGAATTAAACGGGTGCGCAGATCTATCTAATGCATATGGTTCGAAAACATTAGCTCTTGAAACTACAAAAGAAGAACTGGTAACATTAAAAAATGCATTGACAGAGATTTACGAAAGTCCAGATAAATTTATTTTATTTGCAATGCTTGATAACAATGAACGAAATGAAACACTTCTTACTATTGCAGAAATTATGGAACAATTAAAAAACTGTATTGACAAAACAATATAAATACAACAAAACTAGACACTAACACTAAAAATAAAAATTATGGGCGCTTGGGACTACGGCATTTTTGATGATGACACCGCATACGATTTTACTGAAGAAATTAGAAAGAATCCAAAAGAATTCTTTAAAACATCTTTTAACAATGCAATAGCTGCAGACTATTTAGAATATGACGATTGTCATGCCGTTACGGTTTCTGCTGCGTATCTTGACAACTTGCTAAATGATACAACCTATAGGACAGACAGTAATGAGGAAGAAGATGAAAGTAATGTAAATAATTTCGGGAAATTACATGGTGACTTACAAGTTGACGAATTAAAGCCATTGGCAGTAAAATCATTGAAAATTGTGATTAGTAGTAATTCTGAACTTAATGAATTATGGTCTGATAATGAAGAATTGTATCCAAAGTGGAAACAAAACATTGAAGAGTTAATGGAGCGATTAAAGTAAAACTAAAAAAAGCTTCAGTTTTAACCGAAGCTTTTTTAAAATTCTGTGGGCTGTCAGTGACAGCAATCGAATATTTAATATCTGTTTTTGACATTTTTTAATTGCCTTAAAATCGTGGAGTATTACCCTTAAACAAAATATTGATTACTTAATTATGCTTTTTAAAAAAAGCTTTCATTGCACTATAATATATTTCAGGTGCTTCAAATGGCGTATTATGTGAAGCATTTTTTATATATAGCAGCTCTTTATCCTTCTTGGGAATATTTTTAAGCGCCTTATAAATCGTTTTACCCTGCTCAACCCCAATTGCATAATCAAATTCTCCTTGGATAACTAATACAGGTTTTTTAATTACGTTAAGTTCATTTAGTATATTCAAATTATTGTAAGATTCCGTATTCATAAAAACTTCGTTTACATATTCAAGCTTTGCAATTGCCTTTTCAAGAAGTTCAGGAGTGTATTTTACCCTATCATAGAAAGCCAGATCATTAAGTAGTTCTGCCTTTTTTACTTTCATTTCTGGCTTAGCCCAATAAACATCAAAGCCTAAATCTTTGGGGAATTCATATCTTAAAAGATTCATATCATTAAAAAAATCTTTGAATTCACTTTTTTCAATCTCATCTAACTTTGTTAAAATCGCTTCATACCTTTTTATCTTGATAGAATCGGTAGTGTTTTTTAAAAGTTCGTTAGCTAATTTACGTTCATGAAGTATTAATGCGAAATTTCTTTGTGGACTATCTGCAAATCCAGAACTGCTAATAAATGAATTGATTTTTTCCTGATGTTTAATCAGATACAAAAAGCCGTACGTCCCACCCCAAGAAGTTCCTAAAAGATTTATCTTCTTGTTTGGATATTTATCTTTTACATAATCTACAACATCATCCAAATCCTTAACAAATTGGTCTGTTGTAAGCATTGATTTGTCTTTACAATCATCCGATTTCCCGCCGCCTCTTTGGTCAAAGTAGACAACTAAATAATCTTTTTCAAAAACATCTCTAAAAAATTCGTGATCTACAGAAAAAGCACCAGGTCCTCCATGTAGTACTATAATTATCGATTTTTCTGAATTACCAATAACACGGGTATAAAGGTTTGATTGCTCAATCGGTATAAAAAACTCGCTATCAATTTGAGTACCTTGAGCCTTGCAAGGATTTATGCTTACACAAAAAAATGCTATGAAACATAGTAGTAGTCTTTTCATTCTTGTTGGGTTATTAGGTATCTTAGGATAAATTAATAGCGGGCTTGTTTACAAGTAGCCAAAATAGTGCTTTTTATAGGGGATCGAATACAAAAGTTATCAAAAAATAAGGCATAAAAAAACTCCTTAATTTCTTAAGGAGTTTTTTGTGGGCTGTCAGGGACTGCAATCGAACACTTAATCCCAATTTTGACATTTTTTGATAACTTAAAATAGGTTGCCTAACACTTCGAGTCCTATTTAGACTAAAGCTCTCAATCTTTTGGCTTATGTATATGAGGTTTTAAAACAGGATGTTTTTGGCTGATTTGATGGCGTCACTCTTCTTCTTTCATCTGGTGTGCCATCTGGTGTTTTAGGTTTTGGACCTGGTTTAATTGCTTAAATTTTTTCCATGATAAGTGTTTAGATTAAAATCATTTTTTCAACGAGACTTCTTGAAAAGCCTATATTCTAGATACAAATAACATTAATAAAAGTATCATCTCATTACGGAAAACCATAATTTACGAAAACTTATTTAAATAAAAATATCAATAAATTCGTTAGATTTTTCAATTTTTCCGCTCAATATCTAAAAGACTTTCTATAAATTTAATAGAAATTATTATAAAAGGAAGTTTATGGAAACAAAGGAATTTACAAGGAAAGAATTATATGATTTGGTGTGGTCAACATCACTTAGTAAGCTCACATTACAATATGCTTTTTCAAATGAAGGTTTAAAAAAACTCTGCAAGCAATTCGAAATCCCTATGCCTGATAATGGCTATTGGATGAAATTGAAGTTCAATAAAGAAATTGAAAAGCCAAAATTTAACCCAATTTTTGATGGAGAAGATAAAATCATATTAACTATACGAGAAGATGGGAATCTCGTTAACATAGACCAATCTCCCCTTACTATAAAAACGAAAGAAATCTTAAGTGATTCTAAATCCCCTTTAATTGTTCCTGAAAGATTAAGTAATCCAGACATTTTAATTCAAAATACTATAACATTTCACGATAAAAGAAAGAATGATCATTATTATAGGGATGAAAAAATTGATACTGTTTCCATTTATGTAGTCCCGGATAATTATAGTAGAGCTCTAAGAATAATGGATACGTTTATAAAATTACTAAGATACAGAGGTCATTCATTTAGAAGAGATATAAATAAAAGGACCATGTATTGTAGTAAACGATGTTGAATTTCATTTTGAAATAAGAGAAAAGAATAAAAGAATTCCTTCGGATAAACCTTATGGATCATCTACTTACATTCCAACAGGTATTTTAATTATAAAAATTGGGGAAAGTTATAAGGCTAAAGAATGGAATGATGGTGCTATAAAATTAGAAAATCAGTTAGCTAAGTTGCTAAGATTGAATTAGAAGCAAAGGAAGAATTAGTATGGAGAGAAGAATGCAGGTTGCACCATATTAAAATGGAAGAAGAGGAAAAAATAAGAAAGGAATTCCAGAAGAAAAGAGAGGTTGAACTCCAAAGAACAAAAGAATTATTTAATAATGCAATATATCACAACAAAGCCAAAATAGTTAGAGAATACTTGAATGAGTTAGAAACTAAAGCGTCATTAAACAATCAACTCACAATTGAATTACAAGATTGGTTAAAATGGGCAAAAGACAAAACAGATTGGTTTGATCCAATGATAAAAAAAGAGGATATCCTATTATATGAATCCGATAAAGAAGATCTCATTCAGATTAAAAAAAAGGAAAATAATTTTTATAGATATTAAATGTCTTTAAGTGAAAAATGACAGTGTTTTAAATAAAATTATAACAATTTAAACGGCACTTAAATTCAATAAGAGGTTAGGATTCTGTACTAAGAGGGTCACGCTTTTATGGTAAAAGGACAGTGTCCCCCTATTTCATACACTATCTATGCTTTATCTATGCTTATGATAGGTATTTGACAAGACACACACAGATTTTTTTTAAGTTAGCCTCTCTTCAATCAAATTTTTCCAAATGATAGAACCTTTTCTATCCGTGGAATAATCGTGAAGTACTTTACTGAAATTATCGGGCGGATTTTCTATAAAAGCTTGTCTGCCGTTATTTCTAATTATATTTAGGTAGTTGTCAATCTGCTTTAATATATCGGGAATAAATTGTCTGTCTTTTTCAAAATGCCAAATATAGGTTGCTTCTTCTGTATTTAAGGTTTCTAAAACAATATGGAATCCCGTTTTCCCCGCTAGAAGGAAAACAAATGAAAATGGATTCAAAACGAATCGGATTTTAAGAATAGTTCTCTCGTGATACTTAGCTAAATATTGTAAATGCGTTTGGTGTTTGTAATTTTGATTCTTCAAAAAATCATTCAATAATTCATCTCCTGAATCATATAATTTTTGGTTGTTTTCATTCTGCAATTGATTAATATCCAGCAAATTTTCTTGATCTATTGTGTTTGCTTTGCCTAAGAATGTCTTCGCAATGAATTTAAACTTCACTCCTTCAATCAATTTTTGAGTTATTTTTTCTAGATCATTGGATAGCGCCAATTGTGAAATTAATTTTCCGTTTTCAAACTCAGCGTGAATTACAGCAGTAATATTTTTAATTTTGAGAGACTTAGAGAAATAATCTTTCAAAACTTCAAATTCGGGTCTAATTTCAAGATTTTCAATATCAAATTCAAGTTCTGTTTTAATTTCAGACACATCGTATTTAAAAGCAATACTTCCGTATCTAAATTCAAGTTTTTCAAAAGGAATCTTTATTTTTTGATCAATTACGAAAGAGTCTTTTGAAACAGTAATTTCCTCTTCGGGTTCATCAAATAAGGTGGCTAGTTTATCAATTTTTCTGTAATAGACATTTCTTTTAAGAAACATTTTGTTTAAGTAATCAATCTTGATGTCACGATAATCGTAAATAGTTGGAGCTATTTCCGATCGTTGGACTCTACCGATGTATTGAATTAATTTGCCCTCAAAAGAAAAAGGATAAACAAGAAATAGACAATTGGTGTTTTGCAGATCAGTTCCTTCACCAAAGAATTGCCCAGTGGTGATTAATACTTGATAATTTCCTTCCTTTAGTAATTTCCATTTTGAGTTTTTGGCACTTTCAGAATCTTCTCCACTTAAAGTAATTACTTCATAAGATTGTTTTAAATATTGATTTAGCGAGTCAATATGTTCTTTACGTTCTGTAATAATAACAACTTTTTTGTCAAATTTCAATTCATTAATCACATCTTCAAGAATTGATTTGTTTCGAGTAGAATCGTGAACTAGAATTTTTGATAAAGTTTCAAATTTGTCTGTTTTTGAGTTGAATGGCACATCAAGTTCAGTGTTTCGAATGATAATTTTTGGTCTTTTAGATGTGCTTATTTCATTTGATTTTATTTCAGCAATTACTTCGCCTAAATGAATAAAAATAAGTTTACTGTCATTGTATTTTCGAAATGGCGTTGCTGTTAAGCCATACAAATAAAAGGTTTGTAATTTTGAAATTGCATTTCTAAATGTTTCAGCAGGGAGCTGTTTCTCGATCATCCATTGGTATGTATAGTAAATCAATGTCAACCGAAAGACGAGGAAATGCTCTGTAAAATAAATTGATTGCAGTTCCTCCCTTTAGTGCAAAACATTTTTCGGTATCCACTAACGGTAAGACACGAACTAAAAGCTGTACTTATCTGCGGTATATACTATTTGCGTCTATAGCCATTCTGGAACTGTTATTTTATATTTATTATCTAATTTTCCACCTTTTATCAGCATTCTGTTTCCAGAACCGAATGTTATGTTTTCTCGATTTATTTTGCCCAACCAAACATAATTTTGACGGTCTGCAAACCAAAAGAAAAGCCGTTTTACTTTTACATTTTGACAGTCTTCCAGTGTTTTTTGGAGATTTCTAGGCGATAATGTAGTTAGCCCCTGCATTAATTGAACAGCGTGTTCAAAAGTTGTTTTTTGTGGCACGTCTAACAACACTTCTAAATAAGCTCTTTCTGGTGAAGATATGATCAGTTTTCTATTGTCATTATCCCAATCTCTCTCTACGGTAAAAGGTTGTAATAGTTTGTTTTCTTCTAATTTTTTGGCAAATAAACTATTGGTAGTATGTCTTACAAATTTTACATTCAAATCTAAATTTACAACCCATTCTGGCAGTACATCATTTCCAAATAAATGCACTATTTTATTTTCTGATAATGATAAGTAATGAGATAATCCCTGCATTTCAAGTGCTGTTAAGCCACCTACAACAAAATCTGTTTTCAAGATTGACTGCAAAGAGAAAACTACCGACTGCCAAGATATTTTACTGGTATTTCTAACATAAACTCCCTTACTTATGGATTCCAGTTGGTTACTTTTTACCAAATTGTCTATTGCGTGACGGGTTAAATTATTTTCCATAAGCCACTTATGAGTAGTTACTAAACCCTCGGGCATTATTTCGTACAACTCTTTTCTTCGCATTACATTTACAGCCATAATTTAAAAATTTTGCTAATTACGGTGTTAATCGCCGTTATACAAATATAATATAAATTATTTTATTTACAAAATACAATATTAACGGCGATTATCGCCGTTAATTATAATTTTATTAAACCATGTGATTATTGTCATTTTTATTATAAATGTAGTATGTAGATTTCATTGTAACTTAATTCAAAAGGATTCACGATTTTTAGTTGCTTATCCAACATTTTTTTCAATGATCCCTTAAGGTTCGAATGGCATTTTCAGTAAAGAAAGTTTGGGGCATGACTAGCGTCAACAAATAGACTTAAAAGTTTTTAAAAAAAAACAAAGCCACTGTCTACCAGTGGCTTTGTTTGTCTCTATGTGGGGTGTCAGGGACGGCAATCGAACACTTAATAACAATTTTGACGTTTTTTGAAAATATAAAATGAAGCATTTGGTAAAATAAGAGGAGCGTTAAAAACGTTTCGCCGCTTGGCAAGATTGCAAACTTCGTAATCGTTTATTTCCAATAATATAAATTTATTACTAGACATAAACGTAAATTTTACAAAAAAATCGCAATCTTGCCAAAAGGCTGTTATGCCTTATAGTCAGAATTTCATTCGTCAAAGCCTAAGTTTTTCTATTTACTGCCTTTTGCTTTTTCATATCGCATTTTTAAACCTTCTAAGTAGGGAGCTTTTTGCTCTTCTGCTAATGCAATTGATTTTTCAAAATTAGTCAAAGCTAAATTTTTCTTGCCATTTAGCTCAAGCATATCTCCATAAGCCAGATAAGTCATTGGAGATCTGGGATATAAAACCGTATTGCATTTTAATATTGACTCTGCTATAATCGGATTATTTTTGATATTTTGAGAACCGAAAAAATTAATATCCCCTTCACTGAATAGATTCAAATCATTCCCTTTGGTAAAAATCTGGAGTATTTGTTGATCTATTTTTGTAATATCACTATCTGAGTAAGATTGAGCTTGTTTATCAATAATTTCCTGTAATTCATTGTATATTTTTTTTGATTCTGATGCCTTTTTATTTCTATATACTTCCGCAGCTTGACTTGCTAATTCAACAGCTTTAGAATAGGCACTTTCACCAGAAGTTTTTATTTCCGGAATAACACCGGTTCCTTCCCAATTTGTTTTGGTTATCGGATTTGTACCTGTACCTGTCGGAATATAGATTTCTAAATCAGAATTTATCTTGAAAACATCACCCGGATTTGCAGCACCTCCAGTAACTTCTCCGACTAATGTAGCTCTCTTTTGACTTTGCATATTATAACTAAACTCCTCAGCTCCCGAAAAAGATTTGGAACTAGTAATTATAAATAAAGGAACATCAATCATTTTCTTTCCATTTACTTCATGAGTAATAACTTCATCCTTTCGATTTCCTTGTCTAAAATAAAGCGTATTAATCAATAAATTACTCTCCAAAAAATAACTACATAAGTAATTTACCGTTTTAGGATTACCACCACCATTATTCTGTAAATCAATAATTACAGCATCTGTGTTTGCTAATAGATGTATATATGCATCAATAGTTTTATTCGTTTCAGCAATAAAAAAGTTGATATTTAGATAACCAATATTCCCATCAATGATTTTAACCTCTTTAAAACCATTGGCTTGTTTTCGAATATCTGCATATTTTTTTAAATAACTTTGATAGTCATTATTTAAATTTCCCTGCTCTTTTACAGGAGTAAAAGCGGTCCAAACACCTAGATGTTTATCATTATTAACAACTCTAATTTCTTTAGTTAAGGCAATTGCAAAAGAATCAAGTAATTCGTGTTTTTTAAATTTACCTTCTTTTAAACTTTTATTCAAGTGACTAATTATCAACTCTGCCTGATCTGGAAAAACATAATTTTCTTGTAATAATAAATCAATTCTACTGATAGTTTCTTTTTTGAACTTTTCATTTATTTTTTTCTGTCCAAATACATCAACTTTAAAAACAATTAAAAATAAGAAGACATACATCAAAAATGATTTCATATTTTTTCTTTAGGATTAGTAATAATATTAATATTGGACATGAATTAATCTTAATCAAATATAGCTAAATGTTTCATTAACAAATGCAGCTTAATTTTTCTTTTTACTCGATGCCTTATTTGAATTTTGTTGTGTCGTCTTAAAATTACTGCTGACCTTTTGCATTCTGGCCATGTGGCAGGATATGCTCCAGTTTTTTAATGCATGTTAATCTCTTAGTGAAGTTGACATACTCTATGGTAATCTATCGTGAATTTTAAAAATAGTAAACAAAATAGAATACTATAATTGACATTTTTTTGTAAATTAAAATTTATTTTTTGAGATCCGGTTTTAGTATTGATCCCTAAAAATTAAGCTAAGAATTTATGAAGTATATTAACAAAAACAACGCCATTGGAATCCAATGGCGTTGTTTGTCTTTATGTGGAGTGTCAGGGTTTGGAATCGAACACTTGATACCTATTTTGACTTTTTTTGAAGCTATAAAATAACCTTTTTAAAAAATTTATAAAAAAACAACGCCCTTGTCTTCCAATGGCGTTATTTGTCTTTATGTGGGCTTTCAGGGACTACAGTCGAACACTTAATACTATTTTGACATTTTTTGAAACTATAAAATTAAATATCTCCTAACGTTTGGTCTATAAGCGAGGTTGCTGATCAAAGCGAGCCGAGTTCGCTCTGCTGAAGATAAATAATGTTCGTGAAAAGCAACTTCCGACTACCGAAATCTCGGCAATTCGACTTAGTGGTGGTTAGGCGCTGACATAGTAGTTAAACCAATACATCCCGAATGAGTTTTTTAATAACAAGGTTTTCAAGTTTAGCAGCAATTGGTGAAACATTATCTTGATGATCTTTCCAATGCATGCCCTCATTATAAATTACTCCAAGTAAATAATGTGATTCTGGAGAAACTACACCCATTTCCTCTGCTTTTTCAAGTTTGCTTCTCGTTTTATGAATTGCCAAAAATGTATCCCTTGCTTGCTGACTTTGAAGTTTATTATAAGCTATTTCCTCGATTCGTACGCGAACAGCACCACAAACTGCAAATGGGTCGTATGGTTGATTGTTTAAATAGTTTTGAGCTTGATCTGTCAAGTATTGGTTAAAGTTGTTTGCCTCTCCCCAAAGTTCACGAATTCCTAATGCTCGAAACTCGGCACGTTTATTAATTACACCAGGATCGTAATGAAGTAGGTATTTTGAAACATCGTTCTGAATTGACACATGTTCTCTGTTGCGCAACAATGTAGTCATACTCGGATTAACCTGAACTGTTGATGCATCTAAAAAGTAAACCTTTTGATTGCTAAAAGCAAAATTTTTAAAATACTGTGGATTTAAGTGTGTTAAGATAAGTGGATATAATCTTTTTCCTCGTGAAGAATAATCTTTTATAAGATTGGTTATATAATATTGTGCGGCTGTTAAATTGGCATCATCAAGATAGTCGAATACTTCATCAATTATCAAAATATTTGCATCCTTTTTCAATTCTCTTTTCGCTTTAAATAGCATAGAAATAAAAGTTAAAATATCTCGCTGACCATTAGATATACTTACAGCTGGAGGAAACTTTACAATCAATTTTCCTCCCGTTTCGCTGGCTCGAATATTTTGCCATGTACTATTAAAATCTGCTAAAGTTGTATCAAATTCTTGTTTGTCTAATCGATAGTTGTTAAATACGCAAGCATTTTTGAAAGAATCGGGATTCTGATTAAACATCCAGATTAATTGAATAGCTACGAGATAACATTTTGACTCTGAGTTATAACCTAAGTCAAAACTATGAATAAGGTCTCCTAAATTATTTAAGTAATCAATTTGTTTTAGTTCCTGTAGCTGATTATCTCTTATCCAGTCGGTTAATATTTGCGTAGAGCCAGTTTGTAAATTTATTTGGTCAATGACAGCATTAATCTGTGCGTTAATTCTGTTTCCATTTGCACGCTGCAAAGATTGATATAGTTCACTGATTTTTTGCATCAAAGTAAGATTTGATAATGCAACAGTAGCATTCGGTAAAACTTTAGAATTAGATCCAAATCTATCCTGTAAATCACGATAAGAATAATCAAATCTAATTCTATTCGGTATACGATCAATCAAAACAATATCTTTTATTTCTAAACTAGCAGTTGCCCTACCATAGATTGATCCGATTCCACGTGGTTTCGTGTTATTATTAATTACAAAATAATCGAATTCAGTACTTATTGAATTTGTTGTATTAGTCGCTTCGACATTGACGATAGAATTGTCGGGCTTTTGGTATTGTAATCTAATTCGAGGAAGGTTAGCGGTATTGCATTGATAACAGTCATCATCTTGCAATATTATTCTTCTATTGTTCATTGATTTGAAAGCGGTAGCTAGAGAACTTTTTCCAAATCCATTAGGCGCGACAAGTAAGCTAGGTTTATTTGGAAAAATGTCAAGATTAAAAGTTTTACGATGAATTCCTTTTATGTTTTCTATTTCGATAATTTTTATCATATTGATATAGTTTTAAATTGACTGAGATATACGTTTTACATATTTATAACTCAGAAATAGATAGTTAATTCTGCCAAGATATAACAAACTAACCGTTGATATTTACGGATTTCCATAATGCTTGTGATTAATTTATATATGTTGCTATTTTAAGCGATCTACCTTATCATGGGGGCTCATGCGCTACGTAATCAAGCACAAGTTTTTACAATAGTACACAAAACTGAATACTACAATTAATGTTTTTAATAAATTGAGATCTATTTTGGAAACAATAAAAATTAAGCTAAGTAATTTATGAAGTATGTTAGCCAAACAACACCATTGGAATTCAATGGCGTTGTTTGGCTTTATGTGGAGTATTAGGGATAGCAACTGAACACTTGATACTGGCTTTGACATTTTTTGAAAGCTTGAATGTTGTCTAATATATATGTTTATACGTTAAAATTTTCACGTACTTTGTAGCCTAATATTTTTAATAAATGTACACAACAAATAAAATTTTAAACGAGAGTTCCTCTGAGCAAACATTTCAAATTTCAAATTTAGTGACGCAAGATGCTAATTTAGTATGAATCTCCTAAATCAATATAAAAGCTTAGATAAAAAAATCTGGGATTACTATGCTGACAACACGCCTGAACCCATTCTAAATCCATTCCAGTCGAACATAAACTCAGAAAGGCAACACAAACAGTTTATTGAAAAATACTTTGGTAAATCAGGAAAACGAGAGGTGTTACAGGATTTTCAAGATGAAGATTTCTTTTCCGGAGATAGGGCAATACATACAAATTCTGTCTTTTTCTTTGGACTATTGATGCGTGAGAAAACAATTATTAAAGACAAACTATTCAAAGACAAATTATCAAAAATGGATTATCCCATTTTTCCATTCCTTTGGTTCTTGTCTATTTTATTCCATGATTACGCAATGAAAATTGAAAACGAGTCTGTTAAGTATTTAGCGGACTTGAATGACGTTAAAGACCTGATGAAAAAATATGACATTCAACACAACCTTCTTGAAAGGTCTTTACTAGACGTGAGTCATTACCTGCCGACACTCATATCAAAATATTTCCTATACAGACGGTTTTCTTCAAAAAAAATTGACCATGGCATATTTTCCGGGATGTATCTCTTCGATAGATTAGTAAAAATACGTCTGGCTAATGAATTTAAGAAAGGTCCGTTAAGTTGGCATGTTTCCTTGGAAGAAAAATATGCCTTGGCATCCTTAGCAATTGCATGTCATAATATTTGGACTACGAAAAAAGGCTCGGCTTATGAAAGCGAATATGTAAAATTCGAATTGAAGGATTTGATTATTCCTGAATTCAAACAAATTTCCTTAAACAATTTTCCATTATTATTTCTTTTTGGGATTGTTGACACAATCGATCCGATAAAAATATATTCAAGAATTGGACATCTACCCGAAGAAATTTTGTCAAGTCTTGAAGTTAATTTTACTCAAAACTCGTTTACGATTAAAAACACGGCGAATTCAAAATTAGATTTTGAAATCTTGCAAAAAGCATCTAATAATTTTATTGGATGGCTGACAGTAACAATTGATATTGCAACAAAGAATGAAATGACCATAGGATTTATTTAAATCAGGATTACCTTGCAACAGGCTTTATTTCTAAATAAATCGTTAACTCAATGTTTATAAAATGACTCGATTTAAAAATATTCTTGTAGTATAAATAAATTTTGTTTATAATAAAAACTACATTTGCAAAAAAGCGTTTTAAAAGAGTTTTTTATTAACGCTTAAATTAATGAATTCGAATTAAAATTTTCGTAGTTTAATATTTTTTGCTTATGGATCAGCCCGAAATAGTTAATGTTATAGAAGAAATATCAATTGAAAGAGTTAATAATTTTGATGCAATTGACATTTTTTGTGGCGCTGGAGGTCTCAGCCTTGGAGCTGAAAGAGCTGGATTAAATATAGCTATGGCTGTTGAAAAAGATGTATTTGCTTCGGAAACTTTTCTGCATAATCATCCTTTAGCAAAAATTGTATGTGATGATATTTGTGATATAAATCCACTAAATTATGTATCACCTAATCCATTTATTGTATTTGGGGGACCACCATGTCAAGGCTTTTCAACTTCAAACACCAAAACAAGATCACTAGAAAATACAAATAATTATCTTTTTCACGAGTTCCTACGTTTCGTAAATGAATTGCAGCCATCATGGTTTTTATTTGAAAATGTAGAAGGAATTACTTCATTTGATGAGGGTAATACTGTAAAAGAAATTAAACGTCTTTTTGGAGAGTTAGGTTATATTACTACTGAAAAGGTTTTATACGCTTCTGATTATGGAGTGCCTCAACATAGAAATCGTTTCATAATGGTTGGTAATAGATTAGGCATCGATTTTTCATTTCCTGAAAAGCTTGACTATAAAATTTCTGTAAAAGAAGCAATATCCGACTTGCCAAAATTAAAAAATGGTCAAGCAACTTATGAACTGCCATACTCAAAAAAGTTAGACAAATGTAGTGAATATGCAAAGCTTATGAGGCAGAGTTCAGGTAAATCGCTACAAAACTTTGTTTCGATGAATAAAGACTATGTTATAGAGAGATATAAATACATTGGTCAGGGTCAAAATTGGAAAGCTATTCCAGATAGTTTAATGCAAAACTATAAAGATAAAAACAACTGTCACAGCGGAATTTACAAGAGATTAAATGCTAAATTGCCATCTGTAGTTATTTCAAATTATCGAAAAAATATGCTTATTCATCCAACTCAGGATAGAGGTCTATCAGTACGTGAAGCCGCAAGGTTACAAAGCTTTCCTGATAATTTTGTTTTCAAAGGTTCATTGACACATATACAGCAGCAAATTGGTAATGCTGTTCCTCCATTATTAGCTGAAGTAATTTTCAAGGCTATAAAGTTACAACATGAACAGGCAAATGCCGTCAACTTAGAATAATCAAATAAGTTTTACACCTTCACCTTCTGCTGTCTTTTTTAAACTGTATAAAATTGCTGACTGCTTTTCTGATGGTAATGCAATCTCTCCATTCGCCATCTTGAGTAGTATATCCGTATGCATGCTAGATAATTTTAATGCAGACTTGTCTTCTGAATAGTATGTATTAAGTTTTTTCCAAGCCTGGAGTGGAGTGCCCAAAACTTCAATTTGCTTTTCAATTCCTGTATCTACAACTTTTGCTTTCTTTTCTTCCTTTTCAATATATTTGATTTCTTGACTATCTACAAATAATGAATGATCAATATTTTCAAATTTAATTTTAATTTCTTTTACGCTTTCCCAGCACTTCACATTTTTCGTCCATTGGCTAATATTTGCATATCCTGCTGGTGGCGACGTTATTTTATGATATATTTTTTCTGCAATAGTGTCAAGCATATCAATAAGACTTTCAGGAAGGGCTTGGCGTTCCCAAATATTATTAAAATTAAGATTTAAAGCCATTTCATGTAACATTGCTGAGAAGTATGCAATGGTGTAAGTTACTGTCTGAGCTCTAAAACCGCCATCATACCATAAGGATTTAGTAATTAGCTTTTCCACTGTACGAAACATGATAATTTTTGCTATGGCATCTCTAAAATAAGATTGTGTAATCGCTAAATTATCATTTTCTAATACTTCACTTATATTATCTGCAAACTTTTTAAAGCTATCTTGCGCGCCTTTAGAAACTATATCAGGCTTTTGATTCCATGAGTTTTCTGCTTTTGACAGCAATGTTTTATCTATTAATTGGTGTTTTGGATTTTCTAAAAGAAATTTTCTTTTATCAAATGCGGAAAGATATGCCTGGTTATTGAGATATTCCCCTCTTACTCTTTCATAATACCAATGTGTTCTCCTTTGTGATCCTTCTGTAGCCGGGGCAAAAATTCTCGTTGAATAATCTTTCATATCCTTGTGGAATGGGCTATTTGAAAAGAAATCGGAGTTATTTATTTTGTTTTGAGTGTTAGCATATTCAGCTACTTTAGATACAAATTCATCCTGTCTGCCAACATCTTTAACTACTGATAATTTCATTTGTACAGAAACATTAGAAACATCAATTTTAGAAACCTTACTAGCCGAGTAAATTGCCGAGGTAGTTTGTCCTCCGTTTACAATTTGAAAATTTTTAATTAAGCTAATGTTCGAATTTTCTCCAAATTCAACGGAAGAAGCGGTCGCAGTTATACCATTGTTATATGCAAAAAACATTTCAGGTGCTGTCTCTATAGTATTTCGCAAACCTCTATTCACTCCGCCGCGAAATTGAAGAAACGTCCTGACATTTTGCTCAAAAAGCTTTTGACCGAACTCTTCATAAATTGCGACTAACATATTCCCACTAACTACAGCTAAATACGATTCATAAGAATCACTTTTCTGATTAATTTTAAGGTATGGCAAATCAACTTGAACTTCAAATTCGCCTATTCCGGTTGCCGTAGAATAAATTTTATGAAGATATTCTATATCAACAATTCTAAATTCGACTGGAATATTTAAAAATACCTCAGAAGAAATATCTGTTAATGTTCTTGTTACGCGACCGTCAGTCAGTAACATAAACCTTACTTTTAAGATTAGGTTTTTATCATAATATTTTTTTACATTATACGCCATAGAATAAGCATCAGATGTTTCTTCCATGTATGAATGAAAACCTTCAAAACATTTTTTGAGAAAAGATTTCATTCTGGTAAATTTAGAATCCAGTTGCGTTCTCGTCAATGTTTGAATTTCATCATCTTGAAAATATTGATGATTCAAAATCGTGAGCACTCCTCTTTCGTCATCGAAATCATATCCGAATGCTTCAGTACCCTTTTTCACATAGTCTGCATAGGTATAATTTTTGGTTAAATCACCTATCGAAACGAGATCCTCACAAACAGTTTCAAAAAATGACTGAGGTCGTAACAGAGTCCTACTTTCTGCATCACTTAAGATAGATTGTGTAAAATACTGATGGAATTCTTCAAGAGTAACCATTCACTTATAATTTATATGATATCATTTAATATAATTTCAAACCTAGTGCATAATTGAAGGTCGATAGTGTAATTGACAGAGATTATTTCGGAAGGAGTTAAATGTGGCAATATCCGTGGGAAATCATTTTCTACAATAAATCCTCGAATGCCGTCAATAACAAATTTATACATGGTTTCATAAGTCATTCCGGGCATGTATCCAAATTCAATTAACTTCTGCTCAAATGAATGAATCATATCTACAGATTCCTCCGACAGAATCAAATCCAATTCATTTATTAGATCTGCGATTGATTTACCATTTTCAGCCTCAGTTAGTCCGTATGCAATTAAGTATAATGGCTTACTTTCTGAAAATAATTGATGGGTTGAAGATACAGTAACTTGTGGGCCTCTACTGGTTTTGTATGACTTAATCTCTACAGATAATTCAGGCAAAGAAAAATCCTGTCTATCCGCTTCAGGCCCTCCCCAAGACGTTAATGCTGCTGATACTCCTTTACGTGGCATCAGCATATCTTTTAAAAACATCAACTCCGCAAACAAACCCATTTGCATTATTAGTGATAATGAAACCTCAGTATTTTGCATCAAGAAAACTTGCCAGCGCTTTAGTCTGTTCTCGACTGCAACTACCATTTTCTCATTATTAATGTGCGTAGCGCATACTGAAATAATGTCATTACATACTGAAAGAAAAAGTTCCCAATCATTTTGTCTGTTCAGAATCAAAAACAATTCTCCAGCATTTCCGTGGTTTCGTTTTACTACTGAAATTCCTCGTAGTCTGATATCAATTTCAATATTTTTAAACTCTTCGGAAGTCTTCAGATAGAAGCCATAATTGCCATCTTGGTCAATCATCCAAAATAAGTCATGATTCATTTCAGAATCAATTCTTCTAATCGAATCAGGTTTCATATTTAACCAAGGGTTAACTAATTTATCAGTCATCACTTTCATTTTCATCTTCTATATCTTTAAGAAGATTATTATAATATACTGTATTTATCTTAAGTGTAATTGTTTCCGTATCACTCAATACATCACCCGGAAAACTCGCTCCAAACGCTGCGAGCGCATTGTTTTTAATTAATGGTATTTCAGTATTTTGCTGTATAATATGCAGCATTAGGAGAGGGCGCTTCATTAATTTTCGTGCATCATTTCTTTTGGTGCCGACTTGCTTTCTTTCAGAGCCTTCTAAAGAAATCGATTCTGAATTTCCCGATGAAACTTGCCTATTTTGCAATTCATACGTATTGTCAGTTTTAGGTTTTATTTTTCTTATTTCTTTTTGCATTGAAATGTTTGATGAAATCTCAAACGGATCACCTAATCCGCTATATAACGCTATATCC
Source organism: Flavobacterium cerinum (assembly GCF_004028155.1). Lineage (GTDB taxonomy): Bacteria > Bacteroidota > Bacteroidia > Flavobacteriales > Flavobacteriaceae > Flavobacterium > Flavobacterium cerinum. The sequence continues at coordinate 26,546 of NZ_SBII01000002.1, read as the reverse complement.
CACGACACCTCTCGGTCTTCACAATATTTTTTTATAAAACTTATCGGCATCCTTGCAGTTAATCCTAATGGATCGTTTTGGAATGTAATAAAAGTATTTAAGAAATTTAATATTATTTTTCGATCAATATTTTTCCATAAAAAATGATTATTAATTTTATCATGCTCATTAGGCAGACTGGAAACTAAATGTTTCACCGTATTAATATTTTTCTGAATTTCATCAGGTTTGGAACTTAATACACTTGTTTCCTTTGCCTTGCCATCTAATCTCATGGAATAATTAAATTCTCGAACATTTTTTTGCTTATTACGCGCGGTTATCTGCAAAGCGCTATTTGGATTTTGTCTGATTGCAAGTCCAAATTTTTCAGGTGTCATATTGTTATCGGCCATTAGCTTAAAGTCTTCCATCAAGTCCTCAGTTGCATTAATAATTTCTGCAAAATCTTCAATTTTGTTTTGAGGCATGTATATTTTACACAAATCTTCATATCCCGATCTATAGCCAAACCACCTTCCCATCTGCATCAATGTATCATAAAAGACGGTGTTTCTTAAAAAATAGCTTACGCTAAGTCCTTCTAGCGTAAATCCTCGGGCAAGGCTGGTACCACCAATAACTATTGCATTTGTTGCTATGTCTTTTCTATATTCCAGCGGTACCGTTGTTTTTTGATGCACTTCACGAACCAGTATTGGTCCTATTTGATTCGTCAGCATACCTATAATTTCTTCCCAGGAAAATTCATTTTGATTGTAGTATTTGGAGTATGTGTCTGATAAGTCTTGGATAAGTTCACTTTGATTTTTAGCATCTGTTAGCATTCCAAAAGCAATAACATCATCTTGAATATTTTCAAGATAGGTCGTTATTGCTGCGGCAATTTTTTGATGAATCGCAGTAAATCGTGTCGCATGCACAAGCATACTATTGTGATTTAATCCGTAACCTCTTAAATTTCTAACAACGACATTTAATAGAAATACTTGGATAGCCTCTTTTAGACTATTTGGTAGTGATAACACTTCAAAGTCTTTTTTATGGTTGGTTGGCAAATCTTCTTCATTGTCTGTAACTTCTATAAGATGTTTTCCGTCAGTGTCCAGGAAAATCTTTCTGGCGCCAAAATAATTTGTTGGAGCATCGAGCGCATAGATAAAGTCTTTCGGAAATAAGTCACGGCCAACATTTTCATTTTCCGCCTCATGATCAATAAAAATATTGGCGTAAGGTGTTGCAGTATATGCAACATATGCACTTCGTGAAAATAAGCTCAATAATTTCCTGATTCCACCATTAATTGCGGTTGGGTCTTCTTCCTCTTTTGTGTTAACAGAAGCATAGTCAGATTCGTCATCTATTACAAGCATCGCATGATCTGCAACCTTGTTCTTATATTGTTTCTCAAGCCAGCTTATTACACTTTTTAAGGTAGATGTATTTTTTTTGATAACTATTAACACCGGAACATTTATACTTTCAAAATTTACTCCCTGCGATGCTCTGTCTGCATCATGTCTATTAAAATCACGCAACACCGTGGTCAGGCTGTATGGCGTGAAGTTTTTATCGGTATCACCTTTGCCCGCACCAACTTGAACACCATTTGTTTGTCCTACAAATGCTTCATTCAAACGCTCTTGCGTTTGATTCCTCAAGTTGTTCATGCCGCCTGCAATTACTACAATAAATTTATAACCTGCGTCTGCAGCCTTACAAACCAAACCAGAATAATTTCCAGTTTTTCCAGATTGGACATGACCTACAACCATCCCATATCTAGAAAAATTTGCCACTACTGGATTTTCTACATTATTCATTACAATATCTGTATCTGTATCAAGTGCTCTAACAACATCAGCAGGCAAAAAAGACGAAATGTAATTTTTATATCTGTCCCAATAATATTTTTTATTTAATTGTTTCTCAACCCCTGTCCACCATGTACTATCACGCTCTTGTTGCTCCTCTCCCTGGATTAAAACCCCAGCTTCCATTTTAACGTCAAAATGTGTTTCGAGTTCTCGTATAATTCTTTGCCAATCTTCGTCATCTAGTTCTGTAAGGGAATCGATAGCAATAATTTTTGCAAACATTTCGTAGCCGATTCCTGCGATTACAGATTTGGTGTTGTTTACTTCTTCTTCTATTTTATTTTCGGGCAATATTCCGTCAATTCTCTTGAGGTTATGGAAAATGTGATTTTTTATAGCTAGGTAACCTGTTGTACTCATGATTTATAAAATTTCTTGTCTATTTCTGAAAATTTCTGTTTTTAATAATTCTTGCTTGTATTCTTCATTTATCCCAGACTCTCTAAGCATTAAAAGTAATTTGTTAATATCATCCTCTGTCAAAGCATCTTCTTGTTTGATAGAATGTGGGTCGGTTTGCAGCTTGGCTTGAATAGCATCCAAAGGCAAATAGGCCTGAAGTCCATTTAAATAATATTTCAGTTTTTCCTTTTGATAATCATCAAGGCTAGAAATTAGAGTTGTAAATAAGGGATGTTCTTGATTTATTGCAAAGCGAAAATGATCTTTAACTGGAAATGTTTCCCAAAATTGAGTAATCGTTTTATCCTCAATTTTCTTTCCACGGGCTGAAAAAGGTCTTGCCCCTTTATCTATGACTTGGGTAATAATTCGTCTTAAATCTGATTTTATATTCTCAGCGGGTCTTGCCATCGATTTTTTAATGTCAATTCCCCAATGAGAATCCATAGAATTAGGAATTTCAATTCTTACTCTTATAAGTTTATGTATATCGACCGCTTTATGAAGTCCCCACCAGGTTCCATAGATGATAATTCTGTTTTCTCTGTATAAATAGAACCCTTGTGACTTTACATACCCTTCTTCAGTGGCATAAAGTTCATATTCTTGTTGTGAAATTTTTGAGTGATGTGGAAGTATAAAAGGTTGAATTGTGACACTTGAATCGTAAATATTTATCTTTTCAGAAGTGATTTGTTGTGTGGCTGGATGATTTATGTTAAATGGATTAAATGCCTTTACAGGATTATTATTTACAAGGATATTTAATTTTTTTAATGGAGCCTGACCTTCTAAAAATTTATGAAAAACTAATGAAAGATGCTTTCTTAATTTGTCAATCATCTCGGCAAAATTGGAAGTGGGTATTTTATCAATTCCTTCCCATACTACCAATGTACCATGCTCTAATTTCTCAAAATCATCATAAAGTGGGAAATCTGTATAATCAGAAGGGGTAATTAATAACCACTCATTTTTAGAAGAAATATAATTCAAATCCCATTGTCTTGATGAAACAGTTCCACTATTTTTAGAAATAACTGTAAGTTTTTTACACTGAGAAAATGATGCTGTTTTAAGACCGAGCCCAAACCTGCCTAAATCATTTTTAGCACGGATGTCACTTGGACTAGTACTTGCAAGCCTCATAGCCTCAATTAAAGCACTTTCTGACATACCTCTGCCATTATCTAGTATTGCAAAATATATATCGGGTTTAGTCACCGCATATATTTTTACTTCTGAACTTTCTGCTGTTATACTATTATCAATTAAGTCTGCAACTGCAACCTCTGTCGAGTACCCAATTTCCCGAAGTGAATCAATAAAATGCCCAACGTTAGGACGTACAGTTTCAGTTTTCATTTATCAAAAGTGAATTAGAACTTTTTTGATTTATCATTATATAACTTTTCAATTTCCTCAATAACATTTGAAATATTATTAAGCACTTCTTTAGACCAGAATCTTACAACTGTCCATCCTTCATGTGTTAAAGTGTCATTTACTAGCCTGTCACGATTCATGTTACGAATTATTTTATTTTCCCAATATTCAGCATTCGAAATTGGCTTTTTTTTTGTTAAGAAATCCTTACCATGAAAGAATTCAGAATCTACAAAAATTGCGATTTTAATTTTTTTAAATGTAAAATCCGGTTTTCCAAAAACCTTTTTATTATTCTTTCTATATCGATAACCCAAATGCCATAATCCTTTTCCCAATTTTATTTCAGCTTCTGTTCCGGTAGACTTTATTGCTGCCATATTTTTAGAGCGCTGTTCTAAGCTATGTCTATCCATACTATTATCAATCAAACATGGTCAGCATTAATAGCCAGTAAATTCTACTTAGAATTTCTACTTAGATTTTTCGGTTGCACTTTGGGAACAACTGACTTTACGGGTCTTTTCTTTAATCCTGACTTTATTTTTACTATATGTACAAGAAATTCGGTCACATCGTAAACCAAAAAGAAATTCGTTGACGATAACTGCTTAGATATATTATATTGATTAGCAGAAGCATAACTCACCTGAATGTTTTCATATAAAATAGCACTTAGAGCTACAGCAATAGTGGAGGTTTTGTTATTTAAAGGTGAAATTACAATGTTATATTCATCTTTGAATTCGTCATTTATCTTCTTTAAAATATTAATTGTTGTCCGGATATCGACACATGAAAATTCGATTTCTTTTTTTAATATACTATTAAATTTTGATTTTATTTTCTCGTATTTTTCATCGGCTAATGACTTTAAACCCGCATTTATAGAACCTTTAAGTGAAGGATTACCAAGAACGAGTGCATTAGGTTCGAATGAATCAATAATAGTTTCCGTTCTTTCATCTTCGAAGCCATTCAATACAATTAATAAAAGTTTTTTTGATGGTGTCATTAAGCCTGAATATCCAAAAACTGGACGAATTTCTCTGACTCCTTTTGTTAACCATAATTTTTCATTCTCACAATAGTTGTCAACTGGAGTATGTACAAATTTTAATTGCAACTTATTTTGGAATAGATCATTCGTTAATACCTTGATTAGGATTAATAAAATCTCACGCGAAAAAGCAGTTACATCAACTACAACAGAAATTTTTTGTTTATTTATATTACTGATTTTCTTAGTTATCTCCTCAAATAAAATATTGTATGTAGCATAAGAATCATTTTTCGGATATTCGACAATATTTTTAATATCAAGTTTAGAAACTATTTCAGATTTATTTTTGCCAGCTATAATATAATTATCATCTAAATGGAATAAAATAGAATTTTTGATTTTTGATCTATTAAGGCAATTGCTCAATTCTTTAGATCTGTTTTCGAATCCTGATGATAGAAGTAAAAGATCAATTATTCCAAGACTTATAGCGATATTTTCTTTTTTTACTTTCATAACGATTCTAATTCAGATTTATCGAATAAAGTTAGTGTGGATTCTGCAATTTCTGCATCAAAATTTCTAGAAGTTTCGTTAATAAATCTTGTTGGATTTGTTAAGCTTATTTTTAATTGTTCACTGTTCATAAACCTATAGCCTTTAAATCCTGTAGGATCTAATTTAAAATAAGGGGCTAGAGTTCTGCTTAGGATGTACAGTTTGTTTCTTCCAGTCCCTTGTTTATTGCCAATTGTACTTTTATGCAAATACCCATATTGAACAGCTAATTCTAAAATTTCATTTAATTCTTTGTCAGGTAAATTATTTAAGGCGACAGAGAAAACAACTCTTTCGCTTTTATTAGACATAAATATTTTTTTAAATATTCCACCAAGGCCTTGTATTAGATTGTATAACTTATCCGCTTTGCTAAATCGCTCACCAGACGAAATATCCCCATATTCCTCATGAATTTTGACAAATTCTTCTTCTAAAAATCTTCTCGAATATTCATTTATAACCCGATTTTGAATTGTATCAGAAATAAATTCTGAGTTATGATCTTCATTGTATCCATATGAAAACATATTAGAAGCTGGCTCTAAAAAGTGTCTTATTATACCTGAAGATATTGAAACTAAATTGTCAAAGCCAGCATAGCTATAAGTAGCTGAATTGCCAGAGATTGATTTAAAATATTCTGAAGTTGCATATCTTCTTGATGCGTCTCCACCCGCGTAAGTTCTGTCATCATCCTTAAACTGTAATTTAATTTGACTCTTTAATGCTTCAATTTTCTCTTGTTGTTCTTTATCAACGGGGAAAAATGACTCAGATAGTATATCCTTGCCTAAAAACTTTTTAATCCTTTTTTTTACCATTTCATCCACTCGTTTGTAATAATTGTTTTGAGGAGTTGTATAAATATCTGCAATGTTTACCTCAGAATAATCATGTGGAGAATCAATAGTTTTATTGGCTACCGTTTTAAAGCTTTTATAGTCCAACTGGGTTGAAATTTTAAGGCTCAATTCTCCAGAGGTTCTATATGATACCCAAGTATTCAGTATTTGAGTTTGTGTTAGATTTAAATAACCAGCATCATCAATCAGTAGATAAATAGGTTTATCTTGAGGCATAAAGGATAGCTTTTTGATATCTTTTAACAAGGGATAAAGAAAATCTAGATAATTGCACAATGCACCGTTATAAAAACTGTCGCTATTTGGATTTATTGCTAGATTGACCCAGTATTTTTTACACTCGATAAAAGCTCGATCCATGATTTTCATCATTTGGGAAAAATAACTTTTTGTAGTTTCTAGCTGTAAATCTTTGAATGGTTTTATATCGAAACCAGCTAAATCAAGGTACCATAGAAAGGAATCATTATAAAGAACTTTGACTTCATCTTTATATGATACCAAATCATCCTCTAGCTCTGATAACTCACTAAAACATTTCGATGCTACATAGCTTGTTAACAGATGTTCGTTTACAAATACATTTGCATCATTTTTGAAACGTTCAAATTCTTTAATATTAATATCTGTCAGCTTTATAGGAACATACAGAGAAAAGTACTCCAAATCCCGCATTTCCTTATACTTTGTAATTTGATCGGCTTCCTTAATGATTCTTTGACAGTTAGGCATCATATAACGAAACATCATACTCTTTCCGGATCCTCTGGGACCGTTTAAAAAAGTATGACCAATTTTCGGGACTTGATAAAAATCAGAAAATACATCAACAAACAAGTCATGCAAAATTTCTGCCGATATACCTTCAGGAGTAATTACTTCAAACGGATTTTTCATGTTTCTCATTTTTTGATTTTTTTATAAAGTCTGCGATGTATTTGCCATCAAGTTTTATTCCTTGATCTGTTAAGCCCTCACAATTTTTGTAAATGTCGCTATGTTCAAGTGTTGGATAACCATTTTCTTTAAGTTCATAGCCAATAGGGGACATAAAAGCCCCGTGATTCTCATCTTTCAAGAAATTAATTTTTACTTTCACCTTAGTAAATCTACAAGGCTGTGGCAAAAAACGTGCGCAGTACAATGATTCTAAAAGGGTTTTTTGTGTCCTTTCATAAACTTCATTTATTAAATACTGCGATTTAACACCTTTTGAGTTTTTTTTCGAAAATGGTTTTTGAAGATATTTATCGGTGAGATAAAAATTGAGAGTGATTTCGTTACCATCCATACTTACACTATTCAAACTTGCAGAATATAAATGAAAAATAATACTGGTCTTCTCAATAGCTCCAATTTGCAACAAAAAGTTTTGAGCCCTAGTTTCATCTTCTGCTAATTCGTCGCCTAATCGTAATAAAGCTGCTAAGAATTGCGGTCGTACATTTTCATGTGATAAGTTTAATACTTGATCCAATTTCCCAATCGGGTCTTCTTTTCCGCCATGTGCTTGGGCAATATTCCCAATAATCGCTTTTTCTGCGGTACTTAATAGATTACCACTATCAAATTTTGCAAGTAATAATTTGCCAGCTTTTGCATGATCAGCCCTGCTGGCAATTAAATGTCCTGTATCGTGAAGATTTATGGCCATTAATAAGATAAATAGCTCATAAGGAGAAATGTGAAATTTCCCTTTTTCATGTTTAAATGTTGGATTGCTCCGTTCAATAATACGAGAAACCCTTTCAATTACCATCTTTATATGGTCAATACCGTGGTCATTGTAATATCCCTCTTTTTCTATTTCAAGGATTTTTGTTTTAACTTCTGGATGAACCTCCGTATCAAATTTTGCTTTGAGTGCCTCATAAATTACGACATAATCCTTATTATGAGGAAATACGGTCTTCTTTCCTTTAAATTTAAAAAATTCTGTTTCAATATTCACAGTAGAGAATTTACGTTATGAAAATATTTTTACTTGATGAATTGTCAAGATTTTATCTTGTTAATTAACAAAGTGTGCACCATTTTTGTTTTGCCTAAGTAATCAAAAGAAGCTAATATTACCATTTTTTAAGACACAAAACTTATTGTAATGGTGTGAAATTGAAGTATAAAAGGCAAATTACAAAGCTCATTGAAAATTATTATTTTATGGGTAATAGTCTGATGTATTTAATTTCATTTTTTTTACTTTGTTTAGGTACGTGTAATTTAATAAATTATATTATATTTTGGTGTTTTATTCGATAAAATGATAGAAGTTCAGATTAAATCTTTACTGTTTGAATATTTTTTTATAAAAGCATACATAATAAAAAAAGATTTTTAAAAAATGCGATTAGGTCATCTTCGAGATTTTAATTGAATACTCCTGCATTCTAAAATTTAAAAGGCTCAACTAAGTGGTGATATTTTTACTTGTTATAATCGTTCCCAATATACTCCTGTCGTGATTAAAACTCTTGAAACTATATAGTTTTGTGTTATAACAATCTAAAAAATAAATTATTATGGTAATTGATCTTATAACCCGTGAAGATTTAAACGAATTCAGAACTCTTCTTTTGAATGATTTAAAACAACTCATTCAACCTCGATCTCAACAGGCAAAGCAATGGCTAAAATCTTATGAAGTCCGAAAATTGCTGAATATTTCTGCCGGCACTTTGCAAAATTTACGGATTAATGGCACGCTCGCGTATACTAAAATTGGCGGTCTTATGTATTACAAATATTCAGACATTGAAAAAGTCATGAATGGTAAATAGTAACTAATTAAAAAACGACTTTGGAGTTTTTTACTGCTCCCTGTTGCTCTGCTGTAATTTCAGAATTGCCTATGAGATTCTGAGAAAGTTTAAAAGCTTCATCATAAAGAGCAAATTCGGTTAGAATTTTTATCTTCATGACATCCAACTCATTTCTTTCTGCATTATCAAAGCGCTCCCTGTTTTTGTTATTGCTGGCTAAGGCTTTCTTGAAATCGGAATAGATTATTTTCTGGTCAAGATCCTGCTTCAACGATTGAAAAGAATTTTGACCAGACAAAAAAATTGTATACAAATCAGAAAAAGGCTAAAATAAATTCTCACCGTTTAAAGATGATTGGATGAAATTCATATTTAATCTATTAAATAGAGGATTGTTTTGTAATCCAAATATAGGAGCTTCACCTAATCTATTCACTAGAAATGTTATGAATTATTCATTGTTTGTTCTGAATTTGTCAGGAAGATAAAATTTCCGTTCTGTCACATCTGGTAATAACTTTTATCTTTAGAATTTTAAACCTATCAAATATTTAAAGACCTCGGAGTTTTTGACAATTGTAACTACAACAAAAAGAAAGGGCTGTTGAGTAATCAGGTAAATAAGCTAATTAAAAGAATCATATTAAAAGGTCAATAATCCCATAAGCACAATCATTAATTTCATCAAACTTGGTAATTTAACATGGAAATTATCAAATTTGAATATTATGAAATCAGCGTATTTATATGTCAGGGTAAGTACTGATGAGCAGAAGAGAAAAGGCTATTCCCTTCCTGAGCAGGAAGATAGGTTGTTAAGGTACTGCGAGCAGAACCAAATTGCAGTCAGGGGTATATTCAGGGAGGATTTTTCAGCCAAGGATTTTAATCGGCCAGAGTGGAAGAAAATTATCAATACATTAAAGAAGAACAAGAAAAGCCCTCCAGATAGCATACTGTTTATAAAATGGGATCGATTCAGCAGAAACATTGAATATGCCTACCAGATGCTGGGGATATTGAGAGGACTTAACACTAAAGCTATGGCAATCGATCAGCCAATTGATTTTGATGTACCCGAAAGTATAGTGATGCTTGCGGTTTACCTCTCAATACCGGAAGCAGAGAACAGCAGGAGGGGCAGGAATACTTCGGATGGCATGCGAAGATCCCGAAAAATGGGAAGGTGGCCCGGAAAGGCCCCGATGGGATATAGTAACCAGTCAACACAAGAAGGAAGGAAGATTATAGTGCCGAAGTTCCCGGAGGCAGATTTAATTAGATGGGCCTTTGAACAGTTTGCAAAGGGAACATTTTCCATTAGGCAAGTTAGGACAATGGCATGTCAAAAAGGGCTTCAATGCAGCAATAACAATTTTTGGAAGATACTGCGAAACCCCATTTATTGTGGAATAATAACGGTCCCAGCCACGAAAGATGAAGAAATCCAATTTATAAAGGCTATACATGAACCAATCATATCCGAAGACCTCTTCAGGAAAGTCGAAATACTGCTTACGAGCAGGCGTAAACAGAAAGAAGCAAAATTTTGCAGAAAGCTTTTATTCCCCCTGAGGGGATTTACAGACTGCCCATTCTGCGGATGTAGGTTTACAGGTAGTATATCACAGGGAAAATTGTCAAAATATAGGTATTACCATTGCTCTACTTCAAGATGCAAGGGCAGATATAGGGCTGACATTTTGGAGGCCTTGTATGAAGGCCAGTTAAAGAGAATAACCCTTTCGCCGTCTGTATACGAGCTTTTCAGTTTGGTACTTGAAGATGAAAATATCTTCTCTGCCAGAAGGCAATGCCTGGATGAAAAAAAAGCTGTCCTCACTGAGATTTCTCAATTTGAGGAGTTGATATCAAAAGCCAGAAGGCACTTGCTTGCCGAGAAAATAGACTTTGAGGATTTCAGGTCTATCAAAAAGGAGTATAATGAAAATATTCATAATCTGAATAGCAGATTGCAACATCTCCTACAGAAACTGAATGGGTATGATTCCAGCAATAAAAGTGTTTGGTCAGATAGCGGGATCAATATTTTCCAGTGCTACAGCGCACAGGACTTTGTAGGCAAAAGGCACATTGCGAGCCTGTTTTCTCCTTCGTCAATAAACATACAAAGGAGGGATTTTAACCCGTTGCAAATCGATCGGGCTATTAAAAAGATAGTAATTTGTAATGCCATAGATTCAGATGTAAAACAAGCTAATTCTCAAGTTTATGCAAAAGAGTAATGATAGAATTGTGAAGCCTTTTTCAAGCAGAAAGGTTTCTGTCGAGAAGGCCATAAAATTATTAAGACAAAGAGGTATAAAAGTTAATGAAGACGAGGCGGTTATTATTTTGGATTTTCTATATCTCTTGGCCTGTTCTTTCAAGAAAGATGATACAGCAGGCGGATGAGGTGAATGAATGGTCAGGGAGATTTTGAACATGCAACACTTATATGCAGTGAGATTTGATGCTAAAATATTTTAGTAAGCAGAAATTCAAAAAAAAATCGAACACTTTTTAAAGTAGATACTATTGGATTTAACTTGTTGTATATCAACATATTGAATTTATAAAAAAAGGAGACGTCCAAATTTGGACGTCTCCTTAAGTGGGCGATGAGGGATTCGAACCCCCGACCCTCTGGGTGTAAACCAGATGCTCTGAACCAACTGAGCTAATCGCCCTTATTTTTATAACTTAAGGTTGTTATTGTTTTTAATTCGAGATCACTCTCATTTCAAAAACCTAAAGTAGGATAAAAAAAAGCCTCCGTTAAAACTGAAGCTTTTTAATGTTGTGGGCGATGAGGGATTCGAACCCCCGACCCTCTGGGTGTAAACCAGATGCTCTGAACCAACTGAGCTAATCGCCCTACTTTAGTAACTCAGACTGCTATTGCATTCCTTATTACTGGTGCAAATATAGGTCTCTTTTTGTTATCTGCAAACATAATTTAAAAAAATTATAAAATTTCTGCTACCACAAATGTACTTCCGCCTACATAAATAAAATCGTTATCTGCCGACGCTTTTAAAGCCGATTCATAAGCTTCTGAAACCGAATTGTATACTTGCCCGATCAAACCAAATTCTTTTGCTGCTGTTTGTAAAACTAATGCATCAAGTCCTCGTGATAAATTTGGCCTGCAAAAATAGAAAAGGGCATTTTTAGGCAATAATGGAAGTATTTCAACAAGATCTTTGTCATTCACGACACCAAAAACAATACGTAAAATGTCAAATTTTTGTTTTTGAAGCTGAGCCATCACAATTTTTAGTCCGTGACTGTTGTGTGCTGTGTCGGCAATTGCCGTAGGATTGCTATGAATTTGCTGCCATCTCCCTTTAAAACCTGTATTTTGGGCTACATGAAGCAGTCCGCTTTTAAGGCTTTCATCCGACACAGGAAAATATTGCTGCAATGCTTCTATTGTTTTCACTACGGTTTTCTTGTTCTGCTTTTGGTAATCTCCTGTCATATCTGACGGATAATCTTCCATGACTTCATCAGATGCAAAATATATAGGTGTGCTGCATTCCTGAGCTTTTGCTAAGAATACCGGTTTCGTAACATCGGTATATTCTCCAACCACAACAGATACATTTGGCTTAATAATACCTGCCTTCTCTCCTGCTATCGCTGTGAGCGTATCTCCTAAAAACTGGGTATGATCCATGCCTATATTGGTAATAACAGATACTAACGGTGTAATTACATTGGTAGAGTCTAGCCTACCGCCCATTCCTGTCTCTATAATGGCTATATCTACCTCCTCTTCCTTAAAATACGCAAAGGCAAGGCCTACGGTCATTTCAAAGAAACTAAGCTCCTGCTTGTCAAAAAACGGTTTATTTTTTTCGATAAAACGACAAACAAACTCTTCAGAGATATCTTCTCCGTTTATTTTTATACGTTCCCTAAAGTCTTTTAGGTGCGGCGAAGTATATAGCCCTGTTTTGTAGCCTGCTTCCTGCAATATGGAAGCCAGCATATTTGATACCGAACCCTTGCCATTGGTGCCGGCTATATGTATGGTTTTAATATCCCGCTCCGGATTGCCCAAATGAGCGGTTAGCAATAATGTATTAGTCAGGTCTTTTTTATATGCAGATGCTCCCTGATGCTGATAAACTGGCAGCTGGTTGAACATCCATTCTACGGTTTCTTTATAGGTCATAAGATAAAAAAAATGACAGAGGTTATCTGTCATTAAAAATAGTATTTTTATTTATTGTATGCTTTATACAAGCTGTTTTAATGCGATTTCAAAAGCAGTATGGCTAATATTCAGTTTAGATGAATTTAGTGCGTGTACTTTTTCTATTGCTTTTCTTATTGTATCAGATGTATCGCTAAATACAGCTTCATCTGTCATACCTACTTTTTTCTCCATGAAGTAAGCAAATACTCTTGCCATACCGCAGTTAGAGATAAAGTCAGGAATTAGGCTTATTTTACTATCTGTAGCTTCCATGATAGATCCAAAGAAAATTTCTTTATCTGCAAACGGTACGTTAGCACCACAAGAGATAACTTCAAGTCCTGAAGCGATCATGTTGTCTATTTGTCCTTGTGTAACTAATCTTGAAGCTGCACATGGAGTAAATATCTCAGCACCCAGTTTCCATATCTCTTCGTTGATTGTTTCAAATGGTATCATATTCTCAGCAACAAGTTTGTTACCATCTTTATTTAAGAATAGTTGTTTTATTTCTTCAAAAGAAAAACCTTCTTTATTCATGATACCTCCGTCACGGTCAATAATACCTACAACTTTAGCTCCCATTTCAGCAAGATAGAACGCTGCAGCAGAACCTACGTTACCAAAGCCCTGTACAATAGCTTTTTTCCCTTTTACAGAACCACCGTAAATGTTATAGAAATGACGTACAGCTTCTGCAACACCATAACCGGTGATCATATCAGCAACTGTATATTTTCTGTTTACATCCGGAGAGAAAGTTGGGTTCTCGATAACTTTAACTACACCTTGACGCAACTGGCCAATTCGGTTAATTTTATCAGCTTCGCTTGGTTTAAAGTGTCCTGTAAACACACCTTCCTGCGGATGCCAAACGCCACATTCTTCAGTCATTGGTATAACTTCGTGTATTTCATCTACGTTAAGGTCACCACCTGTACCGTAGTAGCTTTTTAGCAATGGTGATACTGCTTTGTACCATCTTTGTAATACGCCTTTTTTTCTTGGATCGTTAGGATCGAAATTTATTCCAGATTTAGCTCCGCCAATAGCAGGTCCCGAAACAGAAAATTTCACTTCCATCGTTTTTGCAAGGGAAAGTACTTCGTTCATATCAAGTCCTTTTCTCATTCTTGTACCACCACCGGCAGCACCACCTCTTAAAGAGTTAATAACCGTCCAGCCCTCAGCTTCTGTTTCAGAATCTTTCCAGTTAAATACTATCTCAGGTTGCTTATTTTCGAATTTACTTAGTAAATCTTTCATTTGTTTGTGTTTTTATAAATCCGCACAAATATATAAAACATATATATGAGAAATCCGCATTTTGATGAGAATATTAAAGTGGCATTAAAACTTCAACAACAGTGCCTTTTCCTAGCTCTGAACTGATTTTCAGCTTGCCATTAAGCGAGTCGGTTCTCTTTTTAAGATTTTTAAGTCCTATACCTCCTTTTGCTTTTTCCGGATCAAACCCAACACCGTCATCTGTAATTGTAATAAGCAGTTTTTCTTTTCGAAGTGTTACTTCCACCTCTGCCTCTTTTGCATTAGAATATTTGTTTATATTCTGCAGTGCTTCCTGTATTATCCTGTATATATTTACTTTACAGATGTTAGACATGTTCTCCCAATCAATAGACGAATCAATATCGGCATTAAACTCTGTATCAAAAGAATTCTTTTGAGAGGTAATCATAAATTCAAGCATATTCTCAAAACTCTGTTCCTTATTAAACAGCGCATTTCGACTAAGATCATGTGATACTCCTCTAATCTCTGCTTCGATATTCTGAAGTTCTTTAATATATTCCTTACGCTTTAAAACATATTCTTCTTCTACCTTTTTATTGATAAATTCCAAATTAAGCCTTACAGCATAAATATTATTAAGTATACCATCATGCAGTTCCATTGCTATACGCGATTTTTCTTCGGTTTTAGCTTCTTCAATTTTCCCCTGCTGTTCAAACATCAGCTGGTAAATTTCTTCATTTGCTTTTTGCTGTTCCTGTACAAGTAATAATTCTTTGTTTCGGGAATTTAAATAATAGATCACAAATATGGCGGCAATAAACAATAGTACAATCAGGGAGATACCTATAATAAAACTGTTCTTTTTAACCAATGCTTCTTTCTCACCCTGAAGTTTATCTGTTTCATACTCTATCCTGGCAAATTTATTCCGGGTGCTTTTTGCAATTTCCTGCAAACTGTCGTTTACCTTAATATATCTGTCTTTAAAGAAACTGTTGTTTTTCTTATCGATCTCAGATAAGATCTTAAGACTGTTAAGTATGTCAAAATGGCTTTTAATAACTTTTGCCTGAGAATAGGCTGTTTTTAAATAGCGGATGGACTTTATGGTATCTTTAGTAGAAAGATAATATTCTCCCAGAGCCACATTACTTGCAATGATACCTGGCTTATTGCCCAGGCTGTCTCTTATTTTTAATGATTGGTAAAACAAATCAGGTAAATTTGAATTATCTCCCGATTTGAATTTTGCATACGCTAAGTTATTTAATAGTTTAGCATAAAGATAAGGTACTGTTTTCACCTCTTTAAATGCAAGAGCCTGTTCATAAATAGCTAAAGCTCTTTTATGCTGTCCCATCTTTACATACACCCCTCCCATATTATTATAGCAGGATGCTTTATACAACACGATCTGAGAATCTGTATAGCCTTCCTGCTTATAATCGTTCAACTTATCCAAGGCCAACTGAAAATAATGTATTGCCTCAGTATTGTTATTTTGCCCGTCAAGTCCCGAAGCGATCAGGTTATAACAATTATATATATCGGTAGGCCTGTTTTCGTTCAGCAATAACCTCAAAGCCCTGACAGCTTCGGTTTCGCATAAAACATATTCACCAATATTGTAATAGATATAAGCTTTATACAACACAACTTCTCCTAATGTTTTAGAATCGGTGTCTTTTAACCTACTGTATAATTTCTCCGCCTGCCTGTAATAATAAAATGCACTGTCGTTATTTTCTTTTCCATAAAAAGAGACTCCCGAGAATTGGAGTCCTTTTGCCATACTAAGGCTGTCTCTTTCTTTACTCGCAAGTTTATAAACTCTTTTACTCGCTTTTAAAGATTTGTCATAAAGATTTATATTATAATAATCTACAGTAGCTCTCCTGTATAAATAACGTGTTAGAGAATCGTTTTTATTATCCGATATTTGAAGATAGGCAGAATCGAGGTATTTTTCACTTAAAACCGGATCGGCATAAGCAGCTTCTCCCTTTTCCAAAAGCTTTTCGATCTCGCTTTTGGAAGATGTTTTAGTTTTCGAAGTCTTTTCGCACGAAATCATTAAAAAGAAAAATCCGGCGAATAAAAGTAGTAGTTGGGATGTTTTCAAAATTTTTGAGGCACTAGTTGGTTTAACTAGTGCCTCAAAAATAATATATTTTATGTTAACTTCTTAAATTATGGTCTGATTGGAGGTTTTGGAAGGTCTTTATCTCCATTATCAATAATTGGTGGTGTTACAATTCCAAAACCACCGCCCGCTTGTTTTGCGTCGTCATTTAGTCCGCTGTCATCAGTTGAACAAGATGCAGCTGTTAAGCTTAAGAAAGCAATAAGACCAAGAGTAAGGATAGTTTTTTTCATAATAGTAAGGTGTAAGGTGTATTGTGTTTTTTTTAATTTAGAATTTTCTCATTTTCTGAACCTCCCGTTTATCGTTTGATTCTGAAGCAAAACTACACCCAAAAAAACTTTTACCATTATGATTTACAAGGGGTTTAGTGGATTACCCCCCTACACTAGTAACTCACCCTTTTTGAAGGGTGGATGCTATATTTATAAATACTCCGGAGCGATCTTTCTGATAATAGTATCAATATTATCCTTGAAAGTTTTAGAGAAAGAGATGGACAAATCGCTATTATTTAGATAACATAGCGATTTACCTGTATTAATTCTGGAAATAAAATTACTGTTTACAATGTAACTATTATGTACTCTAAAGAAATGGAATGGCAAATTAGCTTCATAATGCTTGAGCGTTTTATATGCCGTTAATTTTCTTCCATTTTGCAAAAAGAAATCGGTGGTATTATTATCTGCCTTTAAATAAACAATATCATTAAGTGATATAAATTGATAATCGCCATACGATCTTATACAAATAGTGTTATTTGCTACAGTAGTGTTTGTCTTTTGAAACTTCAGTAGACTTTTTCTAAGATCAAACTGATTAAGTGGTTTTAAAAGATAATCAAAAACCCCTGCCTGAATTGCTTCAAAAGCATATTTAGGCGTAGCAGTGAGCGCAATAAAGTAAGGTACATTATCTATAAAACGATAAAGATCTGTAATTATCGATAAAGACAGCTGACTCTTTTTATTTTTAGGACAAATTTCTAAAAATGCTAACTGAGGCTGCAGTTCAAGAATTTTGTTAATTGCATCCTCTTTATTTTCTGCAACTCCAACGCAAAAGAATTCCGGGAAATCCTCAAACTTACGTAAGGTTTCCTTAATATTGTCTTTGTCGTCGTCTATTATCAGGTATGAGTACTGCACTAATTGTTAAAGAAAATTTGCGCAATTTAAATATATTTGATTTGGTAATTTTACGGTTAAACCGTAATTTTTGTTAATTTTGTTATTATAGTAGTTTCTATGAAAGAGGATTTAAATATATTAATCGTCGATGATCATCCCATGACGGTTAACGGATATATCAATGTACTGTCTGAAGAAGAATTTGAAAGTCACAATCTTATATTCACGAAAGCATTGGATTGTGAACAGGCTTACAACTTAATTACGCATTCGCAAAATGGCGGAACTGTATTTGATGTAGCCTATTTAGACTTAAGTTTACCACCTTATCCTGATAAAAATATTTTTTCAGGATTAGATCTCGGTGTGCTTTTACGAAACACAATCCCTAACTGTGTGATCATCATTCTTACCATGCACAGTGAGGCTGCATTGGTAGACCGCCTTATCAAAGAAATTAATCCGCAAGGTATTTTATGCAAAAGCGATATTGATATCGATGAATTTCTTAATGCCTTTAAAATTATATTTTCAGGGGATACTTATTTAAGTAACAAGATCGTAAAATCGCTTAAAGACAAAGTATTCGACAACTATAAACTTGACAGCTATGACAAGCAGATACTAATGCGCCTGTCTGAAGGAATACTTACTAAGAACATACCTAATTATGTACCCTTATCACTGAGTGCTATAGAAAAGAGAAAAGCACAAATGAAAAACATGCTGCTTCAGGGTAAAGGTGGAGATGACCATGAACTTATTGAAGCCATTAAAAAAATGGGGATCCTTTAATCCTCAAACACAACTCCTGAGCTATGATCTTTTGATGCTCCGGTAACACTGCTTAAAACATTAATTTCACCACGCAATTTTAAAACCCCCAGCAAAGCAAATATTAAAGCTTCTTTAAACTGAATTGTTTTATCGTCAGGTATAGTAATTTGTGTTTCCGGAAGAAGTTTTTTCATTCTCTTTATCAGGAAATCATTATATACCCCGCCACCTGTTACAAACAGCTCTCCCTGCTCTTTGCTCCTAACAACATTAGCAATTTGTACAGCGATATGTTCTGTAAATGTGGCAAGTTTATCTTGTGCAGACTCCGCATACTTTTCGATCATAGGCAGTACTGCTTCTTTTACAAATTCATACCCTAACGATTTAGGGTATAGCATGGAATAGAAATCCAGTGCATTTAGCTCTTCAAGAAGTGTTTTAATTATTACACCCCTCGAAGCAATTGCTCCGCCGGCATCATACTCAAAGCCCAATTGATTTGCATAAAAATTTAGTACCGTATTTACCGGACATATATCAAAGGCAATACGATTTCCATTCTCTTCAAAGGAGATATTAGAGAATCCTCCCAGGTTAAGACAATAATTGTACTTACCAAACAATATCCTGTCACCAATAGGAACTAAAGGCGCGCCCTGCCCTCCTAGTTTTACATCCTGAACTCTAAAATCGCAAACAACCCTCTCCTTTATAATAGAAGCAATTTTAGGCAGATTCCCTATTTGTAAGGTAAAACCGTTTTGAGGCTGGTGCAGTATGGTATGCCCATGAGAACAAACTGCATCAAGTTGTACAACAGAGTACTTGTCAATAAATGCTCTTATGATACCGCCTAATAATACGGTATACTCATCATTGAATGTACTTAACTGATTTTCATTATAATCCACAGCCTCTTTCAATTTTTTAATCCAATCTGCAGAATAAGGGACTGTTTCAGCCTCTTTAATTATAAAACTCCAAATACCCTTTTTAAAATCAAATTCAATATGTGCCAAATCTACTCCATCCAGCGAAGTTCCAGACATTACTCCTATAACGTTATAGTTTTCCTTAATCATGAGGCTAAAATTACAAAATCGTATTGAAAAATTCACAATAAATAGCTACATTTGGGCGCAATAAAACAAAAAATATAATTTAACAATTATGGACTTTAAACTAACTGAAGAACATCTGATGATTCAAAAGGCTGCGCGTGATTTCGCTCAGGCTGAACTACTTCCGGGTGTTATTGAAAGAGACGAGAAACAAATTTTCCCAACAGAACAAATTAAAAAAATGGGTGAACTTGGATTTCTTGGTATGATGGTTGACCCTAAATATGGGGGAAGCGGCCTTGACACCATTTCTTATGTACTGGCTATGGAAGAAATATCAAAAGTTGACGCTTCTGCTTCAGTAGTTATGTCAGTAAATAATTCACTTGTATGCTGGGGTCTTCAAACCTTTGGTTCTGAGGAACAAAAAGAAAAATACCTTTCCCGTTTAGCTACAGGTGAGATCATTGGTGCTTTCTGTCTTTCTGAACCGGAAGCAGGAAGTGATGCAACATCGCAAAGAACAACAGCTATAGATATGGGAGACCATTACATTGTTAATGGTACAAAAAACTGGATAACAAACGGCAGCACTGCCGATTTTTACATTGTTATAGCCCAAACTGATGTAGATAAAAAACATAGAGGTATCAATGCTTTGATCCTTGAAAAAACTATGCCGGGCTTTGAAATTGGTCCAAAAGAACAAAAATTAGGTATCCGTGGATCTGATACACATTCTTTAATGTTTACAGACGTTAAGGTTCCTAAGGAAAATAGAATTGGTGAAGATGGGTTTGGTTTTAAATTTGCAATGAAAACTCTTGCAGGCGGTAGAATCGGGATCGCTTCTCAGGCACTAGGAATAGCTTCTGGCGCATACGAGCTTGCTCTTAAATACTCTAAAGAAAGAAAAGCTTTTGGCACAGAGATCTGCAACCATCAGGCTATTGCATTTAAACTTGCAGATATGGCTGTTAATATCGAAGCTGCCCGTCATCTTTGCATGAAAGCTGCTTGGGATAAAGACAACCATAATAACTATGACCTAAGTGGTGCAATGGCAAAACTATTTGCTTCTCAGGTAGCAATGGATACAGCTGTTGAAGCAGTACAAATACATGGCGGTAACGGTTATGTAAAAGAGTACCATGTTGAGCGTTTTATGCGTGATGCAAAAATTACACAGATATATGAAGGAACTTCAGAAATACAAAAAATTGTAATTTCAAGATCAATCATCTCTCAATAAATTTAAACCCGCTTCGGCGGGTTTTTTTATACTTTATACTTACCCTTCTAAAAAGGCGAATAATGAATATCTATTTTGGCCCTATTATTCATTATTACAATAAATATCAGCCTTATTACAACTAGAATACTAGTCCTGTTACTCCATAAAAGAAAAGCAGACTATGATTTCATTTCTAAATAGAAACACACACATTACACTATTTTCCAACAGATTATAGACTACATCAATAATAAAATCGAACTCATTGATATTCTCTATTAATTTAAAGCCGTCCTAACTGTATAATGTAATGCATCTCCCTTATCGCTTTTCTTCCTTTAATGCAAAATATTTTAGTTAATTAAATTATAACTATTAAAAAATAGATATATAATTATATTTTATCTACTCATTGACGGTAAAAAAATGCATTATATCGAGTTTTTGACCAATGCTTTTTAGTAGCCGTCCTTCTTTTCTATTTTTATTAAAAATAGCGGAGGGGATTTATCCTCAGATTTATCATACAGTTATATAATGTGATTTTTTAGCCGCTAATAATGAATTAATAAAACAAAGCCCAAAAAAAATACTTTAATAACACTTATAACTTTAGTCATTAAACGCTAGAGGAATAACAAATTTCTAAATACTATGAATATTATCGGTCAAAGAATTAAGAAACTAAGAGAAGAAAAAGGTATTACACAAGAAACAATGGCGCATCAGCTTGATGTTACCCAAAGTAACTACGGACGTCTTGAAAAAGATGACCGCAGACTTAATGTGGTTAAACTTTTAAAAATAGTGCGTATCCTTAACGTGAATATTTCCTACCTATTTAGTGAAATAATGAGCGAGATACAAGATGAAGAACAGCCTAATTTCAGTAATGCTAATAAAGAAGTATATGATATACTTGTAGAAAGCCTTCGATCAGAAATTCAACACCTAAAAGACGAGGTAAGCTTTTTAAGAGTTATGGTAAGAAGTTAATGGCAATAGCATATTTTACACATACTTTAAAGCTTTTTATACCGTTTCATTAAGATAATAAAAATCACTATTTTTATCTGATGGGACACAAACCAAAATCTGTTAAATATAAAGTTGTAGCGGGATATATCTTACTATTCGCTATGGCTGTATTATCTGTTTGGGTAGTATACAGCGAAATCTTAAAAATTGCATTACCCGGTCAAAATAAGGAAGATCATAAAAAGATCATTGGCATAAGTAATACCATTGCAAATTTATATGCATCGGAAGCTATCGGCAGGATCTCTATATTAACAGGCTCAACAGCAGATTTTAATAAATACAATCAGTTAATAGATAGCATCCAACTGGAAATTGACGACATTAAAAAAAATGTTGACAAACACCAAGTACCCCAGTTTGACTCTATACAGCGACTTCTTACCAAAAAAAGAAACAGTATTACAGAAATTATTACGTTTAGAAAAAAAAATGGAATAGGTAATACTTACAGTGACGCCATTGAAGGAGTCTATAATGTTAAAGATTCTATCAAGAGTAAGGTAAAACCAGTACAGCTTACAAAACGCCATCAGTGGCAAAAAACAGTAAATTCCCTTCTTTCTCCAAAAGTCAGGGATTCACTCAGCAAACTACAGGTATCTAATGATTCGCTTGCAATGGCGTTTGATAAGGTTCTTTCAAACCTATTAGATAAAGACAATAGGCTTAAATATATACTATTTCGAAAAGAGCAAAAACTCCTTGAAGAAAACAGTATTATATCCGATCAGTTACGGGCAATTTTAATTTCAGTAGACAAAGAAATCCGTCAAAAATCCTATACAAAAATTAAAGAGTCTGAGGCTGGTATTCAAAAAACTATTAAAACCATTGCCTGGATAGGAGCCATTACCCTTTTGTTCCTTATCATTTTTGCATGGATAATAATTCGTGACCTTACCACACAGCAAAATTACCGTAAGCAATTGGAACTTTTAAACCATGAAAATGAAGAGCTTCTTAGAACAAAGACTATGCTTATGGCAACAGTTACACATGACCTGCAAACTCCACTAGGCAGCATCATTGGTTTCCATGATCTTCTTAAAGATTCCGACGTTACACCCAAACAAAAGCAATACTTAAGTAATATAAAAGAATCGGCTAATTACATTCTAAAACTTGTAAACGACCTTCTCGATTTCTCGAAGTTAGAGAACAATAGGATATCCATAGAAAAAATCAGCTTTAATATTAAAAATGTTATTGAAAATACCTGTAAGACATTAGAGCCAATGGCACTAAATAAAAGCATTGAGCTTAACTGGGATATTGACGATGAACTAAATGGTAACTTTATATCTGACCCTTACCGAATTAAGCAGGTTCTTACTAACCTTATAAGCAATGCCATAAAGTTTACGCCGGAAGGATCTGTAGAGGTTACTGGTAAAATTGAGAATGACAGCATTCACATTTGTGTGCTGGATACCGGTATTGGAATTGCTAAAGAAAAACATGCAGATGTATTTAAAGAGTTCACTCAGGCACACTCAGGTATTGAGAAAAAATTTGGAGGTACAGGACTGGGTCTTACGATATCAAAAAAAATACTGGAGCTTTTAGGTGGAGAAATTATATTAGAAAGTGAAGAAGGCCAAGGATCAATATTCACGATCATAATTCCGTGTATACCGGCTTTAAACAGCTTTAAAGATTCAGAACTAGTAAATGACCATAAAGATGAGTTACACCCTGAATTAAAAGATAAAAAAATACTTATAATCGACGATGATGCAATGCAGCTTACTCTAATGAAAGAGCTTCTGGTTAATTATCCTATGATCATTCGAACTGAAATTAATTCCGGGGCAGTAATTTCAATATTGGAAAATGAATCCTTCGACCTGATTCTTTCTGATATTCAAATGCCGGTTATAGATGGTTTTGAGTTAGTAAAACTAATTCGTAATCATTCAAGAATAGAAATAAAATCATTACCTGTAATTGCTCTTTCAGGAAAAAGGGATCTAACTGCAACAGATTTTATCGACGGAGGGTTTACAACACACCATACAAAACCTATCCAATTAGAACAATTACTGGATTTAATATCACAGGTTGTTTGTGGCAAAAAGTTAGTAAGACAAATAAACCATATTGAGAAGAATAACGAAAATGCTTCACTTTTTAATCTTAGAAGCCTTTCTCAGTTTACAAATAACGATCCAGATTCACTAAGAACAATAGTAGATACATTTGTTGATAGCGCGGCAGATAACTGTAATGTATTAAAAGAAGCTGTGAAAAGCAAAGATGAGCAGAAAATTGCCGAAACTGCCCATAAGATGATACCTATGCTTAAACAAA
Source organism: Flavobacterium cerinum (assembly GCF_004028155.1). Lineage (GTDB taxonomy): Bacteria > Bacteroidota > Bacteroidia > Flavobacteriales > Flavobacteriaceae > Flavobacterium > Flavobacterium cerinum. Next base: position 2,529 of record NZ_SBII01000002.1, on the reverse strand, counting down.
TGGAGGTATATAGTATCGCCAAACAACTTATGCCTTTAGAAGACAGAACAATAGATATGAATTGGGAACAAATGGAAAATTATGTAGCTGGTATTATTACACAAATGGAAAACTTATGCAGCTTACTTAAAAAAGAGGTAGCCTAAAGATCTATATTATAAAGCTTTAATTTATTATATAATGTTTTCCTGTCAATATTAAGCAGAATTGCTGCTTTAGACTTATTGTAATTTGCCTTTTCTAATGCTTGCCTTATTGCCTGCTCTTCATCATTCTTAGAATAACCCGCAAGAGAGGTCCCCATAAGAACAACATCCTGCATTTCATGTGGCAGCACATCTATATTAATCATGTTCGATTTTGCAAGAAGCACAGAGCGTTTTATGATGTTCTTCATCTCTCTCAAATTGCCCGGCCAGTCATAACTTTTAAACAAATCAGTTACGTCCTGGTCAAAGCCTTCAACTTCTTTTTCAAGATCATCATTTGCCATTGCCAGAAAATGATTAGCAAAGATCATAATATCCTGTTTCCTTTCAGACAAACGTGGTGCTTTTATACAGAATTCATTCAGCCTATGGTAAAGGTCTTCTCTAAAATCGCCTCTTTTAACCGCTTCAGTTAAATCTTCATTTGTAGCAGCTATAACACGAATATCCACTTGTATTTCATGATTACTACCCACAGGTTTTATTTTTCTTTCCTGAAGCGCACGTAAAAGCTGCACCTGAACCTCATAAGAAAGATTACCCACTTCATCTAAAAATAGTGTCCCACCATTAGCCGCTTCAAAATGACCGGTTTTATCAGTAACCGCCCCGGTAAAAGATCCTTTGATATGTCCGAAGAATTCACTGGATGCCAATTCCTTTGGTATAGCACCGCAATCTACAGCTATGAAGGGTTTATCTGCCCTTTTGCTTAATAAATGGATAGATTGTGCTATATATTCTTTTCCCGTACCACTATCTCCTATTATAAGTACCGACATATTTGTAGGTGCTACAAGATCTATATGTTCATGAAGTCTTGAAGAATCTGTACTGATTCCTTTTACAAAAGAGACTGTAGAAGATGTTGATGGTTTAGTAGCTTTCTTAGTAGTGGGTACCGTTTCTTTTGCTGCTTTTTTATCAAGTGCCAATCCTATCGTATGAAGAATTTCATCAGGATTAATAGGTTTACCCACATAATCGAAAGCACCCATTTTAATAGCATTAACGGCTGTCTTAATATCCGTATACCCTGTCATGAGTATAACCTGCGTCACTAGTGACGTTTCTTTAACTAATCTAAGTATTTGCAGTCCGTCACCATCCGGCAATCTTAAATCAGTTAAAACAATATCAAAAACCTGCTTCCTGATCTCTTCCTCTGCCTCCAGACAATTAAACGCATTTATAACTTCAAAACCCTTCTTTTGGAGAAAGGTTTTAAGCATTACGCAAAAAGCAGTATCGTCATCAATAACTAGGATTTTAGAACTCATCAGGAATAAATAATATCTACAAATGTAAGGGTTTTAGCCAATACAGCATGTTAATAAAAAACAAAAGGAGACGCTTCCGTCTCCTTTCACCGAAGAATAAATTCTTCAATCACCTTACTATATATTGTTTGCTTATTAAGCTTCTTCTTTTACAAATTCACCAGTACCTTTAAAGTAAACTTTTAATGATTTACCATCTTTAGATAAAACTAGTTTGTATTCTCCGTCTCCTGCTACATGTGCTTCAATAAGTGCATAACCTGCATATTTTGCTCCTGCTTGTTTTAATACTTCTGTAGGCACTTGAGACGTTTCTACTTTTTTATATTCTTTCTCTTGATCAAGAGTTATAACTGATACATTATTTACAACCTTGTGGCTCGATGCATTTAAAGATAGGGCTAATACTAATGTTGCGGCTAAGAATAAATTTTTCATCATTTAAATGTCATCTGTTAGATACATAAACAATATGAAATAATCATACCAAAACAATCAACAAAGTAACAAAACCAGTAAACCACTAGTTTAAAGCCTGTTAAAAATAAATCACAACATCAATTTTTTTGTAGAATGTGTGGAATTCTACACACATGTGTGGAATTTCCACAGTATTTGATTAAAATATAAAAATCACTTGTTACCTTAAATTCAATCAAATACAGCCTTTCTGTTTTCAGGAATAGGCTTAATTTGTAATTTATTTGGTAACTATTCTAGTAATAGAAACTTTATTAAGATTTGATAGAAGACAATTTTCTATACACATAAATCTCCAACCAAGTCTGTGCTAAATTGAGAACTGACACCTAGGTCCATCTGTATTTTAATTTCAGATTTATTATAACCACCAACAGCTTTGTTTTGGACAAAGGCTGTTTAAAGAAAGTAGAGTTTGGGATGGTTTGGTTTGTTGTATTGGATTTGTTATAAAACAAAAAACCCTATCATTTCTGATAGGGTTTTCAAAAGAAAGGCGATGACATACTCTCCCACAAATTGCAGTACCATCTGCGCAGGCGGGCTTAACTACTCTGTTC
>NZ_SBII01000031.1 GCF_004028155.1 Flavobacterium cerinum | reverse complement strand
TAGTAGTAGTGCTTGTAGCGATAACACTATAGGTACCCGGCTCATCCACAACTAATGATGACCCTGTTTCTCCCGATATAACAACACCCCCTTTTTTCCAGATAAAGCTGTGGTCTGCCACATCAAGCCCTGTGATGATCTCATAGGTGCGTAACACTTCATTGGTGATCTTATCAACACAGATCGTTCCGCCCTGTATCTTCGGTTCCGGTAACAACTCTACATTCAGATCAAAACTCGTGAAGGCCGGACATCCGCTTACTGTAGTGCTATTGGTTACACGTACCCAGATCGTCTGTTTGCCCGGGGTATCGTTTACATAAGCGGTAGGGACTGCTATGGCATTTACTCCATCATTGGCATCCTGCTCACTGGTATAGTAGCTCAACACATAATCAACAGGGCTCTGACCTCCAAGTACCTCAGACTGAACCTGGGTAAGGTCCCACGTTATTTTCCCGTCATTAGCTCCTTCTTTATCACACTCATCAAAGACCCGGGTAACCGCATTGGCGATAGCTGCCTTTTCTACAAGTAACTGTAAAGGCTTGGTAATAGTACAGCCTGTAGCATTATTGGTAACCATCACTAAAATGGTCTGGCTGTTTGGAACTACATTGGTGTACAGCCTTGGAAGTGCTGTTCCTGCATCAAGTGCTGCCTGGTCAAAATAGAATTCGATAGTATAGTCTGCCGCTGAATTATTAC
>NZ_SBII01000030.1 GCF_004028155.1 Flavobacterium cerinum | reverse complement strand
CGTAACAATGGCAGCCTCGCTAAATATGGCGTAAATTGACCCATCAAAGTAGTATTAACCCATGTTCAGTATCACTTTTGATCAGCTAATAGAGTTAAGTGCCAATTATCTGCCTAAATTTATAGAGATGAAAAACAAAGTATAGCGTCTTCTCATCATGTGATTTCTCTATTAATTACTGGCAAAATGATGCAGGTGTTATATTTTAATAAAAAACTAGTTTCAGTTTTTTTGCTGGCAAGTATTGAAACCTACTTACAAACACCATTAATCTTATGAACTACTTTTTAAAAATAACAAGTAAGCCTTCTTTCCCTATTGTATATGACAGTCATAATTTAATCAACGGAAGCCACATTGCTATTGGAAAATTTATTAGTGAAGAGGCAAAATTTCCTTTAAAATACAACGATGCAAAAAATAGTGATGTAGAGTTTGATAAATTATTAACTTATGATCTTATCGAATCTGTTGGCGGCGGTTGGCTTGTATCCGATAGATTAGTCAATATTATTGATATGAATTTCCCGAAAGAAGTCCAATTTTTTAGATCTACCTTTAATTATAAGGATAAAATATGTGATAGTTACTCGGCCATAAATATTTATAACAGAGTGGACTGTTATGATCTGGATAAAAGTGAATTTGTAAAACATCCTGTTGATGGTTCATATAAATTTTCGAAAATAGCACTAAAAAAAGAGCCCCTTGAAGAATATGGAATGAT
>NZ_SBII01000029.1 GCF_004028155.1 Flavobacterium cerinum | reverse complement strand
GGGCAGACTGGTTTAACGATAACGTATCACCTTACCGAGATTGGCGCTGATTTTGGTACTACTCCAATAACGACAGATGTAACGAATTTCCAGAATACTGTTGCTTATACACAAACGGTATGGGCTAGTGTCATCCAGAGTGGAACCACTACGAACTGCCGTACGGTTGTTCCGATCCAATTGATTGTTCACCCAAGGCCGGCTATTCCTGTGATGACGAATTATGCTTTATGTGATTATACGAATTCCCCTGATGGTATTGAGGTTTTTGACCTTACGACTAAAGATGCTCAGGCAACAGGCGGTACTGCCGGATATACAGTAAGCTACTACCTAAGCCAGGCAGCTGCTCAGAGCGGTACAGGCGCTATTGCTGTTCCTACTGCCCACAGCAATACAGCCTCTCCAAACGACCAGGTAATCTGGGTACGTGTAGAGACCGGTTTAGGCTGTGTAAGTGTTGCTTCTTTCCATATTATAGTTAACCCGCTGCCGGTTATCAATCCTGCCCTTGATACGTTCTATGCTTGTGAGCAGGTACCTGGCGAAGGCGAGTTTAACCTTGACCAGATGGCTGTGGTGATCACCAATGGAGCAGCCGGTTATGTAGTAACCTACTATGAGACTTTAGCTCAGGCACAATTAGGTGGTACCGATAATGAGACGTCACTTTACTTATCGGCAAGCAAAACGATCTACGCACGTGTTTCCGATATTGCTACGGGTTGTTTCACTATTACCCCTGTGGTATTAGAAGTTATCCCAGCGCCCATTGCT
>NZ_SBII01000028.1 GCF_004028155.1 Flavobacterium cerinum | reverse complement strand
CAGTTCCTGCACCGCTTGAGATCTGTGATACGAACAACGACGGTTTTGGTGTTTATAACCTTGATCCTGTTATCCAGGCTATCCAGGCTTCTTTAGGCAATGTAGTTGTAACAGTTCATGAGACGCCTGAAGATGCTGAGTTCAATACCAATAAAATAGTAATCACCAATGCTTACGACAGCAGCCACCTAACGATCCAGACGCTGTACATCAGAGTACAGTCTGGCCAGACGGTATGTTATGATGTTGTCGAGCTTAAATTAATCGCCAACCCAACGCCGGTTGCTGTAACCCCGTCTCCATACGCACTATGTGATGATGGCGCGAGTACTACAGATGGCGAAGCGGTATTTAACCTTACCACAAAAGCCTCCGAAGTCCTTGGGACATTAAACCCTGCACTCTACAGTGTGAGCTATTACGAAGATGCCGCAGTTACTACTATGATCGGTAACCCTGTAAGCTACTTAAGCGCAACGGCTGATGTATATTTAAAAGTAACCAACAATGCTACAGGCTGCTTTACGGTAGTTACACTGAAGCTTATTGTTAATGCACTTCCTACGGCAGTACAGCCCACGGCCCCTTTAATCCTGTGTGATGTAACAGCACCGTTAAAAGACGGTATTGAGATCTTTGACCTTACGAGTGTTATTCCATCGATCATCGGTGCACAGCAGGGAATCAATGTAACGTTCCACCACAGTTATGCCGATGCCCAGGGTAATACCGGAGCGATTGCTGCTCCAAATGCTTACCCAAGCGGTCCTGCCGTAGAGACGGTATTTGTAAGAGTAACAGTAGAAGGTACAGGCTGCTACAGGATCGTACTTCAGGATCTTAAAGTAGAACCACTTCCAATTATCCTGGAACCTAC
>NZ_SBII01000027.1 GCF_004028155.1 Flavobacterium cerinum | reverse complement strand
AACAACTCTTTCCACTTCTACAAGCTTTTAAATACCTTTTTTTAATACTTCCTTAACTTTAATTTCTAACTCACTGAATTCCTGTTTTTTGTGAGTGAAAGTTTTTTGCCTTTTGACGGGTAGCTTTAGGAAGGAAGTGCAGGTTTAAGGCTGGTTTGTGGGGATTCTTTCCTGGTAAGGTTAAATTGGATTTTAATGCTACTCCATAAAATCACTCATTTAACCACTCTAAATTCTACTTATTCTCTTTAATAACGGTAACAGAATATTCTATAACTACCATTTTGCTTTATTTTTAATTTTTGAAGCAGCTTTTTTCTTTGTTATCCCTACAATTATCTGTATCATTAAAAAGAGATTTTCCTTGATTTTGAGACACACTTCCATTTCCATTGTCTCTCTTACGTAAGTAATTAAGAGAACCGAAAAAAGTCTTCTCTCTTTAATTATTTATATACCGTTTATTATTAACGAATCTGAATACTGCAGAAGAAATGACTATAGAAAAATTAATCTTTACTTTTTGACACTGCTTTCTTTTGACTTATAGTTGTGTGAAATAAAACCTAAAGCAATTAACTTTTATTCCTGCTGAAAGCAGCTTTAGGTCTAAGACTCTCCAAACCTGTTAGGATATTTTATAGTCATTAGATTAAGTCGTATAGTTGCTGGCAGGATAAGCTACTTAACAATATTCTTATGAGAAGCCTTTTGGTTTAAGGGATCTATTTATCAAACGAGCAAAAAGCCTTTAAAGATCATCAAATGATAATGCTTTGGATCAGGTCTAAATTCAATAAAACAGTCATGAATAACAAAGCTTCACGACATCGTGATCCGGTTTAACTAAAATACTTTTCGGTTTTTAGCAGTTGCGTATTATGTATAGAGTAAAAAAAGATAAGGATTCAATTTCTAATTTTACTCTAATCGAAATCGAATCTAAAGAACAGATAGTAGACTTCTAATCGTATTTTGATTCTATATCCTGACTCATCAGATAATAGCATTAGCAGAGCCGATGAAAATTTAAATGTTATAGAGAAATTCACATCTAAAATATATGAAATATGCAGTTCGAACTTCCTAACAACGCATAGCCGAGGATTTACATGTTTAAATCCTGCTCACAATTCACAAACCCAATTCTTTTCTATTAACATTACATGGATATTAAACCATAGTGTTATACAATGGACCAGTGAGAGGTTTATGTGTTCACCTGTAATATCCAAAACAAAGCAAAAGAAGTTGTACTTATATCATAAGTTAACAGCCTGGTATTATGTTTTTTTTCTTTAAAGGTTTTGCCTAAACACCAAATCCCCGGTATCATAAGCTGATCACCGGGGATTTTGGATATTGTATTGGATTTGTTATAAAACAAAAAACCCTATCATTTCTGATAGGGT
>NZ_SBII01000026.1 GCF_004028155.1 Flavobacterium cerinum | reverse complement strand
GCATTATCTGCCATCTTAGCATTGGTGATTACATTGTCTTTTATGTTTAGGCTTACATCTTTAAAAGTCGATTTATCGCCATCCGTTACTTCAAGGTCTGTAGAACTAATATCACCATCCCCTTCAATTCCGGTTACGTCAACTTCTAATGCTCCGGTTGTTGGGTTTTTGGTAAGTCCTGTTCCGGCAACACTTGCATCGATCTTAGCGGCCGTTACTGCATTGTCAGAAAGTTTTGCAGCTGTTACATTGCTGTCTGCGATCTTAGCTGTTGTTACTGCATTGTTTACCAATTCTGTTGTGTTAACAGCATTGTCTGCCATCTTAGCATTGGTAATAGCATTATCAGCGATTGTAAGCGTTACATTCTCTAATGTTGCATTTGCTCCACCTACTACTGTAAGTTCGGTAGATGTGATACTTCCATCACCTACGATAGCTCCAACATTGACATCCAAGGCTCCTGTTGTAGCATTTTTAGTTAAACCTGTGCCCGCAACATCCGAGTTGATCTTATCTTTTGTTACTGCTAAAGCATTAATCTTAGATGTAATTACATTGTTATCTGCAATTTTAGCTGTTGTCACTGCATTGTTTACCAATTCTGCTGTGTTAACAGCATTGTCTGCCATCTTAGCATTGGTAATAGCATTATCAGCGATTGTAAGCGTTACGTTTTCTAATGTTGCATTTGCTCCACCTACTACAGTAAGTTCGGTAGATGTAATGCTTCCATCACCTACGATTGCACCAACATTTACATCCAAGGCTCCCGTTGTAGCGTTTTTAGTTAAACCCACACCTGCAACACTTGCATCAATCTTAGCAGCAGTTACGGCATTGTCTGAAAGTTTTACTGCTGTTACATTGCTGTCTGCAATTTTATTAGTTGTTATATTATTGTCTGCGATCTTAGCTGTTGTTACTGCATTGTTAACCAATTCTGTTGTATTGATAGCATTGTCTGCCATCTTAGCATTGGTAATAGCATTATCAGCGATTGTAAGCGTTACGTTTTCTAATGTTGCATTTGCTCCACCTACTACAGTAAGTTCGGTAGATGTGATACTTCCATCACCTACGATAGCTCCAACATTGACATCCAATGCACCTGTTGTAGCATTTTTAGTTAAACCTACACCTGCAACATCCGAGTTGATTTTTTCTTTTGTTACTGCTAAAGCATTAATCTTAGATGTAATTACATTGTTATCTGCAATCTTAGCTGTTGTTACTGCATTGTTTACCAATTCTGCGGTGTTAACAGCATTGTCTGCCATCTTAGCATTGGTAATAGCATTATCAGCGATTGTAAGAGTTACGTTTTCTAATGTTGCATTTGCTCCACCTACTACAGTAAGTTCGGTAGATGTGATACTTCCGTCACCTACGATAGCTCCAACATTGACATCCAATGCACCTGTTGTAGCATTTTTAGTTAAACCAACACCTGCAACATCCGAATTGATTTTATCTTTTGTTACTGCTAAAGCATTGATCTTAGATGTAATTACATTGTTATCTGCAATCTTAGCTGTTGTTACTGCATTGTTTACCAATTCTGATGTGTTAACAGCATTGTCTGCCATCTTAGCATTAGTAATAGCATTATCAGCGATTGTAAGCGTTACATTCTCTAATGTTGCATTTGCTCCACCTACTACAGTAAGTTCGGTAGATGTAATGCTTCCATCACCTACGATAGCTCCAACATTTACATCCAAGGCTCCCGTTGTAGCATTTTTAGTTAAACCCACACCTGCAACATCTGAATTGATCTTATCTTTTGTTACTGCTAAAGCATTAATCTTAGATGTAATTACATTGTTATCTGCAATCTTAGCTGTAGTTACTGCATTGTTTACCAATTCTGCTGTGTTGATAGCATTGTCTGCCATCTTAGCATTGGTAATAGTGTTATCAGCGATTGTAAGCGTTACATTCTCTAATGTTGCATTTGCTCCACCTACTACAGTAAGTTCGGTAGATGTAATACTTCCATCACCTACGATAGCTCCAACATTGACATCCAATGCACCTGTTGTAGCATTTTTAGTTAAACCAACACCTGCAACATCCGAATTGATTTTATCTTTTGTTACTGCCAAAGCATTAATCTTAGCTGTAGTTACTGCATTGTTTACCAATTCTGCTGTGTTGATAGAATTGTCTGCCATCTTAGCATTGGTGATTACATTGTCTTTTATGTTTAGGCTTACATCTTTAAAAGTCGATTTATCGCCATCCGTTACTTCAAGGTCTGTAGAACTAATATCACCATCACCTTCAATTCCCGTTACGTCAACTTCTAATGCTCCGGTTGTTGGGTTTTTGGTAAGTCCTGTGCCTGCAACACTCGCATCGATCTTAGCGGCCGTTACTGCATTGTCAGAAAGTTTTGCTGCTGTTACATTGCTGTCTGCGATCTTAGCAGTAGTCACTGCGTTGTCAATCAGTTCTGCTGTACCGATAGCATTATCCGCCATCTTAGCATTGGTGATCACATTGTCTTTTATGTTTAGGCTTACATCTTTAAAAGTCGATTTATCGCCATCCGTTACTTCAAGGTCTGTAGAACTAATATCACCATCACCTTCAAT
>NZ_SBII01000025.1 GCF_004028155.1 Flavobacterium cerinum | reverse complement strand
AAACAAAAAACCCTATCATTTCTGATAGGGTTTTCAAAAGAAAGGCGATGACATACTCTCCCACAAATTGCAGTACCATCTGCGCAGGCGGGCTTAACTACTCTGTTCGGGATGGGAAGAGGTGAGCCCCGCCGCAATAACCACCTTAAGAGGTTTATTGGTTTCGGGTTATGGACCTAAGTGTTAAACACTGAACTCCAAATTTTGAACTCCAAACGCTGCTTTGCAGCAATATCTTAACATACTGAGATAAAGAAAACATTATTTTAAAAGAAAGTTCTCTCCCCCGCCAAAGCGGGGGAAAAGACGTACATAAGCTTACAGGTTATTAGTACTACTCGACTATGACATTACTGCCTTTACATCTATAGCCTATCAACGTGGTCATCTTCCACGACCTTTAAAAGAAATCTCATCTTGTGGTGGGTTTCGCGCTTATATGCTTTCAGCGCTTATCCCTTCCAAACGTAGCTACTCTGCGGTGCTCCTGGCGGAACAACAGATACACTAGAGGTTTGTCCAACTCGGTCCTCTCGTACTAGAGTCAGATCCACTCAAATTTCTAACGCCCACAGTAGATAGAGACCGAACTGTCTCACGACGTTCTGAACCCAGCTCGCGTGCCACTTTAATGGGCGAACAGCCCAACCCTTGGGACCTTCTCCAGCCCCAGGATGTGACGAGCCGACATCGAGGTGCCAAACCCCCCCGTCGATATGAGCTCTTGGGGGAGATCAGCCTGTTATCCCCGGCGTACCTTTTATCCTTTGAGCGATGGCCCTTCCATGCGGAACCACCGGATCACTATGCTCTACTTTCGTACCTGATCGACCTGTATGTCTCTCAGTCAAGCTCCCTTATGCCATTGCACTCTACGCACGGTTACCAAGCGTGCTGAGGGAACCTTTAGAAGCCTCCGTTACTCTTTTGGAGGCGACCACCCCAGTCAAACTACCCACCAAGCAATGTCCCCCGCAAAACGGGGTTAGGCCTCAGATAAGCAAAGGGTGGTATTTCAACAATGACTCCACAACTCCTAGCGAAGCCGCTTCATAGTCTCCCACCTATCCTACACATCACTTATCCAAGGTCAATACTAAGCTATAGTAAAGGTGCACAGGGTCTTTTCGTCCCACTGCGGGTAATCGGCATCTTCACCGATACTACAATTTCACCGAGCTCATGGCTGAGACAGTATCCAGATCGTTACACCATTCGTGCAGGTCGGAACTTACCCGACAAGGAATTTCGCTACCTTAGGACCGTTATAGTTACGGCCGCCGTTTACTGGGGCTTCAATTCAATGCTTCTCCGAAGATAACATCTCCTCTTAACCTTCCAGCACCGGGCAGGTGTCAGGCCCTATACTTCATCTTACGATTTTGCAGAGCCCTGTGTTTTTGATAAACAGTCGCCTGGATCTTTTCACTGCGGCCAGCATTGCTGCTGGCGACCTTTCTCCCGAAGTTACAGGTCTATTTTGCCTAATTCCTTAGCCATGAATCTCTCGAGCACCTTAGGATTCTCTCCTCGACTACCTGTGTCGGTTTACGGTACGGGTTCTTATAATCTAAGTTTAGAAGTTTTTCTTGGAAGCCCTTAGGCGCACTATCACTTTGTCCGAAGACTCCGTGTACTATCGTATTTCACCAAGTCCTGCGCATTTGACTACAGGACCTATAGCTAGGTACTTTAACGAACTATTCCGTCAGTTCGCGGCGCTTTCATCACTCCGTCGCTCCATCACAATTATAAGAAGTACGGGAATATTAACCCGTTGGCCATCGACTGTCCCTTTCGGGTTCGCCTTAGGTCCCGACTAACCCTCAGCTGATTAGCATAGCTGAGGAAACCTTAGTCTTTCGGTGTGCGGGTTTCTCGCCCGCATTATCGTTACTTATGCCTACATTTTCTTTTCTAACCGGTCCAGCAATACTCACATATCACCTTCAACCCTGTTAGAATGCTCCCCTACCACTTGTAATAAATTACAAATCCATAGCTTCGGTAGTATACTTATGCCCGATTATTATCCATGCTCGTCCGCTCGACTAGTGAGCTGTTACGCACTCTTTAAATGAATGGCTGCTTCCAAGCCAACATCCTAGCTGTCTGGGCAGACAAACCTCGTTTTTTCAACTTAGTATACATTTGGGGACCTTAGCTGATGGTCTGGGTTCTTTCCCTCTCGGACATGGACCTTAGCACCCATGCCCTCACTACTGGTTATCATTATATAGCATTCGGAGTTTGTCAGGAATTGGTAGGCGGTGAAGCCCCCGCATCCAATCAGTAGCTCTACCTCTATATAACTAATGTCCAGCGCTGCACCTAAATGCATTTCGGGGAGTACGAGCTATTTCCGAGTTTGATTGGCCTTTCACCCCTACCCACAGGTCATCCGAAGACTTTTCAACGTCAACCGGTTCGGACCTCCACTATGTGTTACCACAGCTTCATCCTGCCCATGGGTAGATCACACGGTTTCGCGTCTACCATTACTGACTAAAGCGCCCTATTCAGACTCGCTTTCGCTACGGATCCGTGACTTAATCACTTATCCTTGCCAGCAACGGTAACTCGTAGGCTCATTATGCAAAAGGCACGCCGTCACAGAACATGTCTGCTCCGACCGCTTGTAGGCGTATGGTTTCAGGATCTATTTCACTCCGTTATTCACGGTTCTTTTCACCTTTCCCTCACGGTACTGGTTCACTATCGGTCTCTCAGGAGTATTTAGCCTTAGCGGATGGTCCCGCCAGTTTCAGACAGGGTTTCACGTGCCCCGCCCTACTCAGGATACCACTATTCTTATCTTCTCTTACCCGTACGGAACTATCATCCTCTATGGTTAACCTTTCCAGGTTATTCCGGTTCAATCCGCAAGAAATGTCGTGGTCCTACAACCCCAATATTGCCGTAACAACATTGGTTTGGGCTGTTCCGCTTTCGCTCGCCACTACTTACGGAATCACTTTTGTTTTCTTCTCCTCCGCCTACTTAGATGTTTCAGTTCAGCGGGTTTGCCCCCTATCGGGTACTATGTCTTCAACATAGTGGGTTGCCCCATTCGGATATCTACGGATCAATTCGTGTGTGCCAATCCCCGTAGCTTTTCGCAGCTTATCACGTCCTTCTTCGCCTCTGAGAGCCACAGGCATCCCCCATACGCCCTTATTTTGCTTATTGTACTTTACTTGTTTATGCATATAAATACACAAAAACATACATGCTTTCTATATTTTTCTTGTTTTTCTTATCTCAATATGTCAATGAACGATTATTAGCCTAAAAGACTAAATTGTGGAGAATATCGGAGTCGAACCGATGACCTCCTGCGTGCAAGGCAGGCGCTCTAGCCAGCTGAGCTAATCCCCCGGTTATAGAATCGCGTTAACAGTGTTTAGCTAACAGTCCTATACGGTTCGTCACTAAATAGTGCAACTCAACTTCTAAAATTTCCTTAAAAAAAAAGACGCTTTGTAGTCCCGGGCAGACTCGAACTGCCGACCCCTACATTATCAGTGTAGTACTCTAACCAGCTGAGCTACGAGACTATTTATAATAGTAATGAGTAGTGAGATACGAGTAATGAGACTTTTCAGTGCTCAATTCTCTATTCTTATAACTCAATACTAATAAGCTCTTTTCTTCTTTGTATTATTTGAACTAACAGCGAGAGTAAGTTGACTTACTTACTTTTAAAATGACCCCTAGCGGTCGTGTCTCTAGAAAGGAGGTGTTCCAGCCGCACCTTCCGGTACGGCTACCTTGTTACGACTTAGCCCCAGTTACCAGTTTTACCCTAGGCAGCTCCTTGCGGTCACCGACTTCAGGTACCCCCAGCTTCCATGGCTTGACGGGCGGTGTGTACAAGGCCCGGGAACGTATTCACCGGATCATGGCTGATATCCGATTACTAGCGATTCCAGCTTCACGGAGTCGGGTTGCAGACTCCGATCCGAACTGTGACCGGTTTTGTAGATTCGCTCCTGGTCGCCCAGTGGCTGCTCTCTGTACCGGCCATTGTAGCACGTGTGTAGCCCAGGACGTAAGGGCCGTGATGATTTGACGTCATCCCCACCTTCCTCACGGTTTGCACCGGCAGTCTCGTTAGAGTTCCCGACATGACTCGCTGGCAACTAACGACAGGGGTTGCGCTCGTTATAGGACTTAACCTGACACCTCACGGCACGAGCTGACGACAACCATGCAGCACCTTGTAAGTTGTCCGAAGAAAAACCTGTTTCCAAGCCTGTCAACCTACATTTAAGCCCTGGTAAGGTTCCTCGCGTATCATCGAATTAAACCACATGCTCCACCGCTTGTGCGGGCCCCCGTCAATTCCTTTGAGTTTCAAACTTGCGTTCGTACTCCCCAGGTGGGATACTTATCACTTTCGCTTAGCCACTCAGTATTGCTACCGAACAGCTAGTATCCATCGTTTACGGCGTGGACTACCAGGGTATCTAATCCTGTTCGCTCCCCACGCTTTCGTCCATCAGCGTCAATATAATGTTAGTAACCTGCCTTCGCAATTGGTATTCCATGTAATATCTAAGCATTTCACCGCTACACTACATATTCTAGTTACTTCACAGTAATTCAAGTTCTACAGTATCAATGGCAGTTCGATAGTTGAGCTACCGGATTTCACCACTGACTTATAAAACCGCCTACGGACCCTTTAAACCCAATGATTCCGGATAACGCTTGGATCCTCCGTATTACCGCGGCTGCTGGCACGGAGTTAGCCGATCCTTATTCCTACGGTACCGTCAATCTGGCTCACGAGCCAGGGTTTCTTCCCGTATAAAAGCAGTTTACAATCCATAGGACCGTCATCCTGCACGCGGCATGGCTGGATCAGGCTTGCGCCCATTGTCCAATATTCCTCACTGCTGCCTCCCGTAGGAGTCTGGTCCGTGTCTCAGTACCAGTGTGGGGGATCTCCCTCTCAGGACCCCTACCCATCATTGCCTTGGTGTGCCGTTACCACACCAACTAGCTAATGGGACGCATGCTCATCTTTTACCGTTGGAACTTTAATTATTAAATGATGCCATTCAATAATACTATGAAGTATTAATCCAAATTTCTCTGGGCTATCCCTCTGTAAAAGGTAGATTGCATACGCGTTACGCACCCGTGCGCCGGTCTCAAAGTCCGAAAACTTCTACCCCTCGACTTGCATGTGTTAAGCCTGCCGCTAGCGTTCATCCTGAGCCAGGATCAAACTCTTCATCGTATATTTTTATATTTTTACGACCTTATTTGCTAGGTTATTCTTTTAATGATAATCAAGATCTTACTCTCTCTTATGCTGTCAATCCAATATGTCTATGAACGTATCATTCTGTTTTATTTCCACTCCTTCCAAACTTTCGTTCTCAAAGCGGGTGCAAAAGTACAACTTCTTTTTAATCCCGCAAGCCTTTTTGAAAATAAATCTCTTTATTTTTTTTGAAGCTTTTCAGTAAATCTAAGAACTCTCACAATCCCTTTTCACCTTTCGG
>NZ_SBII01000024.1 GCF_004028155.1 Flavobacterium cerinum | reverse complement strand
AGATGGAAATCAAACCATATCAGGATCCGGAATTAGCGATTTTCATGAAATAACTGTAAATCAGGGTAGCAGTAATTTAAATACTTTAACAGTAACTACAGCAGGATTTGTAGTGCCAAATGGTTTTTTAATTTTAAGTAACGGTACCTTTAAACTTGATAATGCAAGTTTAAATATAACGCCATTTTTAACGGATATTACCACCAATCATTATTTAATTCCGTCAAGTGCGGGATTGTGGGTAAATGCGGGTACAGTTAATTCAGCTGCGATGAACTGGACAGTTGCCGGATTGGTAAAAGTAACGGGGGGTACCCTGAATATGGGAAATGCTACAGATAATATAGTTGTACCACTAGATCAGTCTCAGTTTTCAGTTACCGGCGGAACATTAAATTTGGCTTCGGCCATAAGTAATCCGGGTGCAGTGTGGAATTTTAATATGCAGGGTGGAACCCTGAATGTAAATACTATAGGCAGCACATCAGGTGGTATTGCTCCTTTTAATATGGATACCGTTACAGATGTTTTCAGCGTAAGTGGGGGAACTATAGTAATTCAGAATTCAGGAGGATCTCCGGGACAGAACTTAGGCTATCAAAATTTAGCGACTAATGGTACCGGTTTTACCGGAGGAACTTTACAAATGGGAAATGCTTCAACTGTTGGAACACAGAGCATGTATATCAATACCACAAACCCACTTTATAATTTAAGGGTAAATAGTACGGGAGTAACTGTTCCCTTATTGAATAATAATCTGATAGTAAAAAATGATGTTACCGTGACTGCCGGTACATTGAACATCAATGATAAACTAATTAAAATTGGAGGTACTATTAGCAGTACCGGTAATTTCATTGCGAGTAGCGGTACGGTTGAAATGAACGGAACGAATCCGCAGACTATAGCGGCAGCCTCTTTTAGCGGAAACCTGATAAAAAACCTGACGATTAGTAATAGTACCGGAGTTGGTCTTGGAGGGCCATTGAGCTTAACAGAAATATTAAAAGTGAATAGCGGTACTTTTGATTCTGCCGGTAATCTTACTTTGGCCTCGACTTTCGATAAGACTGCCTTAATAGATGGAAGCGGCGGGGGGCAGGTTTCGGGTAACGTTACTATGCAGCGTTACCTTATCGCAGGATTTGGGTATAAATATTTTAGTGCTCCGTTTCAAAATGCTCCGGTAAACAGTTTTGCATCCACTGTAGATCTGAATGCCAGTTTTCCTAACTTCTATAATTACATTGAGAATAAGGTAAGCAGCGGATTTACAACGTATACGAATCCTTCCAATTTATTATATCCATTGCAGGGTTATGCTGCCGATTTTGGC
Organism: Flavobacterium cerinum; assembly: GCF_004028155.1. Taxonomy (GTDB): domain Bacteria; phylum Bacteroidota; class Bacteroidia; order Flavobacteriales; family Flavobacteriaceae; genus Flavobacterium; species Flavobacterium cerinum. The sequence goes on along the minus strand of NZ_SBII01000024.1, from coordinate 4,299 downwards.
CCTTCGCCAGTACAAAAAACAGTGAATATGACTGGTTTGGTGAATAACGGCCCACTATCAACGACCTTATATAATCATAATCAACCCTATACCAAAGGATTTAACCTGGTTGGAAATCCATATCCTTCTCCTGTTAATTGGGATGCCGTAGCCGGTTGGACCAGAACAAACATAGATAATGCCATTTATTTTTTCAATTCAGGATCGGTAAGCCAGTACACAGGAGCGTATAGTACTTATATTAACGGAGTTTCCAGTGATGGAGTTACGGGACCGATTATCGCTTCAATGCAGGGATTCTTTGTACACGTTAGTGATGGAGGGTATCCTGTTACCGGAACCTTTGGAATTAATAATAGTGCACGCACAACCGATCTTTCCCCGGTATTCCATAAATCCACATTCAGAACAGGTGGTAACGACACTCCTAAAATACTGATCAGGCTTAGCGCTAATTTTTCTGATCAGCCACAATCTGCCGATCCTCTGGTTGTTTATACAGCAGGGGAGGCTAGTCCAAATTTTGATGCAGCCTTTGATGCTATAAAGCTGATGAATATAGATGATCAGCTGCCCAATTTATATGCAATAGCAGAAGATAAATCTAAGCTGGTTATTAATGGAATTTCAGATATAGATATCTCTACAGTAGTTCCATTAGGAATAAAAACAGAAAGAGACGGTACTATACATTTTAACCTAAGAGATCTTGAAAACTGGCCATCAGATTTTAAACTGTATTTGAAGGATGCAGAAACAGGTATCTACAAAGATTTACAGGAGAATTCTATTTATAAAGTTAATCTTAAAAAAGGGATTGTTGAAAATCGCTTTTCATTGTGCTGTATCCCATCAGCTGGCAAGAATGATATCTTTATGGTATATGGGTCTGGTGATGAGCGATATGTGAAAATTAAACTGGTAAAAGAGCAGTCCGGTAAATTGGTAATTAGTAATGTTATCGGTCAGGTAGTATCAAGTACATCAATACATGGAAATGGAGAATATAAGTTGGAAGATCTGATGTCAAATTTGGTGTATTTCGTGAGTTTCATCACTCCAACTGGTAATCACACGGTTAAAATATTAGTTACAGACAGGTAAACAACATGAGCTGTGATAAATGCTAAAACAAATAAAATGGAAAAAATAGTAAAGCGCTTTTTCAATGGAAAATTACCTATGGTAATTGTCCTTTTTCTTGCTTTTTTCCAGTATGGATTTTTAGCAAATGCCCAAGGGCCTGAGAATCCACCCAGGCCGGTAATAATATATGTGAACCCGGCCCAGGGTTTAAATTTTGGAGCATTCTATCAGGGCGGTTCGGGAGGTACAGTGACTGTTTATCCAAACGGATCCAGGTCTACAACCGGTAGTGTGATACAAACCAGCCAGGGGTTTTCTTTTTCTGCTGCAATTTTTGAAGTAGATGCCGAACCGGGTACGTTAGTCACAATATTAAATGGCCCTGATGTGACCCTTATGGGAAGTAATGGTGGAACAATGACATTGAGTATTGGTACTGCTGATCCCCCAAGCCCATTTATAACTACAGCAGCTTCGCCTTCCAGAACCATGATCAGGATAGGCGGCACATTAACTATTGGTAATCCATTGGCCAATCCTCCGGGCAATTATAATGGTACATTTTCTGTAACGTTTATCCAACCCTAATTTATGTATTCAGTCAAAACCAGTTTAAATATATGGGTTTTGTGTAAGATCGCTATTATATGGATTGTAATAGTGGGGTTGGGCTATACATGTAAGGCTCAAACTCAACCGGAGTATGAAGAGATCCCGGTATCGTTTAATATTCAAAGAGTAGGCACAACAGAAATGCCGGTTTTGATTAACAATGAAACGGCCTATTTACCTGTTGTAGCTCTTTTTGATTTCCTGAAGATAAATATAACATCAAGAGATCCGGATGCTGTAAGTGGAACATTCATACAGCCCAATTCGGCCTTTTTGTTTGACCTATCCAATAACCGTGTTGTGTATATGGATAAAACCTTTGATCTTAAGGCGAATAGTCTCATTAAAACAGCAGATAATCTTTATTTACGTTCAAATTATTTTGGTGAGATTTTTGGGCTGAACTGCATGTTTAATTTCCGCAGCCTGTCAGTAGTTATCAGTACCGATTTAGAACTACCCGTATTACGTGAAATCAGGCAGGAACAGATGCGTAATAACCTAAGTAAACTGCAGGGTGTTTTTAAAGCAGATGCCTTTGTAGGGCGTAAAAATCCATTGTTTTACTTTGGAACTGCAGATTATGCATTTGTTACCTCAGCAGGAAATAAAGAAACAGAGAGGGATACAAGAGCAAGTTTTGGCGTTGGGGGTATAATTGCCGGAGGAGAAACAAATGTTATCCTGAATTATCGCAGCAATGCTCCGTTCTCAGGCCGTCAACAGTATTATTTGTGGAGATATGTAGATAACGACCTGCGTTTTGCCAGACAATTTTTAGCGGGTAAAATACGAGGGCAGTCAATTTCATCGATTTATGCACCTATAGTTGGGGTACAGGTTACTAATTCACCTACAACGTACAGACGATCATTTGGCACCTATGTTTTAAGTAATTATACAGATCCAAACTGGACGGTTGAGCTTTATGTAAATGGCGTACTAATTAATTATGTGAAAGCAAATTCTGCGGGTTTTTATACTTTTAATGTACCTCTTGTTTATGGAAATACCAATATAAAATTGAGGTTCTATGGCCCGTTTGGCCAGGAACGTTTCTCGGAACAGAATATCAATATCCCCTTTACTTTTATACCCAAAGGTGAATTTGAATACACGGCCGGCGGAGGTGTTGTTGAAGATGGGTTTGATACACAATTTGCCCGATTTAGCGGTAATTATGGGTTAAGCAGAAACATTACCATAGGAGGAGGATTTGAGTATTTGTCTTCTATAACATCAGGAACAAAAATTCCATTTGTCAATACTTCTTTTCGTTTGTTTTCCAATCTACTGATTTCTGCGGAGCATGATTTTGATGTGAGAACAAAAACAACGTTGAGTTATAATTCAGCATCCGGTTTGCAGTTTGAACTACAAAACAACTGGTTTAAGGATGGACAGACAGCGATTAACACTATGTTCCTTGAAGATCATAAGGCGATAGTTTCTTTTCCTATTAGAGGCCGGCTTTTCTCAGCGTTTACCCGTTTTTCATTACAGGAGATAAAGTTATTAAATACCCGTTATACAGCTTCTGAATGGATGATTTCAGGCGTAATTCGAAACTTTAATGCCAGTGTTAATACATTTGCTCTCTTTTTTAAGGATAATGATGCCTACGTGTACAGTAATTTTTCATTAGGTCTAAGGGCTTTTAGAAATCTATTGATAACACAGCAGCTTCAGTACGAATATACCGCTGAAAAAATAATCACGATAAGATCTGAATTAGAAAAAAGGATATTCAGAAATGGATATTTGAATCTTTCTTTTGAAAGAAACTTTATTAGTGATATTGATAATATTGAGTTTGGTCTTCGATATGATTTTTCTTTTGCTCAAACAAGGCTCTCAGTAAGAAAGACTAATGATGTCTATAGAACATTACAGGGAATAAACGGAAGCCTTATACACGATGGAACCTCGGGTATAACAGACTTTAATAATTATACCAGTATTGGAAAAGGAGCTGTTTTACTTATTCCTTATCTCGATATAAACGGGAATAACAGACGCGATAAAGATGAACCCGATGCACCGGGTTTAAAAGTGATGGTAAACGGAGGACGTCTTGAACGCCGCGTAAAAAACAATACTATTCTTATAACAGATCTTGAAGCCTATACAAATTACAATATAGAACTTGATCCTTCGGAGTTTGAGCGTGTGGCGTGGAGGCTTATTAAAAAGAATTATACTGTCGTTATAGAGCCTAACCTTGTAAAAAATATTGAAATCCCTGTATCGGTATTTGGAGAAGTAGGGGGAAGGGTTTTATTATCTGACATTGAAAGTGAAGAGGGTATCGGCGGTATTGAAATTGATATTTATAATGAAAAGGGTAAAAAAATCACCCGGACTACTTCTGAAGCAGATGGGTATTTTTCTTATTTGGGACTTGTACCCGGTAATTATACAGCTAAAATTAATATAGAGAAACTCAAAAAGTTAGGTTTTACAACAGAAACAACCTTATTCAATTTCACTATTTTACCTACTATAGACGGCTCCCTGATTGACAATCTTAAATTTGTCCTGAAATCGGTTAAATAACGATTATAGTTTATTGATCTTTCAATACAATTCCTATAAGATAAG
>NZ_SBII01000023.1 GCF_004028155.1 Flavobacterium cerinum | reverse complement strand
AAAACCATTTGGCACTACAAATCCTGCTGTAGTTACTGTTAAAGTATTTAAATTACTGCTACCCTGATTTACAGTTATTTCATGAAAATCGCTAATTCCGGATCCTGATATGGTTTGATTTCCATCTCTAATAAAGTTCACACCTGCCAGGCTATTTACATCGGAGGTCATATCCAATGTTCCGTTATTAACTATATCTCCGGCAATATTAACGGAATGTTTCACATCAGACGATGGAGACACCGTCAATGTTGCCCCACTGGCAACAGTTATATCATCATATATATTAATTTTACGTTCGTCATTCGTACTACCAATATGGACAGTTCCTTTAGTCACGCTAAATACCATATTAACGGTTACATCATGCAGTGTAACAATACCGGATGGATTTGCAGCATCAAGATTGTAATAATTCATATCTGCAATAGTCTGATCACTTGTACCATTATAACTGATAGTACCAGAACCGGATAAAGCATCCGGGGTAATTGTATTTGCATACGTTAAACTTCCAGCCACACTTATTATACCCGTTGCAAAGGTTTTTGTTCCTGCATTATCCAATGACAGGTTATTATAAACCGATGCTGCTATTGTTTGTCCTCCGGCACCATTATAACTTACAGTACTTCCTGTAACAGTATAACTATTTGTACCCGGAGTAAATGCATTAGCAATACCTATTGTGCCGGGCGATCCAAATATCCTGGCTCCTGATGAACTACTTACAAGATTATAATAATTGTACACAGGTATGGTTTGCGATCCAGTCCCTGTAAAACCAACGGTTCCTGCAGATACATCTGCACTTCCTGTTACCGATGGAAATGCTGAAGCTATATTTAATGTTCCCGAAGCAAGTATTAAATTTCCGGATACTGAAAGCGTATTAGCACCTATTGTACTCAAAACAAGCCCTGAATTACTCAATAGCAGATTTTTAGTTACTGCCGGAATGTTAACATTAATGATATATGCTCCGGTTAACTCAACATTATCATTAACTGTAGGCACACCATCTGTATTCCAATTGGCTGCGTCTCCCCAATTGCTTGTTCCTGCTCCGCCATCCCAGGTTTTAATGGAAATCGCTCTTTGACCAATCTGGAAATCTGCAAAATAGGTTATTCCTGTTACTGCAAAACTTGTTGGTGTTAAAGAATTACCCATTGGATAGCTCCAGGAACTATTACCATATTCACCTAAAACAAAAGCATTCGTCGAAGCGCCTGGATCTACATCTGCTGCTAAATAATTAAAAGTGATATTAGCAGTTGTAAATACTATACCGCTATTACTAATTGTCCAATACCGATTAACACTTTTTGCAGGATCGATAATTGAATTGCTAACACTTGGCTGATCACCCTCAATAGTAGATACGGTAAGATTTCCTGAAGTACTAACATTAGCAAAAGAAACTGTAACCGGAAGATAATTAAGCGCATTCCCTATTTCAAATGTCTTTGTAACAGCGCCTGTTCCTGTATTTTTCTGTAACCTGCCATACACCCATCCTGTATTTTGGGCAGCTCCGGAAACAGAACCTGTAACCGGCTGAATTAATATATTATTACCCGTTTGTATTTTTCCAGTTGTAAAAGTAAGCGCATTATTAACCGTTACATTTGAAGATAAAGTAACTGTACCTCCACTATTATTTAGAGTTAGCTTGTATAATGGAGAGACAGAGTAAATATCCTGAATAGCAGTTCCATTTAAAGTAAAAGTAGAGGTTCCGCTATTTAATGTCCCATTATTTAATAAATTCCCGGCAAGAGAGTAACTATAACTTCCTGCATTGAATACTGATCCTGTATTAATGGTAAAATTATTTGTAATAGTAAGATTAGAAACAGAAGTAATACCCGCTACGTTAGTATTTGATATAAGCACATCTTTCAACGAACCAGGAGTCCCTGATAGTGTTATTGCTCCTGCACCTCCAAAAACTACCAACCCAGTACTGGAAAAGTTAGTTCCCATGTTAAGTGTAACTGTTGTTGTAGGAATGAAGTTCAACGTTCCTGCACTTGTAATTATACCATTGTTTGTGAGGGCTCCTTGTAAGTTATGTGTAGATGTACCTGCGTTAAAGGATGCTCCATTCCCTACAGTAAGAGTATAAAGTATAGTCCAGCCAACACTGGCGTTTACACCACCTGTGTTATTAATATTTAAATAGCCAAATTGTGGAGGCGAAGTTGAGTTCAATACAGGCGAAACAGATCCATTAAAATTAACGGTCATAGCTACTGTAGAAACCGCATTAATAAGACTAAGGGTTTGTAAAACATTGCCTGTAAAAGTGGTAGAGCCTAACGTATTTAATGTACCGCTATTAGTCAGGTCGGCATTAAGTGTTGTATTAATACTTGCTCCCCCGCTAAGAGCTCCCGAACTTGTTATATTCAGTAAGCCATTAAAAGTTACATCATTTAAAATAGTATAACTACCCGTAACAGTTACCTGATTAAAAGTAGTATTACCTGTAATGTTTTTAGTTGTACCTGTAAATAATAAAGTACTGGTTGCAGGCACATATGTCCCGCTATTGGTCCAGTTTCCATTCACGGTAATGGTATTCGCACCTCCATTAAAAACAGCAGTATTCTCTATAGTTAAATCATTTTTTACCGTAATTGGAGTATATAATATTTTTGTTCCTGCGTTTCTAAAAATTATATTACCATAAACAACTCCCGGCAACTGTAAATTCTGTGTACCGGTTCCATTAAAAATAACTGTACTATTAGTACTTAAAGCATAATTTGCAAATCTGGTTGGAGCATTATCTGCGGCAATAATTAAAGTACCGGCGTCACTTAATGTAGCTGTTCCTCCCTGTACATCTCTATTAAATACAAAAGACTGAATATCGAGTGTTCCCGAAGTTCCGGTTAGATTACCCTTAATTGTAACATTACCCGTTAATGTTGCAATAGTACCTATAGGCTTGTTGAATTCAAGATTATTAAAGGTCGTAGCAGATATGCTTTGTGCTCCTGTACCGTTAAAAACGACACTTGTTTCAGAGTTATTTGATGTAAAAGAACCGTTATTATTCCAATTGCCTCCTACGCTCACAGTACTGTTGTTCTGAAAAGTTGTACCCGAAGCAATATTCACATTACCTGTAATTGTGCTAACTCCATTACTATCAAATTCACCCGCAGTAATGGTCAGGTTCCCTCCAATAGTCAAGCCACTGGTTGCAATTGCATTAGCAGCCGTTTTATTAACTGTTAGGTTATTATAATTTACTATACCAACATTTTGATTCGCACTGCCGTTATACGTTACTGTTCCTGAGCCAGGTGTAAAAACACCATTTGTATAATTAAAATCTCCTGCAATATTCAGGTTACCTGCTCCTGTGAATATAATATTAGCATTGCCGTTTTGAGTTAGTGTACCCGCAATACTAACTGTACCTGAACCTATATTTAAATTAATAGCATGACCACTGGTACCATCACTAAGTGTTAAATCGCCATTTACAGTTACAGTTTGTCCATTTACATTAATAGTGTGTGTAGCATTAGTACTCCAGCTTCCCTTTATATCAGATGCAACAAGTGATCCACCAGCTGCCATAGTAAGCGTTGCAGCCTGAACGCTTCCAAAATTGATGTTCTTAACATTTACGGCTGTACTTATAGTAGGCTGATTGGTAAATGCTACTGTACCGATGTTAGCAACATCTGTGGCAGCAGGCGGCCTTGAAGCCGATCCCTGAACGACTGTCCAGTTATTAGCAGTATTCCAGTCGCTGCTAACACTTCCATTCCATTGCACAACATTAGCATTATCAGATAACGTCCATCGGTTTGTACCGGCACCCGGCAAACCAACTTCAACATAATTATTAGTAGTATTGTTAGCCGTTTTTCCACTGGATGACCATGTAGTTCCAGAATTACGCCACACCGTCATGGTGCTTTCGTTATTCCCATTTAATTCATTATCTTCATAATGAAAGCGAATTGTTCCAAGAACACCAATACCATTTGGAATACTTATAGTGTACATCCTGTTAATTGATCCATTAAACGGAAAATCACCCGGAGGATTTGTAGCTACAGATACTGTTACACTATTCACTCCTAGTGCAACAGTGAAAGAAACAATATTATCCGGTCCTTCAAAAGCATAGCCTGACAATAGTAAACCAAAAGCATGGTTTCTGGTAATCGTACCCAAAATAATACCATTACCTGTTCTTGTAGTTGTTATGGTTATTGTATTTGCTCCTGTCAGCATAGTACCCGTTATCATATTAACCGTTGCTACCGATACATTGCTCAATAAAGTAAGCGTTATGGCTGAGCTGGTATTATTTAATGTTAGAATATTAAATGTTGTGGCTCCGCTAATCACTGAGTTCTGACTTCCCAGAATTTGTACCGTACTCGTTCCCGGAGTAAAACTTCCATTATTATACCAGTTGTTATAAATAGAATGTGTAAACGACCCGGCAATAAATGTTGTACCAGATCCTATTGTTATATCATTATTTACTGTTATTGCACCGGCGGCAGTTTTGTTACCTGCGTTGCTCGTTATTAAATTATTATAGGTAAGAGCATTTATACTTTGTGCTCCGCTTCCATTAAAATTTACAGTATTGGGGGTCGAACTTACATTCAATGTACCTGCTGTAACAGTAAGAGTACCGGCAATACCTAAAATTGCATTGGCAGACAGCTGTAATGAAGTTCCATTTATCGTTACATTAAATAAATTAGCAGTGCCACTCAAACTAGAAGTACCCGTAAAGGTCACTGTTCCTGCGGATGCAGTTAAACTTCCATATACAAGAAGACCTGAGGAAATATTAAAACTAACAGCCGTAGTGACTGTACCTGTAAGAGATAGTATATAGAATGTTTTAGTACCTGCACCTGATATTGTCTTTGATGTTCCACTCATAATAATAGTGCCAGTACTGGCGATGAAACTACCACTAACCGTTAAATTGCCTGTCAACACGATAGATGATGTAGTAGTTACCGTTCCGCTAATTATCAGATTATCCGGAGCAATTGAAACACCACTAATAGTTGTGCCTGTACCTGTCATTGTCAAAGTTCCGCCCGATGCCTGAGTAAATGATCCTGCGCCTGTTGTGGCCAGATTTCCTGATAAACTAAGCCCTTCTGCCGAAAAACTAACCATGGATGCAGCTACTGTAACACTATTAAAATTCTGAACACCTGAACCGCTCACGGTAGTACCTGAACCTGTAAAAATTACAGTACCTGTATTACCGTTAAATGTGCCGCTATTAGACCAGTTACCTCCTATGTTATGGCTAAAGCTACCTCCATTAAATGTAGTAGATGCTCCTATAGCTACATTTCCATTTATCGTAATTGCAGAAGCAGCAGTAAAAGCCACTGAAGTACCTGCACCTAATGCACTTGTTAGATTACCTATTATACTTAATGCTGTAGCAGGAAAAGTCTTTACTGCTGCACCTGATGAACTGGTCAGTCTAAGATTACCATAAACCTGATTTGCAACTGCCTGATTAGTTCCTGAATACTCTACAGTACTGGCAGTTACTAAAGTGTTTGTACCATAATTTGAAGGATAAGTATTGTTACCTCCTATTTTTAGTGTTGCATTATTCGCTACGGTAAGAATACCCCCTGCTGTTGCCCGATTAGCTGTAAAAGCTCCGAGATCAAATGTACCTGTGTTTACAGATAGGTTTCCGGTAATGCTGGTATTAATAGCCAGGCTAATTGTATTTCCAATATTGGCTATAATAAGATTATTAAAAGTAGTTGAAAAAGTTCCCCCAATACTTTTGGCTGTTGAACTATTAAACGTAACTGTTCCGGTACCAGCTGTAAAAGCTGTAGCTGAGGAATTGTTCGTCCAGTTTCCAGTTATAGTAACATTGAAATTATTTGCGTTCAATGTTCCTGCTGTAATCGTTAAGTCATTTGTAATAGTAATCGCTGAGGGTAATAGTAATCCATTACTGTTATTCAGTGTTACATTATAAAATGAAGTAAGCCCTGAAAATGTTTGCTGACCAGTTGTACCATTAAAATTTATAGTTCCTGTATTTGTAAAAGTACCACTGTTAGTTAGTGTACCCGCAATATTTAAAGTTCCTGTCAATGTTATACTTGCCCCACTATTTATTGTAAGATTTCTACAACTCACACTTGTACTAATGTTAGGCATTCTTGTAGCTCCAGCACCAATTATCACATCGGTAGTTGCTGTTGGTAAAGTTCCATTACACCAGTTAGCAGCATTAGCCCAATCTGTACTTACATTACCCGTCCATTGTCCACTTGCGGTAGTAGATACAACATTTGTATAAGCAGTTGTAGGAGCAGCACATCCGGGTATAGTAACCTGTACAGTATAAATACCTGCATTTACTGCAGAATAAGTAAGAATCGGATTTTGCAATGATGACGTAAACCCATTAGGGCCTGTCCACGAATAACTGGCACTTGCAACAGTAGTTGCTGTCAGGTTAAGGGATGCTCCAGAACATACAGGTGAATTGCTCCCTGCACCATCAGGTGAATTGTAAAGTACACCTATTTCAGCTGCAGATAATTCCCGGTGATAAACCACCATATCATCTAATGTTCCCTGAAAATAATAACTTGAAGGTTCATTAGGCCATGTAGAAATATCGCTGTGTCCTAATCGCCAATATCCTGTAATCGTCTCTGCTGTAGTTACACTTAAATCACTTGCAGATAGTACACCATCAACATATAGTTTCATCCCACTTGCACCCAGAGTAGCTGTAACTAAATGCCAATTTCCATCATTGTAAGCAGTAGTTGTATTAATGTATTTTTTTACAGCACCAGGTGCAACACCAAAGTACAATATCCCTGTACTCGTCATATAAATAAATCGATCCCTGTTACCATTGCCACCGGTTTGAAGACTTGAGAATCCCATCAAAACCCCACCTACAGTGGTTGTAGTTTTAAACCAGGAAGAAACACTTACTGAAGCAGGGTTAACATAAGCAGTTGATGTTGAGATGTAATTGGAACTTCCATTAAAAGTATAAGCCTTTGCGGCAACATTAAATCGATCTGCTGACGCTGTTGGTGTACCTCCCTGAAAAGTACCTGAATTGTTTGCCGTGGCGTCAACCGCATTACCTTCAAATTTATAATAAGAAATTAAATTTGTTGCCGGTAATTGTGAGATTATAGGCCCGTTACAGCTGGTCGCCTGGGTTCCATTGAGTGAACTACTCATACCCCCTTCTGTAACAGCATATACTTTCCAATAATAAGTTGTTCCGGTATTAAGTCCGGTTTGTAATGAAGAAGTAGCTCCTGCCACTACCTGGCTCACAAAAGAATAATTGATTCCGTCTGTAGAGCGATATATGGCAAAACCTCTTTCATTTGAAGAAAGGTCAGTCCAGTTTAATGTCATTGATGAGAGTGATACTGCTGTGAAGCTAAGGCTTCCGGGAGCAGTAGGTATTGGTGAAGTAAATCCATACGTTCTACCAGTTACCCGCTTGGTTGTAATACTTGCTTCACTTGTAGAACTTGTGCTTGTACCGGCATTATTTACAGATAAATAATTTCCTGATCCGGTCGCTGCAGCAGTAATACCGATAGAAGCAGATGCGAGATTTGCAGCAAAAGTGTCAGAACGGTAAATAAATTCAACCTTTCCTGTAGTTTCATAAAGATTTACCTGAAAAGAACATACGGCACCAATGGCTAAATAGTTCCATTCAACATTTAAATATTGTATTGTAAATACCCTATTTCCAGCTGTTCCAGCTGTTTTATAAGTAACATTTGCAGTAGAGACGATATCAAGGTCATCCCATAATGGAGCGATTACAGGTCTTGGTGATCCGGAAGCAGATAAACTATTAGTATATACATAATCTGTAGGAACAGAACCTAACGATAACCAACCATTTGTAGAAGCAGAAATCGTGGTATAACGCGTACCCATATACCAAAAATCAAATCCGATAGGTATAAGTGCCGATGCCCCATCATCTGTAGATCCGGTCCATGTTGTAGTACTTCCACCAGAAATTGGTGTAAAACCTCCAGCGGTTGTACCCGCAAATGTATAATTAGTAACTGATTGACCACAAACCCTGAAGGTAGCGGCAAAGAGTATAAAAGCAATAAGTATACATCTACACGATAAAAAAGTAATTTTTCTTTTCATGTGTTGAGGCTTAATTTATCAGACGTATGGCTCGTTTAAAAACTATTTCTGTATTAAAACAGATCTATCTGAGAAGAAGTGATTACTACTGGTTTTGACTCTGATGAAGTTGTATAAACGATATTAAGTTTTCCTTTATGATAATCTACTCCTAAGGACTTATCGAGATTGAGCATAAAATTACGCACTGGATTAGGAGTATAAATAGCTAAACCCTTTGCAATACCAACCTGAGTAATTTTACCTGTTGCCGTAATATGCTCTACTTTAAGATCTCCATAAACAGACATATTCCCTGTTCTGTTGAATTTCATATTTAATTGAGGTACTCCATTATCATTTAATGAAAATACCGGTTTTTCAATATTAACCTTTAAAGTCGAGTTTCCATTTCTAATAATAACAGGAATGGCAACACCAAATGTAGGAACCAAATGCACAGATAATGATTGAGGAAGTTTTGAAGCATCATCCTCTATTGGTCTGTCTTTTGCAACAGCTCTAAAATAAAGGTGTGATCTATACTCTCCTGATTTTAAATCATTGGTATTTATAGCCTGAATTTTAATGGTTTGTGATTCATTTGGAGCAAGTGTAACACTTCGCGGGAAAAATCGGAAATTTTTATCTGCAAAATTCTGACCGGAATCGGGTTCAGCAATCTCCTCAAAAGCTCCGCTTTCGAGCATCCTGTACTGTACTACAGAAATAAGGTATTTTGCACTATCAGCACCTGTATTGGCTACATTTAACTCTTGAGTTCTTTTACTCGCATCTAGAATTACCCTGCGAGGCATAATTACAAGATCACCCTGACTTATGCTATTAGACGGGTACAACAATTGCTCTGTAATAACCATAACTGATAGCATTAACAGAGCAATCCCTGCTTTAATAAAGAGGGTATTGTTCATAATAATATAATAATAAATTTGATATTACCTAAAACTAAAACACACTAATACACAAATGTCTTAATTGTAGTTAACTGTAACAGCAAAAGGAGTTGCAGAGGTATAAGACCCCTCGGCCTGTGATGCTATCAAATTTAAAGTTGCTCCAATAGTTATTGTTTGTGAACCAGAACTTAAAGTTCCTGTCGAAGACGGTGTGCTGGTAAAATTATTTACAGTCATTTGGTCTGAACCACTTGAAATAATAACTGATGAAGGTAAAGTAATGGCATAAGTATAAGAACCGGAACCTTCAACTGTAAAAGACGCTGCTGTAACTGTACCGGTAGTTGCAGGTAAACTAACACCTCCCGTAAATGTCCTGCCACTCGCTGGCGATAAAACCACTGTACCTACAGTTCCATTTGTAGCAATATTTCCAAAATTCATATCAGTGTTTTTAGAAATACTTATAGGTGTTACTATTGTTGCAGAAGCATTCGCAGAAGCTGTTGCCTGAGCAAATACTGAAGGCGTAAATAAAAGGCCTAGAAGGCAAAAACTGATTGGGATAATTACTTTTTTCATGGTGCAAGGTATGTTTATTAATACTAAAGTTAGAAAGATCAACATTGTGTGGAAATTTAAGGAGTGCAACGAAAAAAGTGAATTAAATAATTATTAATGCGTTTAACTGTATATTCCACGTTATCAAATGTATATACAACATAAATGAGACAATAAAAAAAATAGTTTTTTATCGTTAAAATGGTTTAATTTATCTATAAAGTGTAAAAAAAATGATCCTGATATAACAGGAGAATTTTAAATAAAAGAAGATTAACCATATGTTTTTATTGCCAATTTAGTAATCTGACAACTATTCTCATTAATAGAATTCTATAAGATTAATATTAGCAGACTTTTATTACATTTTTATCTATTATTTCAAATATTCAGACCCAAAGTCATCGGATTGTACTAACTTAGGGTTTACAGAAAATAAATATTTTAAAATTCCTGAAGACAATGAAATCGACTACTTTAAAAAACAAGCTCATCATAGCCATTACAGGTCTGTTTCTGTGTTTTTTTCTAATTATACATTTATTAGGCAATTTTCAGCTTTTTTTACCGGAAGATCAGGCCAGAGAACAATTTAATTGGTACTCCACTACACTATCCGGTAATATCGTAATCAAAACTATTTCCTGGATTTTATATCTGTCACTTATCTGTCACGCTGTATATGCTTTAATTGTAACTATAAATAATAACCGCTCTAACGGAAAAAGTTACCACTATGATAAAAGAAATGTTGCAAGTGCATGGAATAGCCGTAATATGGGAATCTTAGGAACAATACTACTCTTATTTCTTATAATACATTTCAAAGATTTCTGGTATACATATAAGTTCACCGATTTACCTATCGATAAGGCAGGTAATAAAGACCTCTATCAGGTTGTAGTACAAGCCTATTCTCAATTATGGTATGTAATAATTTATGAAGTATCTTTTATTGCATTAGGATTTCATTTGCTGCATGGTTTTTTTAGTGCTTCAAGAACGCTTGGTCTTTACCATCCCAAATATGTTAAAGCAATAAAAATAACCGGATGGATCTATACTACAATCATCACCGGAGGCTTTATGGCAATCCCACTTTATATTTATTTTAAATAATTATGGAAATGAAAGATTCAAAAATACCGGAAGGCCCTCTGGCAGATAAATGGAATAATTATAAGGCAAAGGCAAAACTTGTAAATCCTGCTAATAGAAAAAAAATGAATATTATCGTTGTAGGAACCGGTCTTGCCGGATCGTCCTGTGCTGCATCATTTGCAGAACAAGGATACAATATCCAGGCTTTTTGCTTTCAGGACTCTCCCAGGAGAGCACACTCGGTAGCAGCTCAGGGTGGCGTAAACGCTGCTAAAAACTATAAAAATGATGGCGATAATGTTTTTAGAATGTTTTATGATACCATAAAAGGAGGCGACTTTCGATCTCGTGAAGCAAATGTATACCGACTGGCAGAATGCTCAGCAAACCTGATTGATCATGCTGTAGCCCAGGGCGTTCCGTTTGCGAGAGAATATGGAGGATATTTAAACAACAGGTCTTTTGGCGGTGTACAGGTTTCCCGTACTTTCTATGCACGTGGACAAACAGGCCAGCAACTTTTATTGGGAGCTTATCAATCGCTCCTTCGCCAGGTTAACACAGGGAAAGTTATCATGCATACGCGCCATGAAATGCTCGAATTAGTTATAATAGATGGAAAAGCAAAAGGCATTATAGCACGAAATCTTGAAACCGGAGCATTGGAACGCCATGCCGCAGATGCGGTTGTACTTGCCACAGGAGGATACGGTAAAGTATACTATCTTTCTACATTGGCTATGGGCTGTAACAGCTCTGCTATTTGGAGAGCTCATAAAAAAGGGGCTTATATGGCCGGTGTAAGCTGGATACAGTTTCACCCTACCTGCCTCCCTCAACATGGAGAAAATCAATCTAAACTTACCCTTATGTCTGAATCACTTAGAAATGACGGACGCATATGGGTACCTAAAAAAACGGGTGACGACAGAGAGCCTAATACCATTCCTGAAAATGAACGTGATTATTACCTTGAACGTCGCTATCCCGCGTTTGGTAATCTGGCACCCAGAGATATCTCCTCACGTGCTGCAAAAGAACGTATCGATGCAGGTTATGGTGCTGGACCAATGAAAAATGCTGTTTATCTCGATTTTTCAGATGCTATTAGCGCTCAGGGTAAAGATAAAATTGAGGCCAAATACAGTAATCTTTTTGCGATGTATGAAAAAATTAATGGTATTAATGCCTATAAAGAGCCTATGCTCATCTCCCCTGCAGCACATTTTACTATGGGTGGTTTGTGGGTAGATTACGAGCTAATGACTACCATCCCTGGATTATTTGCTCTTGGAGAGGCCAATTTTTCTGATCATGGTGCAAACAGGCTGGGCGCAAATTCATTGCTTCAGGCATGTGTAGACGGTTACTTTATAGCTCCTTATACTATACCCAACTATTTATCAGGAGAATTGAATACATCAAAAACAGATAGTTCACATCCTGCATTTGAAGAAGCAGAAAAATCAGTTAGGAATCAATTGGACAAATTCCTTGAAAACAAAGGAAGCCTTTCGGCCGATTACTTTCACAAAGCGATTGGAAGATTGCTTTATGAAAAGTGTGGTTTATCAAGAAGTAAAGAAAATTTAGAAGAAGCCATTACATCTATCCGATTATTGAAAGAGTCTTTTGAAAAAGATCTGCTTATAACGGGCGACGATACTTTGAACAGTGAACTGGAAAAAGCCGGCAGAATAGCTGATTATATTGAATTGGCAGAACTAATGTGTCACGACGCTCTACAAAGAGAAGAATCCTGTGGAGCACATTTTAGGGAAGAATATCAAACTACCGATGGAGAGGCTGTAAGAAATGATACAGATTTTTGTTATGTATCTGCCTGGGAATGGAAAGGAAAAGAACAACTCCCTCAATTGCATAAAGAACCTCTTGAATTCGAATCAGTACAGCTAACCGTAAGAAGTTATAAATAATTAAACTAAAACGACCATGAAGCTATATCTAAAAATATGGAGGCAGCTAAATACTTCTTCTAAAGGAATGATGGTAGATTATGAAATTGATAACGTTTCACATCATATGTCTTTCCTTGAAATGCTTGATCTTTTAAATGAATCACTTGTTATGCTTGGTGAACGTGTAATAGAATTTGATCATGATTGTAGAGAGGGTATTTGCGGACAATGTGGTATAATGATTAATGGACGGGCTCATGGTCCTCTTAAACACACTACAACCTGCCAGCTTCATATGAGAAGCTTTAAGAATGGTGATACTATATATATAGAGCCTTTCAGGGCAACAGCATTTCCTATATTACGGGATTTAAAAATTGACCGGTCTTCTTTCGATTCTATTATTACAGCCGGAGGTTATATAGGCGTATCAACGGGCCAGGCACCGGAAGCTAATAGCATTCCTATATCCTATGAAGCGGCTGAAGCATCTTTTGATGCAGCTGCCTGTATTGGATGTGGAGCCTGTGTTGCAACCTGCAAAAATTCAAGCGCAGCATTGTTTGTAAGTGCCAAAATAACACATATGGCATTGCTTCCGCAGGGAAAAATAGAAGCTTCAAAAAGAATTTTAACAATGGTTAATCAAATGGATATGGAAGGATTTGGAGGTTGTTCTAATACTGAAGCCTGTGAGGTAGAATGCCCTCAAGGTATATCTATATTGTCAATTGCCCGAATGAACTATGAATATAATAAAGCTAGATTACTAAAAAAATAATGTGAGTTACAGTCCTGTATTTTTGAGATATAATTATTCTATAATAGGCTTAAGCCTGACTACAATTTGCTTCAGTTATTTATACTTTTTAATTTATCATTATTTTAACTTTTATGTCTGTTGGTTTTCAAACCCATTTGGATTTTAATTGTTAATTTTAATCTTACATATTAATACTTTAATCAAAAAGTATTATCAAAAATTATACTAGCTATACGCTTTCAGGAGTCTTTTTATTGAACAGGCTAGTTTATGTTACAGTTTATAATAAACGAATTATTCCGCTCTTAAGACGGAAAAACTCAAATAAAAAATCCTTACTAATTAAAACTGTACCAGTATGATTCATAAAAATACTCTCTTTTTAATCTTTTCATGTACCTGTATCCTCCTAAGTTATTCTGCAAAAGCTCAATTGATGGCTGTAGAAACTAAAGATTCGCTTAATGGCAAACCAAGAATTACAGCCAGGCTTATTGGGCGTCTCAAATTAAATGGAATAACTGATATTAAAGGAAACCTTGCAGGTAATAGTTCTTTTCTTATCCATAAAAATGATGTGAACGGTAAAGACATTCCTTCATTTAGTATGGATATGAGACAATCGCAATTGCGTTTTGTTAATACAACTCAATTTAGCAATGGAAAAGAACTGAAATCAATGCTTGAGGGCGATTTTGATGGTCCAAATAATACATCTCAATTCAGGCTCCGTCATGCATGGATACAATACGACCACTGGATGATAGGCCAAAACTGGTCAACTTTTGGTGACTCCTCATTATGGCCTGCTTCGCTTTTAGATTGGGATGGTCCTACAGGAATGGTATTATCACGTAGAATACAGGTAAGATATACCGGAGCGTTTAAAAAAGATACCGGAGCATCGTACGAAATTGCCTTAGAATATATGGAACCGCGCCGTGCTTATGATTACACCTTAAGCCCGGATCATGGAATAGACTATGCACCTAGCCGAGTACCTGATGTAACAGGCGGCATCCGTTATGCTTTTAAAAATGGAGGATTTATGAAACTGGCAGGACTTTATAGAAATATAGGGTACAATTCACAAAATATAGCAGCAGGAGAAACAACTTCTGATTTTCATTCAAGATCAGGAGGAGGAGTTACTGCAATTACGAGTGTGTTTTTTAGAAAAAACTCTGGGTTGGTAAATAATCTTCAGGCGCAATGGTCTCTCGGTAAAGGAATAGCCAGCTATTTTCTTGCTGTTGGCGGCTCAGGTCTTGACGGTTTTGCTAATTCTTTAAATAACGGACAGCTGGAGTTATTACCTGTACACGCAGGGTTTATTTCTTACCAACGTTTTTTTACAAAAAAATTCAATGCCATGGTAATTACTTCTTATAACCATTTTTATGATGGAGCCGGGACTCAGGCTGGTTGGGACAAAATGACTAACTATCAGTTTACCTTAAACGTTTCCTACAATTTCCTTGATTATTTAATGGTAGCAGTAGAACCTCAGTTTGGGTATAAAGAACTGGAATATACCGACAATAGTACTCAGGGAGCTAATGCCGTTCGCATTAACTTCGGAATGCTGTTTAACTTTTAATAAAACAATTTAAATAATATAGAATTATGAGAAAATTTTTACTGTTGCTGTTTATATGCCTTTTTACCATTACTATATCTGCACAACAAAAACCTAAAATAATCATTTTGGCTACAGGAGGTACCATAGCAGGAAGCGGCTACTCCTCTGACAGGGCTGGTTATACTGCCGGAAAAATACCTGTATCTGATTTAATAGGTGCTATACCCTCAGCAAATACTATCGCTGATATTAGCGCCGAACAGATATCTTCAGTCGGAAGTCAGGATATGAGTATTGAAATATGGAAAAAACTGGCTACACGCATTAATGAGATTTTTAGTAAACATGAAGCTGATGGTATCGTTATTACACACGGTACGGACACTCAGGAAGAAACAGCTTATTTTCTGGACTTAGTTGTTACTCATGAATATCCTGTAGTAATTACAGGATCAATGCGTCCTGCTACTGCTATTAGTGCCGACGGACCTAAAAATCTTTTAGATGCTATTATCGTAGCTGCCGAACCTAAAAGTCGCGGACGCGGCGTATTAGTATCTTTTAACGAATCCATCTATGATTCCAGAGAAGTTACCAAAACAAGCACTACAAAAGTGAATGCTTTTTCATGCCCTAATACAGGTGCACTTGGACAAGTGTATGATGGAAAAGTTGAATATTATAAAAAATCTGAAAGGGATGTCGCCGAAAAGAACTTTTTTACAGTAAATAACTCTACCGTTTTACCCAAAGTTGAGATCGTTTATATGTATGCCGATGCATCTGCAGACTATATGAATTATTTGATTCAAAAAAAGGTGGATGCTATTGTTATTGCAGGTGTAGGAAATGGAAATTTTTCAAAAGCATTTACAGATGCCGTTAAAAAAGCAAAAGCCGCCAATATTATAGTGTGTCGTGCCAGCAGATGTATCTCTGGCAGAGTGGTTTTAGATGGTGAAGTGAGTGATAATGAACTTGGAACCATTGTTTCAGACGATTTAAATCCGCAAAAAGCAAGAATCCTTTTAATGCTGGGATTAATGAAAACTAAAGACCGAAAACAACTTCAGGAATACTTCTTTAAGTTTTAAAACTATTACAAATTTTTAAACGATATTATTATGACTACTTTCAGAACAGAACATGATTTTTTAGGTGAAAAACAAATACCGGACGATTGTTATTATGGAGTACAAACAATACGTGCTAAAGAAAATTTCAATATTACAGGTATCCCAATAGGCAGTGAGCCTTTATTTATAAAAGCTTTTGGATATGTAAAAAAAGCAGCGGCTCTTGCTAACAGGGATCTTGGCGTTTTAGATCCTAAAAAAGCAGAGGCAATTGTATATGGCTGTGATCGTCTTATCAATGGAGAATTTACAGATCAGTTTATTAGTGATCTTATTCAGGGAGGAGCGGGTACTTCGACAAATATGAATGCAAATGAAGTGATTGCTAACCTTGGATTGGAATATTTAGGGCACAAAAAAGGAGAATACCAATTCCTTCACCCAAACAATGATGTAAACCTATCTCAAAGTACTAACGATGCTTATCCTACAGCTTTCAGGCTCGCTACTTATCTTAAAATTGAAGCATTCGCTGATGCATTAGCACAATTACAGGAAGCTTTTTATAAAAAAGGAAAAGAGTTTGATAATGTTCTTAAAATGGGACGTACACAATTACAGGATGCTGTACCAATGACATTGGGACAGGAATTTAATGCTTTTGCGACTACATTAGCGGAAGATGTTGTACGACTTCGCGAATCGGAAAAACTGATTACCGAAGTAAATATGGGAGCAACTGCAATTGGTACAGGGGTAAACGCACCAGAAGGCTATTCAAATGTTTGTGTAAAGCATTTAGGCGAAATAAGCGGTATTCCTGTAACATTAGCAACCGATCTTTTTGAAGCTACTTATGATCCTGGAGCTTTTGTAGAATTAAGCGGTATATTAAAAAGAAGCGCTATAAAACTAAGCAAAATATGTAATGACCTTAGGTTACTTAGCAGTGGCCCACGCTGCGGGTTCAATGAAATTAACTTACCTGCAATGCAACCGGGCTCCTCAATCATGCCAGGCAAAGTTAATCCTGTAATTCCGGAAGTTGTAAACCAAACCTGCTATTATGTTATTGGTGCCGATTTAACAGTTACTATGGCTGCTGAAGCTGGTCAATTACAATTGAACGTTATGGAACCTGTAATTAGTTTTGCTTTATTTACTTCTTTAGAATACATGTCTAGAGCATGTAATACATTAAAAGATAAATGTGTAGTAGGCATTACAGCTAATGTTGAACATGCTAAAAACCTGGTAATGCAAAGTATTGGTATAGTAACCCAACTTAATCCAATATTAGGCTACGAGACCAGTGCAGCAGTTGCAAAGGAAGCATTGAAAACCGGAAAATCTATCTATGAGATCGTAGTAGATGAACAGAAATTAATTACAAAAGAAAAGTGGGATGAGATTTACTCATTTGAAAACCTTATACATCCTAAATTTATAACAGCATGATCATAGTACAACTCATAATATTACTTGCAATGATCCTTATAGGATCCAGGCTTAAGGGAATTGGATTAGGTGTTATGGGAATGATTGGGTTATTGATATTTGTGCTAGTCTTTCACATGCGACCGGTAGA
This sequence comes from Flavobacterium cerinum, assembly GCF_004028155.1. GTDB lineage: Bacteria > Bacteroidota > Bacteroidia > Flavobacteriales > Flavobacteriaceae > Flavobacterium > Flavobacterium cerinum. The sequence continues at coordinate 3,805 of NZ_SBII01000023.1, read as the reverse complement.
CCCTCCGGTATCCGTTTTATTAATTATTATGGCAATAGTAACTACGGCAGCTACATTACAAGCCGCCGGTGGATTGGATTATCTTGTAAGGATTGCAGAGAAAATAATTCGAAAGAATCCAAGCCATATTACTTTTATAGCACCTTTTACAGTTTACTTTTTATGCCTTTTTGCAGGTACAGCTCATATCGTTTATTCTTTATTGCCAATTATATCTGAAGTGGCTGCAAAAAAAAGAATACGACCTGAGCGCCCTCTAAGTATATCTGTTATTGCTTCTCATATGGCTTTAACAGGAAGCCCGATGAGTGCTGCTACTGCTACATTGGCGGCTACTTTGGCTTATTCAACTGCAGCAGTTGATATTATGAAAATATGCATACCTGCCTGTATTATCGGTATTGCTGCCGGAGTTATTTCAGTATGGAAAAAAGGTAAAGAATTAAATGAAGATCCCGAATTCCTGGAAAAAATGAAGGATCCTGAATTTGCTAAAAGTTTAGAAGCAACAACAACTGTTAATCAGGTTGATCTAAAACCCGGGGCAAAAACATCGGTATTAATATTTGGATTAGCCATTCTTCTAATTATTTTCTTTGGTGCTTTTCCACAATTTGTACCGGTTGTAGAAGCAGGTAATCCAGGTTTTGCCGTTAATGCTGATGGTGCTGTCAATCTTACAGGTCTTATTATAATGATAACACTTTCTGCTTCTGCCCTTATGATGCTAATCACAAAAACAGCTCCTACAGAGGTTGCTAAGATGAGCTTATTTACTTCTATGGCAACAGCTGTCGTATCTGTTTTAGGTGTAGTATGGATGAGTGCTACTTTTATGGCAGCAAATGAAAGTATTATCGAACATACATTTAAAGATATTACTTCAGAGTATCCTTTTACATTTGCATTTGCGCTCTTTATAGTAGGAGCACTTACTTTTAGTCAGGCAGCAACAACGAGAACTATAATGCCTATGGGAATAGCTTTAGGAATTGTTCCACCACACTTAATAGCAATGTTTCCTGCAGTAAACAGTGACTTTATATTACCCGGGTATCCTACACTTGTAGCTGCAATGGATTTTGACCGTACAGGTACAACCCGCATTGGTAAATATGTTTTTAACCACAGTTTTATGATACCCGGTCTCGTTTCAATAGCGGTAGCAATCGCCGCAGGTTTTATGCTGAGCAGCTTCTTATAGTTTATTGTTTTTAATATTGTAAAACCTCAGGACTAATTATTGGTTCTGAGGTTTTTTAATATAGCTGTAGAAACACTTCTATATTATATCAGTTAAGCTTCTTATAAACGGAGAAGAAAAGTTTCCGGCAGTATTAGAAGCTTAAAACAAGCTAAAGAACATATTCATATTGAATATTATATCTATGAAGATGATGAAATAGGTAACCAATTAGCAATGGTACTCAACCAAAAAACCAAAGAAGGAGTAACAGTTCGTTTTATTTATGATGATTTTGGCAGCAGGTCCATTCGAAATAAATTAGTAGTCCGACTAAAAGCTGTAGGTTTTTTTTGCATACATTTAATAAAGTCATTTTTTCGCTCTGGCAAATTGATTCAATTATCGCAATCACCGTAAAATTATTGTTGTTGATGGAATGAATAATTATTCGTCAGACTTTGCTTCCCTTTTTAATTGTATTGCCCGTTGTAAAAAACTTTGATTAGCAATTTTATTTTCGGCTTCATTAATAGCTTTAAGTAAATGGTTGTCATTGTCAACGATCTCATTAAGGACACTGGTCATAATATCCCAAACAGGTTTCATTTTTAAAATCATTTCCTGACCTTTAGCAGTAAGCTGAAGCAAACGTTTGCGTTCGTCAACTTTATCTTTTTTAGAACGAATAAGTTTTTGCTTTTCGAGTTCTTTCAATAAACTAATAGTGGATGGATGTGTATAACCTATCTCATTTGCTATTTCTACTACACTCAATATATCTTTATGATAGAGTGTATAAATAACCGGAAACCATTTGGGTTCAAACTCAATATCAAACGATTTATAAAGTAAGGCGCCATCTTTACGCAATTGTTCACTAAGTCGCTGCAATCTTGTTGACAGGGCCAAAATACCCGATTCGTCTATAATATTCATATCCGTTTATTATAATGTTAAATGACAAAATACATTATCTGCATTCATTAAAGGAAATGTCTCAGGAAGAGATTTTTTATCAATACGTACAAAATTGTTTCTTTCATAAAAACGTAAGGCAGCTTCCAATATTGAAACTGTTCCCAAATATAAATTGTTTATACCATTTTCTTTACTATAAGTAATTAATGTCTCTAACAATTGTTGGGCTATTTTGTATTCCTTTCCTCTATATTCCTTTTTTACAAACATTTTTCTAATAGCCCCCACCTTATTATCAAATTTCACTAGAGCAATCGTACCTATCAACTCCCCCTCAATAAAGGCTCCCCAAAAACAACCACCACTTTGATAATAAAAAGCATTAATTTTCAAAAGATCAGGTTGATCTTCTAAAGAAATTGCTACATTAAATTCTTTCTGCTGAATATTTAAAATTAAATCAATTGCTGCTTCTGCATGCTCATTCCCAATAGGAATAATAATTGTTTTCATAGTTTATTAATTTACACAACAAAACTACGTAGTTAAATACATAAAAACAAAATAATCTAAAATAAAATTTAATTATATCAACCAAAAAAACATACGAAACATTAATCATAAAGCGTACATTAAACATAAATTGATATTTAATTAACAAATTATGTTATTTATTTGCCAATTAAATTTTAAAATAAATATAGATCATGTAATTTTAGTATACTGATAAAACTATGAAGATGTTTTTGCTATATTTAAGATAACTGGAAAGTTTTCATTAAAGACAATTAATTAATCTAATTTTTAACTATTCAACTAAATTTGAAAGTAAAACCCTAACATATTAAACCTCAAACTTACTATTAACAAAAAAATATGTTTTATACCTAAAATGAAAGTTAAATAATTAAAAAATAATTAATCCAATTATCTAAATTTGCTAAACACATAGCAATATAAATTAATAAGTTTATTAAAACTGGGAAGTAATACTTAATGAACTTATAAATAACTTGAATTTATTTATCATGAAACAACACTCTATTTATTTTGTACTAATGCTTTCCATAATTTTTTCATGTGAGAGCGTTAAAACACCCTCTGCAATACCAGCAGAATTAAAAGATCCAAAAAAAGTTTGGGCATTGACTTATATTACTAGTCCAAGAATTGCGTTTGATGGATTATACCCCAATCAAAAACCACGTGTTACCTTTAATCTAAATAGTAATGAAATAAATGGATTTACTAGTTGTAATTCATTTTCAAGCAGAATTAAAATCAACGGAGATTTTATTTCAATTAACTCACCCCTGCAAACCATAATGATATGCCAAGGAGCTGGAGAGAATACTTTTGTAAATTTGCTTAACAAAATTGATCGTTATCATATAAAAGAAGGAAAACTTGAATTTTTAAACAATGAGATTGTAATGATGCGTTTTGAATAAAGAAACTAAAATTTCGGTATTCATCTTTTAATATTGATCGGAAAGACAATAACGCTTATAAATATTTTTAAGTGAATACATTATTTATACAAAAAGCCCTGCAATTGCAGGGCTTTTTTATGATATTTAAACCATGTGTGTGCTTATCGTTTTAAAGAGAAATGTGCTTTAAATTCTTTGTTTATCACGGTTGTTCCCACAGTTTCAGGGTAGGTAACAGTGAACCAGTAATCGGTTGCCGGTACCGGGT
>NZ_SBII01000022.1 GCF_004028155.1 Flavobacterium cerinum | reverse complement strand
ACGAGAAATCGGCGTAAACGTTTGTTTCTTCAACTGGTCCAATCTTGTCATTGATTACAGATAATCCTAAACCAACATTTTTACCTACCGGGCTGCTCCCTGAAAAGGTCATTGTTGTTGGAGAATCCTCAATGTCAACCCATTGCTTACGGTATAACAAACCGAAAGACAGGTTTTCCTTGGAACCTGCATAAGCAGGGTTAATCACGTTCATGTTATACATGTACTGCGTGTAGTGGGGATCCTGTTGAGCGGCGGCGTCTGTAAGCCCGCCAAGAGCCAATAATGCTGCAAGGTATAGTTTCTTCATTTGTAATTTGTTTGGTTAGTTCGAAAATCTAGTTCAAATAAAAACTACTTACCCACTGTTGAGAACAGTAGGTAAGTAGTAAGACTTATTTAATCGCGAAAGGTTTAATTGATATTTAAATAATTAACATTTTTTCTGCTATTCTTCTCTGTTAATGTGTACCCATCCTGTTATTGTTTTACTATTTGAGGTATCTATCATATAGTAGTATGTTCCTGTAGGCAGTTCGTTCCCGTTTCCGCCCTGGCCATGCCACTCTTTAGTGTAGTTCGATTTACTGTAAACCTCCTGTCCATAACGGTTAAAGATTTTTAGTTCTCTTACACCAAAACCAGAAAGATCAAATTCATCATTCATACCATCACTATTAGGAGAGATACCTCGAGGGATATTACAGCTTACAGATTCTACATTGACTTCGGTTGTTGAAATACACTCTTCATCACCAATAGGAGCAATAGTTACTTTATAAATACCAGTACTTTCAACAATGACTTTTGCATTAGTTCCTATCACTGTACCAGCTTTATTTGTCCAGGCAACTGTTACGTTACCGGCATTTAATGTACCCTTAGGATCAAAAAGAACTTCAAGTACGTAATTTCCATCTTCACAACCTTGAGCTGTAGTGATTATTGCTGTAGGTATGATTGTTACAATAAACGAATTTTGAGCGGTACATTTTGGTGTAGTAGCACTTTGGGCAAACACATAAATAGTTTGCGTATTTGTTATTATATCTCCTTCGTTTAATATCTGCCCTGTTCCTTCGGGCCCTGTGTAATAGTTATTATTAGAACTTAATACAGGTAGTGTATAGCTAATACATGCGTTAATATTTACAGGAGCATCAGCAACTGGGATAGAAGTTATAGTAATCTTAACAGCAGCTGTACCCGGGCAGCCTAAATTATTTACAATAACCTCATATACTCCAGCTACCGAAACAGTAATTGAAGCTGTAGTACCTTGGAATGACTCTCCATCTTTAGTCCAGGTATATGTCGCAACTGCAGGATCATAGTTAGCAGGACTAACCGGTGTTACCGAGATTGTAGCTGTAGTACCCTCACAAATAGTAAAGTCGTCATTTACTTTAAATAGTGGTGTAAAGTCCCGTATTACAAGGTTAAATGTTTTAACAGCAACGCAGCCTCCTTTATTAACGATTCTTACATGTATTTCTTGTAGATATTGCGTAACATTATTATAATTAGTTAATGGTAATGCACCAAGGTTAGCCCAAGCATCTTCGTTAGATAAGTGATAAGAGATTGTATAATCTGCCGGATGCTCTCCTACAATTATTGCTGTGTTATCCGAAAGATTGAATGTTCCAAATCCATCAGCATCACATACAGTTAATTGTAATGGATCACCTGTAGCTTTTTCAATATCCGGATAGAATTCAATCTTAACAGAATCCTCTGTTGTACAAGTACCACCAAAATTAGCAATTACCTTATACGTTCCGGTTTCGCTAACTTCCAGATTTGGAGCTATTTCACCCGGTATTAGCTCACCATCTTTATACCAAGTAAATGTATATTCGTTAGGATCTGCACCGCTTTCTATAGTATGTGTAATATTAGCACAAAGTGCGCCGCCATTTTCGAATGTTAAATCTAAACCAAGATTAACGTTTGTTGTCTCGAATTTACCAATGAACACAGCAGAGTCACCATTCCCGGCAAATTTCTCGGCAATAACAAGTTTAATATGATAAACCTGGTTTGGAACAACAACTGCTTCGGCAAACATTTTAACGGTATTGCCTTCAAAGTTAAGCGGTGCGAACAAAGGATCTGTCGTTAAATTTCCTCCGGCAAAATGCCCATAATACTTATCGAAATAAGTCACATTAACCGATTCGCAACCGGGATTAAATTCAGTATTCCTTATCGAAGCTGTAGAAACAGGTGCATCAGTATTAGGAACTATTGCTAAATTTACCGTTACAGGAGTACCTGTCCCATCATCGGTTGTAAGGAAAAAAGCAAAAGCATCTGAAAAAGAACATTGATAAATGCCATATTCCATAGAAGCGAAAATAAAAGGGAATTTAATTTTAGTTGATAGCGGTGTAAAGTCGAACTCAAGTACAGTAGCATCACCATAACTTCCCGGATCTAAATCAAGATTGTTCATATAATCCTCCAACTGATCATCACCATCCCAGCCTCCTTCTCCTGAGCCATTTAAGTAAGGGCCAGGTGTGTCAGATGCTTTTCCTGTACTTAGAACAACGCCTTCTTCCAATTGAAATGCTGATAAGCCTTTTTCAAAACGACCAATCCCATTTATTCCAATTTCAGTACCTGTTTTCCATGTAATATTTTGAACATTAACACATGAAGACTGAATTAGAGTATTTAAAACGATATCTTCAACCGGTACCATATCATCAACAATAACAGATTTTGGAGTAGAAACGCATACATCAAAACTAATTGATGCTTCAGGTTCTAACCACTCGGTATAAACCATGATTAGATATTTATTGCCCGGCATTAAATTAGGGACAGCAACACTTATAGTTCCATTATTGTTAAGATAACTAACACATGTAATGTGCGTTAAATTACCACAGTTATCACCTTCGTAGATTCCAATATTAGCTTTTACCCCAAGCTGATTGCGCACACTTACGATATGTTCATCTTCAACGGCAGTAAATTCAAACCATACATCGTTATCTATTTCTCCCACAGCACACTCTGATATAACCCCAGACCATACTGATCCGGTTAAGGTACCACCAACGGACACTAGACACTCAATTCCTGAATTTACAGGAACTGTAACAGCAGCATCACAATCATCATTTGCAATTAATGTTATAAACTTAAATGGACCGGACCATGTACTATAACCATCTACATCTCCACAATTTGCTCTTACATAAAATACATAAGGGGTACCAGGCGTTAAATTTTCGAATGTATATGGATGGCTTGTTACAATTGTTCCCGATGTTGTAGGTGCTGGAGAACCTAATGTTAATACCCAAATTTCCCACGAATCAGCATTTCCCATTTCGGTCCAATCGAATGTCGCTGATGTCAATCCAATATCAGACACTGTAAGTTGCTGTGGTTTGAGGCAAGTAGGCGCAACGCATGAAACAAAACCGGTATATAAAACGTCTCCTTGTGTACCTTCTCCAAACGGTTTAATATATACATCTTCCATATGGGGGGTGTAAACATGGAGTCCTTTATCGTTTGGTTGCTCTCCTTCTTCGTTCCATACAATTTCGATCTCCATATCTGGGCATAAAGACACCTCTACCATATGAGTGTATGGATTATCTGCCATATCAAAACCAGAACCTAAAACAGCAACAACAACACCTCCCTGAGAAACCGTTATTGTATTTCCTTCATAAGCCCAACCTCTTTTACTGGTTAACTCAAAATAGAAAACACATTTATCTTCAGGATTACATGCTTCAGAATGCATTAAATATGGACCTGTCCATTTGCTGGTAGGTGTACTCGCGCCTGTGCATATAGCCCGTACATAATACTCATAATTTGTATTGGGCTGAGGTAGGGGGACTGCAATAGTAGGATTTGTTGTTGTAGAAACCCCACTAGTGTCATCTGTAGGCGCCGGTTGTCCGGGTTCTACTATATAGTATTCCCAGTTCCCGGTTGCAGTGCCACTCCAACCCAAATCTATGCTTGTCATTGTTCCATTTGCAGCTGTTAAGTCTACTGGTGCCATGCATTTTGGATGTAAACAATCAACATTGTCGGTATAAATGACAATACCTGTAGTCGGGGTATTAAAAGGAAGATTAAAAATTTCCTGATTGAATGAATTAATGATTGAAAGCCCAACTTGATTAGGCGAACCGCCACCATTATTCCAAAGTACTTCAAAAGGAATACCTGTACATAAAGGAACAATAATTGATTGTGATTCCCCTACAGTAAATGTTGGGCCGATAACCGCAACATTAGTCCCATTCTGTCTTATCGTCATAGAAGCTTCGTTCCAGCCACCTGGCTGCCCCTCGCTTTTCATGACAAATTCATAGTCGCATTTATTTGTAGAATCACATACAGATGAACCGAAGGCAGATGGTTTGCTCCATTCACTTACCGTTGTGCTTGCGTCCTCACAATGCGCTCTTACATAATAGTCATAATTGGTAGATGCTGCTAACGGACCTGCACCTATTGTAGGATTAGTTGTGGTAGAGGTTCCAACAGTATCAGCAGTAGGTGCCGGTTCACCAGCCTCTACAATATAATATTCCCATTGCCCTGTTGCAGCACCATCCCAACCTAAATCTACAGTTGTTTGTGTTGCATTAGTAGCAGTAAGACCTTTTACAGGCATGCAATATGGTTTTTCACAATCAATCACTACCTCATATAGAGTTGTGTTTTGAACACCTTGTCCAAGTGCTTTTTCATATATCTCCTGTCCGAATGAATTTTTAACACTTATGCCTACATTTGCCGCTGCCCAAGAGGTTCCTATTTCATCCCAGAATAACTGAACCGGCATATTATTACATAAAGGAACACTAACATCTATCGGCACACCATCGTCTCCCGGGCCGGTTAAAGTAGCGATAGTAATACCATTTTGTTTAACTGACATTGTGTGATCGCTCCAGCTGCCCCAAGCACTCCACATGTGAAAAGTGAAATTACACTGATCTGCAGCCTCGCAACCCTTTGTATTGAAATAATAAGGACCTGCCCATGCACTAAAAGTACCATTTCCACAATTTGCCCTTACCCAATATTCATAAACTGTTGAAGGCTGAAGCTCATCCCAAACATAATTTGTATTGATTGTTGCAGTTTCCCCCGTGCCTTGAGGAACACCTGTTCCTTTAGGCTGTACAATTACACCCCATGAAGTTGCTCCTGTTGGATTGCTCCATGATAATTCTACCCAAGTGGAACCTATATTTGTAACAGGAGCCCCCACAGGTTCATCGCAAGCGACTGCCTGTATTGTTAATGTATAATCAGTTACAGCTGCATTACTGGAAATTACTATATAATAATCTTCGCCGGTAGTTACAGCAAATTCATCCAGAGAAATATTGTTAGCTTGATCTCCTGCAGTGCCTCCAGCAAGACATTGTACTCCAATATCGGCGCAGGAAGCATACACAAATACCCCTGCATAAGGATCAGTATTAGAAAGGTCAATATTAATTTCACCTGTAAAAGCCGCTGTGTATTTATATACAACATCATTGCCGCTTAAATAGTTTTCTCCCGTATTGGTAGTACAGCCTGTTCCGGGTTCGCCTTCATATTCATCAGCAAAGTTATTCGTAGTATCAGTATCCGTATAAGGCAATGCAGCCACAACCAAAGGAGCCGTGCAATTATCACCTAAACCTTTAGTACAAAAGAAGAATGGACCTACCCATATACTTTTACCATTTGTATCGCAATTTGAGCGAACATAATATTTATAACAAGTATCTTCCACTAAAATGCCTGCCGATACCGTAAATGGAAGAGCTCCTGAATACGAATGTGTTGGTGTTCCCGAAGGAGCATCATTTCCCCCTATTAACTCGATGTCCCATGATGTAGCACCACTTGGATTTGCCCAACTAAGATCGGCTGAATGCAAACCTACATTAGTAGCAGCCAAAGTAACAGGAGGCACACATTTTTTCACAACATTGATATCGTCAATTAGCCAACGATCACTGTTAGTTGATCCACCTTTCATCATAAACGCAATACGCACCTGAGCTCCAACATAAGCAGCAGGTATAGGTATTACTTTTTCGATATACATTAATTGTTCAGGGTTAATTTCTAGCTCTGTCCACGTTTGCAGCTGCGTATAAGAAGCTGGCGAATTAAGATCGGCTGTAGGGGTAGCCGTAAGATTTAAAATAAAAATTTTGTATGTACTCCCTTGGACTCCAGCCTGTGTAAGTCTGGAAAAAAAACGAAGTTCTGGATCAGATGGTACTGTAAATGCAGGTGTTACCAAGTAGTCTTCAGGACCTCCGGCTGCACCAATTTCTCTTTGCAGAAAAGCTGCACGCTCTCCCGTATAGGCTGGCTGCTGAATAGTACTGTTAGCAGCGCCTTGAGCCCAGGTAATATTAAGTCCCATACCATTCTGTATCGTGAACCAACCTGTTGCAGTCGTACCTGTAGGTGCGAGCGTCCAGCCCGTTTCAAATCCTTCCGGGAACTGGGCGTATCCACAGAAAGAGAGCAATGATAGAAAGAAGATCAAAGTAATTTTTTTCATAGCGTATTAATTAATTGGTAGTTAATGTTTAAGCTCTAAAAGTATACAAAAAATCTTATAAAAAACCCCCACTGTAAAGTGGGGGTTAAAAGAATTAGGTCTTAGTGGTTTTTATTCTTCTCTGTTAATATAAACCCATCCTGTTATTGTTTTGCTGTTTAAGGCATCAATCATATAGTAGTATGTTCCTGTAGGCAGTTCGTTCCCGTTTCCGCCCTGGCCATGCCACTCTTTAGTGTAGTTCGATTTACTGTAAACTTCCTGTCCATAACGGTTAAAGATTTTTAGTTCTCTTACACCAAAACCAGAAAGATCAAACTCATCATTCATACCATCCCCATTAGGAGAGATACCTCGAGGGATATTACAGCTTACAGATTCTACATTGACTTCGGTTGTTGAAATACATTCTTCATCACCAATAGGGGCAATAGTTACTTTATAAATGCCTGTATTTTCAACAATAACTTTTGCATTAGTCCCTATCACTGTACCAGCTTTATTAGTCCAGGCAACTGTTACGTTACCGGCATTTAATGTACCCTTAGGATCAAAAACTACTTCAAGTGTATAATTTCCATTTTCACAACCTTGTTTGGATGTTATAACAGGACTGTCGGATGTATTTAATGTAAACGATAAAATACCTTTACAAACCGTTACTTTATATACGATACTTGCATATATAGTCTGACCCTCAGAAGTGTTCTCATAAGGCGAAGCAAGAGGGTTAATTCCGGCTGTGGCATCTTCTTTGGTTAAGTGATAGGTAATTATCAGTTTACTAGGGTCGTTAGTTCCGGTAATAGCAATATCATTATCTGTAAGATTAAATTTAGCCTTTCCATCGGTGCTGCATCTTACAAGATTTTTTGGAGTACCCAGTATACCTTCAACAGGAGGGTAGAACTCAATAACCACACTGTCTGATGTAAGACAGTCACTACCTGCAATACGTGCTTCTATAGTATATTCTCCCGGTTCTGAAACCACAAGCGAAGGACTGGTCTCGCCTTCAATCAATATACCGTTCTTAAACCATTTAAAGGTAAAGGCAACTGGGCTCATGCCACTAAGCAGAGTATGAGTCTGGCCGGCACATATAGCTGTTCCGTCTGCAATAGTTAAATCGAGACCTAATGAAGCACCACCGATATTAAAACTTCCTGCACCAAGGAAAATTGCTGAGTCATATCGGGTATCAAGCCTGTCAGCAATAACCATTTTAATATGATAGGTCGTGTTTGGAGTTACAGTAGCCCTTGCCTTCATTGGTACCGTGTATCCCTGATAGTTTATAGCAGCTACAGGACTATTTAATATACTTCCGTTGAAACGTTCAAAATACTCTGGATTTACCGATTCGCAGGCCTTGTTGTTTTCCTTATCACGGATGGTTACCACCGAGACAGGAGAGGTTGTGCCTGGTACTACAGCTAAATTAGTAGTTGTACCTGCGCTATCGGTAAGTAAAAACGCAAATGAATCTGAGAAGTCACACTGGAAATCGCCATATTCTTCTGAGGCGAATAAGAAATCAAAACTTATAGTTTCAATTAATGGAACAAAATCAAATTCAAGTATGGTTGCATTTTTTGAATCCATTGGAGCTCCTGTTGCTTCAAGTACTATCGCATCCAGGTCGTCATCGCCTGTCCATGAAATATCACCATCTTGTAGAATGTCAGTTTCAGGGCCTGGCGAACGCATCGCATCTCCTGTGCTCAATACAATTCCTTCTTCTAGAACAAACAATGATCCGTTTTTCTTAAAGTGAGCAATACCGTTTGGACCAATCTCACCCTGTTCATTAGTGAAGTTAATTCCTGTAGAGTAAGTAATGTTGCTTACCTGGGCACAATCTGAATTAATAAGAACATCAGTAACCAATTGCTGCACAGTATAGGTAGTGTTGTTAACAGCAATAGGAGGCATTACATTTCTAACACAAATGTCAAAAGTCATTGTCACTGACGGATTAGTAGAATATACTCTTATCTTATAGGTTTGCCCGATTGTAAGTCCTTCCACAGTCAGCGTTGGAGTGAAAGAATCACAGGCTAAGTTTACAAGGTTCTCGCATTCTCCCGAATAAATTGCAAAGTGTAAGCTATTAAATTCCGATATGTTCAATAAGGTTATATTATGCGTAACAGCGGTAGCTGTAAATTCAAACCATACATCATCTTCGGGAGTACCTATACAAGTAGATGGCTGTGGTGATTGTGTTGCTCCATGAAGGGTTCCGCCTTTTACAACAACACAATCAATACCTGTATTAACAGGCACATTAATCGCGTTTGCACATTCATCGTTAGTAATTGCTGTGATAAAATGTTTTGGTCCGTTCCAAGGGCTTTTTGTTGCACCGCAAACTGAGCGGATATAAAATGCATAAGACGTTCCTGAAAGCAGTCCTTCAACTGTATACGGATTATTACCGGTTATAATACCCGGCTCCGTTGGAGCACCCGATGTACTTGGTTTAACCACTATTTCCCACTGCGTTTCATTATTGCCAGGAGTCCATGATAATTTTGCAGTATTTGCAGTTATAGTATTTACTACCAGATCATAAGGATCTGCACATGCAGGAATCGCTTCTACCTTTACATCGTCAAGATAAAAGAACATGCCGTCAGAATTGTTCGATTGTGGACCCTGCCATGCAATATATACTGTACCTGTATAAGCAGTTAAATCTATCACCTTTTTAGTGTAATCCATATTGCTGTAGTTTGCCACAGGAACAAGAACCTCAGTAAAATCCGCAGGGTTTGTTCCCGTAGTAGACAGCATAACTTTTATTGTTACTGGGTAAACATCCCTGTATACCTTATATTGATATGTAAGCCTTTCATTACCCGTAAGGATAATACCCGGAGATATTAGCCAGTCGTTATTTAAGTTGCTGAATTCTGATGCATAACGGGCAGATCGGTCTCCTTCGTAGGTATCTCCTTCAGAGTTGGTTATCCATTGGTCCTGCCCTCCGTTAATATCCAGGATTTCCCAGCAGTATACAGATTGCGAATCACTATTGAAACTTTCATGGAAAGGAACATTATAAGTGTTGCATGTTGTCCTGAATTCATATGGGCCTACCCATTCACTGTTGCCATTTGTCCCGCCGCAAGCTGCTCTTACATAATATTCATAAGCAGTATTTGGAGCTAAATCTTCGGCAGTATGAGGGTTGGATACCGATATTCCTGTTCCCGTTGGCACACCTGTTCCCGGTGCTTGTATTACTATATCCCATGTTGTTTCTGTAAAACCCGGTTTCCAGGAAAGTACAGCACTGTTATTTGTAAAGTTTGCAGCATTAAGCTCTTCAGGTGCAGGACACGGAGGTATAGGATCAATAATTACATTGTCTATAGACAGTCCGGCTGTTCCCCCTTCAAATATCCAGGCAATATGTATTGTTCCTGCCGGTATTGCATCAAGAAAAATTTCGTGCTCAACATACATGCTGTTATTATAAGTAGCAGAAGGTATCAATACAACTGTAAAATCTTCAGGATCTATACCTGTTGTAGAAAGCATTACTTTAAAGTTGCAGCCTGCACCAAAAAAACCTGAAGTTCTTTGATGAAAACGCAAACGCTGGTTTGCTGTTATATTAATAGCAGGGGTTATCAGCCTGTCAATATTTCCAGACATAAACATAGGATCGAGGGTAGCAACTTCATCACCTTCAAATGGTAAAGAAGTATCATCGAGGTTCCAGGCAGCTTCGCCATTTATATTTTGAATTATCCAGCAGTTTTGTGTTGAAGAGTCGCTGTTAAAGCCTTCGGTGAAAGGAGCATTAACAGGGCTGCATAATGTTTTAAATACCATTGGACCAGCCCATTGGCTAAACTCCCCATCTCCACAGCTTGCTCTTACATAAAATTCATAAGAAGTGTTTTCTGTCAATCCGGGAGCATGATGCTGGTGAGCAGCAGTGTTTGTTCCAGATCCTGTTGGAGCTCCTGCACCTGGGGATTGTACTACATATTCCCATTCGAATGTTGCAGGGCCGTCCCAATTAAGGTCTGCGCTGGTTTGCGTGATATTAGTAACACTAAGTATTGGTTTTGTACAGTAGGGGTTGTTGCAGTCTACAGCACTTTCATATAGTACTGTGTTTGGAAAACCCTGATCTGGTTCTTTTTCGTATATTATCTGGTCAAATGAATTGCGGATATTTATTCTGATGTCGTTATTTGCAGATGAGTTCCCACCCTGATTCCAGAACAATTGAACCGGAACGCCATTACATAAAGGAATATTTACGTCTACCGGTGTACCGTCATTATCAGGGCCGGTTAAAATGGCAAGAGTAATTCCATTTTGTTTAACCGACATGGTATGACCTTCCCAGCTGTTGTTTACTCCTGACATGTGGAAAGTAAAACTACACTGATTTGCCACCTCACATAGCATTGTGTTAAAATAGTAAGGTCCTGCCCATGCACTAAAAGTACCGTTATTACAATCAGCTCTTACCCAATATTCATAATCGGTGGAAGGTGTAAGATCACCCCAGATATAGTTTGTATTATCGGTTATTGTTGACCCATTACCCTGAGGTACTCCTGTTCCTTTAGGTTGTACAGCGACACCCCAGGAAGTAGCACCTGTTGGATTTGTCCACGATAATTCGACTGAAGTCATTCCTATATTTGCAGCAGGAGAACCTACCGGCTCATCACAGGCAACTGCCTGTATTGTTAATGTGTACGGTACTATCGGTTCAGTGTTGCTTGAAGAAACAACGATATAATAATCTTCTCCTGCAGTTACATCAAATCCGTCAAGGGAAATAGCATCCCCTGTACCTCCATTAAGGCAGGTCACGCCAATATCTGCACATGAAGCATATATAAACATCCCCGCATATGGACTTGTATTAGTCAAATCAATATTTATTTCACCAGTAAAAGCAGCTACATATTTATAAATAACATCGTTACCGCTAAGGTAATTTTCCCATGAATCTGCATTACAGCCTGTTCCAGCCTCACCTTCATATTCATCACCAAAATTGTTTGTATTGTCTGTATCTGTAAAAGGCAAGGAGGCAACCACTAGTGGAGCTGCACAGGTATCTCCTAATCCTTTAGTGCAAAAATAAAAAGCACCCTGCCAATCGCTTTTGCCATTTACCCCGCAATTTGAACGCACATAATATTTATAACAGGTGTCTTGGGTTAAAACACCTGCAGGAACCTGAAAGGGCATCGTTCCAGAATAGGTATGTGTTGGTACTCCTGTTGGTACAGCTGCTTCTGGTACTATTTCAATGTCCCATGCAGTTGCGTCACCTGGATTTGTCCAGCTAAGATCTGCCGAATTTAACCCGATGTTTGCTGCTGTTAAAGCAGTTGGGCGTTCGCATTTTTTTACCACAGTTACATCATCAATCAGCCAGCGATCACTATTAGTTCCGCCTCCTGCCATCATAAAGGCAATTCGTACCTGAGCTCCAATATAAGAGGCAGGTATTGCTACGGTTTTCTCGGTATAACTTGTCTGATCGGGATTAATTTGTAATTCAGTCCATGTTTGCAATTCCGTATAAGAAGCCGGCGAATTAAGATCGGCCATAGGGGTGGCGGTAAGGTTCAGAATGAAGATCTTATAAATACTACCCTGATCCCCGAGCTGAGTAAGTCTTGAGAAAAAATGTATTTCGGGGTCAGCAGGTACTGTAAATACAGGAGTGACCAGATAATCTTTAGGAATACCACCTGTACTCAGATCTCTTTGCAGGTAAGCGGCGCGCGCTCCTGTATGTGCGGGCTGCTGAACTGTACTGTTCGCAGCGCCCTGAACCCAGGTAACACTGAGTCCTACTTCATTTTGCATCGTGAACCAGCCTGTTGCACTTGTACCGGTAGATGCAAGTGTAAAGCCTGTTTCAAATCCTTCCGGGAACTGGGCGTAGCCACAGAAAGACAGTAACGATGCCATGATCATTAATGTGATTTTTTTCATAGTTTTTGAATAATTTAAGGGCTTGAAGATTTTAGCTCTTAACCAGCTTTTTTTAATAGATGCTAAATGTTTGCTAAAATTGCGTACAAATCAAAAAAACTATGAGGAAATAGTGTGACATGAATCACGAAAAACTGTGATTATTGATGTTAAATGCCTGATAAGTAGTCGTATATAGATGTGTCTTCCGAAAGTTCCATTTTAGACACAATACGTTCCTTTCTTTTTCTACAAGCCTCGGCAGTAATGTTAAGCATGGATGCAATTTCTTTAGTGCTCAGATTCATATAGATGTAAGAAATGAATCGGAGGTCGTTTGCATTTAACGAAGGATGAAGTGTTTTTAACTGGTTTATAAAGCCGTGATTCACCTCTTCAAAATGGGTTATAAAGCTATCCCATTCGTCATCTGTTTTTAAATGGCTCTTAAGTGTTTTAATATGGTTGGTTAGTGACTGGTATTTAGAAAGCTCAGGCAGTTGTGATAGCGAGGAGATAACTTCTTCAATAAGCTGATTCTTGCCGGAAAGGTAAAGTGCCTTTGCAGATAGTTTTCTATTTCTTGTTTCTATTTCATTTTTCAGGCGTTCCTGTTCCAGTAGAGCAATCGTTTCTTTTTCGCTTATCTGTTTTTCCAGCAGTAGGTTTTCTGTTTTTTCTTTTTCGAGTTCAAGCGCTAACACTTTTTCATTACGTTCTGCAATGAGCTTTTTTTGTTTGTGCTTTGCCAATATATTTCTTAGCGACAGTATAATAATGGTAACGATAGCTATTATAAAAGTAATAATGTAGTAAAACCACTGACGTTCGGCAGATCGTTTTTCTTCGTTAATGGCAATTTGATTCTTGTAATCCTGAATTTCAAATTTCACCATGTTGTTCTCAAAAAGCTTTCCATTTTTTATATCATTAAGCTTTTCATCAGTAGCCATGATGGAATCTTTGTATTGCAGTGCTTTTTCAAAAGACCTGGTTTTGATGTAAACTTTAGTAAGCAGGTCGAAAACGGTTCTTTTCGTGTCAAGTTCGGGCTTTGCCGCTAATAGTTTATATGCTTCAGATTCTGCTAACGCATAATTACCTTCTTTTAAATAAGCTTCAATAATTACTGCTGATATTAAAACACCAATATTATTGTATTCAAGATCTTTTGTATGGGTATAAAGGTACTGTGCCTTTTCTCTTGCCTGTTTAGCATTGCCTGCAAGCAGGTCATTTTGCGCCAAAGTAACTTGTGCCATTGGGTATAACCCAGGCTCATTTTTAAGATAAGGAATCGATTCAAGAATGTATTTTTTTGCCTCTGTAAGGTTATTGGTTTCATGAGCCACTGAAGCTAAATTCATGGCATACAAACCTATTTTTATATTATCCTTGTTCTCTTTAGCTACATCGTAGGCTTTTTTAAAATACTCTTTTGCCTGTTTGTATTTTTTTTCTTTAGAGTATAAGATAGCAATGTTGTTAAGTACTACCATTTCAAACTTAGGTTCTAGTTCTTTAATAGCAATATTGTAGCTTTCAAGGTAGTATTTAAGGGCTTCGCCATAGTCCAGCATTTGATAGTAGGTAGCGCCTATATTATTATTGGCTAAAAAAAGCTGTTTGTACCAATGGTTCTTTTCTGCAAGAGATTTTGCCTGGGTGAGTAGTTCCAGCGATTTTACATAATTTTTATCCCACATGGCATCTATACCCTTCTGGATTAATGAATCGCAGTGGGTTGTAGTATTTGCATAAGAAGGTGCATACAAAAAAAGACACAGTAATAATAGATATACTGTATGGGCATATTTGTTTTTTTTGCGCGTTTTCACAATAAAGTTTCGGGATTAAGTACTGTCAAATATAAGGATAAGTATTTATCAAATAAAAAAGCTTTTCCGGTTAAGGAAAAGCTTTAGTATAATAGGCTTTAGTATGCTTATGATTTTTTGCCTGAAGCTTCAAGGTTTCTTTC
This sequence comes from Flavobacterium cerinum, assembly GCF_004028155.1. GTDB lineage: Bacteria > Bacteroidota > Bacteroidia > Flavobacteriales > Flavobacteriaceae > Flavobacterium > Flavobacterium cerinum. The sequence goes on along the minus strand of NZ_SBII01000022.1, from coordinate 16,102 downwards.
GATCTTGTGGCCTGGACGTGTCCATTTTGGTTTTTCACCTAATGGCGCAAATTCAGAATCTTCTGCTTCAACAGTTTTAGGCTGTGAAACTTTTGTAAATGGTTTTTGTGGGATAAGTCCAAGCATGTCAAACATTTTCATGTCTTCGTTTACATCCGGGTTAGGGGTAGTAAGCAACTTGTCTCCTGCAAAGATAGAGTTAGCTCCTGCAAAAAAGCACATTGCCTGGCCTTCACGGCTCATTTGTGTACGTCCTGCAGATAATCTCACCTGAGTATCCGGCATAACAATCCTTGTAGTCGCTACCATACGGATCATATCCCAAATTTCTACCGGTTTTTCATTTTCCATTGGAGTACCTTCTACAGCTACAAGCGCATTAATAGGCACCGATTCCGGCTGCGGGCTTAATGAAGCTAGTGCAACAAGCATTCCTGCTCTGTCTTCTACGCTTTCTCCCATCCCTATAATACCACCGCTGCAAACTGTAACGTTTGTTTTTCTTACGTTTTCTATTGTTTGTAAACGGTCTTCAAAACCGCGGGTAGAAATTACTTCTTTATAATATTCTTCAGATGTATCAAGATTATGGTTGTATGCATAGAGTCCGGCTTCAGCAAGGCGTTTTGCCTGATTTTCGGTGATCATACCTAAGGTGCAGCACACTTCCATATCAAGCTTGTTAATAGTTCTCACCATTTCAAGTACCTGATCAAACTCCGGCCCGTCTTTTACGTTTCTCCAGGCAGCACCCATACACACACGTGATGATCCGCTGGATTTAGCACGAAGTGCCTGTGCTTTTACCTGTTGTACACTCATAAGGTCGTTTCCTTCTACACCGGTATGGTAACGTGCAGCTTGTGGGCAATAACCACAATCTTCAGGGCAGCCACCGGTTTTTATAGATAACAACGTGGAAACCTGTACTACATTGGGGTCATGTTTTACCCTGTGTACCGATGCTGCTTCGTATAGAAGATCCATCATCGGTTTATTATATAAGGCTATAATTTCTTCCTTGGTCCAGTCGTGCCTTTTTATGCTCATAACAAAGTTTTAATGTTGGACCAAAAGTAGCAATTTCCTATTAGGAATTGAAATTTATATAAAGATTAATGCTGGTTATGAGCGATATCGTCTACCTTATTGATTTTTTCTACTTTATCTTTCCAGTACTGCATTAAAGCAAAGGATACAATTACAGATGATGCAATACCTTCCAGGGCTAAACCGGCGCAAAATTGATATAAAGAAGGCTCACCGCCACCAAAGATGTAACTGGCAGAGAAATGGTTAAGATAGTCATTGCCTCCTTTATATTCTATATAGGCAATAAAGCTAAAAATCCCCAAAATTAGGCTTACTAATGCTGTAAAAATCCCCGAGACTAAATTTGTAAAGTAACCTCCCACATTATCGTGGTAATTAGACTTAATGGTTCTGTTTACACCATAAATAACAAATGCAAAATTTATCAGTCGTAAGTATATTTGGTCAGACCAGCCGACAACTTCCATTAAAAGGAAAAACAATGCAATACATGCATAAATGATGAAACCGTTGATTACTATTCTTGAGAAATTCATAGTTTTCGTTTTTTTGTTTATATTCAGTTAATAGATTCTTTTACAGTAGGTTCTTGAAAATACTCTATTCTTCGGGTAAATATATACAGATGTATTTATACCCGAATTTAGCGATAAAACGGTATATATGAATATGAATTAATAAAAATTTAATAAAAGAAATACGATTAAATAAGTAATTCTATCTAATCTATTGCATTTTATTTATCGACTGGAAGAAGTACCCAGGCGCAGTGTGAAAAATAATCCCAGTTAACGGCTGCAAGATCAGTTTTAGGGTCAATTAAAGCATGATAAGGTCTATTGTTTACACTCACATTAGTATTAGCATATACAGCAGCCTCTATGTTCTTTTCTGCAAAATGATGTTTAATGCGTTGTGCCATCTGCCAGATCATATCGGGTTTGGTTTCCATTCCGCTTTTTTGTTTGTGCGTAAGATCATCACTAAAATTATAAAACAGCGGTTCTCCAGTTTTTTTGTTGATTATTTTAAAATCAGTATCACCGCTACGGGACCGCAGCATCATTCTCCAGCTCAGGCGATGGCCTTCTTCTGTCCATAAAACATCACCCTTAATAAAGTAGTGTCGTAAAGGAAGTATAAGCTGAAGTATAAAATAGGGGATAAAGAAATAAATTAATGTGTTTTTGCCTTCATAAGTAATGGTGCTCACGTTTTGTGCTATCGGCTTTTTTTTAAGGAAGAGGCTTCTTATTTTTTCAGGCGGATAAAAGAATACTACAAAGCATAACGCAAAAAACGGAAAAATACCTATTTGAAGGGTAATGGAATTGAATATGTGAAAAATAACCGATGCAATAAATGCAATAGTTCTTGTCCTCTTAAATAGTAATAGCGGCACTACTAATAAATCGAATCCGATACCTGCATAGGTAATAAACATATAAAACCATTTTTGGGTCATGATTTCATAGAGCGCAGGGTTTGTGACCGATCGTTCTAAAAGGTTTTTCACAAAGGTCCCTTCCAACCAGCCCGGATAGAATTTAGCCAGTGTTGCAAAAAAATAAACAATAGTGATTTGTAATATCATAACCCATGAGCACCAGGCGGGCATGGTTAATTTCTTTATCTGAGGATTTTGTTTTGCATCTATAGAGCCATACCTGTCAGCCGGAAGGAATAACATGATCAGACAGATAAGAAGTAACAAATAATAGTGATTGTTGTATGATGTTTTCTGCATGAAATATACTCCGCCCCATAGTAACGTAAACAGCCCGAGGCTCCATCGATACTTATATCCTATCATAACGAGCAGACCCAAAATACCCATAGTGGCAAAGTAAAAATACATGCCATTACCAGGAAGTGGCTGCAGCCATTCCATGCCTATGTGCGAAAAAGTGAATTTTGGAGTAACGAGATTGTCGTTTACCCAGCCGGTAAGTATAGCGCCAAAGGTTTCGCAGGCCAGTAGGAAACCCAAAAAGATCCTGAAAATAATTAATGGGGCATTATCTATTTGGAGGAACAGGCGGTTTTTCATGCCCGGTTGTTTTTAAAATAATCCAGCGATTGCTGTTTGTCTTTTTCAAGCTGAAGTTTAAGGGCATCAAAAGATTCAAATTTAACTTCGTCACGGAGCCTGTGGTAAATGCTTACTGTTAGTTTGCTTCCATAAAGATCACCATCAAAGTCATGGTAGTGTACTTCGATGGTGGTATTAGTACCATTAACAGTAGGGCGGGTTCCTATGTTCATCATACCCTGTACCATTTTGTCATCGATCATTGATGAAACTACATATACGCCGTTTGCAGGAATAAGCTTGTAGCTTTCGTTTATTTCAATATTTGCAGTAGGGAAATTAATGGTTCTGCCCAGTTGTTTACCCTGTACTACTGTACCGGTTATAAAATAAGGATAACCTAAAAACTCATTTGCAGTTTCTACGCTGCCACTTGTGAGCGCATTTCTTATTTTGGTAGAACTTACTGATACTTCGTTTATTTCTAATGCTGATATTTTTTCAACCTCAAAGCCATATTCGTGCCCAAAACGAATAAGGTCATCTATCGTTGCTGTTCTGTTACGTCCAAAACGATGGTCGTGCCCTATAATTATTTTAGAGATATTAAGTTTGTCTACCAGTATGTCTTTTACAAACTCTTCGGCGGTAAGCCTTGAAAAAGCATGGTCGAAAGGATGGATGATAAGATTATCAATACCTTCATTTTCTAAAAGCACGGCTTTTTCCTCTATAGTATTAAGGAGTTTAAGATCGGTGTTTTGCTGTAAAACCATTCGCGGATGCGGGAAAAAGGTAAGCACGAGGCTTTCGCATCCAGACGATTTACTGCTTGTTATGAGTTTATCCAGTATACTTTTATGGCCTTTATGAACGCCGTCAAAAGTGCCTAAGGTAACAATGGTCTTTGTAGCAGAGCTAAACTCCTGTATAGAATTGAAAATTTTCAAACCGCAATTTTAAGTTCAGCAAATTTAATTATCTGTATCCAATTAAATTATGATACGCCTAAAAAATTAAGCATTAATTTACTGTAATTGTCCATTATAAGGTAAAATTCGTTTATTTGAAGGATACACTTACTGTTTTTGTCTTTTGATTGTCTATAACGTCGGGCAGTTCGATGTGCAGTTTTTTGTTAGTATAACTCATATTACCCTTCTCTATTTTATAAAATCCGGCCTTGCCGCGGCAGAAACAATGTACTCCAAAAAGCATTTTTGTTTTTTGAATATCTATATCCGTTAGGTTGAGGTTCGAGAACATATTATCCGTTTCAAAAATGATATCTTCACTATAGCCGGCATCCTTTAATTTTGGATCGGTTATGGTTTTATAGGTGTACTTCACAACTGTTTTTCCGGGTGTATTTTCCAGATGATAATAGATGTGATTTGTATCATCAGTTTTAATTAAAAGACTTTTGTTTTGTAAAACTTCAAAGTTACACTCGCTTTTAGGAGGGCAGGGTGTTTCAATAGTATGTTTTCCCCATGTAGTAGATGAGTCTTTCTGGCTTTTGCAGGAAAATAAGGCTATAATGGAAATGTATACTAAGATTTGCTTTTTCATGGGCTAAAAATAGAAATAAATGCAGGGAAATTTATAAGTATTAACGTGATATTTACAATTACATATGTTTGTTAAAATAATGTTGTATAATATTAATTAATATCTTCGCTGTCTGGAAAAAATAAATTTTTATGAAAAAAAGAATACTATTAGTAATAACTGTAGTACTATTCTGTACTTATGGTTATGCGCAGGAAGCTTTGTGGAATAAACAGAGCGATAAAGGCATTAAAAAGTCTGACCTGCTTGACAGGACTTCTGTTCCGTCAGAATATCAATTGTTCAGTCTGAATCTTGATTTGCTTAAATTAAAATTAAAGGATGCTCCGTTAAGAGAAAGTAAATCCTCAAATTTAATCCTGCAATTTCCGGATGCTGATGGGAAGCTGAAAAATTTCCGAATTTTTGAGGCTCCAGTAATGGAACCCGGTCTTGCTGAGAAATATCCCGACTTAAAATCGTATGCAGGTCAGGGTGTAGATAACCCTGCTGAAACAATTCGTTTTAGTGTTACATTATATGGTTTGCACAATATGATGTTTAGTGATAAAGGAGCATCTTACATTGATCCTTACACTAAGAATAATAAAATGTACATAGTGTATAATAAAACAGATCTAAGTGCTCCAAAAATGTTTAAATGCGGAGTGAGTAATACTCACGCCAAAAAACAAAAAAACGGAGGACTTACTACATTGAGTGAGCCTGCAACCGATGGGATAATGAGACATTACAGGCTGGCCATGGCATGTACTATAGAGTATGCTGACTTTCATATTAATGCTGCCAACATGAATGGCGGTACATTGGCACAAAAAAAGCAGGCTGTATTATCGGCAATGATCGTTACTGTAACACGGGTGAACAGCATTTATGAAAAAGAGCTTGCAATAACATTACAACTGGTAGCTAATAATGATGCCTTGATCTTTGTTAATTCGGATACTTTTGATAACGAAAATAATGAGAATATACTGCTGGATCAAAGCCAGACGGTTATAGATGGAATTATCGGGCTTAATAATTATGATATTGGCCACACGGTAAGTACAGGTGGCGGAGGTGTTGCTCAAATGTATTCTCCTTGTTCAAATAGTAAAGCGATGGGAATTACAGGTTTAGGAGCTCCTGTAGGTGATGCTTATGATGTTGATTTTGTGGCTCACGAAATGGGGCACCAGTTTGGAGCTAACCATACCTTTAATAATGATTGTGATGGTAATATAAGTTATGATACTGCTTACGAGACGGGTAGCGGAAGCACTATTATGGCTTATGCAGGAGTATGCTTTCCAAGTGTTCAGGATCATTCAGATGCTTACTTTCATAAAATAAGCATACAGGAAATAACCGATTTTATAAAAGACTGGGGAAATTGCTCGCAAAATACCACAACAGGTAATGCAGGGCCAATTGCTAATGCAGGATTGGATTATACCATACCTAAAAGCACTCCATTTATATTAAAAGGTACAGCTACAGATGCTAATGATGCTACTTCTCTTACTTATAGCTGGGAACAGATGGATCTTCAAACATCAACTCAGCCACCAGTTGCTAATGCATCTAACGGGCCTAGTTTTAGATCAATGCTGCCTAAGACAACCCCAGATCGTTACATGCCTAATTTAAATGCTGTAATTGCAAATAATCTTGCTCCAACCTGGGAAGTGATCTCCAATGTAGCACGTTCTTATAATTTTGCATTCACAGTAAGAGATAATAATGTTTTAGGTGGTCAGGTAGCGTATGATGACATGCATATAAATGTTTCGGGTGTTGCAGGACCTTTTCTGGTAGTAACGCCTAATACCAATGTTTCATGGCAGGCTGGAAGTACCCAAACGGTAACCTGGAATGTGGCAGGTACTACCGGAAATGGAGTAAATGCAGCTTTTGTAGATATATTACTGTCTAGTGATGGCGGACTTACTTATCCTGTTACGCTGGCTACACATGTTGCTAACGATGGCAGTGAGTCTATTACTGTGCCGGCTAATGCTGCAGGTACAACAAACAGAATAATGGTTAGGGGTAATAGTCATATATTTTATGATATTTCCAATACAAATTTTACAATTACAGCTGCTCCTGCTACTCCCGCTATTGCAGTTAGTATAGTGGGTAATGCAAGCAAAACGGTTTGTAAAGGAAATGAGGCGACTTATAGTTTGTTATATGAAGCTTTAGCTGGCTTTACAGGAACTGCCACTTTTTCGGCAACAGGTAATCCATCAGGATCTACAGTCGTATTTAGTTCTTCAACGGTGTCTGCAACAGGAAATGTAACAGTTACAGTACTGACAACAACAGTTATTGCCGTTGGGCAATATCCTATAGTAGTTACCGCTACTACAGGCGCTGAAACAAAAACGGTGACTTTAAATCTTAAGGTATTAAATACTGTTGGAACGGTTCAGCTTGTTGTACCGGCTAATAATGCTACAGGGGTTTCCAGTAATGTTGAACTTGCATGGGCACCAGCATCTAATGCTGCAAACTATGCAGTTGAAATAGCTACTGATGTAAACTTTGAGAACTTAGTAGCAAGTGGGGCTGTAGACTTTAATAGTTTTAATGCATCTCTTCAGAATGGTGTGACTTATTATTGGAAAGTTGTTCCTTTTAATGCAGGATGCAGCGGTGCAGTCAGTGATACATTCAGTTTTACAACAGGAGAAGTTGCCGGAGTAAATGATAATGTTCTAACGAACTTTAGTCTGTTCCCTAATCCAAATAACGGAAACTTTACGGTGAAGTTCAACTCGGTTACAGGATCTGAAATCAAAATGGCTGTGTATGATATAAGAGGCAGACAGCTTTTAAATAAAGTTGTAGCTAATACTGGTCTTATAGAAGAGACATTATCTATAGGCGGTGTTGGAGCAGGAGTTTACCTGGTGAATATTCAGGATGGCGATTCGGTCATTACCAAAAAGATAATTATAGAATAACAAAAAAGGGATGCAATTGCATCCCTTTTTTTATTTACCGTTATAACTGCTCATTGTATTGGCTAAGCCAGATAGTGCAAAAGATTTTATAGCTTCTGCCGACATATCCAATCGCTCCAGGAGTTTTACTTTTTCTTCGTCATCCCATTCGCCAAGTACATAATCAACCTGCTTGCCTTTTTTAAACTCGTCGCTTATGCCAAATCTAAAACGGGCATACTCTGATGTGTTTAATAGCTGTTGCGTGCTTTTTAATCCATTGTGGCCGCCGTCACTTCCTTTAGCCTTTATTCGAATAGTGCCAAAAGGAATGTTGAGGTCATCGGTTACAACCAGTAAGTTCTCTAAAGGAATGTTCTCTTTATCAAGCCAGTATTTAATGGCTTTGCCGCTAAGGTTCATGTAGGTGTTCGGCTTAAGCAGTATAAGCGTGCGTCCTTTTATTTTAACTTCAGCCACAGCGCCAAGTTTAGCCGTTTCAAAAGAAGCTCCTTCCTGCTGGGCAAGACGGTCTACCACTTTAAAGCCAATGTTGTGGCGTGTATTTACATATTCTGCGCCAATGTTACCAAGGCCTACAATAAGGAATTTTTTCATTGGATCTGTATTTTCTTCAATGCCTTTTTTAGTAAAAAGGGAGGTTAACCATTTCATGTGTGCAAAAATAAGATTATTTATGGATTTAAGGTTTACTAAAATAACCTTACAATTTAAGCAATGACTGTTAAATTACTCACTAAAAAATTTGTAAGATTTTTAACTTATATTTAACTAAATCTATTGATTTTCAATTGATTATAGTGTTAGGTTTGTGTTAACCAATTAAATATTATTAATTATGAAAAAAGTTTTATTAAGTGTAGCTGCCTGTTTAGTGCTAGCCGGTACGATGAACGCTGCAAATGCAGTAAAAAGTATTGAGACAAAACTTCTTGAAGTAACTGTTTCGGAATGCTTATGGTCTGTTATTGTTTATACTCCAGGAGGAACTGAAATTACCAGGAAGGAACATAAAGGTACAGAAGGGGGAGTTGATTGTTTAACTCTTGCATCTAACCAAATTAAAGCTTATGAGGCAAAGTATCCAAATGCAATTGTGAAATATATTGCAGGAGGTACCGATACTCCTAAGTAATTCTTGGTTTTTATGAAGTCTAACGAAGCTATATATTTTAAAATTTCCTTAGAGAGTGTTAATTATCTATAGCTTGAATTTAATACAGGATGGAATAATTTATTCCATCCTGTATAATAATATAAAGTTCTATGAAAATATTATTGTACATTTTTTTAACATTATTGTATTACCCCTTATTTGGTCAAAGTCAGAACCAATGTGCTGAAGTAGAATATAGTTTTTTTGGTAATACTGAGCTTCCGACTTCTTACTATGCTACTTTATATATCAATAAAGATATTTCATTATTTCATGAAAAAATAAATGGGGCTGTAAGAGGTGAGCTTAAAACTGATGATGGTCGTGTTTATGAGTCTTTTACTACTTCGACTAAACCCCGTTTTCTAGAGCCTTACTTTAAGATTGATCGTAGCAAGCATGAAATCTTTTTTTTTGAGGTGATCGGAGCTAATACATACTTAATACAGGACAATTATCAAAATTTGGAATGGTTAATTACAGATGAAAACAAAATAATAAATAATCTTTCCTGTAATAAGGCTATTACTAATTTTCGTGGTAGACAATGGGTTGCTTGGTTTACTACTGAAATACCTTTGTCATTCGGTCCCTGGAAATTACACGGACTCCCTGGACTAATTATTGAAGCATATGATGCTACAAATAGGTATACTTGGAGAGCAGTTAAAATAAAATTTGAAAAAAGTGATTTATTTAATAGAGATTTTGGGTCACTAATAAAAACTAAAAATACAAAACCTATAGCCTATCGGCAGTTTTTATTAAATTCGAAAGAATATGATAATAATGTTGATGCAGAAATGATGAAAAATGACCCAAACCTTCGAGATATTTCTGTTCCAAATAATGGTTTGGAAACGAAATACGAATGGGAGAAATAAATATTATAAGAAATTCATAAATATGAAACTTTATTTATATATCTTTTCTCTGTTATTATCCTCTTTTACTTTTGCTCAAAGTAAAACAACTGCTATAGTAGAATACAAACAGGTTAATAACGGTTATTTCCGAAGTCATTATTATTGCACTTTGTTTATAGAAGGCACTACAACCATTTTTCTTCCTAAATACAATACAACTTACGTAACTGAGGGTGAAAAAATAAATAACGAACCTAAGGAGATCTACCCGGACTGGGAGTATTTAAAAATAGATCATGGAAAGCAGCAAATATGTTTTTTTGGTGCATTTAGTACAAATTTTTTCTTAATAAAAGATGATTACAACAAGCTCAACTGGATTATTAGTGAAGAGGTTAAAACTATTGGGGGCTATCAATGCACAAAGGCCACTACAAATTTTCGTGGCGTAGACTGGATTGTATGGTTTGCACCGGAAATTGCACTTCCCTATGGTCCTTGGAAACTGCATGGCCTACCCGGTCTTATTCTGGAGGCTTCAGCAGGTAAAGGATCTCCTAAATGGATTGTTGAAAAGATCGAATATAAAAACGGTGATATTTTTGATAAAGATTTTAAAATGTTAGTTGATACAAAAAATAAAGAAGCAATACCTTTAAAAGAATTTTTAGAAAAAAATAAAGAATGGTCTGATAATGTTACTGCTAAAATGAAGCAGGAACGTCCAGATTCGACAATTTACACAGCACCAATTAGAGGAGATTATGAAGAAAAATATGAGTGGGAGGAATAAATATTGAAAAATTCATAGTATTTTTCTTAATACATAGTGCTATTATAAAAAGTGCCATTCTATAACGCAAACTAAACCCTTCATTAGTGCCTAAATTTTACTTATTCCTATTATTCCTTTCCTCAATATCTGTATTTGGGCAGGTTATTGTTACCGGAAAAATAACTGCTGCTTCTGGTGAAACATTGCCGGGGGCTTCTGTCGTTATTAAAAATAGCGATGGGAAATTTATTGCTTATGGGATCTCACAGGAAAATGGTAATTATACCCTAACTATTAAAGAAGCAGGCGAGTTTATACTTGAAGTTAATTCTTTGGGTTTTGAAAAGAAAAATGAAAACATACTTGTAGTTGCAGGTGAAAATATAACAAGAAATTTTAAGCTGAATGAATCGAAGGAAGCGCTTAAAGAGCTAATAATAGAAGCAGAACGTCCTGTAAAGCGTCGTGGTGACACTCTTGTTTATGATGCAAAAAAACTTGCTAAAGGCCATGAGGTGGTGGTAGAGGATTTGCTTAAAAATATACCGGGTATAACAATACAAAAAGATGGTAAAATATTTTATGGAGATACTCAGGTAGAAAAAGTAATGGTAGGTGGTGACGATTTGTTTAACCGTGGCTATAGCCTGCTGACTAGAAATATGCCCTCAAAGCCTCTGGATAAGGTTGAGGTGTTACGGAATTATTCAAATAATAAACTCCTTAGAGGGATTGAAGATTCAAAAGGTGTAGCCCTGAATTTAACGATTGACGAAAAATATAAAGATATATGGTTTGGTGATGTATCATTAGGTTATGGTAATGAAGATCGTTACAACGTGGGCGGTAACCTGATGAATTTTGGCAAAGCCTATAAAAATTTCTTTACGTTCAACGCTAACAATTCAGGACTTGATAAAGTGGGTGATATCAATGATATGATCTACAATTCTAATGAAATGGAATCTATGGGAGGAGGTGATAATGCTGTAAGTGTAATGTCTATGGGAATTAGCGGTCCAAAACTCGATGAAAGCCGCTTTCGTTTTAACAATGCCGAAATGGCAACGCTTAGTACAGTTATACCTTTAAGCTCTAAACTAAAGCTTCAGTTAAAAGGGTTTTTAGGATTTGACGAATTGAGTGCCTGGAATAACTCCTATTCGGTGGTTGATATACCGGGAACTTTTTTTGAAAACAGCCAAAATAATAATGCAGTTAACAAGCTGAAAAAGGGCTATATCAATGCGTATCTCAATTATGATATATCGGCTACAAAAATGTTCCAGGCGTCTACTACTTTAAATAAAGGGAGTAATGACTTTAGGAATAGCCTGATTTTTAACGGTACAAGTACCCGCGAAGAATTGGATACAAAAAACACTTACTTCGATCAAAAACTTACCTATACCCACAAATGGAATGACCGCAATGTGGTGCTGTTGAAAGGGCGCTTTTTATCAGACAGGCTTCCGCAGCAATATGGCATTAACGATTACCTTATGGGAGACCTGTTTGCATACGGTAATATTTCTTCCATTGGTAACAATGTGCAAAGCAAAAAACAGTATGCTGGGCTGCAGGCTGATTTTAAACTCAAACAAAAGAATAACGACCTGATAGAATTTGCGATAGGGTTTAACGACAACCGGAATGACCTTACTACGCGCTTTAGTCTGTTTACAAGTTCTGGAACGATACTACCTGACGACTTCCAATCGCAATCGCATTACAACGTAGGTGACTTATATGCGAGTAGTGGTTATAAATGGAATTTTGGTAAATTCTCAATAGGAGCGAATGCTAATATGCATCAACTTTTCAATAGGTTTGTGAGCACAGATGGTACTACTATAAAGCAGAATCCTTTTTTTGTAAATCCTAATCTTGATGCTTCTTATTCGTTTAATCCGCAAAACACACTTTTGATAAACTATAGTTATAGGGTTAACAATAGTAGCTTAATGCAGGTAAATGATGCCTACCTGCTTACTTCTTCCCGCAGTTTCTCAAAAGGATTGGGATATTTTAATCAACTGGAAAGTTCTTCAGCAAGAATTATGTATTCAACCAGTCATTACCTTAATCGTTATAGTTTTTCCTGGAGTCTGGATTATTCAAAACAAAATGATGCCATTAGGAGCCGGAGTCGTTTAGAGCAAAACAGTTCGCTATCGGGAGCTTTTGTAATGAAGGGAGGCGATAGATTTGGTGGCGGTTTTAATTCGCATTTTATAGTAAGGAAACTTAAGGGAAGTGTAAAACTGGATATTCGTGCAGGCAAATCGGTATATTATAATATAATAAACGATTCAGGGCTGCGTAAAAATACATCCTACAATCAAAACTATACGCTTGGTTGGAATAGTGATTTTAAAAAAGCATTCGACTTTAGTATTGGTACAGAATGGAACTATTCGCAAACAAAGTCTGAAAACACATTTAGGAATAGTACCAAGATAAGCTTCCTGGACTTAATGTATAAAACAGGAGATAACTTTACCATGAAACTTTCTACAGAACATTATAACTTTGGCGGACTAGATAAATTCAACGATTACTTTTTCTCTGATTTTGAAAGCTCTTATTCGTTTAAAGATAAAAAGTATATTGTAACTCTAAATGCCCGAAACCTCTTTAATACCGAAACGTTTACTACTTATAGTATTTCGGACATTGGATATTCGACTAACTCATACAGGCTATTACCAAGATATGTAATGCTGTCTCTCAAATTTAGATTTTAAAGAGGAATAGGAGCATAAAAAAAGCGTCCCTTTTGAGGACGCTTTGATATATCGAAAAATAAATAATTATTTTTTCTTTCCTTTTGCTGGAGCTTTTGCAGCTTTTGCAGCTTCCTGAGCAGCTTTCATTGCAGCACGTGAAATTCTCACTTGAGCAACCACTGTATTATCAGGGTTAAGAAGTTTAAAGTTATTAACTTCTAATTTAGTAACATAAAGTTTGTTACCCATTTGAAGTTCAGAGATGTTAGCCTCTACAAAGTCAGGAAGGTTAGCTGGTAACGCTCTAACTTTAAGCTTACGTTGGTTAAGACGTAAAACACCACCACCTAATACACCTGGAGAAGTTCCAGTGATTTTAACCGGTACTTCCATAGTGATTTCTTTATCAGCATGAAGTTGGTAAAAGTCAATGTGTAAAATTTTGTCAGATACAGGGTGAAACTGTATGTCCTGAAGGATAGCGTTGTAAGATTTACCAGAAAGCTCAATTACCACTGTGTGTACGTTTGGAGTGTAAACTAAGTCTTTGAATGCTTTTTCTTCTGCAGCAAAATGTACTGGCTGATCTCCTCCGTATAACACGCAAGGAACCATTCCAGCATTACGTGCTGTACGCGTTGCCGCCTTACCCACGCTTTCTCTTTCAGATCCTTTAATCGTAATTGATTTCATTGAAATAAAATATAGTTAATAAATAATAAATTACATAATAAACTTCCCACTAATGGAAGTGTTGTTCTGCACCATGTGCATTACATCGGCAAAAAGATCGGCGCATGATACTACCTTGATTTTGCTTGTTTGCTTTTTAAGCGGAATACTGTCTGTAACGATAAGTTCAGTTAGTTTAGAGTTTTCTATTTTCTCATAAGCTCCACCAGATAGTATTGCATGAGTACAAATAGCCCTAACGCTTAATGCACCTCTTTCGATCATCAGGTCAGCAGCTTTTGCAAGCGTTCCCCCTGTATCGATCATATCGTCAACAAGTATAATATTCTTGCCTGTTACTTCGCCTATCAGTTCCATAGTCTCAATAACGTTAGCCTCTTTTCTTTGTTTGTAGCAAATTACTACATCAGACCCTAAAAATTTAGAATAAGCATAAGCTCTTTTAGAACCGCCCATATCCGGTGATGCAATTGTTAAGTTTTCAAGGTTAAGACTCTTTACATAAGGTAAGAAAATAGTAGAGGCAAATAAATGGTCTACCGGTTTTTCAAAGAACCCTTGTATTTGATCAGCATGAAGATCCATAGTCATGATTCTTGTTGCTCCTGCCGATTCCAGCAGTTTTGCCACAAGTTTTGCTCCTATCGGCACTCTTGGCTTATCTTTTCTGTCTTGTCTCGCCCATCCAAAGTAAGGTATTACAGCAGTGATGTGCCTTGCAGACGCTCTTTTTGCAGCATCGATCATTAGTAAAAGCTCCATTAAATTGTCTGAACTAGGAAAAGTCGAACAAACTAAGAAAACCCTTAAACCCCTGATAGACTCTTCAAATGAAGGCTGGAATTCACCGTCACTGTATGTAGATAACGTAACTTTACCTAATTCCGCACCATAGCTCTTAGCTATTTTCTCGGCCAGGTACACACTTTGAGAACATGCAAATATTTTTGCTTCAGGCTCTTGGTATGTCATTTTAAATTGTTGTTTTGTAGTTAGTTAGTCTTATGCTCTATAAAAGAAAGTGCAAATTTAGGAATTTTATTGAACTCTGGAAGGAAATTCTAATCTATTTTCGTTTAAATTAAATATTATTTTTTACATTTGCACCCACAATTGAGAGATCAATTGCCTGGATGGCGGAATTGGTAGACGCGCACGACTCAAACTCGTGTATTTAGGTGTGTGGGTTCGATTCCCACTCCAGGTACTGAATGGGAGACTTTCTTAAGAGAGTCTCCCATTTTTATTTGCTGCTATTTTAAGCTCGCTATGAGTGACTTATGATTTCTATTTGCGCTTTAAAATCAAAATACTATTCTGCGTTGCTTTAGGTTTTGTCTTTTCAATTTAGGAGATATGGTTTTTTGTCATGAATTGATTTTCTCTGCTGAATATTTTCTTTTTCACATTTGCTTCTGTAAACCTAAAAAAGTAGAATCACATCTGTGTTTTTTAATGTTTCGGTTATGTGTTCTTAATAGTAAGGGAGTAAATTATGTTTGATTGAATTATATATACATACTATATAAGGTGTAGAGTATTTTGATTAATGTTTAAAAATGATTTTAGAGTTGAGTGTTTTGCTCCTTAATATATATGAGCAGTGATCTCCGGGTTTTATTGGTAAAGTTCTTTCCCGCTGTTTGCTTTCTCCCTGTCGAAAGGAGCAGGGTATGCCGCTTTCATCGGGGCTGTGAGTAAAAACCAGTCCAAATTGGTAAACAACGCGAAAGACTCTCCTTATATATAAGAGTAAAAACGAAGCAAAAGCGACAAACCAGCAAAATTCAGCCCTATCCAGGGGATGTCCCGCAAAAACAAAACCCGTACAAAACGGATAATCCCCACAAACCAGCCTTAAACCCGCACTTCCTTCGCAAAGCTACCCGTCAAAAGGCAAAAAACTTTCACTCACAAAAAACAGGAATTCAGCGAGTTAGAAATTAAAGTTAACGAAGTATTAAAAAAAGGTATTTAAAAGCTTGTAGAAGTGGAAAGAGTTGTTACTTTTGCACCCGCATTAGAGGCGAAGTTCTTATATATATTGAAGCAAGTGAAGCAATTTAAAAGCGCTGAAAGGCCTTTAAAATAAGTAAAAAAAGATTTGCACAGAACGGATAAAGGTTTTACCTTTGCCCTCCCTGGCCGAAAGGTGAAAAGGGATTGTGAGAGTTCTTAGATTTACTGAAAAGCTTCAAAAAAAATAAAGAGATTTATTTTCAAAAAGGCTTGCGGGATTAAAAAGAAGTTGTACTTTTGCACCCGCTTTGAG